>NZ_AP022583.1:1200000-2400000 GCF_010731635.1 Mycobacterium noviomagense
CCGCCATCGGCAGCCTGCTGGACACCGACGTGACGCTGAACCTCGCGATGCTGACCCTGATGCAAAAGAACCTACAGGGCACCATCTTCGGTGGCGGAAACCCGCAGTACGACATTCCCCAGCTGCTGTCGATGTACAAAGCGGGCAAGCTCAACCTCGACGACATGATCACCCGGCAGTACAAGCTTGAGCAGATCAACGACGGCTATCAAGACATGTTGGACGGCAAGAACATTCGCGGCATCATCCGCTATACCGACGCCGACAGGTAGCGACCGTGACTCAACCGGTGCGGGTGTTCCAGGTAGCCTCCGGGAATGTCGGCAGCGAGATGATCAAACGGATCGCCCGCCATCCTGACCTGGAACTCATCGGGCTGCACTGCTATTCACCCGACAAAGTGGGCCGCGACGCCGGTGAGATCGCCGGTATCAGCCCGATCGGTGTGACGGCCACGGGGACGGTGGACGAGATCATCGCGGCCGGCCCGGACTGCGTGACCTTTCTCGGCGTGTGGCCCGACCTCGACCTGTACGAACGCGTCCTAGAAGCTGGCATCAATATCGTCACGACCGCGGACTGGGTCACGGGCCATCATCGCAACACCAATCACCGGCTACCCGACGGCCGAACCGAAGCCGAAGTGCTGCAGGCCGCCTGCCTTCGCGGGAACTCGACGTTCTACGGAACGGGCATGAATCCCGGGCTCGCGCAGATCCTGACGATCGTGCACAGCGCCGACGTCGCCGACATCGAGAACGTCACCTGCATCGAGTCCGTGGACGTCTCGTGTCACCACTCGGCTCCGACATGGGCCAACTGCGGATTCGGCCGCCCCGTCGACAATCCCGAAGTGCCGCGTTTGCTCGAGCTGGGCACCCGGGTGTTCGAAGACGGCGTGCGGATGATGGCCGACTGCCTCGATATCGCACTGGATGAAGTCACGTTCTCCTACCAGCTCGGTGCCTGCACGAAGGACGTCGACCTCGGCTGGTATTCCTTGCCCGCCGGCTCAGTGGGCGGTGCGGCGTTCCAGTACGTCGGCACCACCGGCGGGGTGCCGCGAGTGGAGCTGCGCCTGGAATGGCAGATGACACCACACACCAAGCCGCACTGGGATATTCAGGGCTGCTACATCACCAAGATCCAGGGCGATCCCTGCGTCTACAGCAAGCATCTGATCCTGCCCAAGCCGGGCACAGACTTCTCGACCCCGGAGTCGTTCGCGGCGATCGGGATGACCGTCACCGGTATGCCCGCACTCAACTCCATCCGCGCAGTGGTCGACGCGCCGCCGGGCATCGCCACCAGCGCCGACCTGCCGCTACGTGCGTTCGCCGGCCGTTTCGCCCTACCGCCGCAGTGAAAACGTTCCCACACCTGCTTCAGCCCGGACGGATCGGCACCATGTCGGTGCGCAACCGGCTGGTGATGTCCCCGATGGAAACGATGTACGGCACCCCGGACGGGCTGCCTTCGCAGCGCACCCGCGACTACTTTGCCGCCCGCGCCAAGGGTGGCGTCGGCCTGATTACCGTGGGCGCCACCGGGATCGACCATCGCCACCTCGAAACCCCTGGAAGCCTGCACTTGGGCACCGACGAATCGGTGCCCGCCCACCGGGCACTGGTGGAGGCGGTGCACGAGCACGGCGCCAAGATTCAACCGCAGATCGTGCACGCCGGCCCCGACAGCCTGGGCCCGGAGATGCACGGTGTCGCGGCACTGGGTCCGTCGGTGATTCCCTCGTATTTGACCGGCCGTCCGTCGGCGGAGATCACCAAAGAACAACTCACTGAGGTGTTCGACTTGTTCAAGGCCGCGGTGCGCCGCGCCGCGGAAGCCGGATACGACGGCATCGAGCTGCACGCCGCCCACGGCTACATGCTGCTGGGATCATTCCTTGCGCCGCAACGCAACCGGCGCACCGACGAGTATCGCGGCGATTCCATGCGGGGCCGGCTGCGCGTGGTGCTGGAGACGCTGGCTGCGGTCCGCTCCGAGATCGGCGACGCGCTGCCGATCACGTTGCGTATCTCCGGCTACGAACGGGTCGCCGGCGGCCGCCCGATCTACGAAACCGCGCAGGTGGCCCCACAGTTGGTAGCCGCGGGCGTGGACGCCTTCCACGTCAGCGGCGGCGTGATCGACCGGCTGGTCACCCGGATGGTCAACGGCGCCGACGACGGCGACGCGCTCAACGTCGGCGCCGCGGCCGCGGTCAAGGAGGTGGTCGACGTGCCGGTGATCGCCGTCGGCCGCATCCACGACCCCCAGCGGGCCGAACAAATCTTGGCCGACGGGCGCGCCGACTTCATCGCCATGGGCCGGCCGCTGCTCGCCGACGCCGAGCTCCCGCACAAACTGCTTGCCGGACAAGCACACCGGGTGCGCAAGTGCATCTCGTGTGAAAACTGCATCGACGCGATGGAGCTGCGCTTCTCCGTCGACTGCGCGGTCAACCCCCGCACCGGCAAGGAACGCGAACTGGCTGCGGGTCGCGCGGCACATCCCAAGCAAGTCGTGGTGATCGGCGGAGGCCCGGCCGGACTGGAAGCGGCTCGCGTCGCCGCCGAACGCGGACACCACGTCAAACTGTTCGAACGCCATCGCCAGTTGGGCGGCGCGTTGCGCTGGGCGTCGGTTCTGCACCCGGAGAACGAACCGTTCCTGCGCTACCTGCGCGACGAGATCGGCCGCAGCACCGCGGAGGTGCATGTGGACCAAGCTGTTTCGGCCGACGACGTCATCGCCCTGGACCCCGATGTCGTCGTGGTCGCTACCGGCGGGCGCATCGCCGTTCCCTCGATTTCCGGCGCCACACTCCCCCATGTGCATACCGGTCCCGGCCTGCGTGAATCGCTCGCTGGGCACGCTGACTCCGCGGATCCGGCATGGCAGCGGCTCAGTTCCCGGCTGCTGTCGGGATGGCGACAGCGGCTGGTACAACCCGCGGCGGTTCGATTGGCGACCCGGGCGTGGATGCCGCTGGGCCGGCGCGTCACGATCATCGGCGGTGACCTGGTCGCATTGGAATTGGCCGAGTTCCTCGCCAGCCGTGGCCGGTTCGTGTCGATTCTCGAGTCGGGCAAGGCCATCGCGCCGGAGGTTGGCAACAAGCGCAAGACCGAACACATGGATCGCCTGGACCGGCTCGGTGTCACCGTGCATGTCCGGGCAACGGTCGAGCAGATCACCACGGACAGTGTCATTTTCACCCCGTCCGGCGGCACAACCCGGCAATTGCCTGCCGACGGCGTCGTTCTCGCCGGAACGCCCGAACCCGACACTGAGCTCTTCGACACCCTGGTGGCCAGCATGCCCGACGCCGAGGTCCATGCCGCCGGAGACTGCAGCGGCCTCGGCCTGATTCGCAAAGCCACCGAAGACGGCGCCCGAATCGCGTGTGCCATCTAACAAGAAGGAGTGAAACCCATGTCGCAGGAAACCATTCAACAGTCGCCAGCTTTGACGGCGTCGCAGTCGTCGTGGCGGTGCGTGCAGGCCCATGACCGGGAGGGTTGGCTGGCGCTGATGGCCGACGACGTCGTGGTCGAAGACCCGATCGGCGAGGCACCCACCAACCCGGACGGCACCGGCGTGCGCGGCAAGGACGGCGTCGCTGCGTTCTACGACGCCAACATCGCCGCCAACCAGCTCACCATCACCTGCGAGGAGACTTTCCCGTCGAGTTCGCCCAACGAGATCGCTCATATCCTGGTGCTGCGCAGCAAGTTCGACAACGGCGTCACCAGCACCGTGCGCGGGGTGTTCACCTACCGGGTCAACGACGCCGGGCTGATCACCAATATGCGCGGCTACTGGAACCTCGACATGATGACCTTCGGCAAGGCCGAGTGACCTCAGCTGAGCCGCTACTAGCGGGCCGCGCCGCGGTGGTCGTCGGCGGGTCGCGCGGTATCGGGGCCGCCGTCGCCGTCCAGCTGGCGAGGCATGGTGCCGCGGTGGTGGTCAACGGCCGCGATCGCGAGGCCGCCGAGGAGACCGCCGCAGGCATCACTGCGGCTGGCCGTACCGCGGTGGCACACGCGGGCTCACCGTCCGATCAGCCGACCGCAGAATCGTTGATCGACAGGTGTATTGACGATTTCGGCGGAATCCACATTTTGGTGAACTGCGCCGGGATCGCCGAGCCGGTTGGCTCATCGATCCTCAATATCACCCCGGCCGATTTTCGTGAGCTGCTCGATGCGCACCTGGGCACGGTGTTCGCCACTTGCCGCGCGGCGGCACCGAGGATGGTCGAGCAGGGCGGCGGCAGCATCGTCAACACCGGATCGGTAGCGTTTCTGGGCGATTATGGCGGCAGCGGCTATCCCGCCGGCAAGGGTGCGGTCAACAGCCTGACGCTGGCGATCGCCGCCGAGCTCAAGGAGCACCGGGTCCGCGCCAATGTCGTATGCCCGGGCGCCAAGACCCGGCTGTCCAGCGGGCCGGATTACGAGGCCCACGTCAGAGAGCTGAACCGGCGCGGAATGCTGGATGACGCCAGCATGCACGCCTCTCTGGATGCCGCGCCACCGGAGTATGTAGCACCGATGTACGCGTATCTCGCCAGTGACCTCGCCGAGCACATAACCGGCGAAACCTTCGTCGCCGCAGGCGGATTCGTCGGGCAGCTCCCACGGCCGACTCCTGCCGTCATCGGCTACCGCGACCATCACGACTCGCCGCCGTGGTCCGTATCCGAGCTGGCCGAGTTGATGCGGCAGCGGGTCAGTGGTTGAGTGCCGTTCCGACACGACGGTCTCCACGCTTGACGCGTGATAGCGCAGCCCACCATGCTCAGGCGCATGGCCACTGTCTTCACCAAGATCATCAACCGGGAACTGCCGGGCAGGTTCGTGTACGAGGACGACGAGATCGCCGCTTTCCTGTCCATCGAGCCGATGACGCAAGGGCACACGTTGGTGGTGCCGCGCGCGGAGATCGATCAATGGCAAGACGTTGACCGCGAGGTGTTCGCCCGGGTGATGGCGGTGGCGCAGCTCATCGGTAAGGCGGTGTGCCGGGCATTCGACACACTGCGTGCCGGGTTGATTATTGCCGGGCTCGAGGTGCCTCATCTGCACGTGCACGTCTTTCCCACCCGCCATCTCAGCGACTTCGGTTTCGCCAATGTGGAGCGCAACCCGTCCCCGCAGTCCCTGGACGAGGCGCAAGCCAAGATCAAAGCGGCGCTGGCCGAATTGGGTGCAGCCTAGACAGGGTCTGCCACCTGGGCGGGCACGTCGGTGATTCGCGGCAGGCTGACATGGAAGCAGCAGCCCTGCCCCGGCGCTGTGGTCACGGTGACCTTGCCACCGTGGGCGTACACCAGCGAGTCGACGATCGATAGCCCGAGCCCGGTGCCGCCGCTGCTTCGAGTTCGAGACGAGTCGGTGCGATAGAAGCGCTCGAACACCCGCAGCGCATCCTGCTGGCTCATGCCGGGCCCCTTGTCGGCGACTTCGAGCACAGCGTTGTCTCCGTCTGTGCCGACCCGCACGGTGATGTCGGCGGTTTCCGGGGTGTGCTGCAGCGCGTTGGTCACCAGGTTGCTCAGCACCTGGCGCAGGCGCGCCTCATCGCCGAGCACTTCCGGTGTGCCAGGACCGTCGAGCACTTCCATGGCGATCCGGCGCTTGGGGGCGATCGACTGCGCGTCGTGCACGGCGTCGCTGGCCAGGGCAAGCAGGTCCACCCGGCGCCGTTCGAGCGGGCGTTGCGCATCCAGGCGCGCCAATAGCAGCAGATCCTCCACCAACAGGCCCATCCGGCGTGACTCGCTTTCGATCCGCGACATCAGCATCTCGACGTCGCGGGCGGCGCCCTGGCGATACAGCTCCGCGAAGCCGCGGATGGTGGTCAGCGGCGTGCGCAGTTCGTGGCTGGCGTCGGTGATGAAGCGTCGCATCCGGTCTTCGGACGTGCGGGCCTTTTCCGCCGAGGACTCGGAGGAGGCCACTGCCTGTTGAATTTGCGCGAGCATCCCGTTGAGCGCCAACGAAAGTCGGCCCACTTCGGTTCGCGGATCGCGTTCGGGCACACGGCGATCCAGCTGCCCGGCGGCGATCGCCGCGGCGGTTCGTTCCACTTCCAGTAGCGGCCGCAAGCTGCGGTGCACCACCGCGTAGCCGGCGATGCCGAGGACCAGCAGCACGGCCGCCCCGATGCCGACCTGCAGCCAGATCAGCGCGCGCAACGTGTGCTGCACATCGGAGAGGTCGAAGGCGACCGTGATCAAGCGGCCTTGCGGACCGCGCACCGACACCGCCCGCCACTGGACGTTGGAACCGTTGACGGAGCCCACCGTTACCGGCTCAGGCCCGACGTCGTCGTCGGCAGGCAGCGCAGGCTCGGCGTGGGAGTCGTTGATGGCCTGCCAACTGCGGCCGTCTCGGGCTAACACGCGGACGTAGAACTTCGACGGCGGGCGGTCGGCGTTGGGCCCCTCATAGGGCAACTGCGAAATCCGTCGGGGAGCCTGCACCCAGCTACGCGACGCGTCGAGCAAAGTCTGGTCGGCCCGGTTGAGCAGGCTGTGCCGCAAGATCGAGGTGACCGCGACCCCCGAAACCGCCAGCCCACACGCCACCAGCACAAGGGTGGCGGCCACCAGGCCGACCCTCAGCGGCAGTCCTCGTCGGTGAAATCTGCCCATCCCCGTATTCTTCGCCTCCCGCGCACTAGTCAGCCGCGAGAGTCGGCCCCATCCTTATCGGGGCTCCCGCAGCACATATCCCACCCCGCGAAGGGTATGGAGTAGCCGCTTTTCGCCGGTGTCGATCTTGCGGCGCAGATAGGAAACGTAGGACTCGACGACGTTGACGTCACCGCCGAAGTCGTAGCGCCAGACGTGGTCGAGGATTTTCGGTTTGCTCAACACTGTGCCGGCGTTGATCACGAAGTACCGCAGCAGGGTGAACTCGGTGGGAGACAACGACACCGGTTCGCCGGCCTTCCACACTTCGCGGGTGTCCTCGTCGAGTTCGATGTCGGCGAACTTCAGACGAGAGGTGCGCGGCTGGGTAGTTCCTTTGCCGGCGCGGCGCAAGATCACCCGCAGCCGCGCCACCACCTCTTCCAGGCTGAACGGCTTGGTGACGTAGTCGTCGCCGCCCAGGGTCAGGCCGGCGATCTTGTCCTGCAGCGAGTCGCGTGCGGTCAAAAACAGCGCCGGCGCGTCGATGCCGTCGGCGCGCAACCGTCGCAGCACCCCGAAGCCGTCCATTCCGGGCATCATCACGTCGAGGATCACCGCGTCGGGACGGACTTCGCGGGCGCGGTCGAGGGCCGCCGGGCCGTTGGTGGCGGTGTGGACCTCGAAGCCTTGGAACTTCAGGCTCACCGAGAGAAGTTCGACGATGTTGTCCTCGTCGTCGACGACAAGGACGCGTGCTTCCGGTGTGGTTTCCTGTGCGGCGCCCGATACCATGCCCTCAATTCCTTCGTACTTGATTGAGCTTAACCTCCAAACAAACTGTGTACTTGCTGTGAGTTTGGTGCCAGCGAGTTGTTTTGCTGGTGCCCACCGCCGGGGATGCTGCGCGAATACACTCAGGGGATGAACCTCGGCAAAAGCCTGGCCACACTCGCCACGGCACCGGCGCGAATCGGGTTGGCAGCGGCCGACGCCAGCCTCGACATAGCGGCCACAGGTGTCGGCCTGGCCAAACGAGTCATAGGCGAGGCCGGGGGGCAGCCAGCTTCGGTGGCCCACATGCTCGGTATCGACGACGCGATCCTGCGCGCCAACCGGATGGCCAGGTTGCTCGACGACGACGCCCCGCTTGGGCGGGCGTTGGCGCCTGACGGGCCGGTCGAGCGGCTATTGCGTCCCGGAGGTGTAGTCGACAGATTGACCGCGCCTGACGGTTTGCTTGACCGCTTGACGGCCGAGGGCGGTGCTTTGGAGCGCGCGCTGCAGCCGGGTGGGCTGGTCGATCAGCTGCTCGCCGACGACGGGCTGGTCGAGAGGTTACTGGGCGAGGACGGGGTGGCCGAGCGGTTGCTGGGTGAGGACGGGGTGGTCGACCGGCTGCTTGCCGAGGGCGGTGTCGTTGACAAGCTGACCGCCAAGCATGGACCACTCGAGCAGCTCGCCGACGTTGCCGACACGCTCAGCCGGCTGGCGCCGGGGATGGAGGCACTGGAACCGGCCATCGCCACCCTGCAGGACGCCGTCATCTCGCTGACCATGGTGGTCAACCCGCTGAGCAATATCGCCGAGCGCATCCCGTTTCCCGGACGCCGGCCGACGCGCCGCTCGGCACCGCAGACCGTCCGTTCGCGGCGGATCATCGAGCACGACGAGTAAGCCGCTACGCTAGCTGTCGTCGGTAAAGCGACCTGTTGCTGTTTGGCATGCTTTGCTGCACAAACTTTTGGCCGACGGCCGCCGGAATCGACTCCGAACCCGAGACAGGTCGTTGACACAAGACGACGCTATCGGTGAGTGCCGACAGGAATGGAGCCGCGTGAGAGACTCGAACTCTCGACATTCGCCTTACAAGGGCGATGCTCTACCAACTGAGCTAACGCGGCCTAGGCCGGCTCGATGAGCCGTGACGATTCTACGACGGGGTGATGCGGCGCCGGAGATGCGCGCCGACTCGAGCCGTCGCAGGTGCGAGCCGGCGCCGTCGGTGTCCGGTCAGCCGGAAGCAGAAGGCACCTTGGTAAGCGAGCGGTCGTCAGTCAAGAGGTGCAGCCCATCCGGCGGATAATCGGAATGCATTGCGCCGGTGCCGAACACACGTCGAATCGGCTGTGCTGGCCACAATTGGCGACATTCTCCGCGACGGGTCCAGATCGGACTCGAACAGTCGGCGCCAGTGTTATCGCGGCGCTTCGTGTACCCCAGTGTGCACCACCTGCGAATTGGGCTAGCTGAGATCGCCAGCGAGGGGGCGGCGGCCGACCCAACGTTGTACTCTCAGATCTCCCGCCAGTAGGCAGCGGACTTGGCTAGGGTAATTCGTGACTGCGCTGTCAGACATGTTTCGACCTACGGTTCGAATGATTGATGGCATTCGTGTTGTCGGGAAATAAGCTATCGCTCCGCAGCGCAAGCGCTGAAAGTCGCTTCCAAGCGCCGCACGAATACGCAGGCGCTGTGATACTGGGAAAGAACGTCAAGTGCGGACTTATCCATTGCGGCGGCGGCATAATCCCCATGGACCAGGCTATTCCGCGCATTTCCTAGATCCAAGAAATCTCTAATCGACTGCCTAAGTTCGGGATCAGCGTCAACTATCTCTTTCATACGTTTTTTGAAGTTTTCGCCGAACAGACTGAAGAATTGGTTGGCATTCTTGCCATCCCATTGAAAAAATGTATGATACTGTCGCTCAATCGCTTTGTTACGCAGGAAGTTCACAACTTCCTCGGAATCGCCAGCGGTTTTCCTTACAAAAGCGATGACGGCGGCCTTTATTTGCTCTTCAAGATTACTGGCAGCCGCGAGCAGCATGACTTTCGGAAAAGTCGATTCGAGAGTCGTTGAATACGATAGCTCTCCTGCGTTCTGCAAATGCGCAACTATGGCTGCGTGATCGTCGAAAACTGCCTGGACGATGTCGGGATCCGGCGCGCAAGCGGTCACGATGTCAGGGTCCCGTAAGCAGCGCGGTACCTTCCTTTCACATTTTCGGTGTCCGTGGTCCGCTCCTGCGAGTGCCTTATATAGTCCTGGCTTTCGCGAATCGCCATTATTGCGTCGGCGTCGAGCCGTGTGAGCTTGCCCGCCGCCCGGGCGCGTACAGCGGCCGCGAAAACTGACTCAAACAAATTCACTAGAAACTTTTGTTGTCTCGTGAGCCAGACGCTCCGCGGTACAGTGCTTACTTCGGATAGAAACCAGTCGAGATTTTCCCAGAACTCAGCGATTCCTTCGGGTTTCTCTTGCTGAGCAGCTTTCGAGAATCGGTTGAGAAACTTCACCATCGAAGGGGCGTACGTGTCGACATTCCGCGCCATCGCGAAAGCGCGGAGCATCACTTCTATATCCCGCATGTGCAAGTCGGGATGTTCTTGACCAATCAATTCGCGCCACCGACGGTCCATATTCCATTGGTACAAGCTGTCATAAAATTTGGAGTGGAACAGGCTGGATCGTATTTCTTGTGGGGTGAGGTTGACACCGCCGGTATTCAAGCGGTTAAACATTTCGTAGATCGAAGATGCATCGCCACTGGGTCGCAATTGCTTCACTATCATGTTTCGGATAGTGCGCATTTCAAATTGCATCTTGTAATCGCCAAGCGTCTGGTAGTTTAGCCGACTGAATTTATTCACGACGCCTTGACCACTCTCTGGCAGTTGTAGATTGAAGGGCTCGAAATATGCGTCGTCGTGCAAAATATTGTCGGGAATTTCACCGTATTGATCGAAGACAGCCCGAAGCTCAGAACGTTTATCCCGCCGCGGAAATCGTCCAGACATAAAGTAATAGACAGTCATTAACCGTTGTTGGCCATCTATTACAAGGAATTTGTTCCGATCCTCCTCATAGAGGAAGACTTGGGGTACCGGCAGGCCAATAATTAGCGATTCGATCAGCCTTGATGCGCGCTTCTTATCCCAAACATAGTTACGTTGAAAACCGGGAATAATCACTGAGCCGGATTTGACGAAATTATAAATGGTAAGGACATTGAAATCATTGGGGGACGTCGTCAGGTCATACTCGTCTATTTGCGCGTCTTCGGAGTCAGCGTCTATTTGACGCCACTCTTCCTTCATCGCACCGGAACCGTTCGAGTGATCCAGAGCTTCCACCACGATCTTTGTCCCCTCTCCCTGCAGAAAGATCCTCCCAGAGAAAAGCTAGCGCACCGTCGCATGGACACTGGTTGCCCGTGCCTTCGACCTCGTCGAGCGCAGGCCCGGCGCTCCTTCCGCCAAGCACGGGAACCAGACACAACCCTGTGGTGCGGCTTTCCGCTGAAAGACATCCCGCCAGAGCGATTGTCAGCCATTCCCGACGAGTATCGGTACAGGCCAACCGTCGAGTACCCCGTCCGCGAAGCGCGCCGGCACTCAAGACGAGCGCCTCGTCAATGAGCCTCTCCGCGATGCAGATCCATTCTGAGCCACCTGCTTAACAGAAATCGAGGCGACTTTTGGATCGAGACGCTTTGGAAGCGCCCCGTCCGCAGATTTACCGACCCGACGGCTACGCACTCCGGTCTTTGCGCTGGGCACCGAAGTAGTCGGCCCACGAGACCACCTCCGGGTGCTGCTTGAGCAGCGAGCGGCGCTGACGCTCGGTCAGCCCGCCCCAGACACCGAACTCGATCCGGTTGTCCAGCGCCTCGGCGGCGCACTGGAGGTTCACCGGACACTGACGGCAGATCACCGCGGCTTTGCGCTGAGCAGCACCGCGCACGAACAACTCGTCGGGGTCGCTGAAACGGCAGCGGGCCCTGGACACCCAGGCAGTTCGAGGTTCAGCCTCCGAGTCGTGGATCAAGGTGCGAGCCGGGCGCTCCGGTGCGTACATCACGACGCCGCTTTCGCGTACAGCTGGGCGACCAGACTCACCCATTGCCTGGCTTCTTTCCGGCTACCCAACGGAAGAGGGTCGGGACAAAAGGCAATCCCGGCGGCGGCGGCCAGCAATGGGGTCACATAGAGCAACCAATACGGCCGCTCAGGTGGTTGAAACGCCCCTGCGATCTCCACATCCGACACGTCAACGGCACTTATCCGCGGATGGCCCGGACCGTCCTCATCCTCGACGATCGAGTAGCTGTGGTTCATTGCGCCTGACGTAAGGCAATCGACGGTCGCCACTAATTGGGTCGGGATTTCCTGTGTCGACAGCCCCGCGGTCGGATCGGAGGGCTGTTGTAGTAAGACCATCGCTCCTCCCCTGTCGCTAACCATTACGGTCGCTTTCGTTTACTTGTCCGACCTAGTTTTTCAAGTTGCGGTTACTGAGGAATCGGGGGTTTCCCTAAGGGTTGGCCCCGGCTCTCAATCCCGCGCAAGCCGCATGATGTGAGCCGCCACGTCGGAGCTAAGCCGTTCGAGGGGAATACCAGCGCGCCGGCAAACCTGGACGACAATGTCTGGCGACGGTGCAGCAAAGACGCCGTAGATGACCTCGTCGGTAGGCACCGCCAGTGTCACAAGCAATTCCACCAGCGAGCCCTCCACACGCATGGTGGCTGCGACGGCATCGAGTTTGGCGACAGTGTCGTCCAGCGGATGATGGGTGACCTCCGGCCGATACCACTCCGCGAGATAACACGCGACCGGCGGCGCTGCGCTGCCCACCCAGCGGACATTAGTGGGCCGAGGCGCCTGGCGAATCGGGGATTTCCCTAACGTTGCGTTGCTTTATCCACTGGCCGAGTTCTGCGCGGGAGCGGATGCCGAGTTTGCGGTAGACGCGCGACAGGTTGTGTTCAACGGTTTTGGGACTGATGAACAAAGCGGCTGCGACATCGCGGTTGGTCATGCCGGAGGCCGCGAGTTCGGCCACCCGCTGCTCGGTGGGTGTCAGCCCAGGGTCGCGGGCGTGGCTGACTTTGGTGCGTGCGAGCTCCGCGCGGGCACGTTCGCCCCACAACGGGGTGCCCATGGCTTCGAATGCGCTCAACGCCTCGTGCAGGGTCGCCGCGGCGGCCTCTTTCCTGCGCCGGCGACGCTGGAGTTGGCCGAGCAGCAACTGGGTGCGGGCCCGTTCGAACGGCATCGGCAGCCGTTGGTGCTCGGTCATCGCTTGCTGGGCAATCTGTTCGGCGGCGACGACATCACCACGGGCAGCCAACGACATACTGCGGCAGCGCGCACCGACAGCCAGCATCCAGGCACGGTCGAGCCGACGACCATTACGTTCCAGCGCCTCGATCAGCGGCTCGGCATCGTCAAACTTTCCGAGCGCGATCATCGCCTCGACCGCGTCCGGGATGTACCAGGCGCTGAGGATCTCGGTGCCGGGAATGGTGATGAAGACCGACAAGACCGGCTGCAAGGTGGTCAGCGCTTCGGCGTAGCGACCAAGCGAAACCTCAAGGAACGCCAACGCCATGGCGGGCCAGTAACCGGGCAGCCGGGGCGAGCCGCCTCGCTGGGCGGTCAAGGCTGCACGAGCGTCGGCGCGAGCGTCGCGCTCACGCCCGGTGTAGGCGGCGACTGCCGCCCGCACGCTCAACGGAATCACGAGCACGTGGTCACCGCCAAGTTGCTCGGCTCGCTCCACGGCGTCGTCGGCAGCTTTTGCCGCGTCGCCGAAGCGCCCCTGCCATATGTCGGCCCATACGCTGTATCCGGCAATGGCCACGATGTCGCCCTCGGCGCCGCGTTCGACGCAGTGCTGCCGTATGGCACGCATCTGGGCGGCGGCTTCTTCTAGCCGACCCGTGCAGGCCAGTATCAGCGCATTAATCGCGCTGGCGCGGAATGGAATCGGCACGTCAATGTGAGGATCTTCCAGTTCCAGCGCGCGCCGTAGCGCGGCTTCGTCGAACCCTTGGCCGTACGTGAAGCTCGCGCGCACCCACATCGCGAGCGCCTGACTGGTCAGCGTCGAAATATCCAATCCCTCGGCAACTGTCACCGCTTGCCGCGCGTGTTGCAGTGATTCGCCGTACTCGTTGGAATTGAGTTGGACAAACGACAACATCAGCAGAGTCTGTACCAGCACCACAGGATTGCTTTTGGCGTCGTCGAGCGCAGCCTCGAGTCGATCAGCGGCCTGCAGGAAACTATTGTCGTACATCCGCATTCCGGCAAGTAGATCGAAGGCGATCGCCCGAAGCGGACCCGGCTCCATCGCATCGATGGTCGGTGCGAGCACCGCTTGGGCTCGCTCGGTATCACCGGCCTGGAAACGGTGCTGGGCCGCCCGGATGCGACGCGATGACGTGTCACCACCGAGCCGGATGGCCAGCTCGATCAACTCTGCCGCGGCTGCGGGTGCTCCCCGCGCCAGCGCTGCATCGGCGGCTTCGTCAAGAGCCCGAAGCGTTTCCGGATCCGCACGGGTGGTTGCTAGCCCGAGGTGCCTGGCTCTCAGCTCGGGCAGGGTCACCACGTCGGCTAGCGCCCGATGCATTCTGCGGCGGCGGGCTGGACCAGCGTCGGTGTACACACTCCTCGCCAACAACGGGTGAGAAAAGTGCACCCGATTGCCGTCAATCCTGATGATGTCGTGACTTTCGGGCTCTTCGAGTAACTCGACCGTCCGCTCGACACCTGCGCCGGTGGCCCGCGCCAGCAAGTCCACCGTCGGCTCGGCCGTACAGGCTGCAGCCAGCAACACGTCTCGGGCATCTTCTTCCAGGCGTCCGATCCGGGCACGCACCAGTCCGGCCAATGTGGCGGGCAACGCCGCGTCAGACTCCGGCGACCGGTTGCCTATCGCACGCGCCAGTTCTAGTGCGTAAAACGGGTTGCCCCCGGATAACTCCGCGATGCGCACCATCGTGGGCCGCGGAAACGACCGACCTAGCTTCTCCAGGAACAGCGTGTGTAGTCCGCCAAGCGTCAACGGACGCACACGGATTCGCTCGACCCCGTTCGGTTTGTTCAGCTGCAGCCACGATGCGTTTTCGATGTCCGACTCGATCCGCTCGGTCAGCAACGCCCCAACCGGTCCTCGCAGCCGCCGTATGGCGAAGGCGACCACGTTTTTGCTCGACGAATCCAGCCACTGCACATCGTCGATGGCTATCAGCACCGGGGTTGCTGCCGCGAGGCCCTCGACCACGTTCAAGAAGGCCGCCGCCACCACCCGCTGGTCGGTGGCAGGGCCATCACCGTTGGACCGCAATAGAACCCGCTCCAGCGCGATGCGCTGCACATCGGGAAGTGCTGTCAAAAGAGCTGATTCGACGTCGCTCAGCAGATCGGCTACCGCTGCGTAGGCCAATATCGACTCCACCTGGCCTGCCGCGGCTGAGAGCACCCGAAACCCGCGCTCACGGGCCCGCTCGATCGCGGCGAGCCACAGCGTCGTCTTGCCGATGCCGGCCTCACCGTCAATGACCAAAACCGACGGCTGCGCCGCCGCTGCAATCAGGAAATCGGCTACCGCCCGGTTCTCGACCGACCGGTTCCCCGCGCCTTCGGCCACGACGCCAATCATCGCAGGCGCGTCAACGCACACGTCACTTCATGGGCCGCTTCGGCTATCGCCGCCACCATTTGGACGGTGCGTCGGTATTCCTTGGACAGATGCCAAATAGCCGTTGGTGACTCAGATGTAGTAGGTCTCGTGCCCGGTCGGATAGCCGCCGCCGTCGGTGGCGATATGAACGTGGTCGTAGTGGTTGGCGGTTTCCGAGCCGGAGTCCGGTGTCCAATTCGGCGCACCGATCCCCGGGTAGAAGGCCTGCCTCCAGATCACGTGGATCACTCCCCAGCGTTTCGCATTCGCCAAGGCAAGGCCAGCGATCTGGTTACCCAGCTCAATCCCGTCGGGGCTGTGGAAGTTCGGGATCATCACATCGATCGCCAACCCGTTGGGGTGCCACGGCAAGGGATCTTGCCGGTACCCGCCGATGGTCGTGATCTGGGGAAACAGCACGCTAATTGCACGCGCCACGCGAATAGTGTGGACCTGTAACCCCTGCTCCGGCGCAATGCCGGCTGGTAAGGCAAACAGGAACTGCTGGGCGGTGGTTGGCGCACTTGCTGCCAGCATTTCTCTCTCCGCGGCAGTGGCGATGTGCGGCGCGCCGGCCGGCACAGGTTTCGGATCTTTCGGCGTTGTTGCCGGGATTCCAGCCGCGCTGGTTGGCGCAGCCGCCTGGCCCGGCGGGATGGCAACGCAGCAAGGATGCTTCGCGCCTTGAGCGATGAAAATGGTGGCCGAGACAGCAAGGGAGGCCGCGAATGCCAACCAGCGCCCTCGGCCGTTGGCTAGCAGGTCTCTGCTCACGGACAGCACCTTACTGTCGTGTTCGAATCGGTGTGGCCGTTTTAGCGAGCTCTTAGTTGCAGGTAGACGACACTTTCGGCGTCGAAGCCAAGTGTCTTGACGCATTGCGATCACGCTGGCTACCGACGGTCCAAATCCCACTGCCCGAAATCGGTCGCCAGGACGTCGTCAACATCCACGTGGGTGCCGCCCAGCAACGGGCCAGGGCTCGACGGGGTGTTGACCACCGACTGGTAAAGCACCGCGGCCGGTTCGCGCTCACCATGAGACCATGCGGTCGTCTGCCATGCCCACGAATGTCCCGCAGTGGTCGAGCGGCCCACGACGCCGTCTTTGATCGCCCACCCACATACCCGGGAATGCCCATAGATGCCGGTGCGTCCCACACCGATTACCGAGTTGATCCCCCGAAACCATTCGGCGCCAATGCTTTTCCAGGTGTTGGAGTCGATATCCTCGTCAATGCTGAAGAAGATCGGTGCTGAATCACCACCGCCGGCTGCAGCGTGCAGCCCTTGCGCGGTCTGTGCGTCTGCCACCCCGCCTTGGTATCCGCGGGTGTAGTCCGACGGGTCAGGCCAACCGGGCTTGCCGTATTGGTAATTGCTGACGATGTGAAGTCCCGCTGCGCGCAGCGCGTCCGCGTATTGGCGGGTGACGGGTTTGAAGTCGAAGTTCGCCCCGGGCCGCGACTCAGCCACATAGACCACTGCCCCGTCGTAGCCCGCCGCTTTGATCTGATCCGCGGGCACCAAGTGCTCGGTGAAGTCGATCAATTTACCGTTGGCGGCTGCCGCCTTGTGTCCGTCGAGTGTCGCGGCCAGCGTGCCTACGCCAAGCAAAACTGGTGCGGCCGAGGCATATTTGAGGACCTCGCGTCGGGAAACGGATCGCTGTCCGCCGCGTCCAAATGGCGCGGTCGAATCGTGCACCGCGCGATGGTAACAAAATGAGGCTTGGTGCAACCGCACGTCATCGAGAAAAGGAGTGAGCCGATGGATGAACAGCGGCCACCGTTTCCGCCCTTCGACCTACACAGCGCCACCGAGAAAGTCCAAGCCGCAGAAGACGCCTGGAATACCCGCGACCCCCACAAGGTCAGCCTGGCCTACACCCGCGACAGCGTGTGGCGTAACCGGGACGTGTTCGTCACCGGCCGTGACCAGATCGTCGAATTCCTCACCGCCAAGTGGCAACGAGAACTCGACTACGCGCTACGCAAAAGCCTGTGGGACTTCCGCGGCAACCGCATCGCGGTGCGATTCCAGTACGAATGTCACGACGCCACCGACCAGTGGTGGCGCAGCTACGGCAACGAACTGTGGGAGTTCGACGACAACGGGTTGATGCTCCGCCGCGAAGCCAGCATCAACGACGTTCCCATCGAGGAGTCGGAGCGCCGCTACTTCGGCCCTCGCCCCGCCGACGAACGCGGACCCGGGTACGACATCCCGCTGCGCTGACCTCGTTCCGTCCGGGCCGATAATGTGAACGCATGATGCGCGGCAGCCGGCGCTGGACTCCATTGGCATTAGCCACGACGGGCTTCGCCTGCTATAGCGCCGTGATGCTGGTGCTGGAGCGGCGCATGCGCCGCACCGGTGGGCCCGGCATCATCCCGTTCGAGTTGGCAGGCAACGCGCAGCGCGCCGAGCGGATCATGTCCGCCTGGGGCGAGGACGGGCGGCGCGCCGCCCGGTGGTCGTTGTGGCTCGACTTCGGCTACATGCTGACCTACGGCGCGATGACGGCGCTGCTGGTCGACGGTGCACGTCGCCGACGCGCCCACAGCGCCGCACTACCCCTGCTGGTTGTCCCGGCCGTTGCCGCAGATGCGGTCGAGGGCGTGTCGTTGCTTAACGTCCTCTCGGAGTCCGCTGTCGCGGATAACGCGCGTCGGGCCAAAGCTGCCGCCCTGGTCAAATTCGGCGTCCTCATCGGCACGCTGGGTTACGTACTCGCTGGCTGGTTGGCACCGGGTTATTGACGCTGCGGCTCCCTGTGAGCACAGGCTTCGCCGCACGCTGCCCCATACTGGAGGTCAAGAAGCGAGCGTCATCATCGCAGTCGCGGCCGCCGGACCGGCGGGACGCTCCGGGCAGAGTCGAGGTTGTCGTGGCCAAACGAGCGGGCGGTAGAGCTCGCCATCGTGCGACTCCGGTGCGCTCCCAGCTGCGCCGGAGGCTGGCCCGTGGCTGCCTGGCGCTGGTCTCCGTCGCAGCGGTGCTGCTGACCGGTGCGGGCTGGTGGGTGGCTCACGGCGCGCTGGGCGGGATCACTGTTTCGCAGGCGCTGGGTTCTGAGGACCCTCGCTCCAGCGGCGGGGCGATGAACATCCTGCTCATCGGACTGGACTCGCGGAAAGACCAGGACGGCAACGACCTGCCGTGGGCGATATTGAAGCACCTGCATGCCGGAGATTCCGATGCCGGCGGCTACAACACCAACACCTTGATCCTGGTTCACGTCGGCGCCGATGACCGAGTGGTCGCCTTCTCGATCCCCCGCGACGACTGGGTGCCGTTCAGCGGGGTGCCGGGATACAACCACATCAAGATCAAGGAGGCGTACGGGCTCACCAAGCAATACGTCGAGCAGAAGCTCGTCGACAAAGGATTCGGCGACCAAAAGGAACTCGAGACCAAAGGCCGCGAAGCCGGCCGGGCGGCGACCTTACGGGCGGTGCGCAACCTCACCGGTGTACCGATCGACTACTTCGCCGAGGTCAACCTGGCTGGCTTCTACGACCTCACCCAGAGCTTGGGCGGCGTACGGGTGTGCCTCAAGCACGCCGTCTACGACGAGTATTCCGGCGCCGACTTCCCCGCGGGCCGCCAGACGCTCAACGCCGAGCAGGCACTGTCGTTTGTCAGGCAGCGCCACGGCCTGGAAAACGGTGACCTCGACCGCACGCATCGCCAGCAGGCATTCTTGTCCGCGGTTGTGCGCCAGCTGCAGGATTCCGGCACCCTCACCGACCTGAGCAAGCTCAAGAGCTTGATCGCGGTGGCCCGTAAAGACATCGTGCTGTCCGCCGGCTGGGACGAGAACCAGTTCCGCCGCGTAGCCGCGCTTGCCGGCAGCAACGTCGAATACCGGACCCTGCCCGTGGTGCGTTACGACAACATCGACGGTCAAGACGTCAACATCGTCGACCCGGCCGCGATCAAGCGCGAGGTGGCGGCGGCGTTCGGCACCAGTGAGTCCACCACTCCTACCACCAGCACGCCGAACCCGGCCACCGTCGTCGACGTCGTCAACGCGGGCAGTGTCTCCGGAACGGCCAGCAAGGTGTCGCGCACCCTGCGCCAACACGGCTACACCGCCGGCCAGGTACGCGACCGGGCCCGCGGCGAACCTACCGACACCACACTCACTTACGGTGCGGGCGCGGCAACCGACGCGCACACCGTCGCCGAGCTACTGGGCATCGACGCGCCAGACCACGCCGATAAAACATTGAGTCCCAACCGGATACGTGTGATTCTCGGGGACGACTACACGCTGCCGTCGTCGTCACCCTCCGATGAGACGACAACAAGCTCAACGCTTTCCGGCTCTTATTACAAGTCACACGCCGCCACCTCGACCGAGCCGACGCCGGATCGGGGCGCACCGATCGACGGCGGTGGCGTGCCCTGCGTGAACTAAGCAGCCTTACGGGTCAAAAAGCCCAGAACGACGCTGACGAACGCGTCTTTCGCTTCGATCATCGTCCAGTGCCCGCAGTTGGGAAATACGTGTAGCTCCGCATTCGGGATGGTCTGCATCGGAATCAGCGCCATGTCCAGCGGACTCACCCTGTCGTCGCGGCCCCAGGTGATCAACGTCGGCGCCTTGAGCCGATGCATGATGGCCCAGGGTTGCGGTGCCTTCGACGCTTCCATGGCCTTGGTCATCTGAGCGAATGAGTCCTTGGAGTACATCCGCCGGGCGGCGCCCAGAGTCGCGGGGTCGGTGGCGTGGCGCCAGCGCTCCTCGATCAGTTCCTCGGTGACCACCGCCGGGTCATACACCATCGAATGCAGCCAGCGGATCAGCCGCTCGCGGCTGGGATCCTCGGTGAACTCCTGTAGCAGCCGAATGCCTTCGGGCGGGCCGGGACTGAAGACGTTGCGGCCGATGCCGCCGATGGTCACCAGACGCCGCACCCGCTCGGGGTTGGCGATCGCATAGTTGATCGCGACCGCGCCACCCATCGAGTTGCCGACAATGTCGAGCGCGTCAAGCCCCAGTGCATCGACGAACCGCACCACCGCATCGAACGCGGTGAGCATGGGATGCCCACCGAAGTCGTCGCTGACCCCAAAGCCAGGGAATTCCAAGACCAGGCAGCGGAATTGCTCGGCGAACTCGCCGAGCACTCCACGAAAGTTGCGCCACCCCGTCACGCCCGGGCCAGATCCGTGCAGCATCAACAGCGGCGGCCCATCGCCGGCTTCGTGATAGCGCAACGTGCCAGGTTCAGTGGCGATCTCGCGAAGCGTGGCGTCATAGTCCACATCCACGCTCATGCGTGGGTACCACCGTCGATCCGGATTTCGGTGCCGGTGATAAACGCGCCGTCCTCGGACACCAACATGGCGACCACTCCGGCCACAGCTGCCGGAGCGGCCATCGGGGCTCCACTGGATTCCAGAGTGGTCGCCAAAATCGGCGAGAGCCGGCCGAACAGTGACCAGTCCGAGTCAGCGGGGAGGTATCCCGCTGTGGCGTCGGTGATTCCGGACTTGATGCTGCCCGGCGCCACGGACACCGCACGCAGCCCTTTACTGGCGTACTCGAGTGCGAGCGCATGGGTGAACGACTGGATGCCGCCCTTGCTCGCGGCGTAGGCCGCCATGTAAGGGTGCGCGAAAGACGCTGACGTGGAGCTGAAGTTCACGATGGTACTGCGCGGGTTTTTCAGCAGCGCCGGAAGCGACTCGCGCACCACGAGGAAGGTTCCGGTCAGGTTGACGTTGATGATCTGGTTCCACAGTTCCGTGCTGGTCTGGTGCGTGTGTGAGGCTCGCAGCATGCCGGCCGCGTTGACCAGTGAGTCCAGGCCGCCCAGGGCCTCGACGGCCTGCTGCACGCCCTGCACTACCGACTTCTCGTCGCCGACGTTCATCTCCACCGTGGTGAGGCGCTCACCCGACCCGGCTTCCTGAGCCTGGGCGCGGGTCTTCTCCAAACCGTCCACCGCGATGTCGGCGCCGACCACCGCCGCGCCCTCGTCCAGCAGCCGCAGCACGGTGGCCTGCCCGATGCCCGAAGCCGCGCCGGTTATGAGGATGCGGTTTCCCTCAAGTCGCTTCATCTCTACTCCCGTCTGGCCACTTCAGGATGATTTGATCATTGTGAACCCCTTGTAGCCGGCCCCGGCCACCTCGGCGCAGATGTCGTTGTAGACGGCGAACCCACCGACGAACAACATAAAGACCCGCGGCTTGCCGGGAACGTTGGCACCCATGTACCAGGAGTTCGCCTTGGGGAAGAGCGTTGCCTCGGCGCGCTGGACGCACTCGGCGATCCAGTTGTCCACGGCTTCCGGGGTGGCCTCGATGGCGGTGTAACCGTGCTCGTCGAGATAGGCGATGCAGTCGGCAATCCAGTTCACGTGCGCCTCGGCATGCAGCACCATGTTGGCCAAGACGCCCGGCGCGCCCGGCCCGGTGACGATGAACAGGTTGGGGAACCCGTCCACGGCGAGACCCAAATATGTGCGGGGCCCGTCCTTCCAGTCCTCGCGCAGCAGTTCGCGACCACGGCCGACGATGTCGATGTTGGCTAATGCGCCCGTCATCGCGTCGAAGCCGGTGGCCAAGACAATCATGTCCACGTCGTAGTGGGCGCTGCTGGTGTTGATTCCGGTGGCGTCGACAGATTCGATCGGGGTCTGGCGGACGCTGATCAGCTCGACGTGCGACTTGTTGAAGGTCTGAAAGTAGTTGGTGTCCGTGCAGATACGCTTAGTGCCGATCGGGTGGTCGTTGGGGATCAGCAGATCGGCCACCTCAGGATCATCGATGACCGCGCGGACTTTCTCCTCGTAGAACTTCCTCGCTTCCTCGTTGGCGGCCGGGTCGATCATCTGGTCGGCGAAGGTCTTGGAGAATAGGACACCGCCCAGCTGCCAACGTTTTTCGAACGCCGCTCGACGCTCCTCGGGCGATGCTTCCATCGTCTTCTGGTGATGAGGAACATGCGGTGAGCCGCCACCACTGCGCCACGAAAGCCGGCGCCGCTCCGCGTAATTCGCTTTGATCTGCGCCATGTCCGCAGCGGTCAGCGGCTTGTTGCCGGCCGGAACGCTGAAGTTGGGCGTGCGCTGGAAAACATAGAGTTGTGCCGCCTGTTCTGCGATTACCGGAATCGATTGGATGCCCGAGGAACCTGTGCCGATCACCGCGACGCGCTTCCCGCTGAAATCAACAGGTTCATGGGGCCAATGGGCGGTGTGGTACACCTCGCCGGCAAAGCTGTCCAGTCCAGGGAAATCGGGTGTCAGCGCAACAGACAGTGAGCCGGTGGCCATCAGGCAGAACCGGGCGGTGACGACGTCGCCGTTGTCGGTGGTCACTGTCCAGTGCAGCGTTTTCTCGTCGAAGACCGCTGAGGTGACCCGGGTGTTGAAGGTGATGTCCTTGCGAAGATCGAGTTTGTCGGTGACCCAGTTGATGTAGCGCAGGATCTCGGCTTGTGTGGCATACTTCTCGGTCCAGTTCCACTGCTGCTGCAGTTCGTCGGAGAACGAGTAGCAGTAGTCGATACTTTCGACGTCGCAGCGGCAACCGGGATACCGGTTGAAGTACCAGGTGCCGCCGACGTCGGGAGCGGCTTCGAACACGCGCACCGACAACCCCTGCGAGCGCAGTTTGTGCAGGGCGTACAGGCCGGCGAATCCGGCGCCGACAACCACGGCATCAAGGGGCACGACGGGACGGTAGACCTCTACGTCGGCCCCCAACGAGTTGCTTCCCGGTCACCGGACGCCTTGCCTCGTCGGCCCGGATTGGTGGGCATCTACGACGGCCCCGCCCGCGGCGAGATGCACGTTTTACAGACCGGCTCTCGCACTTTTCCTGCAAAACGTTGGTTTGGCGCGGTCTTGAATAGCTTCACCCGCACAACGCGTTGATTGCCGAGGCGCGAGCGCCCCGACGACCACAGCACGCAGAAGTTTCCGCTCACCGGGATCGCCTTCGGTTCGGCACGGACTGCGGTAGACCATTACTAGGGCCCACCCACGTAAGGATGAACGATATGAGCGAGCGGGTAATCGACCGGGTAATGGCAATGGCGGATCAGTTGCGCAGCCAGGCCGCAGAAGCCGAAAAAATTGGCCGGCTGACCGACGATACCGTCAAGCTGATGAAGGGGGCCGGCCTGATCCGGCTGTTGCAAACCAAGCAGTACCAAGGGTTTGAGGCCCATCCCCGCGAGTGGGCCGAGACGGTGATGGCAACCGCAGCCCTGGATCCGGCCGCCGGCTGGATCGTCGGCGTCGTAGGGGTGCACCCCTACCAACTGGCCTATGCCGACCCGAAGGTGCCCGCCGAAATCTGGGCCGACGACGTCGATACCTGGATGGCCTCCCCCTACGCGCCGCAGGGTGTGGCCAAGCCTGTCGACGGCGGCTACATCTTCAACGGTCGCTGGCAGTTCAGCTCGGGCACCGATCATTGCGACTGGATCATCCTGGGCGCGATGCTCGGCGACGACAAGGGTGTGCCGTTGATGCCGCCCCAGATGCTGCACATGATCCTGCCGCGCAAGGATTACGAGATCGTCGAAGACTCGTGGAATGTTGTGGGGCTGCGCGGAACCGGTTCCAAGGACGTCATCGTCAAGGACGCGTTCGTCCCGACCTACCGGACGATGGATGCGACCAAAGTGATGGACGGCACCGCCCAGCGCGAGGCTGGCATGACCGAGCCGCTGTATCTGATGCCGTGGTCGACGATGTTCCCGCTGGGCATTTCCGCGGCGACCATCGGCATCGCCGAAGGAGCGCTCGCCGCACACTTGGACTACCAACGCGAGCGCGTCAGCGCCACCGGAACCGCCATCAAGGACGACCCCTACGTCATGTATGCCATCGGCGAAGCAGCAGCCGACATCAACGCCGCCCGCCAGGAGCTGCTTGCCAACGTCGACCGCATCTACGACATCGTCGCTTCAGGCCAGGAGGTGTCGTTCGCGGACCGCGCGGCCGGTCGGCGCACGCAGATCCGCGCGGTGTGGCGTGCGGTGTCGGCGGTCGACGAGATCTTCGCGCGCTCGGGCGGGAACGCGGCGCGGATGGATAAACCGCTGCAACGCTATTGGCGTGACGTGCACGTCGGCCACCTGCACGCCATCCATGTCCCCGGCACCGCCTACCACGCATCTGCACTGAGTTCGCTGGGCATCGATCCGCCCGAGGGTCCGCTGCGGGCATTGATCTAGGAGGCGACCGTGAGCGATCTGAAAAGCCTGGGCTACATCACCATCTCCACCAACGACATCGAACGCTGGCGGCATTTCGCCTTCGGTGTCTTGGGGTTCGCCGAAGGCAAGGGTCCTGACGCGTCGGCGCTGTACCTGCGGATGGATGAGCGCGCGGCCCGGCTCATCGTGGTGCCCGGCGAAACCGACCGGGTGCTCACCGTCGGCTGGGAAGTGCGCGACCACCCGGCCCTGCAGCGGGTTAAAGCAGCCCTCGACGGCGCCGGGCTTGCGTTCAAGCAGTTGTCCACCGACGAGGCCGAGGCCCGCCGGGTGGAAGAGGTGATCACCTTCGAGGATCCGGCCGGTACCACGCTCGAGGTGTTTCACGGTGCGGTGCTCGACCACAGCCCTGTCGTCACCCCGTTCGGGGCGAAGTTCGTCACCGGCGACCAAGGCATGGGCCACGTCGTCGTGCCGGCGACCGACCCCAATGCGCTGTTCGACTTCTACACCGATTTGCTGGGTTTCCGGTCCCGCGGCGCATTCCGCGTACCGCTGCCCAAAGAGTTCGGTCCGGTGCGGGTGCGCTTCCTCGGCATCAACGAGCGCCACCACAGCCTGGCCATTGTCCCAGCCGCACACCAGCGCGACCCGCGCCTCGTCCACATCATGGTGGAAGTGGACAGCCTCGACACGGTGGGGCAGGCGCTGGACCGCGTCAATGCCGAGGGTTTCCAGCTGTCCTCGACGCTCGGGCGGCACACCAACGACAAAATGGTGTCGTTCTACGTACGCGCGCCCGGCGGCTGGGACATCGAGTTCGGCACCGACGGTATGCGAGTCGACGAAACCTATTACACCGCAGAAGAAATCACAGCCGACAGCTACTGGGGTCATCAGTGGGTGAGCGACCTCCCGGTGGCGATGCGCCCGTGACACTCGGCGCCGACGTGCACCCCGTCTCGGCGTCGTCGATCGGCACGTGGGACTACGAGGCCGACGTCGTCATCGCCGGATACGGGGTCGCCGGCGCGGCCGCGGCGGTCGAGGCCGCCAGATCCGGTGCCGACGTCCTGGTGCTTGAACGCACCGGCTCGTGGGGCGGGGCGGCGGCCATGGCCGGCGGGTTCATCTATCTGGGCGGTGGCACACCGTTGCAAAAGGCTTGCGGTTTCGACGATTCCGTCGACAACATGGCGGCCTTCCTTAATGTCGCGATGGGGCCCGGCGCCGACGAGAACCGAATTGCCGACTACTGCGCCGGCAGCGTGGAGCACTTCAACTGGCTGGTCGACTGCGGCGTGCCTTTCAAGGCGGAGTACTTTTCCGAGCCCGGCTGGGAGCCGATGGGCGACCAGGGCCTGATGTACAGCGGCGGAGAAAACTCCTACCCGTTCAACACCATCACGACTCCTGCGCCGCGCGGACACGTGCCGCAGATGTCGAACAAGAAGCAGGGCGAAGCGAGCGCCGGCTACATGCTGATGAAACCGCTCGTGGACACCGCCACCGGCGCTGGCGCGCGGGCCATCTATGACGTTCGGGGGCAGCGACTGGTCGTCGAATCCGACGGCCGGGTCGTGGGACTGTGCGCCCGCCAGTACGGCGATGAGGTGACGATCCGTGCGCGCCGCGGAGTGGTGCTGGCGATGGGCAGCTTCGCCTACAACGACACAATGGTCGCCCAGTACGCGCCGCGGATCGCCGGGCGACCGGCCGCGTCGATCGAGCAGCACGACGGTCAGGCGATCAGGATGGCGCAGGCGCTGGGCGCCGATCTGGCCCATATGGACGCCACCGAGGTGGCGATCTTCATCGACCCGCAGCAGTTGGTGCGGGGCATCCTGGTCAATGGCCGCGGCCAACGTTATGTCCCCGAGGACACCTACCCGGGGCGCGTCGGGCAGCTCACCCTCTACCATCAGGACAACACCGCGTACCTGATCGTCGACGAGGCCGCGCAGGAAGAAGCGATGGCATCGTGGTCGCCTCGGTTGATGCTGCGCCAGCCGACGTGGGTGTGCGAAACCGTTGCCGAGCTCGAGGGCGAGATCGGTTTGGCGCCCGGCTCACTGCAGGCCACCGTGGCCGCCTACAACGACGGCGCGACCCGCGGCGAGGATCCGTTGCTGCACAAGAAGTCCGAGTGGTTGCGCCCGATCGGGTCACCGGTCGGTGCGATCGATCTGCGCGAAAGCACCGGCGGGTTCACGCTCGGGGGGTTGAAGACCACGCTGGATTCCGAGGTGCTGCATGTCAGCGGGGAGCAGATCCCCGGTCTGTATGCGGCAGGCCGCTGTACGGCTGGGCTGGCCGCGTGGGGGTACGCCAGCGGGATCTCGCTTGGCGACGGCAGCTTCTACGGCCGCCGCGCCGGTCGTGCCGCGGCCAAGGGCTGAGCCTTCCGCTATTCATCGAGGTCAGCGGCGTGGACTGCTTCGATTTGTGGCGTGCGTGTGACAACGACCACACCTGTATGGTACAAACAGGCATATTTCTATTAGAAATATCAGGAGGACGTGCCGTGACCGCCGAATCCACCACCCCAAGTGCCGTCATCGACCGGGTGTCGTTGGTGCTCGACGCTTTCGACGGTCCGGGCCGGTTGACGCTGGCCCAGATTGTGCGGCGCACCGGCCTGCCGCGCTCCTCCGCACACCGCATGCTCGAGCGGCTGGTGCAACTGCGCTGGCTTCGCCGAAGCGGTCGCGACTATGAACTCGGCATGCGACTGGTCGAACTGGGATCCCTTGCGGTACACCAAGATCGGCTGCACCGGGCTGCGTCACCACTGCTGCATGATCTCCACCGGGCCACCGGGATGGTCGCCCACCTGGCCGTCCTCGACGGCGCCGATGTGGTGTACCTCGAGAAGGTCGGCGATCAGATGGTCGCGGCGATCCCCAGCCGGGTTGGTGGACGCCAGCCGGCACACTGCACAGCGGTGGGCAAAGCGATCCTCGCGTACAGCGACG
Organism: Mycobacterium noviomagense; assembly: GCF_010731635.1. Classification (NCBI taxonomy): domain Bacteria; kingdom Bacillati; phylum Actinomycetota; class Actinomycetes; order Mycobacteriales; family Mycobacteriaceae; genus Mycobacterium; species Mycobacterium noviomagense. The sequence goes on from NZ_AP022583.1 coordinate 1,227,286, forward strand.
GCGCCGACGCGATCGATTTCGCCGGCCGCAAAACCAGATACTCGATCAGCAGCCTGGCGCAGTTGACCGCCGAACTGGCCAAGGTTCGCGCCCGCGGAATCGCATTCGACCGGGAAGAGTCCTTGCCCGGATTCGGTTGTGTTGCAGCGCCGATCGGCGATCCGGGTGAGGCCATCGCAGCCGTGTCGATATGCGGACCGATGAGCCGGATCATGTTCGACCGGCGCATGGCCGCGCCGGTGCGCATGACGGCAATGAACATTTGGCGCAATCTCGAAGACGGTCCGCAGCGCGTGGCGCCGACGCTGCAGCCGCTGCGGCCGTTGTGCGCCGGCCTCGCACTTGGTCGCGCCCGCGAATCGGCTGCGCTGCAATACGCATGAGGCTTCCGTGACGACTGCGCAACCTGCCACCATCCCGGCCGGAATGCCCTTGCGCGACACGGTGGTCGACCTTCTCGTCATCGGCTCCGGGACGGGAATGGCAGCGGCTTTGACAGCGCGCGAGTGCGGATTGAACGTATTGATCGTGGAGAAGTCGTCTTATGTCGGCGGCTCGACCGCCCGTTCCGGCGGCGCATTGTGGTTGCCCGCCAGCCCGATCCTCGAGGAACACGGCGCTGTAGACACCGTGGAGCGTGCCCAAACGTACCTCGCCTCGGCGGTGGCAGGCACCGCACCGGGCAAACGATCCGCCGGTTACCTGCGCAACGTGACCGGGACGGCTGACATGCTGCGCCGCACCACCCGGCTCAAGCTGGCATGGGCCAAGGACTATTCGGACTACCACCCCGAGGCGCCGGGTGGCACCGCGCAGGGTCGGACCTGCGAATGCCGACCGCTGAACACGAAGATCCTCGGCGAGTACCGGACCCGGCTGCGCCCCGGGCTCATGGAGCCCAAGGTTCCCATGCCCACCACCACCGCTGACTATCGGTGGATGAACCTGATGGTCCGGGTTCCGCGAAAAGGCATGCCGACCATAGCCAAACGCCTCGCCCAAGGGGTGGGCGGACTGCTGCTGGGCCGGCGTTACGCCGCGGGAGGGCAGGCCCTGGCCGCAGGACTGTTCGCCGGTGTTCTGCGCGCGGAGATCCCGATTTGGACTAACACCGCACTTCATCGCTTGACCATGGACGGCGCGCGGGTCACCGGCGCAGTGGTGGGCCACAACGGCCACGAAATCACTGTCGGCGCGCGGCGAGGCGTGGTGCTTGCCGCCGGCGGGTTCGATCACAGCATGGACATGCGATGGAAGTTCCAGTCCGAGTCCCTCGGCGAGCACATGAGCCTGGGCGCCGAAACGAATACCGGCGACGCAATCCGGTCCGCTCAAGACGTCGGCGCGGCAACCGATCTCATGGATCAGGCATGGTGGTTTCCGGCCGTGGCACCGCTGCCGGGCGCGGCACCTCCCGTGATGCTGGCCGAGCGGTCCCTGCCCGGCTCGCTGATTATCGATCAGCACGGGACACGGTTCGTCAATGAGGCAACGGATTACATGTCATTCGGGCAACGTGTCCTGGAGCGGGAACGCTCGGGTGATCCGGTCGGATCCATGTGGATCGTCTTCGACCAGCAGTACCGCAACAGCTATGTCTTTGCCGGCAAGCTGTTTCCGCGGATGCCGATTCCGCGGGCGTGGTTCCAGGCGGGGATTGCCCATCGGTCGGACGAGCTCGCTGAACTTCCCGACATGATTGGTGTTCCCCGATCAGAGTTCACCGCTACCGTGACGCGGTTCAACGAGATGTCGCGAGCGGGGTATGACGCGGAGTTCCACCGCGGCAGCAGCGCCTACGACCGCTACTACGGCGATCCGACCATCGCTCCGAACCCGAATCTGCGCGCCCTCGACAAGGGCCCGTTCTATGCGGTGAAGATGGTGCTCAGCGACCTGGGCACCTGTGGCGGTCTGCGCGCCGACGACCATGCGCGGGTGCTGCGCGAAGACGGCAGTGTGATCGAAGGCCTATACGCGATTGGCAATACCGCAGCGAACGCATTCGGGACCACTTATCCCGGCGCCGGCGCCACGATCGCCCAGGGATTGGTGTACGGCTACATTGCCGCCCGCGCTGCGGCCGGAGTGTGATCAGTCCGGTTCCTCGGCGTTGGCTTTCTTCTCGATCTCGTACCAGAATTCGGGTGAGGGCCAAGGAGTTTTCGTGGGCCCGCCTTCCTTGGCTCGGGGGAACCTGGCTTCAGCTTCGTCGAGCTCTTTGATCATCTTCAGCGCTAGTTCCCGTTCGTTGGCGTAATACCGCTCGGCCCACTGTAACGCGACGCGGGCATATGCCCACGACGGATCCGCAGCGGCCCACCTAGCATCCTTCGCGGCCTTGCGCTGCATTTCGTCGGCATACTCCACGTGTTCTTGCAGCACCTCTTTGAGCCGTCCCGGGCTGGTGAGATGCGCCAAGGTCACCCGCAGCAGCGGCCCATGCTTGAGCGTCGGTGGATCGACCGGTGCCTCGTTAGCCCAACGAGTCACCGCGTCCAGCCCGGCTTCAGTGATCTTGTACAGCCGGCGATTACGTGCGCCACCAGTGTTCTCGACACGAGAAGTCACCAGTCCCAGCTGCTCCAGCTTTTTGAGCTCAGAGTAGATCTGGCTGTAAGCCGGGCTGCCGTAGTAGAAGCGCATACTCCAGTCGATCCACTTTCGGATGTCGTAACCCGAAAGCTCGTGTTCGTAGGACAGTATGCCGAGCAGTGCCCAGCTGGTCGCCGCGAGATTCGGCCACTCCGGCGGATCGCTGCCTGCCATTCGACTAGGTTAACCGCGCGCAGGCGCCAGACGCTTGAGCGCCAATCCGCCTTCGAATGGCCGGTAGCCGAAAGCAGCCGGGGCGTGGTAGCCGGTGTCCTCGAGCGGAGTGTGCACCTCGTCGACCGTCGGCCCGATCTTGGCGGCAACCGGTGCCAACGCATCAAGGTCGAAGCGGTACAGCCGGCCTGCGTTGCCGCCCAATATCTTTCGGCATTCGTCTTCCGACCTGTTGTGCAGCGCCCAGCGGATGGCCAACCTTGAGTGCGGGGTGAAGCCCTCCTCGTGCGGATAGTCACTGCCCCACATGATGTGGTCGGCCCCCATGAAATCGATCATCCCCGCGTCGAAGGGCGCCAGCTCGCTTGCCAGATAGAGGTTGCGCCTTGCGTATTCGCTCGGGCTCATGGTCAGCGCGTCGACCGACGACCCGCCGAACATCCCGTAGGTGCGGTTGTGCGCTTCGGATTTCATGGTCGGCACCATCGCGTCAAGTACCGCCAGTTGCTGCTGGACCCACAGCGTGCCCTGCTCGGTCGGCACGAACCGCAGCGTCGGGTAGCGCTCGAACACGCCGGCCAGTATCAGGTGGCCCAGCGTGCGCTGGGCCCACAGTGCCATCTCGGTGATCAGCACCGCGTTGGACGCCGGCTGGTCCATCGGCATCTCAGGGCTGCCTGCGCCCGCGTGCTGTACCACCGTCAGGTCCAGCTCCGCGCACAGCGCCCAGAGCGGTTCATAGCGGGTATGGAACAGCGGGGCGACGTGCGGATCGCCCGGTGAGACCGGCGGGATGAGCACCCCACCGAAGCACTCTTGCCCGGCACCCCACCGGACCTCTTCAACGGCCAGGTCGATGTCGTTGGGGAAGATCTGAATCAGGCCGCGACGCCGCGTGGGAGCCAGCGAGCAGAAGTCGACCTGCCAGCGATTGTGCGCCTGGACGCCGGCCCAACGCTTCTCGAACTCGTCGCGGGTGCGGGGCAGGCTGATCGTGATGTTAGGGGTGGTTGGGAAGAACGGCGGAACGGTGTTGGGCAGCAACACCTCTCCCGCGACCCCGTCGGCGTCCATTTCGGAGATCCGGAGCTCGTGGTCCCAGTTCCGGTTGGCCGTCGCGATGATCAGGTCGTCGAACGGGCTGACGTAAGTTTTGGCCCAGGCGTCGAACTCGTCGTGCAGATGTGCGGGCAGATACTGCTTGTAGTCGTAGAGATCGGCCCCGGCGTGGGTGTCCGTCGAGATGACGACGTACCGATCGATCGTGTCCCAGGTTGCAGCCATCGGATCCTCCGGCGTTGTTGCTATCCCAGGCTAGTCTCCCGGCTGGGCCGGCGATCGCAAGATCGTCATCTCATTGAGCGGAAGCTCAGCCGCAGAAGCGGGCATGGTGGATGTCATGGAAATTGGATTCATCGGCCTGGGCAACATGGGCCGCGGCATGGCCGCCAACCTCGTTAAAGCGGGCCACCACGTCACCGTGTACAACCGCACCGCCGCCAAGGCGGAAGCCCTTGCCCAGCAGGGCGCTATCCCCGCTCACACCGTGGCGGACGCCTGCCGCGGACAGGCCGTAGTCACGATGCTGGCCGGCGACGAGGCGGTCGAAGAGGTCACCTACGGCGAGCATGGCATCCTCGCGTCGCTGGCGGCCGGTGCCACCCACGTCTCGTCGAGCACCATCAGCGTCGGCCTGTCCAAGCGCCTGGCCGCCGCGCACACCAGCGCCGGTCAACACTATGTCGCCGCGCCGGTGTTCGGCCGACCCGAAGCCGCTGCTGGCGCAAAGCTTTTCGTCGTCGCGGCGGGCGAACCGCAAACGCTTGACCCCTTGACACCGCTGTTCGACACGATCGGGCAACGCACCTTCGTGGTCTCCGAGCAACCGCACACCGCCAATCTGGTCAAGCTTTCCGGCAACTTTCTGATCGCGTCGGTCATCGAGTCACTGGGTGAGGCAATCGCGCTGGTCGGCAAGGGCGGTGTGGATCCGCTGCATTATGTCGACATCCTCACTTCGACGCTGTTCAGCGCGCCCGCCTACCAGACCTATGGCGGGTTGATCGCGCGCAAAGAATTCGAACCCGCCGGCTTCGCAGCCACGCTGGGGCTCAAAGACATCAAGCTGGCACTGGCCGCCGGCGACGAGCTTCGCGTCCCACTGCCGCTGGGCAGCCTGCTGCGCGACCGGTTCCTGACCCTGGTGGCCAACGGCCACGGCGATCTCGACTGGTCGGCGATCGCCGCGCTCGCGGGCCGCGACGCCGGCAGCGGCTCAGACCACTCCGCGTAGCCCGTCGGCCCCGAACACCGGCTCCAGCATCGCGCTGAAATCCGGGCCGCGCCGCAACGCGTGCCCGCCGTCGACGTTTATGACCTGCCCGGTAATCCAGCTGGCGGCATCGCTGAGCAGGAACATCGCGAGGTTCGCGACGTCTTCGACCTCACCCACCCGCGGCAGCGGGGTGCAGACCCGGTAGTCCTCGCTCAATTCCGGCGACTCGGTGATCGCCGAGACCAGGTCGGTGCGGATCAGCCCCGGCCGGATGCCGTTGACGCGCACCCACGACGGGCCCAGCTCGTCGGCGGCCAACATCATCAAGTGGTCGACCGCCGATTTGGTCACTCCGTAGGCGCCGAACCACCGGTGGGTGTTGCTGGCTGCGATCGAGGAGATCCCGACGAACGATCCGCCGCCGCCGTGAACCAACTCACGCGCGGAATGCTTGAGGACATACATGGTGCCGTTGACGTTCAGGTCGACGGTGCGCCGCCACGCCTCCGAATCGACCTGGGTGATCGGGCCGATGGTCTCCGACCCACCCGCACAATGCACCACACCGTGCAGCCGACCGTGCCATGCGGTCGCGGCGCCGACGACCTGTGCGATCTCGTTCTCATCGGTGACGTCGGCCGGTTCCAAGCGGATGGCACCGGCGCCGGCCTTCTCGATTTCCTTGGCGGCGGACTGCAACTTGTAGGCATCGCGCCCGACGATCATCACCGACGCTCCCGACGCAACCAGCCCGGCGGCCACCGCCTTGCCGATCCCGCTGCCACCGCCGGTGACCAGGTATGTCCGGTTTTCGAACGAAAGCTGCACGCCGACTCCTCTGGCCAGGTTGCGCGAGCAGACGCAAAAGCACCTCATTTTGGCCCAAAATGGGTGCTTTTGCGTCTGCTCGTCCCCGATTATGGCTCGTCGCGGCGGGCGATCTTTGACGGCTTTGCGTTGCGCCAGTCCTCCACATCGGGCGGCAGCCCCACGGGATAGCGGTTTTCGTTGCGCGCCGCCCAGTGCGCATGTCCGAGCTCGTGAACATGGAACGCGTGCCGCAGCGCCTCGGTGAATCCCATCGCATCGGACGCGGCGTTCACCGAGTCTTTGATCAGCAGCGCCGCCATCGTCGGCCGCTCGGCAATGCGCCGCGCGAATTCCAACGTCTTCTCCTCGAGCTGGTCGAGCGGAAAGACCTTGGACACCATGCCGAGCCGGTACGCCTCGTCGGCGTCCAACGAATCACCGGTCAACAGCAGTTCTTTCGCTTTACGCGGGCCGAATTCCCAAGGGTGAGCGTAGTATTCGACGCCCGGCATACCCATGCGGACGCCGACTACGTCGGAAAACTTCGCGTTGTCGGCGGCGACAATGAGGTCGCATGCCCAGATCAGCATCAGACCTGCGGATATTGCATTGCCCTGCACCTGAGCGATGGTGATCTTGCGCAGGTCCCGCCAGCGGCAGGTGTTCTGGAAATAGAAGTGCCATTCCTGCAAAAACGTTTTCTCGGCGATCGGATCGCGGGTGGCGCCATACCCGCGAAACGTCGGATGCTGGGCCGGACCGGGCTTGCGTTCGGCCAGCGCGGCCTCGGAGCCCAGGTCGTGGCCGGCGGAGAAGTTCCTGCCGCGCGCCGCCAGGATTACCACCCGGACTTCGTCATCGGCCTCGGCGCGTAAGAATGCCTCGTCGAGCTGGACCAGCAGGGTGCGGTTCTGGGCGTTGTGCGCCTCGGGCCGGTTGAGCCAGACCCGGGCGATGCGGCCCTCGTCGAGCGTCTCGTAGGTCACCAGCTCAGCGGATTCACTGTTGACCGCGCCGGTGCCCACATCGTCGTGGACTGCCATTCGCCACCTCACCTGGGTCGTCAGATCCTTACAGATTACGGCTACCACGTAACGCGTCCGTTGGCGGGTTGAGGCGAGGCGCCTGCGGCCCAAAGCGCACTTCGCCTACAGTGATGTCATGCCTTCCAAGTCTGACCCCGGCGAAATCGGCGACGTGGAACCGTTGACTGACAGCACCGCAAGCCAGGCCAGGCGCGTCGTTGCCGCCTACGCAAACGACGCCGACGAGTGCCGGATGTTCCTGTCGATGCTCGGCATTGGACCCACGAAAAACGAGACGTAAGTGGCTCCCGGGGAACGCCGGGGCCACAAAGGTTCGGGCCCCGGGGACTCCGACTTCGTGGTGGTCGCCAACCGACTGCCGATCGATATGGAGCGGCTCGCCGACGGGTCCACCACCTGGAAGCGCAGCCCCGGTGGGCTGGTCACAGCGTTAGAGCCGCTGCTGCGCCGTCGCCGCGGAGCCTGGATCGGTTGGCCCGGAATCGTCGATGCCGACGAAGAGCCCATCGTGGCGGAGGATCTACGGCTGCATCCCGTGCGGCTGTCCGCCGACGACGTCGCCCAGTATTACGAGGGGTTCTCCAATGCGACCCTGTGGCCGCTGTACCACGACGTCATCGTCAAGCCGATCTACCACCGCCAATGGTGGGACCGCTATGCCGAGGTCAACCACCGCTTCGCCGAAGCGACGTCACGCGCCGCCGCTCGCGGCGCAACCGTGTGGGTGCAGGATTACCAGCTGCAACTGGTCCCGAAGATGCTGCGCGAGCTGCGTCCGGATCTGACCATCGGTTTCTTCCTGCACATTCCGTTTCCGCCGGTCGAGCTGTTCATGCAGCTGCCGTGGCGCACCGAGATCATCGAAGGACTGCTCGGCGCCGACTTGGTGGGCTTTCATTTGCCCGGCGGCGCTCAGAACTTCTTGTTCTTGTCGCGGCGACTCGTCGGGGCCAACACCTCCCGCGGCGCGGTGGGTGTCCGCTCGCGGTTCGGTGAAGTCGAGCTGGGCTCGCGCACCGTCCGGGTGGGCGCCTTCCCCATCTCCATCGACTCAGCTGAACTGGACCACAAGGCCCGGAACCGCAGTATCAGGCGACGGGCCCGCGAAATCCGGGCCGAACTCGGCAACCCCCGCAAGGTCCTGCTCGGTGTCGACCGGCTCGACTACACCAAGGGCATCGACGTTCGGCTGAAGGCTTTCAACGAGCTGCTCGCCGAAGGCCGCGCCAAGCGCGACGACACCGTGCTGGTCCAGCTGGCGACCCCGAGCCGCGAGCGCGTTGAGAGCTACCAGATCCTGCGCAGCGACATCGAACGCCAAGTCGGCCACATCAACGGTGAATACGGCGAAGTCGGCCATCCGGTGGTGCACTACATCCACCGTCCCGTCCCTCGCGACGAGCTGGTTGCGTTTTTCGTCGCCGCCGACGTCATGCTGGTCACACCGCTGCGCGACGGCATGAACCTGGTGGCCAAGGAATACGTCGCCTGCCGCAGCGACCTGGGCGGCGCGCTGGTGTTGAGCGAATTCACCGGCGCCGCAGCCGAATTGCACCACGCCTACCTCGTCAACCCGCATGACACCGAGCGCGTCAAGGACGCGATCGAGGCGGCGCTCAACCAGCCTGTCGAGGAAGGGCGCCGACGGATGCGCGCGCTGCGACGCCAGGTGCTCACCCATGACGTCGACCGCTGGGCAAGATCGTTTCTCGACGCGCTCGCCGAGGCCCAATTCGGCAGGCGCTGAAACGGTGACCTCGCCGCTTCCCCGGCTGCGATAGGCGACGCAGCGCTCGCTGATACGAACGGGCACAGGCGCCACGGCGAAGGTTCTTGTGAAACCGGTCGCCTGCCGACATAAACTGCGTCCCCCGCCTCATCCACCATCGACGGCGCGCGATGGCGGCAATCACCACGGCCCTCAATAGTGGACCGAACCCGCCGATCTCCTGTTCTCCGAAATGGCGCGGAGGTGCGCGTTTTCCCGCCTAGTAGGGTGACGCGCCGTCGGGAGGCCATGGGGTCATGCCGCCTTCCAACGGCACGTCCAGCGACCGAAGAAGCGCCGAGAACAGCCGCCAGTTTCCGATCGCGGCCACGAGTTCTACCAGCACGGCCGGGTCGTCGCCGAGCACAGTCCGACACGCTTGCCAGGTCTCATCGGAGATCATGCCGTCACGCAGCGTCTCGTCGGTCGCGGCCAGCACGGCCCGTTCCACCGCGCCAAAGTGATCGGCATTTCGCCAGTCGCGCACCGCAAGCAGGTCACGTTCGGGTACAGCGACAGCGCGTGCAACTCTCCAGTGCTGCGTCCATTCGTAAACTGAGCCGGTCGCCCAGGCTATGCGCATAATGATCAGCTCGCGTAGGCGGGCGTCGAGCGTTCCAGTCCACAACAGCTCATTGAGCATGCCGTTCAGCGCCGCGGCGACGCCCGGCTGATGCAAGGCGATCCGGAAAACCGAGAGTTCGGCGATGGCTTGCGGAAGGCCACGTTCGGTAGCGCGTCGGCGGGCCTCTTCGGTGTCAAGCATCGGGATCCGCTCTCCATTGGCCATGGTCTATTCCTTCGAAATCGAGTGGCCCGATGCCATCACGTCGGGCGCGTGAAGTGTAGGTACGGAGACACTGTCTGGCGGTGGCGTGGGGTCGTCCGCCGCTCGCGGGCGCGTAAAGCAGCGAGGCGTTCGGCCGAATGCGACCACTCGCGGGACGACGCGTGCGTCGCCGTTCATCGCAGTTCGAACCTCGCATGACCCCCACCGGGCTGCAGGTCAATCCTGTGACCGACGAACATCCCGCCCGACATGGCCGCCGCCAACTCGTGGTCGTCACTGCGCGCCACCACACGTCTGCCGTCGGGCATGCGGGCGAATACCGGTACCCATGACGGTTGGCCGCCGCGACCATACACAACGGTATAGCCGTCGATCCTTGCTGTTCCCTTCGCCTCAGCGGGTACAGCAACGGGCAGACCAGTCGCGTCGATCGATGCTTGGCTTGCCGCCATGGCCGGCGTTTGCCATCCCAGCGGCGGTGGCGTCGCGGACCACAGCCCCAGCGAGTGCTTGCTGATGTACCAGCCCATTCCCGAGATGAGCCCGATCCCCTCAGGTTCTTCTCGGCATCGCCGCACCATCTCTACGATCGCGTGGCTGACGTAGTTGTTGCCCGGACCGCCGTGGTACGGCAGGCCGCCGGTGATGGAAAACCCACGCGCGTCGTACGGATCAAGGCCCAATGCCTCGATCGCCACCTCGACGGCTGCGGGGAAGCACGAGTAAAGGTCGAACCACTTGACGTCGTCGACGGAGATTTCGGACGCGTCGAGCACGGCGCGGCCTGCGGCACGGATTCCCGCTGATCGGCTGAGATCGGGCCGCTGGGCGGGGAAGTATACGTCGTTGCAACTCGCCGCAGACCACGGGAACACCCACCGATCGCGGGGAATGCCCAGCTCTTGAGCCACCTCGGCCGCCGTGATCACGAACGCGGCTGCCATGTCGACGGTGATGATGCTGTTCATCAACTTGGGGTAAGGCTCACACACCATCCGGTTTTCCGGTGTCACTGTGGACAGCTCTTCCGGCGTGCGCTGGATTGGGAACCACGCCTGGTCAGGATGGCTTGCCGCCTCAGCGGTGAAGGGGGCCATCAGCTCCCCCAGCCACCTTCGCTGCTCGTCGAGGGTACGGCCCGACCGTGCCGCGATCGCCGACTCGAAAATCGGGTAGACCTCATGCGGCCAATGCAAGCCCGCACCTAACTCGACCGGACTCAGCCCGGGACGCGGGTCACCCAGCGACTCGTCTTCACAACCCACGGGTTGGGGATCGGCGAGCCAACGCCCCGCTTTTACCCGGCGGGCAGAGTTGCCACTCTCGGCGCCGACGATAAGCGCGACGTCGAGAGCGCCGCGCCTGATGTCGTTGCCGAGTGCCTCGACGAGGTACTGCGGGGTGTTGCCGCCCACTGGGCAGCTGATCCGCCGGCGAGGGGCCAGACCGACCGCCTCCGTGATTCGGGAAGCGGGATGATCACGCGGAATCAGCAAGATTCCCGGCGTCGCCACGGCGTCGACCCGATGTCGGATCCGGACACCGGCGTCATCGAGGGCTCGGCGAGCGGCCTCCGCAGCCAACTGGACCGGGTCGACCACGTCGTCGTCGCGATGGGTGATCTCGCCGCCCGCCACGACAACGGGTATGCGCGGCGCGACGGTCACAGCCGCGGCGGCCGGCCGACCGGCATCAGTTGCCTGTCATGCCGGACGGCGGGGGGGCATACGCAGAGTCAGAGAATCTCTGCGCACTCCACCCGCGCAACTGTTCGGATGAGACATGACGCGTATCATGTCACATCGGCCCGGGTCCGGCAATGCGACGCGCGACGATGTTGACCGGGTGAGCGGCGTGTCCGGCGAAGCTGCATACTTTTCGTCGTGACGAATAAATCGTTACGCTGGAAATCGACATCGCCGGCTACGCGGGACACTGCGCGGGATTTATTGCTGGATGCGGCGCAGGCCTGCTTCGATGCAAACGGTCTATCCGCCACCACGATGGAAGACATCGCCAGGCAGGCGGGCGTATCGCGAGCGACGGTGTACCGCTACTTCGCCAGCCGCGAGGCCGTGGTGTCCGGCGTCATCCTGCGCGCCACCGAACGCTACCTGGAGCGGGTACGCACCCGGATCGCCGGTCAACCCGATTTGGGCTCAGCGGTACTGGAATTCGTCGAGGTGACAGTGCGTGCTGCGACCCGCGAGGAGACGATAGGTCTCCTATTCGGCAGCGATGAGCATCTGGCCGGGGTCGGGCTGGCCGAGGGCACGTCGGTGGCGTTGTTCGAGATTGTCACCGAGTTTTTGCGTCCGGTCTTCGCCGCCCACTTTGACGATTTTCGGCCCGGGCTTTCAGTCGATGATGCCGCCGAGTGGATCTTGCGCACGATCCTGAGCCTGCTGACGGTGCGCGGGCCGCGGCAGCGCAGCCGTGAGGGTCTTGACACCTTTCTGCGGCGGTTTTTGCTGCCCGCCATCGTCACACCACGCTGATCTGCGTCGGGCACTGCGACGTGCAATCTGGTGGGCCTCGGCAGAGTGTGATACAAACTCGTAGTAACGTCTCATACATCATGTCGACCAGCGAGCGGGATAGCCTGTGGACTTTGCGCACTTCGACGAGCGGATCGCTCAGCAGATGCTGGGTGCAGCTGCTGCAGGCGGCGCATTATCGAAGTATCTCGGCTTTCGTCACACCGAGTTGAGTGCCGGTCGGCTGATCGCCGAGATGGATGCCCGGGCAGAGCTGTTGACGCCCTTCGGCAACCTGCACGGAGGGTGCCTGGCGGCGATGGTCGACCACTGCTTGGGTGTGCTTTTCTACCCCGTCATCCCGTCCGGTTCCTGGGTCGCCACAACAGAGTTCAAGCTGAACCTGTTGCGGCCGGTGTCCGACGGTGTGTGCGTGGCCGTTGCCGACATCATCGCACTGAGCAAACGCAGCGGTGTGGCACGCATCGACGTCACCAACCACGGCAACCCCGTCTGCGTCGCTCAAGGCACAGTCACGATTGTCAGCCCCAAAGCCGGTGCGTCGTGAACATCACCCCGGCCTTGGTCGAGCGCGCCCCACTGCAATCCAGCCCTGCCGGTAGCTGGCCGTCCCGACTGGCGCGGGGCGTTTGTCGACGCGCACCGGGTGTTGTGCAAGCGCGCGAAATGCGAAACAGACCCCGGCGTCGGGCCACGGCCCCGGTAGTCGCATGACGCTGATCCACGAGCGCATCCCCACCACTGACGGCATCACCCTGGCCGCCGACTGCTACACCCAAGACCGTGCGCGGCCCGTGGTGCTGCTGCTACACGGCGGCGGCCAGAACCGTCACGCCTGGGCCACCTCGGCCCGCCGACTCCACACCCACGGCTACAGCGTCGTCGCCTACGACACCCGCGGCCACGGCGACAGCGACTGGGACCCCAGCGGGCGATACGACATCGAACAGCTTGCCGCCGATCTGATCGCAGTCAAGGACCGATTCAGCCCCCAGCGCCCACCCGTCGTCGTCGGTGCCTCACTGGGCGGGATGACGATCCTGGCCACCCACCTACTCGCGCCGGCCGAGCTTTGGGCAGGCGTCGTCCTAGTCGACATCACCCCGCGCATGGAATTCGACGGAGCCCGCCGCGTCATCTCGTTCATGGCAGCCCACCCCGACGGGTTCGCCTCACTCGAGGACGCCGCCGACGTCATCGCCGCATACAACCCGCACCGTGCGCGACCCGACAACCTGGAGGGCCTACACAAGGTGCTACAACGACGCAGCGACGGCCGATGGATCTGGCGCTGGGATCCGGCGTTCATCACCTCCAAACTGCAATCCCTCCACCTCGACCCCACTACCGGTGCCGAACACTTCGACAACCTAGTCCAGCCGCTCGTCGAGGGAGCACGCCGCATCACCGCCCCGACCCTCCTGGTGCGCGGGGTCCTCTCCGACGTCGTCTCGCATGAGACCGTCGCTGAGTTCCTGGACCTCGTCCCCCACGCCGAAACCGTCGACGTGTCCGACGCCGGCCACATGGTCGCCGGCGACGACAACGACGCCTTCACCGCCGCCGTCACCGAATTCCTTCAACGCGTCACCTGACCGATCGGCGGCGGCTTGCTGTCCGAACCGGGGAATCTACGCACGAGCAAGTCCTGGCTACTGAGCGCCCGCAGGGTGGATCGCGATGAGGGAGTCGAGGTTCTCTTGGACGCGTTCGGGCGCGATTGCGATGGACGGTGGATACAACATGACATGGTCGAGGACGCCTTCGTAGCGGCGCAGGCCGTCTCGAACCTGGCTCGCGGTGCCGGCGACGCCCATGGTGTCGATCATGTCGTCGGACACGGCGTCGAACATGGCGGTCAAGTCGCGACGCGCGAACGCTTCGCGAATAACCTGACCTTGCTTCACAAAACCGTTGACGTCGAGTACCGGCTCGTAGGTCTTCACCGATGCGTAGAACGCAATCTGTTGGGCAAGTTCCCGGCGTGCCACGTCAGGATCGTCGTGAATGGAACACATGACCATAGAGATGACCTCGATGTCGCTCGGGGGTCGCCCGGCGTGGGCGGCTCCCTTGGCGATGGCGGGGCGGACGACCTCCTCAACATAGGTGGTCGTGAACAGAGGGTGCCCGGCCAGTCCGTCGGCGACGCGGCCGGCAGCCTCACACATCCGGGGCCGCACGCCGGCGGTGATGATCGGGATGTCCCGTGTCGGCGGGGCGACCTCGCCGGTTGGCACCAGGTTCATCCGATAGAACCGGCCCTCATGGCGGATCGGGCCTTCGTGCAAGTTCCAGATGCGCCGCACCAGCGGGACGAGTTCTTCCATCCGCAGCGCCGGTGCCGATGTGTCGGCGATGCCATGCCAGTCGCTCATCATCCGTTTGGTGCCGTTTCCGATGCCCAACACAACGCGACCATGGGACAGTTCATCGAGGTCCCGCGCTTCGCTGGCCAGTACCAACGGGCTGCGGCCAACCCCATAGAGAATCGAAGATCCGATTCGGCAGGACTTGGTAGAGAGTGCCATTGCCGCCATCGAGATCGAACCGGAGCGCGAATAGAACTCCGAGGCCCACACGGCATCAAAGCCGGCACGGTCCGCCGCTGCGGCGGTGGCCGCAAGCGCGGGCAAGTCAGGAGCGACGACAGCGATGCCGTAGGTCGTCATGGCCGGGCTCCGTTACCGCAGTCTCGCGGCCGTAGGCCGATGAACAGCATGTCGTCGATGGTGCGCGCTACGAGGTCTTCATCAAGCGCGTCACGGGTGGTGAGATAACTCAATGCGCTGGTAGTAACGGCACCAAAGAGTGCGACGGCCGCGGCCCTGGCGTTGCCAACAGTCACCAAAGAGCCGTCAGCGGCGCCGTCGAGAAGCAAGGCCTCGACTGGCTGAACATAGGCGGCGCTGATCATACCGGCGACAAGAGGCATTCGCGCGGCGCGGCCCAACTCTCCAATCAGTGCGCGGCACGCCGCAGGGCGCTGGGCCATGACCCGTAGCTGCGCGGCGATGACTAGCCGCAGACGGTCTGCGCCGCTGCCGCCGGCACGCACGATCTCGTTGACCACGTTGGCGATCTGTTGCAGGACGTCTTCAAGCAGGAACGCCAAGATCTCGTCTTTGCCGGCGAAGTAGTAATAGAGGGTGGCTTTTGCGATGCCGGTGGCCGCCGCGACGTCTTCGATCTTGGTGTCGTTGAGGCCGCGCTCGGCGAAGAGCTGAGCTGCCGCAGGCAACCGTTCGGCGATAGAAGCCGGGATTTCGCGCATTGCCGCTCCCTGTAGACCGGTTTAAACTTTCAGTTTAAACCAGAGGTCCGAACGTAGGGAGACGCCGATGCCGAAGGTGCGGATTCGCTACGACCCATTCGACGCCGACATCATCGATGATCCCTACCCCACCTACCGGCTGCTGCGCGATGAGGCCCCGGTGTATCGAGCGGAAAACTGCAACGCGTGGGTGCTCAGCCGCCATGATGACGTCACCGCCGCCCTGTTGGATCACCACAGTTACTCTTCGGCGAACGGAATCTTCCCGACTCCACCCGGAAGAAGCTTCGGCGAGTGGTTCCTGCCCATGATCATTGCGATGGACCCGCCCCGCCACGATCAGCTGCGCGCCCTCGTCAGCAAAGCATTCACCGCGCGGCGCATCGCCGCACTCAACGACGGCATCGAGGAGGTGGCCGGCGACCTAAGCCGGCGGCTCGAGCAGAGTGAAGGCGCCGCGGATTTCGTAACCGATTTCGCCGGCGTACTGCCCGCGATGGTTATCGCCGATCTGCTGGGCATCCCGCGTGGCGACCGAGAGCTTTTCAGGCAGTGGTCCACTGCGCTGATCCAGGCCAACCCCACTCGCGGCCACTCGAGGGCAGGACTGGCGGCCGCAGCCGCGGTATATGCGTACTTCGCCGATTTCCTGGCCGAACGTCGATGTAAGCAACGCGACGATCTGATGTCGGCGCTGGTAGAGGCTGAGATCGACGGCAGCAAGCTATCTGATGACGAGCTGCTCGGGTTTTGCCTGCTGCTGCTGATCGCCGGCCATGAAACCACCACCAACCTCCTCGGCAACGCCGCGGTGGTGCTGGCAAACCACCCTGACAGTCGCCATCGGCTGCTCGTTGAGCACACCATGCTGGGCGCCGCCATCGAGGAGCTGCTTCGTTATGATTCCCCAGTCCAAGGGTTGGGGCGAACCCTGTCCCGCGACGTGACACTGCATGGCACCACAATGTCGCATGGCGATTCCATTTTGCTGTTGTTCGGGTCAGCCAACCGTGACGAACGCGTGTTCAGCAATCCTGACGTCTTCGACATCGACCGAAAACCCGAGCACCAGGTCGCGTTCGGTCGGGGAATCCACTTTTGTCTCGGGGCGGGACTAGCGCGCATGGAGGCGAGGATCGCGCTGCGCGCGTTTCTGACGCGGGTGCCGGACTGGGAGATCGACTATGACTCCGCCGTGCGGCTGCGATCCGGCCCCATCCGCGGCTATCTGTCGCTGCCCATCACCTGGGCTACCCGGAGCCGCGCAGACGTCAATTGACACGGAAAGGCGCGACGATGGGGATCGCGGCTGACCCGGTCGGCTCCGTAGATCTTCCTGCGAGTCAGGTCAGCTGATGATGTGACGAATGCCGGAAAGAGGCGGGACCTTCGGTGTCGCAGGGCTTTGGCCCAAATGGTTAGGTATTCCATACCATTGGCGATCAGTGCGCCTTTTCCCGGCTCCCTACCCCGTTGATCTGATTTGCTCGAAGGAATTCGCATGACCGATCTGGACACCACGTTACCCCCCGCGTTGCGCCGCGCGCTCGAGCTCCTCGCCCATCCGCCGGCGCAACCAGATGTCAGTAAGGGCTATCTAGATCTACTGGGCACTGGACCGGTCGAGCACGATGTTATGCCGAAGAACACCGGCGCGATCCAAGCCTTATGGGCCTCAGCGGTCGGGTCGATGCTGTGGGACCGCACCCAAGCCGTGATGCGCAGGCTGCTTGTCGCATGGCAGCAGCCCACCGAGTGGTTGAACATCCCGCAGGGCGGCATCGTTCTGGACGTCGGCTGCGGCCCCGGTAATGTCACCGCATCGCTGGCCCACGCCACGGGTCCAGGCGGATTGGCCTTAGGCGTGGACGTCTCCGAGCCCATGCTGGCACGGGCGGTGCAGGCCCAAGCTGGCCCTCAAGTCGGCTTCATGCGGGCGGATGCGCAGCGGCTTCCCCTACGCGATGAGACCGTGGACGCGGTTGTCTCGATCGCCGTGCTGATGCTGATACCGGATCCGGTGGCGGCGCTGGCGGAAATGGCGCGGGTGCTGCGACCGGGCGGACGACTGGCCGTGATGGTGCCCACCGCCGGGCGTGCTTTCCGGTATTCGGGGAAGCTACTGCCGATCGCCGGGTCCCGTGCGTTCGGCAACGACGAACTGGGCGACATCCTTGAAGACCATGGCTTCGTCAGCGTGCGGACTAAAAATGTCGGTACTATTCAATGGGTCCGGGGCAAACGCCGATGAGACGCGGCGTATAACGGGCTCGATAAGCGTGACGGCAGGATCGGAGTGTCTTGGCGTTCCCCGCGCGATCACCGCTTCTGACGAACGCAATTGTGCGACCGCTTGCTATTGCTTCTCACCTTGCTATCCGCTGCGCATCGAGCAGTTTACGAACCCATCAGCCCGGTCGCTGCGAAGCCCAGCTCCGGGTCGCGTCCAGCAAAGTAGTCGTGCAGCGTGGTGCTGAGCGCTTCGGGGTCCCAGGCGGGCGTGTCCGCCGAGAACTGACGCTCCACCGTGGGCGCTGCCACCAGCGTCACGCGCGGGCCGTAGACGATGAAAAGCTGGCCGTTGACCGCCTCGGCAGCCGGGGAGGCGAGGAAGCGGACCAGGGTGACCACATGCTCGGGCGAAAGCGGATCGATCTCGCCGGTCTCGGGTGCCTCGCCGAAGACCTCGGCCGTCATCGCGGTGCGGGCCCGCGGGCAGATCACGTTGGCGCAGACCCCGTAGCGGCCCAGCGCCCGCGCCGCCGACAGCGTCAATGTGGTGATGCCCGCCTTTGCTGCGGCATAGTTGGCCTGCCCCACGGGGCCGACAAGCCCCGCCTCCGACGAGGTGTTGATGAGGCGGCCGTAGATAGAGCCGCCGGATTCCTTCGCCTTGGACCGCCAGTAGGTCGCCGCGTTGCGTGTCAGCAGGAAGTGGCCGCGCAGATGCACGGCGATGACGGCGTCCCACTCGTCGTCGGACATGTTGAACAGCATCCGGTCGCGGGTGATCCCCGCATTGTTGACCACGATGCTCAAGCCGCCCAGCCCGTCGGCGCAGGTGATGAGCTCGTCGGCGGTGGCGCGCTGGCTGATGTCGCCCGTGACCGCGACGGCCTTCGAACCGGCGGCAGTGATCTCGTCGATGACGTCGGAGGCGTCCAGCGCGGTGGCGATGTCGTTGACGACGACGGTGGCGCCGGCGCGTGCCAAACCGATGGCCTCGGCGCGGCCCAGCCCCGCGGCCGCACCGGTGACCACCGCGACCTTCCCGGACAGATCGGTCGCGTTCACGTTGCTAGTCAATTTATGAATACCTCTAGTCTTCGCGGCTCAACGCCGCCCGCGGGCATTCGGCGATCGCTTGCTCGGCGAGCTCCTCCCGGTCGGGTGGAATCGGGTCGGTTTTGACCACGGCGTAGTCCTCGTCATCCAGCTCGAAGATATCCGGCGCGATTCCCATGCACACCGCGTTGCCCTCACACCGATCGCGGTCCACTATCACTCGCACGGCTCTCTCCCTTCAGCTGCCAAGCCTGCTTGGCCTTGTCCGACTGCCGGTAGCACCACCATACGACGACGGCTCGCTGGACCCCCAGACTAGAACGTGTTACAACCGGGGAGGTAGACCGGATTGCGAAGGGACGGCCAATGCGCATCAGTTACACCCCTGAGCAGGAAGAGCTGCGTCGCGAACTGCGGTCGTACTTCGCCAAGCTGATCACTCCGGAACGCCGGGAAGCGCTGAGCTCGACGTCGGGCGAGATCGGCAGCGGCAACGTCTACCGGGAGACGGTCGCCGAGATGGGCCGTGACGGTTGGCTGGCGCTGGGCTGGCCCAAGGAGTACGGCGGACAGGCCCGTTCGGCGATGGACCAGCTGATCTTCACCGACGAAGCCGCCATCGCCGGTGCGCCGGTACCGTTCTTGACCATCAACAGCGTCGCGCCGACGATCATGGCGTTCGGCACCGAGGAGCAGAAGAAGTTCTACCTGCCCAAGATCGCCGCCGGCGAGATCCATTTTTCGATCGGCTACTCCGAGCCCGGGGCAGGCACCGATCTGGCGAACCTGCGCACCACCGCGGTGCGCGACGGCGACGACTACATCGTCAACGGGCAGAAGATGTGGACGAGCCTGATCCAGTACGCCGACTACGTGTGGCTGGCGGTGCGCACCAACCCCGAAGTCAAGAAGCACCGCGGCATCTCGGTGTTGATCGTGCCGACCACGGCCGAAGGTTTTTCGTGGACTCCGGTGCACACCATGGCCGGTCCCGACACCAGCGCCACCTATTACTCCGATGTTCGTGTTCCGGTGGCTAACCGCGTCGGTGAAGAAAACGGCGGCTGGAAGCTGGTCACCAACCAGCTCAACCACGAGCGCGTGGCATTGGTGTCCGCACAGCCGATCATCTTGGCGCTCAACCAGGTTCGGGAATGGGCGCAGAACACCAAGGATGCCTCGGGTGCGCGGCTCATCGACTCGGAGTGGGTGCAGCTCAATCTGGCGCGGGTGCACGCGAAAGTTGAGGTGCTCAAGCTGATCAACTGGGAGCTGGCCTCGTCGAACGAAGCCGCCCCGTCGCCGGCGGATGCGTCGGCGGCCAAGGTGTTTGGCACCGAGCTGGCCACCGAGGCCTACCGGCTGCTGATGGAGGTGCTGGGCACGGGCGCCACCGTGCGCCAGGATTCGCCCGGAGCGGTGCTGCGCGGCCGGATCGAGCGGATGCACCGCGCGTGCTTGATCTTGACCTTCGGCGGCGGCACCAATGAAGTCCAGCGCGACATCATCGGCATGGTGGCGCTGGGCCTGCCTCGAGCCAACCGCTGACCCGCAAAGGACGTACTGATGGACTTCTCGACAACCGAAGCAGCACAGGACCTCGGCGGTCTGGTCGACACCATTGTGGCCGCGGTGTGCACACCGGAACATCAGCGCGAGCTCGACGGGCTTGAACAGCGCTTCGACCGCTCACTGTGGGACAAGCTGATCGACGCCGACATTTTGAGTACCGCGGCACCGGAGTCGCTGGGCGGCGGCGGGTATGGGGTGCTCGAGCAGACCGCGGTGCTGGTTGCGTTGGGCCGGGGGCTGGCCGCCGTGCCGTATCTGGAGTCGGTGGTGTTGGCCGCCGGGGCGCTGGGCCGCTTCGGCTCCGAGGAGCTTCAGCAGCAGTGGGGCGCACCGGCGGTCAGCGGTCAGAAGGTTGTCACCGCCGCGCTGGACGGCGACATGGGTGAAGGGCCGGTGCAGGCCACCCGCTCCGGTGACGGCTATCGTCTGACCGGCACGCGCACCCAGGTCGGTTACGGACCGGTGGCGGATGCCTTTTTGGTGCCCGCCGACGATTCGGGCACCGTAGTTTTCCTGATCAGTACCGATGACCCCGGCGTGTCGGTGACCGCTCTGGAGACGACCGGTCTGGGCAGTGTCGGGCATCTCGAACTGTCGGGCGTCGAAGTCAGCGACGAACGGGTGGTCGGCGGCCACGAAGTCATCGATTGGCTTTCCGCGCTTGCCGCCTTGGGACGCAGCGCTTTTCAACTCGGCGTGCTCGACCGCGGGTTGCAGTTGACCGCCGAGTACGCCCGCACCCGTGAGCAGTTCGACCGGCCGATCGGCAGTTTCCAAGCGGTGTCGCAGCGGCTCGCCGATGGCTACATCGACGTCAAGGGGCTGAGGTTGACACTGACGCAGGCGGCGTGGCGGCTGTCCGAGGACTTACCGGCGGGCACTGAAGTCGCGACCTCGGCGTTCTGGGCCGCCGATGCCGGGCATCGGGTGGCGCACACCATCGTCCATGTGCACGGAGGTGTCGGTATCGACATCGACCACCCAGTGCACCGGTACTTCTTGGCGGCCAAGCAGACCGAGTTCGCGTTGGGGAGCGCCACCGGAGCGCTGCGCAAGATCGGCCGGGAACTGGCCGACACACCCGTTTAACTGATGGCCGAGGTGCTGCCCACCGTCGTCGACTTGCTCAGACCGCTGGTCGACGTCGAGGACCGGGGCGTCTACTTCGAGGAATCGTTTGTCAGCTGGCGTGACCACATTCGGCACGGGGCGGCGATAGCGGCTGCGTTGCGCACACGCCTGGATCCGGACAAGCCGCCGCACGTGGGCGTACTGCTGGAGAACACTCCGTTCTTTTCCGCGGTGCTGGCCGCGGCCGGGATGTCGGGCATCGTGCCGGTGGGCCTGAACCCGGTGCGCCGCGGTGCGGCGCTGGCCCGCGACATCCGCCACGCCGACTGCCAACTCGTGCTGGCCGACTCGAAGTCTGCTGCGGCCCTCGGTGATATCGAGCATGTCAATGCCGACTCGCCCGAGTGGGCCGACGAGGTCGCCGCCCATCGCGACGCAAAGGTGCGGTTTGCGCAGGCGCGTCCCGACGACCTGTTCATGCTGATCTTCACTTCCGGCACCAGCGGTGATCCCAAGGCGGTGATGTGCAGTCACGGCAAGGTCGGGATCGCCGGTGTGACGATGACCGAGCGGTTTTCCCTGGGCCGCGATGACGTGTGCTACGTGTCGATGCCGCTGTTTCATTCCAACGCAGTGCTGGTCGGCTGGTCGGTGGCGTTGGCCTGTCGCGGGTCAATGGTGTTGCGGCGCAAGTTTTCTGCGTCGCAATTTTTGCCCGACGTCCGCAAGTACGGCGCCACGTATGCCAATTACGTGGGCAAGCCGTTGTCGTATGTGCTGGCCACCCCGGAGCGGCCCGACGATGCCGACAACCCGCTGCGGGCCGTGTACGGCAACGAAGGCGCACCCGCCGACATCGAGCGCTTCGCCCGCCGATTCGGGTGCGTGGTCATCGACGGGTTCGGCTCGACCGAAGGCGGGGTGGCAATCGGTCGAACCCCGGACACGCCCCCGGGCGCGCTGGGCCCGCTGCCCGACGGTGTCGAGATCGTCGACGTCGATACCGGTAAACCCTGCCCACCGGGAGTGGTGGGTGAACTGGTCAACACCGCCGGCGCCGGTCGTTTCGAGGGTTACTACAACGATCCCGAGGCCAATGCGCAGCGCATGGCCGGCGGCGCCTACCACAGCGGCGACCTGGCCTACCGCGACGAGAACGGATACGTGTACTTCGCCGGCCGACTCGGTGACTGGTTGCGGGTCGACGGTGAGAACCTGGGCACCGCGCCCATCGAGCGGGTGCTGGCCCGCTATCCCGAAGTGACCGAGGTGGCGGTGTACGCGGTGCCCGACCCTGCCGTCGGCGACCAGGTGATGGCGGCACTGGTGATGGCGCCGGGTGCGGAGTTCGATCCCGACAAGTTCCGCGCGTTTTTGGCCGAGCAGCCCGACCTCGGACCCAAGCAGTGGCCGGCGTATGTGCGGATTTGCACGGCACTGCCGCGTACCGCAACGTTCAAGGTGGTCAAACGCGAGCTCTCGGCCCAGGGTCTCGACTGCGCCGACCCGGTGTGGCAGATTCGGCGATAGCTTGCCGACGTGGGAGGCGGGGTCGAATGACGAAGCGCCAGCCGACAGTCGCGATAGTGGGAGCCGGGATGTCCGGATTGTGCGCTGCAATCATCCTGCAGCGGGCCGGCATTGACGACGTCACCCTGTATGAGAAGGCCGGCCAGGTCGGCGGCACCTGGCGGGAGAACACCTATCCCGGCCTGACCTGCGACGTGCCGTCGCGTTTCTACCAGTTCAGCTTCGCGCCGAATCCGGGCTGGAGCCACCTGTTTTCACCCGGCGGCGAGATACAGCAGTACTTCACCGACGTGGCCAAAAGAACCGGCGTCTACGAGCGGATCCGGTTCGGTACCGAAGTCGTCAGCGCCGAGTTCGACGGGCGGGGCTGGGTTGTGCACACCAGCAACGCGGAGAAATCTCGAGTTGACTTCCTGATATCGGCGACAGGTGTGCTGCACCACCCGAAGATTCCGGACATTCGCGGACTCGGCGACTTTTCGGGTTCGGTGTTTCACTCCGCGCGGTGGGACCACAGCGTCGAGCTGCGGAGCCGCCGGGTCGCGGTGATTGGGACCGGCTCGACCGGAGTGCAGATCGTCAGCCGGCTCGCGGGCACCCCGGCCCGGCTCACCCTGTTCCAGCGCACCCCGCAGTGGATCATGCCGATGCCGAATCCCCGCTACCCGCGGCTGACGCACCGCACCCATCGGGCGTTTCCGTTGCTGGATCGTCTTGGCTACCACGGATACCGGATACCGATGGAGATCTTTTCGGCCGCATTGGTCAAACCGGGCTGGCGTCGACGGTTCGTGGCAGCCCTATGCCGGGCGAACCTGCGCACGGTGCGGGACCCGCAACTTCGAGAGGCATTGACCCCGACCTACACACCCATGTGCAAGCGGCTGGTGATCTCCAACGGTTTCTACCGGGCGATGCAGCGCGACGACGTCGAGCTCGTCACTGCTCGGATCGATCACGTTGAATCGCGCGGTATCGTCACCGACGACGGCGTCCTGCACGACACCGACGTCATCGTGCTGGCAACAGGATTCGACGCCCACGCCTACATGCGCCCCATGCGGGTAATCGGCCGCGACGGCCTTCGCCTCGAAGATGCCTGGCGCGACGGGCCGCGCGCATTCGAAACCGTTGCCCTACCGGGGTTCCCAAACTTCTTCATGCTGCTGGGCCCGCACAGCCCCGTCGGCAACTTCCCGTTGACCGCAGTCGCTGAATCGCAGGCCGATCACATCCTGGGTTGGCTAAAGCGTTGGCAGCGTGGAGACTTCGACACTGTGGAGCCGACGCAAGCGGCGACCCAGGCGTTCAACGACGCATTGACGGCGGCGATGCCCGACACCGTATGGACCACCGGTTGCGACAGCTGGTATCTCGGCAAGAACGGTCTGCCCGAAGTGTGGCCGTTCACACCGGCTCGACACCGCGCCATGCTCGCCAAGCCGAAGCTTGAAAACTACGACTTGCGCGCTGCCGGGCCGGCCACCAAAATCGGTTTGGTGTCGAGGTAGCTTTCGATAACTTCGCGGCCCGTTGCCGAAGGTTTTCGCGTGATGCCGACTTCTACTGCTACGTGCCACCCCACGGGTTGACCACTTGGATGCCTGTGCCTTCGAAGTCGGCGGCGTTGCGCGTCGCTACGCCAGCACTCCACTGCCGACAAATTGCCGCGGTCTGTGCATCCGCCATACTGATCGGCCGTCCAGCCAATTCCCTTGACGCGACGATGTCGGCATAGTGGACTGCTGCCGGCCCATCGAAGGGCAGAATCTGCTCGGCAAAATCTTCCACCAGCAGCGCACCAACTTTGGAGAACAAGTCCCGCTTGCGGCGCCCTTCTGGCAGCCATGAGACGCCGTACATCAGTTCTGCCGCCGTCACTGCGGTTATGAACACGTCCGACGCGTCAAATGCGTCCACCCATTGCACCACACCAGGGTCTGGTGCCTTGCGCATCAATTCGGATACAACGTTGGTGTCGAGAACGATCAACCACGAAGCTCCGCGGCTCGCGGAAGCTCAGTGCGCGCGGGAAGTTCAATCTCCGCGTTCTCGCCGCCGGAGAACCGCTGCCGAATCCGAGTTCCCATCCCGATGCCGGACGACGGACGCGTCAGCACTGCTCGCAAGATCTCGCGCACCTCTGCTTCCATGGATCGGCCCTTCTTCGCGGCACGCACACGTAGCGCCGCTTTGAGTTCGTCATCCAAGTCGCGGATCGTCAAGGTTGCCATGCCAACCTCCGGTGCTGTCGTTGACTTCAGCTAGCAGCACGGCGGCTCAGCCGCCGGCCACCGAAATCGATTTGGTGTCGAGGTAGCTTTCGATGCCTTCGCGGCCCAATTCCCTGCCGTAGCCGCTGCCTTTGACGCCGCCGAACGGCGCGAAGGGGTCCATGGTGTAGCCCTGGTTCACCCCGAACGTGCCGGTGCGGACACGTGCGGCCAGCGCCACCCCGCGCTCGGTGTCGCCGGTCCACACCGAGCCGGCCAGCCCGTAGTCGGAGTCATTGGCGATGCTGATCGCCTCGTCGTCGTCGCGGTAGACGATGACGGTCAGCACTGGGCCGAAGATCTCTTCGCGCGCGATGCGCATGCTGTTGTCGACGTCGGCGAAAAGTGTCGGCCGCACGTACCATCCGCGTTCGAGGCCGTCGGGCATGCCGGCGCCGCCGGTAACCAAGCGCGCACCCTCCTGTTGGCCTTTGTCGATGTAGCCGAGCACCCGCTGCTGCTGCCGCTGCGACACCAGCGGACCCAGCTGGGTAGCCGGATCGCTCGGGTCACCAACCCGAAGCGCGTGCATTTCTGTTGATAGCGCATCAACGAACTCGTCGCTTCGGTTGGCGGGCACCAGGATTCGGGTGAGCGCATTGCAGATTTGCCCGCTGTTGGACAGGCTGGCCGATCGGACACCCGTAGCCACCGCCGCCGGATCGGCGTCGTCGAGGACGATTGCCGCGGACTTGCCGCCGAGCTCCAGGCTCACCCGCTTCAAGCCGGCCGCGCACGCCTCAGCCACGCGCTTTCCGGCGGCGGTGGATCCGGTGAACGACACCTTGTCCACGCCCGGGTGCCCGACCAGATACGCGCCGACGTCGGCACCGCCGGGCAGCACGCTGACCACACCGGGCGGCAGCTCGAGCTGTTCGATCAGTTCGGCGAGCAGCAGCGCGTCAAGCGGCGATTCCGGTGCCGGCTTGAGCACCACGCAACAGCCGGCCAGCAGCGCGGGCACCAGCTTGGTGACGATCAGGAACTGCGGCATGTTCCACGGCACGATCGCGGCGACCACGCCCACCGGTTCGCGGCGGATCCGGATATCGGCGCCGTAGCAACCGCGGCGAGTTTCCTCCCATGGAAACCCTTCGGCCAGCGAGCAAAACGCGGTCATCATCATCCACGGCAGACCGACCTGGGCGCGCTGGGCGAAACTGATCGGAGCACCGATCTCGGCGGTGATCAGCTCAGCAATATCTGAGCGCCGCTGGTCATAGAGTGCGGCCAGCCGCCGCACCGCATCGATGCACTCGGACGGATCGAGCCGCGGCCAAGGACCGTCGTCGAACGCCTTTCGCGCGGACGCGACCGCGGCGTCGACGTCGGCTGGTCCGGCGGCGGCGACCTGCGCGACCAGTTCTTCGGTGGACGGTGAGATCACTTCGATGACGGCGTCGCTGCTGGGCGCCGCCCACGTCCCGCCGATGAAGAGCTCGTCTCGCCGCTGCACGCCAACCTCCACGCTGAATATCAACTACTTGCGATTGTGCCTTCGAGCATATACCGTCAGCGCTGCGGGCAGTGGTCGTTTTCGACAGGAGTAGAGGTGCCTCGTTTTCCCAAGCCACCGGAAGGCAGCTGGACCCAGCACTACCCCGAGCTGGGAACCGGCCCGGTGTCCTACGAGGACTCCATTTCCCCGGAGTTCTACGAACTGGAGCGGGCTGCAATCTTCAAACGGGCGTGGCTGAATGTCGGTCGCGCAGAGCAACTTCCACGCAAGGGCAGCTACTTCACCAAGGAACTGAAGGTCGTCAACACCTCGATCGTCGTGGTGCGCAACACGAACGGCGAGATCAAAGCGTTCCACAACATCTGCCGGCACCGTGGCAACAAGCTGGTGTGGAACGACATGCCGGCCGAAGAGACCAGTGGCTTTTGCCGGCAGTTCCGCTGCAAGTACCACGCCTGGCGCTACGACCTTGACGGCCACCTGACCCATGTCCCGCAGGAAAGCGAGTTCTTCGACCTCGACAAGAACCGCTACGGGCTAGTGCCGGTGCACTGCGACGTGTGGGAAGGCTTCATCTTCGTCAACTTCACCAAAGAGCCCGAACAGTCGCTGCGAGAGTTCCTCGGCCCGATGATCACTGCGCTGGAAGGCTATCCGTTCGGGCAGCTGACGTCGCGGTGGTATTACCGCTCGGAGGTCAAGGCGAACTGGAAGCTCTACCTGGACGCGTTCCAGGAGTTCTACCATGCGCCGGTGTTGCACGCGAACCAGTCCCCGACCACTTACTCCAAGGCGGCGGCCGAAGCCGGTTTCGAGGCGCCGCACTACCGCATCGACGGGCCACACCGGCTGGTCAGCACCTCGGGTGTGCGAGCGTGGGAGATGGACGCCGAGATGCGCAAGCCGATGGAAGACATCTGTCGCAGCGGGCTTTTCGGGCCGTGGGACAGTCCTGACCTCGGCGAGCTGCCCGCTGGCGTCAACCCGGCCAAGTGCGACCCGTGGGGGCTGGACTCGTTTCAGCTCTTCCCCAACTTCGTGATCCTGATCTGGGGGCAGGGCTGGTACCTGACCTACCACTACTGGCCGACGTCCTACAACAGCCACATCTTCGAAGGCACGCTGTACTTCCCGCCGCCGCGCACTCCGCGCGAGCGGGTCGCCCAGGAGTTGGCGGCGGTGACGTTCAAGGAATACGGCATGCAGGACGCCAACACACTCGAGGCCACCCAATCGATGATCGAAACGCGTGCGGTTGACAAGTTCCTCCTCAACGACCAGGAGGTGCTGATCCGGCACCTGCACAAAGAGACGGCGAACTGGGTCGACGAATATCAGCGAAAGACCGTGGGGGTCTGATTCGATGACCGCCAAGCTGCCGCCCGAATTCGCCGACCTGGAGCCGTTTTCCGATTGGTGCCTATCCACCGAGCCGCAGCGCTATCAGAAGCGGCTCGCCAGCTCGATGGCCGAAATGCAAGCCTTTTACGACGCGATCACCCCGCGGGCGGAAGATGCGCTGGCCTACTGCGACAAGTTCAGCCTCGACGACCTGCCCGACGATGTCCTGAACCTGATGCACCTGCTCTATTCGATGATCATGGTGTCCTTCCCGATCGAGTGCTGGAAGCAGCCCCGTATCCCCGATTCGGGTGCATCGACATTGGATTGCGTTAGCGAACCGGTGCCGTGATCGTGCTGCGGGCCGCCCGCTGGGCGGACGTCGACTCCGGAGAGGTCCGATCACCGGCGCTGGTCGTGGCCGAGGGCGACCGGATCGCAGCAGTGAATCCCTCTGAGCCGGTTATGAATTCGGAAACCGAGATCGACCTTGGCGATGTGACGCTGCTGCCCGGGCTGATGGACATGGAGTTGAACCTGCTCATCGGCGGTCCCGGTGGGCCGGAAGGACTACCGAGCCCCATCCACGGCGTGCAGGACGACCCGGCGTATCGCACCCTGCGCGGCGCGGTCAACGCCCGTACCACCTTGGAGGCCGGTTTCACCACGGTGCGCAACCTAGGCCTGATGGTCAAGACCGGCGGATATCTGCTCGACGTCGCGCTGCAGCGCGCGATCGACCAGGGTTGGCACATCGGTCCCCGGATCGTGCCGGCCGGACATGCCGTCACACCCTACGGCGGGCACCTGGACCCGACCGTGTTCCAGCGGCTGGCGCCGGGCATCATGCCGCTGTCGGTGGCCGAAGGCATCGCCAATGGAGTGCCCGACGTGCGCGCCTGCGTGCGTTACCAGATCCGCCACGGCGCCAAGGTGATCAAGGTGTCCGCGTCGGGTGGGGTGATGTCGCACAGCACGTCGCCGGGTTCTCAGCAGTACTCCGACGAGGAGTTCGCCGCGATCGCCGACGAGGCCCACCGCGCCGGGATCCGGGTGGCCGCCCACGCCATCGGCGACAGCGCGATCCGCGCCTGCATCAAAGCCGGAATCGACTGCATCGAGCACGGCTTCCTCGCCACCGACGACACCATCCAGATGATGGTCGACCACGGGACCTTCCTGGTCTCCACGACGTATCTGACCGACGCCATGGCCGTCGACCGGGTGGCACCCGAGCTGCGCAAGAAAGCAGCCGAGGTGTTCCCACGAGCAAAAGCCATGCTGCCCAAGGCGATTGCAGCCGGAGTCCGGATCGCCTGCGGCACCGACGCGCCGGCGGTCCCGCACGGCCAGAACGCCAAGGAACTGTGCGCGCTGGTGGACCGCGGCATGACGCCGATGCAGGCGATTCGCGCAGCCACGGTCACCAGCGCCGAACTCATCGAAGC
Source organism: Mycobacterium noviomagense (assembly GCF_010731635.1). NCBI lineage: Bacteria > Bacillati > Actinomycetota > Actinomycetes > Mycobacteriales > Mycobacteriaceae > Mycobacterium > Mycobacterium noviomagense. The sequence goes on from NZ_AP022583.1 coordinate 1,256,495, forward strand.
CGACCACGAACTGGGCCGGCTGGCCCCCGGTTACCTCGCCGACATCATCGCCGTCCCCGGCGACCCGTCGCACGACATCGCGACCACACTGGACGTGCGGTTCGTGATGAAAGACGGCCACGTGTACAAGCGTCCCTAGGACAGGCATGGAACTCACCGACAACATCCTGTGGCTGCTCAAGCAGGCCTTCCACTTCTCGTTGAAAACCGTCAACGACGCGATCAGCAGCCACGGGGTGACCACCGCACAGATCGGTCTGATGCGCCAGCTGGCCAACGAGCCGGGCCTATCCGGCGCGGAGTTGGCCCGCCGGCTGATGATCAGTCCGCAGGGCGTGCAGTTGGCAATCACCGCACTGGAGCGCCGCGGTCTGGTGGAGCGCAAGCAAGACCCCCAGCACGGCCGGATCTTGCAGGCCTACCTCACCGACCAGGGCCGCGCGGTGGTTTCCGCGGTGCTCGCCGACGCGCTGGCCGCCCACGAGCGGGTGTTCGGCGTGCTGGACACCGACGAGCGGCAGCTGCTGCACGATCTCCTGGCCCGCGTCGTCGAAGAAGGCACCGGCAACCCACTGTTCACGGATCACGATGAGTCAAGTACTTGATACCTATCGCAAGTACTTGATATTCTGCCTTGCGATGGACCAGACAGTGGACGGCTTCGCGCCGCTTCGGGTCAAACGAGTGGTACGCGAGACCGCCGATGCTGTCTCGCTGGTTTTCGATGTGCCGGAACCGCTTTCACAGCGTTTCCATTACCAGCCGGGGCAGTTCCTCACCCTGCGGGTGCAGGTGGACGGCCAGGAGCATCGGCGCTGCTATTCGATGTCGTCATCGCCGATGGTCGCCGATGACCTGCGCATCACCGTCAAGCGCGACCCGGGTGGTGTCGTGTCGAACTGGCTGAACGACACCGCCTCCCCCGGCGACGAGATCCATGCCGCTCCGCCGGAGGGCCGCTTCGTCCTCGGCGATTCCGATCGGGAGCTGGTCGCATTCGCCGGAGGCAGCCGGATCACCCCGGTGTACTCGTTGATCCGCTCGGCCTTGGCGGTGACCCCGCGGCGGGTGCGGCTGTTCTACGCCAACCGCAGCAGCGACTCGGTGATATTCGCCGACTCGCTGGCCCGGCTGGCCGAGCAGCACCCGGATCGGCTGCTCATCCACCATCATCTCGACGAGGACAGCGGCGTAGTGCAACCGGAGGAGATCAAGTCGTTCGTCGCCGACGCCGGTGACGCCGAGTTCTACCTCTGCGGGCCACGGGAGTTCATGGACACCGTGGAAGACACGGTGCTCCGAACCGGGGTGGCTACCGACCGAATCCATCTGGAGCGGTTCGACGTCGTCGACGCATCAGTTGCGGCAGCGACGGTCACCGAAGAAGTGACGATCCGGCTGGACCGGCGCACAACGGCGGTGCCGTACCGGGCGGGCAACACCGTGCTGCAGACCGCGCGCCTGGCCGGGCTGCAACCGCCGTCGTCGTGTGAAACCGGTTCGTGCGGAACATGTATGGCGAGACTTGTGGAGGGCAGTGTGCGGATGATCAACAACGACGCGCTCACCGAGGAGGAGGTCGCCGAGGGCTGGGTGCTGACGTGCCAATCGCTGCCGATTACTCGGACACTGAAGGTGGTGTACGAGTGACCGAGCGGGTGGCGGTGGTGACCGGTGGCGCATCGGGCATGGGTGAGGCGACCTGCCACGAGCTGGGCCGGCGCGGAAACAAGGTCGCGGTTCTCGACATCAATGGCCCAGCCGCGCAGCGTGTTTGCGACGAGCTGCGTGGCGAAGGAGTGACCGCGGTGGCGGCCGAGGTGGACGTGACCGACCGGCGCGCGGTCGAGGAGGCATTCGCCAAAGTGCGCAGCGAGCTCGGCCCGGTGGGCATTTTGGTGACCAGCGCGGGCATGGTGGGTTTCGCCCCATTCACCGAGATCACCCCGGAGGCGTGGCAGCGGATCATCGACGTCAACCTCACCGGCACGTTCCACTGCTGCCAGGTCGCGATACCCGACATGGTGGCCGCAGGCTGGGGCCGCATCGTGATGATCTCGTCGTCGTCCGCCCAGCGCGGCTCCCCCGGCATGGCCCACTACGCCGCATCCAAGGGCGCGGTGATCACGTTGACCAAATCGCTGGCGCACGAATACGCCTCGGCGGGCATTACGGTCAACAACATCCCGCCGTCAGGCATCGAAACCCCGATGCAACACCAATCGCAGGCCGCGGGCAAGCTGGCATCCAATGAGGTGTTGGCCAGCCGAATTCCGGTGGGCCACCTCGGCACCGGCGACGATATCGCGGCCGCGGTCGGGTTTTTGTGCTCAGAGGAGGCCGGCTTCATCACCGGCCAGGTGCTGGGCGTCAACGGCGGAGCAGTGATGTGACAGGAGGTTCAGGTGGCGCGATGGCCTAAACCAGCAGAAGGCAGCTGGACGCAACACTATTCGGATCTGGGCACGGGACCGGTATCGTTCCGGGACTCGACGTCGCCGGAGTTCTACGAACTGGAGCGCGAGGCAATCTTCAAACGCGCCTGGCTCAATGTCGGCCGAGTCGAAGAACTCCCCCGGGTGGGTAGCTACTTCACCAAAGACATCGCGGCGGCCGGTACGTCGATCATCGTGGTCAAGGGCAAGGACCAGACGATCCGGGCTTTCCACAACATCTGTCGGCATCGCGGAAACAAATTGGTGTGGAACGATTTTCCCGACGAGGAAACCAAAGGGGCCTGCCGGCAGTTCACCTGCAAATACCACGGCTGGCGTTACGACCTCGACGGCGCGCTGACGTTCGTGCAGCAGGAGGCGGAGTTCTTCGACTTCGATCGCGCCGATTACGGTCTGCGTCCGGTGCACTGTGACGTTTGGAACGGCTTCATCTTCGTCAACTTCGACGATGAGCCACGGCAGACTCTGCGGGAGTTCCTCGGCCCGATGATCACTGGGCTGGACGGCTACCCGTTCGACAAGCTGACCGAGCGCTACGAGTGGGTCGCTGACAACAACAGCAACTGGAAGATCTTCGCTGACGCGTTCCAGGAGTACTACCACGTGCCGTCGCTGCACCCGCAGCAGGTTCCGCCCGAGGTGCGCGATCCCAACGCCGGCTTCGAATGCGCGCATTTCCAGATCGATGGGCCGCACCGCCTGGTGTCGACGGCCGGCACCCGCCGCTGGCTGCTGGCGCCGGAGTACATGTACCCGATCGAACGGGTAACGCGCAGTGGACTTGTCGGGCCGTGGCGCACCCCCGACATCGGCGAGCTGCCGGCAGGGCTCAACCCGGGTGGCATCGAGTCGTGGGGTATCAGCAACTTCCAGATCTTCCCGAACCTGGAGATCCTGATCTACGGCGGCTGGTATCTGCTGTACCGGTATTGGCCGACGTCACACAACACACACCGGTTCGAGGCCTACACCTATTTCTCTCCCGCCCGCAGCGTGCGAGAACGCATCGAGCACGAGGTCGCCGCGGTGGTGCTCAAAGAGTTCGCGCTGCAGGACGCCGGCATGCTGGGCGGTACCCAGGCCGCGCTGGAAACCGGCATCGTCGAGGAATTTCCGCTGAGCGACCAGGAGATCCTGGTTCGCCATCTGCACAAGGTGGTCTGCGACTGGGTGGCCGACTATCAGGCCGAACGCACACCGGTGGGGGCCAGCCATGGCTGACACTTTGCTGCCAAGCGCTTTCGCCGAACTCGAGCCGTTCGCCCAAATTTGGTGCCTGCCAACCGAAGCCGAGCGGTGGGACCGGCGGATGGCCAGCAGCATGGCAGAGATGCGGGAGTTCTACGACGCATTCTTCCCCCGGTTGGAAGAGGCCATCGAATACTGCGACAAGTTCTCCCTTGACGACCTTCCCGAGGACGCACTGAACCTGCTGCACCTGGTCTATTCGCTGATCATGGTTGCGATGTCGGTGGAGATCATGCATCAAGTCAGACCCACTGACGCCGCCGACGCAGTCATGACTCGCATCAGCGAACCGGTGCCGTGAAAGGAGATGCCATGAGTCTGCTTACCGTCAACAAACTCACCTCGTCGGTGGGCGCCGAAGTCAACGGTCTCGACCCCGAGCGGCTGGCCACCGACGACGCGCTCGCCCAAGCCGTCCTCGAGGCGCTGGAAGACAACGGCGTGGTGGTCTTCCCCGATCTGCACCTGGATCCTCACGCGCAGGTGGCGTTTTGCGGTCGGCTCGGCGAGGTCGACCACTCCTCCGACGGCCATCACCCGGTGCCGGGAATCTACCCGATCACGCTGGACCCGGCGAAGAACTCGTCGGCGACTTATCTGCGCGCGACCTTCGACTGGCATATCGACGGCTGCACCCCGATGGGCGACGAATGCCCGCAGAAGGCCACCGTGCTGTCGGCGGTGCAGGTCGCCGAGCAGGGCGGCGAAACCGAGTTCGCCAGCACGTACGCGGCCTACGACGCGTTGAGCGACGACGAGAAGCAGCGGTTCGCATCACTGAAAGTCGTTCACTCCCTGGAAGCTTCGCAGCGGCGCGTCACCCCCGATCCGACGCCCGAGCAGTTGGCGCAGTGGCGCGCGCGGCCTGTCCACGAACACCCGCTGGTGTGGACGCACAACGACGGCCGAAAGTCGCTGGTGCTGGGCGCCTCAGCCGACTATGTGGTGGGCATGGACCGCGACGAGGGCCGCGCGCTGCTGGCGGAGCTGCTTGAGCGCGCCACCGTGCCGGACAAGGTCTACAGCCACCGCTGGTCGGTCGGCGACACGGTGATCTGGGACAACCGCGGTGTGCTGCACCGGGCGGCGCCCTACGATCCGAATTCGCCGCGAGAGATGTTGCGCACCACGGTGCTCGGCGACGAGCCGATCCAGTAGCCGGTCAGCGGCATGGCCCAACTGCGCGAGCAGACGTAAAAGCCCCAACTCGCCCGGCGCGTCGGGGACTTTTGCGTCTGCTCGGCCGGGATTAGCCGAACATCGAGGGGACCACTGCCTCGATTAGATGCGGGCCGGGCTCTGCGAAGCTGGCTTGTAGCGCGTCGGCGAATTCCTCGGCAGTGGTAACGCGGCGCGCCGGGACGCCCATTCCCTCGGCTAGCTTGACGAAATCGATTGCGGGACGGGTCAAGTCGAGCAGTTCGCGTGCCTTGGGGCCGGGTGTGCTTTCGGCGCCGACGCGCTTTAGCTCCAGCCGCAGGATGTCGTAGGCGCCGTTGTTGTAGATCACGGTGGTGACGTCGAGGTTCTCCCGCGCCTGCGTCCACAACCCCGAAATCGTGTACATCGCCGAGCCGTCCGATTCCAGGCACAGCACCCGGCGATCCGGGGCGGCAATCGCTGCGCCCACCGCGGCGGGGATGCCATAGCCGATCGCGCCGCCCGTCAGCGTCAGCCAGTCGTGCGCCGGCGCGCCAGCGGTGGCCTGCGCCAACAGCAGACCGGAGGTGTTGGACTCGTCGACGACGATCACGTCTTCGGGCATCAGCGCGCCGACCACGTCGGCGGCCGACAAGGCGGTCAGGGCACCGGTCGGCAGTGTCGGAAGCGACGGCGCAGCCAGCGGTGCCGGTAGACCCGGCGCCAGCTCGTCGGCCAAGACAGCCAACGCATCGGCGGCGCCGGCGGGGCCGGCGAGCTGGTGGACCTGGCAACCCTCCGGCACCAGATCGCTGGGCTTTCCCGGGTAAGCGAAGAACGACACCGGTGATGCGGCCCCGGCGAGCAGCAAGTGTCTGGCACCCTCCAACTGGCCGGCGACGGCTTCGGCGAAGTAGGCGAGGCGATCGACCGCGGGGACGCCAGCGCCGCGCTGCAGCACCGCGGGGAAGGTTTCGCAGTACCAGCGGGCGCCGGTACCCGCGGCGACACGGGCGGCCGCGCTCAATCCGGGCGCGCGGGTGGCGTCACCGCCGACGAGGATCACCGCGGGCTCTCCGGATCGCAGCACCTTGGCGGCGAGCGCGACAGCGTCGGTGTCGACGGTGGACGGGCGCGGTTGCCTCGGCGCCGCCACAGTGGTTGTGGCCCCGTCTGACCACGAAACATCCGCCGGCAAGATCAACGTCGAGATCTGGCTCCCCGCTCGGCTTTTCGCGATCGCCTCCGCCGTGTCGGCCACGACGTCGGCGGTGGCACCGGTTCGCCGTACCCAGCCGGACACGCTGCCGGCCAACGCGTCGATGTCGGATTCCAGTGGGGCGTCGTATTTCTTGTGATAAGTGGCGTGGTCACCGACAACCACCACCATTGGTACCCGGGCGCGACGCGCGTTGTGCAGGTTGGCCAACCCGTTGGCCAGCCCCGGCCCGAGGTGCAGCAGCACCGCGGCGGGCCGACCGGCGATGCGGGCATAGCCGTCGGCGGCACCGGTAGCCACACCCTCGAATAGGCCCAGCACGCCACGCATCCTCGGCACGCTGTCCAGCGCTGCCACAAAGTGCATTTCCGAAGTGCCCGGATTGGCGAAGCACACGTCGACTCCGCCGTCGACCAGGGTGTTGATCAAGGCGTGGGCGCCGTTCATCGGGGCTCCTTCACCGAAAGCTTGAAGACGCGTTCGGCATTGCGGTGCAGATACTGGCGGCGGGCTTCGTCGTCGAGCCCGAGTTCGTCGAGCCCGTCCAAGGCATGCGCGTGCGCAATCATCGGATAGTTGGTGCCGAACAACACTTTCCGTTGTCCGGTCCCGGTTTTCATGAACCGGACGAGTTCGTCGGGCAGCCGTTTGGTGGTGTAGGCCGAGGTGTCGATGTAGACGTTCTCGTGCTTGCGGGCGACGGCGACCATTTCTTCGGTCCACGGATAGCCGACGTGACCGCACACAATGACAAGCTCGGGAAAGTCGAGGGCGACCTGGTCGATATAGGGAATGGGCCGCCCGGTCTCCGAGGGCCGCAGCGGGCCGGTGTGGCCGACCTGGGTGCAGAACGGCACACCCAACTGCACGCATTCGGCGAGCAACGGATAGTAGCGACGATCCGTGGGCGGCGCGTTCCACAGCCAAGGCACCACCCGCAGGCCGACGAACCCGTCGTCGCGCACTCGTCGGCGCAATTCGCGCACCGCATCCATCGGGCGATCCAAGTCGACAGTGGTCAGGCCCGCAAACCTGTTGGGGTGCAACCTGACCCAGTTGGCGACCTCGTCGTTGCTGATCAGGTCGTGGCCGTTGGGGCCACGCCACGCCGACAGCAGACCGAGATCCACTCCCCCCGCATCCATGGAGGCGATGGTGGCCTGGATCGGGACCTCAGCATCGGGTATCGCGCCGCCCGTCCAGCGCCGAAGCGAGGCGAGCATGTCGCTGCCCAAGAACCGCAGAGTCGGGTGCTGCATCCACACGTCGATGGTCATGTCGCCTCGACTGTAGACGCAGGCTAGCTGTCGCGAGTGCCGCCCTCAGGCACTTACGTGGTTGGCATGCACCTCGTCGGCGGGCCGGGCTTCGGTCTGCTCCTTGGCCCAGCGGTAGTCCGGTTTGCCCGCCGGTGATCGCTTGATCTCATCGAAGTACCAAAGCTTGCGCGGCACTTTGTATCCCGCGATCTCGCTGCGCACGAACTGGTCCAGTTCGGCCAAGGTCGGGCGGTTCCCGGGTCGTGGTTGCACGACGGCGGCCACACATTGGCCGTAGCGCTCGTCAGGCACGCCGACCACCAGGGCGTCGAACACGTCGGGGTGGCCTTTCAGAGCGGCCTCGACTTCTTCGGGATAGATCTTCTCCCCACCGCTGTTGATGGACTGCGAGCCGCGGCCCAACAGGGTCACCGTGCCGTCTTCCTCGACGGTCGCATAGTCGCCGGGGATCGCGTAGCGCACGCCGTTGATCTCCTTGAACGTCGCCGCGGACTTCTCTGGGTCCCTGTAGTAGCCGACCGGGACATGACCGCGCTTCGCGATGACGCCCCGCACACCGGACCCTGGCTTGACCTCGTTGCCGTCCTCGTCGAGCACCACGGTCCACTTGTCGATCGTGACCCGCGGCCCGCCGGTGTGTGCCTCGCCTTTGGCGACGACACTGATCCCGCCGAAGCCGGTTTCCGAGGAGCCGATAGAGTCGGTGATAACCCGATTGGGCAGCAGCTCGAGCAGTTTCTCCTTAATGCTCGGCGAGAACAGCGCCGCGGTGCTGGCGAGCAGATACAGCGAGGACAGGTCGTAGTCGTTGTCCTTGCTCAAAGCGTCGAGCAGCGGTCGCGCCATCGCATCGCCGGTGAAGAACAGCAGGTTGACCTTGTGCTTGTGAATTGTCCGCCAGACTTCTTCGGCGTCGAATTCCGGTGCGAGGACGATGGTTCCGCCGGAGAACAGCGCCATCCAGGTAGCGGACTGCGTTGCGCCGTGGATCATCGGCGGGATCGGGAACCGCACCATGGGCGGCCCGGCGATGGCCTGCTTGGCCAGGTCGTATTCGTCCTTGACGTATTCGCCGGTGGCGAAGTCGGTTCCGCCGAGCAGCACCCGGTAGATGTCTTCGTGGCGCCACATCACGCCCTTGGGGAAGCCGGTGGTGCCGCCGGTGTAGAGCAGGTAGATGTCGTCCGCGCTGCGGGGGCCAAAATCGCGCTCGGGTGAGCCCTGCTCGAGCGCGGTGTAGAACTCGACGCCGCCGTAGCGCTGGTAGTCCTTGTCACTGCCGTCCTCGACGACCAGTACCGTCTTGACGTTCGGAGTCTCCGGCAGCACGTTGGCGACACGGTCGGCGTACTGACGCTCATGCACCAGCGCCACCATGTCGGAGTTGTCGAACAGGTAGCGCAGTTCGCTCTCGACATAGCGGAAGTTGACGTTGACGAGGATCGCGCCCGCCTTCACGATGCCCAGCATCGCGATCACGATCTCGTTGCGGTTTCGGCAGTACAAGCCGACCTTGTCGTCTTTCTTGACACCCTGGTCGATCAGGTAGTGGGCCAGACGGTTGGCCTTGTCCTCCAGCTGCGCGTAGGTCAGCTGGTCGTCGCCGCAAATCAGGGCGACGCGGTCAGGCACGGCGTCGATGGCGTGCTCGGCGAGGTCGGCGATATTCAGGGCCACGGCCCCCAAATTAGAACGTGTTACATTTCCTGACAAGTCTGGGGTCGACATGCAGGAAGGCAGACACCGGTGAGCGAGCCTGAAAAACAACCCGACGCCCTCGTTGAGCAGCGCGGACACACCCTCGTCGTCACGCTGAACCGGCCCGAGGCTCGCAACGCGCTGAGCACCGAAATGATGCAAATCATGGTCGAGGCGTGGGACCGCGTCGACAACGATCCCGACATCCGCTGCTGCATCCTGACCGGCGCCGGCGGCTACTTCTGCGCGGGCATGGACCTCAAAGCCGCGACCGCCAGGCCACCGGGCGACTCGTTCAAGGACGGCAGCTACGACCCGTCGCGCATCGACGCGCTGCTCAAGGGCCGTCGGCTGAACAAACCGCTGATCGCCGCGGTCGAGGGCCCGGCCATCGCCGGCGGGACTGAGATCCTGCAAGGCACCGACATCCGGGTCGCCGGTGAGAGCGCCAAGTTCGGCATCTCCGAGGCCAAGTGGAGCCTGTATCCAATGGGCGGCTCGGCGGTGCGCCTGGTGCGGCAGATCCCCTACACCGTGGCCTGCGACCTGCTGCTGACCGGCCGGCACATCACAGCCACCGAGGCCAAGGAGATTGGGCTGATCGGCTATGTGGTGCCCGACGGGCAGGCGCTGACCAAGGCGCTGGAGATCGCGGAGGTCATCTCGAACAACGGTCCGCTGGCCGTGCAGGCGATCCTGCGGTCCATCCGGGATACCGAAGGCCTGCCAGAAAACAAGGCGTTCAAGATCGACACCCAGCTCGGGATCAAGGTGTTCCTGTCCGACGACGCCAAGGAAGGCCCCTTGGCGTTCAAGGAGAAACGCACCCCGCAGTTCAAAGGTCGCTGACTTCGCCGATTTCCGATCTGGAAGGCACCCTATGGGCACCTATGCAGTCACCGGATCGGCGTCGGGAATGGGCCGGGCGACCGCGCAGCGGCTGCGCGAGCGAGGTCACGCTGTCATCGGCGTGGATATCAAGGACGCCGACGTGGTCGCGGACCTGTCGACACCCGACGGTCGCACGCAGGCCGCTTCGCGTGTGCTCGCCGCCGCCGACGGCCGGCTTGACGGAGCCGTGCTGGCTGCCGGGCTCGGTCCAAGCCGCGGTGCCGATCGTCTGCGCCGCATCGCTGAGGTGAACTACCTGGGTGTGGTGGAGCTGCTCGAGCGGTGGCTATCGGCACTCGCAGCGACGAACCAGGCGAAAGTGGTTGTGCTGTCCAGTAATTCGACGACGACAACGCCCGCAGTTCCGGCGCGTACGGTGCGAGCGCTGTTGTCGGGCGACGTCGACAAGGCGGTGCGCAGCATGCGCGTGTTGGGGCCGGCGCGCCCGGCGATCATGTATGCCGCATCGAAAATTGCGGTCAGCCGGTGGGTGCGCCGCCACGCGATTCGGCCGGAGTGGGCCGGCGCCGGTATTCGTCTCAACGCGTTGGCTCCGGGTGCGGTGATGACGCCACTTCTGGAAGAGCAGCTGTCGGATCCGCGGCAGGGCAAGGCAGTCCGGCGGTTCCCGGTCCCTGTCGGCGGTTTCGGCGACGCCGGACAGCTCAGCGAATGGGTGTGTTTCATGCTCTCCGACGCCGCCGACTTTATGTGCGGCAGCGTGGTGTTCGTCGACGGCGGCACCGACGCCCACTTCCGCCCCGACGACTGGCCGCGGCCGGTACCCACCCGCCGGCTAGTGGGCTACCTCCGGCGGTTTCGGAATCAAACCGGTTGAGGGCGTCGACCCGTGCATCGCGCGCACTGACTCGACGATGGCAGCCTTCGGGCATCGCCACGTCATACCGAGTTCCTTCAGCGTTGTGCTGTCGTCGGTCGGTGTGGCGGCGGTGAGCAGCATCGCTGCCTCGTAGCTCAGTCCGTCGGCCAGCGAAACGTAGCGGTTGGCGACATCGGCGGCGCGACCCAGAACGCGGAAAGTTCGCGGCGAGAGCCGGATCCGGCGCACCGGACGCCCGAGGCCCTCTTCGAGCGCGTCCACCACCTCGTCGAAGGTGAGCATCAGCCCACCGCAGACGTAGCGACGCGGGCCGCGGCCGCGTTCCATCAGGCGCACGTGCACCTCGGCGACATCACGTACGTCGACCATCTGCATGCCGCCGCGCACGGACGGTGCAACCGACCAGCGCACGATCGGCGCCCAGCCGCGTTCGGTTACACCGGGGGCCGTACCAAACGCCGGGCCGACCACGCTGGAGGGATAGGTCACCACAACCGGTGCGCCGGCGGCCTGCAGCCGGCGCGCGACGTGGTCGGCATAACCCTTGGTCTGGGCATAGGCGCTGCGGCCAGACGCCGTTGGGGACTTCTCGGAAATCACGCCATCCGGCGGCGGGAACAGCGCGCTGTAACTGCTCACCAACACCACCGGGTCGAGCCCGAGATCAACCGCACGCGTCAGCACAGCTTCGGTCGCGTAGGCGTTGATCTCCCACATCAACCGTTTGTGGCGCTCGCTTGTGCCGACTACTCCCGCGGCGTGCAGCACCGCGTCGACATCGGCGAGCAGATTGCTGATCGTCGGCGCGGCTCGCAGGTCACCGACCATTACTGTGACCGGTCCGAGGCCCCGCAACCGGTCGATGACGGCGGCGTCGGCCTCCGCCGGATGTACCAGCAACCTCACCTCATGGCCGGCGTCGAGCAGCGCGCTGACGGTGTGAGCGCCCACATATCCAGTTCCGCCCGTTACCGCAATGCGCAACCCGTTCACGAGCGCCGTCGAGGGGCCGTCGGGGTGAACACCACGGGCATCGACTCCAAGCCGCTGACGAAGTTCGCGGGCCGCAGTGGCAGCCTGTCGTCGGAGGCCAGTCGCAGGTCCGGCAGCCGCTCCACGATTCGCCTGGTCATCAGCGTCAACTCCAGCCGGGCCAGCTGATTACCCAGACAGAAATGCGTACCAAAACCGAACGCTAAGTGGCTGTTGGGGTTTCGGGTGATATCGAAGCGCTCAGGCTCGTCGAACTCCGCTTCGTCGAAGTTGGCGGACTCGAAGAGCAGCATCATCTTCTCGCCCTTGTACAGCTGGGTGCCGTGGAATTCGGTGTCCGCCGTTAGGGTGCGGCACATGTTCTTCACCGGCGAGGTCCAGCGCAGCATCTCCTCAATTGCGCTGGGCAGCAACTGATCCGGATCGCGTTGCAGCATCTCCCACTGGTCACGGTTACGCAGGAGCTGCTCAGTGCCGCCGGAGAGCGTGTGCCGGGTGGTCTCGTCGCCGCCGATGAGGATCAGCAGTGTTTCCATGACGAGCTCGTCGTCGGAGAGCCGCTCGCCGTCGACTTCAGAACTCACCAACACACTGACCAGGTCTTCGGTCGGCTCTTGCCGGCGCGCGGCAATAGTGGCCCTGGTGAACTCGTTGTAGGCGGCGAAGGCGTCCATGGTGACCTGGAAATCCTCTTGCGAAACATGGGAACTGAGGAACGCCACCAGATCGTCGGACCACTTGAGGAACATGTCGCGCTGTTCCGGGCGCACTCCGAGCATGTCGCCGATGACCGCCATCGGCAGCGGAGCGGCGAGGTCTCGGACAAAGTCACACTCGCCGCGTTCACACACGGCGTCGATCAGCGTGTCACAAAGCTCAGCGATCGACCGTTCTTTGTCCTTCACCTGCTTGCGGGTAAAGCCGGCGTTGACAAGCTTGCGCCGCAACAGATGTGGCGGATCGTCCATGTCGATCATCATCGGCAGCGCGTCCTGGTCGGGCCGGATCCCGCCGGTGTTGGAGAACAGTTCGGGATTGCGCTCGGCGTCGATGATGGCCTGATACGTCGATGCGGCGGCCAGACCGTTGCGGTCGCGAAACACGGGCTGGTTGGTCCGCATCCAGCGATATGCAGCCCGGGCCCCTCCACTGGCATAAAACGTGCCGTCGGTCAGGTCTACGTCAGGAACTGCGATCGCTTCAGTCATCGCCACCCTCCCCACTACAGTGAGCGTCATGTCTGCCTCGCAACACACCATCGCCGGCACGGTGTTGACCATGCCGGTCCGCATCCGCAAAGCCGATGTGCATAGCGCGATGTTCTCGGTCGCCGCCGATGCCGCGCAGCGGCTCATCGACTACAGCGGCCTGGAGGTCTGCCAGTATCGGCCCGGACGCGCCGTGGTCAACCTGATGCTGGCCCGCTACTTCGACGGCGACCTCGGGCAGTATCACGAATTCGGTACCGCGGTCATGGTCAACCCGCCGGGCTCGCATGCGCGCGGGCTGCGGGCACTGGGATCGGCCGCAGCGTTCATCCATCACCTGCCGGTCGACCAGTCGTTCACGTTGGAAGCCGGCCGCCGCATCTGGGGCTTCCCGAAAATCATGGCCGACTTCACCGTGCGGGAGGAGCGCCACTTCGGATTCGACGTCAGCGCCGACGGCTCGCACATCGCGCACATCGACTTCAGCCCCGGCCTGCCGGTGCCGGCGGTGTTCACCTCGCGGCCACAAGTGCTGAAGACCTACACCTACGCCGAGGGCAACACCCGCGAAGTGCCCTGGGAGATGAACACGACCGGCGTGCGTGGCCGCATCGGGGGCGCCACGCTGCGGCTCGGCGATCACACCTACGCCAAGGAGCTGGCGTCGTTGGGGCTGCCCAAGCGCGCGCTGGTGTCGGGATCGGTGCGCAACGTCGAGATGACCTTCGGCGACGCCCGCGCGATCTGACCAGGTCACCCGGTCAATCTAGAACGTGTTCTAATCGCCTGGCAAGGACTAGTCACACCAGGGCGGCAAGCTCGCGGACCTGCTCTGGGCTGCGCGCGGAGACCACCATCATGGTGACGCCCGCGGCCGCCCACACGGTGATCTGCTTACGCACGTAGTCGATGTCGCCGACGATCACGGCGTCGTCGACCAGCTCGTCGGGAATGACCTTCGCGGCCTCGTCCTTGCGGTTGCTGCGGAACAGCCTGGTGACGTCGTCGACCACCTCGGAGTAGCCCATCCGGCGGTAGACGTCGGCATGGAAGTTGGTGTCCTCGGCGCCCATGCCGCCCATGTAGAGGGCCAGATATGGCTTGATGCCGGCGAACGCGGCGGCGCGGTCGTCGGTGATCACCACCTGCGCGGTCGCGCAGATCTCGAAGTCCTCCCGCGTGCGGCGTGCACCCGGTCGGGCGAAGCCTTCGTCGAGCCATTCGTTGTACATGCCGGCCAGCCGCGGGGCGTAGAAGATGGGCAACCAGCCGTCGCAGATCTCGGCGGCCAACGCCACGTTCTTGGGCCCCTCGGCGCCCAACATGATGGGGATGTCGGCGCGCAGCGGATGCGTGATCGGCTTGAGCGCCTTGCCCAATCCGGTAGTGCCCTCGCCGGTCAGCGGCAGCGGGTAGTGCGGACCGGCGCTGGTCACCGGCTTTTCCCGGGCCCACACCTGGCGGATGATGTCGACGTATTCGCGGGTGCGTGCCAGCGGCTTGGGAAAGCGCTGGCCATACCAGCCCTCCACCACCTGCGGCCCGGAGACGCCGAGTCCGAGAATGTGCCGGCCGCCCGAGAGGTGATCCAACGTCAGCGCGGCCATCGCGCATGCGGTCGGGGTGCGCGCGGACAGTTGCACCACCGACGTACCCAGTCGCACGCGGTGGGTGGAGGCGCCCCACCAGGCCAGCGGCGTGTAGGCATCCGAGCCCCACGCCTCGGCGGTGAACACCGCGTCGAAGCCGGCGTCCTCGGCCGCAGCCACCAGGTCGCCGGCGTTGTCCGGCGGTTGAGCGCCCCAATATCCGAGCTGCAAGCCGAGCTTCATTAGATTACCTTTCGACCGATTCTTGCCACGATTGTTAGAACCTGTTCTACTCGAAGCCGTGACAGCCAGCTCAAGTCGCCTGACCCTGATCGATCAACCCGAGCCGCCTCTTTCGGCACCGCTGACGTTGTCCTTCGACTACACCCGTTCGGTGGGTCCGACGCTCGGTAAGTTCTTCACCGCTTTACGTGACCGACGCATCGTCGGGGTGCGCGGGTCCGATGGCCGGGTGCATGTGCCGCCGGCCGAATACGACCCGGTCACCTACGAACCGCTGGGCGAGATGGTACCGGTGTCCAGCGTCGGCACCGTCGAGTCCTGGACGTGGCAACCCGAACCGCTGGAGGGCCAGCCACTGGACCGCCCGTTCGCGTGGGCGCTGATCAAGCTCGACGGCGCCGACACCACCCTGCTGCACGCCGTCGATGCCGGAGCCGACGGGGCCAAAGCAATGCGCACCGGCATGCGAGTGCACGCGCACTGGGTTGACGAGCCGGTCGGCGCCATCACCGACATCGCGTATTTCGCTGTCGGCGAGGGGGAACCGCAAACCGAATCTTCGCAATCCGGCGACGACCGGGATCCGGTCACGATGATCGTCACCCCGATCCACATGGAGATCCAGCACACCGCTTCGCATCCGGAAAGCGCGTATCTACGGGCGCTGCAGGAAGGCAAGTTGCTCGGCGCCCGGACCGGCGAGAACGGAAAGGTCTATTTCCCTGCGCGAGAAGCCGATCCGGCCACCGGATTACCTCTCGACAACTACGTTGAGGTGTCGGACAAGGGCACGATCACCACGTTCGCGATCATCAACATCCCGTTCGCCGGGCAGCGCATCAAGCCGCCCTATGTCGCGGCCTATGTGCTGCTCGACGGGGCCGACATTCCGTTTTTGCACCTGGTGACCGAGATCGACGCCTCGGAGGTGCGGATGGGCATGCGCGTCGAAGCGGTGTGGCGGCCCCGCGAGGAATGGGGGCTGGGCATCGACAACATTTCGCATTTCCGGCCGACGGGCGAACCCGACGCCGACTACGACACCTACAAGCACCACCTGTAAAGGGCTTCGTTACCTATGAGCGCTCGCAATGTTGCGGTGGTCGGCTTCGCCCACGCCCCGCATGTCCGCCGCACCGACGGCACCACCAACGGCGTCGAGATGCTGATGCCGTGCTTCGCCCAGCTGTACGACGAGCTCGGCATCACCAAGGCAGATATCGGCTTCTGGTGCTCCGGATCCTCCGATTACCTTGCCGGCCGGGCATTTTCGTTCATCTCCGCGGTCGACTCGATCGGCGCGGTGCCGCCCATCAACGAATCACATGTCGAGATGGACGCGGCATGGGCGGCCTACGAGGCCTACATCAAGCTGCTGACCGGCGAGGTCGACACCGCGCTGGTCTACGGGTTCGGCAAGTCATCGGCGGGAATATTGCGCCGCATCCTGTCGAGGCAGACCGATCCGTACACGGTTGCGCCGCTCTGGCCGGATTCCGTGTCGATCGCCGGTCTGCAGGCCCGGCTCGGCCTTGAGGCTGAAAAGTGGAGCTACGACCAGATGGCCCGGGTAGCCTACGACTCGTTCGCGGCTGCGCAGCGGGTGGACCGCTTGCCAGCCAAGAGTCTGGATGACCTGCTGAACGAACCGTTCTTCGCCGAGCCGCTGCGCCGACACGACGTCGCACCGATCACCGATGGCGCCGCGGCGATCGTGCTCGCCGCCGACGACCGCGCTCGTGAGCTACGCGAAAACCCCGCCTGGATCACCGGTTTCGAGCACCGCATCGAATCTCCCGTACTCGGTGCCCGTGACCTCACGGAGTCGCCGTCGACAAGGGCGGCGACCAGGATCGCTACCGGCGGCACGATGCGCACGATCGACGTCGCCGAAATCCATGCCCCGTTCACCCACCAGCACCTCATCCTCACTGAGGCCATGCGGATACCGGCGTCGGCCCAGGTGAACCCGTCGGGCGGTGCGCTGGCGGCCAATCCGATGTTCGTCGCCGGCCTTGAGCGAATCGGGTTCGCCGCACAACACATCTGGAACGGCTCGGCGCGGCGGGTGCTGGCACACGCCACCAGCGGCCCTGCGCTGCAACAGAATTTGGTCGCGGTGATGGAAAGGAAGAACTGATGGCGCGCCAACGACGATGCAGAGCGCGGAGCGCGATGAGGAGGAGTGGCGCGGATGACTAAGCAAGTCGCCGCCGTCCTCGGCACCGGGCAGACGAAATACGTCAAAGAGCGCCGGGATGTCTCGATGAACGGCATGGTGCGCGAGGCCATCGACCGGGCACTGGCCGATTCCGGCGTCACGTTCGACGACATCGACGCCGTCGTGGTGGGCAAGGCACCCGACTTCTTCGAGGGCGTCATGATGCCCGAACTGTTCATGGCCGACGCCGTTGGCGCTAGCGGAAAGCCGCTGATCCGTGTGCACACCGCCGGTTCGGTGGGTGGTTCGACCGGCGTCGTCGCGGCCAGCCTTGTGCAGTCAGGCAAGTACCGTCGCGTGCTGGCGATGGCCTGGGAAAAGCAGTCGGAATCCAACGCGATGTGGGCGCTGTCGATTCCGGTGCCGTTCACCAAACCCGTCGGCGCAGGAGCAGGTGGTTACTTCGCTCCGCACGTCCGGGCATACATCCGCCGCTCGGGGGCCCCGACCCATATCGGCGCCATGGTCGCGGTCAAAGACCGCCTCAACGGCGCCAAGAACCCGCTGGCGCACGTGCAGCAGCCCGACATCACCCTGGAGAAGGTGCTGTCGTCCCAAATGCTCTGGGATCCAATCCGATTCGACGAGACCTGTCCTTCGTCAGACGGCGCCTGCGCGCTTGTCATCGGCAACGAGGAGATCGCCGATCAGCGTGTCGCCGAGGGTCACCCAGTGGCATGGATTCACGCCACCGCGCTGCGCACCGAGCCGCTCGCATACGCCGGGCGCGACCAGGTCAACCCGCAGGCCGGCCGGGACTGCGCGGCCGCGCTGTGGAAAGCGGCCGGCATTACCAGCCCGATCGACGAGATCGATGCCGCCGAGATCTACGTGCCGTTCTCGTGGTTCGAGCCGATGTGGCTGGAGAATCTGGGATTTACCCCCGAGGGCGAAGGCTGGAAGCTCACCGAGGCCGGCGAGACCGCCATCGGCGGGCGGCTGCCGGTGAACCCTTCTGGCGGCGTGCTGTCGTCCAACCCGATCGGCGCCTCGGGCCTGATCCGGTTCGCCGAGGCGGCCATCCAGGTGATGGGCAAGGGCGAGGCGCACCAAGTCCCCGGTGCACGAAAAGCCCTGGGCCACGCCTATGGCGGCGGCTCCCAGTACTACTCCATGTGGGTGGTAGGGGCCGACAAGCCGTGACCGGTCACATGAAGTACACCTGCAGTATCGCGATGGGGCCGATCGACGAACTGCTCGACATCGCCCGCATCGCTGAGGAAGTCGGCTTCGACGCGATCGCGTTGCCGGATTCGCTGTTCTACATGGAAAAGGCGGCCGCCGACTACCCCTACACCGCCGACGGGTCGCGGATGTGGGACGAGAACACTCCGTGGGTCGACCCGTTGATCGCCGCCGCCGCGATGGGAGCGGTGACTACACGGCTGCGGTTCTACACCAACGTGATGAAGCTCGGCTCCCGCAACCCGCTGCTGCTGGCCCGCCAAGTCGGCTCGGTCGCCAACCTGACCAACAACAGGTTCGGTTTCGGAGTCGGCATAGGTTGGGCACCAGAGGAATTCGAATGGTGTGGGCAGCCGTACAAGCGTCGCGGGGCCCGGGTCGACGAGATGATCGAGGTCATCAAGCTGGTGCTCGGCGGCGGCATGGTTGAATTCCACGGCGAGTTTTACGACTTCGACAGGCTGCAGATGAGCCCGGCGCCCAGTCAGCCGGTGCCGTTCTATGTCGGCGGACACACCGAGGTCGCTTTGAAGCGCGCGGCACGGGTCGGCGACGGCTGGACCAGCGCGATGATGACTGCCGAGCAACTCGCCCAAACCATCGGCCGGCTGGGCGAGTTGCGCTCCGAATACGGTCGCGCCGACCAGCCATTCGAGTACCAAGCGGTGTGCATCGATAAGTTCGGCGTTGACGGGCACCGAGAGCTCGCGCAGATCGGCGTCACCGACAACATCGTCATCCCCTGGGTTCTCGAGGGCCTGGGCTTCAATGCACCGCTGGACAAGAAACGCGACTCCTTGAAGCGCTTCGCCGACACTTACATCCACTCCGGCTGGCAGGACTGACTATGACCGACACGCAGACCAAGACCGAGCATCCCGCGCACGCGGCCGGCCGCCGCTCACGAGAAGCGGTGCAGGCCAAGGACAAACAGGCCTGGCTGGAGGTATTCGCCGACGACGCCATCGTCGAAGACCCGATCGGCCCCTCGGCTTACGACCCCGAAGGAAAAGGCCACCGAGGCCGCGACGCGATCTCGGCGTTCTGGGACAAGGCGATTGCCCCCACCGACAAGATCGAGTTTGACTTCCTCGACACCTTCCAGTGCGGCAACGAAGAAGCCAACGTCGGCAACATCGTCATCACCATGGGCGGACACCAGATCACCGCCGAAGGAGTCTTCACCTATAAGGCCAATGACGACGGCAAGCTGGTCGCGTTGCGCGCCTACTGGGAGATGGACCGCGCCGCCGCCACCGCGCGGCCCGTGTAGGCCGAGCAGACGCAAAAGCACCCTATTTCGTGCCGAAATGGGTGCTTTTGCGTCTGCTCGCCAAGCTAAATCGGCTCCAGACCGGTCAGATAGCGGCGGCCCAGGTCCTGGTAAGCCTGCGGGTTCACCTTCACCCATGTCTCAGCGCTGGTCCCGGCGAGCGGGCCTTTGACGCTGGCAGGTGATCCCACCACCAGCACGTCGGCGGGAATCTGCGTACCGGCCAGCACCAGCGCTCCGGCTGCGACCATGCTGCGAGGCCCAATGACTGCGCCGTCGAGGATCGTGGCGTGGTTGGCGATCAGCGCCTCAGCACCCACATGCACGCCGTGCAGCACGCACATGTGCGCCACCGTCGCCCCTGGACCGATGTCGACCGGGATGCCAGGGGGCGCGTGCAGCACCGATCCGTCTTGGACATTTGCGCCTTCGCGCACCACAATCGGCGCGTAGTCGCCCCGCAGCACGGTGTTGAACCACACCGACGCCCCCGCCTCGATCGTGACGTCGCCAATCAGCGACGCGGTCGGGGCGACGAATGCGGTCGGATCGACTTTCGGCGATCGGCCCTCGAAGGCAAACAGCGGCATCGTTCACATATACCGCAGGCCGGATATAGCCGCAGACCCGGTGTTATTGCCCATCTCCTCCTCAGACCGCCCGTGGTGAGCGTCGTCGCCGGGCGGCCACCGTCATTGCACGATCCGGGGCCAAAACTGTAACGTGTTCTAGTTAGAAGCTCAGAATGTTGGAGGTGTCATGGCTACCGAGACGGCCGCCATCCGCGAGATTGACGCCGGGGCCCTGCCCGGCCGGTACGCCCGCGGCTGGCATTGCCTCGGCCCGGTCAAGGACTATCTGGACGGCAAGCCGCACGGCATCGAGGCGTTCGGAACCCATCTGGTCGTGTTCGCCGACTCACAGGGCGAGTTGCACGTCCTCGACGGCTACTGCCGGCACATGGGCGGGAACCTCGCCCAGGGCACGATCAAGGGCGACGAGGTCGCCTGCCCGTTCCACGACTGGCGCTGGGGTGGCGACGGCAGGTGCAAGCTGGTGCCTTACGCCAAGCGCACCCCGAAGCTGGCCCGCACCCGGTCCTGGCACACCGATGTGCGCGGCGGCCTGCTTTTTGTCTGGCACGACCACGAGCGCAACCCGCCGCAGCCCGAGGTGCGAATTCCGGAGATCCCGGAGGCGCACAGCGACGAGTGGACCGGCTGGCGGTGGAACTCGATTCTGATCGAGGGCAGCAACTGCCGCGACATCATCGACAACGTCACCGATATGGCGCACTTCTTCTACATCCATTTCGGTCTGCCAACGTATTTCAAGAACGTCTTCGAGGGTCACATCGCGTCGCAGTATCTGCACAATGTCGGTCGCCCCGACGTCGACGACATGGGCACCACTTACGGCGAGGCGCACCTGGATTCGGAGGCGTCCTACTTCGGGCCGTCGTTCATGATCAACTGGCTGCACAACACCTACGGTGATTACAAGGCCGAGTCGATCCTGATCAACTGCCACTACCCGGTGACCCAGAACTCGTTCGTGTTGCAGTGGGGTGTCATCGTCGAAAAGCCCAAAGGCCTCGACGACGCGACCACCGACAAGCTTGCGGCGGCGTTCACCGAGGGTGTCAGCAAGGGCTTCCTGCAGGATGTCGAGATCTGGAAGCACAAGACCCGCATCGACAACCCGCTGCTTGTCGAGGAAGACGGCGCGGTTTACCAGATGCGTCGGTGGTATCAGCAGTTCTACGTCGACGTCGCCGATGTCACACCGGATATGACCGACCGGTTCGAGATCGAGGTGGACACCACCAAGGCGAACGAGTTCTGGCACGCCGAGGTCGAGGAGAACCTGCGGCGCAGGGCCGAAGAAGAAGCGAAAGGGCAAGCGACCGAGCCGTCACGATGACCCCGGACAACGAGCCGAACGTTCCCGACGTCGATCAGCTGGCACGGTCGATGCTTGCCCTGCATGGCGCCCACGGCGATGAACAACCGGCGCCGCAGCCCGGTAGCAGCGGCTCGACGGCGCCCGCCGTCCCCACCGACCCGAAACATGCTGCGGCGCTGCGCGAAGCCACCCAGCGCGACCGGGAGCGGTATCTCAGCTGGGGTCTGCAACCCGTTGATTGCCGCTACTGCCACGTCTCGGTGCTCGTCAGGAAGCTCGGGCCAGGACATACATCGGTGCAATGGAATTCGCATGCTGCCGAGCGCTGTGCCTACTTCGCCGAAGTACGGGAAACCGGTGGTGATACCGCGCGCATTCCGACGTGCCCGAAGCTGGCCGACAGCATCGATCATGCGATCGCCGAGGGCATTTTGGAGCCGGCGCCGTCCGCTCCGCCTCCGGGCGACGGCTAGTTGCGTGCGTGAGAAGACGCAAAAGCTCCTAATTTCCGAGGGAAATAGGGGCTTTTGCGTCTGCTCGCCGTCGTCCGCTACAGGCCGGCGAAGCGCTCCTTAACGGACTCCGCGGTCAGCCCGTAATCGCCAAGCGAATACGTGTGTTTCGGCGCCCGCGGGCCGCTCTTGCTTTCGGCGTGGCTTTTTTCCATGGCGGCCCGCGCCTCGTCGGTGAGCGTCAGCCCGAAGTGTCGGTAGGTCGCCTCCACGGTGCCAATAGGATCGGCGATGAAATCGGCGTAGTCGACGTCGTAGAACTGGGCCGGATCGTATTTGGCGCGCGCGGCGTTGAACCGCTCCAAACCTCGCGACCAGGTTTCCATTGAGTCGTAGCCGATCTGGGCGCCGACGAAGGTGTTCGACCATCCTTCGGTGGTGTGCTGCGCCAACGAGCACATCGAAGCCATGATCGTCTCGACCGGCCGATGGGTCTGGATCACGAGCGCGTCGGGGTAGGTCGCCATCAACGCGTCCAGCGCAAACAGATGGCTGGGGTTTTTGAGCACCCACCGCTTGTCGGCGTCGTTGAGACCGATCAGCTGAAGGTTCTTGCGGTGCCGGCGATATGCCGGCGTCCAGTCCTGCTCGGACAGCCATCGCGCATAGCTGGGCAGGTGGGCCAGCGTTTCATACGACACCGAATGAAACGACTGCCTCAGCAGCTGCCAGCACTCCTCGAGTTCGGCGGCGGCCATGAAATGCAGCCCGGTGTAGCCGGGATTCTCCTCGTGATGCCGGGTGTACTGCGCATCGAGCTCGCGATACACCGGATTCGATTCCCAACTGTCGCGCGGCGGGCGAGGCTGCGGGTACTCGGCCAGCCACATCTGCAGACCCTGATGGGCAGGGTCGGCGCCCAGCAGCCGGTGCAGCGCGGTGGTGCCGGTGCGCACCAAACCGGTGACGAAGATCGGCCGCTCGATCACGACGTCGGCGTGCTCGGGGTACTGCTTCCAGGCCGCCTCCGACAGCAGCCTGGCCACGAGCGCACCGCGCAGGAAGTAGCGGTTCATTTTGCTGCCCAACGGCGTCAGGTCCGCCTCGCGCCGATAGGAGTCGAGCAATACCGCCAGCGCTTCACGGTAGTTGTCGTCGTCGCTGCCGAAATCGTCGAGCCCGGTCATCTTGGTGGCCGAGGCGTGCAGCTCGTCGACCGTGCCGACGTCGGTGCGCTCAGTCACGCCTTGTACTCCCCGCAGTTGACGTCCAGGGTCTGCCCGGTGATGCCGCTGGACAGATCGCTCGCCAAAAACACGATGGCTGAAGCAACTTCGTCTTCGGTAGGCAGGCGCTTGAGGTCGGAGTTGGCCGCGGTGGCGGTGTAGATCTGCTCCACTGTGGTGCCGTACTTGCCAGCCTGGTGCTCGAAGTAGCCCTTGAGCGTTTCCCCCCAGATGTAGCCGGGCGCAACGGAATTAACGCGGATGCCTTGCTCGCCGAGTTCGCTGGCCAGCGACTGCGACATGGCAAGCAGGGCGGACTTCGCCATCTTGTAAGCGCCGTACTTCGGCTGCGAATGCCGGATCACCATGGAGTTGACATTGATGATCGCGCCTTGGGAATCCGCCAGCGCCGGGGTGAAACCCTGGATCAGCCGCAGCGCACCCAGCACGGTGAGCTCGATCGCGTCGCGGATGTGCTGAAACGACGTGCCCGCCAACGGTTTCATCGACGGCACCCGAAACGCGTTGTTGATCAGCACGTCGACCTTGCCGTAGGCGGCCAGCGCGGAGTCAACGAGGTTTTTCACCTGCTCGTCGTCGGTGATATCGGTGGCCACCGCTACCGCGCGGTGCCCGGTGTCGGTGATCTGCTTGGCAACATCGTCCAGGCGTTCGGCGGTACGGGCCGCCAGCACAAGGTCCGCGCCGTCGCGGGCACATCGGCGTGCCAGCGTGCTGCCGAGCGCGGGACCCACACCGCTGATCACCACTACCTTGCCGTCGAGCATTCCGGCCATCGTTACCCCAGCATCCTGTTGGCGATTTGCTGTTGGCGCAAGGCAATTCGTGAGCGCCAGTCTTCTTGGGAGATCTTGTTGTGCTCGTAGTACGGCAGCGCGGCCGGTATCGCGTCGAAGTCGATGAGGTCGACGGTGGGCCCGTCGGCCTCGGTGAGCTCACGTGACACGCGCTGCCAGCGGAACTGCAGGAAACCGCGGCGATGCCCGAGTGTCTCCACCCAATTGGTGACGCCCGGATTCTGGTCGGCAACCACGATGCGGATCTTGCCGTCCGAATCGGCTTGGGCCTGAGTGGCGTTCAGCGACGTC
The DNA here is from genome assembly GCF_010731635.1 of Mycobacterium noviomagense. Classification (NCBI taxonomy): domain Bacteria; kingdom Bacillati; phylum Actinomycetota; class Actinomycetes; order Mycobacteriales; family Mycobacteriaceae; genus Mycobacterium; species Mycobacterium noviomagense. Next base: position 1,280,672 of record NZ_AP022583.1, read on the forward strand.
TGGTGGTTGATGTAGTCCAGCGAGATGTACCACATGCTGCCCAGCTGGAAGCCCAGATAGGGTGCGTCGCTCACCGGCACCGTGATGACCAGCGCCTGACCGGGCTGCAAGTCGAAATGCCCGGCCGAGGAGTACTGCGTGGCCAGCCCGCCGGGCGTCAGCCGGGGCGCCACCATGGTATTGACCGGGATGTTGAGATAGAACCACTGCGGGAACTGCAGCCAAGTCTTCACCCGTTGGACCAGTTGCTTTCCCGCTGTGGCATAGCGCTTTTCGATGGTTTGGCGGGTCAACGGCGGTGGTGCGGTTCCGGCGGTGTCGAGTCTGGCGATCGCCACCGTGCCGCGCTGCTGCGACCAGTCGCCGTACACCTCACGGATCACCAGTTGCCCCGGCGTGGTTGGGCGCAGCCGCCACCCGAAGCTGCCGTCCTCGGCGATGTCGAGCTCGCGGTCGTCGAAGGCGACCTGGCTACCGGGCACGTTGTCATCGGTGTACTCGCCGCCGAGCAGCTGAAAGCTCAAGTCGGTTGTGGTGCCGCGCTTGCCGGTGATCACATAGTCGTGGTCGGGAAGCACGCGGGTGCCGAAGTACAGGGTGTCCGGGTTGTCCAGGCCCATCTTGGTGAACGGGCCGGTACCCGACAGCAGAAACGGATGATCGCGCTCGTAGTTGAACGCCATATGCGTGCAGGCCTCGACACAGCCCGCCAGGTACTGCAGTCCCTCGAGCAGGTCGGCTTCGGTCTCGATGTGCGGGGCGGCGGCGACAAGTTCCTCGGCCTCGGCGATCGCGGAGGCAAGCGGCTCAGAGAAGAGGCGAGCGGACACGACTAGACGCTAGAACGTGTTCTAGTTTTCGTCAATGGGCGAACATTCCCGGGTGTCCGCCACAGCGCTCACCGACGAGACCGACTCACTACGGCGCGCACTGCTGCGACAGATCGATCAGATGCTGCCGCACATCCGGATGCCGGTTCAGGTAGTCGATGACGTTGCCGTTGCCGTCTTCCGCCTGCGCCCTGGCCTGCAGCTGCTGGTGGAGGGCCGGGTGCTTTTGCAGGTACTGGTCGATCGAATCGCCGACGGTCTGGTTGCACGGCTGCGCAGGATCGGCGCCGGCCACTGGCAACGCGATCACAGCAGGGGCGATGAGGCTCAACAGCGCCGCGGCAAGCAGGCCGGGGCGTCTGCGGGGAAGACTGGTCATGGGACTACTCCTCTTAGCCGGTTGGTGCACCGTTGCCACTGCCCTCGAGGATAGCCAGCAGCGGACTAAGGGGCGACGGCCCGATCCTGGGTCTGCTCGCGCTTGATCTCAAGCGCGATGTCGATGAGCTGGTCTTCTTGGCCGCCGATGAGCTTGCGCTGACCCGCGCGGTGCAACAGTTGATGCGCCGGCACTCCGTAGCGCTCGGACTGGCGGACGGCATGCTTGAGGAAGCTGGAGTACACCCCGGAGTAGCCCATGATCAGCGCGTTGCGGTCCAGCAGGCATTCGGCCGGCATGGCCGGGCGCACGACGTCCTCGGCGGCATCGGCGATGTCGAAGAAGTCGATGCCGGTTTTCACGCCGATCTTGTCGAAGACCCCGATCAACGCCTCGACCGGAGCGTTGCCCGCCCCCGCGCCGAAGCGCCGGCACGAGCCGTCGATCTGCTTGGCGCCCGCGCGCACGGCCTCCACCGAATTGGCCACCCCCAACCCGAGGTTCTCGTGCCCGTGGAAACCGACCTGGGCGTGGTCGCCGAGCTCGGCGATCAAAGCGGCGACCCGGTCGCGCACGCCTTCGAGGACCAGGGCGCCCGCGGAGTCGACGACGTAGACGCACTGGCAGCCGGCGTCCGCCATGATCCGGGCTTGTTGGGCCAGTTTCTCCGGCGGAATCGTGTGGGCCATCATCAGGAACCCGACGGTTTCCAGGCCCAGTTCGCGGGCCAGCCCGAAGTGCTGGATGGACACGTCGGCCTCGGTGCAGTGGGTGGCGATCCGGCAGATCGACCCACCGTTGTCCTGGGCTTCTTTGATGTCGTCTTTGGTGCCGACCCCGGGCAGCATCAAGAACGCGATCTTGGCCTCTTTTGCGGTCTCGGCGGCGAGTTTGATCAGTTCCTGCTCAGGGGTTTTGGAGAAGCCGTAGTTGAACGACGATCCGCCCAAGCCGTCGCCGTGGGTCACCTCGATCACCGGCACCCCGGCAGCGTCCAGGGCCGCCACGATCGAGTGGACTTCGTCTTTGGTGAACTGGTGGCGTTTGTGGTGGGAACCGTCCCGCAGCGAGGTGTCCGTGATTCGGATGTCCCACACCGGATTGAAGAAGACCTCACTCATGGGCGTCACTCCTCCTCATCGCTTCGCTCTGCATCGTCGATGGCGCGGGTACTCATCGTGTGCCTCCTGCGACCGACAGCGTCTCCTTCGCGATCTCCTCGCCGACCTTCGTGGCCGCCGCGGTCATGATGTCCAGGTTGCCCGCATAGGGGGGCAGGTAATCGCCGGCGCCCTCCACCTCGATGAAGGTGGTGACCAAAGCTTGACCGCCGGAGTTCAGCGACGGCTCGTCGAACTGCGGCTCGTTGAGCAACCGGTATCCCGGCACGTAGGTCTGCACCTCGGCGACGACGTCATGGATGGATTTGGCGATCGCGTCGCGGTCGGCGTCCTCGGGGATCGCGCAGAAGATGGTGTCGCGCATGATCATTGGCGGGTCGGCGGGGTTCAAGATGATGATCGCCTTACCGCGCTGCGCCCCGCCGATGGTCTCGACACCGCGGGCCGTGGTTTTGGTGAACTCGTCGATGTTGGCCCGGGTGCCGGGTCCGGCCGACACGGACGCAACCGATGCGACGATCTCGGCGTAGGGCACTTCGGTGGCCCGGGATACCGCGTACACGACCGGGATCGTGGCCTGGCCGCCGCAGGTGATCATGTTGACGTTGGGCGCGTCGAGGTGCTCACGCAGGTTGGCGGGGGGCACCACCGCCGGGCCGACCGCGGCCGGCGTCAAGTCGACCGCCCGGATGCCGGCTTCGGCGTACTTCGGAGCTGCCGCCTTGTGCACGTAGGCGCTGGTGGCCTCGAACAGCAGGTCCGGTTTCTCCGGTTGGGCCAGCAGCCAGTCCACGCCCTCGTGGGTGGTCTCCAGTCCGAGCTTGCGGGCTCGGGCCAGGCCTTCGCTTTCCGGGTCGATGCCGACCATCCAGCGCGGCTCCAACCATTCCGAGCGCAGCAGTTTGTACAGCAAGTCGGTGCTGATATTGCCCGACCCGACGATCGCCACGGAAGCTTTGGATGGCATGAACGCTCCTCTATTTGAAAGTCAACCGCACCGAGCCGAGCCCGCCGAACTCGGCGACGAAATGATCGCCGGGCCGGACGTCGATGGCTCGGGTACACGAGCCGGGTAAGACGATGTCGCCGGCCTTGAGCCGCACACCAAAACTCTCCACCTTGCGCGCCAGCCACGCCACCGCGGTGACCGGATTGCCCAACACGGCGTCACTGCGGCCCTTGGCCACCACCTCACCGTTGCGGGACAGCACCGCTTCGATTCCGGTGATGTCGATATCTGCCGGCGCCACCCGTGCCTCGCCGAGGACGAAGCCCGCCGAGGAGGCGTTGTCGGCGATGGTGTCGCACAACGCGATCGTCCAGTCGGTGATCCGGGTGTCGATCAACTCGATCGCCGGGGCGAAGGCGGCGGTCGCCTCCAGCACGTCGTGCTCGGTGCACTCCGCACCGGGCAGGTCGGCGGCCAGGATGAATCCGACTTCCACTTCGACCCGCGGATACAGGTATTTCGCCGCCTGGACCGGGGTGTCTTCGAACACCTGCATGTCGTCGAGCAAATGGCCGTAGTCGGGCTCGTCGACACCCATCATCTGCTGCATCGCCAGCGACGAGAGGCCTACCTTGTGCCCGAGCACCCGCGCACCGGCGGCCACCCGCTGACGGATATTGATCAGCTGGATCTCGTAGGCGTCAACAACGTCGATCTCCGGGTGGGCAGCGGTCAACGGTGGGATCGGCTGACGGCTGCGCTCGGCCTGCGCCAGGTCGGCGGCCAGCGCCTCGCGGGTGGCGGGTGGAAGCATTTACCGAAGTCCCCTCGTGGGTGTGACCGGGGCAGTAGCGCCCGCCCCTGGCAATTCTATAACGTGTTCTACATGACAGCTCAGGAGTTCGACGTCGTCGTGGTCGGGAGCGGCGGCGCCGGCATGGTTGCCGCCCTTACCGCCGCTCACCGGGGCCTCTCGACAATAGTTATCGAGAAGGCTCCGCATTACGGCGGGTCGACGGCGCGCTCCGGCGGCGGCGTCTGGATTCCGAACAACGAGGTCCTCAAGCGCGACGGCGTTCGGGATACCCCGGAGGCCGCCCGGACCTATTTGCACAGCATCATCGGCGACATCGTCGAACCGCAGCGCATCGACACCTATCTGGAGCGCGGGCCGGAGATGCTGTCGTTCGTGCTCAAGCACACCCCATTGAAGATGTGCTGGGTGCCCGGCTATTCGGACTATTACCCCGAGGCGCCGGGCGGGCGCCCGAGTGGCCGTTCGATCGAGCCGAAGCCGTTCGACGCCAAAAAACTCGGGCCCGACCTGCCGGGGCTGGAGCCGCCGTACGGCAAGGTGCCGCTGAATGTCGTTGTGATGCAACAGGACTACGTACGCTTGAACATGCTCAAGCGCCACCCGCGCGGTGTGCTGCGCAGCCTGAAGGTAGGCGCACGCACGATGTGGGCCAAGGCGACCGGCAAGAACCTGGTCGGCATGGGGCGCGCACTGATCGGCCCGCTGCGCATCGGGCTGCGGCAGGCCGACGTTCCGGTGCAGCTCAACACCGCGTTGACAGACCTTTACGTCGAGGACGGCGCGGTTCGCGGCGTGTACGTCGTGGACAGCACTTCGGAGGCATCCGAGCCGCACCTGATCAGGGCCCGACGCGGAGTGATTTTGGCCTGCGGCGGATTCGAGCACAACGAGCAGATGCGGGTCAAATACCAGCGGGCTCCCATCACCACGGAATGGACCGTTGGGGCCAAAGCCAACACGGGTGACGGCATTGTTGCAGCCGAAAAGCTCGGCGCCACCTTGGATCTGATGGAAGACGCCTGGTGGGGCCCGACCGTTCCCCTCGTGGGTGCACCATGGTTCGCGTTGTCGGAGCGCAATTCACCGGGGTCGATCATCGTCAACATGTCGGGCAAGCGGTTCATGAACGAATCGATGCCCTACGTCGAGGCCGTCCACCACATGTACGGCGGGGAATATGGCCAAGGCCCCGGGCCGGGCGAGAACATCCCGGCGTGGCTGGTGTTCGACCAGCAATACCGGAACCGCTACATTTTCGCGGGACTGCAGCCTGGGCAACGTATTCCGCGTAAATGGCTGGATTCGGGTGTGATCATCCAGGCGGACACGTTGGAGGCGCTGGCCGCCAAGGCCGGGCTGCCGGTCGACGCTTTCCTTCCAACCGTGCAGCGTTTCAACGGCTTTGCGCGGTCGGGCATCGACGAGGACTTCCACCGCGGCGAAAGCGCCTACGACCGCTATTACGGCGACCCGACCAACAAGCCCAACCCGAACCTGGGCGAGATCAGGCATCCGCCGTACTACGCCGCCAAAATGGTTCCCGGCGACCTGGGTACCAAAGGTGGTATTCGCACCGACGTCCATGGGCGTGCGCTGCGCGACGACGGCAGCGTCATCGAAGGGCTTTACGCCGCGGGCAACGTCAGCGCCCCGGTAATGGGACACACCTATCCGGGCCCGGGCGGAACCATCGGCCCGGCGATGACATTTGGTTACCTCGCTGCTCTACACGTCGCAGGGGAGAACTGAGATGCCGATCAACCCAGACGTCGCGCTCGGTGCCGAGTTCGGTGCTGTCGAATTTTCCTGGACTGCAACCGATGTGCAGCTCTACAACTTGGCACTGGGAGCCGGCGCCGACCCGGTGAGTCCGCGTGAGCTCAGCTACGTCATCGACCACAAGCCGCAGGTGCTGCCCACGTTCGGCTGTGTGGCGGCATCGTTTCACCAGATCGAACCGCCGAGCGTCAGCTGGCCAGGTGTGGAGATCGACCTGGCGAAAATTCTGCATGCCTCCGAGCAAATCAGCGTGCCCGCGCCGCTGCCGCCGTCCGGCAGCGCTCATGCTTCGAGCCGCATCGTCGAGGTCTGGGACAAAGGCAAGGCCGCGGTCGTCGTCCTCGAAACGTCGGTGACGGCGCCCGACGGCACTCCGTTGTGGACGCAGCGGCGGTCGATCTTCGCCCGCGGGGAAGGCGGATTCGGCGGCGAGCGCGGCCCGTCGACGTCGGTCGAGGCGCCGGAGCGGGATCCCGACGTAGAGGTGCAGTTGCCCACGTTGCCGCAGCAGGCGCTGCTGTATCGGCTCTGCGGCGACCGCAACCCGCTGCACTCGGATCCCGAATTCGCTGCGGCGGCAGGGTTTCCGCGACCGATCCTGCACGGTTTGTGCACCTTCGGGATTACTTGCAAGGCGATCGTCGACGCCTGCCTGGATAGCGACGTGAGCCGCGTCGCCTCATACGGTGCACGTTTTGCCGGTGTGGTCTTTCCCGGCGAGACATTACTGGCGCGCATGTGGCGCGACGACGGCCGCATCGTGGCCAGCGTCACGGTGCCCACCCGCGACAACGCGGTGGTGCTCAGCGGCGTGGAGTTGGTCGCCGCCTAACGTCCTTGCGGCCGAACCGCCGGGTGTGAAATTAGGTTCACTGCGGACGCCCGCGGGTGAACCTAACTTCACTGTCGCGTTGGCAGTGGGGTATGTCGAGCCCGCGCGGCCCGGAGGCGGCGAATGATGTCAGGTTCCCGGTCGCCTGCGAGCACTCGGACGACGATCCAGCCAAGACGTTGGAGCATCTCATGGCGTTTGGCGTCGTACCGGTATTGGCGTGGGTCACTTTGATGGTGTTCGCCGTCGTATTCGACCGCGACCTTGAGATCCTCCCACCCCATGTCGAGATAGGCCACCCTACCGGTGAGCTCGTCATAGACCCGGATCTGCGTCTTTGGCTTGGGCAGTCCGGCACGAATCAGGATGAGCCGCAGCCAGCTTTCTTTCGGAGACTCTGCTCCCGCATCGACCAGGTCCAGCGATACCCTCGCGCGGCGTAGGCCACGGCGGCCCTTGTACCGCTGCATCAGCAACTCCACGTCGGCGAGTTTGAGGTCGGTTGCGCGGGCCAGTGCGTCCATCGCGGGTACAGCCACCATGGTGGGGTACCAGCAGGCCAGGTCAAGTGCCGTGCGGGGCGGGATAGTCACTGACACGCCGGCAATGGTCTGGGTCTCATCAGGCTCGAACGCGGTGGTATGTACCGCCAGACCGCTGAGGCGATGCCGATTGTCGTGGATGAGCTCGGCTGGCCGCGTCACCTCTACCCATTTGCTGCCGTGCAGCGCCGCGGCGGAGAATCCGGCAACTACACCGCGACGACCTGACCATAGCCACGCGGCCGTGGCGCGGTGGACGGCGGTGACCTCGCTGTGGTGCGATATGTAGACGTCGCGAAACAACCGCGTGTGGTACGTGGCCAACTGGCCCTTGGTCAGCGCGCCTGCAGCGAGGGCTTCGCTGCCGATGAATGGCTCCCCCATGTGCGAAGGCTGGCACGACTGGGCAATTACGTCACTTCACCGACGGTCCCCCGCGCAAGCATGAAGCTACGTTCACCGCGGGGCGCCGAGAGTGCACCTAACTTCACGCTGGGCGACGTGCGTGCTCCGCGAGCTGGGCTAGCCCAGGATCAGGCCCGACGTGGGGACCCCGGTGCCGGCGGTAACGAGGACGTGCTCGACGTTCGGCACCTGGTTCACCGAGCTGCCGCGCAGTTGACGAACACCCTCCGCGATGCCGTTCATGCCGTGGATGTAGGCCTCGCCGAGCTGGCCGCCGTGGGTGTTGATGGGTAACCGCCCGCCGAGCTCGATGGCACCATCGGCGATGAAGTCCTTGGCCTCGCCTTTACCGCAGAAACCCAACTCCTCCAACTGGATCAGCGTGAACGGCGTGAAGTGGTCGTAGAGAACGGCGGTCTGGATATCGGCCGGGTTCAGGCCCGATTGTTGCCACAATTGCCGGCCGACCAAGCCCATCTCGGGCAGGCCGTCGAGCTCGGGCCGGTAGTAGCTGACCATCGTGTACTGGTCGGGGCTAGAGCCCTGCGCCGCGGCCTCGACGACAGCCGGCCGGTGCTTGAGGTCCTTGGCCCGCTCGGCCGAAGTCACCACGATCGCGACCGCGCCGTCGGTCTCCTGACAGCAGTCCAGCAACCGCAGCGGCTCGGCGATCCATCGCGAGTTCTGGTGGTCCTCAATCGTTATCGGCTTTTCGTAGAAGTAGGCCTTCGGGTTCTTGGCGGCGTGCTTGCGGTCCGCGACCGAGATGGCGCCGAAGTCCCGGCTGGTGGCACCGGACAAGTGCATGTAGCGCTTCGCGATCATCGCGACCTGCGCCGCCGGTGTCGAAAGGCCGTGTGGGTACGAGAACGAGTTGTCGACGCCGGTGGAATCGGCGTTCTCGGTGAGCCGGGTCTGCACCTGACCGAATCGCATGCCGGAGCGCTCGTTGAACGCCCGGTACGCCACAACAATATTCGCGATCCCGGTGGCGACGGCCATCGCGGCCTGCTGGACGATCGCGCACGCCGCGCCGCCGCCGTAGTGCACCTTCGAGAAGAACGTCAGCTCGCCGATACCGGCCGCGCGCGCGACGGCGATCTCGGTGTTGGTGTCCATCGTGAACGTGGTCAGTCCGTCGACGTCCGACGGACTGAGCCCCGCATCGTCGAGCGCATCCTGCACCGCCTCAGCGGCTAGCCGTAATTCGCTGCGACCGGAGTTCTTCGAGAAGTCGGTCGCGCCGATGCCGACAATCGCAGCTTTACCGGACAGCACTACGCATCCCCCATCGTCAGCGTCGCCGTCGCGACCACATGATCGCCAAGACTATTGCTACCCACTACTTTCACAGTGACCAGCCCGTCTTCGATCGCGGTCACTTCTCCGGAGAAGGTCACCGTGTCGTACGCATACCACGGCACACCGAGCCGCAGTGAAATGGACCTGAGCAACGCCGACGGGCCGGCCCAATCGGTGACATACCGCTGCACCAGCCCGGTGTCGGTCAGGATGTTGACGAAGATGTCCTTCGAGCCTTTGGCTTGCGCCTTGTCGCGGTCGTGGTGCACGTCCTGAAAATCGCGCGTGGCCAAGGCCGTTGAGATGATGAAGGTGGGATCGCCGTAGATTGACAGCTCGGGCAGTTTGGTCCCGACTTCCACAGTTGGCGCGCTCATGCGTCGGGCTCCCACGCATACAGGGTCCACGCCGGACCGCTCGGGCTCTGGGGGAAGTCGATATAGATTGCGCGAACGGGCATTCCGACCTCAACCTTCGCGGGGTCGACGTTGCGCAGCTCGCCGAGCATGCGCACACCTTCCTCGAGCTCGACCAGCGCGATGACGAACGGCAGGGTGCGACCGGGCACTTTGGGTGCGTGGTGCACCACGAAGCTGAACACCGTGCCCTTGCCGCTGGCCACCACGTAGTCGATCGGAGCTTCTTTGTCCTGCCATACCGCGGGCACCGGTGGGTGCTGCAGGCTGCCGTCGGGTCGGCGCTGGATGCGCAGCTCGTGGGCGTTGACGCCGTCCCAGAAGAACTTGGTGTCGCGTGATGCCGCCGGCCGCATCATCGTGTCGGGATCCAAGTCGTCTGGCACTGCCGGTTTGTCGCTGTCCTTGGGCCGGAATTTGAGGATGCGCCAGTTCATTTCGGCGACGTCCTCGTCGCCGACCTGCCAAACGATGTGCTGGTTGATGAACCAGCCCTCGCCGAGCGCGGTCTGCTTGGGCCCGACCACGTCGCCGAGTTCGGCGCTGACGCTGACTTCTTCACCGGGCTGCAGGTAGCGGTGATAGGTCTGCTCGCAGTTGGTGGCCACCACGCCGATATAGCCGGCGTCGTCGAAGAGCTGGATGATCCGGCCCAGCGGGTCGTCGTCGGGACGAACACCGCCCAGGCCCATCATCGTCCAGACCTGGATCATGGCCGGCGGGGCCACGATTCCGGGATGGCCGGCGGCGCGCGCGGCCGCTTCGTCGACGTAGATGGGGTTGCGGTCGCCGATGGCCTCCACCCAGTTGTTGATCATCGGCTGGTTCACCGGATCGCGGCCCGCCCGCGGCTTGCTGCGTCCGGCGGCTTTGACTTGCGCGACCGCTTCCTGGATGTCGCTCACCCCGGTCATCGCGGGACCCTCGGAACCTTGAGACCGGCAGCTGCGATCATTTCGCGCATTACCTCGTTGACTCCGCCACCGAACGTGATGACCAGGTTGCGTTTGGTCTGCACATCCAGCCACTCCAGCAGCTCGGCGGTCTCGGGCTCCGCGGGGTTGCCGAACCGGCCGACGATCTCCTCGGCGAGCCGGCCGACGTACTGAACCCGCTCGGTGCCAAAGACTTTGGTCGCGGCAGCGTCGGCCACGTTGATGTCCTCACCTGCGGCCGCTACCTGCCAGTTCAGCAGCTCGTTGATCCGCCAGATTGCATGGATCTCACCCAGCGCGCGTTTCACGTCGCCGTGATCGATCGGCGTGACACCGTCACCACCCGGCTTGGACGCCCACGCGTGCACGCGGTCGTAGATGGCGGCGAACCGACCGGCCGGGCCGAGCATCACTCTCTCGTTGTTGAGCTGCGTGGTGATCAGCCGCCACCCGTCGTTCTCTTTGCCGACCAGCATGTCCACCGGCACACGGACGTCGTTGTAGTACGTCGCGTTGGTGTGGTGTGCACCGTCGGACAGAATGATCGGTGTCCACGAGTAGCCCGGATCCTTCGTGTCGACGATCAGGATCGAAATTCCCTTGTGCTTAACCGCTTCAGGGTCCGTGCGGCACGCAAGCCAGATGTAGTCGGCGTCGTGGGCGCCGGTGGTGAAGATCTTCTGCCCATTGACGATGTACTCGTCGCCATGCCGAACTGCGGTGGTGCGCAACGACGCAAGGTCCGTACCCGCCTCGGGCTCGGTGTAGCCGATAGCGAAATGCACCTCGCCCGCCAGGATCGCGGGCAGGAACTTCTTCTTCTGCATCTCGCTGCCGTATACCTGCAGGGTGGGACCCACTGTCTGCAGCGTCACGGCGGGCAAGGGCACGTCGGCGCGATGAGCTTCGTTGACGAAGATCTGCTGCTCGATCGGACCGAAGCCCAGCCCGCCGAACTCCTTCGGCCATCCGACACCGAGCTTGCCGTCCTGACCCATCCGCCGGATCACCGCGCGGTAGGCCTTCCCGTGGCGGTCGGCCTCCATCTCCTTACGCTCTTCGGGCGAGATCAAATTGGAAAAGTATTGCCGTATCTCGGCTTGCAACTGCCGCTGCTCGGGCGTCAGGTCGATGAACATTGGGCTCCCACGAGATCGAGACGATGCGACGGCCCACCTAGCAGCCGGGTCAGATCCTTGATCGTCGAGTAGTACCGCGGCATCGGGTAGGTGATGTCCATGCCCATGCCGCCGTGCAAGTGGTGGCAGATCTGCATCACCGGCGGCGCCTGCGACGTCACCCAGTACCCGAGCACGTCGAGGTCGTCGTCGGCGTCACGCCCTTGGGCCAGCCGCCAAACAGCCGACTTGGCGGCCAAATCGATTGTGCGCGAGGCAATGTAAACCTCGGCGAGTTGTGCGGCGACAGTCTGAAACGTCGACAGCGGCTTGCCGAACTGGTGCCGATTGGCCACATAGTCGGCGGTCAGCCGCAGTGCCCCGGCCACCAGCCCGTCGGCGTAGGCGCCGATCATCGCCAACGCCAGTTGGTTGACCCGGCGGCTGGTCGCACCGGTCAACACATCGTCGTCCGGAATCTGGACGTCGGCGAACGTGACGGCGTACTCGTCGCTGCCGTTGGAGGTCGGGGTCCGGACGAGCTGAACACCGTCGGCCTTCGGCGACACCACGACCACGGCGCTGTCAGCGGTGACGAGCATCCACTGCGCTTGGTCGGCATATGCGACGCCCACCTTGGTCCCCGAGAGCCGGCTGTGCACGAACGTCGTCGCCGGACGTTCGGGTAAGGCCGCGCCCGGTTCGTTCAATGCGGCGGTCAGCACCGCACCCTTGGCCACGCCCGCCAGATAGCGGTTCTGCTGCTCGTCGGACGCCAGGTCCAGCAGCGGCACCACACCAAATCCCAAGGTGGCCAAGGCCGGAGTGACGGCGGCACGTCGGCCGAGCTCGGTCAACGCCGTCGCGACTTCGGCCAGGCCGACACCGTCACCGCCGAGGCGTTCCGGCACCGGCAGCGCGGTCACACCGCCGTCGACCAGCGCCTCCCAGGTTAAATTGCGTTCGAGGACAGAGGTGACGACGTCGGCGACAGCCTGCTGTGCCGAGTCCAGGGTGAAGTCCATCAGTGGGCGACCGGGCACTTGCCGGTGTAGTCGACCTGCCAGTGCTTGATGCCGTTCAGCCACCCCGAGCGCAGCCGCTCGGGTGCGGAGATCGGTTTGAGCTCGGGCATGTGGTCGGCGACCGCGTTGAAGATCAGGCTGATCGTCATGCGCGCCAGGTTCGCGCCGATGCAGTAGTGCGCACCGGTGCCGCCGAAACCCACGTGCGGGTTGGGATCCCGGAGGATGTTGAAGGTGTAGGGGTCTTCGAAGACCTCCTCGTCGAAATTGGCTGAGCGGTAGAACATCACCACCCGCTGGCCCTTCTTGATCTGAACTCCGGACAGTTCGTAGTCCTCCAACGCGGTGCGCTGGAAACAGGTCACCGGGGTGGCCCAGCGGACGATCTCGTCGACGGCCGTCTCGGGGCGTTCCTTCTTGAACAGCTCCCACTGGTCGGGGTGTTCGGAGAACGCGATCATCCCGTGGGTGATGGAGTTGCGGGTGGTCTCGTTGCCGGCCACCGCGAGCATCACCACGAAGAAGCCGAACTCGTCGTCGGACAGCTTCTCGCCTTCGATGTCGGCGTTGATCAGCGTGGTGACGATGTCCTCGCCGGGGTCTTTGGCCTTCTGGGCTGCCAGCTGCATGGCGTACTGGATCAACTCGAATGACGATGCCCTGGGGTCGATGTCGGCGTATTCCGGATCCTCGTTGCCGGTCATCTCGTTGGACCAGCGGAACAGCTTGTCGCGGTCGTCCTGCGGCACCCCGAGCAGGTCGGCGATGGCCTGCAGCGGCAGCTCGCACGACACCTGCTCGACGAAATCGCCCTGCCCCTGGGCGGCGGCGGTCTCGGCGATGTTCTGGGCGCGCCGGTCGAGCTCATCGCGCAGCTGGCCGATGGCGCGCGGGGTGAACCCGCGGGAGATGATCTTGCGCAGCCGGGTGTGGTGCGGCGCGTCCATGTTCAGCATGACGAACCGCTGTACGTCGATGCCGTCGCGCGGCATGTCATCGGGGAAGCGCGGAATGACGCAGTTCTCGTAGCTGGAGAAGATGTCGCTGCGCAGGGACACCTCCTTGACGTCCTTGTGCTTGGTGACCGCCCAGTAGCCCCCGTCGTGGAAGCCGCCGCCCTTACCGGGGGGCTGCTCGATCCAGCGGATCGGCTCAGCCTTGCGTAGCTCGGCGAACTCCTTGACCGGCAGACCCCGCAGGTTCAGGTCGGGGTCAAGGAAGTCGAACCCGGGGGCTAGATTGACGTTAGGCATCGCTGAGCTCCTCGTTACAACGTGTTCTAGTGCCAGTAAAACATGCCTCTACCGCAGACGAAAGGCGCGAAAGCATCGTCGCTTGTCAGAGTAATGAAACGTGTTCTAGCCTGACCGCATGGGTAACCCGGTAATCGTTGAAGCCACCCGCAGCCCGATCGGCAAACGCAATGGATGGTTGTCGGGGCTGCACGCCACCGAGTTGCTGGGGGCGGTACAGAAGGCTCTGGTCGAGAAAGCCGGCTTGGAGACCGACTTTGCCGCCGGCGACGTCGAGCAGGTCGTCGGCGGCTGCGTCACTCAGTTCGCCGAGCAGTCCAACAACATCAGCCGCACGGCGTGGCTGACGGTGGGCCTGCCCGAGCACGTCGGCGCCACCACGGTCGACTGTCAGTGCGGCAGCGGGCAACAGGCCAACCATCTGGTCGCGGGGCTGATTGCCGCCGGCGCCATCGACATCGGCATCGCCTGCGGTATCGAGGCGATGAGCCGGGTGGGGCTGGGCGCCAATGCCGGCCCGGACCGCAACTGGCGGGCCGAGTCGTGGGACATCGACCTGCCCAACCAGTTCGAGGCCGCCGAGCGGATCGCCAAGCGGCGCGGCATCACCCGCCAAGACATCGACGAGTTCGGCCTGGCGTCTCAGCAGAAGGCCAAGCAGGCCTGGGAGGAGGGCCGCTTCGACCGGGAGATCAGCCCGATCGAGGCGCCGGTGCTCGACGAGAACAAGCAACCCACCAGCGACCGGCATATGGTGTCGCGCGACCAAGGGCTGCGCGACACCACGCTGGAGGGCTTGAGCCAGCTGAAGCCGGTGCTGGAGGGCGGCATTCACACTGCGGGCACGTCGTCGCAGATTTCTGACGGTGCGGCCGCGGTGCTGTGGATGGACGAAGATAAGGCCAATGCGCTGGGTTTGCGGCCCCGGGCGCGGATCGTGAGCCAGGCGTTGGTGGGTGCCGAGCCGTACTACCACCTGGACGGCCCGGTCCAGTCGACTGCGAAGGTGCTCGAGAAGGCCGGCATGAAAATGGGCGACATCGACCTGGTCGAGATCAACGAGGCGTTCGCCTCGGTGGTGCTGTCCTGGGCGCGGGTGCACAACCCCGACATGGCACGCGTCAACGTCAACGGCGGCGCGATCGCGCTGGGTCACCCGGTGGGCTGCACCGGCAGCAGGCTGATCACAACCGCGCTGCACGAGTTGGAGCGCAGCGACCAGAGCACCGCGCTGATCACCATGTGCGCCGGCGGTGCACTGTCGACGGGCACCATCATCGAGCGAATCTAGTGGCCTCGGTTTCGGACGAGGACCGCATCGCGGCCGCGCAAGCCTATATCGACGCGCTGGTCAGCCATGACGCAGACTCGGTTCCGTTCGCTCCCGATTGTGTGCGCATCGAGCAGGGTGTGCGGACCGGTTTTTCTGGAAATCACCTGCGGCGCAGCCTGAATCGCGGGCCGCAGTTCCGGATCATTGCGGCGACGACGACGCCGGAGTTCAGCGTCGACGGCGACCTGGTGCGGGCGCGGTTCGACGTGATCACCAAACCGTCGCTCGGTGGCCGGCGGGTGTGCGCGCACGTCGACGAGACTTTTCTGATCCCGGCCAGTGATGGCAAGATCCACCACATCCGCGCGCAGCTGCGCCCGAGTATCAAGCGCGCCCGGTGACGATTTGGACCAATAGGCCCGAGGAGGAGCCGGGCCATCGACAGAGGGATCACCAATGACCAATCCCCCACGCGCGCTCAACTCCGCCGGCACGGGCGTCGTCATCAAATGGATGTCACGGATCAACACGTGGCTGTACAAGGCGAGCGGCGGCAGGATCGGCGGCAAGTTCCTGCAGGGTGCACCGGTGGCGCTGTTGACGACCACCGGCCGCAAGACGGGTCAGCCGCGGGTCAGTCCGCTGCTGTACTTGCGGGACGGCGACCGCGTGGTAGTGGTGGCATCGCATGGCGGACGCGAGAAGAACCCGATGTGGTACCTCAACCTCAAGGCGAATCCCCGAGTGCAAGTTCAGATCAAGAAAGAAGTGCTCAACCTGACCGCGCGCGACGCCACCGAAGAAGAACGCGCCAAATACTGGCCGCGGCTGGTCGAGATGTACTCGTCCTACGAGGACTACCAGTCCTGGACCGACCGGAAAATCCCGATAGTCATCTGCGAGCCCTAACTACGCTTGCCACATGACCCAGCGACGGTGGATACGCAACTCAAAGTTGCTGGCGCTGTTGATGAAGTACTTCGCTCGCGCCCACATCTGGGTGTATCGGCGCACCAACGGCAAGCTCGGCGCAAAGCTGCTGTGGTTCCCCGCGGCACTGCTGACGACGATCGGTCGCAAGTCCGGCCAGCCGCGGACCACCGCGACGCTGTACCTGCGCGACGGTGACCGGGTGATCGTGCCGGCCACTTTCGGCGGCCGCGCCGAGAATCCTGGCTGGTATCTGAACTTGAAGTCAAACCCCAAGGTAGAAGTCCAGATTCGCGACGAGCAGTTGAAGCTGGTGGCACGTGACGCCACCGACGAAGAGCGGGATCGCTACTGGCCGCCGCTGATCAGGATGTATCCGCCGTATAAGGGATACCGGGAGGCCACCGACCGGGTGATCCCCCTGGTGGTCTGCGAGCCGGCTGAGGTAGCCAGCTGAGGTTGGCGGCTAAGCGCCGTATACCGGCACCGGCGGCCGGGACTTGGCCAATAGATCCCTGACCACCGGACCGAGTTCGGCGGGATCCCACCGCGCGCCCTTGTCGACCTGCGGCCCATGCGCCCAGCCCTCAGCCACCCTGACGAGGCCGCCTTCGACCTCGAAGACTTTGCCGGTGACGTCTTTCGATTCGGCGCTGCCCAGCCAGACCACCAGCGGCGAAACGTTTTCCGGCGCCATCGCGTCGAATCCGTCCTCGGGCTTGGCCATGGTCTGGGCGAACACCTTTTCGGTCATCCGGGTGCGGGCGGCCGGGGCGATGGCGTTCACCGTGACGCCGTAGCGGGCCAATTCCGCGGCGGCCACGAGCGTCAGCGCCGCGATACCGGCTTTGGCGGCGCTGTAGTTGCCTTGCCCGACACTGCCTTGCAGGCCGGCACCCGAGCTGGTGTTGATGATCCGCGCGTCAACGGGTTGGCCCTCTTTGGCCAGCCCGCGCCAATAGGAAGCGGCGTGCCGCATCGTGGCGAAGTGGCCCTTGAGGTGCACGGCGATGACGGCGTCGAACTCCTCCTCGCTGGTGTTCGCGATCATCCTGTCGCGCACGATGCCGGCGTTGTTCACCAACACATCGAGCCTGCCGAAGGTGTCGACCGTGGTCTGGATGAGGTTGGCCGCACCGTCCCAGTCCGCCACGTTGTCGCCGTTGACGACGGCCTCCCCACCGCCCGCCTTGATCTCCTCCACAACGGCGTACGCCGGGCTGCTGTCACCCACAGCCGTGCCGTCGAGCCCGACCCCGATGTCGTTGACCACCACGCGAGCACCCTCGGCGGCGAACGCCAACGCATGGGCACGCCCGATACCGCGGCCCGCTCCCGTGACGATGACCACTCGGCCGTCGACCAAACCCATACCCGTCTGCTCCTTTACTTGTTGGCACTCGACGCGGCGAGGTATGGCGGCGGCTCACCGCCGCCATGGACCGCCATCGTCGTCCCGCTGATGTACGACGCCAGATCCGATGCCAGAAATGCTGCAGCCCAACCGATATCGGCAGGCTGCGCCAACCGGCCCAAAGGCACGGTGGCCGCGACCCGGGCGATCGACTCGGCGTCGCCGTAGAACAATTCCGACTGCTCGGTCTCGACCATGCCTCCCACGAGTGCATTCACCCGCACCTTCGGCGCCCACTCGACCGCCAATGTGGCAGTGAGGTTTTCGACGCCCGCCTTGGCCGCGCCGTAGGCCGCGGTGCCCGGTGACGGCCGGCGTCCGCTGACCGACGAGATGTTGACGACCGAGCCGCCGTTGGGCTGCTGCTGCATCAGCGAATTGGCACGTTGCGAAACGAGCAGCGGTGCAAGGAGGTTCAGCTCGATGATCTTGCGATGAAAGGTGTGCGTCGCATCGGCAGCCAGCACGTACGGCGAGCCGCCGGCGTTGTTGACCAGGACGTCGAGACGCCCGTGCCGTTCGCCGATCGCCTCGATCAACCGGGCGACCGCATCTTCGTCACGCACATCGCAGGCATGGAACTCATAGGGCAAGCCCTCGACCGCACGGCGCGCGCAGGCCACCACGGTCGCACCCTGTTCGGCGAAGACGGCGCTGACTCCGGCGCCCACTCCTCGGACCCCGCCGGTCACCAGCACCACCCGCCCGGCCAGTCCCAAGTTGAACTCGGGGTCTCCTTTGGCGGGGGTCACTGTGCTAGCGTACCAAGCAAGTGCTTGCTTAGGTAGTCGACCCCCGGGAAGTGCCATGCCGATCACGTCCATGAAAACCGAGCCGGGCATAGTCGCCGTCACGGTCGACTATCCGCCGGTCAACGCCATCCCGTCGCGCGGCTGGTTCGAACTCGCCGATGCTGTGACGGCTGCGGGCCGCGGCCCGGACACCCACGTGGTGATCCTGCGCGCCGAAGGCCGCGGCTTCAATGCCGGGGTCGACATCAAGGAGATGCAGCGCACTGAGGGATTCACCGCGCTGATCGACGCCAACCGCGGCTGCTTCGCGGCGTTCAAGGCCGTCTACGAATGCGCGGTCCCGGTAGTTGCCGCCGTCAACGGATTCTGTGTCGGCGGCGGTATCGGGCTGGTCGGCAACTCGGATGTCATCGTGGCCTCCGATGACGCCACGTTCGGGCTCCCAGAAGTGGAACGGGGCGCGCTGGGGGCGGCGACACATCTGTCGCGGCTGGTGCCGCAGCACATGATGCGCCGACTCTTCTTCACCGCCGCCACAGTCGACGCCGCAACCTTGCACCACTTCGGTTCGGTGCACGAGGTGGTGCCTCGAGAGGAGTTGGACGAGGCCGCGTTACGAGTCGCCCGCGACATCGCGGCCAAGGACACCCGGGTGATCCGGGCCGCCAAAGAGGCGCTGAACTTCATCGACGTGCAGCGGGTGAACTCCAGTTACCGTATGGAGCAAGGCTTCACGTTCGAGCTCAACCTCGCGGGGGTCTCCGACGAGCATCGCGACGCGTTTGCCGGCACGGCCAAGGCGGACAAGAAGTCATGAGCAATAAATTGACCACACTCGACGAGGCCGTATCGGAATTGCGCAGCGGCATGACGATCGGTATCGGCGGCTGGGGATCGCGGCGCAAGCCGATGGCGTTCGTGCGGGCGATCTTGCGCACCGATGTCACCGACTTGACGGTGGTCACATACGGCGGACCGGACATCGGGCTGCTGTGTTCGGCGGGCAAGGTGCGCCGCGTTTACTA
Organism: Mycobacterium noviomagense; assembly: GCF_010731635.1. Classification (NCBI taxonomy): domain Bacteria; kingdom Bacillati; phylum Actinomycetota; class Actinomycetes; order Mycobacteriales; family Mycobacteriaceae; genus Mycobacterium; species Mycobacterium noviomagense. Next base: position 1,299,769 of record NZ_AP022583.1, read on the forward strand.
CGGCTTCGTGTCGCTGGATTCGCCGCCGTTCTACGACCCGTGGTTCGCTAAAGCCCGCACCAGCGGTTCGATCGAGGCCCGCGAGATGGACGAGGGCATGCTGCGCTGCGGGCTGCAAGCGGCTGCACAGCGGCTGCCGTTCCTGCCGATCCGCGCCGGGCTGGGTAGCTCGGTCGTCGACTTCTGGGAGGGCGAGCTCGCAACCGTCACCTCCCCCTATCCGGCGCCGGGCGGCGGGCACGAGACGTTGATCGCGATGCCGGCCTTGCGGCTAGACGCCGCGTTCGCACATCTCAATCTGGGTGATGCCCAAGGCAATGCGGCCTACACCGGCATCGATCCGTACTTCGACGACCTGTACTTGATGGCCGCAGAGAAACGCTTCATGTCGGTGGAGCGCGTGGTTAGCACCGAGGAGCTGGTCAAGGCGGTGCCACCGCAAGCGCTGCTCGTGAACCGGATGATGGTCGACGCCGTCGTCGAAGCCCCGGGTGGTGCCCACTTCACGACCGCTGCACCGGATTACGGCCGCGACGAGAAGTTCCAGCGGCATTACGTCGAGGCCGCCGGGTCGGAAGAGAGCTGGCGGGAGTTCGTGGCGACTTATTTGTCCGGCAGTGAATCCGACTATCAAGCGGCGGTACGCCGGTTTGGAGCCCCCTCATGATCAGCCGAGCAGAAGTCTGCGTCATGGCGTGCGCCGAGCTGTTTCGCGATGCCGGCGAGATCCTGATCAGCCCGATGGCAACTGTGGCGTTGATTGGGGCGCGGTTGGCTCGCCTGACGTTTTCGCCCGACATCCTGCTGACCGACGGAGAAGCCCAGCTGCTGGCGGACACCCCCGCCCTGGGTGCTTCCGGCGCGATCGAGGGCTGGATGCCTTTCGGCCGCGTGTTCGAGACGCTGGCGTGGGGACGGCGACATGTGGTGATGGGCGCCAATCAGGTTGACCGCTACGGGAACCAGAACATCTCGGCGTTCGGGCCGCTGCAGCAGCCGAAGCGACAGATGTTCGGCGTGCGCGGCGCGCCCGGCAACACCATCAATCACGCCACCAGCTACTGGGTGGGCAACCACTCGCCGCGGGTGTTCTGCGAAGCCGTCGACGTGGTGTCCGGGATCGGCTACGACAAGGTAGATCCCGGCAATCCGGCGTTCCGGTTCGTCAACGTCTATCGGGTCGTGTCCAACTTGGGTGTATTCGACTTCGGGGGACCGGATCACAGCATGCGGGCGCTGAGCCTGCACCCGGGCGTCTCAGCTGGCGATGTTCGTGACGCAACATCGTTCGAGGTACACGGGCTGGACGACGCCGAGGAAACTCGGCCGCCCTCCGACGACGAGTTGCGTCTGATTCGAGATGTCCTCGATCCGAAGTCGCTGCGCGACAAAGAGGTACGGTAATGAGGCTACGCACACCGCTGACCGAGCTGGTCGGTGTCGAGCACCCGGTGGTCCAAACCGGGATGGGCTGGGTAGCCGGCGCTCGGCTGGTATCGGCCACCGCCAATGCGGGCGGACTGGGAATCTTGGCGTCGGCCACGATGACGCTCGACGAGCTGGCGACCGCCATCAGCAAGGTCAAGGCAGCCACCGACAAGCCGTTCGGCGTCAACATCCGCGCCGACGCCGCCGACGCCGGCGACCGGGTTGAGCTGATGATCCGCGAAGGCGTGAAGGTGGCGTCATTTGCTCTAGCACCCAAGCAGGAGTTGATCACTCGCCTGAAAGAGGCTGGGCCGGTGGTCATTCCATCCGTAGGCGCGGCCAAGCATGCACGCAAAGTGGCCTCGTGGGGCGCCGACGCGGTGATCGTGCAAGGGGGCGAGGGCGGGGGGCACACCGGCCCGATCGCGACCACCCTGCTGCTGCCCTCGGTGCTCGACGCCGTCGATATCCCGGTCGTTGCCGCGGGCGGCTTCTTCGACGGTCGCGGGCTGGCCGCCGCATTGTGCTATGGCGCAGCGGGTGTGGCGATGGGCACCCGGTTTTTGCTGACGTCTGATTCGACCGTGCCCGACGCGGTCAAACGCCGCTATCTCGAAGCGGGCCTGGATGGGACTGTGGTCACCACCCGGGTCGACGGTATGCCGCATCGCGTGCTGCGCACCGAGCTGGTCGAGAAGCTGGAAAGCGGCTCGCCGGCAAGGGGTTTCGCTGCTGCAGTGCGCAATGCCGCCAAGTTCAAGAAGTTGTCGGGCATGACGTGGCGATCGATGATCCGCGACGGGCTGGCGATGCGCCACGGTAAGGAAATGACCTGGTCGCAGGTGGTAATGGCGGCCAACACGCCGATGCTGTTGAAAGCCGGGCTGGTTGAGGGCAACACCGAAGCCGGGGTGCTGGCGTCCGGCCAGGTAGCCGGCATGCTCGAGGACCTGCCGTCGTGCGCGGGGTTGATCCACACGATCGTCAGCGATGCGATCAAGCAACTGCAGTCGGCGTCGGCGCTCGTGCAGGAGTAGACCGCGAGCGGGCACAGTTGTACGGCATTTCAGGCGTGTCGACGTACAAACACGCCCGCTCGCGGCGAAAGAAGAACTAGAGCCGCTCGATGATCGTGACGTTGGCGGTGCCGCCGCCCTCGCACATCGTCTGCAGGCCGTAACGGCCGCCGGTGCGCTCCAGCTGGTTGAGCATGGTGGCGAACAGCTTTGCCCCGGTGGCGCCCAGCGGATGACCCAGCGCGATCGCGCCGCCGTTGGGGTTGACCTTTTCCGGGTCGGCCTTGATCTCCTTGAGCCAGGCCATCACGACCGGCGCGAACGCCTCGTTGATCTCGACGGTGTCGATGTCGTCGATCGACAGCCCAGTCTTCTCCAGGGCGTAGCGGGTGGCCGGAATCGGACCCGTCAGCATCAACACCGGATCGGCACCCCGCGCGCTGATGTGGTGAATGCGCGCCCGCGGTGTGAGCTTGTGCGCCTGCACTGCGCTTTCTGAGGCCAGCAGCACCGCGCTTGCGCCGTCGGAGATCTGGCTGGCCAGCGCGGCGGTCAGCCGGCCGCCCTCACGCAGCGGCGCCAACCCGGCCATTTTCTCCAGCGACGTTTCCCGCGGCCCCTCGTCGATCCGGAAATCATCGACTGCGACGATCTCGTTGTCGAAGTGCCCGGTGCGAATCGCTGACAGTGCCCTTTGGTGGCTGGAAAGCGCGTAGCGCTCCATCTCCTCCCGCGACAGATTCCACCGCTCGGCGATCAATTCCGCGCCGCGGAACTGTGAAATCTCCTCGTCGCCGTAGCGGTGCTGCCATCCCTTCGACTCCGCGGTGGGTGTGGTGAAGCCGAACTGCTTGCCGACCTCCATCGCCGCGGCAATCGGGATTTGGCTCATGTTCTGGATGCCACCGGCCAGGATCAGGTCCGCGGTTCTCGACATGATGGCTTGCGCCCCAAAGGAAATCGCCTGCTGGCTGGAGCCGCATTGGCGGTCGACGGTGACGCCGGCGACCTCCTCCGGATAGCCCGCGGCCAGCCAAGCCTGCCGCCCGATGTTGCCGGCCTGCCCGCCGATGGCGTCCACACAGCCCACGATCACGTCGTCGACAGCCGCTGGGTCGACGTCGACGCGGTCGAACAGGCCGTGAAAAGCCGTTGCCCCCAGGTCGATTGGGTGTACGCCGGCCAGCGATCCATTGCGCTTGCCGACGGCGGTACGTACAGCGTCGACGACGTACGCCTGGGAAACTTCAGCCATGTCAGACTCCTTTTCTGTTCGCGGTGATTCCGCCTAAGACGATGGCGAGATACTGCTGACCGACCTGTTCGGCGGTGAGCGGCCCGCCGGGCTGATACCAGCGCACCGACACCCAGGTGGTGTCACGGATGAAGCGGTAGACCAGATCGACGTCGAGGTCGGGCCGGAAATACCCCTCCTCTATTCCCTGGTGCAGCACATCGACCCACATCTGGCGCTGCTTCTTGTTCAGGTCCTCGATGTAGGAGAACCGGGGCTGCGACGACAGCCGCTTGGCCTCGTCCTGGTAGATGACGACTTGGGAGTGCCGGTGCTCGATCGCGTCGAACGACGCCATGAACAGCCCCTTGAGCCGTTCCAGCGGGTTGGGTTTGGTGTCGATGATCTCTTGGTAGCGGTTGAACAGCCAGTCCAAAAAGCCGCGCAGCACTTCGTCGACCATCTCTTCCTTGGAAGAGAAATGGTGATACAGGCTGCCGGACAGGATGCCCGCGCCGTCGGCGATGTCGCGCACCGTGGTCGCGCGCAAGCCGCGTTCGGCGAACATCGCCGCCGCCAGCTCCAGCAGTTCGTCGCGCCGATTCATGGATGTTGGCTCGATACCGAAATCACTTCTCCAGTCAGGTAACTGGAGTAGTCGCTGGCGAGAAACGCGATGGTGGCCGCCACTTCCCACGGTTCGGCGGCGCGGCCGAAGGCCTCCTGCGCGGACAATCGGTCCAGCAGCTCGGGCGAGGATGTCTTGTCGAGGAACTTGTGCCGGGCGATGCTGGGCGATACCGCGTTGATCCGGACCCCATATTCCACGGCTTCGATTGCGCTGCACCGCGTCAACGCCATCACCCCGGCTTTGGCCGCCGCATAGTGAGCTTGGGAGTGCTGGGCCCGCCACCCCAGCACGCTGGCGTTATTGACGATCACCCCGCCGTGGTCGGCCTCGCGGAAATAGCGCAGCGCCGCCCGGGTGGCCCGGAACACCGACGTCAGCGTCACATCCAGCACGCGGTCCCATTCCTCGTCGGTCATGTCGACCACCGGGGTCTGCCCGCCAAGGCCGGCGTTGTTGACCAGCACATCCATGCGGCCCATCCGCGCGGTGGTCGACGCGATCAGGGCGTCGACCTGCACGCTGGAGGTGACGTCGCACAGCACATGCTCGACGCGGCCCAATCCCAGGGCGGAAAGTTCCTGCGCCGTCTCACCCAGGCGTCGTTCGTGGTGATCAGAGACGACGACGTCGGCGCCCTCCATCAGTGCACGCCGTGCGGTGGCCGATCCGATCCCAGTGCCGGCAGCCGCCGTGACCACGACGACCTTCCCGGTCAAAAGACCGTGTCCGGCAACCTCTTTCGGCGGGACGGCAAGCGTCATCCTTTGACCTCTCGGGGCAGGCCGAGCACCCGCTCGGCGATGATGTTGCGCTGGATCTCGTTGGAGCCGCCGTAGATGGTGTCGGCCCGGGTGAACAGGTAGAGCCGCTGCCATTCATCGAAGTCGTCCTTGAGGACCATGCCGGCCTTGCCGCGCACCTCCATCGCGATCTCGCCGAGTTGGCGATGCCAGTTGGCCCACAACAACTTCGACACGTTATCTTTCCCGGCGGCCTGGCCGCCACCTTCGACATCCATGGTCGCCAAGGCGTAGGAGCGCATCGCTCGCAGGCCCGCCCAGGCGCCGGTCAGGCGTTCCCGGATCAGCGGGTCGTCCACGGCGCCAGTCCGTTTGGCAAGTTCGACGATGCCGTTCAGCTCCCGCGCGTAGACGATCTGCTGGCCCAGCGTCGAAACACCGCGCTCGAAGGTCAACGTGCCCATCGCGACCCGCCACCCGTCGCCGGGTGCGCCAACCACCAAGTCGGCGTCGGTGCGGGCGTCGTGGAAGAACACCTCGTTGAACTCCGAATCGCCGGTCAACTGCACGATCGGACGGATCTGCACCCCCGGCTGGTCGAGCGGGACCAACAGGTACGACAGCCCGGCGTGGCGCTTGGAGCCCTTTTCGGTGCGCGCCAACACGAAACACCACTGCGCCCAGTGCGCCAGCGAGGTCCACACCTTCTGCCCGTTGATCACCCACTGATCGCCGTCGAGCACCGCGGTGGTCGACACATTAGCGAGGTCGCTGCCCGCGCCCGGCTCCGAATAGCCCTGGCACCACAGCTCGGTGACATCGAGAATCTTCGGCAAAAACCGCTGCTGCTGTGCGGGCGTGCCGTAGGCGATCAGCGTCGGCCCGAGCAGTTCCTCGCCGAAATGGTTGACCTTGGCGGGCGCATCGGCGATCGCGTACTCCTCGTAGAACGCGACCCGGTGCGCCACCGACAGGCCCCGGCCACCGTGCTCGACCGGCCAGCCCAGACAGGTCAGGCCCGCTTTCGCCAGATGCTGGTTCCAGGCGCGCCGCTCCTCGAAGGCCTCGTGCTCGCGGCCGGGCCCGCCGAGGCCCTTCAACTTGGCGAATTCGCCGACCAGGTTCTCGGCGAGCCACTCGCGGACCTCAGCCCGGAACTCCTCGACGTCCTGCATCCCTGTAGGCTAACCTACCAAGCACTTGCTTTGTAGCCTGGCGGCCCGGGAGCGTCGATGTCGAGCGATCCGCAGACCATTCCTGCGGTGTTAAATCGCATCGCGCGCGAGCTTGCCGACCACCCGGCGCTGGTCACGGCCGATCGCACGCTCACTTTCGGGCAGCTGCGCCAAGAGGTTCGCCAGGCCGCGGCGGCGATGATCAGCCTCGATGTTCGAGCCGGTGACCGGGTGGCGATCTGGTCGCCGAACACCTGGCACTGGGTGGTGGCGTGCCTGGCCACGCACTACGCCGGCGCGACGATGGTGCCGATCAATACCCGCTACACCGCCGCCGAGGCCGCCGACATCCTGACGCGCACTGGCGCTCCACTGCTGATCGCGATGGGCCAGTTCCTCGGCGCCGACAAGCTCGCCGACCTCGACCGTGCCGCGCTGCCCGAATTGCGCCACATCGTGCGGGTGCCGGTGGACCGCAGCGACGGCACGTGGGACGAGTTCGTGGCAGGCGGCGTCGATTTGAAAGCCGCCGACGCCCGCGCGGCAGCGGTGCGCCCCGCCGACGTCTCCGACATCCTGTTCACCTCAGGTACCACCGGCCGCAGCAAAGGCGTCCTGTGCGCACACCAACAATCGCTGGCCGGTTCCGCGGCGTGGGCGGCCTGCGGCAAGATCACCAGCGACGACCGCTACCTCTGCATCAACCCGTTTTTCCACAACTTCGGTTACAAGGCCGGCATTTTGGCTTGCCTGCAGACCGGCGCGACGTTATTTCCGTTGCTGACGTTCGACCCGCAGCGGGCGATGCGGGCGGTGGCCGAGCACCGCATCACGGTGCTCCCCGGGCCGCCGACCATCTATCAAACGCTGCTCGATCATCCCGCACGCCGCGAATACGACTTGCGCTCACTGCGTTTCGCAGTCACCGGTGCGGCCACGGTGCCGGTGGTGTTGATCGAGCGGATGCAGACCGAGCTGGACATCGACATCGTGCTGACCGCCTACGGCCTGACCGAATCCAACGGGTTCGGCACCATGTGCCGCGCTGATGACGACGCCGTCACAGTCGCCACCACCTGCGGTCGCCCCATCGCCGATTTCGAACTGCGCATCGGCGAGCAGAACGAGGTGTTGCTACGCGGGCCCAACGTCATGCTGGGCTACCTCAACGACCCGGAGGCCACCGCGGCGGCCATCGACGCCGACGGCTGGCTGCACACCGGCGACGTCGGAAAGCTGGACGCCGCAGGCAATCTGCAGATCACCGACCGGCTCAAGGACATGTACATCTGCGGCGGCTTCAACGTCTACCCCGCCGAGGTCGAGCAGGTGCTGGCGCGGTTGGACGGCGTGCTGGATGCCGCAGTGATCGGCATGCCCGACGAGCGGCTCGGCGAAGTCGGCCGCGCATTTGTGGTGAAGCGCCCGGACTCCCGCCTGGACGAAGCGGCGGTAATCACATACGCACGTGAGCAGTTGGCGAACTTCAAGACGCCCCGCTCGGTGCGGTTTGTCGAGGAGCTGCCCCGCAACGCGGGCGGCAAGGTGGTCAAGCCCCTACTGCGAGAGATGCCATAGATGGACCTTGATTTCGATGAAGAAACGCTGGCGTTCCAGCGTGAAGTGCACGAGTTCCTGGCGGCCAACCGGGCGTCGTTTCCCACCAAGTCGTACGATACCGCCGAAGGTTTCGAACAGCACCGACGGTGGGACAAGGTGCTTTTCGACGCTGGGCTGTCAGTGATCACCTGGCCGCGAAAGTACGGCGGTCGCGACGCGACACTGTTGCAGTGGGTGGTCTTCGAAGAAGAGTACTTCCGCGCGGGCGCCCCGGGCCGGGCCAGCGCCAACGGCACGTCGATGCTGGCGCCGACGTTGTTCGCGCACGGCACCGAAGAGCAACTGGATCGGGTGTTGCCCAAGATGGCCAGCGGTGAGGAGATCTGGGCGCAAGCCTGGTCGGAACCCGAATCCGGCAGTGACCTGGCGTCGCTGCGGTCGACCGCCACGAAGACCGAGGGCGGCTGGCTGTTGAATGGTCAGAAGATCTGGAGCTCGCGAGCACCGTTCGGCGACAGGGCGTTCGGGTTGTTCCGCTCGGATCCGGCTGCGGAGCGGCACCGCGGCCTGACCTACTTCATGTTCGACCTGCGTGCCGATGGCATCACCGTGCGCCCGATCAAGCAGCTCAACGGCGACACCGGTTTCGGGGAGATCTTCCTCGACGACGTTTTCGTCCCCGACCGCGACGTGATCGGGCAGGTGAACGAGGGCTGGCGAGCGGCGATGAGCACGTCGAGCAACGAGCGCGGAATGTCACTGCGCAGCCCGGCCCGCTTCTTGGCTGCCGCTGAACGCCTCGCCCAGTTGTGGAAAGACAACGGCGACAGTGCCTTCGGTGACCATGTTGCCGACGCGTGGATCAAGGCCCAGGCCTACCGGCTGCACACGTTCGGCACGGTGACCCGGTTGGCCGAAAGCGGCGAGCTGGGCGCCGAGTCGTCGGTGACCAAGGTGTTCTGGTCGGATCTCGACGTCGCCCTGCACCAGACCGCGCTGGAAATCCGCGGCGCCGACGGCGAGTTGGCCGATGCGTGGAGCGACGGCTTGCTATTCGCACTCGGTGGCCCGATTTACGCCGGCACCAACGAGATTCAGCGCAACATCATAGCAGAGCGGCTGCTGGGCCTGCCCCGGGAGAACAGCCGATGAAATTCGACTTAGACGCGCAGCAGCGCGACTTCGCGGCCAGCATCGACGCCGCGCTGGCGGCGGCCGATGTTCCGGGGGCGGTGCGCGCCTGGGCCGCTGGCGACACCGGGCCCGGCCGCAAGGTCTGGGCCGTTTTGGCCGATCTGGGTGTGACCGCGTTGCTGGTGCCGGAGCGGTTCGACGGCATCGACGCACACCCGGTGGACCTCGTCGTCGCGCTGGAGCGGCTCGGCCGCTGGTGTGTGCCGGGGCCTGTTACGGAATCCGTTGCGGTGGCGCCCCTTCTGTTGGCCGACGATGAACGGTGTGCAGCACTGGCAGCCGGTGAATTGATCGCAACGGTCGCGCTGCCGCCGCAGGTCCCACGCGCTGTGGATGCCGATGCCGCCGGGCTGGTGCTGCTGGCCGGCGATGGCCGGGCCAGTGAGGCGGACGTCGGCGCGCGTCACGAGTGCATCGATCCGAGCCGACGCCTGTTCGACGTGGAAGCGGCCGGCGACGGATGGGACGCCGATGTCGCGCGCGCCTACGAGTTCGGCGCGCTGGCCACCGCTGCGCAACTGGTCGGTGCCGGCCAGGCGCTGCTGGACGCGGCAGTCGACTACGCCAAGCAGCGCAGCCAGTTCGGGCGGGTGATCGGCTCGTATCAGGCGATCAAGCACAAACTGGCGGACGTGCATATCGCTGTCGAATTGGCTCGCCCGCTGGTCCACGGGGCCGCGCTGTCGCTGGCCGATGATTCCCCGCACGCGCGCCGAGATGTCAGCGCCGCAAAGGTGGCCGCCGCCGACGCCGCTCTGTTGGCGGCCCGGTCCGCGCTGCAGACCCACGGCGCAATCGGCTTCACTGCCGAACACGACCTGTCACTGTGGCTGTTGCGCGTGCAAGCGCTGCGCCCGGCGTGGGGCGACCCGACCGTGCATCGGAGACGGGTGCTGGAGGCGCTGACATGACCACAGACGAACGGGAACTACTGCGGGAGACGGTCGCCGCGCTGGTGGCCAAGCACGCCGGTCCAGAGGCCGTGCGGACGGCGATGGAATCCGAGCGCGGTTACGACGAATCGCTGTGGCGGCTGCTCTGCGAGCAGGTGGGCGCGGCTGCGCTGGTAATACCGGAAGAACTCGGCGGCGCCAGCGGCGATCTCGGCGATGCCGCCGTCGTGATCGAGGAACTCGGCAAGGGGCTGGTGCCCACGCCGCTACTGGGCACCACGCTGGCCGAGGTGGCGCTGCTGGCCGCCGACGAACCCGACGCCGACGTGCTCGCGGCGCTGGCCGAGGGCACCGCGATCGGCGCAGTGGTGTTCGACCCCGACTACGTGATCAATGGCGACGTCGCCGATATCGTCGTGGCGGCCGACGGTGACAAGCTCGTTCGGTGGACGCAGTTCAGCGCCGAGCCCGTTCACACCTTGGACCCGACCCGACGGCTGGGACGAGTAGCCCCGCAGAGCACAGTGCCCCTGGGGGATGATCCGGGCATCAGCGACATTGCGGCGATCCTGCTGGCCGCCGAACAGATCGGCGCGGCCGGCCGCTGCCTGGAGCTGACCGTCGACTACACCAAGGAGCGGGTGCAGTTCGGGCGGCCGATCGGCAGCTTCCAGGCGCTCAAGCACCGGATGGCGGACCTGTACGTCGCGCTGCAGGCCGCCCGCGCAGTGGTCAACGACGCAATCGCTGAACCGTCGGCGACTGCAGCAGCTCTGGCCCGTGTTGCTGCCAGCGAAGCGTTCAGCACGGTGGCCGCCGAGGCCATCCAGCTGCACGGCGGGATCGCGATCACGTGGGAACACGACATGCACCTGTACTTCAAACGCGCACACGGCACTTCCCAGCTGCTCGGGCCGCCGCGCGAACACCTGCGCCGGCTCGAGCCGGAAGTGTTGAATAGCAACACGTGAACCCTTCTGTCGCACTACGGGCGGGGATACCGCCGTTCTACGTGATGGATGTCTGGCTGGCAGCCGCCGAACGCCAGCGCACTCACGGCGACCTGGTGAACTTGTCGGCAGGCCAACCGAGCGCGGGAGCACCGGCGCCGGTGCGCGCAGCCGCCAAAGCGGCGTTAGACAGCAGCCCGCTGGGTTACACGGTGGCGCTCGGTATTCCGGAACTCCGTACGGCGATCGCCGAGAGGTACATGCCGCGTTATGGCATCACCGTCGAGCCTGACGACGTCATTATTACCACCGGCTCGTCGGGCGGCTTTCTGCTGGCGTTCCTGGCGTGCTTCGACGTCGGCGACCGCGTCGTAGTCACCAGTCCCGGCTACCCGTGCTACCGAAACATCCTCTCCGCCTTAAGTTGCGAGGTGGTGGACGTGCCATGCGGTCCCGATACGCGTTTCCAGCCGACCGTAGACATGTTGGCGGCGCTGAACCCGCGCCCGCGCGGTGTGGTCGTGGCCAGCCCGGCCAACCCCACCGGTACCGTCATCCCGCCAGCCGAGCTCTCGGCGATCGCATCGTGGTGCGAGGACTCCGGTGTGCAGTTGATCAGCGACGAGGTGTACCACGGCTTGGTGTACGAAGGCGCGCCGGAGAGCAGTTGCGCCTGGCAGACGTCGCGAAAAGCGGTGGTGGTCAACAGCTTTTCGAAGTACTTCGCGATGACGGGGTGGCGGTTGGGTTGGCTGTTGGTGCCACCGGAGCTGCGCCGTGCGGTGGACTGTCTGACCGGCAACTTCACCATCTGTCCTCCCGTGCTGGCGCAGTATGCAGCAGTTGCGGCGTTCACCCCGGAGTCGATCGCCGAAGCCGACGGTCATCTACATGAGTACGCGGTCAATCGTCGGCTGTTGTTGGATGGCTTGCGGGAGATCGGGATTGACCGGCTTGCTCCTACCGACGGCGCGTTTTACGTCTACGCCGATGTATCGGACTACACCGCGGACTCGCTGCAGTTTTGCGAGAAGTTGTTGGCCGATACGGGGGTGGCGATCGCCCCCGGCATCGACTTCGACACCGTCCGTGGTGGCTCGTTCGTGCGGGTTTCATTCGCGGGACCAACCTCCGACATCGAGGAAGCGCTGCGCCGGATTGGCCCGTGGCTGGCCGGTCAGAAGGGCGGTTTGTAGCGGTCACGACACGCTGTCCCACTGCTCGTCGGCAACGTCGGGGATGCAATGGTAGGCGATCACCGGAGTTCCGGGCTGCGCCACACCGCCGAAAACGTTGAGGCAAGGACCGAGGGCACTCGTGATTCGACCATTGGCTTGCAGATTCCAACGCGCGCCGTCGGCATTGGTTTGACACGCCGAGAGGACCACCGGGGTATTGTCCGTCGCGTTGCCTATGCTCAGGCAACTGCCGGCGAAGGCGACACTTTCAATCTGACCGGCAGAGTTGAAGTTCCAGAGCTGCGACGTGGACCCATTGCAGGGGTTGACCACTGTCGCAGTGTTTTTCCCATTCGGGTTGTCCAGACACCAATTGCCCAGTCGGCTCTTCAGCTGAACCGGGTCGGTGGCACCCGCCAGACCGGCGCTTAACAGCGCGACACCGAACACCGCACCGACGACGACCAAGGCCCGACGCGCACCGCGCATCAACCGCGATTCGTGCATGCCAGCTTCCTCCTCACACCGGACACCGCCACGGACGGTCCGCCGCAGATACAAGACAGTGTTGTCGCAGCCCGGGGTCTTTGAAAGCGGCGCCTTTGCGTCGACGCCTCGCCGGTCTGATGCGATGCTTACCAGGCCATGTTCACAAACGCGCGGGTGACGCACTGACACGGCAGGGCAGCCTGCTGGCGTCGCCAGCGCGAAGTGTGAGGGAGGAATACCGTCGAGTTCTCGCTAGCCTGGCTGCTTCAACCGCTGACGGTGCAGACCTTTCTCGACGAAATATGGGGGTCGACGTATTACCACGTCAAGCGGGGGCGCGCCGACTACTTCGACCGGCTGCTGCCCGGGGCGTCGGCGGTTGACGAACTTCTCGAGCATGTGCGGCTCGACCCGTCGGCGGTACGCCTGGTGCGCCACGGCGAGGATAAGGACCCAGACACCTACCGACGGGCTGATGGCAGCCTCGACCTTGCCCGCGTCCGCAGCGGCTTGGCCGATGGCTACACGATCATCCTGAACGCGATCGAGCAGTATGTGCGCACGATTGGCACGCTGTCGCACGCCATCGAGGTCGAGCTGAATTTCCCGACGCGGGTCAACGGCTACGTCACGCCACCGGAGTCGACGGGTTTCGTCCCGCACTACGACCCTCACGACGTCTTGGTCCTGCAGATCCAGGGATCCAAGGTCTGGCATCTGTCCGACCAACCCGTCGTGCCGCCTCACGAGATCCACTGCCGCAAAGAGGTCGACTCGGCCGCGCTTACGTCACGAACCGACCTGCGCCTGGAAGCCGGCGACGTGCTCTATCTGCCGCGTGGGAAAATCCATGGGGCCGAGACAACTTCGGCACCATCGGTCCACCTGACCGTCGGGCTGCACGCGCCCACCGCGCTCACGCTTCTCACCCACATGCTGCATGCGCTGAGTCTGCGCGACGACCGCATCCACACCAGGCTGCCACCGCGACACCTCGATGACGCGGACGTGCGCGCCAGTCTGGCCGACGTCGTGCGCGAGGCCGCTCGAATCGTCGAAGACCCGAGCGCACTGGCCGACGGCCTCGGCGCAATGGAGGACGTCCTGGCCCGGCGCGGCAGATGCCCACCGGTCGGCCAGATGTCGAACGCCGTCGGAATCGACGGGCAGACACGGGTGGTGAAATACCAGCCGTTGTATTCGCGGGTGATCTCCATTCCCGGCGGTGTCGCACTGCAGTTCGCTCAATTGCTGATCAGGACCGGTTCCGATCACGAAGCCGCATTGCTGTTCGTCTCGAAGAACACCGAGCCGTTCCGCGTTGGCGACCTGCCCGGGCTAACCGCTGCCCAGCAGACGGAGTTGGCCCGAATGCTGATCACGACCGGATTCCTGGTTCGGCTGCCCGGCGACTGACCACGGCGACGCCCGAATCGTACCGTGGTTATGCCGACGCGGGCGAAACGGTTGATTAACATCGCCTTTGCGGGGCAATAGTCCGGACAGCTCCGCGTCTGCGGCTAACAGGAGGAGGTTGCCGGTGGGATGACCACGCCGATCTGGATGGCGTCGCCGCCTGAGGTGCATTCGGCGTTGCTCTCCAGCGGTCCAGGGCCCGGGTCGTTACTGGCCGCGGCGGGCGCGTGGAACTCGTTGAGCGCGGAATACGCCTCGGTTGCTGAGGAGCTCAGCACGTTGCTCGCAGGGGTACAGACCGGCGTGTGGCAGGGTCCCAGCGCGGAGTCGTATGTCGCAGCCAATGTGCCGTACCTGGCCTGGCTGATGCAGGCCAGCGCCGTCAGCGCGGCAGCGGCCACCCAGCATGAGACGGCGGCCGCGGCGTATACCGCCGCATTGGCGGCCATGCCGACGCTCGCCGAGTTGGCCGCCAACCATGCGACCCATGCCGTGTTGGTGGCGACCAATTTCTTTGGCATCAACACGATACCGATCGCGCTCAACGAGGCCGACTACGCAAGGATGTGGGTTCAGGCGGCCACCACGATGGCGACCTATCACACGGTGTCGAGCACGGCGGTGGCCTCGACGCCGCAGACCGACCCGCCACCGCAGATCCAGAAGACCAACAGCAGCTCCAGCAGCGGAAGCCAAGACGAGGGGCCGGGCCCTACCGATCCGAGCTGGTGGACAGAGCGCTTGGGCAAAATCTTCAGCGCCTTTGAGAATGAGTTGCTCAATCCGAATCCGACGAACGCCGAGACGCTCTACACGATTCTCACCTACTGGATTCCCCGCTGGGAGGGCGAGGTCTACCTCACGTTCGCTCCGCAGCTGACGCAGTTAACCCAGCTCTCGGTGGGCCTGATCGCCCCGGCGCTGCCGATGGCGGCGTCCGCGGGCCTGGCCGGGCTGGGCGGCTTGACTCAGCCAGCCGCCACAGCACCCGCCGTCCCTGAAGTCGCCGCGCCGGCACCGTCCGCGATCGGACCGGCCGTCGGGATGGCTCCGCCGGCTGCCGCACCCAGCGTGGCCTCGGTGACTGCCCCGGCGCCGTCGCCCACCTCCACCGCGGCCTCTGTTCCCAGCACCGCGCCGCCGTCGGCGCCGCCCGCACCGCCCGCCAGCGGAGGCGAGAGCTTTACGCCTCCCTACGTGGTGGGTCCGCCCGGTGTCGGGCTGGGTTCGACGATGAGCACCGGCGCCGACGCCAAGGAGGAGTCTCCGCAGCCCGATGCCACAGTGGCGGCGGGTGCCGCGTCTGACAGGGCAAAGGCAGAGTGGCGCCGGCGCAGGCGCTCTGGACTGATCGACCGAGGGCACCGCTATGAATATCTCGAGCCGGAATCGGATGACGAGCCCGACGCTTCGGCAGACACCGACGACCGAGTCGCCCCGGTGACGGCCTCGGATCAGGGCGCGGGCATCCAGGGATTCGCTGGAACAGCCCACCAGCCTGGTGCGGGACAAGCGGCCGGGCTGGCCACGCTGAGCGGCGATTCGGTCGGCGGCCCGACCATGCCGATGATGCCAAGCAGTTGGCGCCCCGACACCGACGAGCCTGACATCTGATCGGCGAGTCGGGCCCCGCTGCAGGAACTAGAGCCAGGTGTCCTGGGTGGTGGTGGTGAGAAACGCCTCGAGGTCGTCGCGCCATTGCGCGGGCGTGTTCTTGTCCGGCTCGATGCCGGTGTACTCGCCGCGGTAGAACAGCAGCGGCCGCGGCTTGGTCCTCGGCACCTCAGAGAGCGAATGCACCGCGCCGAACACCACGAAATGGTCACCGCCGTCGTGCACCGATGCAACCGTGCAGTCGATGTGCGCGAGTGTGCCCTCGATGACGGGTGAACCCAGTTCGGAAGGGTGCCAGTCGATTCCGGTGAACTTGTCCGGCTCCTTCGAGCCGAACCGCGCCGAGACGTGCTGCTGCTTCTCATGCAGGATGTTGACGCAGAATTTCCCACTGGCCTCGATGGCCTGCCAGGTACGGGACACCTTGGTCGGGCAGAACAACACCAGCGGCGGATCCAGCGACAGGGCGGCGAAGGATTGGCACGCGAAGCCCGCGGGGGCGTCCTCGTGCATGGTGGTGATGATCGTGATGCCGGTGCAGAACTGACCGAGCACCTGCCGGAAGGTGCGCGAATCAATCGGCGCGGCCGTCATTACTGCCCGCGCGCGCCGACCGTGAAGTCGTGTCCCCACAGGCTGACCGCCGTGCTCTCCCGGGCGATCCAGTCGTGGTCGTCGACTTGTCTTCCCTCGCAACCGAATTCGACGTCGAATCCGCCGGGTGTCTTCATATAGAAGGACAACATCAGGTCGTTGACGTGGCGGCCCAACGTGGCTGACATCGGCACCTTGCGCCGCAGCGCCCGGTCCAGGCACAGCCCGACGTCGTCGGCGTTTTCGACTTCGACCATCAGATGGACGATGCCGCTGGGGGTCGGCGCCGGCATGAATGCCAGGCTGTGGTGGCGCGGGTTGCAGCCGAAGAAGCGCAGCCAGGCCGGCGGCCCGTCAGCGGGGCGGCCCACCAGCTGCGGCGGTAGCCGCATCGAGTCACGCAGCTTGAAGCCGAGCACGTCGCGGTAGAAGTGCAACGCCTCCGTGTCGTCGCGGGTGGACAGCACCACATGGCCCAGCCCCTGCTCGCCGGTGACGAACTTGTGGCCGTACGGACTGACCACCCGGCGGTGCTCGAGCGCGGCGCCGTGAAAGACCTCGAGGCAGTTACCGGACGGGTCGGAGAATTGGATCATCTCGTCGACGCGCCGCTCCGCCAGCTCGGCGGCGGTGGCTTCCTTATACGGCACACCTTCGACGTCGAGCCGATGCCGGATCTCCTGCAGCCCTTCGGCATTTGCGCATTCCCAGCCGGCCACCGAGAGCCGGTCGTGCTCGCCGGGAACGATCACCAAGCGGGCCGGAAAGTCGTCTATCCGCAGATAGAGCGCGCCCTCGGTGCTGCCCTTGCCCTCGACCATGCCGAGGACTTTCAGGCCGTACTCCCGCCACGCCGCCACGTCGGTGGCCTCGATGCGCAGATAGCCCAATGACCGGATGCTCATCTCGCACCTCCGAGGAAGTCAATCGTCAGCTTGTTGAACTCGTCGAATTTCTCCACCTGCGCCCAATGTCCACACTGCCCGAAGACGTGCAGTTGTGCGCGCGGAATCGTCTTCAACGCCACAAGGGCACCGTCGAGCGGATTGACCCGGTCTTCACGCCCCCAGATCAGCAACACCGGTTGGCGCAGCTTGTAGACCTCGCGCCACATCATGCCGGCTTCGAAATCGGCACCCGCGAACGACTTTCCCATCGCCGCCGTCGCTGCCAGCGATTCTGGCGTGCTTGCCAAGGCGAAACGCTGGTCGACCAGCTCCGGGGTGATCAGCTTCTGGTCGTAGACCATGACCCGTAGGAACGCCTCGAGGTTTTCCCGGGTCGGCTCGATGGAAAACTTCCCGAGCCGCTTGACCCCCTCGGTGGGGTCGGGGGCGAACAGGTTGACGCTTAATCCCCCCGGACCCATCAGCACCAGCCGTCCGGCCCGATCGGGGTAGTCGAGCGCGAAGCGGACCGCGGTACCGCCACCGAGCGAATTGCCGACCAGCGGAATACGTCCCAGGCCCAACTCGTCGAACAGGCCCTTCAAAGCTCGCGCCGCATAGCGGTTGAACTGGCCGTGCTCGGCACGCTTGTCCGAGTGGCCGTAGCCGGGCTGGTCGACCGCCAGCACGTGGAAGTACTGAGCCAGCACCGCGATGTTGCGCGAAAAGTTCGTCCAGCTCGACGCGCCGGGTCCACCACCGTGCAGCAGCACGATCGTCTGACCGGCGCCCGCCTCGTGGTAGTGCAGCTTCAGCGGTCCGTCGACGTCGACCTCGACGTAGCGCGAGGTGGACTCGAACGTCAGCTCCTCGGTGATGGTCATCAGACCATCGTGTCGCCGGGGGGGAGCCCGAACTCGTGGTTTCCGAAGATGACGTAGGCCCGCTCCGGGTCGTTGGCCGCGTGCACCCGCCCGGCGTGGGCGTCGCGCCAGAACCGTTGAATGGGAGCGGTGTTGGCCAGCGCGGTGGCACCGGAGGCCTCGAAGAGGCGGTCGATCGAGGCGATCGCGCGGCCGGTCGCGCGCACCTGGTCGCGGCGGGCACGGGCCCGCAGCGCGAACGGGATCTCCTTGCCCGCCGCCAGCAGCGCGTACTCGTCGCCGACGTTGCCGATCAGCTGGCGCCATGCCGCGTCGATGTCGCTGGCCGCCTCGGCGATGCGCACCTTGGCGAACGGGTCGTCCTTGGCCTTCTCACCGGCGAACGCCGCACGCACCCGCTTGCCCTGATGCTCCACATGCGCCTCGTAGGCGCCGTACGCCATGCCGACGATAGGCGCGGTGATAGTGGTGGGATGCATTGTGCCCCAAGGCATCTTGTACACAGGCGCGGTGTTGGTCACAAGCCCGCCGGCGGTGTGGTCGTTCATCGCCTTGTATGACAAGAACCGGTGCCGCGGCACGAAGACGTCCTTGACGTGAAGGGTGTTGCTGCCCGTTCCGCGCAGCCCGACGACATGCCAGACATCCTCGATCTCGTATTCGCTGCGCGGGATCAAAAAGCTGCCGAAGTCCACCGGCCGGCCGTCTTTGATCACCGGGCCGCCGACGAACGTCCAGCTCGCGTGGTCACATCCCGACGACCAGTTCCACGAACCGTTCACGATGTACCCACCGTCGACCACGGTGCCCGCGCCCATCGGCGCATACGACGACGAGATCCGCACATTGGTGTCCTCGCCCCAGACCTCCTCCTGGGCCTTCTGGTCGAACAGCGCGAGGTGCCAATTGTGCACGCCAACGATCGAGCCGACCCAACCGGTGGACCCGCAGGCGCTGGCCAGCCGGCGAGCCGCCTCGTAGAACAGCGTCGGGTCGCATTCCAGGCCATCCCACTGCTTGGGTTGCAGCAACCGGAAGAACCCGATTTCGGCAAGCTCGCTCACGGTCGCGTCAGGCAACCGGCGCAGGTCTTCGGTCTCTTGGGCCCGCTGCCGGAGCTTCGGCAGAAGTTCGTCGATGCCGTCTAGGACCGACTGGGCGTCACGTTGTTCAATGGACGTCACTGGGTTCCTCCATGAGTGCGGACTTCGCTCGGCGACCGATGCGGGCCGTTCGGCCCGAGGAGGAGCCGAGCAATAGGACCTAGGACAGAGACTAGAACACGTTCCGATTTGTGTCGAGCAGGGTATTCCTGCGGCTGGTAGCGCTAGCAATCCAGTTTTCTGTAACCTGTTCTAGTTATGTCAGAGGAGAAAGCCGGGGCCGTGGCCGACGACGTTCCCGACGAGCCGCTCGGCAGCCACGTGCTGGAGCTGCAGGTCGCCGACGTGATCGCCGAGACGGACGAGGCGCGTTCGCTGGTGTTCGCCGTGCCCGACGGTGCGGACATTCCGGCGGAGCGGCTGCGCTATGCGCCCGGCCAATTCCTGACCCTGCGCATCCCAAGCGACCGCACCGGATCGGTGGCCCGCTGTTACTCGCTGTGCAGCTCGCCGTTCACCGACGACGCGTTGACCGTCACGGTCAAGCGGGACAAGGACGGCTATGCGTCGAACTGGCTGTGCGACCACGCCCACCCGGGCATGCGAATCCACGTGCTGGCGCCGTCGGGCAACTTCGTGCCCAAGACGCTCGACGGCGACTTCCTGCTGCTGGCCGCGGGCAGCGGGATCACGCCGATCATGTCGATCTGCAAGTCCGCGCTGTCCGAGGGCAGCGGACAGGTGGTGCTGGTCTACGCCAACCGCGACGACCGCTCGGTGATCTTCGGCGATGCTTTGCGGGAGTTGGCCGCCCAGTATCCGGACCGGCTGACCGTGGTGCATTGGCTGGAGTCGTTGCAGGGGCTGCCCAGCGCGGCGGCGCTGGCGAAGCTGGCCGCCCCCTACACCGATCGCGAGGCGTTCATCTGCGGGCCGGGCCCGTTCATGCAGGCGGTCCGCGACGCCCTGGAATCACTGAAGGTGCCCGCGCAGCGCATCCACCTGGAGGTGTTCCGGTCGCTGGACACCGATCCGTTCGCCGCGGTGACGATCGAAGACTCCGGTGACGAACCGCCGGCCACGGCGGTGGTGCACCTCGACGGTGAGACGCACACCGTGTCGTGGCCGCGCAGCGCGAAGCTGCTCGACGTGTTGCTGGACCGCGGGCTGGACGCGCCGTTTTCGTGCCGGGAAGGCCACTGCGGGGCCTGCGCCTGCACGTTGCGCAGCGGCAAGGTGACCATGGAAGTCAACGACGTGCTCGAGCAGCAAGATCTCGACGAAGGGCTCATCTTGGCCTGCCAGTCGCACCCGGAGACGGATTCAGTCGAAGTCACCTACGACGAGTAGCCGCGGGCGTTAAATTCTGCAGGGGTCGGCGGAACGAGAAGGGAACGGCAGCGCGATGAAGCGGCTGGTGGCGGCATTGGCGGGCGCCGGTCTGTTGCTGGCGGTCGCGCCGCCGGCAGGGTGTCCGGCGGCAAGCAACACTGCCACCACATTGTTTCCGCTCGACGACGGCACACAGCTGCAGACGTTCGCCCGACTCGACTGCGACCGCCGGACAGCCGACGGAGTGACCGGATTTCCGTCAGATTTGTGGTCGCGGCAAAGCACCGAGGTCCGGCCGACCGACCGGCTGGCCTACCTGGACGTCCACGCCAGTGCGCAGTTCGACCGGGTCCACAAAGAGGGCGGTAGGGACGAAGTCACCACGATCTACTTAGGCGAAGGCCCGCCGGAGAAGTATCAGACCACCGGCCGGATCGACTCGACGGACTGGCGCACCGGGCAACCGCGCACCGACGAGAAGGTCATCATGTGCACGCACATCCAGGTGGTCTACAGCGGGGTCAACATCACCTCGCCGAGCACCTGCGCGCAGGCCCGTTTTTCCTGAGCGGTTCTGCATCGAGATTGCGCCCACGGTTGCTATTCGGCGAAAACCACGACCCTCAGTGCAATTTCGCGAAAGAGGCTTACCCGCGCGGCAGGCCGAGCAGCCGTTCGGCGGCCAGCGTGAGCAGGATCTGCTCGGTGCCGCCGGCGATCGTCAGGCAGCGGGTGTTGAGGAAGTCGTGCACCACTGGGTCTTCAACCACGCCGGCGCCCTCGGAGACGTCCATCCGGTACTCGGCCAGCGCCTGCCGATAGCGCACGCCGATCAGCTTGCGGACGCTGGACTCTGCGCCCGGGTCCTTGCCGCCGACCGCAAGCTCAGCGATGCGCTGGTCGAGCAGCGCACCGGTTTGAGCGGCGACGATCAGCAGCGCCAGCTGGTGTTGGCGGGCGGCGTCAAGGTCCAGGTCGGCCACCGCGGCAAGCAGCTCTTCCATCGGGTTGCCCAGCGCGGTGCCGGTGGCCATCGCGACCCGCTCGTTGGCCAAGGTGGTGCGGGCCAGTCGCCAGCCGTCGTTGACCGCGCCGACGACCATCTCGTCGGGGACGAAGACGTCCTCGAGGAAGACCTCGTTGAACAGGGCGTCGCCGGTGATTTCGCGCAGCGGTCGGATCACGATGCCCGGCGAGCTCATGTCGACCAGGAAGTAGGTGATGCCCTTGTGTTTCGGCGCGTCGGGGTCGGTGCGGGCCAGGCACACTCCCCATTGCGCTTTGTGCGCCGACGACGTCCACACCTTTTGCCCGGTCAGCTTCCAGCCACCCTCGGCACGCACCGCCTTGGTCCGCAGCGACGCCAGATCTGAGCCGGCCCCGGGCTCGGAAAACAGTTGGCACCAAAAGATTTCACCGCGCAGCGTCGCGGGCACGAAGCGCTCGATCTGCTCAGGAGTCCCGTGTTCGAGGATCGTCGGTACCGCCCACCAACCGATTACCAGGTCCGGCCGTTCGACACCGGCCGCCGACATTTCCTGGTCGATCAGCAACTGCTCGGCCGGTGAGGCGTCGCGCCCGTAGGGCGCCGGCCAGTGCGGCGCCAGCAGGCCCGCATCGGCCAGGGCAACCTGCCGTTTCTCATTGGGAAGTGCGGCGATCTCGGCGACCGTCGCAGCGATCTGCGGTCGCAGGTGTGCGACGCCGCTGAGATCGATGCTCAGCTGGCGGCGGACGCCGGCCTGGGTCAGGGCGGCGGTGCGGCGCAGCCACCGCGGCGAGCCGCCCAGGAACTGGCCGATGCCGTAGGCCCGGCGCAGATAGAGGTGCGCGTCGTGTTCCCAGGTGATGCCGATGCCGCCGAGCACCTGGATGCAGTCTTTGACGTTGGCTTTGGCGGCGTCGATACCAATGCTGGCGGCAATGGCCGCTGCGACCGACAACTGCCCCGGGTCGGGGTCGGCGGCGGCGTGCGCGGCGTCGGCGGCGGCCACCGCGACTTGTTCTGCGCGGCAAAGCATTTCGGCGCAGATGTGCTTGATAGCCTGGAAGCTGCCGATCGGCTTGCCGAACTGCTCGCGCACTTTGGCGTATTCGACGGCGGTGTCCAGCGCCCACCGCGTCACCCCGGCCGCCTCGGCGGCCAGCACGGTGGCGGCGAGGTCCTCGATCCGCTCCGGGGACACGTCAAGCACCGTCGCCGGTGCGGAAGTCAGCACCACACGAGCCAACGGGCGGGAGAAGTCGGTCGGCGTCAGCGGCTCGACCGTGACGCCGTCGTCGGCGGCGTCGACCAGTACCCACTTGTCGTCGCTCGTCACCAGCAGCAGGCCGCCGTCCGTCGCACCGAGCGCCCACGGCACGGTGCCCGATGCGCGCGAAGCGGTGTCGAGGTGCACGTCGCCGCTCAGGGCCATCCCGGCGGCCCTTTCGCCAGATGCCAGCAGGCCACGCGTTTCGGGGTCGGTGACCACCAGGGTGGCCAGAGCCGTCGTCGCGACCGGGCCCGGCACCAAAGCCCTCGCGGCCTCCTCGACCATCGCGCACAGGTCCTCGATGCTCCCGCCGGCACCGCCGCAGTCCTCGGGCACCGCGACACCGAACAATCCCAGCTCGGCCAAACCGTCGTACCCGGGCCGCCAGGCCTCCGGCTTGCCCTGCTTGATGTCGCGGATAACGTCGGTCGTACCCGCGCCGGCAGCCCAGTCGCGCACCAACTCACGCGCCGCGAACTGTTCGTCGGTCATGGTGGATGGCACGTTGAGGCTCCTCAGTTGACTAGAACGTGTTCTAATAGTGCCAGCGATCAACCGTCAAGTCGACCGCCATCGCAGCAGCACACGACGGTGCACCAGCCGCCCGGAGGTGAGCAATCGACGCTTCGCATGCGTATCGTTTTCAGCGAGACCGCCACAAGAAGGAGCTGCCCGTCCCATGTCCACTGACACATCGGGGTCAGCGAACACCACCTCGGGTCGCGCGTCGAGCGCGCAACCTCGCGAGGTCATGAACGTGGCGGTCCTTGCTGAATCGGAGCTGGGCTCAGAGGCGCAGCGCGAGCGCCGTAAGCGCATCCTGGACGCGACGATGGCCATCGCGTCGAAGGGCGGCTACGAGGCAGTTCAGATGCGCGCGGTGGCCGACCGGGCAGATGTCGCGGTGGGCACGCTGTACCGCTATTTCCCGTCGAAGGTCCATCTGCTGGTCTCGGCGCTGGGCCGAGAGTTCGAACGTATCGATGCCAAGACCGACCGCTCCACACTGACCGGCGGCACCCCGTACCAGCGGTTGAACTTCATGGTCAATAGGCTCAACCGCGCCATGCAGCGCAACCCGTTGCTGACCGAGGCGATGACCCGGGCGTACGTGTTCGCCGACGCCTCCGCGGCCAGTGAGGTCGACCACGTTGAGAGGGTGATCGATTCGATGTTCGCCCGCGCGATGGCCGACGGCGAGCCGACCGAAGAGCAGTACCACATCGCTCGAGTGCTCTCGAATGTCTGGACGTCGAACCTGCTGGCCTGGCTGACCCGGCGGGCCTCGGCCACCGACGTCAGTAAGCGGCTGGACCTGGCTGTGCGACTGTTGATCGGCGACCAGGAGAACGCCAAGAGCTCGGGCTGATCGCAAGCGCGGCGAACGCCGGGCGCAGCGGGTCAGCCCCATTACCTAGGGCGATCGCCACTACGGCGGGCCGGCGGTGCGTCCCCGGATCAATTCGGTATCCAGCACCTCGACGGCCGGCAGCCCTGAGCGCGGCGGCGTCAACACCAACTCGCCGGCGCGACGGCCCTTCGCCAGGCTTGGCTGCGCCACAGTGGTCAGACCGCGCCGGATCGCCTCGGGCACGCCGTCGAATCCGGTGACGGTTATCTGACCCGGCGCGTAAATGCCGCGGGCGCGAAGGTGGTCCATCGCCGAGAGCGCCAGCACATCGGCCGTGCACATCAGCGCAGTGATCCGTGGATTGGCTTGCAGCGCCGCCGCGGCGGCGGTTCCCCCCGAAGTGGGTTGATGCTCATGGCTTTCCACCACCGTCAGCGAATCCGGGTCGAGGCCCGCGGCGGCCATCGCGTCGCGAACCCCGTAGATGCGATCGGCTTGCACATGAAAAGTCGGTGAGCGCAGCCGCTGCGGATCGACCACGCCCTGGTGAGGCTCCCGGCTCAGCCGCATGGTCAGCAGCCCTATCTCGCGGTGGCCGAGTTCGAGCACGTACTCGGCGAGCTCGCGCATTGCCGCACGGTCGTCGATGCCGACGCGGGACACGCCGGAGACATCTTTGGGCTGGTCGACCACTACAGCCGGCAGACGGCGCTGCATAACCACCTGAAGGTAGGGGTCATCCTCGGACACCGAATAGACCACGAAGCCGTCGACCCCCGCGCCGAGCACGGCCGCCGTACCGTCGGCCACACTGCGGTTCGGGCCGACCGCCAACAGCAGCAGGCCCTGGCCCACCGCCTCGCACGATTCCGCCAGTCCCCCAACGAAATTCAACGCCGCAGGGTCGCTGAACGAGTAGGTCAGCTGCTCGGCCATCACCAGACCGACCACACCGGCCTTGCGGGTGCGAAGCGATCGCGCCACCGGATCGGGGCCGGGATAACCCATGCGCTTCGCGGCGGCCAGAACCCGCTCCCGTAGCTCAGCCGAGAGTTGATCGGGCCGGTTGTAGGCATTGGAGATCGTGGTCCGCGAGACCTTGAGCTCGGCCGCCAGGGACGCCAGGGTGGCCCGGCGACGAGGCGGGCCCTGAGCTGCCCGCACAACCGCCGGGTCGTCAGACCCTGCCCGGCGACGAGGCGGGGGGCTCATGCTCCGTGAGGCTACCGCGTAGCGGAGTGAGGACGAGCCGCGCCAGCTAACCCTGTCGCGGCGGGCAGTCGCCTGCGCTACAGTCCGATGGAAACGATTTTCATTAGTTTGCGTAGTCGGGGGCCGGCCGGTGAGAGGAAAACCGACGGTGCGCAGGTCGGCGGTCGGCGTTGCGGCCGGTCTGTCGGCAATGGTCGTCGTGGGCAGTTGCGTTACCGGCTGCGGCAATTCAGCGCATCCGCGTGCGGCCACCGTGGTGGCATCCACCGGCGTGTGGGGCAGCGTAGCGCGGGCAATTGCGGGCCAGCACGTCAGCGTGAAGTCCATCCTGACGAGTCCTGAAGTCGACCCGCACACGTATGAAGTGACGCCCGTGGACGACGCTGCCATCGCCGACGCCGCGTTGGTGGTCTACAACGGCGGCGGCTACGACCCTTGGGCCGAGCGGGTACTGACCGCTCACCCGGCGATCGAATCGGTGAACGCGTACTCGCTGCTTCTCCCAGAATCGGATCACAGCGGCCGCCGCAACGAGCACGTGTTCTACGACTTGAACGTCGCCAAGTCGGTCGCCGCCAAGATCGCCGACAAACTCGCGATGATCGACTCCCGCAACGCGGCTGACTACCGCGCCAACGCCGCCAGGTTCGGCCGCGGCGCGGACGCGATTGCCAACATTGAACACGCCATCGCCACCGCGCATCCGCAGACTCCCGTGATCGCCACTGAGCCCGTCGCCAATTACCTGCTGGCGGCGTGCGACCTGGTCAACCGGGCTCCGGAAAGCTTCACCGCCGCCACCGAGAACGACGACGACCCGTCACCGGCCGACATGGCATACGTGCTGGACCTGATCGGCAATCATCAGGTCTCGGCGTTACTGGTCAATCCCCAGACCTCCACCGCCGCCACCAGCGATGTCCAAACCGCCGCCCACCGCGCGGGCCTGCCGGTGAGCGAAGTGCCCGAAATGTTGCCCAGCGACAGGGATTACCTAGCGTGGCAACGCGATACCGTCAATAGTCTCGCCGCCGCGCTCGGCCGAGGCGAAAGCTCGTGACCCACGACGTCGACCACGTCGTCGACCGCCGCCCCAGCGCCATCTCGCTCAGTGGCGCCCGGTTGGCGTTCGGTGACCGCGTGCTGTGGGATCACCTCGACTTAGCGGTGTCCCCCGGCGAGTTCCTCGCGGTGCTCGGCCCAAACGGAACCGGAAAGACGTCGCTGCTCAAGGTGTTGCTCGGACAACTGCCGCTGAGCGCCGGGACGTTGCTGGTGGGCGGGCAGCCGGTAGCGTCACGCGCCGAGCGCATCGGCTATGTGCCGCAGCACCGCCCAATGGACCGAGGCCTGCTGCTGCGCGGGCGCGACCTCGTGAGCCTGGGCGTCGACGGGCACCGGTGGGGAGTCACACCGTTGCGTCGTGCCGATCGGGTGCGCCGTCGCGAGGCAGTGCGACGCGCCCTGCACCAGGTCAACGCCGAACATCTGGCCGACGTGCCGGTGGGGGTGATGTCGGGCGGCGAACTGCAGCGGGTGCGCGTCGCCCAGGCGCTGGCCAACGACCCGATGCTGCTGCTGTGCGACGAGCCGCTGCTGACGTTGGACCCGGCCAACGCCAGGCTCGTCTCGGCGCTGATCGACCGCTGCCGCCGGGAGTCGGACATGGCGGTGGTGTTTGTCACCCATGAGGTCAATCCGATCCTGCCCTACGTCGACCGGGTGCTCTATCTGGTCGACGGTCGATTCCGGATCGGCAGCGTCGAGCAGGTCATGACTAGCGAGACGTTGTCGGCGCTGTACCGCACCGACATTCAGGTCCTGAAGGTCAAGGGCCGCTATGTCGTGGTCGGGGAGCCGGGCGCCGAACACATGACAACGAACATGTGTGACGGGCCCGCCTGATGAATGACAAGCTCACCGACCTGTTGGATCACCTGTTTTCCTTCGACATCACCGCGCACCTGCTGCACCACGACTTCGTGCAGCAGGCCCTGGTAGCGGCCGCGCTGCTGGGCCTGATCGCCGGGCTGATCGGACCGTTCATCGTCATGCGACAGATGTCGTTCGCGGTGCATGGCTCCAGCGAATTGTCGCTGACCGGTGCGGCTTTCGCGCTGCTGGTCGGATTGCAGGTGGGCGCGGGTGCGCTGGTCGGCAGCGCGGTGGCGGCGGCGTTGTTCGGCCTGCTGGGGCAGCGAGCCCGAGAACGCGACTCCGCGATCGGCGTGGTGTTGGCGTTTGGGCTAGGCCTGGCGGTGCTTTTCATCCATCTCTATCCAGAAGGACAGACCGGCAGCAGTTTTGCGTTGCTGACCGGGCAGATCGTCGGGGTGGGCTACTCGGGGCTGGCGATCCTGGCTGTGGTCAGCGTCCTGGTCGTCGCCGTGCTGGCGGTGTGCTACCGACCGCTGTTGTTCGCCACGGTTGATCCTGAGGTCGGGGCGGCGCGCGGTGTGCCGGTGCGCGCACTCGGCATAGTGTTCGCAGCGCTGGTCGGCGTGGTGGCCGCTCAGGGCGTGCAGATTGTCGGGGCGCTGCTGGTGATGTCGTTGCTGATTACGCCGGCGGCCGCAGCCGCTCGCGTGTTCGCCTCGCCGGCTGCGACGATCGTCGCGTCGGTGGTTTTCGCCGAAGTCTCCGCGGTGGGCGGTCTTCTGCTGTCATTGGCACCGGGTGTGCCGGTGTCGGTTTTCGTCGCCACGTTCTCGTTCCTGATCTACGTGGTGTGCTGGCTGCTCGGGCGGCGGCGGCAGGGAGTAACTAGGCTTTCCAACCGTGGTGGCGGTAGACCTTAACGCCGACTTGGGCGAGGGCTTCGGCGTCTGGCGGCTCGGTGACGACGACGCCATGCTCGCCATCGTCACCAGCGCCAACATCGCCTGTGGTTTCCACGCCGGCGACCCGGCCGGGCTGCTGCGGGTATGCCGCGCTGCAGCCGAGCGGGGCGTGCGGATCGGCGCACAAGTCGGTTACCGCGACCTGGCCGGCTTCGGCAGACGGTTCATCGACGTCGCCGCCCAGGATCTGGTCGCCGACGTCATCTATCAGATCGGCGCGCTGCAGGCACTCGCACGTGTGGCTGGCTCGGCCGTGTCCTATGTGAAACCCCATGGCGCGCTGTACAACACGATCGTGACTCACCGCGACCAGGCTGCGGCGGTCGCCGAGGCGGTGCGCGTGGTGGACGCCGGGCTTCCGGTGCTGGGCTTGGCCGGTTCGGTGTTTTTCGACGAAGCGCAGGCGCGCGGCCTGCGCACTGTGCCGGAGGCTTTCGCCGATCGCGCGTATCGACCCGACGGCCAGTTGGTGTCGCGGCGGGAACCCGGCGCGGTTCTCCACGATCCGGCCGCCATCGCCGAAGGGGTGCTGACCATGGTGACTTCTGGGCACGTCACAGCGGTCGACGGGTCGCAGATTCACATCAGCGTCGAATCGGTTTGCGTGCATGGTGATTCGCCGGGTGCGGTGCAGATCGCTTCGGCGGTAAGGGATCACCTGAAATCCGGCGGTGTCGACGTGAAGGCGTTTTGCTGATGCGGCTCAAGCCCGGGCGTCCCGATATCCGCCGATACGCCGACCGGTTCGACGTGCCCGCAGCAAAAGACGTTGCCCCGCTGTCGGTTACCTGGCTTGGCGTGACGACCCTGCTTCTCGATGACGGGTCGTCCGCGTTGATGACAGACGGCTATTTCTCCCGTCCCAGCCTGCCCATGGTGGTGCTGCGCAAAGTGTCGCCGTCGCAGGCCCGGGTCTACGGCTGCCTGGCCCGGGCCAAGGTGTCCCGGTTGGAAGCAGTCATCCCGGTGCACACCCACATCGATCACGCGCTGGACTCCGCGCTGGTCGCCGAAGCCACCGGCGCACGTCTGGTCGGTGGGGAGTCGGCGGCCAACGTCGGTCGCGGCCACGGCTTGTCCGATGACCGGCTGGTCGTCGCGGTACCGGGTGAGCCAATCAGGTTGGGAGCATTCGACGTAACGCTGATCGAGTCGCGGCATTCTCCACCGGACCGGTTTTCCGGCGCGATCACCGCGCCCGTACGGCCGCCGGTGAAGGTGTCGGCCTACCGGTGTGGTGAGGCGTGGTCGGCGCTGATCCATCACCGGCCCTCGGGCAGGCGGCTGCTGATTCAGGGCAGCGCCGGGTTTGTGCAAGGTGCGCTCGCCGGTCAACAGGCCGAGGTGGTGTATCTCGGTGTGGGCCAGCTGGGTCTGCTGCCGCGGTCATATCTGCTGGACTACTGGACCGAGACGGTGCGCGCGGTGGGTGCGCGACGAGTGGTGCTGATCCACTGGGACGACTTCTTCCGCCCGCTGTCAAAACCGTTGCGGGCCTTGCCGTATGCGGCCGACGACCTGGATGCGTCCCTGCGCATCCTGGATGAGCTGGCCGCCCAGGACGACATCGCGCTACACATGCCGACGCTGTGGCGGCGCGAAGATCCGTGGATCTGACCGTTGACACTTGTCCTCGCCCTGGTGCTGCTTGCTGTCGTACTGGGCTTCGCAGTCGCGCGCCCGCGCGGCTGGCCTGAGGCGTTCGCGGCGGTCCCTGCGGCCGCGCTTCTGATCGTGGTCGGTGCGATCTCGGTGCACGACGCGGCGGCGGAAGCAGCTCGGCTGCTGCGCGTCGTCGCGTTCTTGGGCGCGGTGTTGGTGCTGGCGAAGCTGTGCGACGAAGAGGGGCTATTCGAGGCCGCCGGGGCTGCGATGGCACGGGCCCATGCCGGGCCGTCGCGGCACCTCCTGCGGCAGGTGTTCGCGATCGCCGCCGTTATCACCGCGGTGCTGAGTTTGGACGCCACCGTGGTGTTGTTGACGCCGGTGGTGCTGACCACGGTGCGCTGGTTGCGTGCGCCGGTACGGCCGCACGCCTACGCCAGCGCACATCTGGCCAACGCCGCCTCGCTGCTGCTTCCCGTCTCGAATTTGACCAACCTGCTGGCCTTTCACGTCGCCGACCTGTCGTTCGTTAAGTTCACGCTGGTGATGGCGTTGCCGTGGGTGGCCGCGGTGGCCACCGTGTATCTCGTGTTTCGCTGGTTTTTCGCCGCTGATCTGCGCGTGGTGCCGGACCGCCACGAAGTCGGTCCACCGCCGCAGCTGCCGCTGTTCGCGTTGGTGGTGGTGGCGCTGACGTTGGCCGGATTCGCGATCGCCGAGGCTGCCGGCGTGTCACCGGCCTGGGCGGCGCTGGCGGGGGCCTTGGCGCTGGCTGTGCGAAGCCTCAGCCATCGCCGCACGTCAGCAGTGGAGATCGTGCGCTCGGTCAACGTGCCGTTCTTGGTGTTCGTGCTGGCGCTGGGTGTGGTGGTGCAGGCAGTCATGCTCAACGGCCTGGCCACCCACATGTGCGCGCTGATTCCGGCCGGCCGCGGGTTGCTCGCACTGCTCGGTATCGCGGCGGTGGCCGCCGTGCTGGCCAACATAGTCAACAACTTGCCCGCGACACTGGTTTTGGTGCCGCTGGTGGCGGCGAGCGGGCCCGCCGCGATCCTGGCGGTGCTGCTGGGGGTGAACATCGGCCCGAATCTGACCTATGCCGGTTCACTGTCGAATCTATTGTGGCGCCGGGTTCTTCGCCGCTATGACGTGCCCGCCAGCGTCGGCGAGTACACGCGGCTGGGCTTGTGCACCGTGCCCACAGCGCTGCTGACCTCGGTGGTGGCGCTGTGGGTCAGTGCGCGACTGCTGGGCCTGTAGCCGGCTGGTATGCCGGTGGCAGCGGCATTCCGAGTTCGGCCATTACCGTGCGCAGCTGGGTGGGATAGTTGGTGATGATGCCGTCGACACCGGCGGCGATCTGTGCTCGCATGGTCGCTGCGTCGTCGACCGTCCATGGAAACACTTTGAGCCCCAATGCATGTGCCCGATCGACGAACGCATCGTCGACCAGTGTGTAGCTGGGTGAGACGATGTCGGCGCCAACCATCTTGGCGCCAACGAGCGGATCGCTGACGAAGGCCGGGTTGAGCCCCGCCAGCCATGGCGAATCCGGTGTCCACGTCGCCTCGTTCCATAACGCCACCAGTGGAATTCGCGGCTCGGCTTGCCGCACCATCGGCAGCGGCCGCCAGTCGAAGCTCTCGATTTCGACTCGGTCGACCTTATCCGCGGACCTGACCGCGCCCAGGATGACGTCGACGAATTCTTCAGGCGATGCCGACGTGGCCGGATTGGCGGCGTCCACCTTGGTTTCGATGTCGTAGCGCACCTCGGCCCGGTAAGAGTCGGTCAGCGCGAACACCTCAGGCAGGGTGGCGATCTTGTTGCCGCGCACGACTTCTGCATGCGGAAATTCGGCAAGCAGCTTGCCGCAGTCAAGCGTACGGATTTGCGCGACGGTGAGGTCGTGCACCAGCTTTCCGACGTATGGATATTGCGGGTCGCCGGCGAAAGCTGGCCCGGTGTCGGCGCACTTTGCCGGGTCGATGGTCAGGTCGTGCCAGACGACCGGTTGATGGTCCTTGGTGATTCCGATGTCGAATTCCAGTGTGGTGACGCCTACTTGGAGTGCTTTGGCGAATGCGCGCAGCGATTCCTCGGTCGTCTCGCCGCTTCCGCCGCGGTGCGCCACCAGGTCGAACGTCGTTGGTTGTGCGGCCGCACTCGGCAGCGGACCCAAGAGCGCAAGCAGAATCGCCAGCAGGGTGCCGAGGCGACGACCCAGACGACCCACGCGCGCGTTACTTCCTGCGCTGGCGGGCGATCTCGGCAAGCACCACCCCAGCGGCCACCGACGCGTTCAGCGATTCGGCCGGCCCGGCCATCGGGATCGACACCACCGCGTCGCAGTTCTCCCGCACCAGCCGGGACAGGCCCTTGCCTTCCGAACCCACGACCACCACCAACGGGTCGGTGCCGTCGAGGTCGTCGAGCGTGGTGTCGCCATCGGCGTCGAGGCCGATCACCTGCAGCCCGCGGTTCGCCCAATCCTTCAGTGTCCGCGTCAGATTGGGAGCGCGAGCCACCGGAACCCTGGCCGCCGCCCCGGCACTCGTCCGCCAGGCCACCGCCGTCACCGCCGCGGAGCGTCGCTGCGGGATCAGCACACCGTGTCCGGCGAACGCGGCCACCGAGCGCACGATCGCGCCCAGGTTACGCGGATCGGAGATGTTGTCCAATGCGACCAGCAGCGCCGGCGGTAACTCCGTGGCGGCGGCGAGCAGGTCGTCGGGATGGGCATAGTCATACGGCGGGACCTGTAGGGCAATGCCCTGATGCAGGCCGTTGGTGGTGATGCGGTCCAGGTCGGTTCGCGGGACCTCCAGGATTGCGATCCCGGAATCGGCTGCCCGCCTGACTGATTCGGTGAGCCGCTCGTCGGCTTCAGTGCCGAGCGCGACGTACAACGCGGTCGCGGGCACCCCGGCGCGCAGGCATTCCAGCACCGGGTTGCGGCCGAGCACCACCTCGGTGTCGTCGCTGCGTTTGGCCGGCTTACGCGGTTGCGGCTTGGCTTTCTTGGCGGCCGGGTGATGGGGACGCATATGCGCCGGCGGCGTGGGACCGCGTCCCTCCAAGCCGCGGCGGCGTTGCCCGCCCGAGCCGACCGCGGGCCCCTTCTTGGTGCCGGGTTTGCGTACTGCCCCGCGGCGCCGCGAGTTACCGGCCATTACTTGTCGTCATCGCCGACCAACGACCACTGTGGGCCGTCGGCGGTGTCGGTCACCTCGATGCCGGCTTCTTTCAGCCGGTCGCGAATCTCGTCGGCCAGCGCCCAGTTTCGTTGTTCGCGGGCCCTTTCTCGGCGCTGCAGTTCGGCCTGCACCAGCACATCAAGAGCCGTCAGCGCTGCCGACGTCTCGTCGTGGGACTCCCAGCGTTCGTCGAGCGGGTCACAGCCGAGGATGCCCATCATCGCCCGGATCGCGCTGGCGTTGGCCAGGGCGGCATCGTGGTCCCCGGCATCCAGAGCGCGGTTGCCTTCGGCGCGCGCATGGTGGATCTCGGCCAGCGCTTTCGGAACCGACAGGTCGTCGTCGAGCGCTTCGGCGAACGGGCGGGTCCAGCAGCCGGGAACCACCGTGCCGACCCGGCGTCGTACCCGATGCAGGAAGTCCTCGATTCCGACGTAGGCGTTGACCGCGTCGTGCAGTGCGCTTTCGGAGAACTCCAACATCGAGCGGTAGTGCGCGCTGCCCAGGTAGTAGCGCAGTTCGGCCGGCCGGACCCGCTCCAGCATCGCGGGGATGGACAACACGTTGCCCAGCGACTTGCTCATCTTCTCCCCGCCCATGGTGACCCAGCCGTTGTGCAGCCAGTAGCGGGCGAACCCGTCGCCGGCGGCGCGGGCCTGCGCGATCTCGTTCTCGTGATGTGGGAACACCAAATCCATTCCGCCGCAATGGATGTCGAACTCTGGCCCCAGATACTCGTGCGCCATCGCCACGCATTCGGTGTGCCAGCCGGGACGCCCGCGGCCCCATGGCGTGGGCCAGGACGGCTCCCCGGGCTTGGCGCCCTTCCACAGGGTGAAGTCACGCTGGTCGCGTTTGCCGGTGGCAACTCCCTCGCCTTGATGGACGTCGTCGATCCGGTGCCCGGACAGTTGGCCGTATTCGGGGTAGCTGAGCACGTCGAAATAGACGTCGCCGTTGCCGGTGTAGGCGTGGCCGGTGTCGATCAGCCGCTCGATGACCTCGACCATCTGGGTGATGTGCCCGGTCGCGCGGGGTTCGGCGGACGGGGGCAGTACGCCCAGCGCGTCGTAGGCGGCGGTGAACTCGCGCTCGTAGGTGGCCGCCCACTCCCACCACGGCCGGCCCGCCGCCGCGGCCTTGTTGAGGATCTTGTCGTCGATATCGGTCACGTTGCGAATGAACGCGACGTCGTAGCCGCGGGCGAGCAGCCAGCGGCGCAGGATGTCGAAGGCCACCGCGCTGCGCACGTGCCCGATGTGCGGCAGACCTTGGACGGTCGCGCCGCACAGGTAAATGGAGACGTGCCATGGCCGCAGCGGAACGAAATCACGCACGGCGCCAGTCGCCGTGTCATGGAGCCGCAGCTGGCCGCGATCGGTCACGACGTGCCAGCTTACCGGGCTATTCGACACGCCCGCGCCACCAGACGCAAAGGGCCGCCTTTTGCTCATGAAACGGGGGATTATGCGTCTGCTCGCCCGGAAGCCTCAACCACCAGCGCGGTGGCGATGGCCGCCAGCCCTTCCCCGCGCCCGGTCAGGCCAAGTCCGTCGGTGGTGGTGGCCGACACCGACACCGGCGCACCCAGCAGCCCGGACAGCAGCTGCTGAGCCTCGGCACGCCGGGGCCCGACCTTGGGTCGGTTGCCGATCACCTGGACGGCGGCGTTGCCGACCCGATAGCCGTTGGCCGTGAGCAGGTCGCGGACGTGGCCGAGCATGCCGGCACCGCTGACACCGCGCCAGCGCGGGTCATCGACTCCGAACACTTCACCGATATCGCCCAGGCCGGCCGCCGACAGCAAAGCGTCACAGAGCGCATGCGCGGCGACGTCGCCGTCGGAATGCCCGGCGCAGCCGTCGTCGTCGGGAAACAGCAGCCCGAGCAGCCAACATGGCCGTCCCCGCTCAATCGGATGCACATCGGTACCCAACCCGATTCGCGGTGGCCTGTTCACTGGTTCACGATCGCTTGGGCCAGCAACAGGTCCAGGCGGGTGGTGATCTTGAACGCCAGCGGGTCACCGTCGACGACCTGCACCTGCGCGCCGACGTGTTCGACGACAGAGGCGTCGTCGGTGAAGTCGCCCGACTCCGCATGTTCGTAGGCGCGCAACAGCAGCTCGGTAGCGAACCCCTGTGGGGTCTGGACCGCCCGCAGGCCGGCTCGCTCCGGCGTTCCCAGCACCACCCCGTTGGCGTCGACGGCTTTGATCGTGTCCGACACCGGCAATGCGGGCACGACCGCGGGATGACCGGCACGCAACGCCTCGACCACCCGCACCACCAGCTCCGGCGGTGTCAGCGCCCGGGCGGCGTCGTGCACGAGGACATAATCCGGCTCACCGGCGGCAGCCAGCGCCATGTTCACCGATTGACTGCGGTTAGCGCCTCCGGCCACGACGGTGGCCAGGTGGGCCAAGATCAATTTGCCCTGGTCGGTGCGGTCGGGTGGCACCGCCACCACCACTCGGTCGACGACCTCGGACTCAAGCAAGCCGACCACAGCCCGCTCCACCAAAGTGCGCCCGTCAAGGTGAAAGAAAGCCTTCGGGACACCGGCGGCTAGCCGCTCCCCCGCACCCGCAGCGGGGACCACCGCGACTACCGTGCCCGTCACCGCTGCCCTCGGGGACGTTTAGGAGGCGGCGGCCAGCACCTCGTCCAGAATGGTCTCCGCCTTGGCGTCGTCGGTGTTCTCGGCCAGGGCCAGTTCACCGACCAGAATTTGCCGCGCCTTGGCGAGCATGCGCTTTTCGCCGGCCGAAAGACCGCGCTCTTGGTCGCGGCGCCAAAGGTCGCGCACCACCTCGGCGACCTTGTTGACATCGCCGGAGGCGAGTTTCTCCAGATTGGCCTTGTAGCGGCGCGACCAGTTCGTCGGCTCCTCGGTGTGGGGGGCGCGTAGCACCTGGAAAACCTTGTCGAGGCCCTCCTGCCCGACCACATCGCGGACGCCGACGTATTCGGCATTCTCGGCGGGCACCCGAACCGTGAGGTCTCCCTGCGCCACCTTCAAGACGAGATATTCCTTTTGTTCCCCTTTGATGGTTCGGGTTTCAATCGCCTCGATCAACGCAGCACCGTGGTGTGGATAGACAACGGTGTCTCCGACCTTAAAAATCATCTGATTCGAGCCCCTTTCGTTACTTCATGCTAACACGTGCCTCCGACGCGCGCGGAACAACGGTGCAGGTCAGGGGCACCGCAGGTGAGAAGTGGGGCTTGACAGATCGCCAAAATCGTGCAAGCAGACGGCTTCTCGGCAAACCCACCCCGAACCGGTGCTGGGCTGGTCGGCGCAGCTGGGCTGCTCGCATGCGCCTGCGTTGCCCTGCGCTACCGCGGGGCAGACCGTGCTACTACTGTGCATAGTCGAACCGCGCCGGCCGAACGGGAGGCTTTCCAGTGAACCGCTTCAAGACCGCCGTGCTGGTCGCTGCTGGGCTGATCGCCGCTGCCGCTCTCGCCGGCTGCAGCAGCGGCCAGATCGCACAGACTTCAGAAGAGCAGTCCGCCGTCAACGGCGGCCAAGGTGACCTCAAGTACGTAGCGCTGCGCAACGTCTACCTCAGCGCGGCGCAGACCGGCGACTTCCTGCGGCCCGGCCAAACGGTGCCGCTGGTGTTCGTCGCAACCAACCAGTCGCCGGATGTCAGCGACAGGTTGGTCGGCATCACGACCGACATCGGCACGGTGGCCCTTACGGGTGACACTCGGTTGCCCGCCGGCGGCAAACTGCTGGTCGGCACGCCTGACGGCCAGGCCGTCAAGGCTCTGGATGCTGTGGAGCCCGCGGGCACCGCCAAGGCGACCGTGGCGCTGGCCAAGCCCATTTCCAGCGGCCTCAACTACAAGTTCACCTTCGATTTCGAGAAGGCCGGAAGCGTGAAGGTGACGGTCCCGATTGCAGGCGGCCCGCCCCCATCGGAGAATCCCCCGGCCCCGGCGCAACACCCGTAACCGCCGGCTCGGCGACGCTGCGGACCTGGCTGAACCGTTCGCAGACCCGGGATTGTCATACCTGCCCTATACGGTCACGGCGTGACCAAGGCGCGTTCGCAGTACCGCTGCTCGGAATGCCACCATGTCACCGCCAAGTGGGTGGGTCGCTGCCTGGAATGCGGTAGCTGGGGCAGCGTCGACGAAGTTGCACTGCTTAGCGCGGTCGGCGGCGCTGCGCGTCGCTCGTCAGCGCCGATTTCGCGCGCTGTCCCGATCAGCGCCATCGAGCCGCACCACACCCGGCACTGCCCTACCGGGGTCGGCGAACTCGATCGGGTGCTCGGCGGCGGCGTGGTGCCCGATTCGGTGACGCTGCTGGCGGGCGATCCCGGGGTGGGCAAGTCGACGCTGCTGCTCACGGTCGCCCACCGCTGGGCGCAGTCGGGGCGGCGGGCGTTGTACGTCTCCGGTGAGGAATCCGCCGGTCAGATCCGGATGAGAGCAGACCGCACGGGTTGCAGCCACAACCAGGTCTATCTGGCTGCAGAGTCCGACCTGCACGCGGTGCTGGGCCACATCGATGTCGTAGCGCCCACATTGGTTGTCGTGGACTCGGTCCAGACGCTGTCGACCAGCGAGGCCGACGGCGCGGCCGGCGGGGTTACCCAGGTGCGCGCGGTCACCGCCGCGCTGACCGCCGCCGCTAAGTCCGCCGGAGTCGCCCTGATGCTCGTCGGCCATGTCACCAAGGACGGCGCCATCGCCGGGCCGCGGTCCCTCGAGCATCTCGTCGACGTGGTGCTGCATTTCGAAGGCGACCGCAATTCCGCCTTGCGCATTGTGCGTGGAGTCAAAAACCGGTTCGGCGCCACCGACGAGGTTGGTTGTTTCCTTTTGGAGGACAAAGGCATTGAAGGTGTGAACGACCCGTCCGGCCTATTTCTGGACCAGCGCTGCGAGCCCGTGCCGGGCACGGCGATCACGGTCGCGCTGGACGGAAAGCGGCCCCTGATCGGCGAGGTGCAGGCGTTGCTGGCCCCACCATCGGGCGGGTCACCGCGGCGGGCGGTCAGCGGCATCGACCATGCCCGGGCCGCAATGATCACCGCGGTGCTGCAAACGCACGCCCGGCTACCGCTCGCCGTCAGCGACATCTTTTTGTCGACTGTCGGGGGCATGCGGCTGACCGACCCGTCGTCGGATCTCGCGGTGGCGATCGCGCTGGCGTCCGCCTATGCCAATCTGCCGCTGCCCACCACCGCGGTGGTCGTCGGTGAGGTGGGTCTGGCGGGTGACCTGCGCCGGGTCGCCGGGATGGAACGGCGCCTTGCTGAAGCCGTCCGGCAGGGGTTCACCACAGCGCTGATCCCGCCCGGATGTGGCGCGACGCCGAAGGGGCTGCATGCGCTGGAGGCGCCCACCATCGTCGCAGCGTTGCACCACATGGTCGATATCGCCGAGTACCGCCGTGACACGCCCGAGCCGCTGCATCAGCTGGACCTGCCTCCGGGCGATCCGGCCGCAGAGCACAATGAGTGGTGATGAATCCGGGCGAACTCACCAGGAACGGCAGCACGCCGGTACCGCGTCCCACGCTGCGTGAGGCTGTCAGCCGCCTGGCGCCGGGCACTGGGTTACGGGACGGGTTGGAGCGCATTCTGCGCGGCCGCACGGGCGCGCTGATCGTGTTGGGTTATGACGACAGCGTCGAGGCCATCTGCGACGGCGGCTTCTCCCTCGATGTGCGCTACGCGCCGACTCGACTGCGGGAACTGTCGAAGATGGACGGCGCGGTCGTGCTGTCCACCGACGGTGGTCGCATCGTGCGTGCCAACGTCCAACTGGTGCCCGACCCGTCGATACCCACCGACGAATCCGGCACCCGGCACCGCTCCGCGGAGCGGGCCGCGATCCAGACCGGCTACCCGGTGATCTCGGTCAGCCACTCGATGAACATCGTCACGGTCTATGTCGGCGGGGAGCGTCACGTGTTGGCCGACTCGGCCACCATCCTGTCCCGCGCCAACCAGGCCATCGCGACCCTGGAACGGTACAAGGCCCGGCTCGACGAGGTCAGCAGGCAGCTGTCGCGGGCCGAGATCGAGGACTTCGTAACGCTGCGCGACGTCATGACGGTGGTGCAACGGCTGGAGTTGGTGCGCCGGATCGGTTTGGTGATCGAGAACGACGCGGTCGAGCTGGGCACCGACGGGCGTCAATTGCGGTTGCAGCTCGAGGAATTGCTGGGCGGCAACGACACCTCGCGAGAGCTCATCGTGCGCGACTATCACGCCAACCCCGAACCGCCGTCGAAGGCTCAGGTGGCCGCCACCCTCGACGAGCTGGACGCTCTCTCGGACACCGAGCTGCTTGACTTCACCGTGCTGGCAAAGGTTTTCGGTTACCCGTCGACAGCCGAGGCGCAGGACTCGGCGATGAGCGCACGCGGCTACCGCGCGATGGCCGGTATCCCGCGTCTGCAGTTCGCGCACGTCGATCTGCTGGTTCGCACGTTCGGTTCGCTGCAGGACCTGCTGGCCGCCAGCGCTATAGATCTGCAGTCAGTGGACGGGATCGGCGCGATGTGGGCGCGTCATGTCCGCGAAGGCCTGTCGCAATTGGCCGAGTCGACCATCGCCGATCCGCTCAGCTGAAGCGCCCAGCGCGAGCTCAGTTGGCGGGCGGCGGGGGTGGCGCCGCAGGCGCGGGGCCAGCCTGCGGGGGCGCGGCGGGCGGCGGGCCGCCTAGGGGCGGAGCGGCACCGGGCGGCGGGGCACCTGGCGCCGGTGGCTGAGCCAAGATGAACGGAACCGGAGCCGAGCGCAGGTTGCCCAGCTGCACGACGAGGTTGTACGTACCGGGTCCGATCGGTGGCCGCGGCAGTGGGCAATGCGGAGCGGAGCCCATGCCCGTCCAAGTCACCGCGGTGGTCACCTGCTCGCCGGGCGCGAACGTCTTGACCAGCGTCTCGTTCGACGGTGCACAGTCGAGGTTCGACCACAGCCGCTTGCCGTCCAACGAGTAGACGTAGGCCGCCAGCACCGCGGCTCCCACATCGCGCTTGCAGGACACCAACCCGATGTTGGTGACGACCATGGTGAATTTCGGCTGGTCGCCGATCACGTACTGGGGTTGGTTGGTCAGGCCTTTGACGGCCAGCGTCGAGTCGGGGCAGTCGTCGCCCTCCTTGAGCACCGGCGGCGGCTGCACCGCAGCGGTCGGCGTCTCAGGCGCGCCCGCGTTCGGGGCTGGCGGCGGCGCAGCCGGTGGCTGGCTTTGAGGCTGCACGATCGGGGACTTTGCAGGCGGCGCGGCGGTCGGCTTTTCGGACGCGGTGGTGTTGGCGCCGGCACTGCTGCTCATCACAGCGACGACGATCGCGACCACGATCCCGATCACGACGACCGCAATGCCCAGCGCCAGTCCCCTGCGTCGCCAGTAAATTTCTGGCGGTAGCGGGCCATGCGGCTCTAGATCCAGCACATTCACACCGTAAGCCCAGGTCACGCTGATGCGAGCGACCGCACTCGGCGTGTCGCTGTGCTAACAACCGCGACCGGCCGGGCCCGTGGTGTGGTAATACGCCGCGGCCACCAGAACCAGCGCCCAAGCAACGCCACCATTGAGGGCATCAAAAATGTCCGGACGATCAACGTGTCCAGCAACAAGCCCACCCCGATGGTGAGGCCGGTCGCCGCGACGTCAGAGGTCGCTCACGCCGCGATTGAGCGCTCAGCCCTGCGGCTCCTCACCGATATTGCCGATGTGATCCCGCAGCACCGCCCAGCCCTCGGCCAGCCGGTAGGTGACGCAGGCGATTGCCAGCGTGCCGGCAGTCACCCGCTCGGCGATGGCAGTGGAACGGGCCAGAAGCTGCGCGGCTGTCTCGCGGACATGGCGTGCCTCGAAGTCGTCCACCGATGTCAGCCCGTCGCGACGCCCAAGCAGGATCGACGGCGTCACCCGCTCCACCAAATCCCGGACATAGCCATTGGGTACCGCGCCGTCGTCGAGCGCTGCGAGGGTGGCCTTGACGGCGCCACAGCTATCGTGGCCCAGGACGACGATCAGCGGAACGTTGAGCACCGACACCGCGTACTCGATCGAGCCCAGCACGGCGGAGTCGATGACGTGGCCCGCGGTGCGCACCACGAACGTGTCACCGAGACCCTGGTCGAAGATGATCTCGGCGGCTACCCGACTGTCGCCGCAGCCGAACACCACGGCGGTGGGGCTCTGCCCGGCGGCGAGGCTGGCCCGGTGCTCGGCGCTCTGGCTGGGGTGTTGGGGCTTGCCGGCGACGAATCGCTCGTTACCCTCCTTGAGTGCCTTCCACGCGGCTACGGGATTGGTATTGGGCATGGCGCATATTCTGCCGTACCCGCCGATGAACATCCCGCCGACCGAACTGCTCGGCTGGTACGAGGGGGCGAGGCGCGACCTGCCTTGGCGGCGACCGGATGTCACCCCGTGGCAGATCCTGGTCAGCGAGTTCATGCTGCAGCAGACGCCGGTGGCCCGGGTCGTGCCGGTCTGGCAGGACTGGGTGGCACGCTGGCCCACCCCCTCGGCGACCGCGGCGGCCAGCCCGGCTGACCTGCTGCGCGCCTGGGGGAAGCTGGGCTACCCGCGCCGCGCCAAGCGACTGCACGAGTGCGCCACCGTGATCGCCCGCGACCACGACGACGTGGTTCCTCACGATGTCGACACGCTGCTGGCACTGCCCGGTGTGGGCGGCTATACCGCGCGGGCGGTGGCGTGCTTCGCCTACCGTCAGCCGGTGCCGGTGGTGGACACCAATGTGCGCCGGGTGGTTGCGCGCGCGGTGCACGGGCGTGCCGACGCCGTTTCATCGTCCGGGGTCCGCGATCACGCCGACGTGGCGGCGCTGCTGCCCGATGACGAACGGGCACATCGGTTTTCGGCGGCGCTGATGGAGTTGGGGGCCACGGTGTGCACCGCACGCAGCCCGCGCTGCGGGTTGTGTCCGCTCACCGAGTGCGCATGGCGGCGAGCCGGCTATCCACCCGCCCTCGGGCCGGGACGGAAGGTGCAAACCTACGCGGGAACCGACCGTCAGGTTCGCGGATGCCTGCTCGACGTATTGCGCGGCAAGGATTGTCCTGTCGCCAAGGCCGAGCTGGACGTGGCGTGGTTGAGCGACATCCAGCAGCGTGAGCGCGCCCTGGATTCGCTGCTCGCCGACGGGCTGGTCACGCGAACCGCCGACGGCCGGTATGCGTTAGTGGGTGACGCCCATTAAGAACGACTCGACCGCCTGCCGGTACACCTGCGGCGCCTCGTCATGCACCAGGTGGCCCGCTTGCGGTACATGCAAATACCTTGTGCAGTAACCGGTTTCGTGCATCTTCCGCATCTGGCCCGGCGGCGTGACGGAGTCACCTGCCTCGATCAGCAGCGCCGGCGCGCGCACCGCCTGCCACTGTTCCCAGTAGTCGCGGGTGCCCCATTCGGCGGCGATCTCGATCCAGCGTTCGACGTGGCCGTGCAGGCGCCAACCGGTCGCGGTCCGGTCGAAAGCGTCCAGGAAGTACTGCCCGGCGACGGGCCCGAATTCCGCGGATACCTTTTCAGCAGTGTCGAATTCGACGGGAAGGGCATGCAGCCACGGCTCCCACGGCCCGGTGGTGCGGCCACGGAAATCGGGGGCCATGTCCTCCACTACCAACGCCGAAACCATTTCGGGATCTTCTGCCGCCAGACACCACGAGTGCAGTGCGCCCATCGAGTGCCCGATCAGCCGCGCGGGCGCTCCTAATGCGGCTACTGCGTCGCGTAGCTCGGCCACGAAGCGTTCGGTGCTAATCGGGTAGGGGTCGGCGACGTCGCGGCCGCGGTGCCACGGCGCGTCGTAGGTATAGACGGTGCCGAGCCGGGTCAGCCACGGTAGCTGTCGCGACCAGGTGCTGCCCCGGCCCATCAAGCCGTGCACCAGAACCACGGGTGGGCCGTGTCCGCAGTGGCGGGTCAGCAGGTCGGTCGGCACGTCGGGCACGGTAGCCTAGCGGCATGCCAGTGGTGAAGATCAACGCAATCGAGGTGCCCCCGAACGCGGGCCCCGAACTGGAGAAGCGGTTCGCGCACCGCGCGCACGCAGTGGAGAACCAACCGGGCTTCCTCGGCTTCCAGCTACTGCGTCCGGTCAAGGGGGAAGACCGCTATTTCGTGGTGACCCATTGGGAATCCGACGAGGCCTTCCAGGCGTGGGCGACGGGGCCCGCCATCGAAGCACATGCCGGCCACCGGGCAAACCCGGTAGCAACCGGCGCGTCACTGCTGGAATTCGAGGTTGTGCTAGACGTTGCCGCAAACCGCCCGACGGCGTAGCGCCAGCCGAGCGAGGCACCGCGTCGCGGCGGTGAGCGCCGCGGCTGTGCTAGTCGCCGCTTTGGCCCCCGGATGTACCCCGCCTCCCGCTCCGCGAGCGAACGCCGCGGACGCCGGAGTTCGCATCGATATCAGGACCCCGCCCGGTATGCGCGCGCAGCAAACGGTGGACATGCTCAACTCGGACTGGCCCATCGGTCCGGTCGGGGTTCGTACCCTCGCCGCACCCGACATGGTGGACTCTGTCGAGAGCAGCATGGAGTCGTTGTGGTGGGATCGCCCGTTCAAGGTCGACGGCGTCGACATCACTGCCGGTGCGGCCACACTGCATCTGGTCAGCTCGTACGGCGCGCGACAGAACATCGAGATACACACCAATGACGCCACCCTGGTTGACCGCTTCAATGTGGTGACGCAGACTCCGACGATCTCCTCGTGGCGTGACATCGATGCGACGTTGAGCAAGAGCGGGGCCCGGTACTCCTACCAGGCCGCCAAAGTCAACGACGGCCGCTGTGAGCGGATAGCCGGCACCAACACCACGCAATCCCTACCACTGGCGTCGATATTCAAGTTGTACGTGCTCTACGCCGTGGCCGAGGCGGTCAAGGCCGGAACGGTGTCCTGGGATGACCAGATGACCGTCACCGAAAAAGGCAAGGCGGTCGGATCGTCGGGATTGGAACTGCCGGTGGGAGCACAGGTTTCGGTGCGCAAGGCCGCCGAGAAGATGATCGCGACCAGCGACAACATGGCCACCGACATGCTGATCGGGAAAGTCGGCACCCACGCTGTCGAAAAAGCGCTGGCCGACGCCGGCCATCACGATCCGGCCGCAATGACACCGTTCCCGACGATGTATGAACTGTTCTCGGTCGGCTGGGGCAAGCCGGATCTGCGCCGGCAGTGGAAGCAGGCTACTCCCCAAGTGCGCGCACAACTGCTGCAGCAGGCGAATTCTCGTGTCTACCAACCGGATCCGAACCGCGCTCACACCCCGGCCTCAGGTTACGGCGCGGAATGGTACGGCAACGCCGAAGATATCTGTCGAGTGCACACGGCACTTCAAGCCGCCGCTGTCGGCAAGGCCGCACTCGTCAGGCAGATCTTGGCAGCTGCCCCTGGTATCGATCTCGACCCGCATAAGTGGCCGTACGTCGGAGCCAAAGCCGGTGGCCTGCCTGGTGATCTGACGTTCAGCTGGTATGCCGTCGACAAGACCGGGCAGCCGTGGGTGGTGAGCTTTCAGCTGAACTGGCCGCGTGACCACGGTCCCACGGTGACCGGCTGGATGCTGAAGATCGCCAAGCAGGCCTTCGCGCTGCTGGTTGCACAACGCTAAAACCGTGGACCCAGCTTCGCCGCGACTGTCCTGGCGATATAGCCTCAGTCGCGGTAACCGTGTGAACGGCGAGGAAACCGGTGCATATTCCGGTGCGGTCGCGCCACTGTGACCAGCGTTTCGGCGTTGGAAGCCAGAC
This sequence comes from Mycobacterium noviomagense, assembly GCF_010731635.1. Classification (NCBI taxonomy): domain Bacteria; kingdom Bacillati; phylum Actinomycetota; class Actinomycetes; order Mycobacteriales; family Mycobacteriaceae; genus Mycobacterium; species Mycobacterium noviomagense. Next base: position 1,344,323 of record NZ_AP022583.1, read on the forward strand.
CTTCCCGTGCACACATCGCAGATGGGACGCGCAATCCCGGAAGGCGGTCACGTCGATGTCTGTAGGGCATTCGTCTGCTGAGCCGGCTGGTTTTCGCGGACGTATCCGCACCGTGACGTCGACCTGGGACCGCCGTGACCGCATCGGGATCGCCGTGCTGTTCGGTGTGATCGCGCTGATGCACGCCGCAGGCTTCGCGACGTTGGTGCTGGGCATCGCGCCGCACCGCTACCGCGTCGGAACCGAGACCTTCGGTGTCGGACTGGGCTTCACCGCTTATCTGTTCGGCCTACGGCATGCGTTCGACGCAGACCACATCGCCGCCATCGACAACACCACGCGAAAGCTCATATCAGATGGTGATGCCCGCGCCAAACCGAAATCGGTTGGATTCTGGTTTGCCATGGGCCATTCCACCATCGTGTTGATCATGGCCGTGCTGGTCGTCGTCGGTGCTCGTGCAGTAGGCACGCTGGCCGATGAGGACTCCCCGGCCCGACATGCGCTCGACATCGCCAGGGCCACGGCGTCCGGCCTGTTTCTGTACCTCATCGCGGTCATCAACATCGTCGCGCTGGTCGGGATAACCCGTGCGTTCACCAAACTGCGGTGCGGCTCCTACTCCGAGGAGGAACTCCAAGCGGCGCTCGATGACCGCGGATTTCTGGCACGTCTGCTCCGGCCGATCATGAACCGCATCACACGCCCGGTGCAGATCTATCCGGTCGGCATGCTGTTCGGCCTTGGCTTCGACACCGCCACCGAAGTCGCGCTGCTGGCCCTCGCCGGTACCGGCGCTGCGACAGGGCTGCCGTGGTACGCGGTGCTGACGCTGCCGGTACTGTTCGCGGCCGGGATGAGTCTGATGGACACGCTGGACGGCTTGCTCATGACAGCGGCCTACGACTGGGCCTTTATGCAGCCGGTCCGCAAGGTCTACTACAACTTCACCATCACCGCGCTATCGATCGCGGTCGCGTTGTTGATCGGGTCGATCGAGCTGGTGTCGATATTGCACGACGATCTGCGGTGGGTGGATCCGGTCACCAATTGGATCAGCTCGATCGACTTGAACAATGCCGGCCTGGCGGTCGTCGGCCTGTTCGCCGTCACGTGGCTTGGCGCCATCGCCTACTGGAAGCTGGCCAACATCGAACAACGCTGGCAGCCAGCGGACGAGCAGACGTAAAAGCCCCCGACACGCCGCGCGTGCGGGGGCTTTTACGTCTGGTCGCCAGACCCTACTGCTGGGTCGGGCCGCCGGCACTGTGGGCACCGGCCTTGGCCAGATCCGGCTCGGGCGGCGTTGCCGGCTTGGGTGTGCCGGTGAACGTGAACACCGCATCCTCGCCGGGACCCTCACCGTCCCAGTTGTCCACGTCGACGGTGACGAGCTGGCCCGGACCGACCTCCTCGAAGAGGATCTTCTCGGAGAGCGCATCCTCGATCTCACGCTGGATGGTGCGCCGCAGCGGACGGGCGCCCAGCACCGGATCGAAGCCGCGTTTGGCCAGCAGCGCCTTGGCCTTATCGGTCAGCACCAGCGACATGTCCTTGCTCTTCAGCTGCTTTTCCACCCGCCCGATCATCAGCTCGACCATCCGGATGATCTCCTCGCGGGTCAGCTGGTGGAACACGATGATGTCGTCGATGCGGTTGAGGAACTCAGGGCGGAAGTGCTTCTTGAGCTCGTCGTTGACCTTCTGCTTCATCCGCTCGTAGTTGTTCTCACCACCGCCTGGGGAGAAGCCGAGGCCGACCGCCTTGGAGATGTCGGCGGTACCGAGGTTGGACGTGAAGATCAGCACGGTGTTCTTGAAGTCCACCGTGCGGCCCTGCCCGTCGGTGAGCCGGCCATCCTCGAGCACCTGCAACAGGCTGTTGTAGATCTCCTGGTGCGCCTTTTCGATCTCGTCGAACAACACCACCGAGAACGGCTTGCGCCGCACCTTCTCGGTGAGCTGGCCGCCCTCCTCGTAGCCGACGTATCCGGGCGGGGCGCCGAACAACCGCGACGCGGTGAACCGGTCGTGGAACTCGCCCATGTCGATCTGGATGAGCGCGTCGTCGTCGCCGAACAAGAACTCCGCCAGCGCCTTGGACAACTCGGTCTTACCCACACCGGACGGGCCGGCGAAGATGAACGAACCGGACGGGCGCTTGGGGTCCTTCAACCCGGCGCGGGTGCGGCGGATCGCCTTGGAGACGGCCTTTACCGCGTCCTCCTGGCCGATGATCCGCTTGTGCAGCTCCTCTTCCATGCGCAGCAGCCGGGTGGTCTCGGCCTCGGTCAGCTTGAACACCGGGATGCCGGTCCAGTTACCCAGCACCTCGGCGATCTGCTCGTCGTCGACCTCAGCGACCACATCCAGATCGCCTGAGCGCCATTGCTTTTCGCGCTCAGCGCGCTGAGCCACCAGTTGCTTCTCGCGATCGCGCAGCGCGGCGGCCTTCTCGAAGTCCTGCGCGTCGATCGCCGACTCCTTCTCGCGGCGCGCCTCGGCGATCTTCTCGTCGAACTCGCGCAAGTCAGGCGGAGCCGTCATCCGGCGGATCCGCATCCGCGCCCCGGCCTCGTCGATCAGGTCGATCGCCTTGTCCGGCAGGAACCGGTCGTTGATGTAGCGGTCGGCCAGCGTGGCGGCCGCCACCATCGCACCGTCGGTGATCGACACCCGGTGGTGGGCCTCGTAGCGGTCGCGCAGACCCTTCAGGATCTCGATGGTGTGCTCGACCGTCGGCTCGCCCACCTGCACCGGCTGGAAGCGGCGCTCCAGCGCAGCGTCCTTCTCGATGTACTTGCGGTACTCGTCGAGCGTGGTGGCACCGATCGTCTGCAGCTCACCGCGGGCCAGCTTGGGCTTCAGGATCGACGCGGCGTCGATCGCGCCCTCGGCGGCGCCGGCACCGACCAGCGTGTGCAGCTCGTCGATGAACAAGATGATGTCGCCGCGGGTGTTGATCTCTTTCAGCACCTTCTTCAGGCGCTCTTCGAAGTCACCGCGGTACCGCGAGCCGGCCACCAGCGAACCCAGGTCCAGCGTGTAGAGCTGCTTGTCCTTCAGCGTCTCCGGAACGTCGCCGTGCACGATTTTTTGGGCCAGGCCCTCGACGACCGCGGTCTTGCCGACACCCGGCTCGCCGATTAGCACGGGGTTGTTCTTAGTGCGCCGGCTCAATACCTGCATGACCCGCTCGATTTCCTTCTCGCGGCCGATGACCGGGTCGAGCTTGCCTTCAATCGCGGCCGCGGTCAGGTTGCGGCCGAACTGGTCGAGCACCAACGACGTCGACGGGCTGCCCGACTCGCCGCCACGGCCACCGGTGCCCGCTTCGGCGGTCTCCTTGCCCTGGTAGCCGGACAGCAGCTGAATCACCTGCTGACGCACCCTGGTCAACTCGGCGCCCAGCTTGACCAGCACCTGCGCGGCAACGCCTTCGCCCTCACGGATCAGGCCGAGCAGAATGTGCTCGGTGCCGATGTAGTTGTGGCCCAGCTGCAGCGCCTCGCGCAGGGAAAGTTCCAGCACCTTCTTGGCACGCGGAGTAAACGGGATGTGTCCCGACGGCGCCTGCTGGCCCTGGCCGATGATCTCCTCGACCTGGCTGCGAACGCCCTCCAGCGAAATTCCCAGCGACTCCAGCGACTTTGCGGCTACGCCTTCGCCCTCGTGGATGAGGCCCAACAGGATGTGCTCGGTCCCGATGTAGTTGTGGTTGAGCATCCGGGCCTCTTCTTGCGCCAGGACGACGACCCTGCGGGCTCGGTCGGTAAATCGTTCAAACATCGGTGGTTACCTGCTCTCCCTCACCATCGGTACAGCGGTCGGCACGCGTACCTGCCATCCACTGTAATGGGCCGCTGCCCGAGGTTCCTACCTATGCGCCACTGACCCGAGCGCACGTCTCACGCTTGAAACACGAACGCAACAGACCAACGCGGAAAACCCTGAAAACCTTTCCCGCGCCAAGGGGTGATCAGTTCGCCACCAGCGAAAAATGTGCCGGCGCTGGGGTCAAGCCCGGCGCCGGCGGCAATGTCAGGTCGCCGCGTGGAAAGCGTCGATGATGTCGGCCGGGATGCGGCCTCGGGAGGACACGTTGTGCCCGTTGCGGCGAGCCCATTCCCGGATCGCGGCGCTCTGCTCCCGGTCGATTGTGCCGCGGCCACGGCCCGAGCTGGCGCGCCCACGTCGCCGACCGCCGACCCGGCGACCGGCTTGCACCCATTGCTTCAGGTCGCTGCGCAGTTTCGCCGCATTCTTACTCGAAAGGTCAATCTCATAGGTCACCCCGTCGAGCCCGAATTCGACCGTTTCGTCGGCGGGAGCCTCACCGTCAAAATCATCGATCAACGTGACGGTCACTTTCTTCGCCATTAGTTCACCCTCTACCGCATCTTCCTGAGCACTTACTGTGCAAGTTGATTGTGTCCCCGTTGCACTAATCTGCCATAACAAGGCGATATATTCAATCCCAAGAGTTATCGCCGTCGTAGGGTTCAGTTGCTGAGCGGTCGAACAATAGGGAACAAAACTGTCTCCCTAATTGACAGGCCGGTCAAAGCCATCAACAACCGGTCGACGCCCATTCCGGTTCCGGTGCATGGCGGCATCGCATACTCCAGCGCCGCGAGAAAATCCTCATCGAGGCTCATCGCTTCGTCGTCCCCGGCGGCCGCGGCGCGAGCCTGCGCGGCGAACCGCTCGCGCTGCACTAGCGGGTCGATCAATTCGGAGTATCCCGTGGCCAGTTCGATTCCGCGCAGGTAGAGATCCCACTTCTCGGTGACGCCCGCAATACTGCGATGCTGGCGGGTCAAAGGCGTCGTCTCGACCGGGAAATCCTTGACGAATGTGGGCGCACTAAGACCTGCACCGACGGAGTGCTCCCACAATTCCTCGACCAACTTGCCGTGCCCGTAGCTGGGATGGATCTCAACGCCAAGCCGTTCGGCAATGCTGCGCAAGTGCTCGACTGTCGTGTCGGGCGTGATCTCTTCTCCGAGCGCGGTCGACAACGACGGATACATTTGTATCGATGCCCATTCTCCGTCGATGTCATAGACACTGCCGTCCGGCATCGGTAGTTCTCTGGTACCGATCGCCTCGTCGGCCACCTGTTGAATAAGCTCGCGGGTGACTACCGCCGAATCCTCATAGGTTCCATAGGCCTGGTAGGTCTCCAGCATGGAAAATTCAGGCGAATGAGTCGAATCTGCTCCTTCGTTTCGGAACACGCGATTTAGTTCAAACACCTTGTCGAACCCGCCGACGACACACCGCTTCAGGAACAGTTCGGGGGCAATGCGCAGGTATAGATCGATGTCGAGGGCATTGGAGTGGGTCGCGAAAGGCCTGGCCGCAGCGCCGCCGGCCAAAGTCTGCAACATCGGCGTTTCCACCTCGAGAAAGCCGCGAGATTCCAGACCGGCCCGCAGCGCGCGGACGACGGCGATCCGTAGCCGCGCTACTGCCCGCGCCTGCGGACGCACGATGAGGTCGACGTAACGCTGCCGCACTCGCGACTCTTCGTTCATCTCCTTGTACGCCACCGGCAGCGGCCGCAACGACTTCGACGCCATCTGCCAAGAGTCGGCAAGTACCGACAATTCGCCGCGACGCGAACTGATCACTTCCCCGTGCACGTAGACGATGTCGCCGATGTCGACATTGGCCTTCCACGCATCCAGCGCGTCCTGACCGACCTTCCCCAAGCTGATCATTGCCTGCAGCTTTGTGCCGTCGCCCTCCTGCAGTGTCGCAAAGCACAATTTGCCGGAGTTGCGGATGAAGATCACTCGGCCTGCGACGCCGACGATGTCACCGGTCGCGCTGTCGGCGGGCAGATCGGGATAGGCCGCCCGAAGCTGGGCCAGAGTGTGGGTCCGTTCGACGGCGACCGGGTAAGGGTCATGTCCCTCCGCAAATAGCCGAGCGCGCTTGTCCCGGCGGATCCGGAACTGCTCGGGGAGGTCTTGAGGACGGTCCTCGTCGGCGGAGTTCACGACGTGCCAGCTTAAAGGAGCGCATGCCGCGTCGGATGCGCGGTCAAAGCCAAGAAACTACAAGCCGATTAGCGGGCCGTCTTGAGGCGGCCGCGCTGGCTGTCGCGGTTGCGTTCGAAGACCAGCCGCAAGCCGTGCAGGGTCAGGTGCTGGTCGTACTGGTCGACGGTGTGCAGTTCCGGCAGCAGCAGCGGCGCAGTGTGCCCGGTCGCGACCACCGCGACTTCACCGGCGGCGAAACCGTCGACGTCTTCGCGAATGCGCTGTACCAAGCCGTCGACCAAGCCGGCGAAGCCGAACACCGCTCCGGCTTGCATGCACTCGACAGTGTTCTTGCCCACCACCGAACGTGGCCGGGCCAGTTCGACTCGGCGCAGCGCGGCGGATCGGGCGGCGGCGGCATCCGAGGACACCTGCACCCCGGGAGCGATCGCGCCGCCCAGGAACTCGCCTTTGGCCGATACCACGTCGACACAGATCGACGACCCGAAATCGACCACGATCGCCGCGGTTCCGAACTTGTGAAAAGCAGCCAGGCAGTTAACGATTCGGTCAGCGCCGACTTCTTTCGGGTTGTCGACCAGCAGCGGGATGCCGGTGCGCACCCCAGGCTCGATCAGCACATGGGGCACCGACGGCCAGTACTGGTCGAGCATGATCCGCAGCTCGTGAAGCACCGAAGGAACAGTCGACAGGCCGGCCGCGCCGGTGAGCCGCTCGGAGTCTTCGCCGATCAGCCCGTCGATGGTCAGCGCCAATTCGTCGGCCGTGACCTCCGACTCGGTGCGAATCCGCCACTGCTGCACCACTTGTGCGTGGTCTTTGGACCCGGAGATCAGTCCGACCACGGTATGCATGTTTCGGACGTCGATTGCGAGGAGCACGACTACCGCGGGGAAAGGAGTTCGGACGCGTCGGCGGGCACGAAAGCCGGATCATGGCCGAGGTCGATCGGCCGGTTGTGCTTGTCGACGAAGACGATCCGCGGCTGATAGCTACGGGCCTCAGCGTCGTCCATGGTCGCGTACGCGATGAGGATCACCAGATCGCCGGGGTGCACCAGATGCGCCGCCGCACCGTTGATCCCGATCACGCCGCTGCCCCGTTCCCCGGTGATGGCGTAGGTGACGAGCCGGGCACCGTTGTCGATGTCGACAATCGTGACCTGCTCGCCCTCGAGCAAGTCGGCCGCATCCATCAGGTCGGCGTCAATGGTCACCGAGCCGACATAGTGCAGGTCGGCTTGAGTGACCGTCGCGCGGTGGATCTTCGACTTCAGCATGGTCCGTATCATCAGTTCCTCCAAGGTGTTTCGCAGGTCCGATTGCCGGCGGGCGCGTGCCCGTTGCCCTCGGCGTGAGTACCTATTGCCCCGATTTCCAGGGCGATGTTGTCGAGAAGCCTGGTCGTGCCGAGCCGGGCCGCGACCAGCAGCCGAGCCGGCCCGTGGGTGGGTGCCGGGCCCAGCCCGTTGTCGCGCACCTGCAGGTAGTCGACCTCGATCGAGGGCACCGCGTCGAGCACGGCGCGAGCGGCGGCAAGCGCGGCTCTCGCGCCGGTGGAGGCGGCGTGCCTGCCGGCCACCATCGCCGCCGACAGCGCGGCGGCTGCTTCCCGCTGCGCCGGGTCGAGGTAGCGGTTGCGTGACGATATGGCCAGCCCGTCGTGTTCGCGGATGATCGGCACCCCGACAACTCTGACGTCGAGATTCAGGTCTGCCACCATCTGCCGTACCAGCACCAACTGCTGATAGTCCTTCTCGCCGAAGAACACTCGATCAGGGTGCACAATCTGCAGCAGCTTGAGCACCACGGTCAGCATGCCGGCGAAATGCGTTGGCCGAGCGGCTCCTTCGAGGTCGGAGCCCAGCGGACCCGGATGCACTGCGGTGCGCGGGCCGTCGGGGTACATGGCCGCGACGGTCGGGGTGAACGCCACCTCGACGCCTTCGTCTCGCAGCAGCGCCAGGTCGTCGTCGAGGGTGCGGGGGTAGGCGTCGAGGTCTTCGTCGGCGCCGAACTGCAACGGGTTGACGAAGATCGAGACCACCACGACCGAGCCCGGCACCCGCTTGGCCGCACGGATCAAGGCGAGGTGTCCGTCGTGCAGCGCGCCCATGGTGGGCACCAACATCACGCGCCGACCGGTGTGCCGTAGCGCCCGGCTGGCCTGTGCGACGTCGGCAGGCGCCGAGTACACGTTGAGTTCGCCGGCGTTGAACTTGGCCGGGCTGTTGGGCTTCACCGCGCCAGCACCTCGAAGACGGCGTCGGGAGCATGCGCGCGCTGCGCTGTGCGCAGCGCGTTGTCGCGGTAGACCTGGGCCAGCGCGGGCGCGACGTCGGCCAGTGCGGCGAGATGGCTTGCGACGGTGGCGGCATCGCCGCGCGCGACGGGACCGGTGAGCGCGGCCTGGCCGTGTTCCAGCGTGTTCTCCAGCGCGGCCCGGGCCAGTGGCCCGATGATTCGTTCGGCGACGCCGTCGGGGTCGTCGAGACCCAGTTCTCCGGGCAATGCGGCCCGCAGCGCGTCCACTGCGTCGGCGACCACGGTGACGATGTGGTTGCTCGCATGGGCCAGCGCAGCGTGGTAGAGCTCACGGGCGTCTTCACGGATTCGGAACGGCTCGCCACCGATCTCGAGGACCAGTGACTGCGCGACCGCGTAGCCGACGTCGTCGGCGGCGGTGATGCCGAAGCAGGTGTCCGCCAGGCGGGCGACGTCTTCGTCGGAGCCGGTGAATGTCATCGCGGGGTGGATGGCCAACGGAATGCAGTCGCTCAGCGGCGCCAGCACGCCGATGCCGTTGGGGCCTGATGTGTGCGCGACGATCGTGCCCGGCCGCACCGCCGATGTGGCGGACAGCCCGGACACCAGCCCCGGCAATTCTGTGTCCGGCACTGCCAATAGCAAAAGCTCGGCGCTGCCCGCGACGTCCTGGGCGGGGGCTATCGGGGTGTCGGGCAACCAGCGCTCGGCCCGTCGCCGCGATGCCTCGGACACCGCGCTGCACGCGACCACGACATGGTCGACGCGTTCCAGCGCCACACCCAGGGCGGTGCCTACCCGACCGGCGGAAATGATGCCCACCTTCAGCCGGGCTGGACGCAGCCCATCGAACTGCACCATCGCAGACGAAGCCTCGCAAGTCTCTTGGTTCGTTCCAGTCCCGCGGCGCGGGTACCGGACGGTCGTTAAGACTTTACCGTGGCGACGACAGGAGCCGCGAAGTGGCTTTGCTCACTCTTCGCGGCGACGACGCCGGCCGCCGGTGGGCTGGGCCTGCAACCGCGCCAGCAGCTCGGCGACCGATTGACCACCGGAGGATGGACCCTCCGGAGAGTCCTCCAGGCTGCGGCGCCGGCGCGGGGGCTCGGGCGCCGGGGGCTCCGACGGCTCGGGCGGCGCTGAACTACCGGTCCCGTACCCCTCGTAACCGGCCGAATGGCGCGGCCGCCGGCTGTTGCCCCAGCTGGCCGCGGTAGCGCCCGGCGGGCGAACCGGTGGCTCGGCTCGGCCGGCGTGTCGACCCCGCGGCGCGTCGGGGACGGGCTGGCTGACGGTCGACGACCCGTTGGCCATGGTGCCAGGAACACCTCGACTGTCGGGTTGCTCGGAGACCCAGTTGCTTCCCGGTGCTCCCGGCGGCAGCCATTGGCCCTCGGAGCCGACGGGCTGCCATTCGTTGGCCGGTTCGCGACGCTGCGGAGCCTCGTTGGGCGGGGCATACCAATCACGGGGTGGCGGCGCGGCTTCTGGCTGCGGCGCCACGTGCCGGGGTTCGAACCGCGGCTGCGATGGTGGCGTCGGGACGTCATGTTCAGGCTCAGGGTGGCGCTGCGGCTGCGATGCGAAGCGCTCTTGCGCAGCCCAGCCGCGCTCGTCGGACTGCCCGGCTCGTGACCAGTCGGGCTGATCGGGTTGTCGCGCTCGCGGCGACCAAGCGCTGTCTTCTGTTGGCCGCCAATGGGAACCGCGATATCCCTCGGCGGGATAGGCCTCGGGAGCCGGCGCACGGGTCTCGGGCGTCCGATATGCCTCAGCCGCTGGATACGTCTCGGGCGCGGGTTCCGGCTCAGCCGGTCGGGGCGGGAGCAGCGGTTCCTCGGGCACGTCGATGATCGAGCTGTCTTCGGTCTGGTTGGCCGCTTCTTCTGCCCGCACCGAGGCCACCCGATTGATTCGATCGCGCGGGCTCTCGTCCTCGCGATCCCACTCGCTGTAACCGCGCACGGTGGTGCGCTCGGTTTCCAGGGCAGGCCGCTGGCTTAGCTCGGCGTCGAACAAGATCTCGAGGTTGGTTCGCAGCGCGGCCAATTCGGCCCGCAGCGCCGCCACCTCGTCGGCCGCCTGGGCGCGCAGTTCGGACGCCAGCTCGCGGCGCAGCTGGGATTCCACGGTGAGCTCGTATTCGCGGCGGGCCGATATCTCTCGATCAAGCTGCAAATCGTAAACGAGTTTGAGATCCCGCACCCGCGCCTGGTCCACGTCGCTTTGCCGGCGATAGATCACCGACGCGAATGCTGCGACGACGGCGGCCCACAGCGCCAGGATCACCGCGAGCTTGAGGAGTTCCACCCGATTGGTGAACACCAGTGCGGAACTGGCCCCGATGGCGAGGACCAGCAACGCCGTCAACAGCAGCCAACCCGGCCTGCGGCCGCCGCGCCGGACCCGGGCGCCGCGGGACAGAACGGTCATGGGCTGACTGTACCGGGCCGAGGTCAATGCACGTGTCGCCGCATTCCGGCGATTCTCAGGTTTCGGTGCCGTTGCCGCGTTCGGTGGGATCGCTCGGTGATTTGCAGCAATGCTGCAGCCACAGTGCGGCAACCATCAGAGCCAGGGCACAAGCTGCCGCGACCACCGAGCCGGTGGTGTCTTCGCCGGCGACCCGCAGCGTGGAACGCCGCGGGAGCAGGTACACCAGCACTCCGATCCACCAACCCAGCACCACGGCGCCCACCCACGCCGAGGCCTTAGCGATGACCACGCTTCGCGCCACCGCTAGCGGATGTAGCCAGCCAGGTCCGTCGCCGATCTCGCCGTCGCTGATCTTCGTACGCACATACCGGCCCCACAGCGCCTCGGCCGCGGCCACGGCCAGCAGCGACCCGCCCGTCCACACCGTGATAGGCGGAAACCACCGGTAGAGCAGCACCACCAGCAAATAGCCGACCACCGCAGCGCCGATCACCGCGCCCGTCAGGTCACGTTTTCGGGTGGGGCCCATCAGTTTCCTGACGTACGCGGGGTGAGGACCAAGTCGGTTCGACGCACGCCGGCACGATCGGCGGGCTCCAGCTCGCCCAACAACCGGGCAACGGACCGCTTTCCTCCGGCCACCGTCAGCTCGGCGTCCGGATCGATAGCCAGCCACGGCACCATCACAAAAGCCCGCAGGTGAGCCAGCGGGTGCGGCAGCGTCAGGCCGTTGTCACGGGAGAACAGCTCGGTGCCCTCGTCGTAGCAGGCGACCAAATCCACGTCGAGGCTGCGCGGTCCCCACCGCTGTCCACGCACCCGATCGGCTGCCCGCTCAAATCCCTGGGCGCGCCGCAACCACGCGTGTGCGTCGCACGCCGGGTCATCGGCGATCAGCACCGCGTTGAGAAACGGTCCCTGGTCCACGCCGCCCCACGGCTCGGTTTCGTACACCGGCGACACGGCTTGCACCGACCCGCCCAGCCCGTCGACCACCGACTGCAGCCGGGCCAAACGGTCACCCAGGTTGGACCCGATCGACAGGACCACGCGAGTCACGCGGTACCTCCTGCCGGCACCACGGAACCGCGGCCGCCGCGGCGTGATCGCCGTGCCACCACCGCCACGTCGGCGAAGGTCTGCGGGATGGGGGCGGCTGGCTTGTGGACGACCACCTCGACGGCGTGCACCCGTGAATCGTTCATGACGTCGTCGGCGATCTCGCCGGCGACGGTCTCGATCAGCTTGCGCGGCGGGCCGGCCACGATGTCGGCCGCCCGCTGGGCCAACACCCCGTAGTCGTAGGTGTCGGACAAATCGTCGCTGGCGGCGGCGTCGGCCAGGTCGATCCACACGGTGATGTCGACGACGAAGTCCTGTCCGTCGGCGCGCTCCTGCTCGTACACACCGTGTCGGCCGCGAACAGTCAAGCCGCGCAACTCGATTCGATCAGCCATCGGGCGCTCCCCGGCTCCACGCCTCGACGACCTTGAGCGCGTCAACAGTAGCCCGCACGTCGTGCACCCGCACACCCCACACCCCGTGCAGGGCGGCCAGCGCGGAGATCACCGCGGTGGCCGTCTCGCGTCCATCCGGTGGGCGCAGTGTCCCGTCAGCGTCGGCCAGCAGGCTGCCGAGGAAACGTTTCCGGGATGCTCCGACAAGCACGCGAATACCGGTTGCGACGAACTGCGGCAGCGCATGCAGCAGCGCCCAATTGTGTTGTGCCGTCTTGGCGAATCCCAGACCGGGGTCGATGATCAGGTTGGCTGCGTCGACCCCGGCGGCGACCGCGTCGTCGACGCTGGCGAGCAGCTCGGCACGCACTTCGGCTACCACATCGCGGTACGGCGGCACCTGGTGCGGGCGGGCATCCGTCACCGAACGCCAGTGCATCAGGACCCACGGCACTGCCGCCTCGGCCAGCAGCGGCGCCATCGCGGGGTCGGCGCGTCCGCCGGAGACGTCGTTGACGATTCGGGCGCCGCTTTCCAGCGCGGCTTGTGCGACACCGGCGTGGATGGTGTCGATGCTGACCGTAATACCTCGGGCGGCAAGCTGTTTGACGACAGGAACGACGCGGGCGGTTTCCACCTGTGGGTCGATGCGGACCGCACCGGGCCGGGTGGACTCGCCGCCGACGTCGACGATCGCCGCGCCCTCGGCGGCCAATGCCAGGCCGTGTTCGACGGCGCGGTCGGGATCCAGATAGCGCCCGCCATCGGAGAACGAGTCCTCGGTGACGTTCACCACGCCCATGACCTGCACGTGTGTCGTAGTCACTTGCGCAAGATGAGTTCGAGCGCTTCGGCTCGAGACGCGGCGTCGGTCTTGAACTGTCCGCGCACCGCCGAAGTCGTGGTGATCGCGCCGGGTTTGCGCACGCCGCGCATCGCCATGCACAGATGTTCGGCTTCGACCACGACGATGACGCCGCGCGGGTCGAGTTTGCGCATCAGGGCGTCGGCGATCTGGCCGGTGAGCCGTTCCTGCACCTGAGGCCGCCTGGCATAGAGGTCCACCAGCCGCGCGATCTTCGACAGACCGGTCACTCGCCCGTCGTCGCCGGGAATGTAGCCCACATGCGCCACCCCGTGAAACGCCACCAGATGGTGTTCGCACGTGGAGTACAGCGGGATCTCCTTGACCATCACCAACTCGTCGTGTTGCTCGTCGAACGTCGTGTTCAACACGCTGTCGGGGTCGGTGTAGAGGCCGGCGAACATTTCGCGGTAGGTGCGGGCGACCCGGGCCGGTGTGTCTTCTAGCCCATGGCGGTCTGGATCCTCGCCGATCGCGCACAGCAATTCGCGGATCGCGGCCTCGGCGCGTGCTTGGTCGAACACCGCCATGCGTAGGGCCCTGGTGCGGGGATTCGGCTGCGCCATCGAAGCCTCCGTTCGTCAGCCGTGGGCCGGCGGGTTGGGCCGGCTCGCGTGCTCGCCCTGCTGGTCCGGTGACTGGTCGGCCGGTGGGGACTCACCGGGCGGCGGACTCGGCGGGTAGGGCTGACGCGGATAGTTCTGTGGCGGGTGCGGCCAGTACGGCGACTGGGGCGGTGATGGCGGCGGCGGGTACCAGTAGTTGGGCTGCTGCGGCGGCCACCCCGGTGCGCGCCAACCGGCAGGTGCGCCGTAGTCCGGTTGGGTGGGCCGGCGCGGTGGTGCACCGCGGCCGCCGGCGCCCTGGCCTACCGGCGTGCCGTGATTGCCGTTGGGGCCGTTGGGGTTTCGGTTGCGCTCGGCCTCTGCGGCTTCGGCGCTGGCCCGCGCGATCGCAGCTTTGAACGCCGGTTCGGGCTCTGGCTGCGGCCATGGCTCGCCGCGCTCTTTCGCCAGCTCGCCAGGTGTCTTGATCGGCGGCTTGTCCGACGGGATGCGTCCACCGAAGTCGTCGAACATGGTTAGCCGCGGCCGTTTTTCGACGTCGGCGAAGATCGCCTCCAGCTCGGGTCGGTGCAGGGTCTCCTTTTCCAGGAGCTGCCCGGCCAGCGTGTCAAGCACGTCGCGGTATGCGGTGAGGATCTCCCAAGCCTCGGTGTGTGCGGCCTCGATCAGCTTGCGGATTTCCTCGTCGATGTCGCGGGCCACCTCGTGGGAGTAGTCCGGTTGGGTGCCCATGGTCCGGCCGAGGAACGGGTCGCCGTGTTCGGTGCCGTACTTGACCGCACCGAGCCTGGTGCTCATGCCGAATTCAGTGACCATCGCCCGCGCGATTTTGGTGGCCTGCTCGATGTCGGACACCGCGCCCGTGGTCGGCTCCCGGAATACGAGTTCCTCGGCGGCGCGTCCGCCCATCGCGAAAACCAATTGCGAGATCATTTCCGAACGGGTGCGCAGGCCTTTGTCCTCTTCCGGCACCGCCACCGCGTGCCCGCCGGTACGGCCGCGGGCCAGAATCGTCACCTTATAAATCGGCTCGATATCCGGCATCGCCCAGGCCGCCAGCGCGTGCCCGCCCTCGTGGTAGGCGGTGATCTTCTTCTCCTGCTCGCTGATGACGCGGCCCTTGCGGCGCGGCCCGCCGATCACCCGGTCCACCGCCTCTTCCAGCGCGGCACCGGTGATGACCGTGCCGTTCTCGCGGGCGGTCAGCAGCGCCGCCTCGTTGATGACGTTGGCGAGGTCGGCGCCGGTCATGCCGACGGTCCGCTTGGCCAGCCCGTCGAGGTCGGCGTCGGGGGCCAGCGGCTTGCCCTTGGCGTGCACCCGCAGAATCGCCTTGCGGCCGTTCAAATCTGGGTTGGTCACCGGGATCTGGCGGTCGAAGCGGCCGGGCCGCAGCAGCGCCGGGTCGAGGATGTCGGGCCGGTTGGTCGCGGCGATCAGGATGACGCCGGCGCGCGGGTCGAAGCCGTCCATCTCGACCAGCAGCTGGTTCAGCGTTTGCTCGCGTTCGTCGTGGCCACCGCCGAGCCCGGCGCCGCGCTGGCGGCCGACCGCGTCGATCTCGTCGACGAAGATGATGCACGGGCTGTTCTGCTTGGCCTGCTCGAACAGGTCGCGCACGCGCGAGGCGCCGACGCCGACGAACATCTCGACGAAGTCCGAGCCGGAGATCGTGAAAAAGGGAACGCCGGCTTCTCCTGCTACGGCGCGGGCCAGCAGCGTCTTGCCGGTTCCAGGCGGGCCGTAGAGAAGCACACCCTTGGGGATCTTGGCCCCCAGCGCCTGATAGCGGCCCGGGTTCTGCAGGAAGTCTTTGATCTCGTAAAGCTCCTCGACCGCCTCGTCGACGCCGGCGACGTCGGCGAAGGTGGTCTTGGGCATGTCCTTGGAGAGCTGCTTGGCGCGGGCCTTGCCGAAGCCGAAGCCCATCCGCGCGCCGCCCTGCATGCGCGAGAACATCACGAACAACCCGACCAACAACAGCAGCGGCAACACGTAGATCAGTAGCGATCCCAGGATGTTGCCCTGGTTGACGACCGTGCTGACTTGTGCGTTCTTACTGCTCAACGCATCGAACAGCGGGACCGCGTAGCCGGTCGGGTACTTGGTGATGACTTTGTCGGAGCCGGCGGTGTCGCTGTTAGCGCTTTTCAGCGTCAACCGCAGCTGCTGTTCGCGGTCGTCGATCTGGGCGCTTTTGACGTTGTCGGCTTTGATCTGCGCCATCGCCACCGAGGTGTCGACGGGCTTGTAGCCGCGGGTGTCGTCGCTGAAATAAAAAAACGACCAGCCGAGCAGCAACACGACGGCGATCGCCGTGAGTGTGCGGATCACGTTTTTCCGGTTCATCAAGCATCGGCCGTGTTGGGCCAGGTCCTTCCCCGATACACGCAGCTGGAATAGTCCAGGCTACCGCTACGTGGCGATCGCCAGCTCGGCGGAGCCGGGCGCAGCGGGTCGCCACCATGCAGCCAAGTGGCGATCGCCAGCTCGGCGGAGCCGGGCGCAGCGGGTCGCCACCATGCAGCCAAGTGGCGATCGCCAGCTCGGCGGAGCCGGGCGCAGCGGGTCGCCACCATCCTTCCGAGCTAATTGCCCGGCTCGTCAGCGGGCCACTTTCGCGGCCGCATCAAGCGCCGTCTATTGCAACGATCGCGCAACCGCCGGCGGTTCCCGGCTGATCCTCTGCTGCCAGCGAAACGGGTGGCCAGTCGGATGCCGACAAACCTGTGACCCCTTCTCAGCCGGTTGCTGTTGTGCTTTGGTGAGACCGTGCGCGCACCCACCGAACGGTTAGTTGACACCAACGGTGTGCGGGTGCGGGTTGTCGAGGCAGGCGAACGTGGAGCGCCGGTAGTGGTGCTGGCGCACGGATTCCCTGAACTGGCCTACTCGTGGCGGCACCAGATTCCGGCGCTCGCCGCAGCGGGCTATCACGTGCTGGCCCCCGATCAGCGCGGGTACGGCGGGTCGTCTCGCCCAGAAGCCGTCGAGGCCTATGACATAAAGGCCTTGACCGCCGACATCGTCGGCCTGCTCGACGACGTCGGCGCCGAGCGGGCGGTGTGGGTGGGTCACGACTGGGGTGCCCCGGTGGTGTGGGGCGCAGCGCAGCTCCATCCCGACCGTGTCGCGGCTGCCGCGGGTTTGAGCGTCCCACCGACACCGCGCTCCCAAGTGCCGCCGACGCAGGCGTTCCGCAACATCTTTGGCGACCACTTCTTCTACATGCTCTATTTTCAGCAGCCCGGCGTGGCCGACGCCGAGCTCAACGCAGATCCGGCCAAGGTCATCCGACGGATGATCGGCGGGCTGCGCGGCAGTGACGACCGAGCCGCCGCAGTGCGGATGGCCCGACCGGGGCCGGAGGGCTTCGTCGAACGTCTGCCGGAGCCCAACGGCCTGCCGGGTTGGATCAGCGCGGACGAACTCGACCACTACGTCGGCGAATTCAGCCGCACGGGATTCACCGGCGGGCTGAACTGGTATCGCAACCTGGACCGCAACTGGGAGATCCTGGCCGATCCGGTGAGCGCGACGATCACGGTGCCGGCACTGTTCATGGCTGGGACAGCCGATCCCGTCTTGGGGTTCATGCGTCGCGACCGCGCCAGCGAAGTGGTCACCGGTCCCTACCGCGAGGTGATGATCGACGGTGCAGGGCACTGGCTGCAGCAGGAAAGGCCCGACGAGGTCAATGCGGCGTTGCTAGATTTCCTCGAGGGATTGGAGTTGCGATGAGTGGTCCGCTGCGTTTCGGCGCCTTCATCACGCCGTTTCACCCCACCGGCCAGTCTCCCACGGTGGCAATCGAATACGACATGGAGCGCGTCGTCGCACTCGACCGCCTCGGGTTCGACGAAGCATGGTTCGGCGAGCACCACTCCGGCGGCTACGAGCTGATCGCCTGCCCGGAGGTGTTCATCGCCGCAGCGGCCGAGCGGACCAAACACATTCGGCTCGGCACCGGAGTGGTTTCGCTGCCGTACCACCATCCGCTGATGGTCGCCGACCGCTGGGTGCTGCTGGACCATTTGACCCGCGGCAGGGTGATGTTCGGCACCGGCCCCGGAGCGCTGCCCTCGGACGCCTACATGATGGGCATCGATCCGGTCGAGCAGCGCCGGATGATGCACGAGTCGCTGGAAGCGATTCTGGCGCTGTTCCGCGCCGCACCCGGTGAGCGGATCAGCCGGCACTCCGATTGGTTCACCTTGCGTGACGCGCAGCTGCATATTCGGCCCTATACCTGGCCGTATCCCGAGATTGCCACCGCAGCAATGATTTCGCCGTCCGGCCCGCGGCTGGCCGGAGCGCTGGGCACATCGCTGCTGTCGCTGTCGATGTCGGTGCCGGGCGGATATGCGGCGCTGGAAAACGCGTGGGAAGTGGTGTGCGACCAAGCAGGGAAGACCGGACGCGACGAACCGGACCGCGCGGGTTGGCGGGTGCTGGGCATCATGCATCTCGCCGACAGCCGCGACCAGGCGATCGACGACTGCACCTACGGTCTGCAGGATTTCGCCAAATACTTCGGCGCAGCGGGATTCGTACCGTTGGCCAATCTGGTGGAGGGCGCACAGTCGCCCCGCGAGTTCGTCGAAGACTATGCGGCCAAGGGCAATTGCTGCATCGGGACGCCCGACGACGCGATCGGCTACATCCAAGACCTGCTCGACCGCTCCGGGGGTTTCGGCACCTTTTTGATGCTCGGCCACGACTGGGCCCCACCCGAAGCGACCTATCACTCCTACGAGTTGTTTGCCCGCAAGGTGATTCCCCACTTCAAGGGACAACTGGGCGCGCCACGCGCGTCGCACGAGTGGGCTCGCGGTATGCGGGATCAACTGCTTGGCCGCGCCGGTGAGGCGGTGGTCAAAGCCATCAGCGAGCACACCGACGAACTCAAGCTGGAAAGCGAGCAGAGCTGATGCGCGCCGCGGTCCTGCGCGACGGGCGCATGGTGTGTCGCGACGACGTGCCCGACCCGGTGCCTGGGCCCGGACAGGTGCTGGTCGCCGTGCGGGCGTGCGGAATCTGCGGCTCGGACCTGCATTTCGCCGCCCACGGCGAGGAGGTGCTCGCGCTGGGCGCCAAGGGCGGTTTCGGCGACATGGGTGTCGATTTGAACCGTGACGTGTTCATGGGTCACGAATTCAGCGCCGAGGTCCTCGAAGCCGGTCCTAGCACCGACACGCATCCGCCGGGCACGCTGGTGACGTCGATACCGGTTCTGCTGTCGGGCAATAGTGTCGAACCGATCGTCTACTCCAACCGCACGGTCGGCGGCTATGCGGAACGGATGCTGCTTTCGGCACCGCTGCTGCTGCCGATTCCCAACGGCTTGGACCCCAGGCAGGCCGCGTTGACCGAGCCGATGGCAGTGGGCCTGCATGCGGTCAACAAATCCAGGATTGAGCGAGGAGAGGTCGCGCTGGTCATCGGTTGCGGCCCGATCGGAATTGCAATTATCGCCGCATTGCGGGCGCGAGGCGTGGAAACTATTGTGGCGTCTGACTATTCACCGAAGCGACGCGAGGTGGCCACCGCCATGGGCGCGCATCAGACTTTAGACCCCGCACAAGGGTCGCCGTTCGATACGGTCACGCCGGCTGTGGTGTTCGAGGCTGTCGGGGTTCCGGGCCTCATCGACGACATCATTCTGCGGGCCCGGCCGGGTACCCGGCTGGTCGTCGCCGGGGTGTGCATGCAGCCCGACACGGTGCATCCGTTCTTCGCGATTGCCAAAGAGATCAACGTGCAGTTTGTGCTCGCTTACGACCCAAACGAATTCGCCGAGTCGCTGCGTGCGATCGCCGAGGGGGATATCGACGTCGCCCCGGTGATCACCGGTGAAGTCGGTCTCGACGGGGTTGGGGCGGCGTTCGACGACCTGGCCGACCCGGAACGGCACTGCAAAGTTTTGGTCACGCCATAGGCTGCCTGCGCCGGTGTTGACCAGCGCGCAAAAGCCGTGCATAACAATGGTTCGACGACAAGCGGCACCTGTTTTTTCCAAAAAGCGGTTCCAGGGCCAACTCGCGGTGTTTAGGGTGAATTGTTTGGCCATGCGCTTAGAAAGGAGGTGTCAAAGGACGCTTAGCAAGCACACTGTTGCTGCTTCGATGTGCTGATTGTGCGCCAGATCGATCCAAACAATTTTCAACAGTGGCCGATGAAACGGCTGGAAAGGAATCACCGTGACAGTGAGTAGTTTTCGAACCCGCGCTGTGATCTCCGCGGCGGGCGCCACAGCGGCAGCCGCGTTAGCCTTTGCCGTGGTCCCCGCCGCGCACGCCGATGACGAAGCCTGGGGCGCGATTGCCGTTTCTCCGGACGGGAAGGCCGTGGGCGTAGCGACGGACAAGCCAAACGAGTACCAGGCCAACATAGGCGCAACCTCTGACTGTCACCAAAACAACCCCACCTGCAACGTGCTGATTACCTTCAAGTACCCCGACTGCGGTGCCGTCGTCAGAAACGGTGACCAGTATTTCGGCGACAGCGGCGCCACGCAGCAAGAAGCAGAACAAAACGCAATGAACCAAAGCCCGGGCAGCACAGTCCTCAAGTCGGCATGCAACAACCCGCCCGCAGGGGCGACCGCCACGCCTACGAGCGGGACCACAACACCGACAAGCACAAGCAGTTCGCCCTCAAGCACGACCAACCCGCCACCTGGCCAGTGAACCGTTGCCTCGCCGAGCAGGCTCGAGATGTCGGCCTGCTCGGCGGGGTTTTTTCTATCGCCTGAACCAGGCGTCATCGCAAACCGCGCCAAATTGCAACACCGCAGTGTTGTTTGGGCCGCGTATGCCACAGCGTCATAGTGCGCTGTTAAACCGTCGCCGCCGCACCTGATGTACTACAGGTGACGAAAGGTGAGCATGATGCGTAGCGCGATGCGGCTGCTTGGCGCTGTCACGCTGGTGGTTGCCCTGATCGCCGCCTGCAATTCCGAGAAGAGCAGTGACCGGGCACGCGGACAGCTGCCTGCAGGCGCGCTGACGATCCTGGCGAAACCGGCGTATGCGACCGCGCGATGGCTCTATTACGTAGCCGATCGAGACTCCGGCGAAGTTCTGTTGAGCCAGCGTCCTGACGAGCTGGTGCTCACCGGCTCGACCGCAAAGCAATTCACGATCGGGACGGTGTACGACAGCATCGGACCCAACACCCGGCTGACCACACCGGTGTATGCCACTGCACCGGTGGACAACGGAGTGCTGCACGGCGACGTAATCCTGGTCGCCTCAGGCGATCTCACCTTGGGTGGTCGCGGTGCAATGCACGGCCGCGTCGACGACGCGTTCGACGCCACCAGTATCGACCACGTCTACGGCGACATCGCTCCCAACGCCCGCAAGGTCAACGACGATCCCCTGGCCGGCCTAAACGACCTGGCCCACCAAGTCGCCGCGAAAGGTGTCAAGACCATCGACGGCGACGTCCTCGTCGACACCCGGATCTGGCAGTCATCCCCTGGACGTAAGGGTGCCGTGCCACCCATCTTCGTCAACGACAACCTATTGGATATCGAGGTGACACCGGGTGCCGTCGGCCAACCGGCCACCGTCCGAACAACCCCGGGCACAACCGCATTCACCGTGCAGTCGAAAGTCTCGACGGTTAAGTCCAATAACCCGTCGAGCCTCGAGGTGAGCGCCGACCCAACCAATCCGCGCAACATTGTGGTCAACGGACTGATCCCGCAAGGCAAGCCGCAGCTCACGATCTACCGCGTGCCCGATGCTGACACGTGGGCGCGTACCTTGTTCATCGAAGCTCTTGGCCGGGCGGGCATTACGGTGTGCACTCCGGCTCTCGGTCCCAACGACCAGTCCCGGCTCCCGGCGCCCAACAGTTATTCACCTCGCCGCCGGCTGGCGTCGCTGCAATCGCCACCGCTGCAGGCATTCGGCTCGATGACCCTGCGCACCAGCTACAACGCCGGTGCCAACGCGATGCTGTGCTTGCTGGCAACCAAGTCCGGTTCCACCGATTGCACCGACGGGTTGCGAGCCATTCGGGCCGCCGTGGAGAAGGCCGGATTGCGGTCCGACTCTGTGGTGCTCACCGATGGCGAAGGGGCTTACCCGGCCTCGTCGACGCCGAAACAGATGGCGGCCTGGAACAGGTGGGCGGCCCGGCAGCGGTGGGGATCGGCGTTCGTCTCCGGGCAGCCCGTTTTGGCCGCGACCGGCACCCTAGCGCCCGTCGGCCGCAACAGCCCCGCAAAAGGCAAGGTGCAGGCGAAGACCGGGACCGTGGCGGTGACCGACCCCGCGACCGGTCGGGCGCTGGTCAACGTACAGAGTCTCGCGGGCTACATGACCACCGACAAAGGCCGACATCTGGTTTTCGACCTGTCGATGAGCGGCGCCACCTACCCTGACGTGCTGACCGGCCTGCAGCAAGCCAACGATGACGTCGGAATGGTGGCCGCGCAGATTCAGCAGTCGCTGTCCAAGTGAGCCACGGCCGCCGTCTCAGCGCGGTGCACCACATATCCAATTGCGACGAGCCCGAACCAGATAACGCCCACCACGATCGCGGTGCGGCCATGTGCGGTAAAAAACAGCAGCACCACCACCAAAGCGAGGAATGCCAGAGCCAGCGCAGTCGTCGCCGGTGCACCCGGAAGCCGATAGTGCGAGGCCGGTAATATTCTGGCTGCGACTCGGCGGCGATAAACCAGGTGCGACAGCAAGATTGAGGCCCACACGAAAATGATTCCGATGGTGGACACCGACGTGATGTAAGCGAACGCCTTGTCCGGGGAGAGCCAGTTGACGAATACGCCCAGGCTCATCACCAAAACAGAGAAGGTGGTGGCCACTAGCGGTACGTGACGGGCGCTCAACGCCTGCAGGTGGGCTGGTGCTTCACCCCGCTGCGACAGGCTGCGCACCATACGGCCCGTCGAATAGATGCCGGCATTACATGACGACAGGGCCGCGGTCAGCAAGATGAAGTTGACGATGCCGGCGGCAGCCGGGATGTTGATGTATTGGAACACCGCGACGAATGGACTCTGGCCGTCGTGGAAGCTCCGCCAGCCGCGAACCGACAAGATGACGAACAGCGCCCCGACGTAGAACAGCCCGATCCGGAACGGCAGGGTGTTAATCGCCTTGCGCAACGTCACTTTGGGGTTCTCCGCCTCGCCGGCGGTGACGCCGACGAGTTCCACGCCCACATAGGCGAACACCCCGACCTGCAGGCTCAGCAACGCTTGACTCAACCCCGTCGGGAAGACGCCGCCGTCATTCCACAAGTTGGCGATCGTCGGCCCGATTGCCGGCCCTAATGCCGGAATGGGCAGCAGCACACCGATACCCACGACAATCATGCCGACGATGGCCACCACTTTGATCATCGAGAACCAGAACTCCGCCTCACCGAAGATCTTCACCGAGATGAGGTTCGCGGCGAAGAGAACAAGCAGCACAACCAGTGCCGTAACCCATTCGGGAATTGCCGGCCACCAGAACTTCACGTACTTTCCGCCGACGGTGATCTCAGCCATGCAGGTGGTGGTCCACACCGCCCAATAGGTCCAGCCGTTGGCGAAACCGGCGAATTGGCCTAGGAACTCCTCGGCGTATTCGGACATGCTGCCCGACACCGGTCGGTACACGAGCAGCTCGCCGAAGGCACGCATGATGATGAAGATCGCCAGTCCGGCCACCAAGTACGCCAGGATCACTGCTGGGCCGGCCTGCTCGATGGCACCACCGGCCCCGTAGAACAGCCCGGTGCCGATCGCGCCGCCGATTGCGAGCATCTGGACAGTCCGGGCCGAGAGGCCGCGTTCGTATCCGAGGTCGGGTGCCCCCGCTTCGGGCCTGGCCAGACTCATTCCGATCTCTTATCACAGACTCCGGGCCGAGAACGCGGGGTGCCGACGTACCCGGCGCGTCGAGCGCGGACAGCACGAATTGGGTGGTGGACAACCGGCTTCTGTGGATGAATGCCGCGCTGTGGACAACTCGGGTGTCGAGAAGCTCGGCCGCCCTCAATGTCGTACCCCAGTGGCATACTCGCACGCATGTTCGATACCGTCGTCGACGCGCTGGACGCCGCTGGCGTCGGTGCCGCCGACATGGGTGGGCTGGATGCGGCGGCCTTGGTGGCGGCGGTGGAGTCCACGCACCGGTTGGAGTCGATGCTGGTCGCTCGCCGGCTGGCAGCGGTGGCGGCGTTGCTGCGGCTTCGGACGGCAGCGGCCGAAAGCCCCGATGACACGCGCGGGTACGCGGTGGTTGACGGGTTCGAGCAGACCACGGCTGAAGTGGCGGCGGCGATGAACCTGTCCCCGATGGCAGCCAGCTACCTGGTGTCGCATGCCCATACGCTCGATACCCGCCTGCCTAAGGTGGCCGCGCTGTTAGCTGAGGGCCGAACCGATTGGCGCACAGTCCGACTGATCATCAGCCGAACCGACCTGGTGACCGACCCGGAGCTGATCGCCAAGCTGGATCAGTCGCTGGCGGCGCGGATCGGCAAGTGGCACAGCTGGTCGCGGCAGCGAATCGTCAACGCCGTAGATGCCGCAGTGCGCGTCACCGATCCTGATGCCGCCCGTGAACGGCGTGAGCGCGTCGAGGATGACCGCTACATCGCCACCACCGCCACCGAGCACGGGATGGCCGAGATCTACGGCATCGTCGCGGCGTCGACGGCCACGGCGTTCGACCGGCGGCTGTCGGAGTTGGCCAAGCAGGTGTGCCCCGCGGATCCGCGAACGCGGGATCAGCGCCGCGCCGACGCGTTGGCCGCGCTGACCGAAGGACGACGCTTGGCATGCACCTGCGGGAAGCCCGAGTGT
Source organism: Mycobacterium noviomagense (assembly GCF_010731635.1). Taxonomy (NCBI): domain Bacteria; kingdom Bacillati; phylum Actinomycetota; class Actinomycetes; order Mycobacteriales; family Mycobacteriaceae; genus Mycobacterium; species Mycobacterium noviomagense. Next base: position 1,368,752 of record NZ_AP022583.1, read on the forward strand.
CCGACTCGCAACGTCACTGCGCCGGACCACGATTCGGGCGGTGCACAAGTCGTCATCAACGTGGTGGCCAGCGTCCAGACGGTCTACGGCGACAGCTCCCAGCCGGGTTATCTGGAAGGCTACGGGGTCATCGACGCCGAGCAGGTTCGCGAGCTCGCGGCGGCAGCGTCGGTAAGGCTCGCACAATTAAAGAGCACACCTGAAGAGGCATTGCGCTATCAGCCGTCGGCGGCGTTGGAGCGCGCGATTCGCTGCCGGGATTTGACGTGCCGCTTTCCCGGCTGCAGCCGTCCGGCGATGGTTTGCGACGTCGACCATACGATTCCGTTCAACCACGCGAACCCGAAAGCCGGCGGGTTGACTGTGCCGTGAAATCTGAAATGCCTTTGCCGCCAACATCATCGGCTGAAGACCTTCGGCGGATGGCATGACAGACAACTAGCAGATGGCACCGTCATCTGGACCGCACCGACCGGCCAAACCTATCGAACGGCACCGGCGGGAGCAGACCTCTTCGGAACACCGCGCGCGCCGGCGTGCTCAGCACCCACGCCCAGCCGGCGCAGCCGCTCCAAACAGCGCGCCGACCGAATCGCCCGGGCCCGCAAGCATAATCGTGAGCAACGGCCCATCAACGAAGCGCGCCGTGCACTCGAGGAAGCACGAAAAAAGGAGGTAGCTGCCCGCAAGTTCCGAAACCATATGCGCGACATGCTGTTTCTGTTCAAGGGTCGACCGAGCACCAGCCCGTTTTGCACCTGGGTCAACGATCCGCGAGAACCCGAAGAACTGCCGCTGGATTGGCGCCCGCCTCCACAAGAACCCCTGCCCGACGATCCCCCGTTCTGACGACCGATATGGTGCCAGTCATGCCGATCGCCGGAAGCGGGAAACTGTCACTGCGCTCTGCGTTGGCGGTAGTCGCGTTGGGGTTCATCGCGGCTGCGGTGTCCGCTTGCGATTCCGGCGCAGATCCGGTCGCGGACAATCCCCCCCAAGTGACCGTCACCGGGCTTGGAAAGGTTCAGGGTGTCCCGGACATGCTGAACGTCGACGCGAGCGTCGAGTTCACGGCCCCGGACGTCACAACAGCGATGAACCGGACCAACGAGCGCGAGCAAGCGGTCATCACCGCGCTGACCGACGCCGGTGTGAGTAAACCGGATATCACCACCACCGACGTCAGCGTGCAACCGCAGTACGGCGAAGGCGCCATCACCGGTTATCGCGCCAACAACTCGATCCGGGTCAAGGTCCGCAAGCTGGATTCGGCGTCTCATGTGCTGTCGGTCATCGTCAGTGCCGGCGGCGATGCCACCCGGATCAACTCCGTGCGGTACTCCATCGAGGACGACTCGCAGTTGGTCCGTGACGCGCGGGCCCGCGCCTTCGACGACGCCAAGAATCGGGCCCAGCAATACGCGCAGCTGTCGGAACTTCAGTTGGGCGAGGTGATCTCGATTTGGGAGACCTCCGGCGCCCCGACGCCGACGCCGATGCCCCGGGCGCCGATGGCCGCCACCGATGTTCCGCTCGAACCGGGCCAGCAGACCGTCAGCTTCACCGTGACCGCAGTGTGGGAGCTGCGCTAGTCCCTGGTGGCGACCCGCTGCACCCGGCTCCGCCGCGTTTGCGATCGCCACTAGTCCTGGTAGACGCGCGGGTCCAGGGTGCCGATGTATGGCAGGTCGCGGTAGCGCTCGTCGTAGTCCAGGCCGTAGCCGACCACGAACTCGTTGGGGATATCGAAGCCCACATACGCGATGTCCACGTTCGCGCGCATCGCGTCAGGCTTGCGCAGCAGCGTGCACACCCGAAGCGAACGCGGACGGCGGGTGGCGAGGTTGCGCAGCAACCACGACAGGGTCAGCCCGGAGTCAACGACGTCCTCGACGATCAGCACGTCGCGGTCGTTGATATCGCGGTCGAGGTCTTTGAGGATGCGCACCACGCCCGACGACGACGTCGAGGACCCGTAGGAGCTGACGGCCATGAACTCGAACTGCGTCGGGAGCGGAATCGCGCGGGCCAGGTCGGTCACGAACATGACCGCGCCCTTGAGCACGGTGATCAACAGCAGATCCTGAGCACCGGGAGCATCGGTCACGCCGCGGTAGTCGTCGCCGATCATCGCGCCGAGCTCAGCGGTGCGGGTCTGGATCTGGTCTCCGGTCAGCAGCACCGATTTGATGTCGCCTGGGTACAGTTCGCCCGATTGCGCTGCCACGTCCACAGCGTGCCATGCCGCCCGGCCAGCCACCAACGGAGCCCCGTCAGACCGGCTCGCGCCGCAAGCTCAGGACCCCGTTGCGTCGGCCGGCCACCAACCGTTGACCGCGCAGTGTCGAGCCCACCGCCACTCCACCCTGCCCCCGCCACGCTGTGACGAGCCCGTCGATCCCCCGAATCTGCTTGTCGGTCAACCCAATAGCGCCCCGGTCCAGCAGCCAGCGGCGGATGACCCGCCGACGAACCGGGTCGGGCAGCACCGCCAACGCCGTAGTGTCGAGTCCCTCGCCCCGCGCGGCGGTCGTCAGCGCCTGCGCGGCAAGCGAGTCGATCAGCTCACCGTCTTCTCGCAACGCCGTCGCGGTGCGGGCCAGCGCCTCGGCGACCCCACCGCCCAGCACCTCCTCCAGCACCGGCAGCACCTCCTGGCGCAACCGGGCGCGGGTAAAGCGGCGATCGGTGTTGTGCGGATCTTGCCACGCGGTCAGGCCCAACTCGTCGCACGCGGCGTGCGTCACAGCGCGGCGCACGCCCAACAGCGGTCGGCACCACGGCGGGTCGTGCGGGCGCATCCCCGCGATTGAGCGGGCGCCGGACCCGCGGCCCAAACCGAGCAGCACGGTTTCGGCCTGGTCGTCGAGGGTGTGCGCCAACAGCACCGGCTGGTCCCCGCGGGCGCCGTCCAACGCCTGATAGCGCGCGCTGCGCGCCGCCGCTTCAGGGCCGCCGTCCACGCCCACCTGCACGCAAAGCACTTGCGCCGCAACACATCCCAGAGCAAGAGCATGGGCCCGTGCGGTGGCTGCGACGTCAGCGGAGCCCGCTTGCAGGCCGTGGTCGACGACCAGCGCTGTGGTGGCCCGCATCCGGGTCGCGACTGCGGTAAGCGCCAACGAGTCGGGCCCACCGGACAGCCCGACGCACCACCGCTCGGTGCCGGCCAGGTAGGTGTCGGCGAACGCCTCGACAGCTGCGGAGAGCTGCCCTACAGCACTCTGTCGATCCATCGTTGCGGGTTTTCGATCTCGGCGGGGAGCGGCAGCGTTTCCGGCCCGGACCAGATCGTGTTGAACCGCTCCATACCGACCCGGCTGACGACGTGGTCGACGAACGCCTTGCCGCGGGTGTACTGCTTGAGCTTGGTGTCGATGCCCAGCAACGCACGCAACAACCGCTGCAACGGCGGTTGCTTGCGGTGGCGGCGCTCGTCGAACCGGCTGCGGATCGTCGCCACCGACGGCACCACCATGGGCCCGACAGCATCCATCACATGATCGGCGTGGCCCTCCAGCAAGGTGCCGAGAACCAGCAGTTGATCCAGCGCCTCCCGTTGCGGCTCGGACTGCACGGCGCGCAGCAGGCCCAGCACTCCAGGTGAGTTGCCGTCCGGGTTCGCTTGCGAGGCGTCACCGCGGCCGCGGACGAAGTCGGCGAGCCTGCCCAGCACCTGGTTGACGTCCTCGCCGCTTTCCCGCGTCAACACCGCCAACGCCTGCGACATGTAGCCCGACAGCCACGGGTTGACCGTGAACTGCACCCGGTGCGTCACCTCGTGCAGACACACCCACAACCGGAAATCCGAAGGGTCTACCCGCAGTTGGCGCTCCACCGCGATGACGTTGGGGTACACCAGCAGCAGGCAGCCCCCGTCGCCCGCGGCGAAGGGGTCGTACTGGCCGAGAATCCCCGAGGACACGAAAGCCAGCACTGCGCCGGTCTGCGCGCCGGTGATCCGCCCGGTGAAAAAGCCGCGAGGCTTGTCGGTCCCACCCGTCATCACCCGCATCGACTCCGCGGCCGCCCGGATCCACTGCGGCCGGTCGACGACACGCGCGTCCGGGACGGGCCGGTCGATCTCCAGACCGGTGACCTCGCGCACCGGCGGTTCGGCCTCCTTCGCCGCGGTGGTCAGCTCGTCGATCGCCTTGCGGCGGGTGTATTCCGTCGCCGGCGGGCCCGGGCGGGCTAGCCGTTCGCCGACATCAGCGGCAAACCGCCAGTCGATGGCACGCCCGACTGTCAGCTCGGTGGCGCCGGTCATGTCGTGCATCCGCACGTGCGCAGCCTGGCGGCCAGGGCGTCGATAGCGAGGCGGCCGGTCGGCCCGGCGTCGTTGGAGATGAATGCGAAGGTCAACACACGCCCGCTGTTGTCTGTGATCACCCCGGCCAGGGAGTTGACGGCGGTCAGCGAGCCGGTCTTGGCCCGCAGCCAGCCGGCCGCGATTCCGTCGGCGGCCGGGTTGATGAAGCGGTTGGACAACGTGCCGCTGCCGCCGGCGATCGGTAGCAGATCCAGCAGCGGTCGCAGCGCCGGCTGGTCCGGCCCGGCGGCCGCTTGCACTACCGAGTCGAGTGTCTTGGCGGTCAACAGGTCGTCGAGCGATAACCCGCTGGAATCCACAAGGACAGCCCCGGAGACGGCGACCTGTGCGGAGGCCAGTTGACTGGTCACCGCGTCGACAGCCCCCGCGAAGCTGCGCGGCCGATGGGTGGCCGCGGCCACCTCGCGGCCGATGCATTCGGCCATCACATTGTCGGAGGCGTCCATCATGTCGCCCAACCGCTCGATCAGCGGCGCCGATCGGACGGCGGCCAGCTCGCGCGCATCCGGCGGGGCCGAGCCCAGCGTCACCGCCGCGGGGTTGACGCCAAGTGCGCTTGCCAGCGCTCGGCCGGCGTCGAGTGCCGGAGTGTGCGAGCGGGTGGATTCATCGGTGGCGGGCTGCACGCGCCCGGCGTCGAGCATCACCGACTCGATCGGTGCGACGTCGCCGCCGTCGATGTCGCCCGGATCCCAACCCGGCGCTGTCTCCGGACCGGTGAACGCCGAGGCATCCACCTTGACGGCGGTAGGCATCACCCCCCTGCGGCGAACCTGATCGGCCAGGTCGCTGATGCGCGCCGCGTCGTGATACCACGTTTCCCCGCCAGGCGGCACGGCCGACAAGGTCGGGTCACCGCCGCCTACCAGCACGACGACCCCGGGCCGCTGATCCTCGACGACTCGGGTGGTGATCGTGGCCTCGTGGTCGAGCGTCAGCAGCGCCGCGGCCGCGGTCAGCGCTTTGTTGGTCGACGCGGGGTGCAGCGGCACATCGTCGAGCTGGTGCCAGAGTTCTTTGCCGGTCATCGCGTCGGTAATCCGACCGCCCAGCTTGCCCAGATTCGGGTCCGCCACTTGCGGCGCCAGCGTTGCGGCCAGCCCAGCTTCCGTGGGCATCGGGGCACTCGCCGGGACCGGCACCACTCCCGGGGCTACTGCGGGGGTATGCGGCTCCGGCGGGAGCTGCGGGTCCTTGGTCTCGTGCCCACCCGCAGTGAACCAGGCCGCTGCCGCTACCACGGCAGCAACCACCGCGAGCACGGCTACCCCGATAATCGCGTGGGTCGACCGCCGCCACCGAATGGGACGCATGACTCTCCTGACTGTCTTGTCCCAATTGTGCCGAACCGATCACCGGCCGATGCCGCGTTGGCGGCTGTTCGATACTCGGTATCGCTCCATTAGGGTTTGATCTGATCCAAGAACCGCGACGTCAGCCGACGATCAGCCACCCTCTACGAAGGAGCCGACACGGTGCAATTCGACGTGATCATCGAAATCCCGAAGGGCCAGCGCAACAAATACCAGATCGACCACGACTCAGGGCGGATCTATCTGGACCGTTACCTCTACACATCGATGGTCTATCCGACCGACTACGGCTTCATCGACGACACCCTCGGCGAGGACGGCGACCCGCTCGACGCGATGGTGCTGCTGCCCGAGCCGGTGTATCCGGGAGTGCTGGTCAAGTCGCGGCCGGTCGGGATGTTCAAGATGACCGACGAGGCCGGCGGCGATGACAAGGTGCTCTGCGTTCCGGCTGGCGACGTCAGATGGGATCACATCAAGGACATCGACGACGTGCCGGCGTTCGAATTGGACGTCATCAAGCACTTCTTTTCCCAATACAAAGCCTTAGAGCCGGGCAAGTTCGTTAAGACGGCCGACTGGGTGGGCCGCGCCGAGGCCGAAGCCGAGGTGCAGCGCTCGATCGATCGGTTCAAGACCAGCGGGCACTGAACTCGCAAGCACTCGACCGCCAGCGGCGAGTGGCATCCTGGCATGTGTGAACCCGATTTGGCATTTCGCCGCGAACTTCTGGTGGCTTGTCTTCCCGTTCGGGGGCGCGATCGGCGGGGGGTTGCGGGCGATCGCCGCGGCCAACGAGCGACGGGCCGAACGACGGCTTGAACGGTATCGGCTGAAGCAACAGGCCAAGATCGCCGCCGCCGAAGCATCGGGTCGGACGCGGAACACCAAGGCGAGCTACCGGCGTGAGCTCACCAAACTCATCGAGGAACACGACCGGACCAATGCGCGATGGTTCGACTACGAGGTCGATATCGCAAAGCTGCTCGACTTTCCAATGATGACCGACATGCGCAACCCGTTGACGATCGAGTTCCACAAAGCCAAGCGGCACGCCGATCTGCTGCGCCCGGAGCGTCCCGAGGATCTCCTTGACGACCGCAATGCTCAACTGGACTACCGAGATGCCGTACACGAGTACGTCGCGGCGTTCGAAATCGCTGAGGCCGAGGCAATTCGGCGCCGTCGCAGCGATTTCTCAACCGACGACCAACAACGGATGGCGCGCGCCCAGCACCTTCTGCACCTGGCGCAAGACGAAGCCGCAACCCCGCAGGAACGGGAGAACGCCTACGCCCGGGCGAGCAAGGAACTCGAAGGCCTTGTCGTGCTGCCGGCCCCTGCGCGCGCGAGCATAGAACAGCGGATCGCCGGCGCGATCGAGGCGTGAACCGGACGTTTTATCCGACGCGCTGCAACGCCTCGGGCGTCAAATCCTTGCGCGACGGATAGCCGTCGACAGCCATGATCAGATCGGCTTCGGCCAACAGGGATCGCAGCACGTGCACGATGCCGTCCACACCGCCGAGCGCCAGACCGTAGGCGTAGGGCCGGCCGATCCCGACTGCGGTCGCTCCCATCGCAAGCGCCTTGATGATGTCGGCGCCGCTGCGAATGCCCGAGTCGAACAACACCGGCAGCCCGTCGGCCGCTTCGAGCACTGCGGGCAGGCAGTCCAATGCGGCCAGCCCGCCGTTGGCTTGCCGGCCGCCATGGTTCGAGCAGTAAATGCCGTCGACGCCAAGGTCTTTGGCGCGGCGAACATCGTCGGGGTGGCAGATGCCCTTGACCATCAGCGGCAGGCTGGTCTGCGAGCGCAGCCATTCGACGTCGTCCCAGGTGACCGGTCCACCGAAGATGGGCAACTTGCGCACCGCTGCCTCGGTGGCGTCTTCACCGGGTTGCAGGCCGGCGCGAAACACCGGGTCGCTGGTGTAGTTGGCGAGGCACCCGCTGGGCACCTGCGGATAGTTTCCGGCGCTCAGATCGCGTGGCCGCCATCCGGTGACCCAGGTGTCGAGTGTGACCGCGATGCCCCTGAATCCCACCGCCTCGGCACGACGCACCAGGCTGGTTGCCATCTCGCGGTCCGGCGGCGTGTACAGCTGAAAGAAGCCCGGCGTATCACCGAGCGCGGGCGCGACGTCTTCCATCGGGTCGGCCGATAGCGTTCCGACGAAGAACGGCACAGCCGTGCGTGCGGCCGCGCGTGCTGCCGCCAAGTCCCCGTGGCCGTCCTGCGCGCACACCCCGATGACCCCGATCGGCGCCATGAACACCGGAGCCGGCAACGTCACCCCGAACAACTCGACGGACAAGTCGCGTTCGGTCGGCGCGACCCCCATGCGTGGGAACAAGCCCCAGCGCTGGAAGGCTTCGCAGTTTGCCCGCTGCGTGTGCTCGTCGCCGGCACCGCCGGCGACGTAGCCCCACACCTTGGGCGGCAGCGCCGCGCAGGCCTTGGCCTCCAGGTCGGCGAAGAGGATGGGATATGGCGGCTGGCGCCCGGCCTGGCCTTGCTGATACAGCTCGTTTTGGTATTCGGCGAAAGCCATAGCGGCCGGGTACCCAACTAATCGGGGTCGAGAACACGGGTGGCGAACAAGCTGGCCAGCGCGGTGACGACAAGCGTCGCAATAATGACCGCGAGACTGAGCAGCGTCGGGATCTCGGGCACGTCGATGTGCTGGCCGCCGTTGATGAACGGAACCTCGTTCTCGCGAAGTGCATGCAGCACCAGCTTCACCCCGATGAAGAACAGGATCACGGCCAGGCCGCGGGACAGATAGACCATTCGCTTCAACAGTCCGCCGAGCAGGAAGTACAGCTGGCGCAGCCCCATCAACGCGAACACGTTGGCGGCTAGCACCAGGTACGGCTCGCGGGTAAGCCCGTAGATGGCCGGAATGGAGTCCAACGCGAAAACCAGGTCGGCGGCGCCCAGCGCGAGAATGACGAGAAACATCGGTGTCATTGCTCGCTTGGAAAGCCGCCCTGAGCCCTTTTTGACGTAGAGCTTGACACCGTCCCAGGTGACGGTGATGTTCACGTGCCTGCGCGCGAACCGGACGACGCCGTTCTCCACGTCGCGTTTGCGGTCGTGATCGCGGGCCAGTTTGACCGCTATGTACACGAGAAACACGCCGAACAGATAGAAGACCCAGGAGAACTTCTGGATGGCCACCGCGCCCAGCGCAATGAACACGCCGCGCAGGATCAGGGCGATCACGATCCCGACGAACAGTGCTTGCTGCTGGTAGACCTTCGGCACGTTGAAACTCGCCATGATGACGATGAACAGGAACAGGTTGTCGATCGACAAGCTGTATTCGGTGAGCCATCCGGCGAAGAACTCCAGGCCGAACTGGTGGCCGTGAAAGAACCAAACCCAGATCCCGAAGAGCACGGCAAGCCCCACGTAGATCGCCAGCGCCGTCGCGCTTTCCGGTGTTGCCGGTCGGCGGGGTCGGCGCGCGACGACGACGACGTCGAACAGTAGAACTGCGGTGGTCGCGCCCAAGGTAAGGAACCATTCGAGCATCGACACGTGCAACAGGTGACCTCCGGCCTCGAGCTAACCCAGAGGTCTCTTCCACCGTCGCATAACGGTCCGCGGCGCCGGTCGGCCGATTGCTGGGCGACGTGATGACGACGGCGCGGTGCGGGAATACTCCCCTCCTCCGCCAGTCTGTCAGGTGTCGCAGCGCAGCGTCTGCGGCGGCTGGGCCGGTTCTTAGTATTTTCAAACTGTGTCGATACCGGAGCTTCCCGCTCGTCAGTTGTCGTCGCTGTGACTGAGGTCGGCGGTGCTTCGGCTTCCCCTGCTTTTGGCGGAGCCTCGGGGCCGATCACACGTAGCAGCGTGGCCCGGGTCGCCGCGGCGACCGCGCTGAGCGCCCTGTGCGGCTATGCGGTGATCTATCTGGCCGCCCGCGACTTGGCACCCGCAGGCTTTTCGGTGTTCGCGGTGTTCTGGGGCGCATTCGGTCTGGTCACCGGTGCCGCCAATGGGCTTTTGCAGGAGACCACCCGGGAGGTCCGCTCGGTGCGCTACACCGACATCGTGCCCGGGGCACGTACCCATCCGTTGCGGATGGCCGGGCTGGTCGGGGTGGCCGCGGCGGTGGTGATCGCGGGCAGCTCGCCACTATGGAGCGGGCAGGTTTTCGTCGACGCGCGCTGGCTTTCCGTGGGCCTGCTCAGTGTGGGCCTGGCCGGCTTCTGCGCGCACGCCACGTTGCTGGGCATGCTGGCCGGCGCCAACTACTGGACCCAATACGGGGCGCTGATGGTGATCGACGCGGCGATCCGGGTCGCGGTCGCCGTCGCCACGTTCGTGATCGGCTGGGGCCTGCTCGGATTCTTGTGGGCCACTGTCGCCGGCGCGGTGGCGTGGCTGATCATGCTCATCACCTCGCCGACCACGCGTGCCGCGGCCCGGCTGCTCACACCGGGGGGCAGCACCACGTTCCTGCGCGGGGTTGCTCATTCCGTCACCGCGGCCGGTGCCAGCGCGATTCTGGTGATGGGGTTTCCGGTACTGCTGAAGGCGACGTCGGCTCAGCTGGGCGCAGAAGGCGGTGTGGTGATCTTGGCGGTCACATTGACCCGCGCGCCGCTGCTGGTGCCGCTGACCGCGATGCAAGGCAACTTGATCGCGCATTTCGTCGACGAGCGCACCGAGCGGCTTCGGGCTTTGATCGCGCCGGCGGCCGTGGTCGGCGGGATCGGCGGTGTCGGTGTCGTGGCCGCCGGCCTCGTGGGGCCGTGGTTGCTGCGGGTCGGGTTCGGGTCCGGTTACCAGGCCGGCAGCGCGCTGCTGGCGGGGTTGACGGCTGCGGCGGTGGCGATCGCCATGCTGACGCTCACCGGCGCGGCCACCGTTGCCGCGGCGTTGCACCGGGCCTACGCGCTGGGCTGGGTGGCTGCGACCGTGGCGTCGACGTTGTTGCTGCTGCTGCCGCTGCCGTTGCAAACCCGCACGGTGATCGCCCTGCTGTGCGGTCCGCTGGTGGGCATCGCCGTGCACCTAGCGGCACTTGCCCGTCCGAGTGGTTGATCAGCGTGTGGTTGATCTACGAGTAAGTTGTGGATTCGAAATGGGTTACCCCGACGTCTGGATCGTGGTTCCAGCCTTCAACGAAGCCCCCGTCATCGGCGAGGTGATCGCCGATGTCCGCTCGGTCTTCGACAACGTCGTCTGCGTCGACGACGGCAGCAGCGACGGCACCGGCGAGATCGCGCTGCGGGCAGGGGCGCATCTGGTGCGTCATCCGGTCAACCTCGGGCAGGGGGCTGCCATCCAGACCGGCGTGGAGTACGCCCGCCGCCAGCCGGGCGCGCAGGTATTCGTCACGTTCGACGGCGACGGCCAGCACCGCGTCAAGGACGTGGTCACGATGGTCGATCGGTTGGGCGCCGGCGACGTCGACATCGTCATCGGCACCCGCTTCGGCCGCCCGGGCGGCAACCGGCCACCGCTGCTGAAACGCATCGTGCTGCGCACCGCGGCGTGGTTGAGCCCGCGCGGGCGCCGACTAGGGCTGACTGACACCAACAATGGGCTTCGGGTCTTCAACAAGAAAGTCGCCGACAAGCTCGACATCACGATGAGCGGAATGAGCCACGCCACCGAGTTCATCATGCTGATCACCGAAAACGGTTGGCGCGTCGCCGAAGAACCCGTCGAAGTGCTCTACACCGACTACTCGAAATCCAAGGGCCAGCCGCTGCTCAACGGCGTCAACATCGTCTTCGACGGGTTTTTGCGAGGGAGGTTGCCGCGATGAACTGGATTCAGCTGCTGCTGATTTTCTCGATCATTGCGCTGTTGGTCTATCTGCTGCGCTCCCGGCGCAGCGCGCAGTCGCGGGCCTGGGTCAAAGTCGGCTACGTCGTATTCGTGTTCGCGGCGGTCTACGCCGTGCTGCGGCCCAACGACACCACGGTGGTGGCGCACTGGGTCGGGGTGGCCCGCGGCACCGACCTGATGCTGTATGCACTGATCATGGCGTTCAGTTTCACCACGCTGAGCACCTACCTGCGCTTCAAGGACCTGGAATTGCGCTACGCGCGCCTGGCCCGCGCCATCGCGCTGGAGGGCGCCCGTGCGCCTGAAGAGCACTAGCTAGACGCGCCGTGTGTCGCGAATACGTCGTAGGATGATGACATGTCTACGACAGTTACTGAGCTTGACGCGCTCCTTCACCGGGTGAATGACGCGACGAAGCTGTTGCAGCGGTCCACAACGGTTCCCAACGAGGTTATCCACCTCATCGATAGCTTCGAGGCGACACTCGGCGCCGCGGCGCCACTGCGTCTGAAGGCTGACCCCTACCTCACCACGACCTTGTGGGCAGCGGCTTTTCGCGCTGAGAAAGCGCTCCGTCATGACAACGACGCACAGCGGCGCCGCGATGTGCGCATGTCGCTCGAGCAATTCCGGCACGCATTGCGTGATATCGTCGAAAATCGGCCGTACAATGATGACGCCCCGGTGCGCGACGTGCTTGCCAGAACCGCCGATATCCTTGCTGCTCCGCAGAAGTCACTGGCAGGCCTGATCGGGGTTTCGGTTCGCCAGCTACAGCGCTGGCTTGCTCCGGACGGGCCAGAGCCGACGGCGGGTGACTCCGCGCGTATCCGCATTGTCGGGCAAGTTGTGAACCAGTTGCGCCACTCATTGACGGGACCCGGAGTCGTCGCCTGGTTCAACCGCGAGCATCCAGCACTCAGACAGCGCCCGGTTGACATGCTTGACGACCCGCTGTCCTACCCCGCGCTCCTCGACGCTGCGGTGGCGACTCGTGCTATGACGGCATGAGGCTGATTGGATTTCGGCATGCGTCCTACGACTCGCCGTGGTGGGCATTTCCGAGCTCGCGTTCCGGGCGTTTCCACCGCGCCAGAAGCGACACCGTCCAGTATCTGAGTCTGCACCCGCTCGGCCCGGCCGCCGAAATGCTTCAGCACGACATCGGCCCGACGGGTGATCCAGACGACATCGTCTTGAACCTATGGACCGCGCTCGTCGATCTCGACGACGTGGTTCGGGTCGACTTCGACGAGTGCCACCACTATGGCCTGACCCCTGACGAGCTTGTGGGCGACGATTACACCCCGACGCAGGAGTTGGCCGAAATCGTCAGAGACAGCGGAGCAACCGCGATGATCGTGCCATCCGCCGCGCTACCGGGAACCTACGATCTGGTCTTGTTTGGAGTTCGGGTACTGAATCCGTTTCTTAGTAAACCGCTGACGGTAGAAGAAGTCCCGACTGGGCACATTACTGACGGAGCGCGTCCCGCGGCCGAGGTAGTGCCATACGTCCGCTGGTTTGGAACTGCGCACAATGCGCTTGACCAGTGGAAAGCAACGGGTAAGTACGACCTGTTCGACGATCCGACGGCGACACGTTGGTAGGCAAGCAGCGCTAGACGCCGTGTACTTTCCGGAAGTACTCGACGGTGCGGCGCACGCCCTCCTGCAGTTCAACTTGCGGAGACCAGTCCAAAACCTTTTGGGCCCTACCGATATCGAGGCACGAGCGTCGTAAGTCGCCCAGCCGCGGAGGGTGAAACTCCGGTTCATCGGGTCCACCGACCGCTGCCGCGACTGCCGAATGTAGTTGGCGGTCCGAGGTTTCCACGCTGGTGCCGACGTTGAATCGCATGCCGCCGCCCACCGGTCCGGCCGCTTTGACGAACGCATCCACCACGTCGTCGACGTAGACATAGTCACGGGTGTTGCTGCCGTCGCCGAAGACCTTGGTGGGCTTACCGCACAGCAGCGCCTCCGCGAAGATCGCGACGACGCCGGCCTCCCCGTGCGGATCCTGGCGCGGCCCATACACATTCGTCGGCGCGATATGCGAGCACTCCAGGCCGTAGAGGTTCCGGAACGTGTTGAGGTAGATCTCCGCGGCCACCTTGCCCGCGGCATACGGCGACGCCGGGTCCGTGGGCACCTCTTCGCTGGTCGGGTAGATCGGCGGAGTCCCGTAGATCGATCCGCCCGAGGAGGTATTGACGATCTTGCGAACGCCGGTGCGCCGCGCCGCTTCGGCGAGCCGGATGGTCCCGAGGACGTTGACCGAGGCGTCGAACTCCGGGTTGGCCACCGAATGCCGCACGTCGATCTGCGCCGCCAGGTGGAACACCACCTCGGGGCGATGCTCGTCGAAGATGGCGTGCAAGTCCGCGGTGACGATGTCGGCCTCGACGAAGACGAACTCGGCAATGCCCGCCAAGTGTTCGATGTTGGTCGCGCGGCCGGTGGCGAAATTGTCCAGCCCGACCACTGTGTGGCCGTCGGCTATCAGGCAGTCGACTAGCGTCGAGCCGATGAATCCGGCCGCCCCGGTGACCAGTGCACGCACCGGCCCACCATACCGACGGGCACCCCGGGTCGCGCTGGCCGCCGCCGCGCTGATAGCCATTGCGCTGGCGATCCGCGCGGTGCTGGCATTCGGTGGCTACTTCTACTGGGACGACCTGATTCTCGTCGGCCGGGCAGGCACCCATAATCTGCTGGCGTCGTCGTATCTGTTCGACGACCACGACGGCCACGTCATGCCGGGTGCGTACCTGATAGCCGGAGCGATCACCCGGCTGGCGCCGCTGAACTGGATCGGGCCGGCGATCAGCCTGGTGGTCCTACAACTGCTGGCCTTCCTGGCGTTGCTGCGTGCGCTGCATGTGATCCTCGGCTGGCGGCCGGTGCTGCTGATCCCGCTGACTTTCGCGCTGTTCACTCCGCTCGGGGTTCCCGGTTTCGCGTGGTGGGCCGCGGCGCTGAACTCCTTGCCGATGCTGGCCGCGCTGGCGTGGGTGTGCGCCGACGCGATCCTGCTGATACGCACCGACAATCAGCGTTACGCGGTCACCGGTGTGGTGGTCTATTTCGCCGGCCTGCTGTTCTTCGAGAAAGCCGCGGTGATCCCGTTCGTCGCGTTCGCGGTCGCCGCGCTGCTGTGCAACGTGCAGGGTCAGAAGGTCCCGATGGCGACGGTGTGGCGCAACGGTTTTCGGTTGTGGACGGCAGCGCTGTCGCTGACCGCCGCCTGGGTCCTGATGTACCTGGCTGTGGTGGACCAGAAGCGGTGGAGCACCGACCTGTCGATGACCGGTGATCTGCTGCGTCGCTCGATCACACATGGCATCGTGCCCGGTCTGGCCGGTGGGCCGTGGCACTGGGACCGCTGGGCCCCAGCCTCGCCGTGGGCCACGCCGCCGCTGGCGGTACGGGTGCTTGGCTGGCTGGTACTGCTCGGCGCGCTGGTGGTGTCGCTGCTGCGCAAGCAGCGCATCGGGCTGGTGTGGCTGACCGCGGCCGGCTACGCGGTGGCGTGCCAGGTGCCGATCTATCTGATGCGCTCGTCGCGCTTCACCGCCTTGGAGCTGGCCCAGACGCTGCGCTACTTCCCCGACCTGGTTGTCGTGCTGGCACTGCTGGCCGCCGTCGGGTTCTGCGCGCCGAATCGACCGTCGTCTCGGTGGCTGGATGCCTCACCGGCGCGCGCCGTGGTGGCGACGGGTTTGGCGGCCGCATTCGTTGCCAGCAGCCTGTATTCCACGACGACGTTCCTGCGCTCCTGGCGCGACAATCCCGCTCAGCCGTATCTGGAGCATGCGCGCGTCAGTTTGGCCGCTGCGCGTGCGGCGTCGTCCGCGCCGCTGCTCGACCAAGAGGTCGATCCGTTGGTGTTGCAGCGGGTGGCCTGGCCGGAGAATTTGGCCAGCCACATGTTCGCGTTGCTGCGGGATCGCCCCGAGTTCGCCTCGGCAACAACGCAATTGCGGATGCTCGACAGCTCCGGGCGGCTGGTCGACGCGCGGGTGGCGTGGGTGCGGACTATCGTGCCGGGGCCGATGCCGCAGTGCGGATACTTCGCGCAGCCCGACCGGCCGGCGCACCTGGCTCTCGACGGGCCGTTGCTGCCCGCGGAGTGGACCACTGAGATCAACTACCTGGCCAACAGCGACGGCTCGCTCACTTTGTCGCTGTCGGAGGGCCCCGACGTCAAGGTGCCTGTGCATCCGGGGCTGAACCGGGTCTACGTCCGGCTGCCGGGCGCGGGTAATGCGATCACCGCGCGGGCCGACACCGCTGCGCTGGCGGTGTGCATTGCAGCCGGGCCGGTGGGCTACGTGGTGCCGCGATAACGGAGCCACCTAGGAGAATCGAACTCCTGACCTGCTCATTACGAGTGAGCCGCTCTGCCGACTGAGCTAAGGTGGCATGCCCTGCCGGGCGGCACGAGTCTACGGCAGGGCTGCGGATCGGCCCAACTGCTGCCCGATCGTGGCGACCATGGCGTCGACGGCAAATTTGGGTTTGACGTTGACCGCCAAGGCTTCGCGGCATTCGAGCACCGCCTCGATGCAACGCAGCAGCCGCTCAGGGGATGCGTGCGCGGCCATCGCGGCAGCCCGGTCGGCCATGTCAGGGTGGTTGGCCCGCACGCTCTCCGCGCCGGCGGCAACCATCAGCGCGTCCCGGAAGTACGTCGCCAGGTCGATCAGCGCCCGGTCCAGCGCATCTCGCGACGCTCGGGTTTGGCGTGATTTCTGGCGTCGCTCAAGGTCTCTGATCGCACCCGTCGCGCCCCGCAAGGCGGCCGCGGTGCCTTTGCCGGTGCCTCCCGCGCCCAGCGCGGTCCGCAGCTCCTCGGTCTCCGCCTCGGCGCGCCCGGCGGTCAGCTCGTAGGCCTCGGCTTCGGCGGCGGCCACCAGCTCTTCGGCGGCGGCGTAGGCCCGCGATGGCGTCGCCGCGTCGCGGGCCAGCTCCAGCGCGCGCTGCCGCCGTTGCCGCGCCTCCGGATCGGTGGCCAGTCGGCGCGCGCGCCCCACATGGCCGCCGCTGACCGACGCCGCCCAGGTGGCGGTGTCGGCGTCCAGCCCGTCGCCGTTCACCAGCACCCGCGCGATCGCCTCGGCCGACGGGGTCACCAGCGCGACGTGACGGCACCGGGAACGCAGCGTGATCGCGATGTCCTCGGGATCCACCGACGGCGCGCACAGCAGAAACACCGTCGACGGCGGCGGCTCCTCGACCACCTTCAGCAGCGCGTTGGCCGCCCCTTCGGTCAGCCGGTCGGCGTCTTCGATCAGCACGATCTGCCATCGCCCGGTGCTGGGGCGCCGCGAGGCGATCTGCACGATGGCCCGCATCTCGTCCACGCCGATCGACAGGCCTTCGGGGATCACGCGCCGCACGTCGGCGTGGGTGCCGGCCATCGTCGTCGTGCATGCCCGGCACTGTCCGCAGCCCGGAACACCGTCGGAGGTGCACTGCAGCGCGGCCGCGAAGCACAGCGCCGCCACCGAACGCCCCGAGCCGGGCGGGCCGGTGATGAGCCAGGCGTGCGACATGGCCGCCTTGTGAGCCGAATCACCGCGCGCTGCCTCAGCGGCGGCCACCAGCTCGGCTTCCACGGCCTGCTGGCCCACCAACCGCGCAAAAACCCCGGGCATCACCGGCAACAGTACTGGTCACCGCCGACACCACCCGCGACGCGACGTGTTTTTCGGTTGCCGCTAAGACCCCACCGCCGGATACGGTTGGTCCGTGAGCACAGCATTGGCACAGCGCGGGCGGATCAGCGCGTTCATCCGCTGGCTGGCGCGTACGCCGTGGCCGCTGCTCACGCTGAGTATGCTGCAGGCCGACATCATCGGGGCGCTGCTCGTGCTCGGGTTCCTGCGCTACGGCTTGCCGCCCGAGGACCGCATCGAGCTGCAAGACCTGCCCCGCACCAATTTGCTGCTCTTCGCAATCGCACTGGTCCTGCTCGTCGGAACCGGGTTTTCGGTGAGTGTGCGACTGCTGGTCCCGGTTTTCCGCTGGCAGCGCCGCGACGGCCTGCTCGCCGAGGACGACCCTGCCGCTACCGAACTTGCCCGCCGCCGCGCGCTGCAAATGCCGTTCTACCGCGTGCTGATCAGCATGTGCTACTGGTGCGTCGGCGGTGTGGTGTTCATCGTCGCCAGCTGGCGAAAGACCAGCCACCTCGCACCGGTGGTGGGCGTCGCCGTCGCCCTGGGCGCTGCCGCCACCGCGATCATCGGCTACCTGCAGGCCGAGCGGGTGCTGCGACCGGTGGCGGTGGCCGCGCTGCGCGGCGGCCTACCGGAGAACGTGCGGGCACCCGGCGTGATCCTGCGGCAATTACTGACGTGGGCGCTGTCCACCGGGGTACCGCTGCTGGCGATCGTGCTGGCGGTGGTGGCCGACAAAGCCGCCTTCCTACATGGGCCACCCGAAAAGCTGCTCAACCCGATCCTGCTGATGGCGTTGCTCGCGTTGTTCATCGGAGCGGCCAGCACCTTGCTGGTGGCCATGTCGATCGCTGATCCGCTGCGTCAGCTGCGCTGGGCGCTCGGCGAGGTGCAGCGCGGTAACTACAACGCGCACATGCAGATCTACGACGCCAGCGAGCTGGGCATGCTGCAGGCCGGGTTCAACGACATGGTGCGCGACCTGGCCGAACGGCAACGGCTGCGCGACCTGTTCGGCCGCTACGTCGGCGAAGACGTCGCCCGCCGCGCTTTGGAGCGCGGCACCGAGCTGGGCGGCCAGGAACGCGACGTCGCCGTGCTGTTCGTCGACATGGTCGGCTCGACGCACCTGGCCGCCACCCGCCCGCCGAGCGAAGTCGTCAACCTGCTCAACGAGTTCTTCCGGGTGGTCGTCGAAACCGTCGGCCGCCACGGCGGTTTCGTCAACAAGTTCCAGGGTGACGCGGCGCTGGCGATCTTCGGCGCCCCGATCGAGCACCCCGACGCATCCGGCGGGGCGCTGGCAGCCGCCCGCGAACTGCACGACGCGCTGCTGCCGGTGCTGGGTTCGCTGGAATTCGGCATCGGGGTGTCGGCCGGCCGGGCCATCGCCGGCCACATCGGCGCGCAGGCCCGCTTCGAATACACCGTGATTGGCGACCCGGTCAACGAGGCAGCCCGGCTCACCGAGCTGGCGAAGCTCGAGGAGGGTCACGTGCTGGCGTCGGCGATCGCCGTCAGCGGCGCCCTGGACGCCGAAGCCTTGTGCTGGGATGTCGGCGAGGTGGTCGAGTTGCGCGGACGCACCGCGCCCACCCAACTCGCCCGGCCGATGAACCTCGCTGCGCCCGAAGAGGTTTCCAGCGAGGAAACCTCGCTGCACAGCGGCTAACCCGCTGAACGGACCACTGTCGGTCAAGCCGGCCACTGCTGCTGGGGAGGCAATGACGTGGGCCGGGCCTGCCCGTCCGAATCGAAGCCCTCGCGCAGCTGGTCGCGCAGCGCCGTAATGGTGGCATAGCTGGCTTCTGCGGTTTCCGCGGAGACGGTGCCAGACAGTTGGCTCACGATGCGGATGGCCAGCTCACGCAACTTGACATTGGTCTGCTGACAGCTTCTTCAGGACACCGAACGCCTGCTCGGCGTTCAGATCGAAGTCCTGCATCAGCATGCCCTTGGCCTCTTCGATCACCCGCATACCCTCCAACTGCTGCTGGCGCTGGACGAGCTGCTCGCGCAACTGCGCGATCTCCTCGCGCAACTGCCCGACGTCCTCGCTTCCGGAGCTGGAAGCCAACGCCGCCGCCACGGTGGGGTAGGCAACTCGGGCCGGCGAGTAGCCAGCAGCTCAGCAACCGCCGCCGACGGTTGGGGCGCGGTGGTCTCGTCGAGGTCACCAGTGACGTGCACGCAGACGGCGTTGCCATGGTCCTCGGCGCTGACTTGAAACGGCACAGCTCCATCGTGGTAGCCGGGCAAAGACGCATCAACACCCGCTCAGAAGCGAGCTATCGCTTGGCCGCTTTCTTCGCCGGGGCCTTGCGGGTGGTCCGCTTGGCTGTCCGCTTCACCGGCCCGCGGGCCCGCCGGTCGGCGAGCAGCTCGGCGGCGCGCTCGTCGGTGAGCGACAACACGTCGTCGCCCTTGCGCAGGCTGGCGTTGGTCTCGCCGTCGGTGACATATGGCCCGAACCGACCGTCCTTGACCACCATCTGCCGGCCCGACGCGGGGTCGGTTCCCAGTTCGCGCAGCGGCGGCGCCGAAGCGCTTTGGCGGCCACGGCGTTTGGGCTCGGCGTAGATTTTCAGCGCTTCGTCCAGCGTGATGGTGAAAATCTGATCTTCCGTCGCCAGCGAGCGAGAGTCGTTGCCGCGCTTGAGGTATGGGCCGTAGCGGCCGTTCTGTGCGGTGATCTCCTCGCCCGTCTGTGGGTCGACACCGACCACCCTTGGCAGCGACAGCAGTTTCAGCGCGTCCTCGAGGGTCACGGTCTGCAAATCCATGCTGCGCAGCAGCGAAGCGGTCCGCGGCTTGGGACCGGTGGGTTTGCGGCCCTTTTTGGCCCCAGCACCGTCGTCGTCGGGCGGCTCGGGCAAAATCTCGGTGACGTAAGGCCCGTACCGGCCGTCCTTGGCGACGATCTCATGACCGGTCTGCGGATCCACACCCAGCACCCGGCCCTCTTGAGGAGTCGCGAACAGCTCCTCGGCCTTCTCGAGGGTCAGCTCGTCGGGGGTCAGGGTGCCGTTGAGGTTGGCCCGCTGCGGGGTGAGCTCACCGTCCTCACCGACCACCATGCGTTCCAGGTAGGCCCCGTTCTTACCCACCCGCACGGAGATGGGACGGCCTTGCGCATCGTCGAACAACTTGATCGAGTTGACTTCTCGCGCGTCGATGCCTTCGAGGTTGACGCCGACGAGCTTCTTCAGCCCGCCGGAACGCGCTACCGATTCCGGCACACCGTGGTCGCCGCCGAAGTAGAAGTGGTTGAGCCAGGTGGTGCGCTGCTCGTTGCCGGACGCGATCGCGTCGAGCTCGTCTTCCATGGCCGCGGTGAAGTCGTAGTCGACGAGCCGGCTGAAATGCTGTTCCAGTAGACCGGTGACGGCGAACGCGACCCACGACGGGACCAGCGCGCTGCCCTTCTTGTGCACGTATCCGCGGTCCTGGATGGTCTTGATGATCGACGAATACGTCGACGGGCGCCCGATGCCCAGCTCTTCGAGCGCTCGCACCAGCGACGCCTCGGTGTAGCGGGGAGGCGGGTTGGTGGCGTGCTGATCCGGGGTCACCTCGGTGGCGTCGAGCCGCTGGCCTTCGGAGAGGTGCGGCAGCCGCCTCTCGGCGTCGTCGGCCTCACCGCCGGCCAGCTCGTCGACCGTTTCCACGTAGGCCTTCAAGAAGCCGGGGAAGGTAATGGTTCGCCCGCTCGCCGAGAACACCACCTGCCGATCGCCCGAGTGGCCGGTGATGCGCAGGCTCAGCGTGGTGCCCCGCGCGTCGGCCATCTGCGACGCCACCGTGCGCTGCCAGATCAGCTCGTAGAGCCGGAAGTCGTCACCGTTGAGCTCACGACGCACCGCGTCCGGTGTGGCGAACGTCTCACCGGCGGGTCGGATCGCCTCGTGCGCCTCCTGGGCGTTTTTGACCTTGCGGGTGTACTGCCGCGGTGACGGCGAGACGTACTCCTCGCCGTAGAGCTGCCGTGCCTGGGTGCGTGCGGCGTTGATCGCCGACTCCGACAGCGTGGTGGAGTCGGTACGCATATAAGTGATGTAGCCGTTCTCGTAGAGCCGCTGTGCGACGCTCATCGTCCGTTCTGCGGAGAACCGCAGCTTGCGGCCCGCCTCCTGCTGCAGCGTCGAGGTCATGAACGGCGGATACGGTTTGCGGGTGTAGGGCTTCTCCTCCACCGACGCTACGGTCAGCTGCCCGCCGCGCAACCCGTCGGCGATCGCGCCGGCGCTGGTCTGGTTCAGGACGAGCACTTCGTCGGGTTTGCGCAGCGCGCCCAGCGAGTCGAAATCACGTCCGGTGGCAACGCGCAGGCTGTCGACGCTGGTCAGCCGGGCGGTGAAGGTAGGCGGGGCCGCCCTGGGGTCGGAGACGCTGGCGTCCAGCTCGGCGATGACGTCCCAGTATTCGGCGCTGCGGAACGCCATCCGCTCGCGTTCGCGCTGCACGATGATGCGGGTGGCCACCGACTGCACGCGACCCGCCGACAGCTTGGGCGCGACCTTCTTCCAAAGCACCGGGCTGACTTCGTAGCCGTACAGCCGGTCGAGGATGCGGCGGGTCTCCTGGGCGTCGACCAAGTCGTTGTCCAAGTCGCGCGGGTGTTCGGCGGCGGCGCGGATGGCAGGTTCGGTGATCTCGTGGAACACCATCCGTTTGACCGGTATGCGCGGCTTCAGCGTTTCCAGCAGGTGCCAGGCGATGGCTTCGCCTTCGCGGTCGCCGTCGGTGGCCAGATACAGCTCGTCGGCGTCTTTGAGCCGGGCCTTGAGCTCGTTGACGGTGCTCTTCTTGTCGGGACTGATGATGTACAGCGGTTCGAAGTCGGCATCGACGTTGACGCCCAGCCGCGCCCACGGCTCGGATTTGTACTTTGCGGGCACGTCCGCGGCGGCGCGCGGCAGGTCGCGGATATGACCCCGAGAGGACTCGACGATGTAGTCGGAGCCCAGGTAGCCGGCTAGTTTGCGCGCTTTGGTGGGCGACTCCACGATGACGAGTCGCCGCGCGCTTCCATTTCTGCCGTTGCTACGGCCGCCATTAGCCAACTGTGCTTACGCTCCATCTGTCGTTCCTGGTCCTGCAGATCGAGCAGTCGGCCGTCGTGGGAACCTGTCCCTCAACCCTTAGGACAACTGACAATGTGGCACCCGCGGCCAGCGGACGCAAACCGACTCCCCGGCGCTGGTGCTTTGGCCTACCCGTATACCCCCTTTTGCCCGGCTCCCCCACAGGCCGCTGAGCGGCTCCCGATGCCGCTGGCTAAATGCGAGGCCAATGCGACAACGCCTGGGGGTCGTCAGGCGGTTCCCCGACGTTTTCCACAAGCCGCGATAGCCGCCGCCGGCCAGTGATCCGCAACGCCGGCCGGCTGCCGCGGGTTCCGATCAGTGTCGGCGCGATTCCGACCCGCATCAGCGCCGACGCGAGTGGCGAATGGGTGTCGGGCGCGTGCGGGTCCAGTCCGAGCAGGTAGCGGTCAGCCTCCGGGCTGCCGGCCGCCAGCGTCCATGCCCGCAGCTCCCGGGGTCCGGGCAACCACACCGGCGGCACGGTCTTGACTGCCCCGCGGGTCCAGTCAGCGGCGATGGCCCGCAGGCGCGGGTCGACTGCCGTCCGCACCAGCGGGGTGTCCTCGTCGGTGCGGGTGATTTCCGCCGCCAAGCCGGCTTCGTCGATCATCTCGGCCAGCGCGACCGCACGCCAGAGTTGGTCCACCACGACCGACAGCCGCGCACCGGAGCCGACCACCACGATCTGACCCGAAGCTGCCAGCACCCCGGTGAGGTCGGCGACCGCAGGGGGCACCGACTCCGCCGAGAAGAAGGACAGCTGGCTCACGTCACCGACAGTAAGCCGTCCGGCGACGACGAGCGCCGCAGCAGCGCAATGCGTCGCATGCGAATTGCGGGCCAGATAAGGCCCAGCACCGCGCGGGCAGCGAGAAACCCCCGGCTACGTCCGGTTAGCGGACTTGGCCGGGGGTCTGCGAGAACTTTCCCTTAGATGGAGCGGACGCCGGTGGCTTGCGGCCCCTTGGGGCTTTGGCCGACCTCGAATTCGACTCGCTGATTCTCCTCAAGCGTCCGGAAGCCCGTTCCCTGGATTTCCGTGTAGTGGACGAACACGTCGGCCGAACCGTCCTCGGGGGCAATGAAGCCGAATCCCTTCTCCGCGTTGAACCACTTCACAGTTCCCTGTGGCATTTCTTGATCTTTCCTTCTCTTCTTGGGTGCGGTACACCGTTTTTCGGTGTCCCGTGGCCTGCTGTGACCGCCATACCTCTCGGAGTCGCTCGGAACTTCACCCGACCTACACCCTCGCAGGAACCGCGGCCGCAACGTCGATCCTGCGAATGTTTGACACGTACACAGAAGCTGCGACCGCCAACAGTCAACCATGTTCGTCGCTCCAGCGACAGCTTCTGTTGATCAATTCGCCCAACCGGGTGGTGAACAATGCTGTTGAGACGTAGTCCGAGGAGAAACACGTGACGTTCGGCAGCGAACTGCTCGCCGCCGTAGTCGCCGGCGTCGAGCCGGGCGAGCACCCGCTGCGCCATGTCGCCGAGCTACCAGCTCAGAGCGGCCTACCTCACAGCTGGCCGGCATGGGCGCAGCCGGACGTGATTCGCGCGTTCAACGATCGCGGCATCAGCGTGCCGTGGGCGCACCAGTATCGCGCCGCGGAACTGGCGCACGCGGGCCGCCACGTGGTGGTCAGCACTGGCACCGCCTCCGGCAAATCGCTGGCCTATCAGCTTCCCATCCTCAACGCGCTGTTGAGCGACCCACGAGCTCGGGTGCTGTACCTGTCGCCGACGAAAGCGCTCGGCCACGACCAGTTGCGTGCCGCGCACGCATTGACCGGGGCGATCCAGCGATTGGATGACGTCGCTCCTACCGCCTACGACGGCGACAGTCCCGCGGAGGTGCGCCGCTTCGCACGGGAGCGCTCACGATGGCTGTTTTCCAACCCCGACATGGTTCACTTGTCGATATTGCGCAACCACGCCCGCTGGGCGGTGTTGCTGCGCGGGCTCCGGTTCGTGGTGGTTGACGAATGTCATTACTACCGCGGCATTTTCGGCTCCAACGTGGCGATGGTGTTGCGCCGCCTGCTGCGGTTGTGTGCCCGCTACTCCGCGCATTCCGGATCGGCGCCGACCTTTATCTTCGCCAGCGCGACGACGGCTTCGCCCGGCGCGACGGCCGCCGAGCTCATCGGCCAACCGGTCGAGGAGATCACCGACGACGGCTCCCCTCAGGGGGCACGCACGGTGGCGCTGTGGGAACCCGCGTTGCGCCCCGATTTGACCGGTGAGAACGGCGCCCCGGTGCGCCGCTCCGCCGGCGCGGAGGCGGCGCGGCTCATGGCTGACCTGGTCGCCGAAGGGGCGCGGACGCTGACGTTCGTGCGATCGCGCCGTGGGGCGGAATTGACAGCCCTGGCCGCCCGGGCCCGGCTCGCAGACATTGCCCCGGATCTGGCTGAGAAAGTGGCGTCCTACCGGGCGGGTTATCTCGCCGAGGACCGCAGCGCGCTCGAGCAGGCGCTGGCCGCCGGCCGGTTACGCGGCATGGCCACCACCAACGCGCTGGAGTTGGGCATCGATATCGCGGGCCTCGACGCGGTGGTGCTCGCCGGCTTCCCGGGCACCGTCGCCTCTTTCTGGCAGCAGGCCGGACGCTCCGGACGGCGTGGCCAGGGCGCGCTGATCGTGCTGGTCGCCCGCGATGATCCGCTGGATACGTACCTGGTGCACCACCCGTCGGCGCTGCTGGACAAGCCGATCGAACGGGTGGTGATCGATCCGGCCAACCCGTATATTCTCAGCTCCCAATTGCTTTGCGCAGCAACCGAACTACCGCTAGAGGAAAGCGAAGTCCGCGCGCTGGGTGCCCAAACGGTGGCCGACAAGCTCGTCGACGACGGAACGCTGCGGCACCGCTACGGCAAGTACTTCCCCGCGCCGGGACTGGACCCGCACGCTGCGGTCGACATCCGTGGGCCGACGGACGGCCAGGTCGTCATCGTCGAGGCGGACACCGGGCGGTTGCTCGGCACCGCGGGTACCAGTCAGGCCCCGGCGTCGGTGCATCCAGGAGCGGTATATCTGCACCAGGGCGACAGTTACGTCGTCGATTCGCTCGAAGTCGAGGGCGGGATCGCCTTCGTCCACGCCGAAGACCCGGGATATGCGACGTTCGCGCGGGAAGTCACCGACATCGCGGTCACCGGTCAGGGTGAGCGCATGACCTTCGGGCCGGTCACGCTCGGGTTGGTGCCGGTGACGGTCACCAACCAGGTCGTGGGTTACCTGCGCCGCCGGCTCAACGGGGAAGTCATCGACTTCATCGACCTCGACATGCCCGCACACACCCTGCCCACGACCGCGGTGATGTACACGATCACCCCAGAGGCCTTGGCGCGCAACGGCATCGATGGCCCGCGTATCCCGGGCGCGTTACACGCGGCCGAGCACGCAGCGATCGGGCTGCTGCCGCTGGTGGCCAGCTGCGACCGAGGCGACATCGGCGGGCTGTCCGCCGCGGTGGGTCCCGACCCGTGGGCCGGGCTGCCCAGTGTTTTTGTCTACGACGGCTATCCGGGCGGGGCCGGGTTCGCCGAACGGGGCTTTCGCCAAGCGAGCACATGGCTCAGCGCGACCGCCGAGGCTATCGAGGCGTGTGAATGCCCTAGCGGCTGCCCGTCGTGCGTGCAGTCGCCGAAATGCGGCAGCGGCAACCAACCGCTGGACAAGCCGGGTGCGATCCGCGTGTTGCGGTTGGTGGTCGCCGCGTTGACTCGCGATGACGACCGACCCCTCGACGGTCGACTTCCACGGGCATGGCGGTAGCCGTGAGCAAACGCTTTCGTCACTGGTTGCGGACATGCCGAACATGCGACACGGCGGACGAACGGTCGGACAACGCGATCCGTTCCCAATCCCGACGGCTCGGGTGCAGCAGGAACCTACCCTTCCGGCACGCTATACGCAAGTCACTGGCCGGATCCCGCACCCGGAAAGTCATTAGACTGACGTCAACGATGTGCGATACCGCTGTCTACCAGCGGTACAGTCGTCGATATGGCCAGGGACTGGCTGCTCGTTGAGACACTGGGCAACGAACCGGCCGTCGTCGCGCAGGGATCGCACCTGAGAAATCTTGTGCCGATTACCGCTTTTTTGCGCCGCAATCCTCACATCGCTGCGATCCGCACAGCGATCGCCGAATCAGTGCAAAGCGCCGAGCGTCTGGCCAGTATCACGCCCAAGAGCAACCGCGTGATCCGCACCGAGCCGGTGGTGATGTCGGATGGCCGCGTTCACGGTGTGCACGTCTGGAGCGGCCCTACCGACGCTGAACCACCCGAGCGGCCGATCCCCGGCCCGCTGAAATGGGACCTCACTTTGGGTGTGGCCACCGACACCCGTGAGTCGCTGACCAACATCGGCAAGAACCCGGACGTCGAGCCGACGCATGGCCGGACGTTCGCGGAGAATTGGCCGTCGCGAGATCTCAAACCCAACGAGAGCAAGGTTCTCGCGCTGGCGGTCAAAGCACGAGCGGGCCAGACGTTGTGCAACGTCTGGGAAGGCACCGATTGGCAGGGCAATCCGATCAGGGTGGGCTTCGTGGCACGCAATGCGCTGGAAGCCGCGGCCGACGGCCACGACCACCTGATCGCTCGCGGGATGAACTGGCGTGCCGACCCCGAAAGCGGCGCAGAGTCCGGCGACCACCTCGCGCAGCAGATCTTGCAGGGGCTGGCGCAGCCGGGAGTTCATCGCGCCCTGTTCGACCTGAAGAACTGGACTTTGCTCAAATGGCTCGACGAGCCCTGCCCGTTCTACGATTGGCGCAGCACGGCCAGCTCCCCGCGGGTGCATCCCGACGACGAGCAGGTAATGGCTTCGATGACAACCGAATTCGCTCACGGCGCCACCGCGCGGGTGTTGCGTCTGCCGGGACATAGCAGCAACTGGGTGCCGGTGCATGTGACCGTCAACCGGGTCGAAATCGAGGAAAAGACGTTCGCCGGGCTGATCTCGCTGCGATTGCCCACCGACCGCGAGTTGGCCGAAACGGGGCTATCCCGCTTCGGCAAGCGCAGCAGCTGACAGCACCGGCCGCGCGCTTCGTCCGGGCATGTCGACGGGCCCTGCGCGAGCCGCTGCCGTGGCCCTGCCGACTTTGCCCACCGCCACTTCGACGGTGACGACGACATCTAAACCCTGTACCCAGCAATCGATTTGGTCGGCTCGCATCCTTCGGACGAGCAGGCTTGCCCGCGCGCATGCCGCCTCGACTCCGGCCGGCACCCGGGCTGCGGCACTCAGCGCGGCCAGGTCGGCCGCTGCTTGCGCGCGGTGGCGCGCCACCACCGCTGAGCCGAGGTACACCCCGCCGCCGGTAACGCACAACAAGACAGCGACCATCGCCGCCGCCAACACGGTCGCGGCGCCGTCCTCAGCCCGCCGCCTCCGCCGCTGAAATCCCTTCGGCACCAATCGCCAAGGCAGGCAGTAGTTTCGACCGTGCGGTGACAGTTGCGACGACGAATTCGCCGTCGCGATGCACCTGCACCAGCGCCGCGTGTGGTGCGATGCGATGAGCGACGTCGAGCGCGGCCCGCTTATCACCGCGGGCGGCAAGTCGCGCGGCCTCCCGTGCGGCGTCGATGCAACGCACCTGCATCGACACCGCGGTGAGGCCGGCAACGCAGAGCACCAGTACCGCGACCAGTGAGGCGATCGCCAAAGCCGCCTCGACGCTGCTCGCGCCGGCATCGTCGACTAAACCTTGGTGTTCAGCGCGCGAGCGATGATGTTGCTCAACGCGCCGACGATGGAATCGCCGGTGACGACCGTGTAGAGGATCGCGCCGAAGGCTGCGGCCGCGATGGTGCCGATGGCGTACTCGACTGTCTAGTATTACACCGCATGCCCCAGCGGTCTGCCGATACACCAAAACGGGCTGGTACTGCGGGATCGACACACGATTCGAGCTAAGAATTCCACAAGTGTTATTACAAGATGTGGTATCTCTTCTGAATGTCACCCACTAGGTGTAGTGTTCTGACTGCTGAAAGACGCAAACCCTCAACCGGGGGTTGAGTCCCGCCAGTTGAGGGTCCGTGTCGAGCAATTGGCCTTGCAGACGACACGCTACACCGAGGCAGGTCTGGTGTTGCAATTTCGCACCAGAATGGCGGGCTCCGCGTTTCCTTCTTTCAGCATGGATAGAAGGGAGGCCCTCGGTGAACTACAACTTCTGGGACCTCGGTAATCAATCAGCTGGCGCTGTCGTCCGCGTGACGCTCGAAGGCAACGCGGCCAATGTGCGGCTGATGGACAGCTCCAACTATCGCTCGTTTGAGCGTGGCGAGCAGCACCGCTACTTGGGCGGGCACTACAACCGGTCTCCGGTGGTGCTGCAGGTGCCGAACGATGGCCACTGGTTCGTTGTCGTCGACTACGGCGGGTACGCGGGCAGTGGGCGGGCTGCGGTCCAGGTGGCTTAGCCCGCCGCATCGTAGAAGTTCCAAAGGGAAGGCGGCGCTCTCTCTGCGGGGGTGCCGTCTTTCCATTTGAACGCCTAATGCACGACACGTAAGTCCGGCCTCGTCTCCCTCGGTGGGGGCTCGGGAAGATCGCCCAGGCTGCGGTAGACCCGGTGCTCGTTGGCTGCGCCAGGGGCGGTCAGACGGCGGCGGAACCACTCCGCGATGCCCAAGCCCGCCGCGTTGGCAACGTCGAGCGCCAGGGCAGGGTCCACCATATGTGCGCGGAGCCACGCTCCGATGGCGGGGAGCCGATCCCTCGGTTCCATGTCCGGGTCTCGCAACTCGTCCGGCAGCGCGTTCGCCAAGGTCTCGATCGACTGGACCTGAGGCCCTCGCCTCCGCTTCGGTCGCCCCACTATCGAGTCACCCCGCCCCAACGGGCTTGTGCTCCAAGGCGTCCGAGCTGGCTGCGGGTCATCTTCCCGCTGCCGGCGGTCTCCTCCTCGTCGGGCAACGTCAGCGACTTCAGCAGCGACGTGAGTAGAGCGCGGTACTGCCGCAGTTCTGCAACCTCGGGGGCGGCGACCGGCTGCCCCTGCGAACCTTTAACCCTCAGGTCGTCGGCTGCATCCACGATGCTCTGGAGCCGCGCGACGACATCGGCGGTGCGGGCGGCTTGCTCCAAGATGATGAGCTTCTCTGGGCAGTCGGTGAAGTCGTATGTGGTGTGCAGCTCCCGCCAGAGCTGCCTACCGCGTGTCTTTAGGCCCTTCGGGGCCTTCGGAATGAGCGGATGTGTCATGTTTCGTGTTCCTTCCGTGGTTGTTGAATCGTTGCTGGGGTGTTCGGGCGCGGACGTGGGCGACGTTTGCTGCGCCGGGGCAAAAACGCGGGCGATGCCGCCGCATAGGCAGGCGACAGCATTACCGTCCGGTCCAAACGCGGGCGGGCAGGGGCAACCGCCTGGGGTGCGCGGACCTGTGGCTACCCGGCGGCGACGTGCCGGTATGCGGGTGCTGGCCTCTGCCTAGTGCGGTGCCCAGGGCTGCTTGCCCCGTGCCCTACACCCCACCGACCCCGGCACCCGCTACCCGAAGGACACGCCTGCCCGGTGTCCCTGCCATACCCCGCGTCCTGCTCCTACCCCAGAAGCACCCTGTCCCTTCCCGTCCTAGCCTGCCCTGCCTGCCCCTGTCCTGTGCCTCTGCCACTGGGCACCTGGAGGGCCCCGGCACCTGCCGGCCCTGTCTGAGCCCCTGGGGGTAGGGACCGGCTGTGGCCAAAGGCCCAGGTCAAGGCCGCCGAGTTCACCAGGTGGTCTCGGGTCCCAAACGTAGTCTTTGGGCGTAGAGTGAAGGTCAACGGCGACACCACTTCCAGAAGCCGTTGTGTTGATTTATCTAGTGCAGTGAAAGGTCAAGTGAGAAGCAATGATTGATCTCACGCTCGAGGTTTCCGGTCTGCGAATGCAGCTGGGCACCTCAAACGACGAATGGCTCGAAGACCGGCGTCAGCTTCTGGCGTTCATCGACTTCATCGACACACAGGTGGACGTGATCGATGAGGAGGAGGAGCAGGAGGAGGAGGAGGACGAGGAGGAAGCCGAGGCGTGCATACATCCTCGGGTCTATGGTCCCGACAGTGATCGGGAGGGCATCTGCGTGGTGTGCGGTGAGTTGGATCCCACCTATGAGTTCGCCGCCGCCGAGGTTGAGGCCCCCACCGCCGCCGAGGTGGAGGCCCGCAACCAACCCGCCGTTGTCGAGCCGATCAAGCGCCGTCCGGTCCGGGAGTTCGATCCGATCGAGGTGCTCGCCAAACATCTCCCGATCGCGATGCTTCTGGTCAAGAGGGGCATGATGACACGAAACCAGATGGCCGAGAAGCTTCACGTGAGCCCGGGCACAGTTAGCGCCAGCCTCAATTACCTGTCGGGCAAGGGCCTCGTACAGCGAGTTGTCGGCAGCCGCTATTGGCAGGCCACCGCCAGCGCCAAGGCGCACCAGCTTGTGGCGGCATAACCAGTGACGGGAACACGGCGCGGATGTCGATGAGGCGCAACTTCGTATCGGTCTAGATCGTCATCCGCTCGCCTTGATGGTTCCGCTGCCGCCGGCCAGGGCAGCTCGGAGCACAGCGGCGCCGTTGAGCGGCATGTGCTGGGACGGTGCCTGGTTCGCCTGAGCCAGAGCCGCAGCGAGGAGACCGGCTGCGGTCTGC
This sequence comes from Mycobacterium noviomagense, assembly GCF_010731635.1. Taxonomy (NCBI): domain Bacteria; kingdom Bacillati; phylum Actinomycetota; class Actinomycetes; order Mycobacteriales; family Mycobacteriaceae; genus Mycobacterium; species Mycobacterium noviomagense. Next base: position 1,399,642 of record NZ_AP022583.1, read on the forward strand.
GGTGCCGGGCTGGCTTCAGCCTTGCGGAGTTCCCCGGCCCGGCGCTCAAGCTCCTGCATATCGCGGAAGTAAGCCAGCACACGCTCTCGCCATTCCCGATCGGGGTCTACCGGGTCGGGCATCCCGGCAACGTCGCCGACTATGCCCCGCTCCTGTAGTCGCTTGGTGAATGCGATCGCCGCTGCCTCGTCTGCGTTGTCGTACTCGGGTTGGGTGGCGGCGAGCTGCGCCGCCAGCTTGCGGGCTGATCCTGTGGTCATCTCGCGGTGGTTCCTTCTGTCGCGGTGGGGATGTGAGGGTGGGGCCGGAAACGGCCCACAGCGTTGAGCTGAGGGCCATTCCAGACGGAGGTGTAGCCCGCTACCGGGCGGACAGCACGCGCTGTGCTTCGATGGCCTGCCGGATCGCGGCGCCTTCAGCGGGTGTGTTCAGTCCCCACTCGACGTTTTCACGGACGGCGACGACGAACAGCGGGTTGAGCTGGCCGTAGTGCTCGTACCGCTTAGTGCCCGCGTTCTCCAGCTTGTCGAGCTGGTCGAGGTCGACCGGGCGCAGCACGCGGGTGAACGCATCGACCCGCCCGGCGATACCGGGCAGCTCTCGCAGCGAGGCAATCCATCCGTCGCAAGAGGCGATGACCGCTTGCGCCCGCGCGGCGCGCTGATACTCGGCCAGCACAGCCGGACCGCCCCGGACGATCGCGGCGTCGGAGAGGTCGTCGGGCAGTGCCAGGACGGCCTCGGTGAACTCGGCAACGGCCGCGTCGAATCGTGGTTCCAGTTGCTTGATGATGCCGGGCACGGCTGCTCCCGCCTTGGTGAGCACGTCGCGGGCCGCAAGGTTCAACGCCTGCCGTTTGGCAGTTTCCAGCGCAGACAAGTCGGTGGCACCGACGCGGGTCGCAATTCCCATCGTCGGCAAAAGCTGATTGGCTAACTCGCGGATCTTCTCTTCGACGTTGTCGGGTGTCACGTCCGTAATGCCGAACACGACCGGGTGTCCGGTCTCAACGAGGCGGATCGCGTCGAGCACTTCGACGGCGCGGGCAAGTTCTTTCGGTAGCTTCACGCCAAGCGCCGTCCATCCCGCTACGGAATTGGCGATGTAGATGGGATCGAACATGTTTAGATATCTCCTTCGGTTGTTAACGCGCCGGCGGATGTGCCGGTCGCGTTGAAAGAACCCGCCAGCGGGTGCTGACGGGATAGTGGTGGTGTAGATATCCGGGGTGGACGGTGGACCGCTTGGTGGACGCCTGAAAGTGGCTCTGACCAGGAGTGGACGGGTGGACGGGCGTCCACCCAGACTGGCGAACGAGCGAACAAACTCCGCCGGGCGGCGGATATCACATTGAGTGTGTATTCGCAGCTAGTTATATATAAGTAAATATACTAACTATTTTATACCCGCTGCGAAAGCGAACTGCGTCCTAATACCGCCCGCGAGACGCCGTCCCCGCGCCGACCAGTGGACGGGCGTCCACCCGTCCACCCCAGGTCAGGCAGTGTTTTACCCGTCCACTTTGACCGTCCCGGCGTCCACCCCTTGGGTGAGCCGGTACCAGTCGTCACCTGTACCGACGACTTCGCCGGACTCGATCAGGTAGTCGAGCGCCAGCTCGAAGTAGTCAGCTCTCCACTGTGACTTTAACGCCCGCCGCAGATCGCTGCGTGTGATGCCGGTCGGATGCCGGTGCAGCTTGCGCCGCAGCACGTCGACCTGGCGCTGAAGGCGTGCGGCGTCCTCTGCTTCGGCAGCGGCTTCGGCGCGTAGACCCTGATCCTCGCCGGCCAGCTTCGCCGTCGCCCTGCTGCGCTCAGCTATCGCCCGCTGGGCAGCCTCGCGTGTGCGATCGGACATCGCCATCACCACACCGGCCAGGTTCCAATCGGACTCCCTGACCGATTCGTGATGACCGTTCAGCACCGCTAGGGCGTAGGCCACCTTCACCTGTGCGTAGAGCCGGTGCCCGTCCAGGGCGTCGGCATCCCCACGCATCCCGCGCTTGCGGGCCTCCCGCATCGCCCGCTTCGCCGCGCCGCAGACCTCGACTCTGAGCATCACGGGAACAACGGTCCGGCCCAGTGCGCCGGGATGATCCGGCTCGGTATCCGGCGGAGTGTCGTTGGCCGGGAACCACACGAACCGCTGCGCCTGCCCGGTGGACACCGACTCCGACGACAAAAGCAAGTGCGCGTTGTCGTACTGCACCGACGCCAGCGCGCACAGCCGGTACGACCCTGCCTCGACGGTGACGTTCTTCGACTCATCGACCGTTGTAAACCCCAGCGCGCCATCGGTGAACGCTGTGCACAGCCGTTGCATCAGCGTCGAGCCGGTGCGGCTCGCCGACGCCTTCAGCGATCCCAGCTCATCGGCGTAGACCACGGCCGCGTCACGAATCCACCTGTCGACGTATTCACCTTCCTCTTTGACCCGCGAGGCGAACAACCTCGGAATCGCTTCGCCGGAAGCGACTTCGGTGGTGTGCACGGAACTAGGCCACAGGTGTTGCGCCGCTCGGTTGGCGATACCTTTGCCGCCTCCCGACCTGGCTGCCAGCACGGCGTAGAAGTTCAGGCCACCCGAGTAAGGGCCGTTCACTCCGGTGTCGAGCCGCACGCTGGGCGGCACGTCGGCCAGCACCCGCACCAACAACGCGCCCAGCACCGCCCACGGCGAGGCCAGCTCGGCGTGTGCCGCCTGCCGGATATGCGCCAGCTCGGGCCGTGCATCCCAGAACGTGCTGAGCCTGCCCTCTGCCGTCCAGTACAACGGGTTCTCCGGTTCGGCGCGCTTCCATGCCGACCGAATCCAGTTCTCGATCTGCTGGGGATCATCGCCGCCCGACTCGTCGTAGGCGGCTGTGATCTTGCCGTTGATCGTCTCGGCGTCGAATCCCAGCGTCTTGGCGATACCGACAATCCGAAGCGTCTGCCGCCCCGCTGCGTTGCGCTCACCCGCACCGGCCGCTGCAATCACCGCCAATTTCTCTGCGATGATCCGCTCGCCAGCTTCACGCTGTTCTGGCGTCACGTCCGCCGGCTCCGCGACGACGGCCACGTCGTCACGAGTGCGAGTGCTGGTGCCGACCAGACGCTTCGCCAGCTCGGCGGGAAACTCGGGCAGTTCCCAAACAGATACTCCCCGCGAACCGTCCGCCTGCCGGTACGCACCGCCACCGGGAAGGACGGTGCCCGGCGCGAACACGTTGCCGCCGGACGCCCGAATATCAACACCCACCATGCCCAAGACGTTGGCACCGCTGCGGACTTCGGTGTCCTCGGGCGCCCGGTAATAGAAGTGCCGGCCACCCGATTGGGTGGCGATCACCAGGGGCGTGGACGGCAGCTCGACCCCGGCGGCTTCCAGCGACTCGAAACCGTTCTTGCCGTGGCTGGTGTCGATGTCGACGACGACAAGCCCGCTCAAGCCGGTGTTGATGGCGATGGCATCCCACCCGGCCCAATCGGCGGGATCTTCGAACACCCGCCGGGACCAGTCGCTCGGGTAGCTCACTCGTTTCTTGCCGTTGCCGTCCAACTCGACGCTGGCCGGTGTGCAGCAGTAGCCCAGCGCGGCGTACTGCTGAACCCGGTCGAACATCTCGGTCATTCGGAGATGTCCTCGACCACCGAAGCGACCTCAGCCGTTTGCAGACTGACGCGCTCTCGGTCCATAAACCCACGGCCCTGCGCCTCGAAGGACACGCACGGCACATAGCCGTCCTCGTGCTCAGCAGCGCCCGTAAATACCGAACCCTCTTGGAAAGTGCCGGGAATCACCCGGTAAACCCACCCTTTGCGAGTCGTGACGGTTTTGACCTTTGAAGGGTCCTTGACCAGATTCATCTTGTTTTACTCCATTCTTTTCATTGTGTTGTGTCACAACCACCTTCGGGTGGTTGCGTCAGCTCTCAGCTCGACGCTGAGGGCCTAACGGACACCGGGCGGTGTTCCGAGTATCGGGAGACGCCTACGGGCGTCTGAGGGTCCGCGAGGGCACCTGCTTGAGGGCCTACGGTCCTCGACGCTTTTGGGCACTCGCTACGCGAGAAACCCCCGACCCGCCCAAGAGGAGAGGCAAGGACGAGCCGGGGGCCTCGGGGTAGGCCAGCCCGGAGCTGGCCTGAGGGGACGACCCCACCCGGAGCAGGGGCGTCCCGGTCTATGTGCGCTTAGCCGAGAGCCTTGATGCGCTCGGCCAGCTCCTCGGGGGTGATGGCCTCCAGAGCGCGGACCAGCTCGACGGCCTCACGGTTACGGTGGTGACGCCGGGCGTCATTCAGCCGTTTGCACTTGCGGCAGAACCCCTGGGCGGTGCGGGCTGTCGCTGTCGGTGTCGGATGCCCGTGTGGGCAGTGTGTGGCGGTGTGGTTCGCCATGTGGCCCTCCTGTGCTTATCCGTGCGGATGGGTTGGTTGAAAAAAGAGCCGGCCCCGAGGGCGGGGCCTGTTTCGGTGTGTGTGTGGGTTGACAACGGTCACGCGGTTGGCGTACCGTCGTCATTGGTGGCCGAAAATGACGGCCGTTTTGCCGTGCCCTCCCACACTTATGGAGAAAACCGGACATCAGCAGGTCAGGATACTTTTTAGGGTATCCGTCCACCGCGCCGGGGTCGGAACCATCGCCGGACGGCCATGCACCACCGATTGCCGCCACCTTTGACCCGGATGGAAGCGGCGCACCGATCGTGGCGTAGGTCTCGCCGGATACACGGCGTTGACGCACCACGACGTGGAGAACCCACGCATGATCCCGTGCCGCACTTCCAGCTCACGACTGGCCTTGCGTTTCCTAGGTCGCCGTTGCGTTGGTCGATCCACTGGCCGGACATAGCGGCCCGGATACCGGGCCGCGTTGAGTCCGTCCCGGCGGGCCGGTGGCTCGGCGCCACCGATGAGCCATGTCTTCGTCGGGGTGATGTACTCGACGTTCTCGTACCGCCGGGCCACCATGACCGGATGCTTGATGTTCAAACCGCCCAGCCCGTCCGGCCCCGCTGGGACCAACGTCGGCCACGGTTCGTGGATGACCATGCTGTGGGGATCACGCGGATACTTCCTGACGCCGTCAGCAAGGCGACGTTTCCGGGCCTTCCGGTCAGCGTCAGCTCGACGCCTACACGTCGCGCCGCAGTACCGGGCCTTGTCCGGGAGTGCAGGCAGCCCGCCTTCGTCGTCGTTGATGCCCCGCTTGATCAAGACCTCCCAGCAGATCGAGCAGCGAAGCTGCACCATCGACCACCGCCCCTCGGGTACCGCTGCCGGTATCCCGGTGATCCGGGTCGCCTCCTCGTCCCGCTCCCGGTTCAGCCACGTAAGCCGGACGCTCGTCCAATCCCGGCCCTCATGGATCGCCCCGACATGCCACGTCTCGCCCTCGTCATGCGGCTGCGGCAGCCGATGAACCTTCTCCGCGTCGCCGCGTTTGAGCGGTCTCTTGCTGCCGTAGTACCAATCCGGCTGTCGCCGGACGCGGGACTGTTCGGTGAGGTCGTCGTCCTCGCCCCAATCGCGCTCGCGCTTGTCGATCTTGCGACCAGCGGTCAGTACGTGATCGGCGTTGACGATCCCGGTCTCCGGGTGCCGTGCTTCGCGGGACTCGAACTCGTGGCGGGTCATTCCGGCGTCCCGTAGCGCGGCTCGTAGAGCGCCAATTCAGCCTCGCCGAACATCATGTGATGGTCGGGGATCACCTGCGAGTCGATCTGGATGGCGCCGCCGATGTGGTCGAGCATCCGCTCGTACATCGGATGCGAGGCCCGAAGTAGCGGGCTGCGGTAGACGAACTGCCAGCTAGTCAATTCGCCTTCAAGCTCGGTGATCCGGCCGACGTACAACCAGCACGGCTCGCAGATGCCCATCGTGACCGCATCGCCGTTCAATATGTCGATGGTCGGAAGGTTGGGGGCGGTGTTACCCGCCCCCTTGATCCCGGTCATCGGTTTCTCAGTCTTTCGCTGGGCGGCACGTACAGCGACTCAATTGCCGATTCAGGGACCATGGCCTTGAAGGTGACCATCCCATCCACCACTTTGAGAGATCCCATCTTCGCCATCACCAGCAGTCGGTGATCTTGGGCTTGATCGGTGTCCAGAAAGACGCCCGAGACTTGGGAATATCTAGCCTTCGGATCGTTGATCCTCATTGCGTTATCTCCTGTTTGTTCGGTGGCAGCGATTCCCCGCTGCCCTGGGTCGCCCAATTCGGGCCTGTTGCTGATCTGCGCGTATTCCAGGGCCTGCTTAGTCCCGAGGGTGCGAGTGACGGGCTCCAGTTCGCTTGTCGCCCGACTGCCGTTGACGGGCTTCTGGTGCCGGTCGTCCGGCCTCACGTCTTCCGACCACGCCGTTGTGATCGACACTTGCAGTGAAGCATGTCGTCTAACCGGTTTTCAAGAGGTTAGACCAGCGGGTGGGCATGTTATGCTGCTTGACATGGAACCGAGGGTGACGTTGTCCGAGGAGATCGGCCCACAAGGCGAATGGACGGCGGAGATGACCTGGTACGACGACGACCGGCGCGGACCGAGTCAGGTAGTGATTCGGCCAACCGACCCCGACAAGCGCCCGGCAGGCGGATTGTCATCGACGGTCCTGCGTGAAGTGGACTTCGCGGCGGCGGTAGATGCTGTGCGAAAGATCGAACAACACCCGGACCTGGAGATGGTGATCGACTTCGCGACCGTAGGCGGCGAGCTGCGGGAGCTTTCGGCTCGCGGTCTTACCGATGAGTACCTCGTGTGGCTCTCGTTCGTTTACTGCGCCGCCAGCCAAGAGAAGCCCGACAGTGGGCCGGTCGAATACCTTGCCGAGATCACCGGCAAGTCACCGGCCGCGATCAAGAGTCACCTGTGGCACGCAAGCCGTAATGGCTTCCTGATCCGCACGCCGGGGCGGCGTGGTGGGCAGATCACCGATAAGGCCCGTGCTGCGCTTATGCCCCCCAGCGGTAGAAACGTCACGTCCGAAACTTGACAACGAACGGTCTCCAGACAGGTCGACTGCCTCACTATGATCCCTGCCTATGCCGGTCGCTAAGGAGGAAATCCTCGAAGAGATTCGACGATGCGCCGCTGAGAACGGCGGTGTCCCGCTGGGCCGCCAACGGTTCATGGCTGAAACCGGGATCAAAGAGAGCGATTGGCGCGGGCGCTACTGGGTCTCTTGGAGCGATGCCATCGCTGAGGCAGGCCTTCAGCCAAACTCGATGCAGAGCCGCCGACACGAAGACGAATACATCTTGCGACGCATGGCTCTGCTTGCTCGGAAGCTCGGTCGATTCCCCACCGAGGCGCATCTGAGGTTGGAACGCCGGTCTGACGATAGTTTCCCGAGCTGCGGTAGCATCCGGGCGCGGCTGGGCGACAAGTCCGCACAGCTCGCGCGGCTTCGCATCTTCACAGAGACCGAACCCGATCTCGCAGACGTAAATGAACTATTAGCAACGAACGTCGCGGATGATGAGCCGGAACCCTCTCAATCGTCGATTTCGACACACCCCAATGGCGTTGTCTATCTGATCAAATCCGGGCGATTCCACAAGATTGGACGGTCAAACCACGTCGGTCGGCGGTCGTACGAGATAGGGCTTCAGTTGCCCGAGAAGTACGTCCTGGTCCACTCGTTCGAGACGGACGACCCCGCCGGCATCGAACGCTACTGGCACGACCGATTCAAGGACCGTCGCCGAAACGGCGAGTGGTTCCTGCTGTCCAAGGCTGACGTAGCGGCGTTCAAGCGCCGACGTAGGTTCATGTAGTCGGCCACCGGTCATCCTTTGCCGAAATCTGACAACGAACGGAAGGACGGAATGACAAATGACGACCGAACAGGAACATGCTGACCGAACGCTCTGTACGCCATGGGCTACCACCAAGCGGCCAAGAGTAAGCCCAGTTCCACCGAGGCTGAGCGAAAGGCATTCGGCAACCTGTACGCGGATAAGTACGCCGTGGAGGGACTGACCCCCGCCGAAGCGTGGAAGGTTTATGCAGCCGAAGAGAAGTAGGTCTCCAGCTCCGCTGTTGCGGCGAGAATTTGTGCACGACGAACCTGTATTGCCTTCGCCGCACCATCACCCCACTTAAGCGCCCAAGTGAGAAAGTCACCAACATCGGAAACGTTCTCTATCTGCCCCGCGCACTCTCGCAAGTCGGCGTACTCCGCCATCGTCAACTTCCCGAGCTTCTTTACGGGTACCGCCACCCGTCGATCGTCTGTCAGTTGCACGATGGCATCGGTGTGCATAGCTATCCGTCGGTAGAGCTCCGAGAACGTCTGGTCGATGAACGTCTTGAGTTCGATGGCCCAGCGTTCGATGCGCTGGAACTCGTCGGAACCTGCCACATTCTCAAGCCGTGGGCTTCGCTGAAGAAGCGATAACTTTGACGGCAGCTCGTGCAAGGTGCCTAGTAGGCCGAACACGTGCGATTTCAGGTTGTTGTTGTCGTTGGTCATGTCGTTGCAATTCCGAGGTCGGTTGTTTCCAGGGCGTGGGTTCACGTCCCTCGGCATCAACGGTGGCACACGGGACCGACAATCCTTCGCAACGACACGGCAACACGCCGGGGTTCTTATGCGGTTTCTAGACTGCGGTGCGTTATAAGCCGCTCACTGCGCCGAAAACCAACCCTGCGCCGTCAGCGTCGCGCCGCGACCGTGAGCCAGCGCGTCCCTGATCTGCTTCTCCGCCGGTAAGAACCGGCTCACACCGTGTGCAGCTCATCAGCCGACACCGTAAGGCCCGACGCATGATGGAACACGATGTCATCGCCGTTGACTTCCATTCCAGCAATGCCGTTATCCCGCATCGCGGTTAGCAGTTCTTGCCAGCCGGCCACAGGCTGACCACTGGCGTTCATCTGCTCCGTCAGCTTGTACACGTCGCCCAAGATGAGATTCACTCCTTCGTGGTCGAACTCAAGGCGGACATTCATCGAACGGAGCCAGACGTTACGACCTGTGATGTCCTGACGCGCCCACCAATCGCCGAACTTCTCGCCGGTGGGCTTCCACGTCCACCCGGCCGGCTTCACGGTCTCCTTGGACAGCTTCTCTTGGCGGGCGGCAAGCTCGGTGATCCGGTGGTTGAGCCGAACTCGCTGGGGAGTCCCTGCCTTGAACTCACCCGTACCGAGCAGGTCCACTAGGTCGGCAAGCGTTGCGTCAACTTCGGCCAGCTCGGATGAGTAATCCGAGCCTGATTCCCATTCACGCTCAAGACGTTCGGAGCCACCGAGCAATCCCAGGATGACGGTCTCGACGCGCTTGTCCGCGTAGTCCAGCGGTACCGACTTGTTCCCGCACGTCGTCTTGTACTGAGCCGACGCACAGCGGTACCGGGGCTTACGCCCGGTGCCGCCCTTGAGCCGGTATGCGGGCTTCCCGCACACGCCGCAGTAGATGACTTGGAGTAGTAGCGCGCTGCTGCGCTTGGTCGGCTCCTTGCGATTCTCCCGGTCGGCCAGCTCTGCGCCGAGCCGATCGAATATCTCTCGGGTGATGATCGGGTGAGCCCGGACCACGGGCGAGCCGTCATCGTTGCGGACGACCTTCTCGGGTCCGAACGCCTTCCGTCCCTTGGTGTCACGCTGTACGCGGCCCTGAGCGTCGGTGAGCGGTTCCCTAGTCACCACGTACCCGAGCAGCGTCGGAGACGTGAGAGAGCGTTTAAGCGGGCTGGAGTGCCACTCGTAGCCCTTGACCTCACGTCCCTGAGTCTGTGCGAAGCGATCCTTCGGAGTGAGCACACCGCGAGCGGACAAGTCGTGGGCAATCGCTCGCAGTGGCTCCCCATCCAGCACACGACGGGCAACCTCGTTGATTACCTCGACCTGTACCGGATCTTGGACGAGTCGCCACATACCGGACTCGTCCTGCTGAGGCAGGTAACCCCACGGCGGTATGCCGCCGCGGTACTTGCCGGCCTTGAAGTTGTGCCGGAACGCTGAGGCGTTGCGCTCGGAGATGGCCGACAGTTCCATCTCGGCAACCTTCGCCACCAACAAGGCGATGATGTCACCGAAATCGGTGGAGAGGTCGAAATACGTCTCCGTTGCCGATACCAGCGTGACAGAGTGTTCACGCGCCCACCGGATGAGGTCGGCCAGGTCGAACAACCTGCGGACGATGCGGTCAGCCCGATAGAACACGAGCACGTCGAACTCGCCGAGGCGATTCGACAGCCAGTCTCCGAGCTGCGGCCGGCCAAACGGCGAGGTGGACCCGGCGGATACATCTAGGTCTTCCGCGATGCCAACGACCTCGTAGCCGCGCTGGTCGCACAGGTCACGGCAAGTGTCGAGCTGGCGTTCCGGTGAGGTAGTAGCGTCGGTGACTCGGGAGAGGCGGACGACGATCAATGCTCTAGGCATGGGTGTAAACCCTACACCGCCGAGTATTCGACTGTGGACATTCCTGACTCGTCGACCGCCAGCAGGGTCATCCGTGCTTGCAGCGCGCGAAACAGTTTGCGCATTAATGATTTTCCTTCCTTTGATGAACAGCGTCACAGCACACCTGAACGCAGAACGTCGCCGGCCAGCCCAGCCACCACGGGGACAATGCCCAGGCAGACGAACGCCGGTAGAAAGCACAGGCCCAATGGACCGGCGATCAGCACAGCGGCGCGCTCGGCGGTCGCCTCGGCGGTGTGCGCGGCGTCGTGGCGGGACTGCGTGGCGAGCTCGGCGAGCCCGTCGGCAAGCGCGGCACCGGAACTCGCCGACCGCCGTGCCAGCCGCAGCAAGGCATGGGTGTGGCTGTCGAGCGAACTCGCCGGCAGGTCCGGTGGTGGCGACCATGCGGTCGCCGGGTCCGCGCCTAGCGTGAGCAGGTCGGCGGCGCGGCGCAGGATGCGGGCCAGCCGCGGCGGCGCCGATGCCGCCGTCGCCGCGGCGGCGGTCGGCACGGCCATGCCCGCCGCCAAGCACACCGCGAACACATCCAGGCTGGAGGCGACCGCGAGCGGGTCTGAGCCACGTGCTGTTTGCCGCGCCGGCCCAGCCGACCGGATACCGATCCCGGCGCGTGCACGCATGATGGAGGGCCCCGCGCCGGTCAACACCGCGAGGGCCAACAACACCGCTGCGGTGCTCATGGCGCCACCCGGTCGGTGATCCGCTCCGACCACAGCAGCCCGCCACAGACCAGCACCATCCCGGTCACCAGCAGCCAGCCACCGGCATGGCCGTCCAGCAAGAAACGCAGCGGTTGCGCGCCGATCAGTTGACCCAGCAGCATCCCAAGCACCGGCAGAGCGGCCAATATCACCGCGGTGGCGCGCGCCCCGGCCATCCTCGCTAGCACGCGCGCCGAAAACCGCTGCCGCTCAGCGATATCCCGCTGCGCTGCCCGCACCAACGCCGACATCGCCAGTCCGTGCTCGGCAGCCAGCTGCCAGCACACCGCAAGGCGCTCCCAGTGCGCCGGCATCGCCGAGGACCCGGCAGCGCTGCGCAGACCGGCGGCGACGTCGGCACCCAAGCGGGCGCGCGCCGCGACCGTGCGGAAACGGTCAGCAACCGTGCCGTCGGTTTCGTTGGCGGCGACAGCGAACGCGCGCACCGGGTGGGCACCGGAGCGTAATTCGCCGACCAGAACATCGATCGCGGCTTTTAGCGACCGACTCTCCGCTACAGCGCGCCGGCTACGCCGGCGCCGCCGCCATCGCAATCCCATCGTTGCCACCAGCACCGCGGCGGCGAGAACCGTTGTCAACGGCAGCAATAGGGCTGCCACAACCGCAGCGCATGGTGGAACCCAGCCGACCCAGCTTGCACGCGCCACCGGCCGCGCAGTCGGACCAGCGGCTGTGAGCCGGCGCCGCGACGAGGGCAACACCCCCAACGCAAGCGCGAGCATCAACGCAGCGACAGCCGGGCCGCTCATGCCGACATCCGGCGGTCCAGCAAGCAGCGTAAGTCCTTTGCCCCCTCGGTTAATCCGCGGTCGGCGTGCCACACAGTCACGACTTCGACACGCCCGCTGTGAGTTTGGCGCAGCATCGCGATCTCGGCCAGCAGGCGCCGGCCGGCCCGGTCGCGACCGACGTGCAACAGCACCTGCACCGCTGCGGCGAGCTGGCTGTGTAGCGCGCCCCGATCGAGGCCGCCCAAAGCGGCCAAGGCTTCCAACCGGGCCGGAACCTCGCCGGGGCTGTTGGCGTGCACTGTGCCGGCGCCTCCGTCGTGGCCGGTGTTCAGCGCCGCCAGCAGATCCACCACTTCGGCGCCTCTGACCTCGCCGACCACAATCCGGTCGGGCCGCATGCGTAAGGCCTGCCGCACGAGTTGGCGTACGGTCACTTCGCCCACACCTTCGACGTTGGCGCACCGTGCCACCAGCTTCACCAGATGCGGATGGCGGGGCGCCAGCTCGGCGGCATCCTCGACACAGACGATCCGTTCGCCGGGGGGCACCGCGCCCAACATCGCCGCCAGCAGAGTCGTTTTCCCCGCGCCCGTACCGCCCGAGACCAGAAACGCCAATCGGGCGGCGAGGATCTCGGCGAGCAGCTCAGCGGCCTGCGGCGCGATCGCGCCCGCCTCGCTCAGCGCCGCCAAATCCTGGGTAGCCGGGCGCAGCACCCGCAACGACAGGCAAGTCCCTTTAGCGGCGATCGGCGGCAGGACCGCATGCAGCCGCACGGCGAAACCCCCGGAACCCAGACCGGTCAACCGGCCGTCCACCCAAGGCTGCGCGTCGTCGAGGCGACGGCCGGCGGCCAGCGCCAACCGCTGCGCCAAGCGCCGCACCGCGGCCTCGTCGGCAAATCGAATCTCGCTGCGCTGCAGGCCGTTTCCGTCGTCGACCCAGACCGCATCCGGCGCAGTCACCAGGACGTCGGTGGTCCCGTCGGCGCACAGCAGCGGCTCGAGGATGCCGGCGCCGGTGAGCTCGGTCTGCAACACCCGCAGATTGGACAGCACCTCGGTATCACCAAGCACCCCACCGGATTCGGCCCGAATAGCGGCTGCCACCACATTCGGCCGCAGCGGCACGGGTTCCGCCGCCAACCGCTCACGCACGCGTTCGATGAGGGAACCGCTCACGCTGCCCCGCCTTCCGGCTCGGCCGGTCGGCTGGGCAACACGGCAAGTACCCGGCGGGCCGCACCCGCCAACGCCGATCGGCGGCGCAACCGAAGCCCGCCGTGTTCGAGTTGCTCAGCGATTCGCGGTTCGGCTCTCATCGACGCCAACAACGGCACGGCGGCGACAGCGGCGACTTCCGCCGCGCGCAGCCCGCCCGGAGACGGCCCACGCGCGACCAGCCCTACGTTGGGGTTGATCGTGGATAGCACCGGGGCGATCGTCGCGGTGGCTGCGCATGCCGGTACATCGCATGGGCTGATGACGACCACCAGATCGGCTGACTGTAAAGCGGTTTCGCATGCGTCAGTTAACCTGCGCCCAACATCACAGATCACGGTTACGCCGCCGCGGCGGCCGGCGTCGACGACGGCCTCCACCGTCCCGGGATCCAGTTCATATCCGCTGCGGGTGCCCGAGAGCGTGCTGATGCGCCGGCGTCGCGGTAGGGCCTCGCGAAGCGCTGACCAGTCCAGCCGCCCGCCCTGGACGGTCAAGTCGGGCCAGCGCAAGCCCGGTGCGTCTTCACAGCCCAGCAGCAGATCTATGCCGCCGCTCCAGGGATCGAGATCGACCAGCAGCGCGTTGTCGGAAGTCAGCGCCAGCGCCGCGGCGAACACCGATGCGCCGCCTCCGCCTCGTCCGCCGATAACGGCAACCACGCCGCCGCGCAGCTGTTGGTCGTGCGTCGACTCTGCGGCGTCGGCAAGTTCACGGACCAACGCGTGCTCCTGCGCGGGCAGCGCCAGCACATGCTGGGCGCCGACCGCAATTCCGGCAGCCCAGGTCGCCGCCTCAGGTTCGGTGCCGGTGACCACGACGACATGGGAGCGCCGTGGCAGCGCCTGCTGCTGACAGCGGCCGGCCGCCGTATCGTCGAGCACCACCGCGGCGGCCGCCGACCAAGTCTTTTTGTTCAGCGCCGCCGTACCGCTCACGTGAACCACCCGCACACCGACTGCTGCGGCGACGCGATCGATTTCGTCGCGCAATGCCGGTTGGCCGACGATGGCCAACACGCCGGCTCCGCCGGGCGGTCCCATCAGATTTCGAGTGGAGCTCACTCACCTACCCTGGCGGCCGTCGCCCGGAACCGCCAGTCCCCCAGCGCAATTTGTGGACAACGGCTGATCTGTGCATAACTCCGCTCGCAGATCACCAATTCGGAGAAGACACGAAGAACTAATTACGCGATGGCCGACGCGGCTCGAGAACGCCACTGGCGGAAGGATTAACCCCGGAAAGGGGACGACCCCCGCCAGGGGGGGAGGAGGCGAGGGTCGTCGTGTATCAGCCCCGGGGGGTCGGGCTGATACACCCTCGGCACAGGCCGAGTAATGCTTACTATACACGCGACAGTCCCCGCGGGCGCAAGTGCTGCTTGCAAGAGAAAGCAGAACACCCTAGTAATTTCAGGCGCGGAATCGGTGCCACCCACAGGCGCCCGCAGCAGCGTTCGAGCCGGTCTTTATCCACACCCTTCGCGGCCTGTCGCACGATCACCCTATGCTGGGCCGGTGACCGTCGCCAATTCGGCCGCACCGCAGCAAACCTCCCCGCACGTACCGGCGCAGCCTGACTCGCAGCCGCGCACCGCCGCTTTTTTCGACCTCGACAAGACGGTCATCGCCAAGTCCAGCACGCTGGCGTTCAGTAAAGCCTTCTTCGATCAAGGTCTGATCAACCGCCGCGCGGTGCTCAAGTCCAGCTACGCCCAGTTCATCTACCTGCTGTCAGGCGCCGACCATGACCAGATGGACCGGATGCGTGTGCACCTGACCAACATGTGCGCCGGCTGGGATGTCGAGCAGGTCAAGTCGATTGTCAACGAGACGCTGCACGACATCGTCAGCCCGCTGGTCTTTGCCGAAGCAGCCGATCTCATCGCCGGCCACAAACTGTGCGGCCGTGACGTGGTCGTGGTATCGGCTTCCGGCGAGGAGCTGGTGGCACCCATCGCCCGTGCGCTGGGCGCGACGCACGCGATGGCAACCCGGATGGTGGTCGAAGACGGCAAGTACACCGGCGAGATCGCGTTCTACTGCTACGGCGAAGGCAAGGTGCAAGCGATCCGGGAGCTTGCCGCGCGGGAGGGATACCCGCTCGAGCACTGCTACGCCTACTCCGACTCGATCACCGATCTGCCCATGCTCGAGGTGGTCGGGCACCCGAGTGTGGTCAACCCAGACCGAGCGCTGCGCAAAGAGGCGATCGCCCGCGGCTGGCCGGTGCTGACGTTCTCGCGGCCGGTGTCCCTGCGCGACCGCATCCCCGCGCCATCGAGCGCCGCGGTCGCCGCGACCGCCGCGGTGGGCGTGAGCGCGCTGGCCGCCGGAGCACTCACCTATTCGCTGCTTCGCCGCTTCGCCTTCTAGCCGCCAGCAAACACTGGCGGTGCCGCTGCGGCTGGGCGGCGACATTTGGCTCTTGATGTGATGGGGGTCACGTAGTACAAAGGAGTCACGGAAGCCCGGTGAGGCCAAGGTCGATTCGGAAGAGAAGAATCGATCTCCCGAGCCGGGCGGCCCAGCACGGATACCGGCACCCACGCGGAGCCACAGCCGCGATAATGGCAGAAGTGTTGCGGGCCTGCGTAATTGCGAAGAGTGAACGGTTTCGACGGCCCTTTGGGTGGGGCTGCCGCCGATCGCTTTGCAAGATCGCCGAGGCCAACCCACGCAGCCCAGAGTTGCACGCTTGGTAACCGAGTTCCGTGCTAGCGGGCGGCGCGCCGAAGACCTTCGGATCGTCGCCCGCTTCACATATGTTGAGGGCTTTTTCGTGGCCTCCCCGGCTAACGACCCGACAACATGTCGGCGATCGCCAATGCCTCGCGTGCGCCGTCCTGCAGTGCGCGGCAACACAACACCAACCAGCGCGTGATCCCTTCGGATGTGCTGGTCGCAAAGCCCTCTGCCGCCTGGCGATAGTTCGCGGCGCGGCGCATCCAATACACCTCAGGCACCCCCAGCCCGTGGGGATCGAGACCGCTCGCGATGGTCACCAGCCGCGACACCGCACGGGCCACCACGCCGTCCGCGCTGCCGAACGGGGCCAGCGTCAACAGCTCACCATGCGCGACGGCTGCTACCACCGGCGCCGGGGCTTGGGTGCCGCCACTGACCACCTCCGCGAGCAGCTCGAGACGCGGCGCGATGTGCGCGTCGGCGCGGGGCCGGCCCAACCGTTCGTCGTGGACCCGACCGGCGGCCGCCAACATGTGCAGCCGGGCCAGCGCCTGTAGCGGCGCCCGCTGCCACACCGCCACCAGGCTGGTCTCGCCGCCCTCCAGCGCTTGAGCCACCCGCAGCGCCCCCGCGAATACCGGGTCGGCGGCCGCGGAGTCGTCCATCTTCAACGGTCCGCCGTCGAGTACCGACGAGGCCCGCGCCGCCCGCAGCGCCGCCTCCGCCGCGGTCACCGGCCAGCGCCGCAGGTTGGCCCGGTGCCGGTGCGCCCGGCCCAGCGCCTCGCGTGCCTGATCGGCAGCCGCAGCGACACCGGGCAGCTCCAGCAGGGGAGCCAGCGGGTCAGTGGTCACGGGATGCCAACCTAGCGGCGATCGCAAGCGCGGCGAAGCCGGGTGCAGCGGGTCGCCGCCATTTGACCTAGCGCGCCGGTACCGCGGGGATCGCGGCCAGCAGCTCGCGGGTGTAGTCGTGGCGAGGTCGGGTGAATACGTCTTCGGTGGCAGCGTGCTCGACCACCCGCCCGGCGCGCATCACCAAAACCTCGTCGGCTATCTGCCGGATCACCGCCAGATCATGGCTGATGAACAGGTAGGTCAGGCCGAGTCGGGCCTGCAGGTCGGCGAGCAGATCCAGTATCTGAGCCTGCACCACCACGTCGAGAGCGGACACAGCCTCGTCGCAGACCAGCACCTCGGGGCGCAGCGCCAGCGCCCGGGCGATGGCGACCCGCTGGCGTTGACCGCCCGACAGCTCGCGCGGCAACCGGCCCAGAAGCGACGACGGCAACGCCACCTGGTCGGCCAGCTCACGCACGGTCGCGGCGCGCTGCCGACGGTCACCGATGCGGTGGATACGCAACGGTTCCTCGATGGCCCGGAACACCGAGTACATGGGATCCAAACTGCTGTAAGGGTTTTGAAACACCGGCTGCATGCGTCGACGAAACATCAACGTCTGGCGTCGGTCGAGGGCGCTGATGTCCTGACCGTCGAAAAGCACTGTGCCCGACGTCGCAGGCAGCAGGCCAAGCACCATTCGCGCCAAAGTGGACTTGCCCGAGCCGGATTCGCCGGCAATCCCCAGCGTGGTAGCGCGCCGCAGCCTGAACGACACCGCGTCAACAGCACAGAACTCGGCATGCCGCCACGGAGTTCCCCGGGATACCCGGTAAACCTTGGTCAACTCCGTAGCGACGACCAGTTCGTCGCCCGGCCGACCGGCGTGTTCTGCCGCTTCGTACACGACGCGCTGACGGGTTTGCGCCGCGGACGTCGTGCGCGGCGTCAGCGCCGGTGCAGCGGCCAGCAGCCGTCGAGTGTAGTCGTGTTGCGGGTTCGCCAGAATATCGTGTGCAGCACCGGATTCCACAACGAGACCGCGGTGCATGACGACGAGGTGCTCGGCGCGTTCGGCGGCCAGTGCCAGATCATGGGTGATCAGCAATACCGCGGTACCGCGCTCGTGGGCAAGGCGCTGCAGATGGTCGAGCACCTTCCGTTGAACAGTCACGTCCAGCGCGGAGGTCGGCTCGTCGGCGATCAGCAGGCGCGGTCGTCCGGCCAACCCGATGGCGATCAGGGCTCGCTGGCACAGGCCGCCGGAGAGCTGGTGCGGATAGCGCCGGGCCTGAGCCAGCGGATCCGGCATACCGGCCTCAGCGAGCAGGTCCACAGCCTGAGCATCACTGATGTTGTTGGCGCGCAACGCCTCTCGCACCTGAAAGCCGACCTTCCATACCGGGTTCAGGTTCGTCATTGGATCTTGCGGGACGAAGCCGATCGCCCGGCCCCGCACCGAGCACAACACCCGCGGACCGGCCGCGGCTAGGTCCAGGCCGTCGAAAACGATGCGCCCTCGGGTTATTCGGCCACCGGCGGGCAGCAAGCCGAGGATCGCGGCAGCGGTGGTCGACTTTCCTGAGCCGGACTCACCGACCACGGCGACGGTCTGTCCGTGGTGGACCGTGAGCTGCACACCGCGAACCACGGCATCGTCGGTGCCGAACCTGACTTCCAAGTCCTCGACCGCCAGCAGCGGCGATTCCGGGCCGGTCATGACCGCGAATCCAAGGCGTCGCGCAGCGCGTCGCCCATCGCCATGAAGGCCAGCACGGTGATCGCCAGTGCGCCGGCGGGATAGAACAAGATCGGCGAGCCGGCCCGCAGCCGGACCTGCGCGACGTTGATGTCGCCGCCCCAGGACACCACCGACGGCGGCAGCCCAACTCCGAGGTAGGACAACGTGGCTTCGGTGACGATGAAAACCCCGAGCGCGATGGTGGCGACCGCGATCACCGGGCCGATGGCGTTGGGCAGCGCGTGGCGCAGCAAAATCCGAAACCTGCTGAGTCCCATGGCCTGCGCGGCCAGCACATAGTCGCTGCCTCGCACCTCGATGACCGCGCTGCGGGCAATGCGGGCGATCTGTGGCCAGCCGAACAAGGCCAGGATCGCGATCACCGTCCACACGGTGCGATGGTGCATGACCTGCATCAGCACGATGGCGGCCAGTAACAGTGGTATCCCGAAAAAGACGTCGGCGGCCCGGGACACCGCCGCGTCGAGCCAGCCGCCGTAGAAACCGGCCAGCGCGCCCAGCGCGCCGCCGACAACGAACACCGCAAGTGTTGCGCCCAATCCGACGGTGACGGAAGCCCGCGCTCCGTAGACGGTGCGCGCGTAGATGTCATGGCCTTGCAGGTCCGTGCCGAACCAGTGCGCTGCCGACGGATTCAGCAGGCTCTGGTTGGGATCGGCGTAGGTGGGATCGATGCTGGTGAACAGCCACGGGAACGCGGCCACCCACCCGATGAGCACGATTAGCGCTGCGGCGACGAGAAACTTTGGATTTCGGCGCAGACCGTGGCAGATACCGCGCCAAAAGCCATGGGTTGCAACGCGTTCAGCCATAGCGGATCCGGGGGTCCAACGCCGCATAGAGCAGATCAACCAGCAGATTGGTGACGAGGTAAACGACGACGAGCACCGTCACGATCGACACCACGGTCGGCGCCTCCTGACGAGTGACCGCCTGATAGAGCACACCGCCGACGCCGTGGATGTTGAAGATGCCCTCGGTCACGATCGCCCCGCCCATCAGCGCCCCGAGATCCGCACCGAGAAACGTCACCACCGGAATCAGCGAGTTGCGCAGAATGTGCACGGCGACGACTCGCGGTCGGGATAGTCCCTTGGCGGTGGCGGTGCGCACATAGTCGGCATGGGCATTGGCCGCCACCGCCGAGCGGGTCAACCGCACCACGTAGGCAAACGACACCGAGCCCAGCACGATGCCAGGTAGCAGCAGTCGCGCGAACGTCGTTTGATCCCCCACCGTGACGGGGGCGATCCCGAGCCGGACACCGAACACGAACTGCGCCAAGAAGCCCAACACGAAGATCGGGACCGCGATGATGACCAGACTAGCGATTAGCACCCCGGCATCAAAGATGCCGCCCTGACGTAAACCGGCGATGACGCCGAAGCCGATGCCGAGGATCGCCTCGACCGCCAGCGCGATCAGCGCCAGCCGAATCGTCACCGGAAATGCTTGGGCCAACACAGCACTGACCGGTAACCCCGAGTAGGCGCGGCCGAAGTCGCCGTGCAGGATGCCGCCGAGGTAGTGCACATACTGCAGCCAGAAGGGGTCATTGAGGTGGTATTGGGCGCGCAGTTGTGCTGCCACCGCGGGACTGAGCGGCCGGTCCCCGCTCAATGCGGCCAGCGGATCGCCGGGCAGCAGGAAAACCATGCCGTAGATGAGCAGCGTGGCGCCGAGGAAAACGGGAACCATCACCACGATGCGGCGGACGAAATAGGCGCCCATGTCAGGTCTTGACGATGTGTTCGTAGTCGGGCAGGCCATTCCAGGTGAGGTTCACGTTGCTCACCGCAGGCGAGTGCCCGGCCGCTGTGACGGTGTACCACAGCGGCACGACAGGCATGTCGTGCAAGAGGATTCGTTGAGCGCGGTTGCTCAGCGCATACGACTCCGCCAGGCTGGGCGCGGCCTCGGCTTTCGCCAGCGCCGCGTCGAAATCCAGGTTGGAGTAGCCGACATCGTTGGCGCTGGCCCTCGTGACGAACAGCGGCGCAAGGAATTCCAGCATCGACGGATAGTCGCCTTGCCAGCCGGCGCGAAACGCGGTAGTGATGCTGCGGCCGGTGATCTGGGTGCGGAATCCGGCGAACGTCGGCTGCGGCGCGCCGACCGCGTCGATGCCCAAGTTGTTCTTGATGCTGTTGGCCACCGCGTCGACCCATTCCTGGTGGCTGCCGTCGGCGTTGTAGGCGATCGCGTAACGGCCAGTCCATTTCGAGATCGCGTCGGCCTGCGCCCAGAGTCGCCGCGCCCGGTCGGGGTAGAAGTCCAGAGCGTCGCTGCCTTGGATGTGCGGGTCGTATCCGGGCAGTGAGCTGGCGGTGAACTCGCGGGCGGGCGTGCGGGATCCGGCGAAGATCTGCCGGCAGATCTGGTCGCGGTTGATCGCCGCCGACAGGGCCAGCCGGCGCAGCCGGCCTTCTTCCCCACCGAAGTGCGGCAGCCGCAGCGGCGTGTCGAGCGTCTGGTTGACCGCCGCGGGCGCGGTGACAGCCCGCTCGCCGAGGTCTTTGCGGTAGACCGGCAGCACGCTGGTCGGAATCGTGTCTAGCACATCGAGATTGGCCGAGAGCAGATCGGCGTAGGCGGTGTCGAGGTTGGCGTAGAACGTGAAACGCAGGCCCTTGTTCTGCGGTGTGCGGTTGCCGTGGTAACCGGGATTGGGCACCAGGTCGATTTTGACGTTGTGCTGCCAGGCGTCACCCGCGGCGAGCTTGTACGGGCCGTTGCCGATGGGGCGCTGCCCGAACGTGGCCATGTCCTTGAACGCCGCCGCTGGCAGCGGATAGAACGGCGAAAACCCAAGTCGTAGTTTGAAGTCGATTGCCGGCGCCTTGAGCCGCACAGTGAACTCGCGATCGTTGACCACCTTGAGGCCGGACATGGTGGTCGCGGTCGGCTTCGATGCGGCCAGCTCGTCGAACCCGGCGATCGGGCTGAAAAAGCTCTGTTGCAGTTGGGCATTGGTGGCCAGGGCGCCGTAGTTCCAGGCGTCGACGAACGACTGCGCCGTCACTGGTGTTCCGTCGCTGAAGGCCCACCCCGGTTTGAGCACGATCCGGTAGTTGACGTTGTCGGTGGTGTCGATCGACTGCGCGACCTCCAGCGACGGTGTGCCGTTGGGGTCATAGGACATCAGACCGGCAAACAGTCGATCCAGGATGCGGCCACCGTTGCTGTCGTTGGTGTCGGTCGGAATCAGCGGGTTCTGCGGTTCGCCGGCGTTGACGACGACCACGTCGGGGCTGACCCCACCGCCCCCGCAGCCGGTGAGCGCCAGCATCGCAGCGGCGGTCATTGCCACCGCGACACGCATCCGATTCATGAGCCCGACCCTAAGTCCTCCGGCTGCGTCGACGTCGTTTACCCGATTAGGCTCGAAACGTGACCGAGACGCACGCCCCGTCAACGTCGTCGTATCCGCCGCCCCCGGAGTTCGCCGAGCAGGCCAACGTGACCGACGACGTCTACCGCGAAGCCGAGCAAGACCGACTGGCGTTTTGGGCCAAGCAAGCCAACCGACTTTCCTGGGCGACGCCGTTCGAGCAGGTGCTGGACTGGTCGGCGGCCCCGTTCGCCAAGTGGTTCGTCGGCGGCAAGCTCAACGTCGCCTACAACTGCGTCGACCGCCACGTCGAGGCCGGCCACGGCGACCGCGTCGCCATCCATTGGGAAGGCGAGCCAGTCGACGACAGCCGCACCCTGACCTATTCCGACTTGCTCACCGAGGTGGGCAAAGCCGCGAACGCGCTCACCGATCTCGGCCTGGTGGCCGGTGACCGGGTCGCCATCTACATGCCGATGATCCCCGAGGCGATCGTCGCGATGCTGGCCTGCGCGCGGCTGGGCATCATGCACAGCGTCGTGTTCGCGGGCTTTACCGCGAAGGCGTTACAAGCACGGCTCGCCGATGCCGAAGCCAAGTTGCTGATTACCGCCGACGGGCAGTTCCGTCGCGGCAAACCGGCACCGCTGAAAGAATCCGCCGACGAAGCGGTCGGGCAGCCCGATACCCCGATCGAACACGTCCTCGTGGTGCGGCGCACCGGTATCGACGTCCCGTGGACGCAGGGCCGCGACCTGTGGTGGCACGACGTCGTCGACGCCGCGGCACCCGAGCACAGCCCCGAGCCGTTCGACGCCGAGCAGCCGCTGTTTTTGCTGTACACG
This sequence comes from Mycobacterium noviomagense, assembly GCF_010731635.1. Classification (NCBI taxonomy): domain Bacteria; kingdom Bacillati; phylum Actinomycetota; class Actinomycetes; order Mycobacteriales; family Mycobacteriaceae; genus Mycobacterium; species Mycobacterium noviomagense. The sequence goes on from NZ_AP022583.1 coordinate 1,422,200, forward strand.
TCGGGCACTACCGGGAAGCCCAAAGGCATCATGCATACCAGCGGCGGGTTTCTCACCCAGGCGTCCTACACCCACTACAGCGTCTTCGACATCAAGCCGGAGACCGACGTGTTCTGGTGCACCGCCGATATCGGCTGGGTCACCGGGCACACTTACGGCGTCTACGGCCCGCTGTCCAACGGTATCTCGCAAGTCATCTACGAGGGCACGCCCGACACCCCCAACCAGCACCGACATTTCGAGATCATCGAAAAGTACGGCGTGACAACCTATTACGCCGCGCCGACGCTGATCCGCAACTTCATGAAGTGGGGCCGCGAGATTCCCGGCGCCCATGACCTGTCCAGCTTGCGCCTGCTCGGATCGGTCGGTGAGCCGATCAACCCGGAGGCCTGGCGTTGGTATCGCAACGTCATAGGCGGCGGCCGAACCCCGGTCGTCGACACCTGGTGGCAGACCGAGACCGGGGCGGCGATGATCTCACCGCTGCCGGGAGTCGCTGCGGCCAAACCCGGTTCGGCGATGCGCCCGCTGCCCGGGATCTCGGCCAAGATCGTCGACGACCAGGGCAACCAACTCGAGCCCGGGCCCGACGAGGGTGAGCATGTCACCGGCTACCTGGTGGTGGACCAGCCGTGGCCGGCCATGCTGCGCGGCATCTGGGGCGACCCGGACCGCTACCGCGAAACCTACTGGTCCCGGTTCGCCGACCAAGGCTGGTATTTCGCCGGCGACAGCGCCCGCTACGACGCCGACGGCGCGATCTGGGTGGTGGGCCGCATCGACGACGTGATGAACGTGTCCGGGCACCGGATCTCCACCGCCGAGGTGGAGTCGGCACTGGTCGGGCACTCCGGAGTGGCCGAGGCCGCGGTGGTCGGCGCCACCGACGACACCACCGGCCAGGCCATCTGCGCGTTCGTGGTCTTGCAGGTCGACCAACCCGAGGAGCTGGGCGAAGAGATCATCGACGAGCTGCGCACCCAAGTGGCCCGAGAGATCTCCCCGATCGCCAAGCCGCGCGAAATTCATGTGGTGCCCGAGCTGCCGAAGACACGCAGCGGCAAGATCATGCGCCGATTGCTGCGCGACATCGCCGAGAACCGCGAGCTCGGCGACACCTCGACGCTGCTGGACCCGGGCGTGTTCGAGGCGATCCGCGCTGCTAGGTAGCGCGCCCGGCGACCGATGCGGGCGTAAACCGCCCGCTGAGGAGCCGGGCTAAGTAGCAGAAGCGGTCCCGACTGGGACGAAACCGGCGCCCGGCCGGCCCTTGGCGGCAAGATCGGCCAGCACCGCGTTGATCGACACCACGACGGCCGGAGTATGCAGCGGAATGTATTTGGTGATGCAGCCCGGCAGGTTTTCGCTGAACGCACCGTGGATCATCCCGACCAGCATGCCGTTGGCTGTGACCGGTCCGCCTGAGTCGCCGGGCTGGCCGCATAGCTGGGCCACGATGGTGCCGGGATCTTGGCCCGGGCCGAACGTGACACCGCATGATTCGCCCGTGGTGCGGCCCTGTTTGCAGACGACCTGACCAGCCGCCGGATCCGGTCCTATGCCGTTGATCGGAAAGTTGTTGAAGTTCGCCACCGGCGCCACCTTCGCCGGATCGAAATGGATGACCGCGTAGTCGAGGTTGTCGTTGCCGGCCACCATGGTGCCCAGCGTGCCGCGATCCTGGGCCGCCTCGGCGGCGACCACGGCGCCGGGCCCGCCGCAGTGCGCGGAGGTGAAGCCGGTCAGTGCGCCGGTGTTGTCGGTGCCGATGGCGGTCAGAGTGCACATCGAATCGCCGTTGACGACAATAGGCGCGCCCCCGCCGAGCGGAACCCTGTCGTCTGCAGCTCTGCTTGTCGCGGCCGGGGCGGCCAACAGTAGCAGGGCCATGGCCACCATCGCCGCCATGACACGGCGGTGCGCGCTGTGCAAAGCAACACTCCCGTCGATGAGTTCGGGCCCGAATCCCGAACGCTGCGCCAGTCTAGCGTGACCATCACGCGCACCGTGCCGTCTGCGGATTTCATCCGCTGTTCGACTGGGCTCGTCTGATATTGCACCGCATGGCAACATGAACCGCGACAGCAGCGAACCGGGAGGACCGCGTGTGAGCAAGGGCGATCGTAAGAACTCCGGGACCGATGGTCAGCGTAAGGGTGGGGTGCCGAGCACGCTGACCACGATTCCCTTGACGGATCCACACGCCAGCGCCGGCGAGCCATCGATCGGCAACCTCGTAAAAGAGGCGACCACCCAGGTGTCGACGCTGGTTCGCGCTGAGATCGAGCTGGCCCGGGCCGAGATCACCCGCGACGTCAAAAAGGGCCTCACCGGAAGCGTCTTTTTCATCTCGGCACTGGTGGTGCTGTTTTACTCGACCTTCTTTTTCTTCTTCTTCGTTGCTGAGCTGCTCAACACCTGGCTGTGGCGGTGGCTTTCCTATCTGATCGTGTTCGGGATCATGGTCGTCGTCACCGCAGTGCTCGCGCTGTTCGGGTACCTGAAGGTCCGTCGCATTCGCGGGCCGCGCCAGACAATCGAATCGGTCAAGGAGACGCGCACCGCTTTGACGCCCGGCCACGACAAAGCCGAGCCCCGGGCGTTGAATGCGCCCCAAGGCGGGACGCCCGCCGATCCATCGGGTTGGTAGATGGCGCCACCGGATCCGTCGGTAACCCGTATCGACGGGCCATGGCGCCATCTCGACGTGCACGCCAACGGCATCCGGTTCCACGTTGTCGAGGCAACCCCGACTGATTCCGATCCGACTACGCCGCCGTCGGCGCGGCCACTGGTCATCCTGCTGCACGGGTTCGCGTCGTTCTGGTGGTCCTGGCGTCATCAGCTGCGCGGGTTGAGCGGAGCGCGCATCGTCGCGGTCGACCTGCGCGGCTACGGGGGCAGCGACAAGCCGCCTCGCGGCTATGACGGCTGGACGCTCGCCGGCGACACCGCGGGACTGATCCGCGCGCTCGGGCATTCGTCGGCGACACTGGTCGGTCACGCTGACGGAGGACTGGTGTGCTGGGCGACCTCGGTGCTGCATCCGCGGCTGGTGCGTGCCATCGCGGTAGTCAGCTCACCGCATCCCGCGGCGCTGCGCAGATCGGTGCTGACCGACCGGGATCAGGCTCTTGCCCTGTTGCCGACACTGCTGCGCTACCAGGTGCCGATATGGCCCGAGCGTGCGCTGACACGACACAACGCCGACGAAGTGGAACGGCTGGTCCGCAGCCGGGCCTGCGCTAAATGGCTTGCCTCAGAAGACTTTTCCGAGACAATCGGCCATCTGCGGCTGGCGATCCAGATTCCGTCTGCGGCGCACTCGGCGCTGGAATATCAGCGCTGGGCGGTGCGCAGCCAGCTGCGCGACGAGGGCAGGCGGTTCATGAGGTCGATGAAACGGCCGGCCGGCATCCCTATCTTGCACCTGCGCGGCGACGCCGATCCTTACGTGCTGGCCGACCCGGTGGAACGCACACAGCGCTACGTCCCGCATGGCCGTTACGTATCTGTCGGCAGCGTAGGGCATTTCGGTCATGAAGAGGCACCGGAGGAAGTCAACCGGCACCTGATGCGGTTTCTCGAGCAGGTGCACGGACCCCGGGTCAGGTGACGCAGGAGCCGGTGCCGACCGCCTGAGTGTCGCCGATCCTGGCGAGTTGGCCTGCCACCTCTTTGGCCGTCAACACAAAACCGGTGTCGGGGTCGTCGACAGCGGCGCCGAAAACGACGCCGAGCACGTTGCCGTTGAGGTCAATCAGCGGTCCACCCGAATTCCCTTGCTCCACACTGGCTCTGATTGTGTACACCTGGCGAGTGACTGTCGCGTTGCGGTAGATGTCGGGACCGCTGAGCTCGATGACTTCCCGGATCCTGGCCGGGGTTGCCACGAAGTCACCGCCCCCGGGATAACCCATCACCACCGCGTCGGTACCGGTTTTCGCGGCGCCGTCGGCGAACGCCAACGGCCCGGCCGGCAGGTTGGGCACGGCGAGGATCGCGATGTCGACCGACGGGTCATAGGACACCACGGTGGCGTCATAGGGGGTGCCGTTGGCGTTGATGGTGACGTTGTTCGCGCCGGCCACCACGTGAGCGTTGGTCATCACTCGCTGTGGAGAAAGCACAAACCCGCTGCCCTCCAACACTTTCTGGCAGCTCGGCGCGATGGCGCGCACCTTGACCACACTTGGCTGGGTGGCGGCGACCACCGGGTTGTTGGCCAGTGCGGCGTCCGGTGTCGCGACCGCGACGACCGGGGTGCGGCTGAACGGTTCCAGCACCGCGGGCAGCCCGGAGGTGTTGAGCAGCGACGACATCCGCTTGGGCACCGTCTTGAGCCAGTTGGGTGCGACTTGGTTGACCTGAGCCAGCACCCGCGAACCGCGGACCGCGGCGGCCAAGGCGGGCTGGTCCTTCGACTGGGTCAGCGGTGTGGCCAGCAGCCAGGCCGCGACCAGCACCACCACCAGCTGCAGCGCCACTCCCACGACGGAGTCGAAGAACCGGATCGGGCGGCTGCGGATGGCGCCGCGCACCGCGCGGCCCAGCACCACACCGGCAATCTCGCCGACCACGACCAAGGCCAGGATCAAAAACAGCGCGGCGAACAGCTTGGCGCGTGGGGCGCTGATATGCGCGACGATGTGCGGGGCCAGCAGCACACCGGCGACCGCGCCCAGCATGACGCCGACGAACGACAGCAGCGAGCCCAACGCACCCGAGCGCCAGCCCGAGACGGCGGCGATGAACGCGACCGCCAGCACGGCGATGTCCAGCCACTGCGACGGCGTCATCGAGGTCATCGCACTGCCCCGTCTTCACCACCGACCAACGCCATCGCCTCGTCCAGCTCCCGCACATCGGTGGTGTCCCACGGCTGCGCCCAGCCCGCCACGTCGAGCATCGCCGAAATCACCTGGCCAGTGAATCCCCAAACCAGCATCTCGTTCAACAGAAACGCCGGTCCGGCGAAGCGGCGGTGCAAGGAACTGCGATAGACCATGAGCCGGTTGGCCGGGTTGATGAAGGCGCGCACCGGAACCCGTGCCACAACCGCGGTTTCGGCCTCGTTCACCACGGCCACCGGTCCCGGATCCGGTGAGTAGGCCAACACGGGGACGACGTGGAAACCCGACGGCGCGATAAAGGTCTTCTCCATCGTCGCCAGCGGATGAAGCCGGCTGGTGTCGATACCGGTCTCTTCCCGCGCCTCCCGCAGGGCGGTCGCGACCGGCCCGTCGTCACCGGGATCGGATGCGCCGCCGGGGAATGCCGCCTGGCCCGCGTGGTGGCGCAAGGTGGAGGCACGCACCGTCAACAGCAGGTCGGCGTCGTCGGGAACACCGCCGTCGGCCGGTCCAGACTCCGGCCCGGAGAACAGCACCAGCACCGCCGCGTCGCGGCCGTCGCCGCGCAGCTTCGCCGTCGCCTTGGCGGCGGTCACCATGGCCAGCACGTCGGCGGGCAGCCGGCGCCGAGCCGCTGCCGGAACGTGATCGATGTTGTCGACTAGCGGGCGCAGCCAGGCCGGGCCGACGTCAGGCGTCAGCGAAACCGCTGCGCTCACCGGCGCCTCCCTCACGTCGCTCCGACCGCAGCCGCGATCTCGTCGGCACTGGAGAAGGCTCGCGGCAGCGTCTGCGCAACGCTACCGTCCGGGCGCAGTACCACCGTCGCGGGCATCACGTTTGGAACCCGCAGCGCCGCAGCGACCCGGCGGCGGCCGTCCTGGAACGTCGGCAGCCGCACACCCAGCTCAGCCAAGCGCAGCAACGCGGCCGTCTCGTTCTCGTCCTGATGCACCGTCACCACCGTCACAGCCGATCCGACTCGATGTTGGTATTCGGCCATGGCAGGCAGTTCGGTCGCGCAGGGACCACACCAGTACGCCCACAGGTTCAACACGACCCGGCGCCCGGTGAGCGCTCGCACGGCATCGACGACGGAGCCGTCCGCTGCGCATTCCACCACCACCCCGTGCAACGGAACCGCTCCCGGATCGCCGGTGCCGGTAGGGCACGGCGGCAGCGCGGCGCGCTGCCGAGGCCCGGCCAGCGCCTCCGGAGTGTCGGCGTCACGGTGTTCGCGGCCGACGCTCGGCGGTCCAGAGGCCGGCGAAAAGCTCTCGGGCGGTGACGAGCTGTGGCGCAGCGCGAGCACCAGGGCCGCGATCAGCGCCGCCACCACCACGAGGATCGCGATGGTCCAGCGGGTGCTCCGGTCGGCAAGCGCGCGCATCACGGCCGGGTCTACAGGCCCGCGAGCGCCAATAGATGCTCTTTTTCGGGGCCTTGGACCAGCGCGGCCGCTACCGGTGGCTCGGTGGGCCCGGTCCCGTACGACGGACAGTCCGTGGCCAGCACGCAAACTCCGCACGCGGGTTTGCGGGCGTGGCACACCCGGCGGCCGTGAAAGATCACCCGGTGACTCAGGTCGGTCCACTCGCGGCGCTCGATGAGCTCGCCGACGGCGTGCTCGACCTTGACCGGATCGGTTTCGGTGGTCCAGCGCCACCGTCGCGTCAACCGCAGGAAGTGGGTGTCGACGGTGATCCCGGGGACGCCGAACGCGTTGCCCAGGATCACGTTCGCGGTTTTGCGGCCGATGCCCGGTAGCGACACCAGCTCCTCCATGGTGGCCGGGACCTCGCCGTCGAACCGCTCGACCAGCTCTTGGCCGAGCCGGATCAGCGACGACGCTTTGTTGCGGTAGAAACCAGTGGGGCGGATGAGGTTTTCCAGTTCTTCGCGATCCGCTTGCGCGTAGTCCAGCGCGGCTCGGTATTTCTTGAACAGCGCCGGCGTCGTCAGGTTCACCCGCTTGTCGGTGCTCTGGGCGGACAAGATCGTGGCTACGGTCAGCTCAAGCGGTGTGGTGAAATCCAATTCGCAATACACATGCGGAAACGCTTCTGCCAGTTTGCGATTCATCCGGCGAGCCCGTCGCACCAAAGCGGTGCGGCTCTCCGCGGCCCAGCGTCGGTCGGAGGCGGCGGCCGGCGCGGCAACTCTTGGTGCGGAGCGCCGAGAAGTCTTACCCGCGGTCACCTTCGACAGAGTACTGATTTGTAATCTCGCTGAGATCTTCGCGGTGTTTACTTGCACCTTGTGTCTTGGTTGCTCGTGGCCTTTGTCCCGGCATTGATGATGCTGGCGACGTTCGGGCTGGGGCGGCTGGAAGCGAGCTTGGCCAACGACACGGTGACCGCGAAGGATGTCGCTGAGTTTCTCGAGCAGGCCGAAGCCGACGACATGAGCACGTTGGCCCGAGAAGGCATGCCGGAGGCTTTGAACCACTTACACCGTCGCCGCGGTGAACGTATCGCCGATGAACCGGTTGCATCGGTCAGCCGAAACAAGCACCACGCCGACCCCTTCTACCGGGCGGCGTTTGCTGTCGCTGACGAACCGGGCTTGCCGACGCGCCGGCATAGGCATTCGCGAGCGAATCCGCAATTTAGTCCGACTCGGCATGCCAATCCTGTGTAGCGTTGGCACGTCGAACAAATGGCCTACCTTAGACTGAAGTCTCATTAACCGGTTAGAGGTTGGCCAGCCTGGCGACAATGCGGGCCGTTAGCGGCGCGAGGCGAAGCCGGGCATTCGATCTGTGCCAAAGACCGCCAATGACATTGAAAAGAGCTTAAGGGGCAACGTGGACGAGATCCTGGCGAGGGCCGGAATCTTCCAGGGGGTCGAACCCAGCGCCGTCGCCGCGCTGACCAAACAACTGCAGCCTGTTGACTTCCCCCGCGGACACACGATTTTCGCGGAGGGGGAGCCGGGCGATCGGCTGTACATCATCATTTCCGGAAAGGTGAAAATCGGCCGGCGCTCACCCGACGGCCGGGAGAATCTGCTGACGATCATGGGCCCGTCGGACATGTTCGGCGAATTGTCGATCTTCGACCCCGGGCCACGGACCTCCAGCGCGACCACCATCACCGAGGTGCGGGCAGTGTCGATGGACCGCGACGCGCTGCGGTCCTGGATCGCCGATCGCCCCGAGATCGCCGAACAGCTGCTGCGGGTGCTGGCCCGGCGGCTGCGGCGCACCAACAACAACCTGGCCGACCTGATCTTCACCGATGTGCCGGGCCGCGTCGCCAAGCAGCTGCTGCAGCTGGCCCAGCGGTTCGGCACGCAGGAAGGCGGGGCGATGCGGGTCACCCACGACCTGACCCAGGAGGAGATCGCCCAGCTGGTGGGCGCCTCACGCGAGACCGTGAACAAGGCGCTGGCCGATTTCGCCCACCGCGGCTGGATTCGCCTGGAGGGCAAGAGTGTGCTGATCTCCGACTCGGAGAGACTGGCCCGCCGAGCGAGGTAAGTCCTCCGGCCGAGCAGACGCAAAAGCACCCGACACGCCGAGAAGATAGGGGCTTTCGCGTCTCACTCACTCGAAAATGAGGCGACCCCTTGCTGATGAGTCGCTGGCATTAGGTGTTAGGCGGCTTGGGTGGGTGGCTCGAGGGTGACTTTGTATCCCAGGCTCTCCAATTGCTTGATGGCTCGTGCCTTGGCTTTGCCGGGCTGGTGTCGGGTGTAGTAGTCGGGGCCGGGATCGCGGTAGAAGGCGCCGTTGGTCAGCATGTTCCAGGCGTCGGTGAGCATCTTGTGTTCGATGGAGACTAGGGCGATCTGGCCGGCGATCGACATACCGGCGGTTTTGTCTCTGCGCGATTGGGCGGCCCGGCGCCGGCCGGCGATGCGCCGGTAGCGGATGCTGTAGTAGGTGTCTTTGGTGCGAGCGGCCGACAGGGCTGCCACGCCGAGCGCGGCTTTAAGGTGACGGTTGCCCGGGCGGGTGGCGCCCGATTTGACCCGGCCTGCTGACTCGTCGCAGCCCGGCACCACCCCGGCCCACGACGCCAGGTGCGCGGCGGTGGGAAATACGCTCATGTCCGCACCGGTTTCGGCGATGAACACATCGGCCACCAGCCGCGACCAGCCCGGGATGCTCATCAGCAACTCCCGGATGGGTCGAAAGGGAGCGATCGCCTCCTCGATGCGTGCATCCAGGCGGGCGATATCGGCGGTGTGGGCATCGATGCGATCCAAATACAACCGCACCATAAAGGCGTGATGCTCGGTGAACCGTCCGCGCAGCGCCTCGGTGAGCGCTGGGATCTTTTGACGCATCCGTTGTTTGGCCAGATCAGCGAGGACCACCGAATCGCGTTGGCCGGCGATCAGCGCTTCTAGCATTGCCCGCCCGGAGACTCCGACGATGTTGGAGGCCACCGCGGAGAGTTTGATTCCGGTGTCTTCGAGCAGCTTCTCCAGCCGCTGAATCTCTTTGGTGCGCGCCCGGGTGATGGTGGTGCGAGCCCGGGTCAGATCGCGTAACACCCGAATCGGCTCCGGCGGCACAAACGAGGCGCGCAGCAGCCCGTGGGCGCCCAGATCGGCCAGCCACGCCGCATCCGAGACATCGGTCTTGCGCCCGGGCACATTGCGCGCCGCCTTGGCATTGACCAGCATCACGTTCAGCTGGCCTTCGAGTAGGTAGTAAAACGGCTTCCAGTAATCGGAGGTGGATTCGATCACCACACAGGAGACCCGCTCAGCGAGCAGATGCTCGCGTAACGCCAGGATCTCGCCGGTGGTCGACCCCCACGTACTGACCGTTGTCGACGTGCCACGCCGCCCTCGGCCCTGAACCCGAACGCAGACCTTCGCGTCTTTCTTCGACACATCAATGCCCGCGCACCGCGGATGGATCACCTCCATGGCCGATCACACCCTTTCCGTCCAGATATCTTGTGTTGGAGCGTGTTTCGGAGAGGGCGAAAACAAAACAGGAGTCTCACTCACGTGCTCACAGGCAACAATCCACCGCCCCCGCACAACCACCAGGGGGTGCCCTCCAGCCACCAAGCTGCTCGCCGTGCTCACCGGCAACACAGACGCAACGGGGTCACCGAAACACCCCTAAAGCGTCAACCCGCACCGGCCCGCGAAGCAACCACCCACCCAGCCGAACGGCCAGTGCTAATTTTCATCTTCCACCGCGGGGCGAAGCCCCCCTGGCAGCTGCTCGCGCTACTGAGTCCGCAAGTAGTTCAGCTGCGCTTGGACGGACCATTCGGCGGCGTCCCAGAGTTCCTCGCTGACGTCGGTATAGACGTGTTCGACGATCTGACGCGCGGTGGCGTCGTCGCCGAGATCGGCTAGCGCCGAACGAACCTGGTCCAATCGCTGTTCGCGGTGGGCCAGGTATTCCGATGCGACGGAGGCCAGGTCGGGCAGCTCGTGCCCGTGACCCGGCAGCACGGTACGCCGCCCCAGCGCCTGCAGCCGCTGTAAAGACTCGAGATAGTCACCGAGGTCGCCGTCTTCGGTGTCGATGACGGTGGTGCCGCGGCCCAGCACGGTGTCACCGGTCAGCACGGCGTCGTCGAGCACGAACGACAGCGAATCGGCGGTATGTCCCGGTGTGGACATCACCGTGATCGTCAGCCCGGCGGCATCGATCACGTCGCCGTCGGTCAAACGCCCGCCGAGCCCGCGCAGAAACCCGCTGCCCACCGCGCGCACCACGGCGCCAGTCGCGTCGACCAGCTTGTCGATGCCGTCGGTGTGATCGCCATGGCGATGGCTGATCAGCACCAGCGCAATGCGGCCCAGCGCGGCCACCCGGGCGATGTGCTCGTCGTCGTCGGGACCGGGATCGACGATCACCAACTCGTCGCTGCCCGGACCGCGCAGCACCCAGGTGTTGGTGCCTTCCAGCGTCAGCAGTCCGGGGTTGTCGGCCAGCAGCACCGACGCCGTCTCGGTGACCGGCCGCAGCCGGCCGTAGGCGGGGTGGGTCAGCGCATCGACGGTCACCGCCGTCACCCGACCTCGACCACCAACTCGATTTCCACCGGCGCGTCTAGCGGCAGCTCCGAGACGCCGACCGCCGAGCGCGCGTGCGCGCCGTTATCACCGAAGACTTCGCACAGCAGCTCCGAAGCGCCGTTGACCACGCCGGGTTGGCCATGGAATCCGGGCGCCGACGCGACGAACCCGACCAGCTTGACCACTCGGGTCACCGCGTCGATGCCGACCAGCGAATGTATTGCCGCCAGCGCGTTGAGCGCAGAGATCCGTGCCAGCGCGTCGGCTTGCTCGGGGCTGACCTGGACGCCGACCTTGCCGGTCGCCGCCAGTTTTCCGGCCTGCATCGGCAGCTGCCCTGCCGTGAAGACCAGGTTGCCGGTGCGCACCGCCGGGACATATGAAGCCAACGGCCGCGCCACTTCCGGGAGCGTGACGCCGAGCTCTTGGAGCCGGGCGGAGGCGGTCACTTAGGGCGCTTCAGATAGGCGACGTGCTGCTCGCCGGTCGGCCCGGGCAGCACCGACACCAGCTCCCACCCGTCGGCGCCCCACTGGTCGAGGATTTGTTTGGTGGCGTGTGTCAGCAGTGGAACGGTGACGTACTCCCATGCGGTCGGTTGCGTCATAGATCGAGCTTATCGGTCGGGTTGTTGCCGCCGCGGGCTAGCATGCGGTGGTGGCGAGCACACCAAGCGGCGGGCGTTCACTCGGCTGGCCATCGCGGCTGGAGAGGGCGCGATTGCACTTCGTGACCGGTAAGGGCGGTACGGGCAAGTCGACGATTGCCGCGGCGCTGGCGTTGACGCTGGCTTCCGGCGGGCGCAAGGTTCTTTTGGTGGAAGTCGAAGGGCGGCAAGGCATTGCGCAACTGTTCGACGTTCCGCCGCTGCCTTACCAGGAGGTCAAGATCGCGACCGCCGAACACGGCGGCCAAGTCAACGCGCTCGCGATCGACATCGAGGCCGCGTTCCTGGAATACCTCGACATGTTCTACAACCTCGGCATCGCCGGCCGGGCGATGCGACGCATCGGGGCCATCGAGTTCGCGACGACGATCGCGCCCGGTCTGCGCGACGTGCTGCTCACCGGCAAGATCAAGGAGTCGGTGGTTCGGGTCGACAAGAATCGCCAGCCGGTCTATGACGCGGTCGTCGTCGACTCGCCGCCCACCGGGCGCATCGCGCGATTCCTCGACGTCACCAAGGCCGTCGCCGATCTCGCCAAAGGCGGCCCGGTGTATTCGCAAAGTGAGGGTGTGGTGCGGCTGCTGCACTCCGATCAGACCGCGATCCATCTGGTGACATTGCTCGAAGCGCTGCCGATCCAGGAAACGTTGGAGGCGATCGACGAACTGAGCGCACTGAACTTGCCCATCGGCAGCGTGATCGTCAACCGCAACATTCCGTCCTACCTCGAGCCCGACGACCTGGCCAAGGCGGCCGAGGGCGTTATCGACGCCGACGCGGTACGCACCGGTTTGGCCCGAGCCGGAATCCATTTGAACGACGCCGACTTCGCCGGCTTGCTCACCGAAACCATCCAGCATGCCATCCGGATCACCGCGCGCGCCGAAAGCGCAGAGCAACTCGACGAACTCAACGTGCCCCGGTTGGAGTTGCCCACCATCGCCGACGGGGTCGATCTCGGCAGTCTGTACGAACTGTCGGAAAGCCTTGCCAGACAGGGGGTTCGATGAGCGTTAAGCCGCCCACCTTGGATGTCGGCGCCATTCTGGCCGACACCACCAATCGGGTCGTTGTCTGCTGCGGCGCCGGCGGTGTCGGCAAGACCACCACCGCCGCGTCGATGGCGCTGCGGGCCGCTGAGTACGGCCGAACCGTCGTGGTGCTGACCATCGATCCCGCCAAGCGTTTGGCACAAGCGCTGGGGATCCAGGATCTCGGCAATTCACCGCAACGTGTCCCGCTGGCACCAGAAGTGCCCGGCGAGCTGTACGCGATGATGCTCGACATGCGCCGCACCTTCGACGAGATGGTGGTCCAGTATTCCGGACCTGAACGGGCACAAGCGATTCTGGACAACCAGTTCTACCAGACCGTCGCCACGTCGCTTGCCGGGACCCAGGAGTACATGGCGATGGAGAAGCTCGGTCAGTTGCTGAGCCAGGACCGTTGGGACTTGGTGGTGGTCGACACTCCCCCGTCGCGCAATGCGCTGGACTTCCTGGACGCGCCAAAACGGTTGGGCAGCTTCATGGATAGCCGACTGTGGCGGCTGCTGCTCGCACCCGGACGGGGGATCGGAAGACTGGTCACCGGTGTCGTGGGCCTTGCGATGAAAGCCATGTCCACCATCCTCGGATCCCAAATGCTTTCGGATGCAGCAGCTTTCGTTCAATCGTTGGACGCAACCTTCGGCGGCTTTCGGGAGAAGGCGGACCGCACCTATGCGCTGTTGAAGCGCCGGGGCACCCAGTTCGTGGTGGTGTCGGCGGCCGAACCGGACGCACTGCGTGAAGCGGCATTCTTCGTCGACCGGCTGTCGCGGGAACAGATGCCGCTGGCTGGGCTCATCTTGAACCGCACCCACCCCATGTTGAGTACGCTACCCGCCGAGCGCGCGGTCGACGGCACCGAAATGTTGGAGGGGGCCGAACCCGACGACTCCACTGCGCTGGCCACCGCGGTGCTGCGAATCCACGCCGAGCGGGCGGGGATCGCCAAACGCGAGATCCGGCTGTTGTCCCGATTCACCGGGGCCCATCCGCACGTGCCGATCATCGGCGTGCCGTCGCTGCCGTTCGAGGTTTCAGACCTGGAAGCGCTGCGCGCACTCGCCGACCAGATGACTTCGGTCGATGCGGAGCGGACGGCGGGCTAGTCCAGACTTAGCCAGCGTTGCGGTGCTTGCGTTGAGCAGCGAAGAACTCTGCCCACGACACCACCTCGGGGTGTTGCTTGAGGAGGGCACGGCGCTGACGCTCGGTCATCCCGCCCCACACCCCAAACTCCACACGGTTGTCCAGCGCGTCGGCCCCACACTCCAACATCACCGGACAGTGGCGGCAGATCACCGCCGCCTTGCGCTGGGCGGCACCGCGGACAAACAGTTCGTCGGGGTCAGCCGCACGACACAAAGCCTTGGATACCCAGGCGATACGGGACTCGGCATCAGTGTGGCGGACAGTGTTATGTGCGGGTGCTGTGCTCGTCTTGCGCGCAGCGGATCGTGTAGCTGACACCAGCGCTCCCTTCCCTCAGGCCGCCGCTCCTTGACGACCCCCACCACCGGTGCGGCCAGACTGCGATCTACGCCACACTATCTACGTCGGTGTTACCTGTATCTCACCGTGCGTCTAAGTTAGGTGGTCAGATGTCATTTGCGCAACAGTTCAATATCACCTTTTTTGGGACGACCGTGCCGTCCGATCACGAAACGATTACGAAGGACTCGTGGACAGGCCGATCTTGAGCCGACCCATGATGCCGGGGGACAATATCGGCGAAACCGCCGGCAGCCCGGCCGTGAGCCGGTACTGGCGGAGATACCCGGAACCGTCGCTACTGTAGTACCCATGTCGGAGCGCTCTTCGACCGGCATCACGGTCCTCAAGCTGGCCGGATGCTGTCTATTGGCCGCCGTGGTTGTCGCGGCTCTGCTGTTCCCGATCGCCGGTGGCATCGGGCTGATGTCCAACCGGGCTTCCGAGGTCGTCGCCAACGGCTCCGCCCAGCTTGTCCAGGGCGACGTGCCCGCAGTGACCACCATGGTCGACGCGAAGGGCAATACCATCGCGTGGCTGTATTCGCAGCGCCGGTTCGAGGTGCCCACCGACAAAATCGCCAACACGATGAAGCTGGCAATCGTCTCGATCGAGGACAAGCGGTTTGCCGAACACAACGGTGTGGACTGGAAGGGCACGCTGACGGGGCTGGCAGGTTATGCCTCCGGCGACGTCGACACCCGCGGTGGCTCGACGATCGAGCAGCAGTACGTCAAGAACTACCAGTTGTTGGTGCTCGCCCAGACCGACGCCGAGAAGCGCGCGGCCGTCGAGACCACGCCGGCGCGCAAGCTGCGCGAAATCCGGATGGCGCTGACGTTGGACAAGACGTTTTCCAAGCCGGAGATCTTGACCCGGTATCTGAACCTGGTCTCGTTCGGCAACGGAGCGTTCGGTGTCCAAGACGCCGCCCAGACCTATTTCGGTGTCAACGCCTCCGAGCTGAACTGGCAGCAGGCGGCGCTGCTGGCCGGGCTGGTGCAGTCCACGAGCGCACTCAATCCCTACACCAACCCAGAAGGGGCGCTGGCTCGTCGAAACCTGGTGTTGGACACCATGATCGAGAACCTGCCGCAAGAGGCTGACGCGTTGCGCGCCGCCAAGGCGCAGCCGCTAGGAATCTTGCCGCAACCCAACGAGCTGCCCCGAGGCTGCATCGCTGCGGGCGACCGCGCCTTCTTCTGCGACTACGTGCAGGCGTATCTGGCGCGGGCCGGGATCAGCAAGGAGCAGGTCGCCAGGGGTGGCTATCTGATTCGCACCACGCTCGACCCCGACGTGCAGGCTCCGGTCAAGCAGGCGATCGACAGCATCGCCAGCCCGGATCTGGACGGTATCGCCAGCGTGATGAGCGTGATCAGGCCCGGGAAGAACTCGCACAAGGTGCTGGCGATGGCCAGCAACCGCAGATACGGGCTCAACACTGAGGCCGGTGAAACCATGCGGCCCCAGCCGTTCTCGCTCGTCGGCGACGGCGCCGGATCGATCTTCAAGATCTTCACCACCGCCGCGGCGATGGAGATGGGCATGGGCATCAACACCCAGCTCGAGGTCCCGGGCAGCTTCCAGGCGAAGGGCTTGGGAAGCGGCGGCGCCAAGGGCTGCCCGAAGGAAACCTGGTGTGTGGTCAACGCGGGCAAATACCGCGGCTCGATGAACGTGACCGACGCGCTCGCCACCTCGCCCAACACCGCGTTCGCCAAGCTCATCTCGCAGATCGGGGTGCCGCGCGCGGTCGACATGGCGGTCCGGCTCGGGCTGCGCTCCTACGCCGACCCGGGCACCGCGCGCGACTACGATCCCGACAGCAACGAAAGCCTCGCCGACTTCATCAAGCGGCAGAACATCGGCTCGTTCACGCTAGGCCCGTTCGAGCTCAACGCGTTGGAGCTTTCGAACGTCGCTGCGACGCTGGCGTCGGGCGGCGTCTGGTGCCCCCCGAACCCGATCGACAAGCTCATCGACCGTGACGGCAACGAGGTCGCCGTCAACACCGAGCCCTGCGATCAGGTGGTGCCGGAGGGGCTGGCCAACACGCTGGCCAACGCGCTGAGCAAGGACAGCCAGGGCGGGGGCACGGCGGCGGGTTCGGCCGCTGCGGCGGGCTGGAACCTACCGATGTCCGGCAAGACCGGCACTACCGAGGCCCACCGGTCGTCGGGCTTCGTCGGCTTCACGAATCAATACGCGGCGGCCAACTACATCTACGACGATTCGAGTTCGCCGTCGGACCTGTGCTCCTTCCCGCTGCGACGCTGCGGCAGCGGTGATCTGTTCGGCGGCAACGAGCCGGCCCGCACCTGGTTCACCGCGATGAAGCCGATCGCCACCAAATTCGGCGACGTGAAACTGCCGCCGATCGATCCCCGCTACGTCGACGGCGGGCCCGGCTCACGGGTACCCAGTGTCGCGGGGCTGGACGTAAACGAGGCACGCCAGCGTCTGAAAGAGGCCGGGTTCCAGGTCGCCGACCAGCCCACCCCCGTCAACAGCAGTGCCAAGTACGGCGAAGTGGTCGGCACCTCGCCGAGCGGGCAGACCATCCCCGGTTCGGTGATCACGATCGAGACAAGCAACGGCATCCCGCCGGCCCCGCCTCCGCCACCGGAAGGCGGTCCGGCGCCCGTCGGCTCGACCACTGTGGAGATTCCGGGCTTGCCGCCGATCACCATCCCCCTGCTGGGTCCGCCGCCGCCGCCCGGCGAGCCGCCGCCACCGCCATAGCGTTCACGCGAGGCTCGGGGCGCTGCGCACTGCCGAACGGCAGTAGGCTGCCTGCATGCCTGCCGCGTGGAAAACTACCGGTGCCGTCGTGCTCGGCTCCGCCGTCGCCGGCGTCGGTTACGGATCGATCGTCGAGCGCAACGCCTTCGTGCTGCGTGAGCTGACCATGCCGGTGTTGACGCCCGGCTCGTCGCCGCTGCGGGTGCTGCACATCAGCGACATCCACATGCGCCCCCACCAGCGTCGCAAGCAGGTGTGGCTGCGTGAACTGGCCGCCTGGGAGCCCGATCTGGTCGTCAACACCGGCGACAACCTGGCGCACCCCAAGGCGGTGCCCGCGGTCGTGCAAACGCTCGGCGACCTGTTGTCGCTGCCGGGCGTGTTCGTCTTCGGCAGCAACGACTACTTCGGGCCGCGGCCGAAGAACCCGCTGAACTACCTGACTAACCCGGGCCACCGAACCCACGGCGAGCCCCTGCCCTGGCAGGACTTGCGGGCGGCGTTCACCGAGCGCGGGTGGCTCGACCTCACCCACAACCGCCGCGAGTTCGAGGTGGCCGGCCTGCACATTGCGGCCGCCGGGGTCGACGACCCGCACATCGACCGCGACCGCTACGAGACGATCGCCGGTCCGGCCAGCCCGGCGGCGAATCTGCGGCTGGGGCTCACGCATTCGCCGGAGCCGCGTGTCTTGGACCGCTTCGCCGCCGACGGCTACCAGCTGGTGATGGCTGGGCACACACACGGCGGGCAGGTGTGCCTGCCGTTCTACGGGGCCGTCGTCACCAACTGTGGTTTGGACCGCTCGCGGGTGAAGGGGGCGTCGCGCTGGGGTGCAAGCATGCGGCTGCATGTATCGGCAGGGATCGGTACCTCGCCGTATGCGCCGCTGCGGTTCTGCTGCCGGCCGGAGGCCACGCTGCTGACATTGATTGCGACGCCGACGGGTGGCCGCGACTCGAGTCGCACCCGCGGCCGCTCGCAGCCGACCGCTTCGGTGCATTGACGCCACAGACCCGTGTCGCGGTCCGCGGCGGGTCACGCGACTGGACCGACGATGCGATCCGGCTGATCGAGGCCGACGCCCGTCGCAGTGCCGACACCCACCTCCTGCGGTATCCGCTGCCGACGTCGTGGGCTGGCGACGTCGATGTCGAGCTCTATCTCAAGGACGAGACCACGCACATCACCGGCAGCCTCAAACATCGGCTGGCGCGGTCGCTGTTCCTCTATGCGCTGTGCAACGGGTGGATCGGCGAGAACACCACAGTGGTCGAGGCGTCGTCAGGCTCCACGGCGGTCTCGGAGGCATACTTCGCCGCGCTGCTGGGTTTGCCGTTTATCGCGGTGATGCCCGCATCCACCAGCGCCGCGAAAGTGGCGTTGATCCAATCCCAAGGTGGCCGTTGCCATTTCGTCGAGCACGGGGGCGAGATCTATGCCGAGGCCGAGCGCGTCGCCAACGACACCGGCGGACATTATCTCGACCAGTTCACCAACGCCGAGCGCGCGACGGACTGGCGGGGCAACAACAACATCGCCGAGTCGATCTATGTCCAGATGCGGGAGGAAAAACACCCCGTGCCGGAATGGATCGTGGTCGGAGCGGGCACCGGGGGAACCAGCGCGACGATCGGCCGCTACATCCGCTACCGGCGCCACGCCACCCGGTTGTGCGTCGTGGACCCGGAGAATTCCGCGTTCTTTCCTGCCTACGCCGAATGCCGCTATGACGCTGTAGTCACCGCCTCGTCGCGCATTGAAGGGATCGGGCGCCCGCGCGTGGAGCCGTCGTTTCTGCCGGAAGTGGTGGACCGGATGGTGTCGGTACCGGATGCCGCTTCGATCGCGGCGGCCCGCCATGCCAGCGCAGTTTTGGGCCGCCGGGTCGGTGCGTCGACCGGGACGAACCTGTGGGGCGCTTTCGGCCTACTTGCGGAGATGGTCGCTGCCGGGCGCAGCGGCTCGGTGGTCACGCTCCTCGCCGACAGCGGTGACCGCTATACCGACACTTACTTCTGCGACGAGTGGGTGACCGCGCAGGGCCTGGACCCGACCGAGCCAGCGGCGACGCTGTCGGAGTTCGAACGCTCCTGCCGCTGGGAGTGATCCCATACGTCGTCGACTTCGCTCTCGGGCGCGGTCAGTAGCAACCACAGCACCGCAAGCCCGAGCAAGCCACCGAATACCACGGCGCCTAAGACGGTCATGACGTTCTCGCTTCCCTTGGCCTGTCGTTAGTGTCCTAAACGTCGCCGACAAATCGTCTGTTCCACGCCGGAATGTGGGGCATATCCTCGGCCGCGCCTGGTGTGATCCAGGGCACGCAACGGTCCGGCCTCTGAGATCGGGTACCCGTCGCCTGCCACATCGAACCGACTTCAAGTTGCGGTTTGGCCAGCCGACCGAGTGGTGCGATAGGCTGTCGTGGCTTCATGCGGGGTGTGGCGCAGCTTGGTAGCGCGCTTCGTTCGGGACGAAGAGGCCGTGGGTTCAAATCCCGCCACCCCGACTCGCCGTCTAAGACCACCAAGTGGTGGGTAATACCTCTCCTGGATGTCCGGCTGTGACTTAGGAAGAGGTGTGCGATGGCAAGCGCTCTGGTTGCCGACTACGTGTTGGAACGGCTGCGCGATTGGGGAGTCGAGAAGGTTTTCGCCTACGCGGGTGACGGGATCAACGGCCTGCTGGCCGCCTGGGGCCGCGCCGGCAATAAGCCGAAGTTCGTGCAGGCTCGCCACGAGGAAATGTCCGCGTTCGAGGCAGTCGGTTACGCGAAGTTCAGCAACCGGATCGGGGTGTGCGCCGCGACGTCCGGTCCTGGAGCGATCCACCTGCTCAACGGACTGTATGACGCCAAGCTCGACCGGGTACCGGTGCTCGCGATCGTCGGGCAAACCAACCGCAGCGCGATGGGCGGTTCTTACCAGCAAGAAGTCGATTTGATGAGCCTCTACAAGGACGTGGCGAGCGACTACATCCAGATGGTGACCGTGCCCGAGCAGCTACCCAATGTGCTGGACCGGGCCATCCGTACCGCGCTGACCAGACGGGCACCGACAGCCGTGATCATCCCGGCCGACGTGCAGGAGCTCGAATACTCGCCGCCGCCGCACGAATTCAAATATGTGCCCTCCAGCCTCGGTTTCGAGTGGCCCGACGTCGAGCCGTCGAAGACGGGGCTGCAGAAGGCGGCCGACGTGCTCAACGCGGGAGAACGCGTCGCGATGCTTGTGGGCTGCGGTGCCCGCGGTGCGATCAAGGAGGTCACCGAGATCGCCGACCTACTCGGCGCCGGCGCCGCCAAACCGTTGCTGGGCAAGGACGTGCTCTCCGACGAACTGCCATGGGTGACCGGCGCGATCGGGCTGCTGGGCACGCGCCCTAGCTATGAGATGATGCGCGACTGCGACACCCTGCTCACCGTCGGCTCGAGTTTCCCCTACACCCAGTTCCTGCCACCGTTCGGACAAGCGCGTGGCGTGCAGATCGACATCGACCCGGCGTTGATCGGGATGCGCTATCCCAACGAGGTCAACCTGGTGGGCGACGCCGCCGCGACGCTGCGCGCGCTGATACCGATGATCCAGCGCAAGTCCGACCGTTCTTGGCGTGAAACCATCGAGAAGAACGTGCAGCGGTGGTGGGAAACCATGGCGATGGAAGCCGACGTCGCCGCCGATCCGATCAACCCGATGAAGCTGTTCGCCGAGCTGTCGCCGAGGCTGCCCGACAACGCGATCGTGACCGCGGACTCCGGCTCGGCAGCGAATTGGTATGCGCGCCAACTCAAGTTCCGCGGCGACATGCGCGGCTCGCTGTCGGGAAATCTCGCCACGATGGGGCCGGGTGTGCCCTACGGCATCGGCGGCAAGTTCGCCAATCCCGACCGCCCGGTGATCGTGTTCGCCGGCGACGGCGCGATGCAGATGAACGGGATGGCCGAGCTGATCACTATCGCGCACTACTGGAAGGAGTGGGCCGACCCCCGGTTGGTGGTCGCTGTTCTGCACAACAACGACCTCAACCAGGTGACGTGGGAGATGCGGGCGATGGCTGGCGCGCCGAAATTCCCTGAGTCGCAAACTCTTCCGAGCGTCGACTTCGCTGCCTTCGCCGCGAGCTTGGGTCTGGGTTCGGCGACGTTGACCGAGCCGGACCAGATCGCGTCGGCGTGGGATCAGGCGCTGCGCGCTGATCGACCCACGGTGCTCGACGTGCACTGCGACCCGAACATTCCGCCGGTGCCGCCGCACGCCACCTTCGATCAAATGAAGGCCGCCGCGATGTCCGTACTCAAGGGCGACGAGGACGCGTTCGGCATCATGAAGGAAGGCATCAAGATCAAGGCGCAGGAGTTTATGCCGCATCGCGACAAGAGCCGCACCTGACGACTAACGATAAGGCCTTGACCCGCAGGCTATTTCGATAGCTATGCCACATCATCGTCTTCGTCGTCGTCTTCTCCGTCGCGGAGAAGTTTTTTGGGGTGGTGGAAGAGGTCGACGCGGGGCTGGCCGCGAATCTAGGTGCGGTGGTGGGATCCATTCGGTGGCACCGTCGCGGCGTTTGCGGGTTTGCCAGCCGCCGGGTTGGACGATGCGGTGGTTGGTGCCGCAGGCCAGGGTCAGGTCGTTGACGTCGGTGGTGCGGCATGTGGCGTAGCCAGTGACGTGGTGCACCTCGGTGAAGTAGGCGGGCACATCACAATACGGGGCGGTGCAGCCACGATCCTTGGCGTACAACACGATCCGCTGACCCGGTGACGCCAGCCGTTTGGTGTGATACAGCGCCAGCGCTTTGCCCTTGTCGAAGATCGCCAAGTAATGGTGCGCGTGGCGGGCCAGACGGCCCACATCGCTCATCGGCAAGATGCTGCCGCCACCAGTGAGCCCGGTACCCGCACCGGCTTCCAACTCGACCAGCGTGGTGGTGACGATGATGGTCGCCGGTAGTCCGTTGTGTCGGCCGAGTTCTCCGCTGGCCAGCAGGGCGCGCAGGGCGGCGTTGAGCGCATCATGGTTGCGCTGCGCCGCCGAGCGGGTGTCGGCGTCGATGGCCTGTTGACTGGGTGCACCGTCGACGCACGGCGCCTCCTCGGCGGGATTGGCCATGCCGGGAGCGGCCAGCTTGGCCAGCACCGCTTCCACCGTTGCGCGGGCTTGGGGGGTCAGCCAGCCCCGGATCGGGCTCATCCCGTCGATGTCTTGTTTGCCCAGGCTCAACCCACGGCGGCGGGCCCGGTCCTCGTCGCTGAAGTTGAGTCAGCGATGAGCTCAGTCGGCTGTGTGGACGATCAGCACGTCGGTCTTGGCCTTGCGGCAGACGTTGGCTGGGACCGATCCCAGCAGCTGCCCTCCCGCGACGTTGAGCCCTACGTCGCCGATGACCAGTAGGTCGGCGTTGACTTCCTTGGCCAGTTTCACTAGCGCAGGCGCTGGCGCGCCGACGACCGCCCGCTCTTCGATGTCTTGAGCGCCCGCGATCTTCGCCCGGTTGTGGGCCTCCCGCAGGATGGCGTAGACGGGGGCCGACCCGTGCATCTTGTAGGCCCCCTCGCCTCCAAGGGTGTACTCGGCGCGCGGATCAATCACACGGTCCGGCCGGGCTGGTCTCGCCCAACCTCCCTTGTCCGGATGAGGCAGGTGCGCCATCGCGATGATCAACTTCGCCCTATTCTCCGCGGCGAACGCCGCTGCGTGGTCCACTGCACGCAGCGACGAATCCGAACCATCGGTGCCGACCACCAGGGTCTGGTAGGCGCCCATTTCCGTTTCAGTGTAAAAGGCCGACGGCGGCTCAAGAACCCCCAAAACTGACTCCGCCGGGGGAACAAGCCCGCCTCAGCCGCACTGCATGATGACCGACTCCCGGCGAAATTCCCGGTTGCGACACGGTCACGGATTCGTACCGTTTGACGCATCAGCGGTCACAACAAGAACATCGATCACTATCGTCACATCAGCTACCTGCCGACGTCAATTGGGACGTCCTGCCCCGCTGAAAGGTGTGACGTGTCGCCGGTCCCTCGAATCTTGTCGGTATCGGCGGTGTCGGCGGCCGCGATCGGGCTCGTCGTTGCCATCGTCCCTGCGCCGCCAGCGGCCGCACTTCCCTGCAGCGCACCCGAAGCGAACGTCGACCCTCCTGCCGCGACACCGGTGGCCCCGCCACCCGCGCCGGTCGTCCGCCCACCGACAGGGCGCCGGCCACGCGGTGCCAACGAGCGTGCACCACTGCCCAAGTTGGGCCCGCTCATTTCTTCCTTGCTCCACCCACGAGCACCGGTGCGACAACAAGCCGCGGTGATACCTCCGGGACCTAACCCGCCGGGCGCAGGCAACCAACCGTCCCCGAATGCGGGGCAGCTGAATCCGGACGCGGCCGCACCCCAGCCGGAGCCTGCCTCGATCGCGGGAGCTCCGACATCGCTGGTGGAATGGGTGACGGGGCCGAACGGCCCCAACAAAACCCTCGATCGCTTCGGCATCTCCGGTACCGACCTCGGGATCCTTTGGGACAACGGCGATCCCGGCGCCCGTCAAGTGCTCATGGCGTTCGGCGACACCTTCGGCTACTGCAAGCTCCAAGGCCAGCAATGGCGGTATAACGTGCTGTTCCGCAGCAGCGACCAGAATCTGGCCGACGGAATCACTGTGCCGCCCGGCGTTCCTAACGACAGATACTCCGGATCCCCGGTGCAACAAGCGAACTTTTCCAAGCAGGTCATTCCCGGCATCAAGTGGGCGCAGCAGGAGGGGATGATCCCGACGGCCGGCATCTCGATCGGCAGAACCCAGTACATGAACTTCATGTCCATCAAGCAGTGGGGCCGCGACGGCGAGTGGTCGACGAACTACTCGGCAATCGCGATGTCCCCGGACAACGGCCAAAACTGGGGCATCTACCCCGGAACCGTGCGCGCGTCCAGTCCCGACAGCGTCCCGGGCGCCCACTACGTCCCCGGAAATGAGAACTTCCAAATGGGCGCGTTCATGCGGGGCAACGACGGTTACATCTACTCGTTCGGGACCCCTTCCGGACGAGGCGGTCCGGCCTTCCTGTCGCGCGTCCCACCGAATTTCCTGCCGGACGTAACCAAGTACCAATACTGGAACGGCGACCACAACGCATGGGTCCCCAACAATCCAGGTGCGGCGACGCCGATTTTCCCCGGCCCGGTCGGCGAAATGTCAGGCCAGTACAACAACTACTTAAAGCAATATGTGGTGCTGTACACCAACGGTGGCAGCAACGACGTCGTCGCACGAACTGCGCCCGCCCCTCAAGGACCGTGGAGTCCAGAGCAGGTGCTCGTGTCGTCGTTCCAGATGCCCGGCGGCATCTACGCGCCGATGCTGCATCCGTGGTCGACGGGCAAAGACCTGTACTTCAATCTGTCGCTGTGGTCCGCGTACGACGTGATGCTGATGCATACGGAGCTGCCGTAGCTCGCCTCGTTTGACCGATGGCGAATTACGGGTACACACCCGCGTGACTCGGGCAGCAATCGAACCTCGGCTTCCGGCGGCGCATGGACCGCTCTCCATGGCGGTTCGCCGCTGCCTGACCGAACCAGCTCCTCGAGAGCAGCTCACGCGAATCGGTGCCTCGGTCAGTGATTCGGACCCGTATGGCCTTGACCTACAGCTGGCGCTGTACATGTGCTACGAGCTGCACTACCGGGGCTTCGCCGGCGTCGACCCGACGTGGGAGTGGAGCCCGGCACTGCTGCATCTGCGCGCCCAACTGGAGCGTGCCTTCCTGGCGGGCGTGCGTCGAGACGTTGGTCCGATCGAACCGGACCACACTGCCGTCGCCGAAATGGACGCGCTTTCAATGGAACCCGCCAACGGCGAGGGCCCGTCATACTACTTGCGGGACACCGGAACCTGGGAGCAGATGCGCGAGTACTTCGTGCATCGCTCGCTGTATCACCTCAAGGAGGGCGACCCGCACGCGTGGGCGATTCCCCGGCTCACCGGGCAAGCCAAGGCGTCGTTCGTCGCCGTGGAGTTCGATGAGTACGGCGGCGGCCGTGGCGCACACCTGCATCAGCAGCTATTCGCGGATCTGATGGAGGCGGCCGGGCTGGATTCGACGTATCTCGGTTATCTCGACGCGGTTCCGGCCGAGTCGCTGGCGGTGGTGAACCTGATGTCGATGTTCGGGCTGCACCGTTGGCTGCGCGGGGCGGCCATCGGGCACTTCGCGGCGACGGAGATCACCTCGCCGCCCGGCTCGCGGCGACTGGTGGAGGCTCTGCAGCGGCTCGGCGCGCCGGACGAATGCATCGCGTTCTACCGCGAGCACGTCGAGGCCGACGCGGTGCACGAACAGGTGGTGCGCATCGACGTCGTCGGCGACGTGGTGGCCCGGGATCCGCATTTGGACCGCGACGTGGTGTTCGGGATGCGGGCGTTCGGTGTCGTCGAAGATCGCTTGGCGGACATCATGATTGGGGCCTGGAAGGCCGGGCAGACGTCGCTACGACGACCGCTGGACTGAGACCGCGCGCCGGCATCGCCGGTGGCTGGTGTCGCACAGCGGATAGTTCTTGCTGCGCCGGCAGGTGCAGACGGCCACCATGAATCGATCGGACTCTACGACGGCGCCCTCGGGCATCTCGATGCGCACCGGTCCGGAGATCAGCAGGGGGCCATTCGGAATAACCCGCACCACAGTGGATTTCGCGGTGGTCATGGCTTGTCCGCGCGAATCACGACCAGTTCCTCTTCCCGGGAGCCACGCGGCAACCGACCAGTGTCGGTCAGCCAGCGTGCCCGGGCAGAAAGCACCGGACCAAACGGAATCCATCGAGTGGCAACAACGTCTGCGCTCAGACCGTTCGACTGCAAGATGTGCAGCGAGCGTTGAGCATCGGCGATCACCGACTGAACCAACAGCAGGGAACCACCGTCGCACAACAGGTACGACGCCGATTCGCACAGTGGATCCAAGACGAGCCGCCCGTCAGGACCGGCATTCCACGCCCACGACGGGCCGGCCGCCGAAGCGATCTCGTCGCTGTCATCCACAGGCGGGGTGGGCACATAGGGCGGGTTGGACACGATCAGGTCAAACGGCCCGTAGCCCAGCGCGCCGGTCCAAGACCCTTCGCGGACGTCGACGTCGACGCCGGCGTGCACGGCGTTGCCCCGAGAACACCGCACCGCACGCGGGCAGATGTCGAACGCAGTGACGCTGGCCGCACCGAGCTCGGCTGCAGCGATAGCGACCACACCGGTGCCGGTGCACAGGTCCAGCACCCGCCGACCGGGCACCAGTGTGCTGCGCGCCATCGTGTCGATGAGCAGAAGCGAGTCGTCTTGCGGCGGATACACCCCTTCAGCGGTCAGCGGATCGCCGGGGGCGGCGTAAATGGTGGTCACAGGGGCCTTTCGACACGTCGCCGCGGCGGTCACGGCTTCTCGCGTGACTATGCCCGCAAAACGCGGCGTTAAAACCGACCGCCAGCGATTACGCGCCGGTCGGCGCGTGCGCGAATTTGTCGACAATCGTCGAGCAGAACGCCTCCAGATCACGCGGTGAGCGGCTGGTGATGATATTGCCGTCGACGACCACTTCTTCGTCGACAACATTGGCGCCGGCGTTGCGCAGATCGGTTCGGATGCTCTGATACGACGTCAGCGTGCGTCCTGCCGCCACACCGGCTTCCACAAGCGTCCACGGTCCGTGGCAGATCGCGGCGACCGGCTTCCCCGAGCCGACGAAGTCGCGCACGAACGCAACAGCCGTATCGTCCATGCGCAGCTTGTCGGGATTCACTGTGCCGCCGGGCAGCACCAGCGCGTCGAACTCGTCGACCGACACATCGGATACCGCGCGGTCGACGGGAAACGTTCCCGCCGGCTCCAAATCGTGGTTGCGAGCTTCGATTTCACCGGTTTTCAGCGACAAAAGCTCGGTTTGTGCACCCGCCTCTTCCAGCGCTGCACGCGGTTGCTCGTATTCAACTTTCTCCACGCCGTCCGCGGCCAGAAACGCAATTCGCTTACCCTGCAACTGATGGGACATGTTGTACTCCTTAGGGTTTGAGGATGACCTTGGTGCAGTTGTCCTGTTTGTGCTTGAAGATCTCGTATCCGTGCGGTGCGTCATCAAGACTCAAGTGGTGGCTGATGACGAACGTCGGGTCGATGTCGCCGTTGCGGATCCGGTCCAGCAGCGGCCGCATGTAGTGCTGCACATGGCATTGGCCGGTTTTGATGATCAGTGACCGGTTCATCACCGCGCCGATCGGGAATTTGTCCATCAGCCCGCCGTACACCCCGACAATCGAAATCGTGCCGCCGTTGCGGCAGCTCATGATCGCTTCCCGCAATGCATGTGGCCGTTCGGTTTCCAGCCGCGCCGCTTGCTTGACCCGGTCATAGGCGTCCACGACGGTCGAGCTGTTGCGGGCCTCCATTCCGGCCGCGTCGATGCAGTGGTCGGGCCCGCGCCCCGCAGTGATGTCGGCCAGCGCCTCGAGCACCGAGGTTTCGGCGAAGTTGATCGGCACAGCGCCTTGTTGCTCCGCCAGCGCCAGCCGGTAGGCCACGCGGTCGATCGCGATGACTTTCGACGCGCCGAGGAGATAGGCGCTCACGACCGAAAACAGGCCGACCGGACCCACTCCCCAGACGGCGACGACGTCGCCCGGGCGGATGTTGCACATCTCGGCGCCCATGTAGCCGGTGGGCAGGATGTCGGAGAGGAACAGCACCTGCTCGTCGGTGAGGTCGTCCTCGATCTTCAGCGGCCCGACGTCGGCGAACGGCACGCGCGCGAATTCGGCTTGGCCGCCGGCGAACCCACCCAACATGTGCGAGTAACCGAACAGCCCAGCCGGCGAATGACCCATCAGCTTCTCGACGATGCCCGCGTTGGGGTTGGAGTTCTCGCACAACGAATACAGCTCGCGTTCGCAGGCCGCGCAGGCCCCGCACGCGATCGGGAACGGCACCACGACCCGGTCGCCGACGGCCAGGTTAGGCACCGCCTTGCCCACCTCGACGACCTCGCCCATGAACTCGTGGCCCAGCACGTCGCCGCGCTTGACCGTGGGGATGTAGCCGTCGTAGATGTGCAGGTCCGATCCGCAGATCGCGGTCGAGGTGATCCGCACGATCGCGTCGCGGTCGTTGAGGATCTTCGGATCGGGGACTGTGTGCACCTCAACGTTGTTGCGTCCAGCCCAGATCGTGGCCTTCATCGGTCGCCTCCGTGCGGCTGTGCGGTCCGCTGGTGCATCTGTCTGGCGGCGACGGCCCCTTCCGGGGAACCGTCCGAACGCATGACCTGACCGGTCTCCAGCAGCTGTTTGAATCGGCGCAGATCGTCGTTGACTTGCTGCTCAGGCGACTCGCCGAACACTGTTGCGGCCGCCTTGCCCAGCACGCCGCCCGGGATGTGATAGCTCATGGTGACCCGGACCTCGGTGCCCGAGCCGTCCGGGGTCGGCGCGAATTCGACGCTGCCGCCGTTCTCGACCAACGCACCCGGCAGCGACTGCCAGACGATGCGTTTGTTCGGCTCGTCCTCGGTGATCTGCGCATCCCACTGGACGGACTGGCCGATCGGCGCGTTGGCGACCCAATGCGAGCGATCGTCGGCGTCCACGGTGACCGACTTGAGGTGGTACATGAACGTGGGCAGGTTCTCCAGGTCCCGCCAGAACCGATAGACCTCCTCCGGAGAACGCCACACAGTGACAGCGGCACGCAGGATCCGATGACGCGGCGCGTTGCCATGCCGACCGGAGCTGCCATTGCCGGTGGTGCGCAGCGCGGCGTAGAGATCGGCGCCGCCTATCCCGGCCAAGGCAACGGCCGTAAGTATGCCGCGCCCGCGCCGTCCTCGAGCGCGGGTCGCCAGCCCGGCGACCAGCAGTGCCAGGTCCAAGGCGTCGCCGGCCACCCTCGTCCACACCAGCTTGCTGGGCCCGAACAGCAGCGCGGCAGCGTGGCCGCACTCGCGCACACCCAGCAGCCGGATCACCGGCCGGACCGGGCCGCTGTCCTGCACCCCCGCGAGCGCAGCGACCTTGCCCGGCAACATGACCTCGGTGACGCCAAGAACCAAGCTGGCCCCGCCCAGGCCCTTGACCAGGGCCGACGGCTCGTCACTCATTGCCACCACCCTTGCCGGAGGCAGCGCGCAGTGCTTGCAGCAACGGTTCGGCGGCTTCCTTGAGGAAGAGGTCCTGGGATTCGCCGCCGATCTGGACCAGGGCGACGTCGGTGAACCCGGCTTCCCAGTAGGGCCGGACCGCGTCGACGATGGTGTCGAGATCGGGCCCGCACGGGATGCTCTCAGCGACGTCCTCGGGTCGCACGAACTGCGTCGCGCCGGCGAAACCTGCCGTCGTCGGCAGGTCGGCGTTGACGTTCCAGCCGCCGCCGAACCAGCGGAACTGGTCGTGGGCGCGCTGCACCGCGGCGTCGCGGTCGGGATCCCAGCACACCGGTATCTGGCCGACCACGCGACCGCCGCCGGCCAGACCTGTGGACTGCCGCGCAGCATGCCACTCGTCGACGAGTTCACCGTTGGGCTCCACCGCGATCAGATGCTCGGCGTGGGTGGCGAGTTTCTCGATGGCCTTCTTGCCGCCCATCGCCACCCCGATGCCGACCGGCACCTCGGGCAGATCCCACAGTCGCGCCGAATCCACTTGGTAGTAGTCGCCGCGCCAGTTGACCATCACGCCGCTGAGCAGGGCGCGAATGATCTGGATGGCTTCCAGCAGCATCTCCTGGCGGCGCACAACCGTCGGCCAGCCCTTGCCGACGACGTGCTCGTTGAGGTTCTCGCCGCTGCCCAGGCCGAGGGTGAACCGCCCGTCGGCGAGGATCTGCAGGGTTGCCGCCTGCTGGGCGACGATCGCGGGGTGATACCGGATCGTGGGGCAGGTGACATACGTGTAGAGGTCGACTCGTTCGGTGGCGTGTGCGACCGCACCCAACACCGTCCAGGCGTTAGGTGCGTGTCCTTGCGACGCCAGCCACGGCGAGTAGTGGTCACTGCAGACCTCGAAGTCGAAACCCCGCTCTTCGGCCGAGATCGCGTACTGCACAAGGTCTTTCGGGCCGCTCTGCTCCGTCATCAACGTGTAGCCAAATCGGGTCATACGCACACGGGTACCCCGGTGCGACGGACGCAAACGGCTGTGGCTCTAGAGCCGCTCTTTGGCCGCGGCGGCCAGCCGGGCGCCGTCGGCCTTGCCCGCGGCGATCGCGGTCGCCGCTTTCATCACCAAGCCCATCTGCTTGATGCCGGGCCGCTCGCCGAGTTGCTCGGCCACCTGGGCGATCGCGGTGTCGACGACGTCGGCCAGCTCGCCCTCGGTGAGCGGCGTCGGCAGGTACTCGTCGATGATCCGCGCTTCTGCGTGCTCGTTCGCCGCGAGTTCGCCGCGGCCGTTCTGGGTGTAGATCTCGGCGGCTTCGCCGCGCTTGCGCGACTCCCTGGCCAGCACCTTGATCACCTCGTCGTCGGAGAGCTCCCGCGATTGCTTGCCGGAGACTTCTTCGGTCTGGATCGCGGCCAGCAGCATCCGCAGGGTCGCAGTGCGCAACTTGTCCTGGGTCTTCATTGCGTCGGTGAGGTCCGCGCGCAATCGCGACTTCAGTTCCGCCATGAACCAAGACGCTACGCGCCGCAGCCACTTCGGGTACCGGCGAGACACTTGAGAAGATTGAGAATTGCACTGCTGGCCGACAGGATGGGAACCATGATCGACGACGACGGCGGCGCCACCAGGTGAGCACGCCGCCGCCCGAGTACCCGGACTATCCCGCGCCCGATTACCCGCCACCCGGTTACGGCAGCCCCGGGTATGCCGCGCCGGGGTACCCGCCGCTGGGCTACGGTCCACCGCCGGGTTACGGCCCTGGCCCGCAGGCTTACTGGCCGCCGCCCCCGGGCTACGGCGGCCCGCCACCGCCGGGCCCGCCCGGCTACGGTCCGCCGTACGGCCCGCCACCGGGCTACGGTCCCCCACCTGGGTACGGCCCGCCACCTGGCTACGGCATGACGCCTGGGTACGGCATGACGCCTGGCTACGGCATGACGCCTGGCTACGGCATGGCGCCGCCCTACGGCGGAATGCCACCACTGCCGCCGGGGGCACTCAAGCCCGGGATCATCCCGCTTCGACCGTTGAGCCTGAGCGAGATCTTCAACGGCGCCGTCGGCTACATCCGGGCCAATCCGAAGACCACCCTCGGACTGACCGCGGTCGTCGTCGTGGTCATGCAGCTCGTCGCACTGATCGCCAAAGCCGGACCGCTGACGGCTGCCAGCCAGGCGGGCGGCGGCCCTGCCGCCGAAGCGACATCGGGCGAAACCGCCGCGTGGACACTGTCGATCGCGGTCAGCAGCCTGGTCACCTGGCTGGGCAGCATTCTGCTCAGCGGGATCCTCACCGTAATCGTCGGCCGCGCGGTATTCGGATCGACCATCACCATCGGCGAGGCGTGGGACAAGGTTCGCGGGCGGCTGCTGGCGTTGATCGGGTTGGCGGCGTTGGAGGCCGCTGGGGTGGTTGTGCTCGTCGGCTTGGTGATAGTGGTCCTGGCTGTGGTCGGCTCGATCGGCAACGGCGCAGCCGCGATCATCTTCGGTATCCCGCTGGTACTCGCGCTGATCGCGACCCTGGTCTTTCTCTACACCATGTTGTCGTTCTCCCCGGTGCTGATTGTGCTGGAAAGGCTCACCGTGATGCGGGCGATCGGCAGATCCTTTGCGCTGGTGCGCAACAGCTTCTGGCGGGTGCTGGGTATTCGGGCTCTGACCGCCGTCGTGGTGCTCGTGATCGCTGACGCGATCGCGGCGCCGTTCACGTTCTTTGGGCAGTTGATGGCGTCGACGCATTCCACCGGTCCGGCCCTGATCGGTGCCACGGTGGCTACCATCGGCGCAGCGATCGGCCAGATCGTCACTACCCCGTTCAGCGCCGGAGTCCTCGTTTTGTTGTACACCGACCGCCGGATTCGCGCCGAGGCGTTCGATCTCGTATTGCAAAGCGGCGCCGCCGCCGGGCCTTTCGCAACAGCATCCACCGACGGCCTATGGCTCATCCGGCCGCTGTGAGGAGTGGCTGAGGATGCCCGCCATCGACATCGACCGCGATGCCGCACACCAAGCTGCCCAACGCGAATTGGCCAAGGCGATCTATCCCAAAGAGTCGCCGATCCAACGGCTTCACGACTGGCTCGACGATCTGGTGTACCGCGTGCTGCATGCGGGCGCATCGATGCCCGGTGGGTGGTTCACCGTCTCGGTGCTGCTGATCTTGGTGGCTGTCGGGGTGGGCGTCACCATCCACATTGCCCGACGCACCTTGCGCACCAGCCGCGGCGGCGATCACCCGGTGTTCGACGGCGGCCAGCTCAGCGCTGCCCAGCATCGTGCAACTGCGGAAGAGTTTGCCGCTCAAGGTGATTGGGCCGCTGCGATCAGACACCGGCTGCGTGCGGTGGCACGCAGCCTGCAGGACAGCGGTGTGATCAGTCCGATGCCAGGCCGCACGGCAAACGAATTGGCACATGACGCCGGTGTTCGCCTGCCGCATCTCGCATCGGAGATGTCGCAGGCCGCAAATGCTTTCAACGACGTCACCTACGGTGGGCGCCCCGGTACGCCGGCCGCCTACCGAATGATCGCCGACCTCGATGAGCAGCTGCGGTCGGGTTCCCGGGCCCAGGTCCGGTGACCGTCGACGAGCCGCGGACCCGTCCGCTTGCCGGGCCGCCGCGAGCGCGGACGTGGCTTTGGGTTGCACTGACGCTGGTGGCCCTCGCCGCAATCGCCGCCCTCGGCACGTACCTGACCGCCCCGCGGCCCGGTGGCGTGATGGACCCGGCATCCACTGGCCGCCACGGTGCGCACGCGCTGGTGGCGTTGTTGCGTGAGCACGGCGTCGAAGTCGTCGTTGCCGGCAGCGTCGCCGACGTCGAACGCGCCGCACGGCCCGACACGCTGCTGTTGTTCGCGCAAACGCAACACCTGGTCGACGACGCGCTGCTGGACCGGTTGGCACAAGTCCCGGGCGATCGGCTGCTGGTCGAGCCCACCTCGCGCGCCCGTGCCGCGTTGACCCCCGGCCTTCGCATCGGCGGCGCCAGCACGTTCGACCACGAGCCCGATTGCGCTCTGCGCGAGGCTAATCGAGCCGGCACGGTGCAGTTCGGCCCGACCAACACCTACACTGCCGACCAACCGTTGACCAGCTGCTACGACGGCGTGCTGGTGCGCTACCGGGACGGCGCTCGCACAGTCACGGTCGTCGGCAATGCCGGCTTCATGACCAACGGCGACCTGTTGCGGGCCGGCAATGCCGCGTTGGCGATGAACCTCGCCGGCCAGCGACCCCGCCTCATCTGGTACGCACCTCAGCACATCGAAGGCGAAAGGTCGTCGTCGGCAACGATCTTCGACGCGATCCCGGGCAAAGTCGACTGGATCGTATTGCAGCTCGCGGTGGTGGTGGTACTGCTCGCAGTGTGGCAAGGCCGACGACTTGGCCCGGTGGTCGCGGAGGACTTGCCGGTCGTGGTTCGGGCTTCCGAGACGGTCGAGGGTCGTGGCCGGCTGTATCGGTCCCGGCGGGCGCGGGATCGCGCCGCCGAGGCGCTGCGCACAGCGACGTTGCAGCGGCTGCTGCCCCGCATCGGACTCGCCGTCAACGCGCCGGCGGCTGCTGTCGTGACGGCCGTCGCCCAGCGCAGTGCGGCCAGCCCAGAGTTTGTGGGGCACATACTGTTCGGTCCCCCACCGGTCACCGACTCCGACCTGGTACATCTGGCCCAGGCGCTTGACGACATCGAAAGGCAGGTCGCACAGCGATGACTGAACAGGCACGGCAGGCCCTGCTGGCGGTGCGCACCGAGATCGCCAAGGCAGTTGTCGGGCAGGACGCGGTGGTCAGCGGCCTGGTGATCGCGTTGCTGTGCCGCGGTCACGTGCTGCTCGAAGGTGTTCCGGGCGTGGCGAAAACGCTGCTGGTACGTGCGCTGGCCGCGGCGTTGCAGTTGGAGTTCAAACGCGTGCAGTTCACACCGGATCTGATGCCCGGCGACGTCACCGGCTCGCTGATCTACGACGCACGCACCGCCGCGTTCGTGTTTCGTGCCGGCCCGGTGTTCACCAACCTCATGTTGGCCGACGAGATCAACCGCACTCCCCCCAAGACGCAGGCCGCCCTGCTGGAGGCCATGGAAGAACGTCAGGTCAGCGTGGACGGCGAACCGAAGTCACTGCCTGACCCCTTCATCGTCGCCGCGACCCAAAACCCGATCGAATACGAGGGCACCTACCAGCTGCCGGAAGCTCAACTCGACCGCTTCCTGCTCAAGCTCAATGTGCCGGTGCCGCCGCGCGACGCCGAAATCGCGATCCTGGGCCGGCATGCCCACGGGTTCGATCCGCGCGACCTCTCCGCGATCACGCCGGTGGCGCGGCCCGACCAGCTGGCGGCCGGGCGCGACGCGGTCCGTCAAGTGCGGGTTGCCGACGAGGTGCTCGGCTACATCGTCGACATCGTCGCGGCAACCCGGAGCTCCCCCGCGCTGCGACTGGGCGTTTCGCCCCGCGGTGCGACGGCGCTGCTGGGCACCGCGCGGGCGTGGTCCTGGCTATCGGGCCGCAACTACGTGACCCCCGACGATGTGAAGGCCATGGCGCGACCGACGCTGCGCCACCGGGTGTCGCTACGCCCAGAAGCGGAGCTCGAAGGCGCCACACCCGACGGTGTGCTCGACGGAATCCTGGCCTCAGTTCCGGTGCCCCGCTAGTGATCCTGACCGGACGCGCCGGACTGGTGGCGCTGATATGCGTGCTGCCGGTAGCGCTGTCTCCCTGGCCTGCAACATCTTTCGCCGTGTTGCTGACGGCCTTGGCGGTGGCGGTAGCGTTCGATGCCGGATGGGCGGCCAGCCCCCGCGCGTTGCGGTTTGACCGATTCGGGTCGGCGTCGGCCCGTCTCGGCGAGCCAGTCGACGCCGGGTTGGTGATCAGCAACGACGGGCGCCGACGGTTTCGTGGCCAGGTGCGCGACGCCTGGGCGCCCAGTGCGCGCGCCACGCTGCACGCCCATCCCGTCGACCTCGCGGCCGGACACACCGGTCGCGTGCAGACGCAGCTGCGGCCGGCGCGGCGCGGCGAGCAGCGATCGGCCGCGGTCACCGCACGCTCGATCGGGCCGCTGGGGCTGGCGGGGCGGCAACGCTCGCAACAGGTACCCGGTCAGGTCCGCATCTTGCCACCGTTCTTGTCGCGCAAGCATCTACCGTCGCGGCTGGCCAAGCTCCGCGAGATCGACGGGATGCTGCCGACCCTGATCCGCGGGCAGGGCACCGAATTCGATTCGCTGCGCGAATACGTCGTCGGCGACGACGTCCGCTCGATCGACTGGCGCGCCACCGCCCGCCGCGCCGACGTGGTGGTCCGCACGTGGCGACCCGAACGCGACCGGCGCGTCGTCATCGTGCTCGACACCGGTCGCACTGCAGCGGGCCGCGTCGGGTTCGACCCGACCGTCAGCCAGCCCAGCGGGTGGCCGCGGCTGGACTGGTCGATGGACGCCGCGCTGCTGCTAGCAGCGCTCGCCTCGCGAGCCGGCGACCACGTCGACTTCCTCGCCCACGACCGGGTAACCAGGGCCGCCGTATTCGGTGCGTCGCGCACAGAGGTGCTCGCGCAACTGGTCGACGCGATAACTCCCCTGCAGCCAGCCCTGCTCGAATCCGATTGGGCTGCAATGGTTGCCGCGATCCTTCGCCGTGCCCGGCGCCGGGCACTGGTCGTGCTGTTGACCGACCTCAATGCGACTGCTCTCGACGAGGGGCTGCTGCCGGTCCTGCCGCAGTTGTCGGGAAGGCACCAGGTGATCTTGGCAGCGGTCGCCGACCCGCGCGTCGACCAGATGGCCAGTGGGCGAGTCGATGCCGCAGCCGTGTACGACGCGGCCGCAGCGGAACGAGCCCGCAACGACCGGCGTGCGATCGCGGCCCGGCTGCGCCGTGGCGGGGTGGAGGTCGTCGACGCGGAGCCCGAAGAACTGGCTCCCGCACTGGCCGATTGCTATCTGGCGATGAAAGCGACCGGGCGGCTGTGACCGGCTCGTCGAGCGGCCACTTGACGCACATATTTCGCGAATTTGCGTGCCATAACTTCCCTTTCGGGTTTACCCGGTCGGGAGGACATCGGGCGCGTCGGCGATGTCCCCGGTCTCACCGGCGCGTGCGGCTCGTCGGCCGAAGTGCACAATGTAAACCAAAAACGCTGCCTCCGCGGCGATCCCGATGCCGATGCGCAGGAACGTCGGCAACGGCGACGGCGTGACCAGTGCTTCGATCAGGCCGGAGACCAGCAACACCAACACCAACCCCACGGCCACCGCCACGACAGCGCGGCCCTGCTCGGCGAGCACCTGTCCGCGCGGCCGATGCCCCGGCGAGATCACCGACCACCCCAGCCGCATACCAACGGCGGCTGCCAGCAGCACCGCCGTCAACTCCAGCAGCCCGTGCGGCAGCAACAAACCCAGCAGAATGGCACCCTTTCCGGCTGGAAACATCAGCCCGGCCGCCACTCCGAGGTTGGCGGCGTTCTGGAACAGCAGAAACGGGATCGGCACGCCCAACAGGACAGCGAAAGCGATGCACTTTGCGGCGATCCAGGCGTTGTTCGTCCAGACCTCGAGCGCGAACGAGCCGGCTGGATGGTCACGGTAATACGACGCGAATTCGTGGTTCACCAATTCGTCTATCTCACTGGGGGTTCCGATGGTGGATTGCACCTCGGGGCTACCGGCCACCCAATATGCAATGACCACCGCAACAGCGAAGAACGCGACGCCCGTCGCCAACCACCAGCGCCAGGCACGGTAGGCAACCACGGGGAACGACACCGTCCAGAACCGGGCGAACTCGCGGCCGAGCGGGGCATGCTCGCCGGTGACCACCGACCGCGCACGCGCGACCAGCGACGAGAGCCGGCCGACCAGCGCCGAATCCGACGAGGCCGAGCGCACCATCGACAAGTGAGTGGAGACGCGTTGATAGAGCTCGACGAGTTCGTCGACTTCGGCACCGGTCAGTCGGCGCCGATTCTTGACCAACCTCTCGAGCCGGTCCCAGGTGCCGCGGTGCGCCAGCACGAAAGCGTCGACGTCCACCCCGATCAGGCTACGTGGCGATCGCAAACTCGGCGAAGCCGAGTGCAGCGGGTCGCCACCCGACAATTCGAGTAGCGTTCGCATTATGGCGGAGGTGGTGACCGGCGACGCTGTGGTGCTCGATGTGCAGATCGCCCAGCTGCCAGTCCGCGCGGTCGGTGCGCTGATCGACATCACGGTGGTGTTCGTCGGTTACCTGCTGGCCCTGATGCTTTGGGCGGCCACCCAGACACAGTTCGACGATGCGGCGACGGCCGCGATGCTGGTGATCTTCACCGTCTTGGTGCTGGTCGGATATCCACTCGTCTTCGAAACAGCAACACGGGGTCGTTCGCTGGGCAAGATCGTGATGGGCCTGCGCGTGGTGTCCGACGACGGCGGCCCGG
Source organism: Mycobacterium noviomagense (assembly GCF_010731635.1). Taxonomy (NCBI): domain Bacteria; kingdom Bacillati; phylum Actinomycetota; class Actinomycetes; order Mycobacteriales; family Mycobacteriaceae; genus Mycobacterium; species Mycobacterium noviomagense. The sequence goes on from NZ_AP022583.1 coordinate 1,459,570, forward strand.
AACGGTTCCGCCAGGCCCTATTTCGAGCTTTGGCATCAGTGGTAGAGATCTGGATGCTGTTGGGCAGCCCCGCGATCATCTGCAGCATGCTGTCGCCGAAGGCCAAACGCATCGGCGACATCTTCGCCGGCACAGTGGTGGTCAGCGAGCGGGGGCCGAAGCTCGGGCCGCCGCCGGCGATGCCGCCGTCACTGGCTTGGTGGGCGTCGTCGCTACAGCTATCCGGGCTGGGCGCGGACCAAGCCCAGCTTGCCCGCCAATTCCTTTCGCGCGCACCGCAGCTAGAGCCGCGGTTGCGTGAGCAGATGGCCTATCGGATAGCCGGTGACGTGGTGTCCCGCATCGCGCCGCCGCCACCGCCGGGCACCCCGCCGCAGCTCGTGCTGGCTGCGGTGCTGGCCGAGCGCCATCGCCGCGAGCTGGCGCGATTACGACCAGGTCCTCCACCGGGTGCTGGACCAGGCCCATGGCCACCCGGGCCGCCGCCATCGTGGAGCCCGCCGCGGTAACGCCGCGACTATTGCCGGAACGTGACCGCAAGCACGATGAGGTCGGCGATCAACAACGCCAGCGCGCAGAGCGGAACAACGACGCCCCACCGGCGCTTCGCGGTGAAAATCGACGCGACGATGGCCACTAGTGCCACGATCGGCGCGCCGTAGAACAACACCCCGAAGCCGATACCGCCTGGGCCCAGATTCGGACACTGCTTGTCGCTACAGCCCGCCGTGCTCATCACCGCCCCGAGCCCGAACAAGAGCACGGCCGCAGCGGCCGGCACGGTCAACAGTGTCAACACCCAGTTGACCCACAACCTCAGACGTCCACCACGTTCCCCGGCCGGCGGCGGTGTGGCGTCGGCCGAGACCGTGCTCTCGGTCTTAACATGCTCGTTCATCACACGACTGCTACCCAACAGCGACCGGATACAAACCCGCCGGCGCATCCACCTGATCAGGGCGATAGCCAACACGCCCAGATAACACGTTGCATCTGGGATAGATTGCGATATATCGTTTACGTATCGTGAATTGACGGGCGACGGAGAAGGGATGAAACCGAGTGAAGTTCTGGTAGAGATGCGCGGCGTTTTAGAGTCGCGCGGCTGGACCCAGAATTGCTATCTAGACGCACCGGGCCGCAGATGCCTGCTAGGCGCTGCGGCAGCAGTGTGGAGCCCAGAACGCTGCCCGGCCATGTCGGCAGCGCTGACAGCGCTGGAGGGCAAGATTGCCGAGATGTACCCGAGCGGCGTCGTTATCCGCTCCTTCGAGGCCCATCCCGGCTCCCGCCTTCCCGCCTTCAACGATGCCCCTGGACGCACGATGCAAGAGATACTTGACCTGATCGACAAGACCCTGATCGGCTTGGAGGAGAAGGGGCAGTAACGCCCTAACGGACCGGTATTGCGATCGACGCCGTCCCCCTCCACGATGAGGCGATAGCGAAGGACCACACCGATGAGCAACCCATTCGACACCCCTGGGGGGCCATTCCCGGGTCGGCCAGGATTCGGATTCGGCCCCGAACAACGGCGCGCATTTCATGAGTCCAGGCGCCAGGCCCGACAGGAGTTCCAAGAGCAGCTACGTGACCAGGCAGGCCGCCATGACTTCCCGTTCGGCTTCGCCGCCGGGTTCGGCCCCGGCTTCGGCCCGACATTCGGGCCGGGGATCGGCGTGCGGGTGTGGCGCCGCGGCGGGCGCGGCCGAGGACGTCGCGGAGACGTCCGCACGGCCATCCTGCTGCTGCTGGCCGAGCGGCCGATGCACGGCTACGAGATGATCCAGCAGATCGCCGAACGCAGCAACGGACTGTGGCGTCCGAGCCCGGGGTCGGTATACCCGACGTTGCAGCTGCTGGTGGACGAAGGTCTGATCGCCGCCACCGAAAGTAACGGCAACAAAAAGCTTTTCGAGCTGACCGACGACGGGCGCGCGGCGGCCGACAAGGCCGAGACCCCGCCGTGGGAGCAGATCGCGGATGGCATCGAGCCGTTTCAGCTCGACCTGAACTCTGCCTTTGCGCAATTGGCCGCTGCCGTCGCGCAATCCACGGCCATCGCGACCGCCGAACAACAGGCGCGCATCGCCGACATCGTCAACAACGCACGCCGCGACATTTACAGCATTCTCGGCGAAAGCGAGTAGCGCGCCGGCCGTTGATGGGCCGCATCACGACACCTCAACCCAGTTCAGGCTGCGCTGCACCGCTTTGCGCCAACCCTCGTAACCGGCGGCGCGCTCGTCGTCGCTCCACGCCGGGGTCCACCGCTTGTCCTCGTGCCAGTTGGCCCGCAGGTCGTCGGGATCGGCCCAGAACCTGACCGCAAGGCCTGCGGCGTAGGCCGCGCCCAGCGCGGTGGTCTCGGCGACCACGGGTCGCACGACGTCTACGCCGAGTACGTCGGCCTGAATCTGCATGCACAAGTCGTTCGCGGTGATACCCCCGTCGACCTTCAAAACTTCAAGGTGCACACCGGAATCGGCCTCCATCGCGTCGACTACGTCCCGGCTTTGGTAGCAGATCGCCTCCAGCGTCGCGCGGGCCAGGTGTGCATTGGTGTTGTACCGCGACAACCCGACGATCGCGCCACGGGCATCGGATCGCCAGTACGGAGCGAACAACCCGGAAAACGCCGGGACGAAGTAGACACCGCCGTTGTCCTTCACCTGGCGCGCCAGCGCCTCGCTCTGGGCTGCGCCGCTGATGATGCCCAGCTGGTCACGCAGCCACTGCACAGCCGAACCGGTGACCGCGATCGAACCTTCCAGGGCGTAAACGGGTTTGGCGTTGCCGAATTGATAGCACACGGTGGTCAGCAGTCCGTTTGCCGAGCGCACGATTTTCTCGCCGGTGTTAAGAAGCAGGAAATTGCCGGTGCCGTAGGTGTTTTTCGCTTCTCCTTCGGCCAGACACACCTGACCGACCATCGCCGCATGCTGGTCGCCGAGGATTCCGGTGATCGGCACTTCGCCCCCGACAGGCCCGGTTTCCGCGGTAACGCCGTACGGCTGCTCGGACGACGACGGCGCGATCGCCGGCAACATGGCCCGGGGAATCGAGAAAAATGACAACAGCTCGTCATCCCAGTCCAGCGTCTCGAGATCCATCAGCATGGTTCTGCTGGCGTTGGTGACATCGGTGACGTGCACGCCGCCGCGCGGACCGCCGGTCAGATTCCACACCACCCAGGTGTCGGGTGTGCCGAAAATCGCGTCGCCACATTCGGCCGCTTCCCGCACGCCATCGACGTTTTCCAGAATCCACTGCAATTTGCCGCCCGCGAAATAGGTCGCCGGCGGCAACCCCGCCTTGCGGCGGATCACATCGCCATGCCCGCTGCGGTCGAGCGCCGAGGCGATGCGGTCGGTGCGGGTATCCTGCCAGACGATCGCGTTGTAGTACGGCCGGCCGGTTCGGCGGTTCCACACCAGCGTTGTCTCCCGCTGATTGCTGATCCCAAGTGCCGCAAGGTCTTTCGGTGCCAGGTTGCGGGTGTTGAGCGCCGATACCAGCACGGATGCGGTGCGCTCCCAGATCTCGACCGGGTTATGCTCCACCCAGCCGGCGCGCGGCAGAATTTGTTCGTGCTCGAGCTGGTGGCGGGCGACCTCGGTGCCGTCGTGGTCGAAGATCATGCAGCGGGTGCTGGTGGTGCCCTGGTCGATCGACGCAACGAACTCGGTCACTTGCCCTCCTCGGCGTGACGGCACCCACTACGGGCCATCGTCCATGATGGTCTACATGGGCACGCAGATCACCGACATCGAAAGCATGCCTAGCGGCGGACCGGACGCATCGTGGCTGGATCGTCGGTTACAGACGCGGCGGCTGGAGTATCTGGACCGTGACGACGTCGAGCACCGGAAACGTGCCGTGGTCCGGTCGCTGGACCGATTCGGGCGCTTTTTCGGACACCACGAGCGTTTCGCGCGCCTCGCGCTGGACGACGTCGCCGACGTACCCGATCCCAAGATCCTCGAACTGGGCTCGGGTCACGGCGGGCTGTCACGGGCGTTGCTGAGCCTGCATCCCACCGCCCAGGTCACCGTGACCGACGTCGAGCCCACATCGGTGGCCGCCATCGCCGCCGGTGACCTCGGCGACCATCCGCGTGCCACCGTGCGCGAGATGGACGCCACCCATATCGACGCGCCCGACGGGTATTTCGACCTCGCGGTGTTCGCGATGTCGTTTCATCATCTGCCGCCGGCATTGGCGGCCCAGGTTTTCGCCGAGGGCACCCGGGCCGCAGACAAGCTGCTGATCATCGATCTGCCGCGGCCGCCGGCACCATTGCACATCGCACGGCTGGTGGCGATGCTGCCATTGGTCCCGCTCGTGCCGTTCGCGCACGACGGGTTCATCAGCTCGCTGCGCGCCTACAGTCCGTCGGCGCTGGTGGCATTGGCCCGCCACGCCGACCCGGCGATCGAGGTCGAACTGCGCAGCGGAGGCGCGTTCAACAGCCCGCTGGTTCCACGCCCGCAGGTCGTCGTGGCATCATGGCGCGGGCGTCAGTTGCGCAAGCGTCATTGAGCAGGTTGCATCGTCGGTGTGGGAGAAGAGGTCAAGCGCACCACCTACACCAGCGCGCACCGGCAGGAGTATCGGCGCAAGGTGCAGTTGTGTCTGGACGTCTTCGAAACCATGCTCTCCCAATCCAGCTTCGAGTTCGACCAGCCGCTCACCGGTATCGAGATCGAGTGCAACCTTGTCGACGGCGACTATCAGCCGGCGATGTCGAACCAGGACGTCCTGGCTGCTATCGCCGACCCGGCTTATCAGACCGAATTAGGCGCCTACAACATCGAATTCAACGTGCCGCCCCGCCCGCTGACCGGACGCGCCCACCTCGATCTGGAGACCGACGTGCGGGCCAGCTTGAACGCCGCCGAAACCAAAGCCAGCGCGGGCGGCGCTCACATCGTCATGATCGGCATCCTGCCCACGCTGATGCCCGAACACCTGACCACCGACTGGATGAGCGAATCGACACGGTATGCGGCGCTCAATGACTCCATCTTCAACGCTCGCGGCGAGGACATCCAGATCGATATCAGCGGGCCGGAACCGCTGAGCCTGCACTACCCGTCGATCGCACCGGAATCCGCTTGCACCAGCACGCAATTGCACCTTCAGGTCTCTCCTGAGGACTTCGCCGACAACTGGAACGCCGCCCAGGTGCTGGCCGGACCGCAACTGGCGCTCGGCGCCAACTCGCCGTACTTCTTCGGTCACCAACTGTGGGCCGAAACCCGCATCGAGCTGTTCGCTCAGGCCACCGACACCCGCCCGGACGAACTCAAAGCCCAAGGTGTGCGGCCGCGGGTGTGGTTCGGCGAACGCTGGATCACGTCGATCTTCGACCTGTTCGAGGAGAACGTCCGCTACTTCCCGTCGTTGCTGCCTGAAGTGTCCGACGAGGACCCGGTCGCCGAGTTGGCCGCCGGGCGCACTCCCCAACTCTCCGAGCTGCGCCTGCACAACGGCACGGTGTACCGGTGGAATCGGCCGGTCTACGACGTCGTGGAAGTAAACGGGGTCGGCCGTCCGCATCTGCGGGTGGAAAACCGGGTGTTGCCCGCCGGACCGACCGTCGTGGACATGCTGGCGAATTCGGCGTTCTACTACGGCATGCTGCGCACCCTGTCAGAGGAAGATCGCCCGTTGTGGACCAAGCTGAGTTTTGCTACGGCTCATGCGAACTTCCTGGAAGCCGCCCGGCACGGGATGGACGCTCGGCTGTACTGGCCGGGCTTGGGTGACGTCGCACCCGACGAATTGGTTTTGCGCCACTTGCTGCCCCTGGCTGAGGAGGGTCTGCGGCGCTGGAATGTGTCCGTGGAGGTCCGCGACCGCTTCCTCGGCGTCATCGAGGGCCGCGCTAAGACCGGCCGCAACGGCGCGGGCTGGCAGGTGTCCACCGTGCAGGCGCTGCAACAGCGCGGCATGCCGCGCCCTGCCGCGCTGGCCGAGATGTTGCGGCGGTACTGCCAGCACATGCACAGCAACGAGCCGGTGCACACGTGGGAGGTGCCCAGCTAGATCACACCGGTTTAGTTGTGCCGCCGACGAACTCGTGCCGGAATCGCTGGCGCTGGCCGCCGAGGGCTACACCGTGGTCGGCGTCGACATCACGCCCACCGCTGTCGCGGCCGCCACCAAGGCGGCGCAGGAACGCGGGTTGAGCAACGCAAGCTTCGTGCAAGCCGATATCACGTCGTTAACCGGCTATGACGCCCGCTTCAACGCAGTGGTCGACTCCACGCTGTTTCACTCACTGCCGGTCGAGAAGCGCGACGACTACCTGCGCTCGGTGCACCGCGCGGCGGCTCCCGGCGCGAGCTACTACGTGCTGGTGTTCGCCAAGGGCGCCTTCCCGAGCGAAATGGAAACCAAGCCAAACGAAGTCGACGAAGACGAATTGCGCGCCGCGGTGAGCAAGTACTGGCAGATCGACGAGATCGGCCTGGCGCACATCCATGCCAATGTGCCGAAAGTGCCTGGCGCACAGATCGAGATGCCGCCGCACGAGCGAGACGAGAAGGGCCGGATGAAGTTCCCGGCCTATCTGCTGACCTCGCACAAAGCCGGCTAGCGCTGTACTGTCACGCGGCCGCGGTCGCGTCGGCCAATGCCGCGGCGAACATCGCCAAATCGTCGGTGGTCGCGTCCACGTGCGGTGAAATTCGCAGCACCGGGCCGGTCAGTTCCAGCGGCGCCCGCTCGACCCCGGCGGCCGTGGTGACGATGCGCCGTTCGGCGATCAGCCAAGCGCGCACCGTATTCGGATCCGCCCCGTCCGTCGGGGCCAGTGTGGTGATAGCGCTCGGCTCGTCGACCGCTTCGACCACGCTCCACCCCGGCACCTCGGCCAGAACGGTTCGGGTGGCTCGGCCGACGTCGGCCAGACGCGCCCGCATCTGCGGCGGATCAGAGGCCAGATGCTCACCCAATGCCACCGAAAACCCGATTCGCGCAGCAATATTCGCCTCGCCGAGTTCGAGCCGTTGGGCCACCGACAGCGGCGACACCCAGTCCGGCGGCGGCAGCCGCGGACGCAGCCGCTGCATCAGCGTCGGACGAACGGCCAGCGCCCCGACCCCGCGCGGGCCCGCGATCCATTTGCGAGACGACGCGTACATCGCGTCGGCGCCGACGGCGCAGTCGACATGGCCGAGCGCTTGGGCGGCGTCGACCACCAGCGGCAGCCCGAGCTCAGCGCAGAGCTGCCTTATCGCCGCCAGCAGCTGGACCACACCGCGATGGCTGGCCACCGCGGTCAGGTGCACCAGTTCGGGCGGGTCGGCGGCCAGGCCAGCCGCAGCTTCGTCGACATCTACCCGGCCGACATCGTCGACGGGTAGCGGGCGCCGGGCGAAGCCGTGCACAGCCATCAGCGCCAGATTCGGCCCGTACTCGCCGGGCAGGCAGGCCAGCGTGCGTCCGCCCGGCGGCCAGCTACCCAGCAGCAGGTCGAGTGCATGCAACGACCCGGTGGTGAACACCACCTCGGCGTCGGACATGCCGCCGAGCGCGGCCACCGCGGCGCGCCCAGCCTCCAAAACCGGTGTGGCCGCTTGTGCCGCAACGTATCCGCCGACCTCGGCCTCGTGCCGCGCGTGCCGGGCCGCGGCATCCAGAGCGGCGAAGCTCTGCCGCGAACATGCCGCACTGTCGAGGTGCAGGCCGGCTACCGGTGGCCGCGCCGCGCGCCACCTCTCGGCCAGGGTCACTTGACAGCCAGCGACAACGCGAAGTCGCTGGCGTCGTCGGTCCACCACCGGGTCCGTCGCAGGCCCGCCGCCGCCAGTTCGGCGGCGACCGCCTCGATACGAAACTTGCACGACACCTCGGTGAGCATCTCCTCGTCGGCGGCGAATTCGACTGTCAGATCCAAGGCTTCGATGCGCACCCGCTGTGCCCCGTCGGCGCGCAACCACATCTCGATGCGCTCGGCTTCCCCATTCCAGCGGGCGACGTGGGCGTAGGCGTCGATATCGAAATCGGCGTCGAGTTCGCGGTTGATCACCGCAAGCACATTTCGGTTGAACCGCGCTGTCACTCCCGCTGCGTCGTCGTAGGCGCGGACCAGCCGGTCGGTGTCCTTGACCAGATCGGTGCCCAGCAGCAGGCTGTCGCCGGGCTGCAGCACAGCGGCCAGCGACGCCAGGAACTGCGCGCGAGGTCCGGGGGTGAGGTTGCCAATCGTCGACCCCAAGAACACGAACAGCCGCCGTCCGCCGCCGGGAATCTCCGCCAGATGCTCCTCGAAATCACCACAGACAGCTGCGATCTCGAGGCCCGGATAGTCGTGCTGGATGCCCGTGGCGGCTGCTTGCAGCACGCTGGCGTCGACGTCGAACGGGACGAACCTGCGCAGGGAACCATGCTCGCGCAGCGCGGCCAGCAGCATGCGCGTCTTCTCCGAGGTGCCGCTGCCCAATTCGACCAGGGTGTCTGCGCCGGTCAGCAAGGCGACCTCCGCCGAGCGGGCGGAGAGAATCTCGGCCTCGGCTCGGGTCGGGTAGTACTCGGGCAGCCGGGTGATCTGGTCGAACAGCTCGCTGCCCACCGAGTCGTAGAACCACTTGGGCGGCAATTCCTTTGGCGAACGGCGCAGTCCGTCGAGCACATCTTGTCGCAGTGCGTGATACGCGGAGTCCGCGGCCAGGTGGTTCGACAGCGACAGGGTCATCGAGATCCTCTCAGTGCGGTTATCGTGACCCCGTCCGGGGTGACGTCGACGAGGTGGCGGTCCGGAATGTCCTGCCAGTTCGGGTCGTCGTCGTACGGCTCGCTGGCCAATACCACGCCGTCGGCGCGACGCAGCACCGACAGGGTGTCTCCCCACGTGGTGGCCAGCATCCGGGAACCGTTGGCCGCCAAGATGTTCAGCCGGGCGTTCGGGTCGTCGGCCCCGAGTTGCAGGATCACCTCGTCCAGGGCGTCGAGGCCGCGGGAGAAGATCAGCGCCGCTAAAAGCGTGCTGTCGCAAATGGGTTCGGCCGACGCGGTGGCCGGCAACACGGCGCGGTCGACGACACCGTTGTGTGCCAGCAGCCAGCGGCCGTCGGTGAACGGCGCGGTCGCGCTGAGTTCGATCGGCATGCCGATGGTCGCCGAACGCACCGATGCGACCACGCAGTGGCTGCGCAGCGCGGGCGCCACCGAATCGAACGATACGTCGCCCCACAGCGGTGTTGTGCTGCGCCAGCGTCGCGGGGTGGCGCGGTCGAAAAAGCCCACACCCCAACCGTCGGCGTTCATCATGCCGTGCTTCTGGCGGCGCGGCGCATAGGACTGCACCCGCAGACTGTGCGGCGGATCCAGCACCAGCGTGGAGATCGCGACGTCGCGACCCAGCCATCCCAAATGACGGCACATCAGTCGGCGGGGTCCCAAGCCAGCCGGACACCGGCGAAGATCTGCCGGCGGTAGGGGTGGTCCCAATTGCGGAAGCTGGGCCGCAGGATTCCCGGTTCCACCGCCCATGATCCGCCGCGCAGCACCCGATAGTCGCCGCCGAAGAAAGGCTGCGAATAACGCCGGTAGATCATCGGCACGAATCCCGGCCAGGGCTGCAGCGGCGAGCTGGTCCACTCCCAGACGTCGCCCAGCATCTGCTCGACCCCGTAGGCCGACGCCCCGGCCGGGTACGCGCCGACCGGCGCCGGGCGCAGGGCATCGCCGCCGAGGTTGGCACGCTCGGCGGACGGCTCGTCGGCTCCCCAGGGGTAGCGGCGCCGCGCGTTGGCCACCGGATCCCAGGCGCACGCCTTCTCCCATTCGATTTCGGTGGGCAGCCGGGCGCCGGCCCACGCGGCATAGGCCTCGGCCTCGAAGTAGGTGACGTGCTGGACCGGTTCGTCGGCGGGGATCTGCTCGACGTGACCGAAACGGGTGCGGATCTGCCCGTCCGGGTCCCAAAATTGCGGCGCGGTCAGCCCGGCCTGCTGACGGTGCTGCCAGCCGCGCGCCGACCACCATCGCGGCTCGCGGTAGCCGCCGTCGTCGATGAACTGGCGCCATTCGCCGTTGGTGACCGGGACCCGCCCGATGCGGAACGACGGGATATCGACGACGTGGGCGGGGCGTTCATTGTCCAGCGAGAACGGTTCGCTGGCGGCTTCCACACCTAGCACGAAGGGGCCGCCGGGCACCAGCACCGATGTTCCGGCGATGCCTGGGCGCCCTTCCGGCAGCGTGGCGCCCGTGTTCAGCAGGGCCGGGCCGGTGCGCAAGTTCAGCGCCTGCAGCATGGTTTCGTCGTGCTGGTGTTCGTGGCTGACCGCCATCCCGAACACGAAGTTCGCGTCGGGCTCGTCGGGTGAGCGATCCAGGGCGTCCAGCGCAGCCGAGCGGATGGTGTGGCAATACGCCCGCGCCTGCCCCGGGGAGAGCAGCGGCAGGACCACCCGGCTGGCCCGAGAATGCACGAACGCGTCGTAGAGGCCCTCGACGTCGGCGGGCAGGATGCCCGGGCGGTCGAGATCGCCGCCGCGCAGCAGCCACAGTTCTTCTTGCTGGCCGATGTGCGCCAGGTCCCACACCAGCGGACTCATCAGCGGGTCGTACTGGCGGCACAGTTCAGCATCGTCGAAATCGACCAGTCGCAGCGTGCGCTCGCGCGCCCGCGCCAGGTCGCTGGCCAGCTGTTCCCGTACCGTCACAACTCCCCTTGCGCCAGACGTGCGACCGTGGGCGCGATGCCGTGGCCGATCACCTGGTCGGAGAAGTCGTCGGCCGGACACCGACCCTGCTCGACAGCCTGGACCAGCCGCTGCATTGCCTCGCCCAGGTTGGCTGGTACCCGTTCCGCGGCAGCGGCCACACACCGGTTGGCCGCCGCGTAGAGCCGGCGGTCGCCCAATCCGATCCGGGCGGCGGTGTCCCAGGCGGTCGCCACCGGTTCGACGGCCTCGGCGGCGATATCGGCGGCAGCCGGGTCGTCCAGCAGCGCCACCAGCGTGAAGACGACGGCGGGCCACGTGTCGTCGGGGACGCTGTCGAGATAGCGGATCTCCAGCCATCGGCGCGGGCGCACCGGCGGGAACAGCGTGGTGAGGTGGTAGTCGAGGTCGGCGACTGTCGGGCGTCGTCCGCCGAGCAGCATCCGGCCATCAGCCCAGTCGGTGAACGGCACATAGTGTGCGACCGGCACTGCGTCGGGGTTGAGCACCAGCATCACCGGGGCCTTCAGCGCGTAGCGTGCCCAGTCAGTGCCGGGATCGTCGGCGCTTGCCGTCAACACCGGCCCGCAGCGCGCGGAGTCCAGCTGACCCCACACCCGCTGGCGGGTCGACTGCCATCCGGAGAACTGTCCGCCCAGTAGCGGAGAATTGGCGGCGATCGCGATCATCGTCGGCCCCAGCGCGTGCGCGAGCCGTACCCGGTCCGCCCACCCGGCTTTGGGGCCCGCGTCCAGGTTGACCTGGATCGACGCCGTCGAGGTCATCATCGCCGCGCCCGCCGCGCCGGTGTGGCTGGCAGCGAAGAACTGCTCCATGGCGCGGTAGCGCGCGCCCGGGTTGACGCGCATGGCCGGGCGCAGCGGGTCCGCGCCCAACGACACCAGACCCAGGCCGGCGCGGGCGAAGGCCGACCGCAGCATGTCCTGGTCGCTGGTTATCGCATCGATCGCCGGGAGGGCGCCGTCCAGCGGCGGGCTGGAAAGTTCGACGGCACCGCCGGGTTCGACGCTGACCGCACTGCCGCCGGGCAGCGCCGGAAGCTCCGCCAAGACGTCGCTGATTTCTTTCCAGCTCGGCCTGCGGTGGGGATTGGCCGGGTCGTAGCAGTGCGCCTCGATTTCCAGACCGACCCGCCCCAGCGGGCCGTCCGATAAGCAGGTGTCGGTGATGCATTGTGCGGCGGCCGAGGAGCTGGCCAGTTCGGCCTCTGCCAACCGAGTGCCACCCAGCTGCGACGCGACCGCCATATCCACCGTTTCCTCCCGGCCCCAACACGGTGCGTCGTCGGAGCGTGGTTGCGCGCGGTTATCCCGGACGATAGCCACCCACAGTCCATCTTGCAGACAGCACCGACATATTCCCGGCAGTCGGTAGTGGCGATCGCAAGCGCGGCGCAGCCGGGCGCAGCGGGTCGCCACCATCAGACCGGCGTGCGATCGCAAGCGCGGCGGAGCCGGGCGCAGCAGGTCGCCACCATCAGACCGGCGTGGCGATCGCAAGCGCGGCGCAGCCGGGCGCAGCGGGTCGCCACCATCAGACCGGCGTGGCGATCGCAAGCGCGGCGCAGCCGGGCGCAGCGGGTCGCCACCATCAAACCGGCGTGGCGATCGCAAGTGCGGCGCAGCCGGGCGCAGCGGGTCGCCACCATCAGACCGGCGTGGCGGTCGCAAGCGCGGCGGAGCCGGGCGCAGCAGGTCGCCACCATCAGACCGGCCGGTTACTGGCCCAGCGTGTTCTGCATGGCGCCTGCCAGTGCGTTGACCGCCGGTCCTCCGTTGCCGGATTGGCACACCTTGGCCTGCAGCAGGACGTTCTCCCGCAACCGTGTCTGGTTGAAGCAGCGGCGATCGGTGCCGGCTTCCTGTTTGGTCCAGGCCGCGTCGGTGCCGGTCGCCGGGCCGCCGTCGAACGACCACACCTCGGTGGTGCCGTTGTCCAGGTGCATCGCGGTGGTCTGCCCGGAGCAGCCGACCGTGCGGTCGACCACGCGGTGGAATGCGCGACCCGCGGCGTCGCCGGTGGCGAACACTCCCACCGCCTGCTTGACGAAATGGGTCTGGTCGGTGGCCGACGTCTGGGTGACCGCGCTGTTGAACGACGCGAGGTCCGGGTCGTTGTAGACCTCCGGCAAGCCGATGTCCGCCCAGTTGTTGCACACCGGATCGTCGACCCAATACCCCTGGTAGGGATCGGTGGACATCGACTCCCAGCGCATCGGGCCGCCGACGATGTTGCCGACCGAGCCCTTGCCCAGCACCGCGTAGTTCACCACTCCCGGTTCGGAGGGACGCGCGTTGGCGAGCGGGGCCGCTGCCGAGATCGCTAACGCCACGCCCAGCGCCGCGACGGCGACGCGCACCGGGCTAAACCTTGGCCGAGACGTCGATGTCGACGTTCCCACGAGTGGCATTGGAGTACGGACAGACCTGATGGGCCTGGTGCATCAGGTCGTCGGCGTCCTTTTGGTCGAGCCCGGGCAGGGTGCCGACGATGTTGCCCGTCAGCCCGAAACCGCCCTCCGGCGTGCGGCCGATGCCGATCTTGACGGTCACCTCGGTGTTGTCGGGAAGCGTGACCTTGTTTCTGCCTGCCACCAGCCGCAGCGCGCCGAGGAAGCATGAGGCGTAGCCGGCGGAGAACAGTTGCTCCGGGTTCGTGCCGTCGCCGCTGCCGCCCATCGGCTTGGGCGGACGTGTCTCGAGGTCAAGGCGACCGTCAGACGACTTCACGTGCCCGTCGCGGCCCCCTCCGGTGGCAGTGGACTCTGCGGTGTAGATGGCTTCGATGCTCATAGGGCTCGATCATGCCAACTAGACATACGAAACAGAAGACCGGTCGACTAGCGCTCCGGTCGCGCCAACCGGACCCACCGGCGGGCCAGCCAATCACGTTGCGCGCCGGGCGATCTGGATGCGCTTACTGAATGTTACTGAGCCACAAGGGCTTAGTGCCGCGTAGCCGTCGGTTCGGCACCGTCAGCTACGCTCGTGGTGGCGGCGGCGACGGCGGCGGTGTCTGGCCCGGACCGCCTGGTCGCATACCTGGACCCATGCCAGGGCCGCCCGGACCGCCGGGAACCATGCCCGGCCCCGGCATCATTCCCGGACCGCCGGGTCCGGGAGGCGGGGCGCCGGGTCCGGGAGGCGGGGCGCCGGGTCCGGGAGGCGGGGCGCCGGGTGTCCCGGGTCCGCCGGGGACGATGACCCATCCCCCGGGGCCGGGCGGCGGCCCGCCGGGGACGAACATGCCGTGGTGATGGTGGCGATGGCAGTGGCGATGGCCCGCGACTGCGGCGCCCGAGAAGAAGATGACCGCCACCACGAAAACGATTCCGGCGACGATCACTACCCACGCCGCGACTTGGTAAAGCCGGCTCGGCTGGGCCAAGGACGGCGGCGGTGCCGGACGGGATGGGGGACCGGCAGGCGGTGGCGGCGGCGCCGCTGCAGACGGCGAGGGGGTCGGCGGTTCAGGTGTGTCGGTCATGCCCTAAATCATGCCCATCCCACAAAGGGCCGTGCACGGTTCGGGACATGAAATTCCGGTCCTGCCGGGTGTGCGCCTAGCGGCAGCAGACGAACGCGCAAATGAAAAGCAGGACGGTCGCGATGATGAACACGACCCCGGCGACGATCGCGACCCATGCCGCGATCTGAAAGAGCCGTTCCGGCTTTGCGCGCGGTTGCGTGACCGGGGGTGCAGGTGTTTCAGCCATGTCTCGAATCATGCCCTAGCGCGACGAGAGCCGCAGTGGCGTTCGCGCCATGAAATTGCTGTGAGCCGTAGCTCAATCCGCGAGTCGCTCGGCGAATCAGCAACGGACAGTTCCTTACAGGTCGGAGCCCGGCGCCCCCCGGGGCGCCGGGCTCTGGTAATGGACAAGTGCCGTGGAAGCCGTTGACTTCCGAAGGCTTACAAGGGTTTTGCAGCCACTACGGTTGCTACTCCAACGCTACGGGGTTGCCGGAGCGGTGGAGGGAGCAATGGACTGCGGCGGCTGGCCCGGCCCAGGACTGGGGCTGGTTCCGCCCGCACCGCCTGGCCTTCCGGGCCGTACCGCCCCCGGTCCGCCCGGACCGCCAGGTCCGCGCTGGTGGAACATGGCGGCGTGGTGACCGTGGTGGTGGTGTCGGTGATGACCGTGGCCGGCGATCCGGAAGCCGGCGAAGAAAATGGTCGTCACGATGAACAGGATGCCGGCCACAATCACCACCCATGCCGCCAACCGGTAGAGCCAATACGGTTTGACAGGCTCGGCGGCTGGCGTGGCGGCGACGGCGGTCCGTCTGGTTGGAGTGTCAGGTGTTTCAGTCATGCCTCGAATATCGTGAGCAAGCAATAGCCGCAGCTAGGTTCCAGCTATGAAATAGCTATGAGTGCTTCTCGCCTATTCGTCCGGCTTATACGGGTTGACGGCGAACTGAATGACCCGATACGGGGCGCGCGCGCTCGGATCGGCGTTGTTCCACTGGCTGACGAACACCCGCAATTCGTCGAGCGTCGACCCCGGCGAAATGTACCCCCCATAGGGTTGGGCGAGCCGATTGTCATACGGCGGCGGCAGGCTTTCTGCGGGATCCGGCCACTCGTCGTGTTGCACCACCGTGGTCACCGGCGCGGCGCCCAACGACGTCGGATCCTCGGCCACCCGGACCTCCATGTTGCCGGTGCTGGCGTTGAAATACGACAACACCGCTTTGCCCTCGATTTGCCGGAAGCTCATCTCACCGACCTGGTCGGCCCACAACGGTGTGGGCGGCTTGTTCCAGCCGCCGTCTGCTCCGGCGGCCCATCCTTGCCATCGCGACCGGTCCGTGAACGTCTCGGGTGTTGCCCGGTAGAGGACCACCGGCTGGCTGCGGTCGAAGCTGTCGGCCACGATGTAGACCCAGCCGCTTGGTGAATCGGCTGTCGGGACCGGGTCGTAGTAGCCGCTGATTTGGGACTGCCGACCCTCCTGGTAGCCGGCGTCGCGGACAGATCCCGGCACTGTCAGCCAATTCGCTTGCACCGGATCGGCTTTCACCAGCCGCGAGGTTTGCGGCACCAGGTTGGCGGCCGTGGTCACCAGCAGGTAGTTCTGCCGGTTGATCTGCACCACTCCGGCCGGCAGCTGCGACGCGCCGGGCGGCGTGGGGTCGGCCAGCAGCGGCTCCCACACACCCATGACACCGAAGTAGTGCACGCCGGCCGGGTCGTCGACGGATGAGGTGTCGACGTGCAACGCGACCGGCGCGAACCCAGGTCCGAAGCCAACCCCCTGTCCCGGGAAACTGTCGCCGCAGACCTGCAGCACACCGCTGGGAAACTCCATGAACACGCACAAATCGGTGGCGCCGATACCGTAGTCGCGGGTGGGGGTGCCGGTGCCGGCAGTCGGGCCGATCCGTATCACTTCACCGGGAGCCAGCGGCTGCAGCACAGGTTCCGGCAGCGGAGCGGGCGGATCGGCATGCGCGGACCAAATACCTTGCGGGACAAGGAGGCTCGCAACAAACGCAGCCGAGCATCGAGTGAGCCGGCGGGCGTGGGCCAAACTCACCCGGCGATCACAGCTCGGCGGCCAGCAGCTCGGCAATCTGGATAGTGTTGAGCGCCGCGCCTTTACGCAAGTTGTCGCTGGAGACGAACAGCGCCAGGCCGCGCCCGTCGGGCACACCGGGGTCGCGCCGGATCCGGCCGACCAGGGACTCGTCGACACCGGCGGCGGCCAGCGGCGTGGGTACATCGACTACCTTCACACCCGGCGCACCGTCGAGCAGCTCGCGGGCCCGCTCAGGCGAAAGTGGCTGGGCGAACTCGGCGTTGATCGACAGCGAGTGCCCAGTGAACACCGGAACCCGCACACAGGTGCCACTGACCAAAAGATCTGGGATACCGAGGATTTTGCGGCTTTCATCCCGCAACTTCTGATCCTCGTTGGTCTCACCGGAGCCGTCGTCGACCAGCGAGCCGGCCAGCGGCACCACATTGAACGCAATCGGCGCGACATAGGTTTTCGGCGCGGGGAACTCGACCGCATTGCCGTCATAGACGAGTTGTTCCGCATCGTCTGCCACCGCGCGGGTCTGCTCAGCCAGCTCGGCAACCCCGGCCAGACCGCTGCCCGAAACCGCCTGATACGTCGAGGCGACCAGGCGCAGCAGCTGCGCCTCGTCGTGCAGCACTTTGAGCACCGGCATCGCGGCCATCGTGGTGCAGTTCGGGTTGGCGATGATGCCCTTGGGCCGCCGACGAGCGTCCGCGAAGTTGACCTCCGAGACCACCAGCGGCACGCCGGGGTCCTTGCGCCACGCCGACGAGTTGTCGATCACCGTCACCCCGGCTGAGGCGAACCGCGGCGCCTGCACCCGCGACATCGTCGCCCCGGCGGAGAACAGCGCGATGTCCAGACCGGCCGGATCGGCGGTCTCGGCGTCTTCGACTTCGATCTCTTGGCCGCGGAACGCCAACTTGCGGCCCTGTGAGCGCGCGGACGCGAAAAACCGCACGGATGTCGCGGGGAAGTTGCGTTCTTCCAGCAGTGTGCGCATCACCTGGCCCACCTGCCCGGTGGCACCCACTACTCCGATGGCAACCATTTAGCGTCCCGTTCCCGCATAGACGGTGGCCGGTTCCGAACCGCCGAACCCGAACGCATCGTGCAGCGCGAGCACCGCTTTGTCCACCTCGGTGTCGCGGATCAACACCGAGATCCTGATCTCGGAGGTAGAGATCAGATCGATGTTGACGCCGACGGCGGCCAGCGCCTCGCAGAATGTCGCGGTCACCCCGGGGTGGCTGCGCATGCCGGCGCCGATCAGCGACACCTTGCCGATGTGGTCGTCGTAGAGCACTTGGGTGAAACCGATTTCGTCTTTGAGCGAGTCGAGCTTGGCCACCGCGGTGGGCCCGCTGTCGCGAGAACACGTGAACGTGATGTCGGTTTTGCCGTTTTCGACCTTGGAGATGTTCTGCAACACCATGTCGATGTTCACCTCGACGTCGGCGACCGCGCGAAAAACCCTTGCCGCGTAACCGGGGATGTCGGGCAACCCGACGACGGTCACCTTGGCCTCGCTGCGGTCGTGCGCGACTCCGGTCAGGATGGGGTCTTCCATGGGCTTGTCCTTGATCGATCCGGTGACGATGGTGCCCGGCTTGTCCGAGTACGACGACCGGACGTGGACGGGAATGTTGTAGCGGCGGGCGTATTCCACGCACCGCAGCATCAGTACCTTGGCGCCGCAGGCCGCCATCTCGAGCATCTCCTCGAACGTGACCCTCTCCAGGTGGCGGGCGTTGGGCACGATCCGCGGGTCGGCTGTGAAGATGCCGTCGACGTCGGTGTAGATCTCGCAGACATCGGCGCCCAACGCTGCGGCCAGCGCCACCGCGGTGGTGTCCGAGCCGCCGCGACCCAGCGTGGTGACGTCCCTGGTGTCCTGGCTGACGCCTTGAAAGCCGGCGACCAGCACGATCTTTCCTTGGTTGAGCGCGTCCTGAAGCCGGCTTGGCGTGACGTCGATGATCTTCGCGTTGCCGTGGGTGCTCGTGGTGATGACGCCGGCCTGCGAGCCCGTGAACGAGCGGGCCTGCGCGCCCAGCGATTCGATGGCCATGGCCACCAGCGCGTTGGAGATCCGCTCCCCGGCGGTCAGCAGCATGTCCAGCTCGCGCGGCGGCGGCGCCGGGCAGACCTGCTGCGCCAGCTCGAGTAGGCCGTCAGTGGTGTCGCCCATGGCCGAGACCACCACGACGACGTCGTTGCCCTGCTTTTTGGTCTCGACGATGCGCTCGGCGACCCGGCGAATCCGCTCGGCGTCGGCGACGGACGATCCGCCGTACTTCTGCACGACGAGCGCCATCGTTGCCCTTTCGGTTTCGGGATTTGGGTCGAAGACAGAATACGTGCGGTTGGCTGCCCTCTTGCGGCGTCTCCGCGCCGGCTACGGCAGCGACGGCAGCGTGATCGTCGACGGCAAGGTAATCGACGGGAGCGACGGAAGCGACGGAAGGGTGATCGTCGAGGGCAGATGGAACCGACCCGACGTCGTGGGGGTGGTTGTCGGCGCCGAGGTGGTTGTCGTCGGCGACACCGTCGTGGTCGTCACCGAGGGAGCGCCACCCTGGTTGCCGCTGAACAACGCGACGATGCCCCAAATGATCAGGACGATCAGGATCGCCAAAACAATGCCCAACCACACCAAGGGCTTGCGATACCAGGGAGTGGGCGGCGGCCCAGCGGGTCCCCCGTAGTCACGGTCGATACGCGCCGTCGGCTCGTCTCCCGGACCCGGGGGCTGGTTACGTGCCACGGTCGCCGATATTAGCAGTCCAGCAGGTGCCGCATGGCCAGTCCTGAGCCCGTCCTGCCTGCGGTTTTGGTAGCGGGGCCACCGGGAGTACAGTGGTCCCCGTGCAGCGGGTGCTCCTCCTCGGACGCCGCGACGGGGTCTGATCCAGACCGGCTTCCCGTCGCGGGCGTTCGCGATGCGCCGGTCTGAGGTCCCTCGTTCACTTCCGGAGCAATCACCGTGACTACCGTTTCCCGTCCTTCGGACGACACCCCCGACGCATTTACGTCCATGCGTGCGATCACCAAACCCGCAGGCCCGCCGAATCCCGGTCAGCCGGCCTGGAACACCCAGCGCGGATCGTCGATGCCGATCAACCGGTACCGCAGCTTCGCCGAAGAAGTCGAACCGATCAGCCTGCCCGACCGCACCTGGCCCGACCGCGTCATCGACAAAGCGCCGATGTGGTGTGCGGTCGACTTGCGCGACGGCAACCAGGCGCTGATCGACCCGATGAGCCCCGCCCGCAAGCGGCGCATGTTCGACCTGCTGGTACGGATGGGCTACAAGGAGATCGAGGTCGGGTTCCCGTCGGCCAGCCAGACCGACTTCGACTTCATCCGCGAGATCATCGAGCACGACGCGATCCCCGACGACGTCACCATCCAGGTACTGACGCAGTGCCGCCCTGAGCTGATCGAGCGCACGTTCCAGGCGTGCGAAGGTGCCCCGCGGGCGATCGTGCACTTCTACAACTCGACGTCAATCCTGCAGCGCCGCGTGGTTTTTCGTGCTGACCGAGCCGCCGTACAAGAGATCGCGGTCGACGGCGCGCGCAAGTGCGTCGAACAGGCGGCCAAATACCCGGGCACGCAGTGGCGGTTCGAGTACTCGCCGGAGTCCTACACCGGCACGGAGCTGGAGTACGCCAAGCAAGTGTGCGACGCCGTCGGCGACGTCATCCAGCCGACCCCGGACAACCCGATCATCTTCAACCTGCCGGCCACCGTCGAAATGGCAACGCCCAACATCTACGCCGACTCGATCGAGTGGATGAGCCGGAATCTGAGACTCCGCGATTCCGTGATATTGAGCTTGCACCCACACAACGACCGCGGAACTGCCGTTGCCGCAGCCGAATTGGGGTATCAGGCCGGGGCCGACCGCATCGAGGGCTGCCTGTTCGGCAACGGCGAGCGCACCGGCAACGTGTGCCTGGTGACACTGGGGCTGAACCTGTTCTCCCGCGGCGTCGACCCGCAGATCGACTTTTCCAACATCGACGAGATCCGGCGCACCGTCGAGTACTGCAACCAGTTGCCGGTGCCCGAGCGTCATCCTTACGGCGGCGACCTGGTCTACACCGCGTTCTCCGGCAGCCACCAGGACGCGATCAACAAGGGTCTGGATGCGATGAAGATCGCAGCCGACGAAGCCGGTTGCGATGTCGACGACATGCTCTGGCAAGTGCCGTACCTGCCCATCGACCCGCGCGACGTGGGGCGTACCTACGAGGCGGTGATCCGGGTCAACTCACAGTCCGGCAAGGGCGGCGTGGCCTACATCATGAAGACCGACCACGGGCTGGTGCTGCCGCGGCGGCTGCAGATCGAGTTCAGCCAAGTGATCCAGAAGATCGCCGACGGCGAGGGCGGTGAGGTGTCGCCGAAGGAGATGTGGGACGCCTTCGCCGAGGAGTACCTGGCGCCGGTGCGCCCGCTGGAGCGGATGCGCCAGCGGGTGATCGCCTCGGAGGTCGACGGCGGCACCGACCGCATCGAGGCTGTCGTCAAGATCGACGGAGTGGAGACCGAGATCAGCGGCGCTGGCAACGGTCCGTTGGCCGCGTTCGTCGACGCGCTGAGCCACGTCGGCATCCACGTCCACGTGCTGGATTACTCCGAGCACGCGATGTCCGCGGGCGAGGAAGCGCAGGCCGCGGCGTACGTCGAGGCATCGGTGACGATCGCGAGCGCGGCGCAGCCCGGCGAAGCGGGTCGGCACCCATCAGGCTCGGTTGACGGGAAGACCGTCTGGGGCGTGGGGATCGCGTCATCAATCACGACAGCGTCGCTGCGTGCGGTGGTCTCGGCGGTGAACCGCGCATCGCGTCGCTGAGGTGGTTAGAACAAAACCAGTTGCTGGTCTGCGTCGGTGGCATCGGTGAATTCCTCAATGCTGGTCCCGCGGATGACGGTGCCCACACTGTTGATGAACTGCGCGTCGGAGATCAGCGGCACGCCCAGCTCGAGGGCGAGATACCCCTTGCCTTGTTCGGGCCGCGGCAGGTTGCAGACCACCAGCGAGGTTTCCCGGTCCACTGCGTCGCTGTAGGCCAGCCCGGCGTGCAGGATGCGCTCGACGAGTTCGTCGTGGGTGCGGCGGCATTCGGCAGCCAGCGCGACGCGCATGCCCTGGACCAGTGGGCGGCCCTGAACGTAGGGTCCCGGGTTGAGATAGGGGCAGGGCATCCGCGATGCCAGCATCTTCAGCGGTCGCAGCTCCTCATGGGTAACGCGGCCATTCGGCCAGCGGCGACGAGTGACCGGGCGTACGGGTAACCACACGTCGCGCTGGCGGGCCCGCTCAAGAGCCGCAGGCAACACGCGACTCAGCACCAGCGCGTCGTCGAACGCGTCGTGCGGCCGCTCCCGCGTCACGCCCCAATGCGCTGCGAGGGTCTCCAGGCGCAGGTTGTCCACTCCGAGTTCCAGGCGACGCGTCAGTTCGACCGTGCACATGACTGTGTCGATGGGCAGCTCCGCGTTGGCGAATTCAGCCTCGGCGGCAAGGAAGGCGTAGTCGAAGGCGACGTTGTGGGCGACCAGCGTGCGGCCCCGCAGCAGTTCAACGAGGTCCCCGACAAGGTCGGCGAACTGCGGCTGGTCTTCGAGCATCGCCGCAGTCAGGCCGTGCACATGGGTCGGGCCCGGGTCGACTCCGGGGTTGAGCAGGCTGACGACAGACTGCTCCACTCGGCCCTCGGCGTCGAGCGCCAGCGCGGCCAAGCTGAGGATTCGGGCCGGCCCAGGTCGAAAGCCGGAGGTTTCTACGTCGACGACGGCCCATCCTGCTCCGGCTTCGCCGGCTGGCCGACCCCACGTGGTCTGCATGAATGGAGAATGTCATGTCGGACCGACATCGCCGGGTCGCTGCCGTTCGTGTCGTCAAGTTGGTTCGATGAGGGCGACCCGCTGCGCCCGGCGCAAAGCGCCGCGCTTGTGATCGCCCTTAAACTCCCGAAGGTGGTCACCACCCGTGGACGCCTCGCGCTCGCCGCCGGAGCGGGCGCGCGGTGGGCGTCGCGGGTAAGCGGCCGCGGGGCCGGGGCGATGATCGGCGGTCTGGTCGCGATGACTCTGGACCGCTCGATCCTGCGTCAGCTCGGCGCGGGTCGGCGCACGGTGATCGTCACCGGGACCAACGGCAAGTCGACCACCACCCGCATGACCGCGGCCGCGCTGGCCACACTCGGATCTGGGGTGGCCACCAACGCCGAAGGCGCCAACATGGACGCCGGGCTGATCGCCGCGCTGGCCGCCGACCGGCACGCCCAACTCGCGGCGCTGGAAGTCGACGAGATGCATGTGCCGCACGTTGCCGACGCTGTCGCGCCCGCGGTCGTCGTCCTGTTGAACCTGTCGCGCGACCAGCTCGACCGCGTCGGCGAGATCAACGTGATCGAACGCACGCTGCGCGCCGGCCTGGCCCGGCACCCGTCGACCGTTGTGGTCGCCAACTGCGACGACGTCCTGATGACCTCGGCTGCCTATGACTGCGCCAATGTGGTATGGGTGGCGGCCGGCGGCGCATGGGCCGCCGATTCGGTCAGCTGCCCGCGCAGCGGCGAGGTGATCGTCCGAGACAAGGCGCACTGGTACTCCACCGGAACCGACTTCAAGCGGCCCAGCCCGCACTGGTGGTTCGACGAGGACACTCTCTACGGGCCAGACGGGTTGGCCATACCCATGCGGCTGAGCCTCCCGGGTGCAGTGAACCGCGGCAATGCCGCGCAGGCCGTCGCGGCCGCTGTCGCGTTGGGCGCGGACCCGTCGTCCGCGGTGGCCGCCGTGTCCCGGGTCGACGAGGTCGCCGGGCGCTACCGCACGGTGCGCGTCGGCAATCACGATGTGCGGGTGCTGCTGGCCAAGAACCCGGCCGGCTGGCAGGAAGCGCTGTCGATGGTCGACAAGCGTGCGGCCGGCGTGGTCATCGCCGTCAACGGCCAGGTGCCCGACGGCGAAGACCTGTCCTGGCTGTGGGATGTGCGCTTCGAACACTTCGAAGACGCGGCAGTCGTGGCGGCCGGGGAGCGAGGCACCGATCTGGCGGTGCGGTTGGGGTATGCGGGCGTGCAACACACCCTGGCCCACGACACAATGGCGGCCATCGCGTCATGCCCGCCCGGACGGGTCGAGGTCGTCGCCAACTACACCGCATTCCTGCAGCTGCAGCGAAAGCTGGCGCGCTATGGCTGACTCGACCGTGCGGATCGGGCTGGTGCTGCCCGACGTCATGGGCACCTACGGCGACGGCGGCAACGCAGTAGTACTGCGCCAACGGCTGCGGCTGCGGGGCATCCCCGCGGAGATCGTCGAGATCACGCTGGCCGACCCGGTGCCGGAGAGCCTGGACCTCTACACGTTGGGCGGGGCCGAAGACTACGCGCAGCGGCTGGCGACCAGGCATCTCGTCAAGCACCCGGGCCTGCAGCGCGCCGCGGCACGCGGCGCGCCGGTGCTGGCGATTTGCGCGGCCATCCAGGTGCTCGGGCACTGGTACGAGACGTCGGCGGGCGAGCGCGTCGACGGCGTGGGCCTCCTGGATGCGACCACGTCGCCGCAGTCCAAGCGCACCATCGGTGAGCTGGTCAGCACGCCGCTACTGCCCGGTCTGACAGCGCCGCTGACTGGCTTCGAGAACCATCGCGGCGGCACCGTGCTCGGCCCCGCGGCGTCGCCGTTGGGGGCCGTAAGGAAAGGTGCGGGCAACCGCTTGGGCGACGGCTTCGACGGCGCGGTCCAGGGCAGCGTCGTCGCCACCTACATGCATGGGCCGTGTCTGGCTCGCAACCCGGAGCTCGCCGATCTGCTGCTCAGTCGGGTGGTCGGTGAGCTGCCGCCCCTGGAGCTGCCGGAGGTGGAGCTACTGCGACGCGAGCGGTTGCGCGCCTAAGGCCGCCAGCCTCTGGTAATCAGCGCAGCACGCACCCGCCGCACAACGTCGTCGGGCTTGTCCTCGGCGATCACCCGGAGGATGATCCAGCCCATCGCTTCGAGCTTGCGCAGCCGCCGCTGGTCCTTGACGTAGCGGCGGCGGTCGCTGCGATGTTGGTCGCCGTCGTACTCGACCGCCACCTTGTACTTCTCCCACCCCATGTCGACGTAGGCGACAGGCCAGTAGCCGTCGAGCACCGGGATCTGCGTCGTCGGAGCAGGCAGGCCGGCGTCGATCAACAGCAGCCGAAGCCACGTCTCCTTGGGCGATTCAGCGCCGCCGTCGACAAGGGGATTCAGCGCCGCCGTCGACAAGGGGCAGTGCTGCCCGCAATCGCCGTAAGCCGCGGGCACCCGGATAGCGCTTGGCCAGCAACAGCACATCCTCGACCGAGAACGGCGTCGCGTGCATCAGGGAGTCCAGCCGTGCCACCGCCTGCTCCCGCGGCAAATGCCGCCCTAGGTCGTATGCGGCGCGTGCGACCGTGGTGACGGGGAGACCGCCAACGCGCGTGACCTCGTCATTCTCGACTCGCTGATTGCGGGTGACTACGCCTGCCGGTGGATGGGGATTGCGCCAGATCAACTCGATCGGCTCATCGTCGTCAACCCAGTTCGAGCCATGCAACGCCGCGGCGGTGAGCCCGGACAAAACTCCGCGTCTCCCAGACCACAGCCACGCCGCCACCGCACGCGTTCGAACGGACGCCGCAGCGGGGTCCGTCACGTAGACGTTGGGATAAATAGCGCGAAACCCTGACCGCAGCTGATATGGGCTCACCCTTCCACCACGTACCGACTCGCTGCCCACGAACACGTCATTCATGGATGCACGTTGTCATGGCCGACCGACATGTTCGCGAGACTTAAACCGTTGCGACGCCGCGCGGCGTGTCTTCGCAAACGTTTAAGTGTCGCGGAATGAACCGGGCGAAACCGACAAACTCAAGCCATGGCGCGGCGACCCGCCAACGCACGACCGAGGGTCAGCTCGTCGGCGAACTCCAGATCGCCGCCCATCGGCAGCCCCGACGCAATCCGCGTCACGCTCAGCCCGGGAATGTCGCGCAGCATCCGCATGAGGTACGTGGCGGTCGCCTCGCCCTCGGTATTGGGATCGGTGGCAATGATCACCTCGGTCACGTCGACGCCGTCGACGCGCTCGCCGATCCGATTCAGCAGCTCGCGGATCCGCAGCTGCTCCGGTCCGATGCCGGACAGCGGATCGAGCGCCCCGCCCAATACGTGGTAGCGGCCGCGGAACTCGCGGGTGCGCTCGACGGCCTGGACATCCTTGGGCTCCTCGACCACGCACACCAACGAGGCGTCACGGCGCGGATCCGCACAGATGCGGCACCGCTCGTCGTCGGACACATTGCCGCAGACCGCACAGAACCGCACGCCGTCGCGGACCTTCGCCAGCACCGCGGTCAGCCGGTCGATATCGGCCGGCTCGACCGACAACAAATAAAAGGCGATGCGCTGCGCGCTTTTCGGCCCGATACCCGGCAGCTTGCCGAGCTCATCGATCAGATCCTGGACCGGTCCCTCGAACAAATCAGGTCTCCGGCAGACCCAGCGCGCTGCTCATCCCCCCAGCCAGCGGCCCCAGCTTTTGCTGCGCCATGGCGGTGACCTGTTGGGAGGCATCGGCCAGCGCGCCGACGATCAGGTCCTGCAGCGTCTCGACGTCATCAGGGTCGACGACCTTGGGGTCGATATTGACGGCCACCACCTCGCCGCTGCCTCGCACGGTCACCTGCACCAATCCCCCACCGGCCTGGCCGCGCACCTCGGAGTTGACGAGCTGTTGCTGGGCTTCCAGTAGCTGTTGCTGCATCTGCTGAGCCTGGGCAAGCAACGCCGACATGTCGGGCTGGCCTCCAGGTTGCATGACAGTCCCCTTGCGTCTTGATTTCGACTTGGTCTCGCCTGCCGCTGCTGGGCGGTTCGAAACTCCAAGCCTAGACGGCTGCGGGCTACCGTGGCGCGGTGCGCATACGAGTTTGCCTGCGTGTCGGGTTTGCGATCACCAGCGGTGTACTGCTCATCCTCTCGGCATTGAGGATTCCGGCGGCGACGGCGGTCCCCGCAAACATCGCCGGCATGATCGTGTTCCTCGACCCCGGCCACAACGGAGCCAACGACGCCTCCATCAGCCGTCAGGTATCCAACGGCCGCGGCGGCACCAAAGA
The DNA here is from genome assembly GCF_010731635.1 of Mycobacterium noviomagense. NCBI lineage: Bacteria > Bacillati > Actinomycetota > Actinomycetes > Mycobacteriales > Mycobacteriaceae > Mycobacterium > Mycobacterium noviomagense. The sequence goes on from NZ_AP022583.1 coordinate 1,485,957, forward strand.
CTGCCAAGCCAGCGGAACGTCGACCAACAGCGGCTATCCCGAGCACACCTTCACCTGGGACACCACCCTGCGGATCCGCGCCGCGCTCAACGCATTGGGGGCGCGAACCGCCATGTCGCGCGGCGACGACACCTCGGTCGGCCCATGCGTCGACCAACGCGCCGAGATGGCCAACGCATTGCACCCCAACGCCATCGTCAGCATCCACGCCGACGGCGGTCCGCCGACCGGGCGCGGCTTCCACGTCAACTATTCGGCGCCGCCGCTCAACCAGGCCCAGGCCGGCCCGTCGGTGCAGTTAGCGCAGATCATGCGCGACCAACTGCAAAGCTCCGGAATTCCGCCGGCCAACTACATCGGCCAAAACGGGCTCTACGGGCGTTCGGATCTCGCCGGGCTGAACCTGGCGCAATATCCGGCAGTGCTCGTCGAGTTGGGCAACATGAAAAATCCGGCCGACTCCGTGCTCATCGAATCCCCCTCCGGCAGGCAGAAGTACGCCGACGCCGTCGTGAAGGGCATCGCAGGTTTTCTGGCCAGCCAGGGCAAGGCCGGCTAGCCTTCGAGCTCCCGCTTCAGGTTGGCCAGCACCTCGGCTTGAATCTTCTTGAGCCCCAACGGTGCGAACGTCTTCTCGAAAAACCCCTTCACGCCACCGGCGCCGGTCCAGGTGGTCTTGATGGTGACGCTGGATCCCGGCCCTGCCGGAGCCACCGTCCAGTTGGTGACCATCGACGAGTTGGCATCTTTTTCGATGACGGCGTGGCCGGCGACGTCGACGCTGGCTTGCACGTCACGTACCCGGGACTTGGTGGCCTGCAGCTTCCACTTGGCGACCGTGCCCTGCCCCTGACCGCCCTGCAGCACCTGGTAGTCGCGGTAGTGCGAGGACAAGATTTTCGGGCGGACGTTCTTGTAGTCGGCAACGGCGGTGAGGACCTCTTCCGGCTTGGCGTTGATCAAGACGGTGCTGGCGGCGCTGACCTGTCCCATCAGGCAAGACTCCTCTGCTGTGGATGTGCTGACACTACGCGTGTGACGCTGCGACGACCGCTGTCGGGGACTAGGGTATATGTGGTGCCTGTTCCCGAAGCCGCACTGGAGGCTCACAGGGCGGGGGTCGAGCGGTTGTTGGCGAGCTATCGCTCCATCCCCGCTACGGCGTCCGTCCGACTCGCCAAGCCCACGTCGAATCTGTTCCGTGCACGCGTCAAACGCGACGCACCGGGCCTCGACACGTCAGGGCTGACCGGCGTCATCGGGGTCGATCCGGATGCCCGCACCGCCGACGTGGCAGGCATGTGCACGTACGAGGATCTGGTTGCGGCCACGCTGCCGTACGGCTTGTCGCCGCTGGTCGTGCCGCAACTGAAGACCATCACGCTGGGCGGGGCGGTCACCGGCTTGGGTATCGAATCGGCGTCGTTCCGCAACGGTCTGCCCCACGAGTCGGTGCTGGAGATGGACATCCTCACCGGCGCCGGTGAATTGCTCACGGTGTCGGCACACGAGCACGCCGACCTCTACCGTGCCTTCCCGAATTCCTATGGGACACTTGGGTATTCGACCAGGCTGCGGATCGAGTTGGAGCCGGTCAAGCCGTTCGTGGCGCTGCGCCACGTCCGATTCCATTCGCTGGCCGAGCTGGTGGCAGCGATGGACCGGATCATCGACACCGGCGGATTTGACGGTGTCCCCGTGGATTATCTCGACGGTGTGGTGTTCACCGCCGACGAGAGCTACCTGTGTGTCGGCGTGCGGACAACCACACCGGGACCCGTCAGCGACTACACCGGACAGCAGATCTACTACCGCTCAATCCAGCACGATGCCGGCATCAAAGAGGACCGGCTGACGATTCACGACTACTTCTGGCGTTGGGACACCGACTGGTTCTGGTGCTCACGCTCATTCGGCGCGCAGAATCCACGGGTGCGACGCTGGTGGCCGCGGCGCTACCGGCGCAGCAGCTTCTACTGGAAGTTGGTGGCCCTCGACCGGCGGGTCGGGATCGCCGACCGGATCGAGAAGCGCAAAGGTCACCCGCCGCGCGAGCGGGTGGTGCAAGACATTGAGGTGCCGATCGAGCGGACCGAGGAGTTCTTGGCGTGGTTCCTCGAAAATGTGCCGATCACGCCGGTTTGGCTGTGCCCGTTGCGGTTACGCGACCAGGAAGGCTGGCCGCTGTATCCGATCCGGCCGGGCCGCACCTACGTCAACGTCGGCTTCTGGTCGTCGGTGCCGGCGGGCGCGACCGAAGGCGCCACGAATCGACTGATCGAGGCCAAAGTCGGCGAGCTGGACGGACACAAATCGCTGTATTCGGACTCCTATTACACGCGCGAGGAATTCGACGAACTCTACGGCGGCGAGGCCTACAAGACGGTAAAGAAGACCTACGACCCCGATTCGCGTCTCCTCGACCTCTATGCGAAGGCGGTGCAACGACGATGACAGCAATTAGGGAGACCAAAGAGGCAGGGGCACACGCTCCCGTCAATGGCAAGCTGACCCTGGCCCAGATCTTGGCGATCCTGACCGAGGGCAGCCACTTGAAATTCACCGCCTACGACGGCAGCAGCGCCGGACCCGACGACGCCACACTGGGCCTCGATCTGTTGACGCCCCGCGGCACCACCTATCTGGCCACCGCTCCTGGTGAGCTGGGTTTGGCCCGCGCCTATGTCTCCGGCGACCTCGAGCTGCACGGTGTTCACCCCGGGGACCCGTATGAGCTGCTCAAAACGATGGCGGAAAAGCTCGACTTCAAGCGGCCCTCGCCGCGGTTGCTGGCCAACATCGTCCGCTCGATAGGGGTCGAACGCTTGGTGCCCGTCGCGCCGCCGCCGCAGGAAGCACTCCCTCGCTGGCGCCGGCTCGCTGAGGGGCTGCGGCACAGCAAAACCCGCGATGCCGAGGCCATCCACCATCACTACGACGTCTCGAACACCTTCTACGAGTGGGTGCTGGGTCCGTCGATGACCTACACCTGCGCGGTGTACCCCCGCCCGGACGCGACACTCGAAGAAGCACAGGAGAACAAGTACCGGCTGATCTTCGACAAGCTGCGGCTGCAACCGGGTGACCGGCTGCTCGATGTCGGCTGCGGCTGGGGCGGCATGGTCCGCTACGCCGCCCGTCGCGGCGTGCGCGCCATCGGTGCCACGCTGTCGGCCGAGCAGGCGAAGTGGGCGCAACGCAAGATCGACGAAGAGGGCCTGGGCGAGCTGGCCGAGGTGCGGCACTCCGACTACCGCGATGTCCGCGAAAGCGGTTTCGACGCCGTCTCGTCGATCGGGCTGACCGAGCACATCGGCGTCAACAACTACCCGGCGTATTTCGGGTTCCTCAAGGAGAAGCTGCGCACTGGCGGGTTGCTGCTCAACCACTGCATCACCCGGCACTCCAACAGATCGACCTTCCGAGGCGGCGGCTTCACCGACCGCTACGTCTTCCCTGACGGGGAACTGACCGGCTCGGGCCGCATCATCACCGAGATCCAAGAGGTCGGCTTCGAGGTGCTGCACAACGAGAACTTCCGCAACCACTACGCGATGACGCTTCGTGACTGGTGCCGTAACCTCGTCGCGCACTGGGACGAGGCCGTGGCCGAGGTCGGACTGCCCATCGCGAAAATCTGGGGTTTGTACATGGCTGCGTCGCGAGTCGGGTTCGAGCAGAACAAGATTCAGCTGCACCATGTGCTGGCGGTCAAGCCCGACCGATACGGTCATGACGGCGGCCTGCCGCTGCGACCGTGGTGGCAGCCCTAGCCGGGCAATCCAGCCCTAGCCGTTGTCGATGCGGCGGGCGCCCAGTTCGTTTTGCAGTAGCTCCAGCGCGGCCTCTTCCGGATCGCGGCGTTCCGGTGCGCTTTCGCGGCCGGCCTCGGCGAGCATGCTCTCTTCTTCGGCGCGCTGAGCCGGATCCGGCTCGGCAGCCGGTGTTTCTGTCAGGGTCGCGCTGCCCGTCTCACAGCGCACCCGCCAATCCACGCCCAGCGCGTCTTTGAGCGCTTCGGCGATGACGTCGGCGTTGCGTTGCTCGCACAACCGCTTAGCCAGCGGCGCCGATTCGTGGGTCAGCACCAGCGTGTTGCCCTCGACCGCGCGGACGGTGGCGCCTGCCAGCATCACTTCTGTGGTGCGGCTGCGTTGACGCACCTTGTCGCGCACAGTCGGCCACATGGTCCGGACCGCGGCCGCGCCCGGTTCGCCCGGAGTTGTCGCCGGCGCAGCCTGCACCGGTTCCGGCGGCTTGTGCACGGATTCCGGCGCCCTGCGCTTGGGTTGGGGCGGGGTACGCACCTGAGGCGCCTCGCGTGGCCGCCCAGACGGCTTGGGTGATTCGCTGGTAGGAATCGAGATTTCCAGCCGGTTCTCGACCCGCTCTAGGCGTTGCAGCAGCGCCGACTCGGTGTCGCTGGCCGACGGCAGCAGCAGCCGCGCGCAGATCACTTCCAGCAGCAGCCGGGGTGCCGTCGCGCCGCGCATCTCACCGAGCCCGGCCTGCACCACCTCCGCGAAGCGAGTCAGCGTGGCCGTCCCGATCCGCGCCGCTTGATCACGCATCCGGTCCAGCACGTCTTCGGGCGCGTCGACCACCCCGCGAGCGGCGGCGTCCGGAACCGATTGCAGCACAATGAGATCGCGGAACCGCTCCAATAGATCGGTGGCGAACCGCCGCGGATCGTGGCCGGCGTCGATCACCGCTTCGACCGCACCGAACAGCGCCGCGGCGTCCTCGGCGGCCAGCGCGTCCACCGCCTCGTCGATCAGCGCGACGTCGGTGGCTCCGAGCAATCCCAGCGCACGCTGGTATGTCACCCGGTTGCTGTCGGCGCCAGCGAGCAACTGGTCGAGCACCGAGAGCGTGTCGCGCGGTGAGCCGCCACCCGCCCGGATCACCAGCGGGTACACCGCGTCGTCGATCGTCACCCCTTCCTGCTGACAGATCCGCTCGAGGAGAGCTCGCATGGTGCGCGGTGGCAGCAGCCGGAACGGATAGTGATGAGTGCGCGACCGGATCGTCGGCAGTACCTTTTCCGGCTCGGTGGTGGCGAAGACGAAGATGAGGTGCTCGGGCGGCTCCTCCACGATCTTGAGCAACGCGTTGAACCCGGCGGTGGTCACCATATGCGCTTCGTCGACGATGAAGACTCGGTAGCGCGACTGGGCCGGTGCGTAGAAAGCCCGGTCCCTCAGCTCACGGGTGTCGTCGACGCCGCCGTGGCTGGCCGCGTCGAGTTCGACGACGTCGATGCTGCCCGGCCCGTTGGGCGCCAGCGCGACGCAGGATTCGCAGACGCCGCAAGGCTTGGCCGTCGGTCCCTGCGCACAATTCAACGAGCGGGCCAGGATGCGGGCCGACGATGTTTTGCCGCAGCCGCGCGGCCCGGAAAACAAATACGCATGATGGATCCGCCCGGCGGCCAGCGCAGTCGACAGCGGCTCGGTGACATGCTCCTGGCCCACCACCTCGGCGAAGGTTGCCGGGCGGTACTTGCGGTAGAGGGCCACGGTCAGCAGGCTACCTAGGCCCGCTGACGATGCGGACCCGAGAGTGTCCGAGGAGGAGGCGGGCCATCAAACCGAGCCGTCCGACGACGGTGAGGCCCCATTGGGTCTAGGCGGGCGTCGAGTGTGCATCCAGCGCGTCGAGTGCGAATGCACGGGGCGCGATTTCTGCCGATTTTGCGCTAGCTGCGGCTCAACAGGGCTTCGGTGCCGGCCAGCAGCGCGCATGTCGCCAACCCGTCGACGGCGTCGCGCAGATCTGGAATCGGCGGGAATGTCGGCGCGATCCGAATGTTCTTGTCGTCCGGGTCTTTTCGATACGGGAACGACGCGCCCGCCTCGGTGACCGCGATACCGGCGTCCTTGGCCAGCGCCACCGCGCGTCGCGCTGTACCGGGTAACACGTCGAGGCTGATGAAGTAACCGCCCTTGGGCTCGGTCCACGAGGCGATCTTGGAGTCTCGCAGCCGCTTGTCCAGGATTTCGAGCACCAGCGCGAATTTCGGCGCCAAAAGCTGCTGGTGGCGCAGCATCTGCAGGCGGACCCCGTCGGCGTCGCCAAAGAAGCGAAGGTGGCGCAGCTGGTTGACCTTGTCAGGGCCGATCGACTTCTTGCCCGCGTACTGCAGATACCAGGCGATGTTGCCCAGTGAGCCGCCGAAGAAGCTCACACCGGCGCCGGCGAAGGTGATCTTCGACGTGGATGCGAAGACGTACGGCCGGTTGGGGTTACCGGCGGCAGTGGCCAGGCCCAGGACGTCGACCTGGCGCGGAAAGTCCAGGGTCAGGGTGTGCAACGCATAGGCGTTGTCCCAAAACAGCCGGAAATCGCTTGCTGCCGTGCGCATTTGGACCAAACGGCGAACTATTTCCCACGAGTAGGTGATGCCGGTGGGGTTGGAGAACACCGGCACCGCCCACATTCCCTTGATGGCGGGATCGACGGCGACGAGTTCCTCGATCAGGTCGACGTCCGGGCCGTCCTCGCGCATCGGGATCGGGATCATCTCGATGCCCATGGTCTCGGTGATCGCGAAGTGTCGGTCGTATCCGGGGACCGGGCAGAAGAACTTGACCGTCGGTTCGTCTTTCCAGGGCCGCGGCGAATCGACGCCGCCATGCAGCATCGAGAACACGATGACGTCGTGCATCATCTCCAGGCTGGCGTTGTTGCCGGCGATCAGATTGGGCACCGGGATGCCGAGCAGCTCGCTGAAAATGGCCCGCAGTCCCGGCAGGCCGTGCTGGCCGCCGTAGTTGCGGGTGTCGGTACCCTCTTCGTCGCGGTAGTCGTCTCCCGGCAGGCTCAGCAGCGCATTGGACAAATCGAGCTGCTCGCCCGATGGCTTGCCGCGCGTGAGATCTAAGGCGAGCTTCTTCGCCTGCAGTTCGGCATAGTCCTGCTGGTGGCGAGCGTGCAGAGCCGTCAGCTCCTCACGGCTGAGCGAATGGAACGACACCGTACGCCTTTCACCGTCGAATGCCGTGGGCCAGTGGGATCGGTGCTGGGTCGGGCCGAGCGGTCGAGACCGACCTGGGGGGACCCCGCGCACCCGCCAGAGCCCGTTGACCCTTGCTGCCTTCCGGCCCTGGGGGAGTTCACAGGATAGACGCCGCGCGGGGTCCACCGCGAGTGTAGTACCCCGAAGCCGTGGTAATTGCCGCCAGGCAGCTACCATGACCGAGGAGGATTCGCCTAGTGGCCTATGGCGCTCGCCTGGAACGCGGGTTGGGTTAACAGCCCTCGCGGGTTCAAATCCCGCATCCTCCGCGCACGCGGTCCGAGGTGCGGCCAGGCACGATGGGTCGGCGTTTGGCCGCCCTTGGACCGGGTTCAGCTTGAGGAGGGGTATGGGGCGCAAAGTAGCCGTGCTGTGGCACGCGTCGTCTTGGATCGCTGCCGGCGCACTCTACTTCTTCTTCGCCATCCCTCGCTGGTACGAGCTCATGGGCAAGACGCCCCACGCCCTCGGCACGGCAGCACGCATCGGCTGTGGTGTGTTGATCGGGCTGACCGCGCTGCCGGTGGTGTTCACCTTGTTGCGTACCCGCAAACCGGAGTACGGCACCCCACAGCTCGCGCTGTCCTTGCGGACCTGGTCGATCGTGGCACACGTGCTGGCCGGGGTGCTGATCGTCGGCACCGCGATCAGCGAAATCTGGCTCAGCCTGGACGCCGCCGGTCAATATTTGTTCGCGATCTACGGAGCCGCCGCGGCCATCGCGTTGCTGGGCATCTTCTCCTTCTACCTGTCGTTCGTCGCCGAGCTGCCCCCACCGCCGCCCAAGCCCATCAAGCCGAAGGAAGCCAAGCGGCGGGGTCGTCGCAAGAAGCGCCGCAAGGACGAAGAAGCCGAGGCGGGCGAGGCCGAGGCAGGGGCGGCCGAGAGCGAGGAAGCCGAGGCCACCGAGGAAGCCGACGCCACCGAGGTCGCCGAGACCTGCGAAACTGTCCAGGCCCAAACCGACGCTGACGAATCTGAGCCGGCCGCCGAGGATTCCGCAGCCGACGAACTCCCAAGCGCTGAGGACACCGTCGCGGCGGAGGCGCCCAGAGGCGGTTTGCGCAACCGGCGCCCCGCGGGTAAATCGTCGTCGCGCCGGCGCCGACGCTCGCGCGGCGGAGTTGCCGTCGAAGATTAGTTCCGCCGACTCCGGCAACCGCTAGTAGGCCTATGCTGAGCGAGTGCCAAACAGCTATCGCGTGCTTCAGTGGACCACCGGCAATGTCGGCAAAAGCTCCGTGGCGGCGATCGCCGCGAACCCGGCATTCGAACTCGTCGGCTGCTATGCCTACTCACCCGACAAGGTTGGCCGCGACGTCGGAGAGTTGTGCGGCATCGACCGAGTAGGCGTCGCCGCCACCGACGACGTCGACGCACTGCTGGCGCTGAAACCCGACTGCGTCGTCTACAACCCGATGTGGATCGACGTCGGCGAGCTGGTACGCATCTTGTCCGCGGGCGTCAACGTGGTGACGACGGCCTCGTTCATCACTGGGCACAACTTAGGCCCGGGCCGCGAGCGTATCGCCGAAGCCTGCCGCAAAGGCGGATCGACGATCTTCGGCTCCGGGGTGAGTCCCGGATTCGCCGAGCTGCTGGCAATCGTGTCGGCCATGGTGTGCGACCGGGTGGACAAGGTCACGGTCAACGAGGCCGCCGACACCACGTTCTACGATTCGCCGGCCACCGAACTGCCGGTCGGGTTCGGCAAGCCGATCGACCACCCAGAGCTTCCGGCAATGACGGCGCAAGGCACGGCGGTATTCGGTGAGGCGGTGCGGCTGGTCGGCGACGCGCTCGGGATCGAGCTCGACGAGGCGCGCTGCGAGGCGGAGTATGCGCAAACCACTGCCGACCTCGACCTCGGTTCCTGGACCATCGCGGCCGGATGCGTCGCCGGGGTCTACGCGAGCTGGCAGGGAATCGTGGGCGGCAAAACCGTCGTCGAGCTCAACGTCCGGTGGCGAAAGGGCCAGACCCTCGAGCCGGACTGGAAAATCGACCAAGACGGCTGGGTCATCCACATCGACGGGCGGCCAACGGTGAAAACCACCGTCGGGTTCTTGCCGCCACCGGACTTCCAGGCCGAGACGATCGCCGACTTCATGACGCTCGGGCACATCATGACGGCGATGCCCACCATCAACGCGATCCCCGCCATCGTCGCCGCGGCGCCGGGCATCGCCACATATAACGACCTGCCGTTGACGCTGCCGCACGGCGTCGTTGCGCCGGCTTGCCGGCCAGCCGTCTAGCGGCGGGGTATAGAGGTGATCAAGTTTGCGCGGGTGGAATGTTCTGCATGACCCCTGCCAGGTCGGGGCAGTAATAACCGATGGCAGTGCCGAGGAACTGGTACGCCTGAACCTGGGTGGTGCCCCGCGGCAGGTTGTGCATCAAGAAACGAGACGATGCGGCAGCGTCGGGATCCACATGGTCACCGAGGCGCCGACAGGCGATCTTGGCCAAGTACGGGTTGTAGTCGTGCGGGCCGTAGATGCCGTAGGTCTGCAGCTGGTTGTCGAAATCAGTGTCGACGTCCGCGTGTGCCGGCGCAGCCAAAGCGATGGCCGCGGCGGCGAGGGCGACGAACGCCAGCCTGGTTGCCTTCATGCGCTGGATCGTACGCTCCGCATTCGACCCGTAATGCCGTCGCATGCGGCAAGACCGCCGGTCCCTAATCGACGACACCTTCAGAGTCGTCGTAGCCGCCTGCGTCGTACGGTGATTCGAAGCGTCGTTACCCACCTGTCCCATTATGGGGGACATTAGCCTCGCTAACCTATGATATCGGTACATTAGGCCGACTAATCTATGTCGTCAGTAAGGAGGGCACTCGACATGGCACGAGGCCTGGCGCTGCGGTTAGGGAACCATGGCCGACTCGGCTGCTGAGGTCGTATTTCCGTGGCAGCCGCGCATGTCGGCAGGCCTACTGGTGCGCCGGAGGATCTGTTGGGCACTGATGGCGCCACGGTGTCGCCGAACGGCTCAAGAGGCGCTGGGAACATCTGCGGCACGGGCGTCAGCGTTGGCCATTGAGGCTAGCGACGAGAGGGGCGACAGTTCCGATGTTTAGCTTTCTCAAACGTGTATGGCTGCCGTTGCTCATCGTGGTAGTCATCGCCGTCGGCGGATTCACGGTGTACCGGGTCCACGGGTACTTCGGTGCACACGGCACGTTCGGCGGCCCCAGCAACGAATTCCAGGACACTAAGCCGTTCCACCCCAAGGTGGTGGTCTACGAGATCTTCAGCCCCGACGGCACGGTGGCCGACATCAACTACCTGGACCTCAGTGCCGACCCCAAGCGGGTGGACTCAGCACCCCTGCCGTGGTCGCTCACGCTAAAGACAACCGACCCTGCTGTGAGCCCCAACATTGTGGCGCAAGGCCATAGCGACACCATCGGCTGCCGTATCACCGTCGACGGTGTGGTCAAGGACGAAAGGATCCGAAACGGCGTGAACGCCGAAACCTTCTGCATAGTGAAGTCCGCATGAGCGCCGACGCAACCGAGCAACCGACCGATGTCTTGCCGGCCCCTGTCGAAGCGGCTAAGTCGCGTCTGGCGCAGTGGATCCGTCGGCTGGCAGTACCGCTGATCCTCGTCTGGGTCGGGGTCACCGTCATCCTGAATGTGGTTGTGCCGCAGCTCGATACGGTTGGCCAGATGCGCTCGGTGTCGATGAGCCCCAAGGACGCGCCGTCGATGATCGCCATCAAGCGCGTGGGCAGCGACTTCCGTGAGTTCAAATCGGACAGTTCGGCCATGATCGTGCTGGAAGGCCAGCAACCACTCGGCGACGCGGCCCACAAGTTCTACGACGGACTGGTCGCCAAACTGCGGGCGGACAAGAAACACGTCGAGAACGTCCAAGACTTCTGGAGCGACCCACTGACAGCAGCGGGCTCGCAGAGCCCCGACGGGAAGGCTGCCTACGTCCAGGTATACCTGGCCGGGAATCAGGGCGAGAGTCTTGCTAACGAATCCGTCGAGACGGTGCAGAGCATCATCAAGAATACTCCGGCACCGCCGGGGGTGAAGGCCTACGTCACCGGGGCAGCCCCACTTCTTGCCGATCAGCACATAGCCGGCGACCGAAGCCTGAAAATGATCACTGCGCTCACCTTCCTGGTGATCATCGTCATGTTGCTGGGCGTTTACCGGTCGATCGTCACCGTGTTGCTGGTGCTGGCGATGGTCTTCGTCGAGCTGGCAGCGGCCCGCGGTGTGGTGGCGTTCCTCGGCTATTACAAGCTCATCGGGCTATCGACGTTCGCCACCAACCTGCTGGTGATGTTAGCCATCGCCGCCGCCACTGACTACGCGATTTTTCTGTTCGGCCGCTACCAGGAAGCCCGCACCCTCGGCGAGGATCGAGAGACGGCGTTCTACACGATGTACCGTGGGACGAGCCACGTGATCCTCGGGTCGGGCCTGACGATTGCCGGCGCCACCTTCTGCCTGCGCTTCACCCGGCTGCCGTACTTCCAGACACTTGGCGTCCCGCTCGCGATCGGCATGCTCGTCGTGGTCTTCGCCGCGCTCACCCTGGGAGCCGCGGTCGTCGTCGTGGCGAGTCATTTCGGTCTATTAGAACCGAAACGGGCGATGCGGATCCGCGGCTGGCGAAAGATCGGTGCCACCATCGTGCGCTGGCCCGGACCCGTCCTGGCGGCGGCAGTGGCGGTCGCGTTGGTCGGCCTGGTGATGTTGCCCAGCTACCGAGCAGGCTTCGACAACCGCATTTACATGCCCAGCGACATCCCGGCGAACCTGGGCTACGCGGCAGCCGACCGGCATTTCTCGCAGGCGAGAATGAACCCAGACATGCTGCTGATCGAAACCGACCACGACATGCGCAATCCGGCCGATTTTCTCGTCATCGACAAAGTGGCCAAAGCGGTCTTCCGGACATCCGGCATAGGACGCGTACAGGCCATCACCAGACCGCTGGGGACCCCGATCAACCACACGTCGATCCCGTTCGCGATCAGCATGCAGGGCACCACCCAGCAGCTGAACATGAAGTACATGCAGGACCGCATGAAAGACATGCTGCGGATGGGTGAGGAAATGCAGATCACGATCAACAGCATGGAGAAGATGCTCGACATCACCAGACAGATGTCGGAAACCACGCACAGCATGGTCACCAAATTTCACGGTATGGTCGGCGACGTGCAGGAATTGCGAGATCAAATCTCGAATTTCGACGATTTCTGGCGGCCTATCCGTAGCTATTTCTACTGGGAGAAACACTGCTACGACATCCCGATTTGTTGGTCGCTTCGATCCATATTCGACGCGCTCGACGGCATCGACACGTTGACCGATGACATTCAGAATCTGATGCCGGACTTGGACCGCCTGGACACGCTGATTCCACAGATGCTCACGATCATGCCGCCAATGATCGCCACGATGAAGAACATGCGTGTCATGCAGCTAACCATGCAGCAAACCATGGGCGGCATGCAGGATCAGATGGCAGAGATGATGAAAGATCAGCAGGCGATGGGCCACGCGTTCGACGATGCCAAAAACGACGACAGCTTCTATCTGCCGCCGGAAGCCTTCACCAACCCCGATTTCAAGCGCGGGATCAAGATGTTCCTGTCGCCCGACGGCCACGCGGTCCGGATGATCATCTTCCATGAGGGTGATCCCGCGTCGCCCGAAGGTATCTCGACCGTCGAACCGATGAAACACGCCGTGCACGAAGCCATCAAGGGCACACCATTGGAGGGATCGAAAGTTTACCTCGGTGGGACCGCACCGATGTATAAGGACCTGTCCACCGGCGCCATATACGACTTGATCATCGCCGGGGTAGCCTCCCTGTGTTTGATTTTCATCGTCATGCTGGTCGTCACGCGCAGCATCATCGCGGCGGCCGTCATCGTCGGCACCGTGGTGCTGTCGTTGGGCAGTGCGGTCGGGCTGTCGGTGCTGATCTGGCAGCACATCGTGGGCCTCGATCTGCACTGGATGGTGCTGGCGATGTCGATCATCATCCTGTTGGCGGTGGGTTCGGACTACAACCTGCTGCTGGTGGCGCGGTTCAAAGAAGAGATCCACGCGGGCCTGAAGACCGGCATCATCCGCGCGATGGGCGGTAGCGGCTCTGTTGTCACGTCGGCCGGCCTCGTGTTCGCCTTTACCATGATGTCCATGGTGATCAGCGACCTGCGTGTCATCGGCCAGGTCGGCACCACCATCGGCCTTGGTCTGCTGTTCGACACGCTGGTGGTGCGCTCCTTCATGACGCCGTCCATCGCCGCGCTGCTCGGCCGCTGGTTCTGGTGGCCGCAACGGGTCCGCGTTCGGCCGGCCAGCCAGTTGCTTCGGCCATACCCACCGCGTCCGGTGGTACGCCAGCTTCTGGCGGATGCGCCGTGACAGCAGCCGTTGCGCTATGACAGCAGCCGTTGCGCTACCGCTCGGGAGCTAGTGTCGACTACCCGAACCGCCTCGCGGGTGCGTTTCGAGGCCGACGGTGATCTCCTGGCGCGGCTGTTCTGACCGCTCCGGGGACCGGAGGTTCTGTTTAGGGTTTAGATGACCGGTCGCAGCGGTCGCCTTGCACGCCGGATCATGCCGGGATCGTGACCGCGACGTCGAACCCTCTGCCGCGAAACTTACGGTGGGGCAAAGGATTCGCCGCTTTCGGATCGAGCGCCAATTTATCCATGGCCGCCCCTTCTCCTGCGTGCGGGACACTCATCACCGCCGGTCACCGCCGACAGAAATTCATCTCCCCCGGAGAATAACCGCGCCAACGCCTTCTATCCCGGCCGCTAAATACTTCTTCAACACAGCCAACCGCAAAACAGCGTCAAGCGGAATCCCCTAGGGCCGGTAGGTTACCGCTCACTAGAGCTTAATAGCTGAGCCGCCGGCGATCTGCGGATAAACTGGCGACTCCGCTACCAGTCCCACACCGACATGTCACCCGGTGGATACTCGGCGCAGTGGTCGGTTTCTTTCGCGACAACGCCCTTATTGTTGAAGAAAATCTTGAAGTTGTTAACCCACTGGATCGACATAGGATCGCGCACACCCGGTTCGTACAAGTGGTCCGAGTACTGCCTGCGCTCCGCGGGCGACAATGAGAAGAACCAGTGCGCCTTGTCTTGGACCGCCTGCTGGAAATTCTGGTGATTGTGGTAGTCGTTCATGTACCGCTCGTAATAAACCGGAGCGTAGTCTCTGGCGGCCGCCAGTATTTGCTCGGCCGTGCACGTAGTGTTGATCATTCTCCGAGGTATCGGGTAGTCATCTGTGGAGTCCGCTGCGGCGCGCCCCGGTAGGGCCGTCGCGGCGAGGCCGAGGGCGAGCACAGCCGCGCCCGCGCAGAGAACGGGTTTCCGGTAATAGCGACGCATGCCGTTTACTATAACGCCCGGACAAAGCCCTTTGCGCTGTCTCGGGGAATCGGTCAGGCGATAGTACCCGACCACCAGGTCCTGCCAACCAGGCCCGACAAGCGCTGGCGGTATGCCAGCATCGAGAAATGAGTGCGCGGATCATCGCGTGCCTCGTTGCGGCTGCCGCGGTGACGGCTGGCGCGCTGCTGACCACCGCGACTGGTGCGGTAGCCGATCCCTGCCCAGACAGTGAGGTGGTGTTCGCGCGCGGCACCAACGAGCCTCCCGGCGTCGGCGCGGTCGGCCAGGCGTTCATCGACTCACTGAGGTCGCAAGCACGTGGGCGGTCAATCGGCGTCTACGCGGTCAACTACCCGGCGACCGACGCGTTCGTCAGCAGCTCGTACGCCGGTGCCGGTGACGCACGGGGTCATATCGAAAACATGGCTGCGAGCTGTCCCGCCACTCGAATGGTGCTGGGCGGATATTCGCAAGGGGCGGGTGTCATCGACTTGGCGACCGACTCCATGCCGCCCCAGGTGGCCGACCACGTCGCCGCGGTGGCGCTGTTCGGCAATCCGGAAAGCACGTTCGCCAGGACGCTGGGCGGCGGCCGGCTCCCCACCATCAGCCCCCTGTACCGGCCCAAGACCATCGCCTTGTGCGTCGCCGACGACCCGATCTGTTCGGAGGGCAGAAATCCCGCTGCGCACGTCGCGTACATCCAATCGGGCATGACCAACGAGGCCGCTTCGTTCGCCGCTGGTCGGCTCTGACCGCTAAGGCGGTTACTTTTGTCGGCGTCCATGTCTTACCAGCCATCGGGTCACGGCGAACACCACGGGTGTGTCAGCATGCAGAGATGACTGTCCGCGAAATCGCTCGCATGCTCGCTGCTTCTGTGGTGACAGCTGGGGCACTGGTCAGCGCCACCATGCCGCCCGCTCAAGCGGACCAATGCCCCAACAGTGAGGTGGTGTTCGCTCGTGGCACCGGCGAGCCCCCCGGACTTGGTGGGGTGGGCCAAGCGTTCGTCGACTCGCTCCAGTCCCAACTCCCGGGGCAATCCATCGGCGTCTACCCGGTCAACTACCCGGCGACAAACGACTACGTCAACAGCGCGTTGGCCGGTGCCAGCGACGCCAGCGCTCATGTTCAGAACACCGTGGCGACTTGTCCCAACACCAAAGTGGTGCTTGGTGGCTATTCGCAGGGCGCGGGCGTGATGGACCTGGTCAGCAACCAGCTGCCGCCCCAGCCGGCCGATCATGTCGCTGCAGTCGCTCTCTTCGGTAACCCGTCGAGTAGCTACGCGAATTCGCTGACGAACGGTCAAATCCCGGCGGTCAACTCCGCGTATCGCCCCAAGACCATCGACTTGTGCATTCCCGACGACATCATCTGCGCCGAAGGCGGAAACATGGTCCCCCACCTGATGTATGTCCAGTCCGGAATGCCAGACCAAGCCGCCACATTTGTTGCCAGTCGGCTGCAGCCGTCATCGACATAGTGGTTGACCGGGCGAGTAGTCGACTACCCCATTCGTGCGGATCATTGGTAAACCGATGCGCGCAGGCCTACATTCAGTGCGGCGGCGAACGGTATGACTGATCCGAGAGCTGTGCTGCGACTCCCCCGACCGGCCAAGCCGAGCGCGGCCTCAACAACGCAGTGTGCACGAAGGGAGTCTGGACATGTCAGCGCAAGAGCACAACATCGAGCTGGTCAAAAACGGCTATGCCGCATTCGCGGCAGGCGACGTCGAAACGCTGATGAACCTATTCGACGACAACCTCGAGTGGATCCAGCCGGGCGAAAGCGCGATCAGCGGGACCCACCACGGCAAAGGCGAACTCGGCCAACTGCTGGCCCGGTTCGCCGAGAAGTCGTTGCGGGTCACGCCACGCCGTTTTTTGGCTGACGGCGATCTGGTCGTCGCCCTTACCGACATCACCGTTGGCGCGGAAAGTGGCCAAGACGCCGATGTGTTCACGCTGCGCGATGACAAAGTGGTGCGGGCGCAGGTGCACACCGACACGGCAATGATGGAGCGGGTGTACGGCAAGAAGCAGGTGGTGGCCGGCTAGGAGCTGCGCCCACGGATTCGGCCCGTCATCCATTCGGATGACGGGCCGGTCCATGTGGCTAGACGTTCGCGTTAAAGCCTGCGCGACCCACCAAGAGGCGTTCCGCCACGGCGACGGCCCGTGACTGCCTCGTAAGCCGCGATGAGGATGATGGCGACGACGACCCCGATGATCAGCGGGATCCAGGCGATGCCCCCATTGGCGTTGTGATAGCCGAACGCACTGGCCACCGCCGAGCCGATCAAGCCACCCACGGCACCGATCAGCACCGTCATGATCATGCCGATGCTCTGCCTGCCCGGCATGATGAGACGTGCCACCACACCGATAATGGCGCCCACGATGATGGCGAGAATTATTGCTCCGATCATTGCAGCTCCTGTCGTAACGGCGCCTGGATCCAGCGCCTTGTTCAACATGTGTTCCCCGTAGTGGCTGCCTTGTAACGTCGCGTGAGAGTGGCCGTTCGTGGCCTCAGGCCCTTGCGTCGCGCCTCCGTCCGGTTAACGCTCGCGGCACAGCGGACAACATCTTCACCAATGGCGAGTTGAGGGCGAGCCCCACGTAGGTGGCCACACCGACGCCGGTGAGCGCCGCGACGGCAGACGGCTTGGGCAGCCATCTCAGCGCGGCCACCGCCACGGCGGGCGGAGCGCTGAGCTGCGGATCGGACTCGCCCTGCCCACCGGAGGCCGCCGGCTGCAGCGGGGTCTTGGCGTCAAAGGTGTCCAGCATCGCGGGGACGAACGCCGCCATGTCCTGCGGGCCTCTACTGGTGACCAGATTTCCGTCGCGAACGACCTCGTGATCGAGCCACGTGGCGCCGGCATTCACCAAATCGTCGCGGATTCCCGGCCAGGAGGTCAGAGTCCGCCCGTTGAGAATTCCCGCCGACGCCAACACCCAGGGCCCGTGGCACAACGTGACAATCGGCTTGCCGCTTTCGGCGAACCCGCGCACGAACTCCCGCGCCTGCGCTGACTGCCGCAACAGGTCGGGGTTGATGAAGCCACCGGGCAACAGCAGCCCGTCGTAGTTGCCGGAATGGGCTTCGCTGACGGTCTTGTCGACGCCGACCCGGGTGGCCGGCATATGCAGATTGACACCACGTATCCGCCCGTGGCGCAACGAGACGACGTCGACCTTGGCGCCCGCCAACTGCAGAGCCCGCAACGGAACGACGAGCTCGATCTTCTCGAAACCGTCAGCGGCGAGGATGGCAATTTTGCGGCCCTGAAGCCGGCGCATGTTGGGCATGGCTTGCGGGTACCCGGCCCCACGCCTCGGCACACGGCGTGCGGGTTCTCCGCTGCAGCCGCTCAGTCGGTCCGCTCAGGAGGCTTTGGGACTTCTTGTCCGTCAGAGGACGGCTTGTTCAACCACTTCCTCAGCCGAGCCAGCTGATCGATCGCGATGCCAAGCCCCACCAGCGCGAGCGTCACCATAATCGCGGTGGCCATATCACCCATGGTGACAGCCGGGCGCTAACTCCCGGCCGCTTTGACCTCGATGCCGACGTGCACCCTGTCGATGCCGCCGCGCACGATCGAGTGCGCGTAAAACCACCATGCGTGATACCAGTACCGCTTGAGTACGGCGTTGTAGATGTGGCGGGTTTCCGACTTCGGTAGGACCCGGGCGATCGCTTCGACCGGTTCGCCCTTGGGTTTGCCCAACGCCGTACTCTTGGCGATCGTCACTCTAGGAGCGTTGCGAATTCGCTTGACTTTCCACGAGTAATCGTCGGTATGACGAGGAGCCGGTCGCCGTCCGGCACGCCCCAGATGGGTGTGGGCTTGGGGCGTCCATCCTTGGTGAACGTCGTCAAGAGCAGGTACTTGGATTGGATGACGTCGTTGAAACTGAGAGCCAGCTTTCTCGTTCCTTTCCGTGACTGGGGTGTGTCCCGGTCGCGCTTTATTTACTGTCTCGCGCGTGGCACCAGTCTTAGCCGACACGCTCGATCCAGAAGCAGTCGATACCGCTGTGTGATAGCCGGTCACAGACAGGTGTCAGTTGGTCGTCAGTTGTGCTCTCAGCCTCGACGCGAGGTGGCCACCTGGGTGCAGTCAGTACACACTGCGGGTAGTCGGCAACCTCAGAGCCGGACCAGGGGGCGACACCATGCAGGCAGACGCGCACAACGACACGGGGCGCGAAGAGCGCCGCGCACAGCTTGAGCAGCGTCGCGCAGCAGTCGCACGCGAGATGCGCCGCCTGGCGAAGGAGTTGGCAGACATCGACAGGCAGCTTGACGAGATCGAGCAATCAGACCGCTGACTGAAAGACCACGACCCGCTGAAGCGGGCCACGGTGGTACCGTCGATGTGCCAGCGGGATAGGACGAGCACAGATGAACGTCGACGACGAATCCGTGACAACGCTGGAGGACCTCAGAGGCGATCTGGCGCAACGGTACAAGTGGACACCGAGCAGCGGGGCCTCCGTCGACCCATCGGTTGTTGATGCCGACATGGCGGCCTTGGACCGCGACGGCTACGTGATTTGGGAGAACCTACTCAGCGCCGGAGACTGCCGGGAGATTCGTGACGTTGTGCGGCCCTGGCTGGGGCACACCGGGCGGAACTCGTTCGAGGGCAAGCGCACTCAGCGCGTCTACAGCGTGCTGAGCCGGACCCGGCTGTGCGACCGGCTTGTCGATCATCCGCGGGTGCTGGCCGTGCTCGACCGGTTGCTGATGCCCAACTACCTACTTTCCGCGTTGCAGGCCATCAACATTCAACCGGGCGAGTCCGCGCAGCTGGCTCACCACGACGACGGGTTCTACCCGATCCCCCGTCCCCGGGAGCCGTTGGCCGCCGCGACGATCTGGGCGATCGACGACTTCACCGCGGACAACGGGGCCACAGTTCTCTACCCGGGCAGCCACCGTTGGGGCAAGCGGCGGCCGGGCCCAGACGATCCCGCGTTACCTGTCGTGATGCCCGCCGGTTCGTGCGTGTTCTTCGTCGGCACGTTGTGGCATGGCGGAGGGGCTAACACTACTGCGCGCGACCGCCTCGCCGTCACCGCGCAATACTGCCAGCCGTGGCTGCGACCGATGGAGGCCTTCACGCTGTCGGTATCACGCGAGATCGCTCGAGCGGTGTCCGACGACATTCGCCGCATGCTGGGCTACAGCATCCATCCGCCGTTCGTCGGCGCGGTCGACGGCTTGCATCCGCTGCGGTTGTTGGACCAACCCTAGACGTGCCTGGCCGCTTCTTGGGCGAGCTGCACGCGGGAGCTCAGGCCGAGCTTGGTGTAGACGTGGGTGAGATGGGACTGCACGGTACGTGGAGAGACGAAAAGCCTTGTGGCGATATCGTTATTGGCCAGTCCTTCGCTGACCAGTCGTACGACGTCACGTTCGGTCGGGGTGAGCGAGGCCCAGCCGCTGGCGGGCCGTTTGCGTTCACCGTGGCGGCGCTGCGCGTAAGCGATCGCCTCCTCGGTGGACAATGCCGCACCCTCTGACCAGGCGGCTTCAAAGTCATTGTCGCCCATGGTATTTCGCAGTGCCACCGTGGCTTCGTCGGCGAAGTCGTAGATCTTGAAGCGCACCGAGCCCATACGCTGCCGGATTGCCTGTGCTGCGCCGAAAAGCCGCGCCGCTTCGGGGTGGCTGCCGGCCTCGCCGGCGAGAGCGGCGAGAGATTCGAGGATGTCAGGAACGTTCAGGTGCGCACCGGTGCTCGCCGCGAGCGAGAGAGCCTCGTGTGAATCACGTTCGCCCTGCTCAAACTCACCCGCTGCGATCGCAACGCGGGCGCGCATCAACAGCGCCGCCGCCTGGAAGCCGCCCCAGGAGGTCGACACGGCAGCGTCGGCCCAGCGGCGGGCCGCGACCAGATCCCCGCCCGCCAGCGCGGCCGCAGCACTGTACGTGCGCTGCAGCGCCGCCATCTGCGGCAGGGTAGTCACTTGCGGCCAGGCGTCGGCCGCGTCCTGCAGCGCCGCTGCATCGCCGCCGGCCATGGCCGAGAAACTCAGCGCCGCGTATCCGTAGGCTGCGTACGCCCCGCCAACCTCGGCGGCAGCGTTGACGGCCGCCTCGGCGGCGGCTCGGGCCGCGGCCACTTCACCTTGCAACGCCAGCACGACGCCCTGGCCCCCGAGGCATTGCAGCTCCATGAGCCCATCGTGGGCGGCGCGGGCGTCGGCCAGCAGGTCGGCGAGTTGTGTGGCCGCGCTGGCGAGTTCGCCCTGATGTATCTGTGCCCAAGCGAGACAGTAGCGGCATATGCGCGAGTTGTACCGGTCGCCGATGGCATCGGCGAGGTCGCGTCCTTCTTCGGCGGGCGCGCGCGTCGCGAGCGGGTCAGCGGCGTGGTTCGCTGCGCGTGCCTGCCCGGCGAGAATCTGGCTAAGCCGCCATCGGTCGCCCAAATCTCGGGCCAGGCCGATCGCCTCGGCGAAGTACGGCCCGGCCGCCTCGGCGCTGAGGGCGGCGACAATGCCGCAGGCGGTCAGCGCCCGTACCAGCAGCGCCGCGTCATCGATCTCGCGCGCGATCGTCAGGGCCTGCTGGGCCTGATCCGGGCTGTCGGCATCGCCCAACCAGACGCCGAGCACGGCCCTGTCGGCGAGTGCCCGCGCCCGCACCGCGAGCACCACCTCCGCGCGCTGGACGTCGAGATCGCTAAGCGCGGCGTCGAACCAGGCCAGCCCTTCCCGGACGCGACCCCGCGCTTGCCATAGTGGCTGCAGCGACGACGCCAACGCCAACGCCGGCTCGATGTCGTGGTTCTCCAGACTCCAGGCGAACGCAGCGCGCAGGTTATCGATCTCGGTTTCGGCTTGCTCAAGGCGCTGTTCGTAATCACTGCCTGCTGGCGCGTCAAGCGGGGCGGCCATCGCCGTGTAGTAATCACGGTGACGCGTCCGCACGGTGTCGGCCTCGCCGGACTCTACGAGTTTTTCCTGGGCGTACTGGCGCACCGTTTCCAGCAAAAGGAATCGCGTTGCGCCACTGGCGTGTTCAGCCACGACAAGGGACTTGTCTACCAGCAGGGTGAGCAGGTCCAGAACCTGGAAGCGCTCCACATCACCGGATCCGGCTACCGCTTGGGCGGCGTCGAGATCGAATCCACCCATAAAAACTGCCAGTCGACGGAAGAGCACCCGCTCAGGTTCGGTCAAGAGCGCGTGCGACCAATCCACCGAGGCGCGCAAGGTCTGTTGGCGGCGCACCGCGGTCCGCGCACCACCGGTCAGCAGCCGGAATCGGTCGTGCAGGCTGTCGAGGATCTCATCCAGCGATAGGGCGCGCACACGTGCCGCAGCAAGCTCGATCGCCAGAGGTAAGCCATCGAGGCGTGTGCAGATCTCCTTGACCGTCGCGGCATTGTCATCGCAGACAGCGAAGTCGGGCCGAACACGTCGAGCCCGGTCCTCAAATAACTCGACGGCTTCATCGGCCAGCGACAATGACGGCATCCGCCAACCGACTTCACCGGCAACCCCGATCGCCTCACGGCTGGTAGCCAACACCGTCACGTCGGGACCTGCGCCCAGCAGAGCAACGACCATTGCCGCGCTGGCATCCAGTAGATGCTCGCAGTTGTCCAACACCAATAGCATCTGCCGGTCGGCGACGAAACGGGTGAGGGTGTCCATCGTGGAGCGGCCCGGTTGATCGGGTAACTCCAATGCGCGGGCCACCGCAATAGGCACCACGTCGGGATCGGTGATCGGCGCCAGATCCACATACCAGATCCCGTCGGCGAACTCCTCGGCCAGCCGGGCCGCGATCTGCACCGCCAACCGGGTTTTGCCCACCCCTCCGGTGCCCGTCAAAGTGACCAGCCGGTTGTGCGCCAACAATTCCCGCACCTGAGCCAACTCCGCATCGCGGCCGACAAATCTGCTCAACTGCACGGGAAGATGCTGGGAAGCAACGGTCTTGGTAACACGCAGCGGTGGGAAGTCGTTGCGGAGGTCAGGGTGGCATAGTTGCACCACCCGCTCGGGGCGCGGCAGGTCTCGCAGCGGATGGGTGCCCAGATCGGTCAGCCATGCACCGTCCGGCAGTCGATCCACCACCAGATCGCTTGTGGTCGCAGATAATACGGTCTGACCGCCGTGGGCTAGATTGCGTAGCCGCGCCGTCCGATTGATCGTCGGGCCCGCGTAGTTGCCCTCATTGCGCAGCTGCACCTCGCCGGTATGCACACCGATGCGCAACCGGATCGGCGCCAACGGGGCACGTTGCAGCTCCAACGCCGCAACCACCGCATCCGAGGCCCGGGCGAATGCCGCCACGAAGCTGTCGCCCTCGCCCTGCTCGACCGGGCGTACCCCCTCATGAGCCGCGACGACATCGCACACGACTTGGTTGAAGCGCGCGATCGCGTCCGTCATTTCCTCAGGCTGCGTCTCCCACAGCCGCGTGGAGCCTTCGACGTCTGCCAACAGCAGCGTCACCGTGCCGGTGGGCAGAAGCCCGCTTACGCCCAACTCGCTCCAGTTCAGCAGCGGTGTGTCCGCGCGTTCGCTCATGCTAGCCACCATGCGGCCACCACGGGCCGCAAAACATCGGCAAAAACGCGTAGAAGTGTGTTCTAGAGCGCGGCTTTGTAAACTATGGCCCCCACCTCGATAACTTTGGTATTACCACATGGTATTACCATTTGATAGGCTGGCTCATATGAGGGTGACGAGTAAAGGCCAGGTAACGATTCCATTAGTGGTGCGGCGCAAGCTCGGGATCGAGCCGGGCTCCGAGGTCGAGTTTGAACTCGACGAGCGTGGCGCCCGGCTAGTGCGCGCCGAGACCGCCCGGGGCAAGACGATTGCCCGTCGGATGCGCCGCCGCGGCACGGTCGCGATGAGTACCGACGAGATCATGGCGCTCACCCGCGGCGACGAATAGCTCGCCGGTGGCCGGTACGCTCGTCGACTCAAACGTGCTGCTCGATCTGTTCACCGAGGACCCCCGCTGGTGTGACTGGTCTGAGGTGCGGCTTGCCAACGCCTTTGACCGTGGGGCAACGCTGATCAATCCGATCGTCTATGCCGAGGTCTCAATCGGCTTTGAGCGGATCGAAGAACTCGAGCAGGCATTGCCAGTGGAGCTTCAACGCGAGGCCTTGCCATGGGAAGCGGCCTTTCTGGCCGGCAAATGCTTCATCGAATATCGGCGACGGGGAGGCCAGAAGCGCTCGCCGCTGCCGGATTTCTACATTGGTGCCCACGCCGCGGTGACCGGACGTGCGCTACTGACGCGCGATCCCCGCCGCTATCGGTCGTTCTTTGGCCGCCTCGAGCTGATCTCGCCGTGAACGTCACAACTTCGACGCCCAAGTAGTCGTTGGTGTAGACACACGCTCAGTGCCGTGCTGCTTCTTGGACGAGCTGCACGCGTGAGGTGAGGCCGAGTTTGCTGTAGACGTGGGTGAGGTGGGATTGCACGGTCCGCGGTGAGACGAAAAGCCTTGTGGCGATGTCCTTGTTGGGCAGCCCTTCGCCGACCAATCGGACGACGTCGCGCTCGGTCGGAGTCAGCGATCCCCAGCCACTGGTGGAGCGTCGGCGCTCGCCGCGACCGCGTTGGGCATACGCGATCGCTTCCTCCATCGAGAGGGCAGCACCTTCGGCCCAGGCGACGTCAAAATCCTGCTGCCCCAACGCGTCCCGAACTGCCGCCACCGCGGCGTCGTAGCCTGCCTGATACATCGGGAAGTGGGCTTGCCCGGTGCGCTGCCGGATGGCATCGGCCGCGCCGAACAGCCGCGCCGCGTTGTGATGGTTGGCGCCGTCGGCGGCCAACCGGGCCAGGCATTCCACGGTGTCGGGCAGGCGCAGATATCCGTGGGTGCGGGCGGCGATCGCCAGGGCCTCATGCGCGTCGCGCTCGGCCTGCTCCGGCTCACCCTGGGCGATCGCCACGTAGGCGCGCGCCGTCAGCGCGACCATCTGGTACCAGCCCGGTACCACCGCGACGGTGTCGTCAGCCCACCGGCGAGCAGCGGCCAGATCACCGCACGCCAGGGCAGCCTCGGCCAGCGGGTTGGCGCCCCGGATGAAGACCTCGCGCTGCGGAACGGTGTGCCGCCAGGCCACCTCGCAGGCCTGCCTCGCGGCAGCAGTGTCGCCGCCGGCCAGGGCGGCTTGGGCGAACACTGCATACACCGCGTCGCGGTAGACCCCGCCGATCGCATCCGAGACGGCGAGTGCGGATTGGGCCGCGGCGTACGCGGCGACCGCGTGTCCTTGGTATGCGAGCACCAGGCCCTGGCTCACATAACCAAGGACCGCCGTGATCAGGTGGCCAGCCGCCTGCGCATCCTCGGCTGACGAACGGAGAACCCGGCTGGCGTCAGCGAGATTTCCCTGCGCCGCCATCGCGAAGCCCAACCACGCGCGGCAGTTCCCCGACAGGAACCGGTCGCCCAGCGCGTCGGCAAGGTCTCGTCCTTCCTCGGCGGCCGCGCGCGCTGCCGTCGGCTCGCCGGCAATACCAGCGGTGCCCGCCATCCACAGGAGGATTCCGCATAGCGTCCAACGATCACCGGCCGCGCGGGCCAAGTCGATCGCCTCGGCGAAGTATGGTGTGGCCACCTCGGCGGTGTAGGCACCAAGCATCCCGCACGCCATGAGGGCTCGAGTGATCAATCCCGGGTCGTCGAGCTCACGGGCGATGGCCAGGGCTTCCCGCGCCTGATCCAGGCTCGCGGCGACGCCCGTCGACGCCGCGAGGAAGCTATTGTCCGCGACCGCGCGCACCCAGACGGCCGGCGCCACCTCCGGGTGGCGCTCATCGGTTAAGACGGCGTCGAACCCGGCCAATCCTTCCCGGACACGTCCGCGCCGTTCCCAGAACGGATACAGCGACGACACCAGCCGCAACGCCGTCTCGACATCGGAATTCTCCCGGCTCCAGGCGAACGCGGCGCGCAGATTGTCGATCTCGACGTCCGCCCACTGCACCAGCCGCTCATCGCCGGCCTGCACCTGCGATTCCAGCGCGGCGGCGGCTTGCGTGTAGTAGTCGCGGTGACGGGTGCGCACATCGACGGCTTCCCCGGATTCGCTGAGCTTCTCCAACCCGTACTGGCGCACCGTCTCCAACAACCGGTACCGCATGCCGCCGCCGGCCTCCTCGGCGACCACCAGGGATTTGTCGACCAACAGGCTCAGTTGGTCAAGGATTTGGTAGCCCTCCACATCGCTGCTGGCGCCGACCGTCTGGGCGGCATCCAGGTCGAATCCGCCCATGAACGCCGCCAGCCGGCGGAACAACACCCGTTCGGGCTCGGTCAGCAGCGCATGCGACCAATCCACCGAAGCCCGCAACGTCTGCTGGCGCCGCACGGCGGTTCGTGCTCCGCCGGTCAGTAACCGGAACCGATCGTGGAGGCTGTCGACGATTTGCGTCAGCGACAACGCACGGGTGCGTGCCGCAGCGAGCTCGATGGCCAGCGGCATGCCATCGAGCCGCCGACAGATCTCGGTGACGAGGCCGACGTTGTCGTCGCTGACACGAAAGTCGGGTCGGATTCGCCGGGCCCGGTCGGTGAACAGCTCGATGGCCTCTTCGTCCACTGATAGCGATGGCACGCGCCAGGTCAGCTCACCGGGTAGGCCGAGCGGTTCGCGGCTGGTGGTCAGAATTGTCAGTTGCGGGCAGGCATCGAAGAGCTCGCCGATCATCTGGCCGCACGCGTCGAGGAGGTGCTCGCAGTTGTCAAGAAGCAGCAGCATTTTGCGGTCGCCGACGAAACTCAGGAGTATTTCCATGGTCGAGCGGCCCGGTTGATCGGGTAGGCCAAGCGTGCGGGCGACGGTCAACGGCACCGCGACGGGATTGGTGACCGGTGCCAGGTCGATGAACCAGACGCCGTCCGGAAACTCGCCGACGAGCCCGGCGGTGACCTGCACGGCCAGTCGCGTCTTTCCGGCGCCACCGGCCCCGGTCAAGGTGACAAGCCGGTTGTCGGCGATGATCTGCCGCAACCGGATGCTTTCGGTTTGTCGGCCAATGAAATTGGTTAGCTGGGCCGGAAGATGCTGTGACACCGTGGCTTTGGCGACGCGCAGCGGCGGAAATTCGTTGCGCAGATCGGGATGGCACAGTTGCACAACCCGTTCCGGGCGAGCGACGCCACGCAGCTCGTGCGTGCCCAGGCCGGTCAGCCAAGCGTCGGCGGGCAGCGCGTCAACGACGAGATCCTCGGTCGTGCCCGAAAGCACGGTCTGGCCACCATGAGCCAAATCCCGCAGCCGCGCCGTCCGATTGATGGTCGGGCCGATGTAATTGCCCTCATCGCGCAACTGGACCTCGCCGGTGTGTACGCCGATCCGCAGCCTGATTGGGGCCAGCGGCGCCCGCTGCAATTCCAATGCACATGCCACCGCATCGCTAGCCCGCGCGAATGCCACCACAAAGCTGTCACCCTCGCCTTGTTCCACAGGGCGCGCCCCGCCAAAAGACGTGAGCAGATCGGACAGCGCGTGATCCAGCCGAGTGAACGCCGCGGTCATCTCCTCGGGCTGGGTTTCCCATAGCCGCGTGGAGCCTTCGACGTCTGCCAACAGCAGCGTCACCGTGCCCGTCGGCAAAAGCGCGCTCACGCCAAGCTCACTCCAGTCCACCAGCGGTATGTCCGCGCGTGGATCGATCTGGCTCATGCTAGCCAGCGTGCGGCCGCAGCAAGCAGAAAACATCAGCGGAAACGCGCATCTTCGACACCTTGTGCAGCGCAAATGCGTGATTCGACCCGCCACAACCGTGTTGGTTTATCGGTGCGTGCACCGCGCTACACGCTGACATTTCCGACCCCGGGCGCGCGGATCTCCGTATTTCGCCCGATGGCGTGGGCCCGCCGTCAGCCGATAGTCGACTCAGAACCGAGCCACGGAGGCCACAGTGACCATCGAGAAGACCATCGAGAAGACCATCGAGAAGAACACCGAGACGTCGACCCGCTGCCCGAGCGTTTTCGAAGCGGGCCTGCCCTCGGTTGACTACTTGCACTTACATGACCCGTTCGATGCGCACCGCGTGATCGCCGCGGCGCGCCAGCAGGCGCCGATCGCCATGGGACGCTATGCACCCGAAGTATTGAGTTATGGACTGGTGCGCGCCGTGCTGCGCGACCCGCGCTTCGTCACCGCCAGCGGAGTCGGCCTTGACCTGCAGGGCATCACGTCGGGCCCGCTGTGGGAGCGGGCGATCACCAGCATCCTGAGCCTCGACGGCGAGGCGCACCACCGGTTGCGCCGACTCGTCTCCAAGTCGTTCGCACCGCGCGGCGCCGAACGCCTGCGCGCGCTGGCCATCGAGGTCATTACCGAACTCGTCGACCCGCTCACCCGAGCCGGGCGCTGCGACGTGGTCAGCGACATCGCCCGCGGGTACCCAACGCCGGTCATTTGCGCCCTGCTGGGCACGCCGCGCGAAGACTGGCCGCTGTTTTCCACCTGGGCTGACGACATCAAAAAAGTCTTCGACTGGAACGTCGCCAATGACGGGCCGGTGATCCTGACAGCCTGGGAGCAGCTCGACGCCTACCTCGAGGACATGATCGAGCGCCGGCGCCACACCCTGACCGACGACCTGATCTCGGACCTGATCCGCGCCGAATACGACGGCGACCGCCTCACCCATGTCGAACTCGTCAGGCTGGCCAGCACCCTGCTGATCGGCGGCACCGACACCACCCGCAATCAGCTGGCCGCCGCGGTACAAGTGCTGGCCGACCACCCCGACCAATGGTCAATGCTTGCAGCACATCCCGAACTGGCCACCGACGCCGTTCACGAGCTCATGCGCCACTGCCCGATCGTTTTCGGGGTCCCCCGTAAGGCCGCCGAAGACATCGAATTGGCCGGGGTCACCATCCCCGCCGGCACCCTGGTGCTGGCCAACACCGCCTCGGCCAACCGCGATCCCGCCGTCTACGACGAACCCGATCGCCTCGACATCACCCGCAACGATCCGCCCGCCATGCTGACCTTCGGCGGCGGAACGCACTACTGCCTGGGCGCACACCTGGCCCGGCTCGAGCTCACCGAGGCGCTGCGCATCATCACCCAGCGCATGCCCAACCCCCGCCGTACCCAGCCCGCGCAATGGAAGGCGATGACCGGAATCGTCGGCCCGATCAGTGTGCCGCTCGAATTCGACAGTGGCTGCTGACATTCAGGCGTGACGGGCTGCTTCCTGGACAAGCTGCACACGGGAGGTCAGGCCGAGTTTGGTGTAGACATGGGTCAGATGCGATTGCACCGTGCGGGGTGAGACGAAAAGCCTTGTGGCGATGTCGTTGTTGGCCAGTCCTTCGCTGACCAGTTGCACCACTTGATGTTCCGTCGCGGTAAGCGAGGCCCAGCCGCTACTGGGTCGTTTGCGTTGGCCGCGGCCACGCTGGGCGTAGGTGATCGCATCCTTGGTGGACAACGCCGTGCCCTCCGCCCAAGCCGAATCAAACTCGCTGTCGCCCAAGGCGTCCCGCAACGACACGGCCGACGCTTCGTAGCCCGCATCCCAGACCTTGAAGCGCACTGAACCCATGCGCTGCCGGATGGCGTACGCCGCGCCCAACAGCCGCGCCGCTTCATGATGACGATCGGCCTCGCCGGCCAGAACGGCGAGGCATTCGAGGATGTCTGGGATGAACAGGTGCAACTCGAGTTCAGCGGCACGCGTGAGCGCGTCACGGGCGTCACGCTCGGCCTGCTCCGGGTCACCCTGCGCGATCGCAATGCGGGCGCGGGTCGTTAGCGCCCGCGACAAGACAAAGCCAGTCGCGGCGGTAACGGCTTCGTTGGCCCGGCTACGCGCTGTGAGCAGGTTCCCGCCCGCGAGCGCGGCTTCCGCACTGTACAGCAGCTGCACACCCGTCGTCTGCTGCCGGGCACGCAAGTGCGGCCAGGCCTCGATCGCGCCCAGCGCCGTCGCAGCATCCCCGGCGGCCAAGGCCCCGACGACCACCGCCGCGTAGCCCATCGCTGAGAACAGCCCGCCCGCATCGGCGGCCGCTTCGGTGGCCGCGTCGGCCGCGGCCCTCATCGCAGCCGGGTCACCCTGGAAGGCCAGCACGACTGCGTGCAACGCGAGACTTTGCGCCTCGCTGAGCTCGTCGTGAGCTGCCTTGGCCTCGGTCGCCAGCTCGGCGAATTGTGCGGCGGCGCCAGCCAGCTCGCCCAGATACATCTGTGCCCATCCGAGGATGTAGCGGCACCGGTGTGAGCCGTATCGGTCGCCGATCGCGACGGCGAGGTCGCGCCCTTGTTCGGCGGGCGCGCACGCAGCGGCCGGATCACCGCCGTTCAGCTCTGCGCCCGCCTGCGCGGTTAGGATTTGGCTCAGCAGCCACCGGTCTTGCAAGGCTGGGGCCAGCCCGAGCGCCTCAGCGAAGTACGGCCGGGCCGAGTCGGCGCTGACGACGCTGACGATGTAGCCGCAGGCGGCCAGCGCCCGCGCCAGCAGGGCCGGGTCGCCGACCTTGCGGGCGATCGCCAGGGCTTGCTGAGCCTGATCCAAGCTGTCGGCGGCGCCCATCCAGATGGCCAGCATGGCCCTGTCGGCGAGTGCCCGTGCCCGCACCGAGGCGGCGACGTCGTCGTGCCGCGCGTCGAGGTCGGCCAGCGCGGTGTCGAACCACACGAGCCCCTCCCGGAGGCGCCCACGCGCTTGCCATAACGGCTGCAGCGAGGACGCCAGCGCCAACGCCAACTCGAGATCGGAACGTTCGAGGCTCCACCCGAATGCGGCGCGCAGGTTGTCGATCTCGGTTTGGGCCAGATCGAGTCGCTGCTCGTAGTCGGTGTCGGATGGCTGATCGAGTAGGGCCGCGAGTGCGGTGTAATGATCGCGGTGGCGGGTGCGCACGGTGTCGGCCTCGCCGGAC
The DNA here is from genome assembly GCF_010731635.1 of Mycobacterium noviomagense. Lineage (NCBI taxonomy): Bacteria > Bacillati > Actinomycetota > Actinomycetes > Mycobacteriales > Mycobacteriaceae > Mycobacterium > Mycobacterium noviomagense. The sequence goes on from NZ_AP022583.1 coordinate 1,516,295, forward strand.
TCGCCGAGCTTTTCCAGGGCGTACTGTCGGACCGTTTCGAGCAATCGGTATCGCGTTCGGCCTCGGGTGTTTTCGGCGACTACCAACGATTTGTCGACTAGTAGGGTGAGTTGATCGAGGACTTGGTAGCGCTGCAGTCCGTCGGCGCCTGCGACAGCCTGGACTGCGTCGATGTCGCACCCGCCGAGGAACACGGCCACTCGACGGAGCAGGATGCGTTCGGTTTCGGTGAGCAGCGCGTGCGACCAATCCACCGAAGCGCGCAGCGTCTGCTGGCGGCGAACCGCGGTGCGCGCGCCGCCGGTCAACAGGCGAAACCGGTCATGCAGGCTGTGGAGGATCTCGGCCACCGACAGCGCCCGCACCCGCGCGGCCGCGAGCTCGATCGCCAAGGGCATTCCATCCAACCGCTGGCAGATTTCCGCGACGGTAGCGGCATTGTCGTCGGTAATGGCGAAGCCGGTCTGGGCCAGCCGAGCCCGGTCGGCGAACAACTCGATCGCTTCGTCGGCCGTCGACAGTGACGGCACCCGCCACGTCACCTCACCCGTCACGCCGATTGGCTCCCGACTGGTCGCCAGGAGCGTCAGCCCCGGCGCCGCACCCAACAGCGAGGCGACCAGATCGGCGCAAGCATCGAGCAGATGCTCGCAGTTGTCCAACACCACCAGCATGTGGCGGTCACGAATGAAACGAAGCAGTATGTCCATCGTCGAGCGGCCGGGCTGGTCGGTTAGACCCAGCGCGCGCGCCACAGTTACCGACACCACAGCGTGATCGGTGATCGGCGCCAAATCCACGTACCAGACCCCATCGGCGTATTCGGCGGCCAACTGGTTCGCGACTTCTATGGCCAGGCGCGTCTTGCCCACCCCGCCAGCGCCTGTCAGCGTTACCAACCGGCTCTGCGCCAACAGCTTTCGCACGTCGGTCAACTGTTCGCTGCGACCGACGAAGCTGGTGAACTGCGACGGGATATTGTGCGCAGCAATGCTTTTAGGCGTTCGCAACGGTGGGAACTCATTGCGGAGATCGGGATGGCACAGCTGCACGACCCGTTCGGGGCGCGGAACACCACGCAACTCGTGGGTCCCCAGATCGGTCAGCCACGCATCGGGTGGAAGCGCGTCGACAACTAATGCCTCGGTCACCCCCGACAGCACCGTCTGCCCGCCGTGGGCCAGATCCCGAAGCCGCGCTGTGCGATTGATCGTCGGACCGATGTAGTTACCCTCATCGCGCAACTGGACCTCGCCGGTGTGCACGCCGATCCGCAAGCTGATCGGCGCCAATGGTGCCCGCTGCAGGTCAAGCGCGCACGCCACCGCGTCGCTGGCCCGCGCGAACGCAATGACGAAACTGTCGCCTTCACCTTGCTCCACCGGCCGGACCCCGCTATGGGCGTCAAGCAGATCCGTTAATTTGCGATCCAGCCGTGCGAACGCGGCGGTCATCTCCTCCGGCTGGGTCTCCCACAGCCGCGTGGAGCCTTCGACGTCAGCTAATAGCAACGTCACGGTGCCAGTCGGCAGCAGCCCGCTCACGCCTAGTTCGCTCCAGTCCACCAGCGGCGTCTCCGCGCGTGGATCAATGTCGCTCATGCTAGCCAGCATGGGGTCACTGCGACCTGTAAAACATCAGCGGAAACGCGCATGTTTGGCACCGCATCCAGCGCAAATATGCGATCCGGCCCGGCACTAGTCCGCGTTTTCCACCGCACGGCCGACAAAAGGCTGAGCCGCGCGAACGCCGCCGTCATCTGCTCGGGCCGGCTCTCCCACAACCCGGTGGAGTTTTCGACGTCAGCCAACAGCAGCGTCACCGTGCCCGTCGGCAAAAGCCCGCTCACGCCAAGCTCACTCCAGTCCACCAGCGGCGTGTCCGCGCGTGGATCGATCTCGCTCATGCTAGCCAGCATGCGGCGGGCCAGAGCCCCAAACATCAGCGAAAACGCGCAGAGGAAGGGTCCCCACACGCCGATTTCGTCCGAACCATTAGCACCCCGAGGTGAAGACCCGATCAGCAATGCCCGTCCCATGGGCCTGTCGATGTTGCGGGGTGTTTGCAATTGACAGGGCAGGACTAAACTATGCCGCGTGGCCGCGTCATGGGCCTGGAGGCACCCTACGATGGTTGACCTCGCCCAGCTCCAGGAGGCGAGTGCCGACTGGGAGGCAATGGATCGAGGCGGACACCGGCTGGCCCGTCACCTTAGTTTCACGTGCTTTGGGCTGGCCGTCGTCGCTGGCATTACGGCCGCGTTGATCCCTTCGGCGACAACTGTGGCGGCGATGGCCACCGGCCTCCTGTTGATGGCGTCGGTGTTTTGTCTCCGGGTCTGGTGGGGTCCCTCGCCGTTGCCCTATTCCGAGCTGGAACCGCCGGCCACGGTGGCGTTCACGGCTGAGGAGAACCGCTGGTTCATGGCATCCCAAGCGCCGGAACCATTTAGCGCGATTTCGGCGTGTCCAAGCTGCGGCGATTTGACTGTTCATCCGGCCCGTAGACCCAGCGAGTCCGATCCGAGTTGGGCGGCGATTATTCGGCACTGCGCCGTATGTCAGAGGGAATGGGCGCAAGCCCAGTAGCCGGTACAGGCTTCTGAGGGAGCTCAGGGCGCGAGCATCAGCGCTCAGGCTGGGGTGGGGATATTGCTAGTTCGGCGACCAGCCGGCGAACACGGCCTTCAATTTCGTCGCGGATGAGCCGTACTGCCGCCACATCTTTACCGTCTGGGTCGTCGAGGTCCCAGTCTTCGTAACGGCGGCCGGGCAACGTTGGGGGAGCATCGCCGCAGCCCATGCTGATGATCACGTCGGCGGCTTGGATGATCTCGTAGCTCCACGGTTTGGGGTATTCGTCGGCGATGTCGATCCCGTGCTCGGCCATCACGGCGATGGCAGCTGGGTTGATCTGGCCGTGGGGCGCTGAACCACCAGACCACGCCACGGCCGCGTCCCCGATGAGACGGCTGAAAAAACCCATGGCCATTTGGGATCGGCCCGCGTTGTGGTTGCACAAGAACAACACCACCGGCTTGTCGTCGGTTGATTTGCCTTCCACCTTCGCCAGGGCGCGAAGTCGTTGCCGCGCGAAGCGCTCTGCGAGCAGCGCCAAAAATTCTTGAACGGTAGCGGAGATGGCGAGCTGGTCGTAGGACGAGTACAGGACCCGCTCAATGGTCTCCGAATTGAAGGTGTCGGCGAACTCGCTGTGCAATCGCGCTACTGCCGATTTGAGCGCTTGACGCTGGCGGCCCCCGCGCAGCTCATCAAGGTAGGCGACGAACTCGCTCCATTCCAAAAGGTTCACCATCCGCCCGGCTGTTCCCCGTACGATCAGCCGGGCCTGATTCTCATTGTGCGGAACCAGTTCTCCGGGTTCCTGCTCGTTGCTGATCACCCGATGGGTGGTTTTGTCGTCGCCGTTGTGGTTATGGGACTGCTGGCTGCGGGTGGTTTTGGCCGCCCATAACGTCGCTGCCTCCATCAGGTCGTCTTCAGGGGCGCCGTACATGATCAGCGACGCGGGCAGAGCATCGCGAATCGCGCGGCCCTGCAGTGGCCCATAGATCGCGTCGAGCTGCGAAGTTGACTGAGCCGCAAAACATATCGATACCCCCAAGCCGCGGCTTTCGGCCAGATACCGCGGCAGCCGCGGCAGCGGCGTGTTGGTGATGTCATCCAAAAACATGCCCACCCGCGGGAATTCGTCCCATTGAGCGCTTTTGACCCGCTGGCGGTTAATCACTTGGTCCATCAACGTGATCGCCTGCGCAGCCATGGTGCCGTCATCGGGAGTCAGCAGGTACACCGTCGCGTGGTGCTCATCGAGGAACGACAGATCCAAACTCGACAGCTCGCGGTCACGCAACCAGGTGCGCAGCCACGCCGTCAATACCTTGGTCACCGTGATCTTCACCGAATCACGCAGGCGCGGCGCCATATCCAAAACCCCGCGCACCCGCGCCTCAAACAACCTGCTGTCGCACCACGCTGCCGCGGACGCCCACGACGGGGTCGTACATTGGTAGCCCAGCCCATTGCGGGGTTTCGCCACATCCTCGGCGGCCTCCAGCGTCCACTCAATCCCCCCACCAGTGCAAGCTGGACTGGCCGCAAACAACAGGCACGTCAACGGGGCGAACGCCAACTCATCCCACGGCCGGGGATCGGCGGCGCTGCGAAGCGAGCCCCCTCTCAACACCACCGTCGACATGCTCAGCAGTGTTTCGGCGACAGCTTCGGCGTCCTCGAGTGTGCTGATCAGGGTTGTGGGATCGAAGCGGTAGCGAATGAACTCGGCCGGGTAATACGATTTGCTGTTCGGCCGCAAGTCCAGCAGCGCCGCCCGCCCATAGCGGCGTGAGGCGACCAGCTGCATCAGGTCATCCTTGCTGGAGGACACCAACGCCGGGCCGGGCCAAAGCACCGCGCTTTGGGACAACCACTTGCGTGTCTTGCCGGTGTTCGGCGGGCCAAAACCGCCGATATGCGGGGCGGTCTCCACGGGCCGGAGACGGCCGCTGCGCTCGTCGCGGACCCAGCCGCCGAACGGGGTCACCTGTGTGTGGTGCTCGTCGTTCAGGACTTGGGCGTTTTCCTCAAACCCCGGCGTGTGAGCCACCGACCTTTGTGGCCGCGGTTTCACGGAGCGCTCCTTTTGCGCGTTTTACTCAGGCTGATTTAAACCCTACTTCAGGCTAATTTAAACTGTGGTCCGTCAAGCTGACACCCAGATGTGTTTTGGCTGGGTGTTTGCTTGCGGCGCATGACTAGTGTCAACGGCGTGACGCTCGGCATCGCGCTGGTGGCTAGCAGCTTTGACGCCGATGGACGTCGGACCAGCCCCGGGAAGCGGGCTAAACGCCATACTTGACTTCCTTCATAGTTTTGTATAGGCAGTCGTTCCCCCAGACCGTACGCAAGTCCGATTCAGCGGCCGGCGACTTCGCGGGGTCTCGCAGAGCGGCATGATGCAACGGTTTTATGACGAGTGCCAACCGCACAGATTCGATCTTGGGCGTCCCTAGCCCTTATTCCTCGTGGTCAAGTCTCTATCCCTGCTCGGCTGCACCCGCTTCGGTTCCCCCGGCATCTTCGGGTAATTCGGCGGATAGGGCAGGTCACCCAGACCACGTTCTTCATCGGCCTTGACCATCTCCAACAGCGGAGCAACCGACTGCTTGACCGTGTCCATCCCGGCCCACGGATCTTCGCGCCGGGCCACCAGGTCGGGGACCGTGGCCATGGTGTAGTCGTCTGGATCGGCGACGGCCAGTTCATCCCACGTCAAAGGGGTCGACACGGTCGCGATCGCGGTACGCCGCACCGAATACGCCGACGCGAACGTGCGATCACGTGCGTTCTGGTTGTAGTCGACGAAGATCCGCTTCCCCCGCTCCTCCTTCCACCAGGAGGTGGTGACCGCATCCGGTGCGCGCCGTTCGACCTCGCGGGCCAGTGCGATCCCGGCGCGGCGCACTGCGATGAAATCCCAGTCGGTTGCGATCCGCACGAATACATGGACACCGCGGCCACCGGACGTCTTGGGATAGCCGATCAATCCCAGCTCGTCGAGCAGCGGCTTGAGCACCTCGACGGCGATCGTCCGGGCCTCGGTGAAGCCCGTGCCCGGTTGCGGATCCAGGTCAACCCTCAGCTCGTCGGGGTGTTCGGTGTCGGGGCAGCGCACCTGCCACGGGTGCAGGGTAACGGTCCCCATCTGCGCGGCCCACACGATCGCCGCCGGATGGGTGACCTTCAGGGCGTCGGCGGTCCGCCCGGACGGGAACGTGACCCGGCAGGTCTGCAGGTAGTCGGGGTGGTGCGGCGGTACGCGCTTTTGGTAGATCTCTTCGCCGTCGATGCCGTCGGGGAAGCGTTGCAAATGGGTGGGACGATCGCGCAGCGCAGTCAGCATCGGTCCCCGAGCGACGGCCAAGTAATACTCGACGAGCCTGCGCTTGGTGCCGGACGAGCCGAGCTTCGGGAAATACACCTTGTCCGGGTTGGTGAACCGGACCATGATCCCGTCGACGTCGAGTTCTTCTGCAGCGCTTGGCATTACGATTCCGGTACGTCGGGCCGGCCGGACTCAGTCCGGTACTCGCAGGCGCGCCGAGCGGCGTCCGATTGCAGTGCGCTCACGCTTTGAAGTTACGCGTTCGGCCTGGCCGCTAGAAGCCAACGCGCGTAGGACGCAACTAGTTGATCGCCGAGACGGCACAATGAGCCGGTGGAGCTTCCCGTGATGCCGCCGGTCTCGCCGATGCTGGCCAAATCGGTTCCGACAGTCCCACCCGGGGCGTCGTATGAGCCCAAGTGGGATGGATTCCGGTCGATCTGTTTCCGCGACGGCGACGAGGTGGAGCTGGGCAGCCGCAACGAGCGGCCGATGACACGCTATTTCCCGGAGCTGCTCGCCGCCTGCAAAGCAGAGTTGCCCGAACGCTGCGTGATCGACGGAGAGATCGTCATCGCCACCGCGCACGGCTTGGATTTCGAGGCGCTGCAACAGCGCATCCACCCAGCGGCCAGCCGCATCAACATGCTCGCTGAGAAGACGCCCGCCGCCTTCATTGCGTTCGACTTGCTGGCCCTCGGCGAGAACGACTACACCCGCCGACCGTTCGCCGAACGCCGCGCCGCCCTCGTCGACGCGTTGGCCGGCTCCGGTCCCTCGATCCACGTCACACCGGCGACCACCGACCTCGGGACGGCACAGCGCTGGTTCGAGGAGTTCGAGGGAGCGGGCCTCGACGGGATCGTCGCGAAGCCGCTGACCCTCACCTATCAACCGGACAAACGCGTCATGTTCAAGATCAAACACGAGCGCACCGCCGACTGTGTGGTCGCCGGCTACCGGGTACACAAGTCCAGCGACGACGCGATCGGCTCGCTGCTGCTCGGGCTCTACAAGGACGACGGGACCCTGGCGTCGGTCGGTGTCATCGGCGCGCTCCCGATGGCCGAGCGACGGCGGCTGTTCAGCGAATTACAGCCTCTTGTCACTACCTTCGATAACCATCCGTGGAACTGGGCCGCCCACGAAGCAGGTCAACGCACCCCGCGCAAGAACGAGTTCTCCCGGTGGAACGCCGGTAAGGACCTCTCCTTCGTGCCGCTGCGACCTGAGCGGGTGGTCGAGGTGCGCTACGACTACATGGAAGGCGAACGGTTCCGCCACACCGCGCAATTCAACCGGTGGCGCCCCGACCGCGACCCACGCTCGTGCACTTATGAACAGCTGGAGCGTCCGATCACGTTCAGCGTCGGCGAGATCGTTCCCGGTCTTAGCCCACGCTAGGCGCAGCAGTTGGGGTCCAACGCCGCGCACAACGCCTGCAAGGCTTCCGGCCGGACCCTGTGAAATACATTCATTCCTCGACGCTCTGAGACCACCAAACCGGCCTTGCGCAGCTGGCTCAAGTGATGGCTGACCGTTGACTCGCTGAGGTCCAGCACCGCGGCCAGCTTCCCGGAGATCTCCTCGCCGGCCGAGGAACTGAACAGATACGACACGATTTTGACCCGCACCGGATCAGCCAGGGCCTTCAAACGCAACGCAACCGCCAACGCATCGGCATCACTCATCGGGCCCGAGGCCACCGGGGCGCAACCTACTGGGGCGGTCGTGTCGATGACCGGCAACGCTTTCGGCATTACACCATCCTGCCACATGTGTTGACATATATCGAAAAGGTAGGCATGCTTGGGCTGGCCACTAGTTCGATATATGTCTCACAGCTTGGAGGTCGGCTCCCATGCCGCGTGTTCAACTCGCTCTTAATGTCGACGACCTAGATGAGGCAATCACGTTCTACTCCAAGCTGTTTAACACCGAGCCCACCAAACGCAAGCCCGGCTACGCCAACTTCGCGATCGCCGATCCACCGCTAAAGCTGGTGCTGCTGGAAAGCCCCGGCTCGAGCGGCACCCTTAACCACCTTGGTGTGGAGGTCGACTCCAGCGAGGTCGTGCACACCGAGATCGCCCGGCTGGCCGAGGCCGGCATGTTCACCGAGAAGGAGATCGGCACCACCTGCTGCTTCGCCACTCAGGACAAGGTCTGGGTCACCGGACCCGGCGGCGAGCGCTGGGAGGTTTACACCGTGCTGGGCGACTCCGACGCCTTCGGCACCAGCCCCAATCGCCCCGAGACCACACAGAACGAGAGTGTGTGCCGTGGTGTGACCGCCACCGCCGGCGGGGCGACGGGGTCGTGCTGCTGACCATGGAGACAACGCCCATCACCGGAACACCAATGACCGACACCACCAACGTCGCCGACTCATCTGCGGTGACAAGGCTTTCCGCACTGGATCGCCTGCTGCCGATCTGGATCGGGGTAGCGATGGCCGCCGGGCTGCTGCTCGGACGCTGGGCGCCCGGGCTGAATACCGCCTTGCAGCGCGTGCAGATCGACGGGATCTCGCTGCCGATCGCCGCGGGCTTGTTGATCATGATGTATCCGGTGCTGGCCAAGGTTCGCTACGACCGGCTCGACGCCGTCACCGCCGACCGGCGACTGCTGATCAGCTCGCTGCTGCTGAACTGGGCGCTGGGGCCGGCGGTGATGTTCACTCTGGCTTGGCTGCTGCTTCCGGATCTGCTCGAATACCGCACCGGTCTAATCATTGTCGGGCTGGCCCGCTGCATCGCCATGGTCATCGTGTGGAATGACCTGGCCGGCGGTGACCGAGAAGCCGCCGCAGTCCTTGTCGCGCTCAACTCGATCTTCCAGGTCGTCATGTTCGCCGCGCTGGGCTGGTTCTACCTTTCGGTGCTGCCCGGCTGGTTACATCTGCCCCAAACCACCATCTCCACCTCCCCGTGGCAGATCGCCAAATCCGTGCTGATCTTCCTGGGCATCCCCCTGGCTGCTGGATACGTCTCTCGACGATGGGGTCAAAAAGCCAAGGGGCGTCACTGGTATGAGGACCGGTTCTTGCCCAAAGTCGGGCCTTGGGCGCTGTACGGCCTGCTGTTCACCATCGTGATCCTCTTCGCGCTGCAAGGCGAGCAGATCACGACCCGGCCTTGGGACGTTGCCCGCATTGCGCTCCCGCTGCTGGCCTACTTCGGGATCATGTGGGGCGGCGGCTTCTTGCTGGGCTCGGCCTTGAAGCTGGGCTACGAACGCACGACCACGGTGGCGTTCACTGCTGCCGGCAACAACTTCGAACTGGCCATCGCCGTGGCGATCGCCACCTACGGCGTCACCTCCGGGGAAGCGCTGGCCGGCGTCGTCGGACCGCTTATCGAAGTCCCCGTTCTTGTCGCCCTGGTTTATGTATCACTAGCCTTGCGGCCCAGGCTGGTTCGCCGCGCCGTCGACGACGAAGCGCTCAGCTATGACCGATAAACCCAGCGTCCTTTTCGTATGCGTCCACAACGCCGGCCGCTCCCAAATGGCCGCCGCACTGCTCACCCATCTCGCCGGTGACCGCATCGAGGTCTGCTCCGCCGGAACCGAACCCGCCGACCAGCTCAACCCCACCGCCATCGCAGCGATGGCTGAACTCGGCATCGATATCACTGCCAACACACCGAAAATCCTCACCGGCGATGCGGTGCAGTCGAGCGACGTCGTGATCACCATGGGCTGCGGCGACACCTGCCCCTATATTCCTGGAGTCTCCTACCGGGACTGGGAGCTCGATGACCCCGCCGGCCAACCGCTCGACGCCGTTCGCGCGATCCGCGACGAAATCGGCGATCACGTGCGCGCCCTCATCGCCGAACTACTCCCGGCCACTCGCCGACACTGCTGATCGACGGGGTCGACGTCGTCACCGGCGCACCGCTCGCGGACAACCCCTGCTGCCGGTTGAACCTGCCCACCGCCGAGTAGATCCTCGCCGCGCTGGGCTGCGTGAAAGGCGCGGGTAACCAAATACCTTGAATCGCGGGTAATTATTTGAGGTGCCGGCGCCGAGCGATAACGGCCCATAAAGCCGTACGACCCTCTGCGGTCCTGGACCGGGCAGATCAGGCGCGGGCCAAGTCGGTGACGCCGTTAGAGATAACACTGTCTCCCACGAGCACCCCCCGCTGCGGGCGGGCCATTTCTCCGGGTACTACAGCATTGCGCCGAACATGACGGCCATACCGGCGGCCATGAACGCCTGACATGGCAGGCCTAGATCCGCGAGATTAGCGCGTTGCAAGGCCGGGTTGGTTTTACGCTGAGCGAAATACCGGTACAGCCAATACACCGCCGCAGTTGCGTATCCGACGGTCGCAATCCAGTTGACCGTGGTGACCCACACCGGTTGGGCTGTCTCGGACAAGGACATGTTCATACCGGGCATCTGCACGCCCGGCGCGCTCGACATCGTGTGGTCAGGAGAATGACTGTGCTGGCCCGGCAGGCCTCCGTTCATGACCGCGTACAGCCAAGCCACCGCCGCCATCATTATGGCGTGGTACCCGTTGATCAGTCGCTCCGCGGTGCCGGAAAATACGAGGGCAGCCACCAGCATGAACCAGACCGTTGCGGCGAGGAAGAAGATTATCGGCCCAAGTGGCGCGAGTTCCATCCCGACGGGCCAAGCCATTACAACCATCGCTGCGCACATCACTATGTGCAACAAGCGCTCGACCGTGGATGTCCATGGACCGTCTTGCGCGACAAGGATATACACGTGTGTCGCGAAGCTGGCGCCGAAGAGGACGGTAACCGCCAATGGCAGCGCGAGGCCGTCGATCAAGGATTGAGACATCGCATTATCGAAAACCGCCTCGAACATGCCGGCCAAACCGGCGCAGCCGCAGCGAGTTAGTCACCACGCTGACCGACGAGAACCCCATCACCGCGCCTCCGATGACGGGGTTCAGCACGCCGAGCGCAGCAAGTGGGATCGCGGCGGTGTTATAGCCGAAAGCCCAGCCAAGGTTCTGATGGATCGTGCGTAGGGTGCGCCTCGATAGCTGGATGGCATGCACGACACCGTCGAGGCGGTCCGACATCAGCGTGATATCGGAGGCCTCGATCGCCACATCGGTACCGGTGCCGATCGCAATGCCAAGATCGGCTTGTACGAGGGCCGGCGCGTCGTTGACGCCATCGCCCACCATTGCGACCACTCGGCCCTCGTCCTGCAGTCGCCGAACCTCGGTTACCTTGTCCTGCGGCAACACCTCGGCCAGCACTCGCTCGATCCCGACTTGCTTGGCGATGGCGGCAGCCGTGCGGGCATTGTCCCCAGTGATCACGGCAACCTGCAGCCCCATGGCGTGCAGCTGACGGACCACGTCGCGGGCGTCGTCCTTGACCGTGTCAGCCACTGCGAGCACACCCACGACCTGGCCATCCCGGGCGACGAACACCGCGGTGCGGCCTTGGTCTTCCAGCTCCGCGGCCGCGGCAGCGAGGTGGTCAGGCAGACCCAAATCATGCTCGTCGACTAGCTTGCGCCGCCCAACGAACACGGGCCAGCCCTCCACCTCGGCCCGCACCCCGTACCCGGCAAGGTTCGTGAACGCTGTGGCGGCCGGAATCTCCAATCCCCGCTCGCGCGCACCGGCGACGATCGCCGCGCCGATGGGATGTTCGGAGCCCGACTCGGCCGCGGCGGCAATGCCCAGCAGCAGATCGGGATGGCGCCGCTTGCCGGCAATAACATCGGTGAGCTGCATCTGGGCGCGGGTGAGAGTGCCGGTCTTGTCGAACACCACGGTGTCGATCTTCTTCGAGGCCTCCAGCACCTCGCCGCCCTTGATCAGGATCCCCAGGTCTGCGCCGCGGCCGGTGCCGACCATGATCGCCGTGGGGGTGGCCAGGCCGAGTGCACACGGGCACGCGATTATCAGCACCGCCACCGCCGCGGTCATGCCGGCGACCGGGTTGCCTGCGATTAACGTCCACCCCGCGAATGTCATGATCGCAAACCCGATGACAGCCGGCACGAACACCGCCGAGACCCGGTCCGCCACACGCTGTACCGGGGCCTTGCCGCCCTGTGCCTGCTCCACCAGGCGCACAATCTGAGCCAGCGCGGTGTCTGCCCCGACAGCGGTGGCGCGCACGGTCAGCATCCCATCGACGTTGACTGTTGCCCCCGCGACATGGTCACCCGCCGCTTTCTCGACCGGGACGGACTCGCCTGTCAGCATCGACTCATCGACGGCAGCGCGGCCGTCGATGACCTCGCCGTCGACTGGGATCTTCTCGCCAGGCCGCACCCGCACCAGATCGCCGACTTGAACCTGGTCGACCGGGACTAGAAGCTCTTGGCCGTCGACGAGGAGCGTCGCTTCCTTGGCGCCCATCTCCAGCAGCTTGCTGATCGCCTCCCGTGCCTTGCCGTGGGCTCGGGCCTCGAAATAGCGGCCCAGCACCACGGCCGCGATGATCAATGCGGAGGTGTCGAGGAACAGCGGTCCACCGGTGAACAACTGGAACGTGGAGTAGGTGAAGGCAGTCAACGTGCCCAGGGCGATAAGCGTGTCCATATTCGCGGTCAACTTCCGCGCTCGCTCTGCGGCCCCCTTCAGAAATGGCCAGCCAGCACCGAATTGCACCGGCACCGTCGCAGCGAAGGCCAACCAGCGTGCCCACGGATAACCGCCGAAAAACGTTGTCGCGCCAAACACCACAAGCCCGAGCGGCCAGGCCAGCCACACCCGCCGCAGCCACCTTCGTCGCTCGCGTCTATTTGCATCGCCCGGGGACGACTGGCCGGGGGTTACCGGTTTGACGTGGCAGCCAAGACTGGCGAGTGCATCCCGCAGCCTCTCGATCTCCGGCGGATGGTCTGGGACGTCACGGCCTAGACCTAGCAGCGCTTGCCCTATCCCGCCGATGACTTTACCCACGATGCCGCCGCTGCCGGTATCGGTCGAGCCCGGGGCACGCGCGGGCACCGACGCGGCAGGGGTGTGCTCTGCATCGCTGATCGCCGACAAGATGGCAGCGGTGTCGCAGACCGCGGGCGAATACCTGATGACAACGGATGCCGTTCGCGGATAGACACGCACGGCGCGCACACCGGTCAGCTTGCCGACCGCCTCCTCGATCGCGGCGGAGCGGACCCCGTCGATACGAAACCCGTTGGTGTGCACACGCATCCGGCCGGCCGCGGCCGATGCCACGGTCAGCCCGGCATCACGGTCAGCATCAACGGTCAGCATCGGTGGTCTTCGCCTTCGCAGCACGCTTCCGGGGTGAAACCTTCTCCTCCGCCGCCGCTGACGGTGGAACTCCCTCCCCGCTGCGCTCTATCGCCTCGGCGAACATGTCGGCGGCCGTCAGTCGAGCCCGCTCGGTGCTCACTTCGGCCTTGCGGACACCGCGGACACCACAGGCGAGAGCGCTAACCGTCGCCTCCCGCCACGGAACCTTCGCCACCACCCGGTGTAGCGCCTCATACGCCGCAAAAGCCACCAGGTGGGGCACCACCTTGGGCGCCGCCTTCCCCACGAGTCCATGCCAAGCCATCTCGAATGCTCCTTTCCCCTCGTCCGGCGAATCACGCTCGAGTGGTCGTCAAGTCGATACCTACTGGTCGCTGACCCGTGCGGACCGGTCCCGTCAGCTGGACTTCAACGTTCGCGTCAAACCGCTCAGCGCTCTGCAACGCGAGACTCGGCGTATCCCCTTAGCTAACGACAACCGTCAACGTAAGAGGTTGCCCCAGGGGCAAGGTCAAGTGCTAGGCAACTCCGGCGGTCGAGTAGCTGGATTCAGGGATAATTCGCCGCTTCCCTCAGTGCACCATTGATCATTCGAACGCATCGCAGTGACGAAATATGTTGCGAGGCAACTACTTAGGCGGCTAGCCCCCGAAGTTTAGACGAACGTCGTTGGCCTGCCATGCATTTGTCATCGAAATTCACTGCCGAGGGACACTGAGCCGGTTTTCGTGTGCCCGACCGCGGCGGCTTGGCCTTGCCCCGAGGGCCATTTCCAACGTTAGTATCACCGTCGGCGATGCCCGTCGCGAGTCCAATCGAGTCAGGCATCGCCGGAAACATCGGTAGTTGGGCTATAAAGGATAAGGGGAACGGACCTGCAACGCTGGCACCGAAGCCCCTAACGAATGATCAGCGCGCTTGGATCCGGGACTCGCATTGGTACGCATGAATGCTGCCGCTCGAAAAGCGTCATCACTGGCGGAACCCATCCGTGAGCGAAGCCTGGTGACGCACACCGTCGGTGACGCCGCCAAAGCCGTCGGCGTCTCAGCCAAGGCCATCCGAATCTGGGAAGCCAAAGGGCTGCTCCCGCCGGCTGCGCGCACCCGAGCCGGCTACCGGCTATATACCGACGACGACATCGCGATCCTGCGTTTCATTCTGCGTGCCCGAACCCTCGGCTTGACGCTATCGGAGATCAAAGTCATCCTCGACTTGCATCGCCACGGCACGGCGCCCTGCGAGCAGGTCACTGCGCTGCTAGACAAGCACATTCGCGACATCGACCGCACCATCGCCGACTTGCGCGCCCTACGCACTACCCTGGCCGCTGCCCTACAGTCAGCCCGCAGTGATCAACGTCGCGGAGAGGCGGCCACGATCTGCCGCATCATTGAATCTTGAAACGGCCAGGCCAAGGCCGCTCATTTGGGCGCGTCAGCCACCCCGTTGAATGCCGGCGAGCTCGCGCCTGCCGCTACACCGCGCAGACAACCGTCCAGCAGCACCTCTAGGTCGATACTGGGCGCGCCACCGCGGTGGTCGCCGCGATCGCCGTCGGCATCTACCGCTACCGGCAACGGCGCTGGCGCAAACTGGTCCGCCACCATCTGCTGCCCGACGGGCCTGCCTACGCCGCGTAAGGGCTCAGCTGCGTAAGAACTCCACGATGTAGTCGGCCAGTTCTTCACCGGCGTCTTCTTGCAGGAAATGCCCGGCGTCGCGCACGACGGGATGGTCGATGCCCTGCGCGCCGCGCATTTCACGTTTGAAGATCGGCGCCATAGCGCCCGTTATCGGGTCGCCGTCGCTGAATGCGACCAGCATCGGTGTCGGACTCCCAGAGAGCTTTTGCCACGCCGACCGGTTAGCCGGTGTCGCGGGGTCATCGGGCGCGGTCGGGACCAGGCCCGGCATGGCACGCGGGCCGGCGCAGTAGGTGTCGTCGGGAAATGGAGCGTTGTAGGCCGCGCGTGCCGCGTCGCTGAGCGGGCGTCGACAACCCGACTGTATGAAGCCGCCGATGTCCAGCGACGGCTTGGTCTGGATGGTCTCCCGGAACTTCCACCAGATCTCGGGCATCGGGTGGTCCCCGGTTGGCAGTCCCGTGTTGGCGACGACCAGTCGGCTGAACCGTTCCGGATGCTCGGCGGCCAGCCGCAATCCGATCAGCCCGCCCCAGTCTTGCCCGACCAGCGTCACACGTTGCAGGTCCAAGACGTCAAACGCCAGCGCCCGCATCCACTCGACGTGACGCGCGTAGGTGTGGTCTTCGCGCTGGGCCGGCTTGTCTGAGCGACCGAAGCCGACGAGGTCCGGGCACACCACGCGATACCCGGCGGCGGACAGGACTGGGATCATTTTGCGGTACAGGAACGACCACGACGGTTCGCCGTGCAGCATGAGCACGGGATCAGCGTCGTCCGGGCCGTCTTGAACCCAGGCCACCCGCAGCTGCCCGCCGTCACCGCCTGCGATGTCGGAATACCTTGGTGCGTAAGGGAATTCAGGAATATCGGCAAACCGCTCGTCGGGCGTTCGCAATGTCTGCATGGCTGTGAACATACGCCAGGTGCACCGGGCGGTTTCAGCGGTCTTCGCGCAAGCCCGCCAGCGAGGGATGAGCCATCAGGCGGTCGAGGAACGGGCGCTGTCCTTTGAGCAGCTTGTTCCTTGCGTGTGCCACCGGAAACCAGCCGACGCGATCGACCTCGGGGAACTCGCGAACGACTCCCGAACCTCTCGGCCACTCCAGCTGAAAGGTGTTGCTGCGGGCATCGGTGATATCCAGATCGCCCTGGACGGCGAACACGATCACCACTTTGCCGCTGGGCTGCTTCAGCGTTCCCAATTCGACCCGTGGCGCAGCAGGCGGATCAAGGCTGATTTCCTCGACGAACTCGCGCTGAGCGACGACCCAGGGATCGTCACCTTCGACATACTCGCCCTTGGGGATTGACCATGCCGCGTCGTCCTTCTTGGCCCAAAACGGTCCGCCCGGGTGGGCGATCAGAACTTCGACGACGCCGTCCTGCACGCGATAGAGCAGCAGGCCTGCGCTGAGTTTCGGCACGCGCCTCAGACTTTAGAAGTGCGGTATGCCGGGAATGCCGCCGCCACCAAGCCCTGGAATGCCTGGGCCTCCGCCGCCGTGGCCGATGCCCGGGACGGGCGGGCCCGGGATGTTCGGGCCAGGAATCCCGGGACCGGGCACGTTCGGCGCAGGGATGGGATTGGCCGGCACGGGTAGCTGTGGCGGTGCAACCGGAGCCGGCGGCGGTGCGACCGGTGGAGGTGCGGGCGCGACCGGCGGAGGTGCCGGGAGAGCCGGCGCCGGAGCTGCCGGAGCGGGCGCCGGAGGTGCGGGCGCGGCGGGGGCAGGCGCCGGAGCTGCTGGAGCCGGCGCTGTCGGCGCAGGCGCTTGCGGCGGTGCCGGCGCTTGGTTGGTCGGTACCACCATCCGCTGTCCGAGGTTGGGCCGGTCGTTGACTTTCGGCCGGATATCAAGCGCCAACGCGATCGCCAGCGCGGCAACACCGACGACAAAGATCGTCAATACGCCGAGCGCCACCACGAAAGGCTTGCGTGTCGGCCGTTCTTCCTCGTGGACGTCGGCCGCATCCGCGGCGGCCAGTCCGGCGCCTTCCGCGCCCGCCACAGCGGTGTAGGCGTTGGCTGCACTGTCCGGATCGGCGCTGTAGGCCAGGGCTTGCGTCATTTCGGTGGCGTCATAGTCACCCTGGCCCACAAACGCCGCATATCCGGGAGCAGCCATCGTGGCCTCAGCAGGCGCGCCGGGCTCGACGACGCCCGCGCCTGGAACTTGCGCGTAAGCCTGTGCGGCGGTGGACGATTCGAACAAAGGCGCGTGCGCCGAGGCCAGTGCCGCGCCGCGCGCCAGCGCCATCTCAGGTTCGTCGGGGGCATTCACCAGAAGCGAGGTCGCCGCCTCCAACTGCGGCTTGATCTTGGCGACATCGACATCGGAGCCGACCACGAAAATCCCATCCGGTCGGGAGTCCAACACCTCTGCGCCGGCGACCATCTCGGTGAGCGCTGCTACGGCGGCCTCGTCATCAGCCGGCAACTGCCGTGTCTGCACATCAGTGACGGACCCGTCGGCCGTGTCGACGACCGCCAAGGTCGCAGTATCCGGTTCCACGAAAAGCAGCGCGGTGTGGTCGTAACCGACCGCGTTGCCGACCGTTTGAGTTAGCGCGGCCGCGGACAGGAAGGCCGAGACCAGCATGACGTTTTCCATCTTGTGCGCGGCCAGCAGGTCACGCAGTGCCGCCGCCTCTGCCGGATCGGTCCATGTCACCCCAGTGGAGGTCACCTGGTGACCGCCTTGGGTTGCGCTTTCTCGGGTGCCCAGGATCGCCGACACGACCTGATTTGGCGCGGTCAAGGTTGCCGGCTCTTGGTTATTTCCGTCAGTGCTGATCGGAATGGTGTCTTCCTCGACGGTGGCGCCGTCGGCGTTTTCCCCTTCAACCAGCACCATGCGGACATTCTCAGGTGCCATCGACACACCCATTACGATGTCCACCGCTCCTCCAAGAGTTTGCTGACTCCCCCGCGGTACAACCGCCAATTATACCCCTCCCCCGTCGACCATAAACTTCGCGATTACGGCTTGGAACCGTTGCCGCGCCGACGATTAGCTGTGACGTGGCACCACTTCGAGTTAGGGAGAGCTGTAGCCCACCGTGGCGCACCAGCCTTGGCGGTGTGACGGTTTGGATGGCATGGGACCGGGGTATCTCGCCGGCACTAAACACATGCCCCATAGGAGGTGCGGGATCGTGACCGTCGACGTCTGTCCCGCGTGCGGCTACCCGACGATCGGCCCGGATGTGTGCTTCTTCTGCCGCCCCGAAATCGTGATGACCGGCCAGCAAACGTCTGAGCCGGACGTTTCCACGACGCTGCATCGCGGGTCGGTGCCAGTAGGAGTAATGCACCCTGGCCTCGATCCGGCCGCGCACGTCGGTTAACGCCAGACCGCACTGCTCCGGCGGTGTGCCGGGCCATCCGACCACGTAAGAAAGAGGTGCCGCGATGACCAACGTCCTCAACTCGCTGAACTCGCTGGTCTGGCTTCTGGTCCTGATTCTCATTATTGCCGCGGTCGTGGTGGTGGTGCGGGCGCTGGTGGCGCCGAGGGAAGGCCCGCCAGCGTCCAGCGAACCACCCGTCGTCCACCATCAACCTGTCGTGCAACAACCCATACAGACGAGCGGGTTAGCGCCGGGCTGGTACCCCGACCAGAACCACCCCAATTCGGTGCGCTACTTCGATGGTCGGGTCTGGACCTCGGCTACTCAGCCTCGCAGTTAGTAATCCGTGCAGGCCCCAGCACATATGCGCATGCTGAAGCAGCTCCTGACTGAGGCGATGCGCAGATAAAAATGGCGGTGGCGGAGGGATTTGAACCCTCGGACGGGGGTTACCCGTCACACGCTTTCGAGGCGTGCTCCTTAGGCCGCTCGGACACACCACCGCCGAGCAGCTTACCCAACAAGAAGCCGATCACCCCAATCGCTGCCGGGCAAAGAAGGCCTCCAGCAGCGCCGCGCATTCGTCGGCCAGCACGCCGCCCCGCACCTCCGGGCGATGGTTGAGCCGTCGATCCCGCACCACGTCCCACAGCGAGCCAACCGCTCCGGTTTTGGGTTCCCATGCCCCGAACACCAGCCGCGCCACCCGCGCCATCACCAAGGCGCCGGCGCACATCGTGCACGGTTCGACGGTGACGGCCAGCGTGGTGCCCTCCAATCGCCAACCGTCGCCGAGCACAGTGGCGGCGGTCCGCATCGCCAGAATCTCGGCGTGCGCCGTCGGATCACCGAGTGCCTCGCGGGCGTTGACGGCGCGCGCCAGCTCCGTTCCGTCAGGGCCCATGATCACCGCACCGACCGGGACGTCACGCGGACCCGCGGTGGCGGCGACCACGAGCGCGGCTCGGATCAAGTCCTCGTCTGCGATCACCGACGGCGACCCGCTGCGCCCGGCTCCGCCGCGCTTGCGATCACCGACTCGGACTGATGGCGGCGACCCGCTGCGCCCGGCTCCGCCGCGCTTGCGATCACCGACCGAGACGCTCGAGCACGGCCGACAGCTCGTCGGCGAAACCCATCTCCTGCGCGATGCGCGTCAACTGCTCGTCGGCGTACAAGTCGGTCTCGTCAAGGATGACGCCCAGCACCGCCTCCGGTAGGCCGATGTCAGAGAGCAACCCGAGATCGCCTTCCTCGAACGGTTCGGCGTCCTCGAGATCTTCCGGATCGATTTCGGCGTCCAGGTTCTCCAGAACCTCGGCGGCAATGTCGTAGTCCAGCGCCGCGGTGGCATCCGACAACAACAGCCGGGTTCCCGACGGCGCCGGCCGCACGATGACGAAGAATTCGTCGTCGACATCGATCAGCCCGAAAACAGCTCCAGCGCTTCGCAATTCGCGAAGTTCCGTCTCGGCGGCAGTCAAACTGGTCAGCACTTTGGGGCGCATGGCAGAACAACGCCATTTGCCGTCTTCGCGAACAACGGCGACGCCGAAGCCGTCCGGCGTGTCCGCAGACGGGTCCTGCGCGGAGGCCCGTTGTGCTCCCATGGGCGCATACGCTAGTCGCTGAGCCGGTCGCTTGACCAGCTAACGGCAGCACCTCGGCCGCGCTGGCCGGGGTCGGACCGCCAGCGAAAAAATGTGCCAACCTGGAATCGTGGCGAAGACACCGATGTGCGTGCTGGGGCTCGGATTGATCGGTGGATCGCTGATGCGGGCAGCCACGGCCGCAGGCTACGAGGTGTTCGGCTACAACCGCTCGGTAGAGGGCGTGCAGGCGGCACGATTCGACGGCTTCGACGCCACCACCGACATCAACGAAGCCCTCAAACGCGCGGCTGACGTCGACGCGCTGATCGTGCTGGCCGTTCCGATGCCGGCCTTGCCGAGCATGCTCTCGCACATCCGCGAGTGCGCGCCCAACTGTCCGCTGACCGATGTCACCAGCGTCAAAAGCGCGGTCCTCGAGGAAGTCACCGCGGCCGGCCTGCAGGCCCGGTTCGTGGGCGGGCACCCGATGACGGGAACCGCGCACTCCGGTTGGGCCGCTGGGCACGCCCGGCTGTTCACCGGCGCTCCCTGGGTAATCGCCGTGGACGACCACGTGGACCCCGCGGTGTGGTCGATGGTGATGACGTTGGCGCTGGACTGCGGATCGGTCGTGGTACCCGCGAAATCCGACGAGCACGACGCCGCCGCGGCCGCCATCTCGCATCTGCCGCACTTGCTTGCCGAGGCGCTCGCCGTCACCGCCGGGGAGGTTCCGCTGGCCTTCGCCTTGGCCGCGGGCTCCTTCCGCGATGGCACCAGGGTCGCCGCCAGCGCACCGGATCTGGTGCGCGCGATGTGCGAAGCCAACTCCGAGCACCTGCTGCCCACGCTGGACCGCGCCCTGCAACTGCTGACCCGCGCCCGCGATGCGCTGGCCAACAACAACTCGGTCGCCGAGCTTGTCGACGGCGGGCACGCCGCGCGCACCCGCTACGACAGCTTCTCGCGACCGGATATCGTCACCGTGTTCATCGGCGCGGAGAACTGGCGCGAAGAATTAGCCGCCGAGGGCCGAGCCGGCGGTGTGATCAGATCCGCTCTGCCAAGCCTGGGTAGTCCACGATGAACCCGTCGGCGTCCACCGTGACCGTTGTCTTGGCGACCGGCGAGTGCAACTTGATGCCCTGGCTGCGGTCGCCGGTGCTGGTGTAGCTGACGGTAGCCGCGTCCACCGACATCTCGGGCAGCCGGACGTAGACCATCGGCAATGTGATCGACTCGGCCTGCTCGTGCAGGGCGCAGCGACGAATCGGCAACGCGTTGAAGAACGGACTGAACACCACGTCGACGTCCAGGGCACCGTCGTAGGCGTGACGCGACTCACCCCGATGATCGGTCACCAGCCACATGTTCTCTTCGTCACGTGCGACAGAGAGCTGACGTTCCCGCTCGGCCAGCGTCACAGTCAGGCCGAGCCGCTTTGTGGCGCCGGTCTCGTCGGTCTGCAAGTCGTAGTAGGCACCGAACGCCGGACTGGCTTCTGTGGCGGCCGCCACAATGCGCCCGTTGGCTTTAATTCGCTTGCCCGACAACTGGACTCGCACCGACTCCATCCGCGAGGCGTCGTGCGCACGCCAGGTCAGCATTGCCGACCAAACTCTCTGCGTCGCATCCGATGCGCGGTTCACCCGTATACGGTAAGCGACCGCTCTTGTGGTGTGCAGCCCGGTAGCGGCCTTCGGTCAACCGGGGGCCGGCACCGGCTCAGGTTCACCGCTGAGCCCATCGCTGGCTGGCTGTTGCGGCGCGCCGTCTATGCGACGCGGGCCGAGCCGACCGGTGCCGGGAACCGACAGCCACACCGCAAAAGCCAGCGCGGCATCGAGGATCAACGCCAGCGCTGCCACCATCAGCGCGCCCACGACCGCGATGTGGAATTGGCGCACCTTGATGCCGTCGATCAGATAGCGGCCCAGCCCGCCGAGACTGGCGTAGGCCGCCACCGTCGCGGTCGCAACGACCTGAAGCGTCGCGGTGCGCAAGCCTCCCACGATGAGCGGCAGCGCGTTGGGGACCTCGGCCCGCAGCAGCACCTGTGTTTCGGTCATGCCCATGGCACGCGCGGCGTCGACGACGGTGCGGTCGACATTGGAGATGCCCGCGTACGTGCCGGCCAGCAGCGGCGGGATACCCAGCAGCATCAGCGCCACGATCGGCGGCCCCAGACCCAGCCCCCACCACAACACGCCCAGCAGCAGTACACCCAGGGTCGGCAACGCGCGCAGCCCGTTGACGAGACCCACCACGACAAGCGTGCCGCGACCGGTGTGCCCGATGATCATCCCGATCGGGATCGCGATCACCGCCGAAACCACCACGGCGGCAGCGGTGTACTCCAGGTGCTCGAGGGTGCGGGCCGCCAACCCGACCGGCCCGAGCCAGTTGTCGGCGGTGAAAAGGTAGGACAGGGCCTGAGTCAGATAATTCATCGCGCCCCACCGACGATCGGCGCTCTAACCTGGCGTCGCCTGTCCGGATGTGACGCGCGTTCCCACGGCGTGGCCAGCCGGCCGGCCAGCATGATCAGCATGTCCAGTACTACCGCGAGCGCGAAGATGGCGATGATGCCCGCGATTATCTGGTCGCTCTTGTTGGCCTGATACCCCTCGGTGAACCAGGTGCCCAGCCCGCCGATGCCGATCACCGCACCCACCGAGACCATCGAGATATTGGTCACCACAACGACACGCAGACCCGACACCAGCACCGGGACCGCAAGCGGCAGTTCGACTTTCACTATCCGGCTGATCGCACTGTGACCGACAGCGGTGGCGGCGTCACGTATGTGTGCCGGCACCGCGTCGAGCGCTTCGAGCACCGCGCGTACCAGCAGCGCGGTGGCGTAGAGGGTCAGCGCGACGATCACGTTGGCTTCGTCGAGGATGCGGGTCGGGATGATCAACGGCAGCACCACGAACAGCGCCAGCGACGGGATGGTGAACACGACGCTGGCGGTGACGGTTGTCAGCCGGCGTAGCACCGTCCTGCGCTGCACCAGCACACCCAGTGGCAGTGCGATCGCCAGCCCGAGCAGCACCGGGATCAGCGACAGCCGCAGATGGATGACGGTCAGCGTCCACGCCGCGTTGAGGTGGGTCAGCAAATAGTGCACAGTCAGTCCTGCCGCCGCGATTCCACAACGGCAAGCACATCGGTGGCCAGCACTCCCCCGATCACCTTGCCGACGTCGTCGACGGCGACACCGACTGCCGATGGCGACGAGATCGCCGCGTCCAGAGCTTGGCTCAGGTTCCCGTCGAGGCGGAATGACGAACCGACCGCGGTCACGCTTTCGGACAAGGACGCGCCGCGCCGGTGCCGTTGCACACCGTCGGCGTCGATCCATCCCAACGGAGCGCCGTCGTGGTCGACGACGAGCGCCCAGCCGCCTTGAAGGAGCGCATCGCCGACCTCAGAAAGCTCGGACTGGCAGATCCGCGGAATGTCTCTCAGGGGCAGCCCGTCGGCCGGCAGGCGCTGCAGCCACCGATAGCCGCGGCCGAGGCCGACGAAACCGGACACGAAATCGTTGGCCGGACGCGACAACAGCCTCGCCGGTTCGTCGTATTGCTGCAGCGAACCGCCCGGCCCGAACACCGCTATCAAATCCGCCAGCCGGACCGCCTCATCGATGTCGTGTGTGACGAACACGATGGTCTTGTGCAATTCGTTTTGCAGGCGCAGTATTTCGCGCTGCAACTCCCTGCGCACCACCGGGTCGACTGCGGAGAACGGCTCGTCCATTAACAGGATCGGCGGGTCTGCGGCCAACGCCCGCGCCACCCCGACGCGCTGTTGCTCGCCGCCCGAGAGCTGGGCCGGGTAGCGGGTCGCCAGTTTGGTATCCAGGCCGACCTGTTCGAGGACCCGGTAGGCGGCCGTGCGCGCTGCCCGCCGGGACTGGCCTTTGAGTATCGGCACGGTGGCGACGTTGTCGATCACTCGTTGATGTGGCATCAGGCCAGCGTTTTGGATGACGTAACCGATACCGAGTCGCAGCTTGACCGGGTTGACGATGGATACGTCGGCGCCGTCGACCATCACTGTGCCGGAGGTCGGCTCGATCATCCGATTGATCATCCGCATCGATGTGGTCTTGCCGCAGCCGGACGGTCCGACGAAGACAGCCAGCTTGCCGCGCGGTACCTCGAGGGTCAGGTCGTCGACGGCCACGGTGCCGTCGCCGTACACCTTGGTGACCTTCTCGAAGCTGATCAAGTGGAACCCAATCCCGCTCTCATTGCCGCATCGGGTGGTCGAAACCGTTGTCGTGCACCCATTTCCGCGCGGCCTCGTCGGGGTCGACTCCAGAGTTACCCGACACCGAAGCGTTGAGGTCGGCCAGGCCGCGGGTGGTCAGCTTGGCCGACACCGCGTCCAGGACGTCTTTGAGATGATCGGATTTTTTCTGCGAATTGACAAGCGGCACAATGTTTCCCGCAAGGAAGTTGTGCTCCGGGTCCTCGAGTACCACCAGGTGGTTCTGCGGGATGGCCGGCGAGGTACTGAAGATGTTGGCGGCGGTGACGGTGCCGTCCACCAGTGCGCGCACGGTCACCGGGCCTCCGCCATCGCTGATCGCGACGAAGTTGGCGGGGCTGATATCAAGCCCGTACTTCTGGCGCAGCCCGGGCAGCCCAGCCGGTCGGGTCTGAAACGCCGACGGGGCGGCCAGCTTCACCTCCGCTGAATGCGGCGCCAGGTCGGCGATCGTTTTCAGGTTCCACATCGCGGCGGTCGCCGAAGTGACTGTCACCGTGTCGGTGTCTGAGGCGGGTGACGGCGTCAAAATCGACAAGTCGCCGGGTAACCGTTTGTACAACTCCAACTCGACGGCATCGAGCATGGTGACCATCGCATCCGGTTGAAAGTAGAGCAGCAGGTTACCGATGTACTCGGGCACCAAGTCGATGGAATGGTCCTTCAATGCCGGAATGTAGGTTTCGCGGCTGCCGATTCCCAACCGGCGTCCGACATCGAATCCGTTGGCTTGCAAGGCTTGTGCGTAGATCTCGGCGACGACTTTCGACTCCAGGAAGTCGGCAGAGCCGACGACGATCGATTTCGTGCTGCCAGGCATCGCCCCGAGGGGATTCGGGTTGCCGCAAGCCGCCAGGAGCCATGCCAGCACGACAAATACCGCCGTCGCGCCCCGCGCGCGCCGCCGCAGCATCGTCATATCAGCCGACACTAGCCGCAGAAACTGATGCGCTGGCGCTCTGAACTGAGGTGCGGCCAAGTTTGTCGCGCGTTCGGTTTCATTCCGTGCGGGAAAGGGCAAAGATGACACCATGAGCAGCGATCGCCCCGCATCGCCCGATCAGCCCCATCGAACCACGGCACCCGCCGGCCAAGTGCCCACAGCGCCGGCCACGCCGGAGTCGGTCAGGTTCACCCGCGCCGCTGCGCTGTGGACGGCGCTGATAGTCGGTTTCCTGATTCTGATCGTGCTGCTGATCTTCATCGCCCAGAACACCGCGTCTCCGCAGTTCGCCTTCCTCGGCTGGCGGTGGAGCATGCCACTCGGGGTAGCCATCCTGCTGGCGGCGGCCTGTGGCGGCTTGATCACGGTTCTCGCTGGCACCGCGCGGATCTATCAGCTTCGCCGGGCAGCCAAGCGCGACCTGATGACCCGCCGCTAGTGTCCTGAGTCATTAATTCGTTTGCAGTAGTTGGCAACGGATTCAAGGATTTGGTCGGCGGTCTTGGTCCAGACGTAGGGCTTGGGGTCGTCGTTCCAGTTCTCGATCCACGCGCGGATGTCGGCATTGAGTTGCCGCACCGAGGTGTGGGCACCGCGGCGCAGTTTCTTGGTGGTCAGTTCGGCGAACCAGCGCTCGACCAGGTTGAGCCACGATGAGCTGGTTGGGGTGAAGTGCAGCACAAAGCGCGGATGGTTGGTCAGCCAACGCTTCACCGCGGGCGTCTTGTGGGTGGATGCGTTGTCGAGCACGACGTGGCAGTCCAGATCGGCGGGCACCTCGGCGTCGATCTTCTTGAGGAACGCCAGGAACTCCTGGGAGCGGTGGCGGGCGTGCAGTGAGCCGATGATCTTGCCGGTGGCGAGGTCCAGGGCTGCATAAAGGCTCGAGGTGCCGTGACGGACGTAGTCGTGGTGGCGCGTGCCGGGGTGCCCGGCAGCATCGGGAAAACCGGTGCGGTGCGGTTGAGTGCCTGGATCTGGGTCTTCTCGTCCACACACAAGACCATCGCTCGTTCCGGCGGATCGAGGTACAGCCCGACGATGTCGCGGACCTTGGCGACGAATAGCGGGTCCTGGACAGCTTCCACGAATCCTGTTTGTGCGGAGCCAATCCGAAGGCCCGCCACACCCGAGAGACCATCGACTGCGACAGGCCCAGGTGCTCGGCCATCGATCGGGTCGACCAGTGCGTGGCATCAGCTGGACTGGACTCCAACGTCGCGGTGATCAGCACCTCGATTTGCTCGTCACCCACCACCCGGGGCCGGCCCGGTCGAGGTTCGTCGAGCAGTCCGTCGCACCGCTTCTCTGCGAACCGATTGCGCCACTTGCGGATCGTGTTCCGATCCATTCCAACCTGTCTGCAAGCTCGACATTGGATCCACCATCGGCGGCAGCCAGCACGATCCTGGCTCGAAGGGCCAACCCGGCGGCACTCTTGCGCCGCCGAACCCAGCTCTCCAACTCGGCGCGTTCATCCTTGGTCAACACGATCTGCGCGGCATGCGGTGACGGCATCACCCATACTAACAAGAACCCACGAATTAATGACTCAGGACACTAGCGGCCTGTTACCAGCGCCTGTTGCGGGGCAGCAGGTCCCACACGTGTTCGGTGCAGTTGACAGTCACCACGGTGGCCTGGCCGGAGCGCGAGAACAATAGCCGGGTCACCGATACATAGTCGATCGGAAATGACAGCAGCCGCTTGGTTCCCAGGATCTGGTGCAACACCACGTTGATCACCCCGCCATGGCTGAACACTGCCACGGTGTCTTCGTGATCCGCGGCGGTGACGACGTCGTCGACAGCGGCGCCGACCCGGGCTTGGAAAGCATCCTCATCGACCGAACTCGGTAGGTGCCCCTCGGCCATGCGAGCCCACTCTTGGGGGTTCTCGTCGCGGATCTGCTCGATCGGGATGTATACCGGCAGATCCCGGTCATATTCGGCGAAGCGGTCATCGATGTCGACGGCTAGATCGCGTGCCGCCGCGACCGGTTCTGCGGTCTGGATGGCACGCCGCTGCGGACTGCTCACCACCCGCGAAATCGGGTACCGGGCCAAGGCGTCGGGCAGGCGCGCCACTTGTGCCCGCCCCTCGTCGGACAGCTCCGGGTCGGATCCCTGGCCGGGTTCGCTGCGGAGTGGCAAGGCATGCCGGACCAGAAGCAGTTGCATCGTCTTCCTGTCGTGTGGTGAACCAAGCCATTAATTCACACGCCGTTGGCGTCGAGCGCGGCAGTCATAAGGTGCAATAGCCAGACGGTTGAGGAGGACGCATGACGCAGCCAGCAATGGATTGGGACGCCGCATACCGGCAAGACGTGCCGCCCCCGTGGAGCATCGGACAGCCGCCGCCCGAGCTGGCCGTTCTGATCGATCACGGCAAGGTACACGGCGACGTGCTCGACGCCGGCTGCGGTCACGCCGCACTTTCGCTCGCTTTGGCGGCGCGGGGCTACACCGTTGTGGGCCTGGACTCATCGCCCACCGCAATTGAGGCAGCCCGCCGGGAGGCCGAGAAGCGTGGACTGACGAACGCCACTTTCGACGTTGCCGACATCGCCTCTTTCACTGGCTATGACAGCCGCTTCGCCACGGTCTTCCACAGCGGATGCCTGCATTCGCTCCCACCCGACAAACGCCAGGCCTACCTGCAATCGACCTTTCGGGCCGCTACTCCGGGAGCAGCGCTGTACACCTTGGCTTTCGGTGCCGGCGCATTCGGCGACCAGGACACCGGGGACCGCCCCGGGCCCGCACGGCGTCACCGAAACCGAGCTGCGCGAAACCGTTTCGGCGCTCTGGGAGGTCGACGACATTCGCGCCGCAAACATCTATGCCAACGACACCGAGGTGAACTTTCCTCGGGACCAGTTCCCGAACGTCCAACGCGATGACGAGGGCCACGTGCTGCTCCCAGGCTTTCTCCTCAGCGCCCACAAACCCGAGCGCTGACGTTGCCATGGGCTGCGCGCGAATCCAGCGCGGTTGAGCTCAAGGCCTCAATCGCGTTGGTGCGCAGTGGTCTTAGCTCTCGGCAAGCGTGCTGTGCAGCGCCTTCTTGGCCTCGGTGAGCGCGGCTAACACCTTGGCTCTGGCTTCGGCGAGCTTCGCTTTCTGCTCGTCGGTGCCAGACCAGGTGATCGTCCGCGCCAACCCGGCGACTTCGCGAAGTTCCTTGCGGATCTTGAACACGTCGCCGAACTGGGCGGCGCGGGCCAGGAAAGCATGTGCTGTTTCGCTGCTGATGCCCCGCCACGCCAACAGGTTTTTGCCGAGTTCGGTAAGCGTGGCGACGCCGTTGTCGACGGTCACCAAGCCGCGACCCGCGAGCAGTCCGATGGCCAGCTCCACGACCTCCTGGGGCGGGCTGAACGCGCCATCGGTTGCCTCGGAGGTACGCTGCACGATCTGCGCGGCGTCCGCCGGGCCGTCAAGCAGCAGTGCTAGCGTGCCAAACGCTGCCCGCTTGAGGCCGAAGCGCGGCCCACCAAAGCCGCGACCAAAACCGGGTCCGCCAAAACCAAAGCCGGGGCCACCCCAGGGCGGCCCACCAAAGCCGGGCCCGCCAAATCCAAAGCCCGGCCCGCCAAATCCGGGCGCGCCGGAAAATCCGCCGTAAACCATATCTGTCTTCCTTCGGTGTGATGCCGGTTCACCACCGGCATAGCCATAACGCCCTCGGGCCGCGGCCAAGTCAGCCCAGGTGTGCCGATAACAGCCAGGCCGCAACGGATTTGCGACCGTTGGGTGCGTCCTCGATTTTCATGCGCGGTGCACCTGGTAGCTCCGTGTGGCCTTCGGGAAAATTGGCATAGATGCGGGCCGGTTTGATCTCGTCGACTACCCAGTACTTCGAGACCACCTGTCGCAGTTCGTCTTCGGTGACCGCAAACGGTGGTCCTTCCGGGATCGCGGCCTTGTCGAAGACCAGCACGAAGTAGGAGGCCCCCGGTTCGGCGGCACGGACAATCGACTGCTGGTATCCCTCGCGTGCCTCGACCGGGATGGAATGGAACAAGGTGCTATCGACGATGGTGCCGAACCGCCCGTCATATCCGTTGAACGAACTGATGTCGGCCACCTCGAAGCTGGCGTTGGTCAGGCCGCGCTTCTCCGCCTCACGGCGGGCCAGCTCGATGGCGGTCGGTGACGAGTCCAGCCCGACCGTGGTGTAGCCGCGTTCGGCGAGATGAAGCGAAATGGCGGCTTCCCCGCAGCCGACGTCGAGCACGTCGCCGTGAAACTTGCCGGCCTCGATCAACGCGGCAAGCTCCGGCTGGGGTTCCCCGATGCTCCATGGCGGGCGCACTCCCTGCCCCAGGCGCTCGGATTCCCCGCGGTAAACGTCGTCGAATTCAAAATCTACTGGTTGAGTCATGCCAACCTATCTATCAACCTGCTTGATCTATGTCAACATGTTTGACATGGACGAGTACGAGGATCAGCCGTTGGGCTATCTGCTCTACCGCGTGATGACGGTGCTGCGGCCCCAGGTGATGGCGGCGCTGGGGCCAGTCGGGATCGGCTTACCGGAATTCGTGTGCCTGCGAGTTCTGTCCATGTTCCCGGGCCAATCCAACGCCGAGCTGGCCCGGGCCACGAATGTGTCGCCGCAAGCGATGAACCTGGTGCTGCGCGGACTTCAGGACATCGGCGCGGTGACACGGCCAGATACGGTGTCGTCCGGCCGCGCGCTGCCGGCCCGGCTCACCAGCAAGGGCCGAGCGCTGCTGAAGCGCGCCGAAGCGGCCGTGCACGTTGCCGACGAGCGACTCCTGGCCCACCTCACGGTCGCCGAGCGCCGGGAATTCAAGCGGCTACTGCACGCAGTGGGTTCGCAACCGGCCGATGGCGCCGCCCCTTCGTCGCCCTGCTCGAGTTAGCGATCGTCGCCGCACTTTCGGTCAATACGCGGAGAATGCTATTCTCCGCAGCGAGAGCGAGGTGTGCGCATGGCGGTGGCGGGCGGACCCCAACTGGACCCGGGGGTGTTGGGTCGCTGGCTGGACGCCCACCACGCGCCCGGGGACGGAGAGGAGCCCGTCCTGGAGCCGCTGACCGGCGGTTCCCAGAACACGCTCTACCTGATTCAGCGCGGCGGCGAACGCATGGTGTTGCGGATGCCCGGACCCCGGGCCGACGCGGCCCGCATCGACGGCCTGCTGCGCGAGATCCGACTGGTGCGGGCGCTGTCCGGCACCGATGTGCCACATGCCGAGCTGATCGCCGCCAACGACGCCGGCGATCTGCTCGGCATGCCTTTCTATGTCATGCGGGCGATCGACGGGTGGAGCCCGATGGACGGCGGTTGGCCCCCGCCGTTCGATACCGACCTAGAAGCCCGCCGAGGACTGGCGTTCGAACTCGTCGGCGGCGCAGCCAAGTTGGGCCGGGTGGACTGGCGCGCCCGAGGTCTGGAGGGCTTCGGCCGCCCGGACGGGTTCCACGAGCGGCAGGTCGATCGCTGGCTGGCATTCCTGGATGCGTATAAAGTCCGCGAGCTGCCGGGCCTCGACGAAGCCGCCGACTGGCTGCGCCGCAACCGGCCCGCGCACTACACCCCGGGCATCATGCACGGCGACTATCAGTTCGCCAACGTGATGTTCGCGCACAGGCCGCCGGCCAAGCTGGCCGCGATCGTCGATTGGGAGATGACCACGGTCGGCGACCCGCTGCTGGACCTGGCTTGGTGTCTGCTGGGCTATGACGGCGAACACCCGCGGACCGACGGCTTTTACCTCGACCTGACCGGCATGCCCACCCGCAGCGAATTGCTCGAGCACTACGAGAAGATCAGCGGGCTTTCCACCGAGAACATCGACTATTACCTGATTCTGGCGAACTGGAAGCTGGGCATCGTGCTGGAGAAGACCTACGCTGCCGGAGTGCGGACCGGCAAGGTGGACTCGAAGATCACCGAGGCGTTCGGGCCCATGATCCTGCAACTGATCGCGACGGCTGCCGAGCTGGCCCGGTCGCTGCCGACGAGGGCGTGAAATGGGTTACGCCGAGCAGCTTTTCGACCTCACCGATCGCGTGGTGTTGATCACCGGCGGCAGTCGGGGGCTGGGCCGGGAAATGGCGTTCGGGGTCGCCCGCTGCGGCGCCGACGTGGTGATTGCCAGCCGCAAGATGGATAACTGTGTGGCCACTGCCAAGGAAATCGAGGCCGAGACGGGGCGTCCCGCGATGCCCTATGGCGTGCATGTGGGTCGATGGAATGAGCTCGACGGCTTGGTCGATGCGACGTATGAACGGTTCGGCAAGGTCGACGTATTGATCAACAACGCCGGCATGTCGCCGATTTACGACAAGCTCACAGATGTCACCGAGAAGCTGTTCGACGCGGTGGTCAACCTCAACCTCAAGGGCCCGTTTCGATTGTCGGCTTTGGTTGGTGAGCGCATGGTCGCGGCCGGCCGCGGGTCGATCATCAACGTCAGCACTGCGGGCTCGCTTCGCCCGACACCGGACATCATCCCGTACGCGGCGGCCAAGGCCGGTCTCAACGCGATGACCGAGGCGCTGGCCAAGGCGTTCGGACCGGCGGTGCGGGTCAACACGCTGATGGCCGGACCGTTTCTGACCGATGTCAGCAAGGCCTGGAATCTGGAGCAGGCGACGCAGAAGCCGTTTGCTCACCTATCGCTGCAACGGGCCGGTGACCCGGCTGAAATCGTGGGCGCTGCTTTGTTTTTGGCGTCGGACGCATCAAGCTTCACCACCGGCTCGATTCTGCGGGCCGACGGCGGGATCCCCTAGCGGCGATCGCAACCGTGTCGGCTCCCATGAAACTAAGGAGGGTTCAACATGGCCTGGGATTTCTCCACTGAACCGGAATTCGAGAAGAAGCTCGACTGGATCCGCGAGTTCGTCCGCGAAGAAGTGGAGCCCCTCGAGGTGCTGTTCCCCGGCTGCGAATTCCTGCCACTGGGCGACGAGCGCCGCAAAATCGTCGACCCGCTCAAACAGCAAGTCCGCGACCAAGGGCTCTGGGCACCGCACCTCGGTCCGGAACTCGGCGGTCAAGGCTTCGGCGCGGTCAAGCTGGCGCTGATCAACGAGATCCTGGGCCGCAGCCCCTGGGCGCCAATCGTGTTCGGAACACAAGCACCCGACACTGGCAACGCCGAGATCCTGGCCCGCTTCGGCACCCAAGCGCAGAAGGACCGCTACCTGGCCGGGCTGCTGTCCGGGGAGATCTTCTCCTGCTTCTCGATGACGGAGCCGCAAGGCGGCGCCGATCCGCGGGTTTTCACCACGCGTGCCGCGCGCGACGGAGATGACTGGGTGATCACAGGGCGAAAGTACTTCTCCTCCAACGCCTCTGTGGCCTCGTTCTTCATCGTCGTCGCGATCACGGACCCCGATGTGCCGGTCCATCGCGGGGCGTCGACCTTCTTGGTTCCGGCAGGGACACCGGGCCTGGTCGTCGAAGCCACCCACCATTTGGCCGGTGCCCATCCGCACGAGCCCGGTCATTCGCTGGTGCGCTACGACGGGGTGCGGGTGTCGGCGGACGCGCTGCTCGGCGAGCCCGGCCAGGGTTTCTTGATCCTGCAGAGCCGGCTGGCCGGCGGCCGGCTGCATCACGCGATGCGCTCCATCGGCGTCGCCCAGCGCGCCATCGACATGATGGCCCGCCGCGCGAAAAGCCGCTTCACCCAAGGCAGCTCGTTGGCCGACAAGCAGCTGGTGCAGGCATTCATCGCCGACTCCTACGCCGAGCTGATACCGTTCCGGCTCACCGTGCTGCACGCCGCGTGGCTGATCGACACCGCCGGCGAGCACGCCGCCCGCACCGAGATCGCGGTCTGCAAGATCTTGGCGTCGCAAGTGCTCAAATCGATCGGGTTGCGCGCCATCCAGGTACACGGCGCACTGGGGCTGACCGATCAGCTGCCCTTGACCAACGTGCTTCTTGGCGGCGTGGCGCTCGGTCTGGCCGACGGCCCCACCGAGGCGCACAAGGTCAACCTCGCCCGGATGCTGCTGAAGAACTACGAGGCAGAGGATCCCGAATGGCCCAGCGAATTGCTGGACAAGCGCGTGGAAGCGGCCCGGGCGAAGTATGGCGGCCTCGTCGATCGCGTTCCGGCGCTGCCTGATTCGTGATGAACAGCCGAGTCGCTGCCGCGGTGGAACGGGCGCTCGACGACCGTCAGCGCGAGGCCACCGAGGAAGTCGAGCGCATCCTGGCCGCCGCCGTGCGGGTGATGGAACGCGTCGCACCTGAGCCGCCGCGCGTCAGCGACATCGTCGCCGAAGCCGGATCGTCGAACAAAGCGTTCTACCGATACTTCGCCGGCAAGGACGATCTCATCCTGGCGGTCATGGAGCGCGGGGTGGCGATCGTCGTCTCATATCTTGCGCACCAGATGGCCAAAGAGTCCAAGCCGCAAGACAAGATCGCGCGCTGGATCGAGGGCACGCTCGCGCAGGTCGCCGACCCGCATCTGATCAGCATGAGCCGCGCAGCAGCGGGACAGATGTCGGCCAGCGTGGATGTCGACCAGATCATGCGACCGCTGCGTGACCTGCTGACCGAACCGGTCTCCGCGCTGGGGGGTTCCGAGCGGGACGCCGACGCGGTATTTCTCTGCACCGCCGCAGCGATGCGACGATATGTGGGCTCGGCCGACCGCCCCAGCCGCGATGACATCCGGCATTTGGTGCGATTCTGTCTGCGCGGCTTGGGCGTAACCTGATGCGGGCTGTTGTCTGCCGTCGATACGGGCCGCCCGAGGATCTCGTCCTCGAAGAGGTTCCTGACCCGACGCCCGCTGCGGGCGAGCTGGTCGTCCGGGTCCGCGCCGCGGCCGTGAACTTCCCGGATGTGCTGCTGATCGACGGCAAATACCAAATCCAGATTCCCGTGCCGTTCACTCCAGGCAGTGAACTGGCCGGTGAGGTGGCAGCGGTCGGCGACGGTGACGGCTTCGCTCCGGGCGACCGGGTGAGTGGTACCGCGTTCGTGGGCGCGTTCGCCGAGCAGGCGCTGCTTCGCGCCGAGTCGGTGTCGGCGATACCGGAGGGCGTCGACTTTGCCGCGGCGGCTGCGTTCGGTGTCACCTATCGCACCGCTTACCACGCGCTGCGCTCGATTGGTCAAGTGGCCGAAGGTGATTGGGTGGTCGTGCTCGGCGCCGCCGGCGGGGTGGGGTTGGCGGCCGTCGATTTGGCGGTCGCGATGAAGGCTCGGGTGCTGGCGGCGGCGTCCAGTCCGGAAAAACTCGAGGTGTGCCGGCAGCGCGGCGCCGAGGCGATTGTCGACTACGAGCGCGACGATCTGCGAGCGCGGATCCGTGAGCTCACCGGTGGCGGTGCCCGGGTGGTGATCGATCCGGTCGGTGGACGGTATTCCGAGCCCGCGCTGCGGGGTCTGGGTCGTGGCGGGGTGTTCGTCACCCTGGGATATGCGGCGGGCGAGATTCCCGCTATCCGGTTGAACCTTGTTCTGCTTAAAGGCATCACGATCAGCGGTATGGAGATCCGCACCTTCCATGAAGACCACCCGGCCGAAGCCGCCCGCGACATGGGCGAGCTACATCAGATGTTCGCCGACGGCCGGATCCGGCCCTACATCGGCGCGCGCTTCTCTTTAGCCGAGACCGCCGCAGCGTTACGGTATGTGGCCGACCGCAAGGCGATCGGCAAAGTGGTCATCGACGTCGATTGAGCACCTGGAGACGTGATTTCGTTGTGAGACTTCGGATATGATGACGGCGGCGCCCCGCGGACGCCGCCGTCATCGTGACCGATTCTGCTACGGGCAGGTCACGTCCACCTCGAAGGGCTTGCTCACCATCCCCGCCATCGGATCGGACGGGTTCATGCCGGTCGCCGTCCCGCTGAACTTGTAGCCGCTGCCGTCCTTGGTGGCTGAAGCGCTGGCCCCGGGGCTGCCCTGCTGATACGCGAGCTGAACGCCGTTGACTTTGCCGAGCGAGATCTGGTGAATGGCAGGCGGATCCGCGTCGGTGGCTTGCACCGCGACATTATTGGGAGAACCGGGCTGACCGATCCCGATTTGCAGCTGGCCGCCAGCCTTCTGACAGGTGACCGGACCGTTGACGTTCTGGTCTTGGCCATCGACCACTACCTTGGCATGCCCAGAAGTGCTGACCTTCTGGCCGCCGCCGCTGGCACAACCAGCAACGGCTGCGACGATCATCGCCGCGCCCCCAGAACCCCGACCCAACGATTCACCACTGTCTCCTTTTTGTCGTGGCCAGCCAATTGCGGCGGGCCGCCGCAAGCAGTATGGGGTTCAGATGACCAGCGGTGTTGGTAATAATCAAAATTAACGCAAGGCTCCGCCGATGAACTGCCTGCCAAAATCGATATTCGCGGTACCACTTATTGTTTCGCGTGTCACGCGCCCTTCACATCGACCGATTTTCTAGCGGTGGTTATTGAAAGGCAGCCGAACGGTGAATTCGGTGTGGCCCGGCCTGCTCTGTACCGAGATCGTCCCATCGTGGGCTTTGACCACAGCCGAGACGATCGCGAGCCCCAAGCCGGTGCTGCCGCCCTTGCGGGAGCGTGATGTGTCGCCGCGGGCAAATCGCTCGAAGACTTCCGACTGCAACCGTTCCGGAATTCCGGGACCGTTGTCGATCACCTTGAGCACAGTGTGTTCCGGCTCGGTGGTGAGCCGCGTCGTTACCACGGTTCCCGGGCCGGTGTGGATGCGGGCGTTGGCAAGCAGATTGGTCACTACTTGGTGCAGCCGTGCCGCGTCGCCGAGGACCACCACCGGCTCGGGAGGCAGGTCGAGTTCCCACTGGTGATCCGGTCCGGCGACATGGGCGTCGCTCACCGCATCGACCGCCACCCGCGACAGGTCTACTGGTTTACGTTCCAGGGGCCGACCGGAATCCAGCCGCGCAAGCAGCAACAGGTCCTCGACGAGGCGGGTCATCCGTTCGGTCTCTGATTCCACGCGGCTCATCGCGTGGGCCACCGCGTCGGTGTCAGTGCGCATGCGTTGCGCCAACTCGGTGTAGCCGCGGATCGCGGTCAGCGGGGTGCGTAGCTCGTGGCTGGCGTCGGCGACGAATTGGCGCACACGGGTCTCGCTGGCCTGGCGGGTCGACAACGCGGTCGCGATGTGGTCGAGCATCCGGTTGACCGCCAACCCCAGCTGGCCAACTTCGGTGTAGGGGTTGGCGTCCGGTTCCGGAACGCGGACCGGCAGTGCCACCTCGCCGCGGTCCAACGGCAAGTCGACGACTTCCCCGGCCGTTTGCGCCACCCGTCGTAGCGGCGCCAACGCTCGCCGGATGATCACGATTCCCGCCGTCGTCGCGGCGGCTAATGCGATCACCGTGACGACACCGAAGATCATCAGCATCCGGATCAACGTGGAGTCGACAATGGACATCGGCAAGCCGGTGACGATGACGTCGTTACCGTGCCGCGCCGGAGCAGCCACCAACCGGTAATGGCCGAGCCCGTCCAGCTCGCTGGTCACCGGGCTGCGGTCCTTGGCGATCGCCGCCAACTGGTCCTTGGCGGTATCGCTCACGGCCGCCCGGGATCCCGAGCTGGTCAGGTAACCGGCATTGACTGGCGAGCCGTTGCCGACGACAGCGGCGACCATGCCGACGGGCTGGCCGGGGGCATCCAGAAACCGCGGGCCTGGCCCCGGCATCGGTACCCGCGGATGCCGCCACGGCACCGGCGGTGGCGGCGGCTCGCCATAGGTCGTAGCCGAGCGGTGCGACGCACCCTGCAGTTGCTGGTCGAGTTGCCCGACGAGGTAGCGGTACAACGCCAGCTCGGTCACCGCGCCGATTCCGACACACACCAGGGCCAGCACGACGATCTGACCGACCAACAGCCGTAGGCGCAGCGACCAGATACGTCGGGTGCTAGCGGGCCGGCTTGAGGACATAGCCGGCGCCGCGCAGTGTGTGGATCATGGGCTCGCGCCCGTTGTCGATTTTTTTGCGCAGGTAGGAAATGTAGAGCTCGACGATGTTGGAGCGGCCGCCGAAGTCGTAACTCCATACCCGGTCCAGGATTTGTGCCTTGCTCAGCACCCGCTTGGCGTTACGCATCATGAACCGCAACAGCTCGAACTCGGTGGACGTCAGCGCAATCGGCTCGCCGCCGCGGGTGACTTCGTGGCTGTCCTCGTCGAGTACCAAGTCGCCCACCACGATCTGGGCACCGCTGTCCACCCTCGTGACCCCGGTACGGCGCAACAACGCACGTAGCCGCAGCACGACTTCTTCGATGCTGAACGGTTTCGTGACATAGTCGTCGCCGCCGGCGGTCAGCCCGGCAATGCGGTCCTCCACCGCATCTTTCGCCGTCAACAGCAGTACCGGCAGCTGCGGATTCTGTTCGCGCAGTTTGCGCAGCACCTCCAGACCGCTCATGTCCGGCAGCATCACATCGAGGACTACGACGTCGGGCCGATGGCTGCGCGCGACCGTGATCGCTGACGAGCCATCACCGGCGGTGGTGACGTCCCACCCCTCGTACCGAAGTGCCATCGACACCATCTCGGCAAGAACGGCTTCATCGTCGACCACCAGGACACTGATCGGATTACCGTCTGCACGCCGCATCACGACGCGCTCAGCCGACGTGTTGGATTGCGTCACAGCTTTCCACTCTCCGGACAGGAATGAGCCGATGCTGTGCCAATCCTATGGGTTAGCTGTGAGAACAGCCCTGCGACGCGGCCGCGCGCCGCGGCGCTGCTAGTACCAGTAACGTCTGCCCGCCACCGGCCGCCCGACGGCGCCCATGATCCAGAAGATGGCGCCGATGACCAGCAAGATGATGCCGATCGTCGTCAATATAGGGATGCCGAAGACAATTCCAAGGATCAGCAGGATCACTCCGAGAACAATCATGACGACTCCATTTCAGTGAAGTGTTCGATGTCGACTGGCTGCATCGAACTGGACTCTGCCGAAGGACAAGTGACCTTCGCGTTCACACCGGTGTAGTTCCAGGGAAAAACCAGTGCCGTTACGGCGACGCATCCGAGTCATGTGAGGCATCTGGGCCGCCATTTCTGTCGGGTCAATACCAGTAGCGTCTGCCGGCCACCGGACGTCCCACCGCCCCTAGCACCCAGAACACCGCTCCGATCACCAGCAAGACGATGCCCAGCACGAACAACCAGTGAACAGTTTTGAAAACCACTCCGAGAATGATCAAAATGATCCCGAGGGCAATCACGACGACTCCATTCCCATCACGTGTGAGATGTCGATTCCGCGCATCGAACTCGGCTGCGGCAAATTACAGTTGACCTTCGGATTCACGCCGGCGTAGTTCAACGGTCCAGCAAGCACGGTGAGCGCCACGTTTCCCGCGGTAGCGCAGCTTGTGTCACCGCCCTTGAAGTAATCGCGTTGCCACGCTGCGAGCACCCCGATCAACAGCCACACCAGCACAACCGCGCCGACAATTCCGCCGTACCGCATGATGACCTCCGCAGTCTTCAGCCGAATCTGTCAAACCAGCGTACCCGCGCAGCAAACGTCCAAACATTACAATCTGAGCTCAGAAAGCTCGCTGTCAGCAAGGTCCCACGGTTATGCGGCGACGTGCCAGGCGCTTGTAACGAGCTCACGACACCACCCGCGCTGCTGACTTCGGCACACGAGTAGCAACACCGAATACGGCATCAGCATTGAAAAATGCTGCGCCAGTTAACGAATCTATCGGCGGTACTCGGTGACCGCTCAGCCAGTTAGTCGGCCAGCCGCCGGGCGGAAACGAAAACCGTTGGCGGCAAGAATTCCTCGTCAGGAATAGCGCGACCATAGCGGGCCAGCATCTCCGTCATGGTCACTGAAGACGCATCCCAGCCGTGACGGCTCAGCCAGTCGGCGACATCGGTACGTTCCTCGGCGTACCACAGCTCATCGACGTCCGGTATCTCGGTGTCCGCCAGCCGCGCGGCCTCCGCCCGCATGCGTTGGGTTCGCTGCCGCTGGCGTGCCAGGCGCTCAGGGTTGAGGAAGTCGCCACCGGGCGCGTTGGCTGCCAGCCAACTGCCAGCGGGACTTAGCGAGTGCACGCGCTCGATCAACAAATCCTGGGCCGACGCCGGCAGGTAACGCAGCAGACCCTCGGCCAACCACGCGCTCGGCTGCGATTCGTCAAATCCAGCCTGACGCAGACGCGTTGGCCAATCCTGGCGCAGATCGACGGGCACGCTCACATGCCGAGCGGCCGGCGAAGCGCCGTGCCGCTGCAGCGTCGTCGACTTGAATTCCAGCACTTTCGGCTGATCCAACTCATACACGGTCACCCCGTCCGGCCAACGCAGTCGCCATGCGCGCGCATCGAGCCCGGCTGCGAGAATCACCATCTGCCGAACTCCGGCCTGCGCGGCATTGAGAAAGAACTCGTCGAAAAACGCTGTGCGCACAGCCATGAAGTCGGTCATCGCCTGGACCCAGGCCCGCACATCCGGTTCCGCGTCGGCCGGAAGCGTCGAGTACAGGCTCCAAATGCCTTGCCCGGCGGCGTCGACAAACAGGCGCGCGAATGGATCTTCGATCAGCGGGTGGTCGCTCTCGCTCTCTGCTGCCCGCGCCGCGGCGACGCCCAAGGCCGTCGCTCCCACGCTTTCGGTGATGTCCCACGAGTCGTTGTCGGTTCGCGGCATCGCGATGCCCTCCTATCTGCCAACAGCTCCGGACTTTACCCTTGCGTCCTGAACTCCGGCTGAACCGTCGCTGCGGGAATGGTCTATGTCTGATGTGCTGCGAGCCATTCGGCCGCGCGCCGTTTCGACGCCCGTGACAGCCACGCGTCCTGGATGAGTTCGGCCAGTTCGGTTCGGCTGATTTCGGCTAACCGGCTGGCCCGCACGAGGACCGACGGGTGACCGTCGAATCGATCGGTGGTGAAGAACGGTGCATCGGGATCCTGCACCAGTGCCAGTTTGTCGCTCTCGGATTCCACCCACAGCATGATCACGTCGGAATAGCGCTCGCCGGTGTCGGGATCGGCCGCGTCGGGTTGCGGGGTGCGGAAGAACACGAACGACTTGCCGCCAACCTGGTAGATCGTGTTGCCGTTTGGCCCTTCGATTCGCCGGGTATGCGGCATCGCCGCAGCGATCTCGTGAACGTCGCTGACTCGTGCCGGGCGCCGCGCCATGGGCTCAGGACTGCTGGAGGAGCTCAGCCATCGCTGGGATGACGGTTTGCAGCGCCTTGAGCGGTCGCAGCATCACCTTGAACGACACGATCTGCTGCTCGTCGTTCCAGTGGATCATGTCGATGCCGTTGACGTAGATGCCGTCGATGGTGGCCTCGAAATCGAGAATCGCCGACTGCTCGTTGTACCACTGCTCAACGTAGTGAAAGTCACTGCCGCCGAACAGCTTTGCGGCCGCTTTGAGGTAGTTCGCCGTTTTGTCGCGGCCTTCTTGCGGCGTGAACACCGCCGGTGAGAAAAACACTGCGTTGTCGGCGAGCAGCGTGTCGAGTTCGTCGGTGCGGCTGTTCTCGATCATGTCGATCCAACGTTGGATCACAGGTGGTGTCATACCGCGATCCTTGCAGACTGCGCGAGCGGGGTACCTGGCTGGACTTGCCGCGTTCGCGCTGGCGTAGCTTCTGCGGCGTGGACCTTGGTGCGGTAGCGGAATGGATGTCGAAGCAGGGCCTAGGCGAGGGCCCGCTGCAGGACGTCACCGAGCTCAGCGGCGGAACGCAGAACATCATGCTGCGGTTTCGCCAATCGGGGCGGGAGTTCGTGCTGCGGCGCGGCCCCCAGCACCTGCGCCCACGCAGCAACACGGTGATCCTGCGTGAGACCCGGGTGCTGGCCGCGCTCGCCGACACCGACGTACCGCATCCACACCTGATCGCCACCTGCGACGACACCTCAGTTCTTGGTGACGCGGTGTTCTACCTGATGGAGCCGGTCGACGGGTTCAACGCCGGCCAAGAGCTGCCGCAGCTGCACGCCAGTGATGCGAGTGTGCGCTACCAGATGGGCCTGTCGATGGCCGACGCGCTGGCCAAGCTCGGCACCGTCGACCATGTTGCGGTCGGGCTGGCCGACTTCGGCAAGCCGGAGGGCTTCCTCGAACGTCAAGTGCCGCGCTGGCTTTCGGAACTGGAGACGTATCGCGAATTCGAGAACTATCCCGGACCGGAGCTTCCCGGCGTCGACCACGTCGCCAAATGGCTCGAAAAGCACCGGCCGTCGTCGTGGTCCCCGGGCATTT
This sequence comes from Mycobacterium noviomagense, assembly GCF_010731635.1. Taxonomy (NCBI): domain Bacteria; kingdom Bacillati; phylum Actinomycetota; class Actinomycetes; order Mycobacteriales; family Mycobacteriaceae; genus Mycobacterium; species Mycobacterium noviomagense. Next base: position 1,557,477 of record NZ_AP022583.1, read on the forward strand.
TGCACGGTGATTACCACGCTGCCAACGTGATGTTCTCGCGCACCGGGCCTGAGGTGGTCGCCATCGTCGACTGGGAAATGTCCACGATCGGCGACCCGCTGCTGGATCTGGGGTGGCTGCTGGCCACTTGGCGCCAGTCCGACGGGTCGAGCGTATTCAGCCATACGCTCACCGAGAAGGGCGGGCTCGCCAGCACCGACGACCTGCTGGAGCGCTACGCCGCCAACACCACCCGCGACCTGTCGCACATCGCCTGGTACACCGTGTTGGCCTGCTTCAAGCTCGGCATCGTCATCGAGGGCACACTGGCTCGCGCATACGCGGGCAAAGCCCCGAAAGAGGTCGGTGACCAACTGCACGCAGCTGCGGTGTGGTTGTTCGAACGCGCGCTGATCTTGATGGACGGACAGGGCTGATTTCAGCAGTCATGACACCGAAGCAGACGATCCAGGAGTTCATTGCGGCGTTCGTCGCGGCGTGGCCGGAAAGGGATGCCGCTCGGGTTGCGTCTTTCTTCAGCGACGACGCCGTCTATCACAACATCCCGATGGAGCCGGTTCAGGGCCTGCAGGCTATCGAAGCCGCCGTGGCGAGCTTCATGACCATGGGTGGGCAGGCGCGGGTGGACGTTGGTCACATCGTCGCCGATGGTGCGATCGTGATGGTCGAGCGGGTCGATTACTTCGTCGCTGACCAGCGAACGATCGTCTTGCCGGTCGTCGGCGTTTTCGAGGTGCACAACGGAAAGATCCCGGCATGGCGTGACTACTTCGATTCGGCTGGGCTGGCCGCTGTGCGTGAGGATCGCAAGGACAACTGATCGAACCTGGTGCCCCGGTCTAGGACTGAGCGCGCCCGAAGGGATTCGAACCCCCAACCTTCTGATCCGTAGTCAGATGCTCTATCCGTTGAGCTACGGGCGCCTGTGTTCAGTTATCTCGGTGGCTGAATGGTCAGCCCGCGGCGGAGGCGAGAGGATTTGAACCTCCGGTCCCCGTTTAAGAGGACAACTCATTAGCAGTGAGTCCCATTCGGCCGCTCTGGCACGCCTCCTTGGACTTCCTGAGGGTACCTGAAAGCCGCCCGACCACAATGCCGGCCGTCCCCCGGCGCGCAGCGCTCATCGGTTAGCTCCCGAGCCGCCCCGGCATACCGTGCGCAGCCTCGACATATGCTGTCGAAGTGACCGCCCGCCTACGCCCGGACCTGGCGGGCCTCCCAGCATATGTGCCCGGCAAAACAGTGCCCGGCGCTATCAAGCTGGCCAGCAACGAGACGGTGTTCGGGCCACTGCCCAGCGTGCGGGCGGCCATCGAAAAAGCCACCGACGTCGCCAACCGCTATCCGGACACTGGCTGCACGGAGCTCAAATCAGCGCTGGCCAGGCATCTCAATTCCCACAGCGACGCCGCCGGCTGGGCTCCCGAGCACATCGCTGTGGGCTGCGGTTCAGTGAGCCTGTGCCAGCAGTTGATCCAGATCACCGCGTCGCCTGGTGACGAGGTGGTGTATGGCTGGCGCAGCTTCGAGATCTACCCGTTGCAGGTCCGCGTCGCGGGCGCCACGTCGATCCAGGTGCCGCTGTCCGACCACGCCTTTGACCTGCATGCCATGCTCGCCGCGGTCACCGAGCGCACCCGCCTGGTCTTCGTGTGCAACCCCAACAATCCGACGTCGACCGTCGTCGATCCCGATGCGTTGGTCCGCTTTATCGAGGCGATGCCCTCTCATGTATTGATCGCTATCGACGAGGCCTACGTCGAGTATGTCCGCAACGGCATGCTGCCCGACAGCCTTGGGTTGGTCCGTTCGTATGGCAATGTCGTTGTACTGCGCACGTTTTCGAAGGCCTACGGGTTGGCCGGCTTGCGGATCGGCTATGCGGTTGGCCAGCCTGAGGTGATCGCCGCGCTGGACAAGGTGTACGTGCCGTTCACCGTGACCAACGTCTCACAGGCGGCGGCGATCGCTTCGCTTGAAGCCGCCGACGAGCTGCTGGCCCGCACCGATGCCGTGGTCGCCGAGCGTGCCCGAGTCACTAGCGGATTGCGTGATGCCGGGTTCACGTTGCCGCCCTCGCAAGCCAACTTCGTCTGGTTGCCGCTGGGTGCGCGCACAGCCGACTTCGTCGAGCAGGCTGCCGATGCACGGATCGTGGTCCGCCCGTACGGCAGCGACGGTGTCCGGGTCACGATCGGTGCACCGGAGGAAAACGACGCGCTGCTGCGGTTCGCGCAGAGCTGGATCCACAGGAGGAAGCAATGAGTGACGCGTTGACTCGCAAGAAGTTCACCGAATTCAAAGAGCGGGGCGGCCGCATTCCCGACGCCGAGCTCGACGACTATTGGTCCAGCCTGGCGCCGGCCACCATCGCGGACATGATCGGCGAGTGGAAGGGCGGCGAGTTCGGCACCGGACACCGCATGAACGGGCGCCTGGAGAAGGCCCGCTGGTTCGGCAAGACCTTCACCTCAGCTTCCGACGTGCAGCCGCTGGTGTGCCTGGACGACGAGGGCAAGAAGTTCTCCAACGTCGAGATGGGCAAGGGCGAGGCCAGCCTGTGGATGGAGGAGTTCCGCGGCGAGGTCACCGCGACGATGGTCTACGACGGCCAACCCGTCCACGACCACTTCAAGAAGATCGACGACCAGGCGGTCATGGGCATCATGAACGGCAAAGGTGTGCTGGATAACGGCCGCTATTACTACTTCTACCTGGAGCGGGTCTAAGGGTCCGCTGACCGCGTCGACTCTGCGGTGACCGCATCGACTCTGCGGTGGTGGCGCGCATTCGGCCGAAATCACGCCACCAGCGCAGAATCGTCGAGCGGGCCAAGGCGTTACTGGGCAGGTTGGCGGCCGGTGAACGCGATCAGCCGGTCCAGCGGGCTGGCATCCGCGGGCACATCGACCGGCTGATCGAAGCCCACCTTTGACCTGCCCTGCGGCGTGATGATCTTTTGCGCCAGCTCAAGCACGTATTCGGCCAGCGAATCCGCGACGTCGACGTCGTATCCGGTGGCCCTGGCGTAGTCCGACGCGTGCACCAGCAATTCGATCGCCAGCACGCCGGCGAACACTTTTGCTGGAGTTTCGTTGTCGCCCAGTTTCAGGGTGCCCTGCAGGCCGTGGCGATGCCACGCATCCAGCGCCGGCCGGGCCGCGGCGACCACCTGGCGTTCCACCGAGTCGTCGGCTTGCCGTGGCGGAAACTCCGCGCCCACCACGCCTCCGATAGTCGTAATGGAGTTCAGCAGGTGATCGGTCAACTTCGCCACGTCGAACTCTGAGCACGGCGTCGGGCGCGACAGGTCGTCGCTGGATATCCGATGCAAGACCCGTTGCAGCACGCCCAGCGCTTCTTCAGCGCTGTCGAGTTCGTCAGTCGGTGGGGAATCAGGTCCGGGTCGCAGATCAGACGGCATGCCCGTAACGCTACGGTCTGGGTATGGGCGACTCGTGCGAATCCGTCACCATCGAAACCAAGGACCAGGTCGCGCAGGTGACGCTGATCGGGCCGGGCAAGGGCAATGCGATGGGACCCGCGTTCTGGTCGGAGCTGCCGGAGGTGTTTGCCGCGCTGGACGCCGACCGCGACGTGCGGGCGATCGTCATGACCGGGTCTGGCCGCAATTTCAGTTACGGCCTCGATGTGCCGGCGATGGGCGGGACCTTCACTTCGCTGCTGGCCGACGGTGCGCTGGCCGGCCCGCGCGCCGACTTTCACGCCGAGATCCAGCGAATGCAGAACGCGATCAACGCGGTCGCCGACTGCCGGACCCCCACGATCGCCTCGGTGCACGGCTGGTGCATTGGCGGCGGCGTCGACCTAATATCCGCGGTGGATATCCGCTACGCCAGCGCCGACGCGAAATTCTCGGTGCGCGAGGTGAAGCTGGCCATCGTCGCCGACGTGGGGAGTCTCGCCCGGCTGCCGCTGATCTTGAACGACGGACACCTGCGGGAGCTCGCGCTGACCGGTAAAGACATCGACGCGGCCCGCGCCCAGAAAATCGGTCTGGTCAACGACGTGTACGACGACGCCGACGCCTGCCTGGCCGCCGCACACGCCACCGCCGCTGAGATCGCTGCCAATCCGCCGCTGGCCGTCCGCGGGATCAAGGATGTCCTTGACCAGCAACGGTTTTCGCGGGTATCGGAAAGCCTGCGCTATGTCGCGGCGTGGAACGCGGCCTTCCTGCCGTCCAAAGATCTGACCGAGGGCATCTCGGCGACGTTCGAGAAGCGGCCGCCGCAGTTCACCGGCGAATAGCGCGATTCGCCGCAGCGCCGGCCGGGAACACTGCGGCTATGTCTACCTATCGAGTGATCAACCCGCAGGGCGAGGTCGTCGCCACCAAGGACATCGCCAGCGCCGAGGACGCCCACGCCTGGCTCGTCGACACCGTGGGCGACAAGGAGGAGCTGGGCTGGCGGATGGAAGTCAACATCGACGGCGACTGGCGGTTCTTCGACCAGACCGACGGCGACCGTCCGTAGCCGGGGCGCAGCCAGCGGCGCCAGCTGCACACGTACCCTGACGGACGTGACCGACCCAGGCCTGCTCGAAGGCAGGATCCGCGTCCCGGCCGACCTCGACGCCGTCACGGCCGTCGGCGAAGAAGACCACTCCGAGATCGACTCCGCCGCTGTCGACCGGATCTGGCAGGCAGTACGCCATTGGTATCAGGCGGGCATGCACCCGGCGATCCAGCTCTGCCTGCGCCACAACGGGAAAGTCGTGCTCAACCGCGCCATCGGGCACGGCTGGGGCAATGCGCCGACCGATCCGCCCGACGCCCAGAAGGTGCCGGTCACGACCGAAACACCGTTCTGCGCTTATTCGGCGGCCAAGGCGATCACCAGCACCGTCGTCCACATGCTCGTCGAACGAGGTTGCTTCTCCCTCGACGACCGGGTCTGCCAGTACCTGCCCAGCTACACCAGTCACGGCAAAGACCGCACCACGATCCGGCATGTGATGACCCACAGCGCCGGTGTCCCGTTCGCGCCCAAGCGCCGACCCGACGTCACCCGTGTCGATGACAGTGAATACGCGCGCGAACAGCTGGGCGAGCTGCGCCCGCTGTACCGGCCGGGGCTGGTCCATCTCTACCACGGCCTGACGTGGGGCCCGTTGATGCGGGAAATCGTCTCCGCGGCCGCCGGAAAGAACATCCGCGAGATCCTGGCTGCCGAGATCCTCGATCCGCTCGGCTTCCGCTGGACGAATTACGGTGTTGCGCCGCAAGATGTTTCACTGGTCGCGCCGAGCCACGCCACTGGTAAGCCGCTGCCGGCGCCGATCGCTGCGGCATTCCGCAAGGCGATCGGCGGAACAGTGCACCAGATCATCCCGTACACGAACAGACCAGAATTCCTCACCTGTGTACTGCCGTCGTCCAACACCGTGTCGACGGCCGACGAACTGTCTCGGTTCGCTGAAATGCTGCGCCGCGGTGGGGAACTCGACGGCGTGCGGATCATGCAGCCGGAAACACTTCATGCTGCGGTGAAGGAATGCCGGCGGTTGCGACCCGACATCGCAACCGGAGGCAAGCCGCTGCGCTGGGGCACCGGGTACATGCTGGGCTCGAGGCGGTTCGGTCCGTTCGGGCGCGACGCTCCGGCCGCGTTCGGTCATACCGGGCTGGTGAACATCGCGGTGTGGACGGACCCGGAGCGCAAGCTTGCGGCCGGTCTTATCAGCAGCGGCAAACCGGGCAGAGACCCCGAAGCCAAACGCTACATCGCTGTTTTGGACCGCATCACAGCAGAAATTCCGCGTTCAACGGGCTAGCGGTTTGTCCGCTGGCCGTGGGGGCAACCCAGATTGGCATGGATTCCCAACGCTTCCGTGAACTCTTGGAGATGGCCGGACCGTTCGCATCGGTCTACTTCGAGGACTCGCATGACACCCAGGACGCCGCCACCCAGCTCGAGCTGAGATGGCGCGGGCTGCGGGAGGAACTCGTCGATCAGGGCGTCGATGAATCGGTCGTTGCGGACATGGAGCGCGCCGTCATGGACCTGCGGCCACCGATCGGCCGTAGCGGTCGCGGGGTCATCGCCGGCGCCGACGGGGTCGTGCTCAACGAGCATCTGCTGCGCCCACCCGCTACGCAGATCGTGCGGGTATCGGAGCTGCCCTACCTCGTCCCAGTCGTCGAGCACGGCTTCGAGTACCCCAACTACATTCTGGTGGCGGTCGACCACACCGGCGCCGACCTCACCATCCACGTCGACGGCCGGCTGCGCTCCGAAACCGTCGACGGCGCAGGCTATCCCGTGCACAAGGCCGCCGGCGCCGAAACCGCGGGATACGGCGACCCGCAGCTGCGTACCGACGAAGCCGCGCGCAAGAATGTGCGCGCCGTCGCCGACCGCGTCGCGGAATTGGTCGACGGCACCGGGGCCGAAGCGGTTTTCGTGGTCGGCGAGGTGCGCTCTCGTTCGGACCTACTGGCGGCCCTGCCGGAACGGATCGCCGACCGGGCGGTAGCGCTAGAAGTCGGTGCGCGGCACAGCGGTCACGACTTCGACGAAGTGCAGCACGCTATCGAGGCTGAGCTGCTCAAACGCCGACTTGCGGTGATCGACGATGCAGCGCAACGTTTTTCGGCTGAAATCGGGCGGGCATCCGGCCTGGCTGCCGAAGGGCTCGGCCCTGTCTGTTCGGCGCTGCGCCAAGGTGCGGTGGACACCTTGATCATCGGCGACATCGGGGACGCCACAGTGGTCGCCGACGAGAAGCTCACTACCCTAGCGCCGAACGCGGAAGTGCTCTCCGAGCAGGGCGAGGCGCCGGCCAAGACGCTACGGGCCGACGAGGCACTGCCGATGTTCGCGATACGGATCGGAGCATCGCTGATACGCACCGACGAGCGCATCGCCCCAGCTGACGGTATCGGCGCGGTGCTGCGCTATGCGCCGACGCTGCACTGATCCCTCCGACGCGTCGCGAAACAGACGCCAGGGTCGTGAATCCGGACCTAACCGCAACCGCTACTTCTGTCGCGCGACACAGCGGTGGCGACACAGCGGTGGCGGAGGGATTTGAACCCCCGGACGGTTTTAGCCGTCTCTCGCTTTCAAGGCGAGTGCATTAGGCCGCTCTGCCACGCCACCGTCGACAAGCGTAACGGTGCGTCAGACCCGCGCGATCCTCGCCGACTGGCTCGGGAGCTTCAGCCCCGCGCTGATCCGTCGGCAGTTTTCCCCGATCGCGGCCATCTGGGCCCGCGACAATTGTCCGAGGAAATAGCTCCGCACACCCTGGGCGTAGGTGGCCATGGCCTCCTGCGCCACGGTGCGGCCCTCTTCGGTGATCGTGGCCACCACGCCTCGCCGGTCATTGGGGCAATTGCCACGACGCACCAGCCCCTGTGCTTCCAGGCGACGGATCTGTCGGGTCAGCCGGCTGGGCAGCGACGGCAACGCTTCGGCCAGATCACCCATCCGGGCCGAGCCGCCGTCGGCGTTGTCAAGGATGTCGAGCACCCGCACGTCCGAGAGCGACAGCTGATGTGCCTCGGTCAACCGGCGGTTCAGCGTCACGTACACCCGCACAGCGCAGTCGAGGAAGTTCTGCCACGATTTCTGCTCAGCGATATCAAGCCCCGGCATGTCACCGGGGGTTCGGCCGCCGATCAGGCTGCGGCTCGCCATCCCGTAATGCTATGCGACGCATCGTCTCTGGAACAGCCCAAATCCGCTGGTAGTAGCCTGTCGACCATGTATGCGATCGTCGCCGACTCCGCCGGTCAACTTGTGTGGCAGGAGGTCCCTGACCTGCAGCCGGGCCCCGATGAGGTCCTGGTCAAGGTCGCCGCCGCCGGCGTCAACCGCGCCGACGTGCTGCAGGCGGCCGGCCATTACCCGCCTCCACCCGGAGCCAGCGAGATCATCGGCATGGAAGTGGCCGGGGTTGTCGCCGCGGTGGGCGAGCATGCCGGCGACTGGGCCGCCGGGCAAGAAGTCTGCGCTTTGCTGGCCGGCGGCGGCTACGCCGAATACGTCGCTGTTCCCGCTGGTCAGGTGATGCCGATTCCTGACGGGGTAGAGCTGCGCGACGCCGCCGGGCTGCCCGAGGTGGCGTGCACGGTGTGGTCGAACCTCGTGCTGACCGCGGATTTGAGCGCCGGCCAGCTACTGCTGATCCACGGCGGCGCCAGCGGGGTGGGCACGCATGCGATCCAGGTGGCCCGGGCGCTGGGCGCCCGGGTGGCGATCACCGCAGGTTCCCCGGCCAAGCTGCAACTGTGTCGCGAGCTGGGCGCGGAGATCACCATCGCCTACCGCGACGAGGACTTCGTGACGCGGCTGCGGGAGGCCACCGACGGTGCCGGCGCCGACGTGATCCTCGACATCATGGGTGCCGCCTACCTGGACCGCAACCTCGACGCGCTGGCCAGCGACGGGCAGCTGATCGTCATCGGCTTGCAGGGCGGGGTGAAGGGTGAACTCAACCTGGGCAAGCTTGTCAGCAAACGCGCACGGGTCATCGGGACCGCATTGCGGGGCCGACCGGTGTCCGGGCCGAACGGCAAGAGCGTCATCGTCGAGGCGGTGGTCAAGTCGGTGTGGCCGATGATTGCTGACGGACGGGTCCGGCCGATCATCGGAGCGGTGATGCCGATCCAGCAGGCCGCCGACGCGCATCAGCTGCTGTCGTCGGGACGGGTGGCCGGCAAGATCGTGCTGACCGTTTAGCGCGACCAGACGCAAAAGCCCCTGACACGCCGCGCGTTCGGGGGCTTTTGCGTCTGCTCGCCCACTAACCCACCGACTAGCCCAGCGACGCCAGCGCGCGCACCAGCTGGTCGACTTCGGCGGTCGTGGAGTAATGCGCCAACCCGACGGTGACCGCGCCGCCGACGTCGTTGACTCCGATCACATCGAGCACCCGTGAGCTGGCATTGGAAATCGCCAGAATCCCGTTGTCCGCCAACCGCTGTACCACGCGCTCGGCCGGCACCTCGTGAACGGCGAAACTGACCACCGGGATGCGCATCTCCGGTCGGCCGATCACCATCACCAAGGGCAGCGATCGCAGCGAGACCATCAAGTAGTCGAAAATCCGGTTCATGTACGAGCCGGCCGACTCCATCGACACGGCGAGTCGCTCGCGTCGGGTTCCGCGGGCGGACTCGTCGAGTGAGGCAAGGTATTCGATGCTGGCGACCACACCGGCCAGCAGACCGAACTGATGCACGCCGACTTCCAGCCGGGCCGGGCCGGTGGCCTGCGGGTTGGTCGAAACCGAGCCGAACGAATTGATCAGTGCCGGATCACGAAACACCAAGGCGCCGATCGGCGGACCACCCCACGCGACCGCGTTGACCGCCACCACGTCGACGTCGGCTTCCTCGATATCAAGCAGCCGGTACGGTGCGGCCGCGGAGTGGTCCACGACCACCAGACCGCCGACGTCGTGGATCAGTTTGGTCAACGTCCGCAACTCGGTGACGGTGCCCAGGGTGCCTGACGCGGACGTCACCGCGACCAACCGAGTCGACTTGCCGATCAGGCTTTCCCACTGCCAGTTCGGCAACTCACCGGTTTCGATGTCGACCTCGGCCCACTTGATCTTCGCGCCGAACCGGTTTGCTGCACGCAGCCACGGAGCGATGTTTGCTTCGTCGTCGAGACGGGTGACGACGATCTCGTAGCCCAGACCGGCACGTGACGACGACGCATCGGCCAACGACGACAGCAACACCGCACGATCGGCCCCCAAGACCACTCCGCGAGGGTCGGCGCCCAGCAGATCGGCCACCGCCTGCCGCGCCGCCTCCAGCACAGCTGCACTGCGTCGCGCTGAGGGATGCGCACTGGCGGTGCTGGCCACCGACCGGCGGAAAGCGGTCGACACCGTGGTCGCGACGGACTCGGGAATCAGCATTCCGGCCGGGGCGTCGAAGTGCACCCAGCCGTCCCCGAGCGACGGGTGTAGTCCGCGCACCCGGGCGACGTCGAATGCCATGGCAGCCACCTTAGAATTCCGCTGGTCCGCAAACCGCGACGCTAGCGGGGCACCCAGATACGTCCCCGCCGTCCCGAGCCGGGTCGCCCGGCCAGCCATACTAGTCCAGTGGGGCTGACAATCGGAATCCTTATCGCTTTGTTGTTGCTGATAGCCCCCGGAGCAATCGTCGCGCGCAGCGCTCAGCTAACGTGGCCGATCGCGGTGGCGGTCGGGCCGGCGTTGACCTACGGGGTTGTCGCGCTGGCCATCATCCCGTTCGGCGCGGTCGGAATCCCTTGGAACGCTTGGACGGCGCTGGCCGCCCTGATCCTCGTCACGGTGGCGGTGGCCGTTTTGCGCGTGCTGCTGGACCGTTATCGCGACATCGACGGCGAATCCCGTGCGGTCACCGGCTGGCCGGCGGCCACAGTCGCCGCCGGTGTGCTGTTAGGGGCGTTGCTGATCGGTTTCGCGGCGGTTCGCGGAATACCGCACTGGCAATCGATCCCCAGCACCTGGGACGCGGTCTGGCACGCCAACACGGTGCGCTTCATCCTCGACACAGGGCAGGCGTCGTCGACCCACATGGGCGAACTGCGCAACGTCGAAACCCACGCCCTGCTGTACTACCCGTCGGCGTTTCACGCCCTGGTGGCGGTGTTGGCGCAGCTGACCGGCGCAGCAGCCACCACCGCCTACACGCTGGGTTCGCTGGCGGCCGCGATCTGGTTGTTTCCGGTCAGCGCGGCGCTGCTGACCTGGCGCGCGCTGCGCACGCATACGACGGAGTGGCGCGCCGCGGGAGCGGCAGCCACGGCTGCGGCGATCTCGGCCTCGTTCACCGCGGTGCCCTACGTCGAGTTCGACACCGCCGCGATGCCGAACCTGACCGCGTACGGGATCGTGGCACCCACCTTTGTGCTGATCACGTCGACGCTGCGGCACCGCGACCGCATCCCGGTGTCGGTGCTGGCGCTGGTCGGCATCTTCTCGGTGCACATCACCGGCGGGGTTGTGGTGCTGATGATGCTGGCGGCGTGGTGGCTACTGGAGGCACTGTGGCATCCGGTTCGCGGTCGGATCGTCGACGTGCTGACGCTGGCTGCGGTCGCGGTGCCGAGCGGACTGGTGCTGCTGCCGCAGTTCATCAGCGTCAAGCAGCAGGAAGACGTCATCGCCGGGCACTCTTTTTTGACCTATCTGAGCAAGAAGCGCGGGCTGTTCGACGCGGTGTTTCAGCACTCGCGCCACCTCAACGACTTTCCCGTCCAGTACGCACTGATCGCGGTGGCGGCCATCGGTGGGCTTGTGCTGCTGGTCAAGAAGATCTGGTGGCCGCTGGCGGTGTGGCTGGTGCTGATCGTGGTCAATGTGGATGCGGGTACACCGCTAGGTGGCCCGATCGGAAGACTCGCCGGAGCATTCGGCGAGTTTTTTTACAAAGACCCGCGCCGGATCGCGGCGGCGACGACGCTGCTGCTGGTGCTGATGTCCGGTGTCGCGCTGTTCACCTTGGTCATGGCGGTGGTGGCCGGCGCCAGGCGGCTCGCAGACCGGCGACTGAGGCGACAGGTGGGGCCAGCGGTGTGGGCGGCCACCGCGGTGGTGCTGCTGGTCGCGGTCAACCTGGTCAGCGCCTGGCATTACTTTCCGCGGCACCGGTTTTTGTTCGGCGACAAGTACGACTCGGTGATGATCGACCAACGCGATTTGGAGGCCATGGCGTATCTGGCCAGGCTGCCCGGCGCCCGCGAGACGCTGATCGGCAACGCCAACACCGACGGCACGGCCTGGATGTACGCGGTGGCGGGCCTGCACCCGTTGTGGACGCACTACGACTACCCGATGCAACAGGGCCCGGGCTACCACCGCTTTATTTTCTGGGCCTACGCCGACGATGCCGACCACGATCCACGAGTACCCGAAGCCGTCCGGGTACTCAATATCCGCTACGTCCTGACCAGCACACCGACCGTGAGAGGGTTCGTCATGCCCGACGGGCTAGTGTCACTAGATACGTCGAAGTCGTGGGTGAAGATCTACGACAACGGTGAGGCCCGCATCTATGAATGGCGCGGCCATGCTGCCGCGACAAGCTCCTGAAAACCGAGGGTGGTGACCGCATTGAGCAACGGCAATGGCGACAACAACATCGAGATCATCGGGGGCGGCGATCCTCGCATCACGGCCGCGACCGAGGACGACGAGACTGACGACCGGTCGCTGACCGACCTGGTCGAGCAGCCCGCCAAGGTGATGCGGATCGGCACCATGATCAAGCAGCTGCTCGAAGAAGTGCGGGCCGCGCCGCTCGACGATGCCAGCCGCAACCGGCTCCGCGACATTCACGCCACCAGCATCCGAGAGCTCGAAGACGGCCTCGCACCGGAACTGCGCGAGGAACTCGACCGGCTGACGCTGCCGTTCAACGAGGACGCCGCCCCGTCAGATGCGGAGCTGCGCATCGCCCAGGCCCAGCTCGTCGGCTGGCTGGAAGGGCTGTTCCACGGCATCCAGACCGCGCTGTTCGCCCAGCAGATGGCGGCCCGCGCCCAGCTCGAGCAGATGCGCCAGGGCGCGCTGCCGCCGGGAGTCAGCCGTCCGGGTGGGCACGGGCAGTCGGGCACGGGGCAATACCTGTAAGCAGTCAGCGGTGTCCGGACCTCACTCGCCTTACATCGAGACGCGCAACGCGTGGGTGGAGTTTCCCATCTTCGACGCCAAGTCACGCTCGCTGAAGAAGACCTTCCTGGGCGCAGCGGGCGGCACCATCGGCCGGAATGCCTCCAACGTGGTGGTCGTCGAGGCGTTGCGCGATATCACCATGTCGTTGAGCCTGGGCGACCGGGTCGGCCTGGTCGGTCACAACGGGGCGGGGAAATCGACTCTGCTGCGGCTGCTTTCGGGTATCTATGAGCCGACGCGGGGCTCGGCGACGGTGATCGGGCGAGTGGCGCCGGTTTTCGACCTGGGCATTGGGATGGATCCGGAGATCTCCGGCTACGAGAACATCATCATCCGCGGGCTGTTTTTGGGGCAGACCCGCAAGCAGATGATGGCCAAGGTCGACGAGATCGCCGAGTTCACCGAGCTCGGTGATTATCTGTCGATGCCGCTGCGCACGTATTCCACTGGGATGCGCGTGCGGCTGGCGATGGGTGTGGTCACCAGCATCGACCCGGAGATCCTGCTGCTCGACGAAGGCATCGGCGCGGTGGACGCCGACTTTTTGAAAAAGGCCCAGCCGAGGCTGCAGCGGTTGGTGGAGCGCTCCGGAATCCTGGTGTTCGCCAGCCATTCCAACGAGTTTCTGGCCCGGCTGTGCCGGACCGCGATGTGGATCGAGCACGGCACGATCAGGATGACGGGCGGCATCGAGGACGTCGTTCGCGCCTACGAGGGCGAAGACGCCGCCCGGCATGTGCGCGCAGTGTTAGACGAGCTCAACGCCGACGAGCAGCTTGCATGAAAAGTGGCCGAGCATGAGTGAATTGGTGTGCGCCGTCGTGGTCACCCACCGGCGACCGGACGAACTGGCCAAGTCGCTTGATGTGTTGACCACACAGACTCGCCTACCCGACCAGCTGATCGTCGTCGACAACGGCAATGACGAGCGCGTCCGGGAACTGGTGACAGGACAGCCCATCGCGGCAACCTATCTAGGGTCACGCCGGAACCTCGGCGGCGCAGGCGGATTCGCGCTCGGCATGCTGTACGCCATGGCGCAGGGCGCCGACTGGGTATGGCTGGCCGACGACGACGGGCACCCGCAGGACTCGCACGTACTGGCCACGCTGCTGGCCTGCGCGGCAAAACATCGACTGGCCGAGGTGTCGCCGATGGTCTGCAACATCGACGACCCGGACCTTCTGGCGTTTCCGTTGCGCCGAGGCCTGGTGTGGCGCAGGCGGGTCAGCGAGCTGCACACCGACGCTGAGCAGGATTTGTTGCCCGGTATCGCGTCGCTGTTCAACGGCGCGCTGTTTGCCGCATCGACGCTGGAGATGATCGGCGTGCCGGATTTGCGGTTGTTCGTCCGCGGCGACGAGGTGGAGATGCACCGCCGGCTGGTGCGCTCCGGGCTGCCGTTCGGGACCTGCCTGGAGGCGGTGTATTTGCATCCGTGCGGATCCGCCGAATTCAAACCGATCCTGGGCGGTCGCATGCACGCCCAATATCCGGATGACCCAGCCAAGCGCTACTTCACCTACCGCAATCGCGGTTTTTTGATGTCCCAGCCGGGATTGCGTCGGCTGCTGCCGCAGGAATGGGTGCGGTTCGGCTGGTTCTTCTTGGTGTCCCGCCGCGATCCGGGCGGCTTGCGGGAATGGCTTCGGTTGCGGCGACTGGGGCGTCGCGAGCAGTTCCGCCGACCGGGAGGGGTGTCGTGACATTCACTGACGCGGCGGCTGAGTCCAAGTCGCTGGCCCGGGCGTGGCGTGATCTGATCGACGGCTGGCGTCGCCACGAGCTGTGGCTGCACCTGGGCTGGCAGGACATCAAGCAGCGGTATCGGCGCTCGGTGCTGGGCCCGTTCTGGATCACCATCGCCACCGGCACCACCGCCGTCGCGATGGGTGCCTTGTACTCCAAGCTGTTTCGGCTTGAGTTGGCGGTGCATCTGCCCTACGTCACGCTCGGGCTGATCATCTGGAATCTGATCAACGCCGCCATCCTCGAAGGCGCCGAGGTGTTCGTGGCCAACGAGGGACTGATCAAACAACTTCCGACGCCGCTCTCCGTGCACGTCTACCGGTTGGTGTGGCGGCAGATGATCCTGTTTGCGCACAACATCGTCATCTACGCCGTCATCGCGGTCATCTATCCCAAGCCGTGGTCCTGGGCCGACCTGACCGTCATTCCGGCGCTGGCGCTGATCGTGCTCAATGCGGTGTGGGTGTCACTGTGTTTCGGCATCCTGGCGACGCGCTACCGCGACATCGGACCACTGCTGTTCTCGGTGGTGCAGTTGCTGTTCTTCATGACCCCGATCATCTGGAACGACGAGACCCTGCGCCAGCAGAATGCGCAACGGTGGTCGAAGATCGTCGAACTCAATCCCCTACTGCACTACCTGGACATCGTGCGAGCGCCGCTGCTGGGTGCCCACCAAGAGCTGCGGCACTGGGTGGTCGTGGTGGTGCTGACGGCCGTCGGATGGCTGCTCGCCGCGTTCGCGATGCGCCAGTACCGCGCCCGGGTGCCGTACTGGGTCTGAACTCGGGCTTCAGATGATTACTACCATAGTACTACTAAGGTAGTATTGAGGTATGAAGTTGAGCATCAGCCTCTCTGACGAAGACGTCCAAGCGCTGGACGCCTATGTCGAACGCAAGGGGTTACCATCGCGGTCCGCTGGTCTGCAGCGTGCTGTTCGCATGCTTCGCTACCTCACTCTGGAAGACGACTACGACGAAGCGTGGACAGAGTGGGCGACGGCCGGCGAGGACGAAGTCTGGCAGAACGCTACTGACGACGGGTTCGGGAATGCGCCGGGGTGAAATCTGGCAGGTCGACTTCAATCCCATTCGCGGCAGCGAAGCCAACAGGCAGCGCCCGGCCGTGATCGTCAGCAATGACCGAGCCAACGCGACAGCCGCCCGACTTGGGCGTGGCGTAGTCACCGTTGTACCGGTCACGAGCAACGTCTCAGCAATCTATCCATTTCAGGTATTGCTGCCAGCCGCCACCACCGGTCTTGCGGTCGATTCCAAAGCACAAGCTGAACAGATCAGATCCGTTGCAACGCAACGCTTTATCCGGCGACTGGGCCGAGTCGGGCTCCTTGAACTCGCGCGACTCGACGATGCATTGCGACTCCACCTCGAACTGTGATCAGCAGCATCCGATGGGATTGAGCATCTCCGATCACGAACGCGCCGCTCTAGTGGAGGTTGCGCAGTTTCCGTTGCTCGCAGCCATCACCGGGCGGCGATCGCGCCGGTTCCCGGTCGGCGGCCAGATAACAAGCGGGCCATTGGCATTCACCAGCCGACGGCCCAGCCAGCCGTTGTCCGACGTCGAGCGGGCGCTACTGCTCGCGGTCACCGGCGGCGTCACCGGATGGCACTACGGCATTCCCTACAACCCCGACTATGCGCCCGCGCTGCCGAACTACTCGGGTAGCGCGACCGGCCGAACATTTCCGTCCGCCGCCGGATTCCACACCAGCCAACTGTTTTTCACCGACGACACCGGAACGTATCTCCTGCCCACCCGCGACCAGTCGCCGCGTGCGTTCACCAGCATCGAGGACTGGATCAGCCACACCGCCGACTCGTATATCCGCATCTCGGAGCGCCGCCTGCAACTACCCCGCGAAGAGCCCTACATGGAAGGCCACAACATCTGGGTGGCCAACCTACCCGGCAGCATGCTGGCCTTCCCGGTGGCCGATCTCGCCGAACACCTGATGGCGAATCTGTGGTTCTTCGCAGCCAACGGCTACACCGTGTACGACGACGTCAACAACCGCAGAATCCCTGGCATTCAAGCGTTTTCGTCGCTGGCGCATGCCGACGAGCCGGTTCCGTTGTCCTTCGCCGAGCAGTACACGCTGACCGAGGCCAGCGCCGAATTAGCCACTGCCGCAAACAACGGCGTGCTGGCATTGCAGGCCATGGGGCTAGGCGGCTGGATGTACGACGGCCTGGACCGCTTGTCGGTGCTGGGTGGCTCCGGTGATCCCAAGGCACCCGGGCTGGGCTTCGTCGCCGACCACGACGAACGCTGGCCGTTCCCGAACGTCACCGGGCTGCCCGGCTATTTCGAGACGCTCAGCCCACCGCACGTGCCGTCGGTGCATGCCGGCGTCGAGAAATTCGTCGCGCGCCGCTACGGGCCGGGCGGCCCGTTTCACCCTGAAACCGGCGGAGCGTGGGCCGACACCCGCAAGGTCCGTTCGTCAGCGCTGCCGCCCGATGGCATCGCCGAACTCGTCACCGTCGAGGCGTCGTACATCTACGACACGTTCGGCAAGCTGCCCGCCACCGTGCCCACCGTGCACGTGCTGATGTACCTGCAAGCACAGCACATCGACACCGACTTCTACGACGAGCTGTTCTCGCCCGGTGCCTACCTTCCGACGCACGCCGATCACCAGGCCCGCTGGCACGACGAGTAGCGGGGCCAAAACGCGGGTACTCCCTGCGGGACAAAGGAGGTCCGCTATGACCGCGAACGACAAAGCCAGAAACAAGCTGCAGAGGTTCCGGGGCAAAGCAAAGGAAACAATTGGCCGCATCACCGGGGACCGCAACCTGGAAAACCAAGGCACAGGCGATCAATTCTCGTCGAATCTGAAGGATGCCGGGGAAAAGGTCAAGGACGCCTTCCGCGGTCGGCGCCGCCGCGAGCTGTGACGCTCGCGAGAGCTCTCGGCACCGTTGGCGTGCCTGCACGAAACGCCACGAAACCGATTCACAGCGCCATAATGGGCGGACGGCACTCCAGACAATCTGGGCGCTCCGCGGCGACACCCGCGGTCGCCCCGCGAGATAGGCCAGCAAAGTGAGCGAGCACAAGGAATCGACAGGGCTTGCGGATGAAGTGCGTGATCGCATCGCCGCGGAGTTGGACCGGCTGCGGCAACGCCGCGATCGATTGGAGCTCGAGGTCGAAAACGACCGGGGCATGGTCGGCGACCACGGTGACGCCGCAGACGCCATCCAGCGGGCCGACGAGCTGGCCGCCCTTGACGAACGGATCAACGAACTCGACCGGGTGCTGCGCGCCGGACCGGTGTCCAACGGAGACGGCACCCTGCCCGAAGGCACCGAAGTCACCGTGCGCTTCCCCGACGGCTCGGTGGTCACGATGCTGGTGATCTCCATCGTCGAACAAACCCCGGTGGGCCGCGAAGCCGAAACGCTGACCGCCGGCAGCCCGCTGGGCTTGGCCCTGGCCGGGCATAAACCCGGCGACACCATCACCTACTCGACGCCGCAAGGCGAAAACCAGGTTGAGCTGCTCGACGTCAAGTTGCCTAACTAGATCCCCAGCCGCTCGGCATGCAGCAGGTCAGGCGCTGCGCCCCGTAGACTGCCCGCGATGACCGAGATCGCCCCGGCGGCCGCGCAGCTGAGCCTGACCACTCAGGTCTGGCGGTTCGTCGTCACCGGCGGTCTGTCGGCGATTGTCGACTTCGGTCTCTATCTGGTGTTGTACAAAGCGGTCGGCCTGCAGGTCGATTTGTCCAAAGCCACCAGCTTCGTTGCGGGCACCATCACCGCCTACCTGATCAACCGCCGGTGGACGTTTCAGGCCCCGCCGAGCACCGCCCGGTTCCTGGTTGTGATGGCGCTCTACGCGATTACCTTCGCGGTGCAGGTCGGGCTGAACCACCTGTGCCTGGCGCTTCTCGACTACCGCAATTGGGCGGTCCCGGTGGCGTTCGTGATCGCGCAGGGCACCGCCTCGGTGATCAACTTCGTCGTGCAGCGATCGGTGATCTTCCGGCTGCGCTGACCCGACG
The DNA here is from genome assembly GCF_010731635.1 of Mycobacterium noviomagense. Taxonomy (NCBI): domain Bacteria; kingdom Bacillati; phylum Actinomycetota; class Actinomycetes; order Mycobacteriales; family Mycobacteriaceae; genus Mycobacterium; species Mycobacterium noviomagense. The sequence goes on from NZ_AP022583.1 coordinate 1,575,916, forward strand.
GCATAGGGCGGTACCCTCTTTGACGATGTTGACGACCACCAAACGGCTGACCGGCTGGGGCCGCACCGCGCCATCCGTGGCGCAGGTGCTCTCCACGCCGGACCCCGAGGAAATCGCCAAAGCGGTGGCCAACGCGGGCGAGCGGGGCGTGATCGCTCGGGGTCTGGGCCGGTCCTACGGCGACAACGCCCAGAATGGCGGCGGCTTGGTCATCGACATGACGGCGCTGAACCGCATCCACTCGATCAGCGCCGACACCCGGTTGGTCGACGTCGACGCCGGCGTGAGCCTCGACCAGCTGATGAAGGCGGCGCTGCCGTTCGGGCTATGGGTTCCGGTGCTGCCCGGCACCCGGCAGGTCACCGTCGGCGGCGCGATCGCCTGCGATATCCACGGCAAAAACCACCACAGCGCCGGCAGCTTCGGCAACCACGTGCGCTCCATCGACCTGCTGACCGCCGACGGGCAGATCCGGACACTTACGCCGGAGGGTCTCGACGCCGAACTGTTCTGGTGCACGGTCGGCGGCAACGGCCTGACCGGCATCATCTTGCGAGCCACCATCGCGATGACCCCAACCGAGACGGCGTATTTCATCGCCGACGGCGACGTCACGCACAGTCTGGACGAGACCATCGCCTTTCACAGCGACGGCAGCGAGGCCAACTACACCTATTCGTCAGCCTGGTTCGATGCGATCAGCCCACCGCCCAAGCTGGGCCGCGCCGCGATATCGCGGGGATCGCTGGCCCGGCTCGAGCAGCTCCCCGAGAAGCTTCAGCGCAATCCGCTGAAATTCGATGCGCCGCAATTGCTTACCCTGCCGGATGTTTTCCCGAACGGGTTGGCCAACAAGTACACCTTCGGCCCGATCGGCGAGCTGTGGTACCGAAAATCCGGCACCTATCGCGGCAAGGTCCAAAACCTGACGCAGTTCTACCATCCGTTGGACATGTTCGGCGAATGGAACCGCGCTTACGGCTCCGCTGGTTTCGGCCAGTACCAATTCGTAGTGCCCACGGAGGCGGTCGATGAGTTCAAAGGGATCATCCACGACATCCAGAAATCCGGGCACTACTCGTTTCTCAATGTGTTCAAGCTGTTCGGCCCGGGAAACCAAGCGCCGCTGAGCTTTCCCATCCCGGGCTGGAACGTCTGCGTCGACTTCCCGATCAAACCGGGACTGGGCAAGTTCCTCGACGAACTCGACCGCCGCGTGCTGGAATTCGGCGGCCGGCTTTACACCGCCAAGGACTCGCGTACGACTGCTGACGTGTTTCACGCGATGTATCCGCGCATCGACGAATGGATCGCGGTGCGCCGCAAGGTCGATCCGTTGGGGGTCTTCGCCTCGGATCTGGCCCGACGTCTGGAGCTGCTCTAAATGGTGCTTGATGCCGTAGGCCACCCGCAGACCATCATGCTGCTCGGCGGCACGTCCGAGATCGGGCTGGCGATCTGCGAGCGCTACCTGCACGACGCCCCGGCACGCATCGTACTTGCCTGTCTGCCGGATGATCCGGGCCGCGACGACGCCGTCGCCCAAATGAAAGCCGCCGGAGCAAAGTCAGTGGAGCTGATCGACTTCGACGCACTCGACACCGACAGCCACCCGAAGGTGATCGAGCAGGCCTCTAAAAATGAGGGCGGCGGCTCTAGAGATATCGACGTCGCTATCGTCGCGTTCGGCTTGCTCGGCGACGCCGAGGAACTCTGGCAAAACCAGCGCAAAGCCGTCCAAATCGCCGAAATCAACTACACGGCGGCGGTTTCGGTGGGTGTGCTGCTCGGCGAAAAGATGCGAGCGCAAGGATTCGGCCAGATCATCGCGATGAGCACTGTGGCCGGCGAGCGGGTACGGCGGTCAAACTTCGTCTACGGCTCCACGAAAGCCGGTTTGGACGGCTTCTACCTTGGTCTCGGTGAAGCGTTGCGCGAGTATGGGGTTCGTGTGCTGGTGATCCGGCCCGGCCAAGTCCGCACCCGGATGAGCGCCCACCTCAAAGAAGCACCGCTGACCGTCGACAAGGAACAAGTCGCTAACCTCGCGGTCAGCGCGGCCGCGAAAGGTAAGGAATTGGTTTGGGCGCCACCGACATTTCGCTACGTGATGATGGTATTGCGTCATATCCCGCGGCCGATCTTCCGCAAGCTCCCCATCTGAGTATGCGGAACGCACTGGCCAGCATCGGCCAGATGGCGATCGCTGCCGCGATCGCGGTTGTCGTCGCGGTGGTCTCGCTGAAAGCCATTGCCGGGGTGAACTGGCCGGCGTACCCGTCGTCGAACCAACTGCACGCGCTAACCACGGTCGGCCAGGTGGGCTGCATCGTCGGGTTGGTGGTCACCGGATGGCTGTGGCGACGCGGTCAGGCGGCGAGTCGGTTGGTGGCCCGGCTGGCCGCGGTGGTGTTTGTTTCGGCGTTCTGTGTCGTGACCCTGGGCATGCCGCTGGGCGCGACCAAGCTCTATCTGTTCGGGATCTCGGTGGACCAGCAGTTCCGCACCGAATATCTGACCCGGCTCACCGACAGCGCTGCCCTGCGCGACATGACTTACAAGGGGCTGCCGCCGTTCTATCCGCCCGGCTGGTTCTCGATCGGCGGGCGCATCGCGGCGCTGACCGGAACACCCGGCTGGGAGATGTACAAGCCGTGGGCGATCACCTCGATCACCATCGCGGTCGCGGTGGCGCTGGTGCTGTGGTGGCGAATGATTCGCTTCGAGTTCGCGCTGATCGTCACGACAGCGACCGCTGCGGTGATGCTGGCCTACAGCTCGCCGGAGCCGTACTCGGCGATGATCACCGTGCTGCTGCCGCCGGTGCTGGTGCTGACCTGGTCGGGGCTGCGCGCTCGCGACCGCTCCGGTGGTTGGGCCGCGGTGGTCGGGGCCGGAATCTTCCTGGGCTTCGCGGCCACCTTCTACACGCTGCTGTTGGCGTACAGCGCGTTCACCGTGGTGCTGATGGCGGTGCTGTTGGCGGCGTCGCGCTGGCGGCGGGGCATCAAAGCCGCGATCGACCCGCTGGTCCGGCTGGCGGTCATCGGCGTCATCGCCGCCGCGATTGCCGCGACCACGTGGACACCGTTTCTGCTGCGGGCATCCCGGGACGCGGTCAGCAACACCGGCAGCGCCTGGCACTACCTGCCCGCCGACGGCGCCGAGCTGACCTTCCCGATGCTGCAGTTCACTCTGCTCGGCGCGCTGTGCATGCTCGGCACCCTGTGGCTGCTGGTCAGGCTGCGGACATCGGTGCGCGCGGCCGGGCTGGCGGTCGGTGTGCTCGCGGTCTACCTGTGGTCGCTGCTGTCGATGCTGACCACGCTGGCACGCACGACGCTGCTGTCGTTCCGGCTGCAGCCGACGCTGACCGTGCTGCTGGCCGCGGCCGGCACATTCGGTTTCATCGAGGTCACGCAGGCGGTGGTCAGAAGTCAGCGGGACCGCGCCTGGGGCCGCAGCGTCATCCCGGTGGCCGCCGCGATCGGGTTGGTCGGCGCGATCGGGTTCAGCCAGAACATCCCCGAGGTGCTGCGATCGGACCTCGCGGTCGCCTACACCGACACCGACGGGTACGGCCACCGCGGCGACCGACGCCCGCCCGGCGCCGAGAAGTACTACCCGGCCATCGACACGGTGATCACCCAGATGACGGGCCAGCCGCGCGACCAAACCGTCGTGCTGACCGCCGACTACAGCTTCCTGTCCTACTACCCCTACTGGGGCTTCCAAGGCCTGACCTCGCACTACGCCAACCCGCTGGCGCAATTCGACAAGCGCGCCGCCGCCATCAAGAGCTGGTCGAAGCTCAAGAGCGCCGACCAGTTCGTCCACGCGCTCGACACGCTGCCCTGGGCGCCGCCCACGGTGTTCTTGATGCGTCGCGGCACCAACGACACCTACACCCTGCGGCTGGCCGAGGACGTCTACCCCAACCAACCCAACGTGCGGCGCTACACCGTCGACTTCAAAGCCGCCCTGTTCGCCGAGCCCCGGTTCACCGTCACCAGCATCGGCCCGTTCGTGCTGGCCATCCGCCAGGAGCCGAGCCACTGATGGCAACGGAATCGACACAGGTCGGGCCATTACCATCTAGCTCCGTGACCGTCACGGGCGCGAAGGACCGCACCACCCGGGAAGACGCCACCACCGGGGTGGACCGGACCGCCCGTAACTTCCGGGCCGCCCCGCTCGTCGCCGTCGTCGCCGGCCTGCTCGGAGCGGGCTTGGCGATCATCACCCCGTTCTTGCCCGTCAAACAGACCACGGCCCAGCTGAACTGGCCGCAAAACGGCGTGTTCCACAGCGTCGAGGCGCCGCTGATCGGATACGTCGCCACCGATCTGAACATCACCATCCCGTGCCAGGCCGCCGCCGGACTGGCCGGGCCGGCCAACACCGGCAAAACGGTGCTGCTGTCCACGGTGCCCAAGCAAGCGCCCAAGGCCGTCGACCGCGGCCTGCTCATTGAACGCGCCAACGACGACCTGGTCCTTGTCGTGCGCAACACCCCGGTGGTGGTGGCGCCGCTGCGCGAGGTCCTCGGCCCGGCCTGCCAGCGGCTGACGTTCACCGCCCACGCCGACAAGGTCACCGGCGAATTCGTCGGGCTGCGCCAAGGCCCGCACGCCGACCACCCGGGCGCACCGCTGCGCGGCGAACGGGGCGGCTACGACTTCCGGCCGCAGATCGTCGGCGTGTTCACCGACCTGTCCGGGCCCGCGCCGCCAGGGCTGCAGCTGTCTGCGACCATCGACACCCGCTACAGCAGCGCGCCCACGCAGCTAAAGATGGCCGCGATGGTGCTCGGCGTCGTGCTGACCATCACCGCGCTGATCGCGCTGCACATCCTCGACCGCGCCGACGGGATCCGCCACCGCCGCTTCCTGCCCGCTCGCTGGTGGTCGATCAGCGGCCTCGACGTGCTGGTCACTGCGGTGCTGGTGTGGTGGCAGTTCGTCGGCGCCAACACCGCCGACGACGGCTACATCCTGACCATGGCCCGGGTGTCCGAACACGCCGGCTACATGGCGAACTACTACCGCTGGTTCGGCACCCCGGAGGCCCCGTTCGGCTGGTACTACGACCTGCTGGCGTTGTGGGCGCACGTGACCACGGCCAGCATCTGGATGCGGCTGCCGACCCTGCTGATGGCGCTGACGTGCTGGTGGATGATCAGCCGGGAAGTGATCCCGCGGCTGGGCCACGCGGTCAAGCAGAGCCGCGCCGCGGCGTGGACGGCGGCGGGCATGTTCCTGGCGTTTTGGCTGCCGCTGAACAACGGGCTGCGGCCCGAGCCGATCATTGCGCTGGGCATCCTGCTGACCTGGTGTTCGGTCGAGCGGGCGGTGGCCACCAGCCGGCTGCTGCCGGTGGCGATCGCCTGCATCATCGGCGCGCTGACCCTGTTCTCCGGTCCCACCGGGATTGCCTCGATCGGGGCGCTGTTGGTGGCGATCGGGCCGCTGCGCACCATCGTGCATCGCCGCTCCAAACGCTTCGGGGCACTGCCGCTGCTGGCGCCGATCCTGGCCGCGGTCACCGTCACCACGATCCTGATCTTCCGGGACCAGACCTTCGCCGGCGAGCTGCAGGCCAACATGCTCAAGCGTGCGGTTGGGCCCAGCTTGAGCTGGTTCGACGAACACATCCGCTACGAGCGGCTGTTCATGGCCAGCCCGGACGGCTCGGTGGCCCGGCGCTTCGCCGTGCTGGCGTTGCTGGTCGCGCTTGCAGTGTCAGTGGCAATGGCGTTGCGCAAGGGCAGAATTCCGGGCACCGCCGCCGGGCCGAGCCGGCGCATCGTCGGCATCACGATCATCTCGTTCCTCGCGATGATGTTCACGCCGACCAAGTGGACGCACCACTTCGGGGTGTTCGCCGGGCTGGCCAGTTCACTGGGGGCGCTGGCCGCTGTCGCGGTGACGGCCACCGCGATGCGCTCGCGACGCAACCGCACCATGTTCGCCGCCCTGGTGCTGTTCGTGATGGCGCTGTCGTTCGCCAGCGTGAACGGCTGGTGGTATGTCTCGAATTTCGGTGTGCCGTGGTCGAATGCGTTCCCGGAGTGGAAGTTCGGCTTCACCACCGCGCTATTGGGCCTCACTGTGCTGGTGCTGCTGGTGGCGGCGTGGTTCCACTTCGTCAACAACGGCTCTGGCCGTGAGCCCCGCTCGCGACTCGCCCGAATCACCCAGTCCCCGTTGGCGATTGCCGCCTGGCTGCTGGTCTTCTTCGAGGTGATGTCGCTGACCCTGGGCATGACCGACCAGTACCCGGCCTGGTCGGTGGGCCGCTCCAACCTGCAGGCTCTGACGGGCAGAACGTGCGGACTGGCCAACGACGTGCTCGTCGAGCAAGATCCGAATGCCGGCGCGCTGACCCCGATCGGGATGCCGGTGAAAGACGCGCTGGGCGGCGGCTACGCGGAAGGCTTCGACCCCAACGGCATTCCCGCCGACGTCTCCGCCGACCCGGTGATGGAACGACCCGGCGACCGCAGTTTCTTGAACGACGACGGGTTGATCACCAGCAGCGAGGCCGGCACCGAAGGCGGTACCACGGCGGCGCCGGGCATCAACGGATCCCGCGCCCGGTTGCCCTACAACCTGGACGCCTCCCGCACACCGGTGTTGGGCAGCTGGCGCTCCGGTGTGCAAGTCCCCGCCGTGCTGCGCTCGGCGTGGTATCGGCTGCCGCCCCGCGATCAGGCCGGGCCGCTGCTGGTCGTCTCGGCGGCCGGCCGATTCGATCCCGGCGAGGTGAAGCTGGAGTGGGCCGACGACAAGGGCGCAGCCGCCGGAAAGCCGGGCGGCACCGTGAATTTCGTTGACGTGGGGGCAGCGCCGGCGTGGCGTAACCTGCGGGCGCCGATGTCGGCGCTGCCGAACAGCACCACCCAGATTCGAGTGGTCGCCACCGACGACGACCTGGCGCCGCAGCACTGGATCGCGCTGACCCCGCCGCGCATGCCGCGGCTGCGTTCCCTGCAAGACGTGGTGGGGTCGCGAGACCCGGTGCTGCTGGACTGGCTGGTGGGCCTGGCGTTCCCGTGCCAGCGGCCGTTCGACCACCGCAACGGCGTCATCGAAGCGCCGAAGTGGCGGATCCTTCCGGATCGCTTTGGCGCCGAAGCCAATTCACCGGTGATGGACAACAACGGCGGCGGCCCGCTAGGGATCACCGAGCTGTTGGTGCGCGCGACCACGCTGCCCAGCTACCTCAAAGACGACTGGTTCCGCGACTGGGGTGCGTTACAAGAGTTGACGCCCTACTACCCCGATGCGACGCCGGCCCGTCTGGACCTCGGATCGGCGACGCGCAGCGGCTTGTGGAGCCCCGGCCCGCTGCGGCATTAATTGCTGAGGTCGGAGTCGAGTCTGCGTCCACTGCCTCGGTACTGCGTCCACAGTCAATCCAAGCCGAGGAACCTAGCCATGGCCGCAGAGTCGACGCTGTGACTGCACACTCGGCACTGCGAGTCGCACGACGAAACTCGCGAAAGCTTCACGCTCGGTGCGTCATCAACCGGATTCGGAATGCCGCCGGAAAAACCAGGCGATCAGCCGGCCGACGACGATCAGCAGCAGCAGGTAGAGCAGCAGCAAGAAGGCTGCGTTGTACGAGAGGTCTTGAGCTGCCTTCGACGGCAGGTTGTAGAACGTCCAAATCGGATAGGTCAAGTATCCGACTGGTGAATTGGTCAGTTCTCCGGTCGGCGGAGAATCCGACCAGCCGGCCGTGTACAACATCGGCGCCGTCTCGCCGACAGCCAGGGCGAGCGCCACCAGCATGCCAGTGACAATTCCCGGCGCGGCAGACTTCAGCACGATCTTGCGCAGCGTCCAGCCAACGGGAAGCCCGAGCGCCTCTGCGCCTTCCCGGTACGACGTCGGCACCTGACGAAGCGCGGACTCGGTGGCCTTTGCGATGTACGGAATGGTCAGCACCGACAGCGTCACCACCCCGGCCGCCAGGGAAAATCCCCAGTCGAAGTACACCACCAGCGCCAGATAGCCGACGTAGCCGAGCACGATCGACGGGATACCGGACAGCACCTCATACGCGCCCCGCAGAATTGAGCGCGTCCGCCCAACTGCGAACTCAGACAAGTAGATTCCGGTTAACACGCTCACAGTGCCGCCCACCAGCATGACGCCGGCACCAAGGACCACGGTGCCGATGATCGCGTTGCGTAAACCGCCGCCGATGGACTGGCTATCCTGCACCAACACGCTCCAGTGGAACACCGGCACGGCACGGCTCACCACTCCGATCAGCATCCACAATGTCGGAGCAACCACCACCGCCAGACAGCACAAACAGGCGCCCCAGAACAGCGCATTGACGAGCTTGCGGCGCTTGGCCACCGAGCGCCGCCGCGCAGTCGAGGACGCTGTCGGCGCGCTCACCTCATACCCCCCGTCCCACCGGCAGCGTGGTACCCGACGCCCGGCGCACCAGCACACGAGCCGCCACATTCGTCAGCAACGTGATCACCATCAGCACCAGGCTCACCTCGGCAAGGGTCTCCACCGCAAAGTTGGTGGAGTCGGTCATCGCTGAATCAAGCTGCGACACAACGGTCGCGGCGATGGTGGTCATGGCCGAGTAGATGTTTGCCGGCATCGCTCCCAGCTCCGCGCCGGACACCATGGCGACGGCAATCGTCTCGCCCAGCGCACGTCCGAGTCCGAGGACCACGGCGCCGACGATGCCGCTTGACACCCACGGCAGGGTGACACGGCGTGCACATTCCCAGTCGGACATGCCCAGCGCTTTCGCGCCCTCGCGGGGCAGCACAGGAACCTGTCGGATCAGGTCGCGGGTGGTGCTGGAGATGATGGGGATGATCATCACCGCCAACACCAGCCCGGACACCAGCAGACCTTGGCCGTTGCCCGTGTCGCCGCGAAAGTAGTTGAGCACCGGCACATCTGGAGCGTTGCGGGCAATCACCGGGGCGATGTGGTGGGCGACGAAAGGCCCGAAAGTGATTGCGCCCCATAGGCCGACGATGACGCTGGGGATCCCGGCCAGCAGTTCGAGGATCATTCCGACGGGCGAGGCGAGACGCCGGGGCAACCGTTCTGCGATCGCTAACGCCGCTCCGATGGAGACGGGCACGGCGATGATCAACGCGATCACCGACGTCGCCAGGGTGCCGACGATCAGCGGCAGCGCGCCGTAGTCGGCGCCGACCGGATGCGCCACACCGTGGGTGACGACGGTGTCGCCGTAGAGGTTGCCCGGGTTCCATGCGGTGCCGGTGAAAAAATGCAGCCCGTTGACCTTGATCGCCGGCAGCGCCTCGACGATCAGTGTCGCCAACACGAACACCAGGGCCAGCAGCGGGATGACCGCACCCAGCCAACCCAGCGAGCGGACCGCGAAGCCGTCGCGGATCGGATGACGCGGCATGCGTGACAAGGCGCTCACACCGCTGGGCAGACGCGGTGAATCAACCGCGGCACGCATCAGCCGCTGATCTTGGCGATCTGAGCTTCCGACAACTTCGCCACCGGGTCTGGCAGCGGCTGAAAGTGAACCTTGTCCAGGAACGAGGGGTTGGCACCGTCGGTGATCGCCCAGTGCAGGAACGCCTGCAGCGTCTGGGCAGTGGCGGCATCTTTCTGGTTGCTGTAGACGATGGCGTATTCGTAGTAGACGATCGGGTACCCATCGGGGGCGGGCCCATTGATCAGCGAGATCGCTTGGTTCGCCGGGGTCTGCGAGGCAAAGCCCGCGGCCTCGGCCGGGACGCTTTTGGCGTCGGGCAGCAGGTACTTACCGGAGGCATTCGCCACCTCGGCCATGCCCAGTCCCTTCTGGTTGGCCTTGTCGAGGTAGCTGCTGCCCATGTAGGCGACGCAGCCGGGGGTAGCGGCACAGGCGGTCACCATCCCCCCGGCGCCGTTCTCACCGAGCGAGCCCGGCACGGCGGGGAAGTCGACGGTGGTGCCGAAGCCGGGCGACTTGCCCCAGCCACCGGGATCTTGCTTGGACAGGTACTGGGTGAACACGAAGGTGTCACCGGCCCCGTCGGAGCGGTGCAGCGGAACCACCGGGGTAGCCGGCAGGTTGACCCCGGGGTTGAGCGCGGCGATCTGCGGGTCGTTCCACGTCTTGATGGTGCCCCGGTACATGTCCGCGAGCACTTTGCCGTTCAGCTTGAGGTGCTCGGTGACACCGGGCAGGTTGTAGTGGACTTGCTCGGCCGCAATGGCCAACGCGATGTTCATCAACCCCTTGTGCGCGGCCATGTCCCCCTCCGACAGGTAGGCCCCGGAGGCGCCGATGTTGACCACTCTGGCAGCGGCCTGGGAAATGCCGGCGCCCGACCCGGTGGCCGCCGTGGTGATCGTGACGTTCTGGTATTTCGCGTGATACGCGTCGCGCCACGCATTCATCAGCGGATACAGCTCCGTAGCACCGGTTTCCGTCAAGGTCACGTTGGACGCCGCCGGTGTGGTGGCCACTGCGCCGGAAGTGGCCGGTGGATTGGACTGCGTTGACTTCGAACTGCAAGCCCCTGCAGCCACTACCAGCGCCGCCACGGTGACCATCACGCCCAGACGAGTTTTCACATCTCCACCCTTTCTACTTTTCTTTTCCGCTGTTGGCCTCTGCGCTCCCGACGACGACACCAAGGAGTTTGCGGTCGCCGAAGAGCCCGGAAATGTAGCGTGCGGTTTGTTCGTTCTTCGGCGAGAGGAACAGTTGTTCGGTAGGTCCTTCTTCGACGAGTCTGCCGTCGTAGAACAAGGCCGTCCGGTCTCCGACCCGTGCGGCCTGCGCCAGATCATGCGTCACCATGATCACGGTGAGCCGGTTGGACAGCGATCGGAAGAGTTGTTCGATCTTTTCGGTCGTGGTCGGGTCGAGCGAGGACGTGGGCTCGTCGAGCAACAGCACGTCCGGGTCGACGGCAAGGGTACGGGCCAGACACAGCAACTGCTGCTGACCACCGGACAGCCGGAACGGCGAATCATCCAGCCGATCCTTGACGGCATTCCAGAGGCCGACCTCACGAAGTCGCGACTCCGCGACATTTTTGAATTCCTTGCGGGGCACCAGCCTATGAGCGCGCACGCCGGCCAGGACGTTGTCGACGATCGACATCGGGAACGGGTTAGGGCGCTGGAACAGCATGCCGATGCTGCGGCGAAACTCCATCAGGTCCCGTTCCTTGAAAATGCTGCGGCCGCCCATCAACACATCGCCGCTATAGCGATATCCGTAGACCTTGTCGTTCATCCGATTCAGGGTGCGCAGGAACGTCGTCTTACCCGAACCTGTGGGGCCAAGCAACGACGTGACTGCACAGGCGGGGAATTTCATATCCACGCCCTCGAGCACAGTTTTGCTACCGAAACCGAGGGTGAGATTCACAACCTCAATGGCCGGCACAGCGACGAGGGCCGGACCGGTCTCCGAGTCGAGCTGTTCACGGTCCATCAATCCCGATGCTACTTCGCGGTGCCGTGCTCCCCCGCTAGCGGCGCAATCCCCCGTCGCCGTCCCCGGGTCTTTGTATATTCGCGGTGGGTTAACCCGCGTGTTACCGCCGGCGCAGCAGCGGCTCGGCTCGACCCGGTGGCAAAGTGGTGTACAAGGCCCTGGTTGTTCTTGGAATGGGGGTCCAGTGAAGTCCAACCGACCCGGCACTGCACTGAGCGTGCTGGCGGTCAGCGCGCTGGTGTTGTCGGCATGCGGTGGCAACAGCAATTCCGCGGCACCGAAAGTGGACTGCGGCGGCAAGACCGAGCTCAAGGCCAGCGGCGCGACCGCCCAACAGAACGCGATCGAACAATTCGTCTACGCGTATACCGCTGCGTGTCCCGGTTACACGCTCGACTACAACGCAAACGGCTCTGGGGCCGGGGTGAAGGACTTTATCAGCAACCAAACGGATTTGGCGGGCTCGGGCGTGCCGTTGGACCCCTCGAAAGGCGAGCCCGGCAGGGCGGCCGATCGGTGCGGGTCACCGGCGTGGGACCTGCCGGCGGTTTTTCAGCCGATCGCGGTCACCTACAACATCAACGGCGTGACGTCGCTCAAGCTGAACGCACCTACCACCGCGAAGATCTTCAACGGCACCATCACCAAATGGGACGATCCCGCAATCACCGCCCTCAACCCGGGCACCAACCTGCCGTCGACGCCCATTCACGTCATTTTCCGCAGCGACAAATCCGCGAACTCGGCGAACTTCCAGCAATACCTCGATGCCGCGTCTGACGGGGCATGGGGTAAAGGCGACGGGGAAATGTTCAACGGCGGCGTCGGTGACGGCTTCGATGGGGACAACGGCAGCTCGGCGGCCGTGCAGCAAACCGACGGGTCAATCAGCTACAACCAGTGGTCGTTCGCCATCGGCAAACAGCTGACCATGGCGCAGATCATCACGCCAGCAGGTCCAGATCCGGTGCCGATCACTGTGGACTCGGTCAAGAAGACGATCGCCGACGCCCCCGTCAAGGGGCAGGGAAATGACTTGGTCCTTGACACGTCGTCGTTCTACAAACCGACCACGGCCGGCGCCTACCCGATCGTGGAGCCGACTTATGAGATCGTGTGCTCGAAGTACCCGGATTCTGCGACCGGCCATGCGGTGCGGGCATTCATGCAGGCCGTGATCGGTCCAGGCCAAGACGGTCTGGACCAGTACGGGTCGATTCCGCTGCCCAGCTCGTTTCAATCCAGGCTGGCGAGCGCGGTGAATGCGATCTCGTGAGGCGCGGTGAATGCGATCTCGTGAAGGGAGTGTCGACGAGTGAGCGGCGGTGAGCCGGGTTCGCGGGTAGGGACGAGGTTTGGCCCCTACCAGCTGCTGCGGCTGCTGGGCAGCGGCGGGATGGGCGAGGTCTACGCGGCCGAGGACACCCGCAAGCGCCGGGTGGTGGCGTTGAAGCTGATTTCGCAGCAATTCACCGGCGATCCGGTGTTTCGCGCGCGGCTGCAGCGCGAGGCGGACATCGCAGGACGGCTGACCGAACCACACGTGGTGCCGATCCACGATTACGGGGAGATCGACGGGCGCTTCTATGTCGAGATGCGCCTGATCGAGGGGACCGATCTGGCGACGTTGTTGAAACGCGACGGTCCGATGAGCCCTCCGCGGGCGGTCGCCATCGTCCGCCAAGTCGCGGCGGCGCTGGACGCGGCGCACGCCGTCGGGGTGATGCACCGCGACGTCAAACCGGGAAACATCCTGATCACCGGCGACGACTTTGCCTACCTGGTGGATTTCGGTATTGCCCGCGCCGCCACAGACCCCGGACTCACCCAGATGGGCACCGCGGTGGGCACCTACTACTACATGGCCCCGGAGCGGTTCACCGACGACGAGGTCACCTATCGCGCCGACATCTACTCGCTGGCCTGCGTGCTGAGCGAGTGTCTGACCGGGTCGCCGCCGTATCGGGCAGAGACCATTGAGCGGTTGGTCGCGGCTCATCTCACCCGGCCGGCCCCCCGGCCCAGCCAAATGCGGCCCGGCATGATTCCGCCGGCGTTGGATGAGGTCATCGCGAAAGGCATGGCCAAAAACCCCAACGACCGGTACAACAGCGCCGGTGAACTGGCCGCGGCTGCCCACAACGCGCTGACCACGTCCGAACAGCAGCAGGCCACCACAATCCTGCGAGAAGGAGAGATAGCGACACTGCGGGCCGGCACTGAGGCGGGTGCGGCCGATTCCGCGGCATTCACCCAAGCTCGGGGATGGTCCCGAGCGCCCGGCCCGGTCAGCGGCACCGGCAGCTGGCGCAGCCAACCTGCGGCGCACTCATCCGGACCGGTCAGCCGGCCGTATACACGCGAACCGGACTTCGTGCGCCCGGGACCCGATCCCCGCGACAAGCGCAGGATGTGGATCGTCCTGGGCATCGTGGCCGTCCTCATCGTCGCGGCCGCCGGTTATTTGGTCACGCGGCCGCTGCGTCACTCCTCCACGTCGGCGTCGGGGCAAAGCGTGCTGCCGTTCAAGGGCCTGGACTTCCGGCTCTCTCCCAGCGGGGTGGCGGTGGACTCCGACGGCAACGTGTACGTCAGCAGCCAGAGCATGTACGGGCGGGTGGTGAAGTTGGCCGCCGGGTCGTCAAACCCGACGGTGCTGCCGTTCAGCGGCCTGTATCAGCCACAGGATGTGGCCGTGGACAGCACCGGCACGGTGTATGTCACCGATTTCAACAATCGCGTGGTGAAGTTGGACGCCGGGTCGAGCAACCAGATCGTGCTGCCGTTCAACGGACTCAACTACCCCGAAGGTGTGGCCGTGGACGGCGTCGGCAACGTGTATGTCGCCGACCGCGGTAACGACCGGGTGGTCAAGCTGGCGGCCGGGTCGAACTCCCAAACCGATTTGCCGTTCCCCGGACTCAACCACCCCGACGGAGTGGCGGTGGACACCTCCGGCAGCGTGTATGTCACTGACTCCGACAACAACCGCGTCCTGAAGCTGCCGCCGGGTGCGGACAGCCCGATGGTGCTGCCGTTCACCGGGCTGCGGGTGCCCTGGGGCATCGCTGTGGACGTCAGCGGCGACGTCTACGTCACCGAGCACAGCACCAACAAAGTGGTCAAGTTGCCAGCCGGAACCAACAGCCCGACGGTGTTGCCGTTCAGCGGTCTGAACACCCCGCTGGCGGTGGCGGTGGACAAGGACGGCAACGTGTACGTCGCCGACCGTGGCAACAACCGCGCGGTGAAGCTGCGGGCGAGCTGATCTGGAGCTGCAGCAGCGCCGATACAGTCGGCGCGAGACCGACAACCCACACAGGAGGGGTCAATGACGACGCTGCGGTTGCGACGCCGAGCCGGGAGGGCACGCCCCCGTAGAGACAACCCGTTGCCGTTCGCGCCGCCGTGGCAGCCCAGGCCCGCTACCTACGGGGTCGGCGTAGAACACAACGTCGGGGTGCCGATGAGCGACGGGATTGTTCTGCGCGCCGACATTCACTACCCGACGGTGCCGGAGACCGGGGCGGCCGCTACCGGGCCGTTCCCGGTGCTGCTGTCGGTGACGCCGTACGGCAAGAAGGCGCCGCCGCCGGCAGCGCAGATCGGCGGGGGTGCTACCCCGTACCTGATCAAGCGCGGCTACATCGAGGTGATGGTCGACGTCCGCGGTACCGGCGTCTCGGGGGGTTCCTTCGAGATGTTCGGGGAGCGCCAGGCCCAGGACGGGGTGGAGCTGGTCAAGTGGGCGTCGACGCTGCCGAACAGCAACGGCCGCGTCGGCATGTTCGGGGTTTCCTACCTGGCGATCAACCAGCTGTTCACTGCCGCCGCGGTGGGCCCGGATTCACCGCTGAAGGCCATCTTCCCGGTGATGGCGGCACGCGACTTCTACCGCGACGCCGCGACCATGGGCGGGGTGCCGCACCTGCGGACCGTGCGAGCCTACGGTGCCATCTACACGCTGCTGAACGTCCTCAACCCGGCCCTGGAATTCTTTGCGCCCGGCAAGCATCCGCGGCCGCGGGCCGGTGGGCTGGCCGCGGTGCGCCAGCGCGGCCGCGACCAACGCCGGTACTTCCGGCCGCTGATCGCCGAGGCCATGAACGGCGGCGACGCCGCATACGACGAACCGTTCTGGGATGCGCTGCGGCCGGCGACCGTGCTTGCGCAGGTCGTCGGCAACGGTGTTGCGGTCTTCCTGGTCGGCGGCTGGCACGACGCCTTCCAGCGAGGCACGCCGCTCAACTACGCCGCGCTGCAGAACGCCTTCGCCGGGCGGCCGGACGACGCGCCGATGGAACTCGGCCAGCCGGTGTCGGATCGGGTGCGGTTGTTCATGGGGCCCTGGTACCACGTCACGAATTTCGACGGGCTGCACATCAACGCGCTGCAGTTGCGCTGGTTCGACCAGTGGCTGCAAGACGACGCAGACGCGGCGATCTCCGACCCGCCGTTCACCTTTCAGGCCATCGGATGCCCGCAATGGTTCCACGCCCGCGAATTCCCGCTCCCCGAAGCGACGCCCACCCGGTTCTACCTGTCCGACGCCGGCCGTCTCAGCACTGACCGCTCCCCCGACCAAACGGTGGCGACCCTCGACTATGCGGCTCGCGGTCCGGTGGCGGGCCGAAGCCTCGAGCAGTGGACGCTGGGAATGAACAGCTTCTTCACCGCCCAGCGGGGTCGGCGCATCCGCTACGACACTGACAACAGGCGCCTGCAGCGCCGGGCGCTGACCTACACGACCGAACCGTTCACGTCGCCCACGCTGGTGGCCGGGCCGATCACGCTCACCGTCCACGCGACGGCCAACACCACCGAGACGGTGTGGGTTGCCCACCTCGACGACGTCGCGCCGGACGGAACCAGCCGCCCGCTGACGCAGGGCGCGCTGCTCGGTTCCCACCGTGCGCTGGACCCCGACCGCACCTGGTACCTGCCCGAGGGCACCGTGCTGCGACCGCATCACTACAGCACCCGTTCTGCGGCCGAACCCGTCGTTCCCGGCGAGCTGACCCGCTACGACGTCGAGATCTTCCCGACCGCTGCGTTTATCGCGCCGGAGCACCGGCTGCGGCTCATCGTGACCACGTACGACTTCCCACACCTGGTGCCCACCAAGCCCGCGCGTCGTGCCCTGGCCGGCGGACGTTACCAGCTCCACCAGGGCGGGCCGACGCCGTCGCACATCCTCATCCCGCTGGCCGATCCCGGCGCCTTCGGCTGAACCGCGACATCGAGTCTGCGTCCACTGCGCCGATACTGCACCTACAGTCACGTCGCGTCGGAAAACCACGCTATGGGCGCAGAGTCGACGCTATGGGCGCAGAGTCGGCGTGGCCGGCCGTGTGTTGTCCCGCCCGCCGCGCGGGCGAAGCGAAAACCGTCGCATACCATCGACCCTCGTGTCCCACGACGGTAATCAGCGATCAGCGCAGCGGATCGCCCGGATAATCGCCGTCGTCGCCGGGGTCGCCGGTCTGCTGCTGTGCAGCGTGATCGCACTGCTGCCGGTCAAGCAGACCACCGCGACCATCCTCTGGCCGCAAGGCGCCACCGCCGACGGACACGTCACCGGCATCACCGCCCCGCTGGTGTCCGGGGCGCCGCGAGCCCTGGACATCTCTGTTCCCTGCGCGGCGATCGCCACGCTGCCGGCCGGCGGCGGCATCGTCCTGTCGACACTGCCCGCCGACGGATTCCAGACCGGCAAGCATGGGCTGTTCGTACGCGCCAACAAAGACACCGTCGTCGTCGCGTTCCGGGACACGGTGGCGACGGTGGCGCCCCGGCCCGCGGTGGCCGCCGGCGCATGCAGCGTCCTGCACATCTGGGCCGGCGCCGGCGGGGTCGGCGCCGACTTCGTCGGTATCCCCGGCGCCGCCGGCACGCTGCCGGCTGAGAAGAAACCTCAGGTCGGCGGCATCTTCACCGACCTGAAAACCGGTCCGGAGCCGGGGCTCTCGGCTCGTATCGACATCGACACCCGGTTCATCACGACGGCCACGGTCATGAAAAAGGCCGCGATGGCCCTGGGCGTGCTGTCAGTCATCGCCGCTATCGCGGCGCTGGCGGTCCTCGACCGCCGCGCGGGGCCGCGCACACCGCGCAGCTGGCGATGGTTGCGGGCGACCTGGGCCACCTGGCTGGCCGACACCGCCGTGATCGCGACGCTGCTGGTGTGGCATGTCATCGGGGCCACCACCTCCGACGACGGCTACAACCTCACCATCGCCCGAGCCGCACGCCAAGCCGGATACGTGCCGAACTACTACCGGTTCTTCGGCACCACCGAGGCCCCCTTCGACTGGTATCCCGCGGTCCTGGCGCACCTGGCGTCGGTCAGCACCGCGGGGGTGTGGATGCGGCTGCCCGCAACCGCCGCAGGCATCGGGTGCTGGCTGATCATCAGCCGCTACGTGCTGCCGCGGCTGGGTCCGGCCAGGGGCGGCCTGGCAGGCAACCGTGTGGCGGTGTGGACCGCGGGCGCGGTATTCGTGGCCGCATGGCTGCCGTTCAACAACGGCCTGCGCCCGGAGCCGCTGATCGCGTTCGGCACGCTGCTCACCTGGGTGCTGGTCGAGCAGGCGATCGCCACCCGGCGGCTCGTTCCCGCCGCGGTCGCGATCGTGGTCGCGATGCTCACCGCAACTCTCGCTCCACAGGGCCTGATCGCCCTGGGTGCGCTATTGACCGGTGCGCGGACCGTCGCCCGGATCATCATGCGGCGCCGGGCAGCCGACGGGCTGTTGGCGCCGCTGGCAGTGTTGGCAGCCTCGCTGTCGCTGATCGCGGTCGTGGTGTTCCGCGCCCAGACACTGGCCACCGTGGCCGAGAGCGCACGCATCAAATACGTTGTGGGGCCGACGATCTCGTGGTATCAGGAGTTTTTGCGCTACTACTTCGTGACGGTCGAGTCGAATGTCGACGCGTCGATGACCCGCCGCTTCGCCGTGCTGGTGCTGCTGCTGTGTCTGTTCGGTGTGCTCGTGGTGCTGCTACGGCGCGGCCGGATCGGGGGCGTGGCCAGCGGCCCGGCCTGGCGGCTGGTCGGCACCACCGCGGTCGGGCTGCTGCTGTTGACATTCACGCCGACGAAGTGGGCCATCCAGTTCGGCGCGTTCGCCGGGTTGGCCGGGGCGCTGGGCGCCGTCACCGCGTTCACCTTGGCCACGGTCGGTCTGCACAGCCGCCGAAACCTGTCGCTGTACATCACCGCGCTGCTGTTCGTGTTGGCCTGGGCCACCTCGGGCATCAACGGCTGGTTCTACGTCGGCAACTACGGCGTGCCCTGGCGCGACATCCAGCCCGTCATCGCCAGCCACCCCGTGACGTCGATGTTTTTGACGGCCTCGATCGCGACCGGATTGCTGGCGGCCTGGCAGCACTTCCGGCTCGACTACGCGGGGCACACCGAGGTCAAACCAACTCGGCGCAACCGTATTCTGGCATCCACGCCGCTGTTGGCCGTCGCCACGATCATGGTTCTCGTCGAAGTCGGTTCGATGGCCAAAGCCGCTGCGGCCCGCTACCCGGTCTACACCACCGCCAAGGCCAACATCGCCGCGCTGCGCTCCGGGCTGTCCGACACCAGCTGCGCGATGGCCGACGACGTGCTGGCCGAGCCGGATCCCAATGCCGGTCTGCTGCAACCACTTCCGGGACAGCCCTACGGCCCGGACGGTCCCCTGGGCGGGGTGAAGCCCGTCGGGTTCAAACCCAACGGCGTCGCCGAGGACCTCACCTCCGACCCGGTGGTGTCCAAACCCGGGCTGGTCAACTCCGACGCCTCGCCTAACAAGCCCAACGCCGCGGTCAGTGACTCCGCGGGAACGGCCGGCGGCTACGGCCCCGTCGGGGTCAACGGGTCGCGGGCGGCGCTGCCCTTTGGGCTGGACCCGGCGCGCACACCGGTGATGGGCAGTTACGGCGAGAACGCCGTGGCCGCGCATGCCACCTCGGTGTGGTACCAGCTGCCCCCGCGTACCCCGGACCGTCCGCTGGTCGTGGTCGCCGCCGCCGGTTCCATCTGGTCACACGAAGAGGACGGCACGCTGAGCTACGGCCAACCGCTGCGACTGCAGTGGGGCATCAGCCGCCCCGACGGCACCACCCAACCGCTCGGCGAGTTCGAACCGATCGACATCGGGCCGCAGAAGGCGTGGCGCAACCTGCGGTTCCCGCTGGCGTGGGCGCCGCCGGACGCTAATGTGGCACGCATCGTCGCCGACGACCCCAACCTCAGCTCGGACCAATGGTTCGCCTTCACCCCGCCGCGGGTGCCGGTGCTGCAAACCCTCCAGCAACTGATCGGGTCGCACGCCCCGGTATTCATGGACATCGCGACCGCCGCCAACTTCCCCTGCCAGCGGCCGTTCTCCGAACACCTTGGCGTAGCTGAACTTCCGCAATACCGCATCCTGCCCGACCACAAGCAGACGGCGTCGTCGTCGAACCTGTGGGAGTCGGCCGAAAAAGGCGGGCCGTTCCTGTTCACCCAGGCGCTGTTGAGCACCTCCACGATCCCGACATATCTGCGCGGCGACTGGTTCCGCGACTGGGGGTCGGTGGAAAAGTACTCCCGGCTGGTCCCGCCCGACCGGGCACCCGACGCCGTCATCGAGCAGGGTGCGGTCACCGTGTACGGCTGGAGCCGGCAAGGACCGATTCGAGCACTGCCATGACGCTCACCCAGACCGAACCGACAGCCCCGGAAACCGTGGCCCGAGACGTGCGGGTGACCCGCTGGGTGGCGACGATCGCGGGTCTGCTCGGGTTCCTGCTGTCAATTGCCACACCGCTTTTGCCGGTCGTGCAGACGACGGCAACGTTGACCTGGCCGCAGCACGGCCAGCTGAACAACGTGACCGCGCCGCTGATCTCGCAGACGCCGGTGGCGATGACGGTCACGGTGCCCTGCGCGGTGGTGAGCTCGATGCCGCCGCAGGGCGCGATGCTCTTGGGCACCGCACCGAAAAACGGCAAGGACGCCGCACTGCAGGGTTTGTTCGTCAACGTCACCCGCGACCGGGTGGACGTCACCGACCGCAACGTAGTGATCGCGAGTGTGCCGCGCTCGCAAGTGGTTTCGCCGCAGTGTCAGCGGATCGAGATCACCTCCTCGCACGCCGGCACCTTCGCCACGTTCGTCGGGCTGACCGACCCGGGTGGGCACCCGCTGCGCAGCGGGTTCAACGATCCGAACCTGCGCCCGCAGATCGTCGGGGTGTTCACCGACCTGACCGGCCCGGCGCCACCCGGGCTGCAGTTCTCGGCGACCATCGACACCCGGTTCTCTACTCACCCAACGATTCTCAAGCTGGCCGCGATCGTGGTGGCGATCGGCTCGACCGTCGTCGCGCTGGTCGCGCTGTGGCGCCTGGACCAGTTGGACGGTCGCCGGATGCGCCGGCTGATCCCGGCCACCTGGCGCGGTTTCACGCTGGTCGACGCGACCGTGATATTCGCGTTTTTGCTCTGGCATGTCATAGGCGCGAACTCTTCCGACGACGGCTACATCCTGGGCATGGCCCGTGTCGCCGACCACGCGGGCTACATGTCCAACTACTTCCGCTGGTTCGGCAGCCCGGAGGACCCGTTCGGCTGGTACTACAACCTGCTTGCGCTGATGACCCATGTCAGCGACCAGAGCATTTGGATCCGGCTGCCCGACCTTGTTGCGGGCCTGGTGTGCTGGCTGCTGCTGTCGCGGGAAGTGCTGCCCCGGTTAGGGCCGGCGGTGGCATCCAGCAAGGCGGCGGCCTGGGCGGCAGCCATGGTGCTGCTGACGGCGTGGATGCCGTTCAACAACGGCCTGCGGCCTGAGCCGATCATCGCCGTCGGCTCGCTGATCACCTATGTGCTGATCGAGCGGTCCATGCGCTACAGCCGGCTCACTCCGGCGGCGCTGGCGGTCGTCGCGGCGGCGTTCACGCTCGGCATCCAGCCCACCGGTCTGATCGCGGTGGCCGCCCTGGTGGCCGGCGGTCGGCCGATCTTGCGGATTCTGGTGCACCGGCATCGGCTGGTCGGCACCTTGCCGTTGGTGGCGCCGCTGCTGGCGGCAGGGTTTGTGGTGCTGACCGTGGTGTTCGCCGACCAGACGATGGCAACCGTGTTGGAAGCCACCAGGATTCGCAGTTCGATCGGGCCCAGCCAGGCCTGGTACACCGAGAACCTCCGCTACTACTACATATTCCTGCCCACGGTGGATGGTTCGCTGTCGCGGCGGTTCGGTTTCCTGGTCACCGCGCTGTGCTTGTTCACCGCGGTGTTTATCATGTTGCGGCGCAAGCGAATTCCAGGCGTTGCTCGCGGGCCGGCCTGGCGGCTGATGGGTGTCATCTTCGGCACCATGTTCTTCTTGATGTTCACTCCGACCAAATGGGTGCACCACTTCGGGCTGTTCGCAGCGGTCGGCGCGGCGATGGCCGCGCTGACCACGGTGCTGGTGTCGCCGAAGGTGCTGCGCTGGTCACGCAATCGGATGGCGTTTTTGGCCGCGCTGTTGTTCGTGCTGGCGCTGTGCTTCGCCACCACCAACGGGTGGTGGTATGTGTCCAGCTACGGCGTGCCGTTCAACAGCTCGATGCCCAAAGTCGGCGGAATCTCCGTCAGCACCATCTTTTTCGTGCTGTTTCTGCTGGCCGCGCTGTACGCGAGCTGGTTGCATTTCGCGCCGCGCGACAGCGGCGAGGGCCGAGTCGCGCGGGCGCTGACCGCAGCGCCGGTGCCGATCGCCGCTGGCTTCATGGCCGTGGTGTTCGTGGCAACGATGGTGACCGGGATCGTGCGCCAATACCCGACCTACTCCAACGGCTGGGCCAACCTGCGGGCGTTCGTGGGCGGCTGCGGGCTGGCCGCCGACGTACTGGTCGAGCCGGACACCAACGCCGGCTTCATGCCTGCGCTGCCGGGCAACTACGGCGCACTGGGACCGTTGGGCGGTGTCAACGCGATAGGGTTCACACCCAACGGCGTGCCGGATCACACTGTGGCCGAAGCGATTCGGTATCACCCGCCGCAACCGGGCACCGACTACGACTGGGACGCCCCGACCAAGCTGAAAACCCCCGGCATCAACGGCTCGACCGTGCCGCTGCCGTACGGGCTCGACCCGGCGCGCGTACCGCTGGCCGGAAGCTACACCACCGGCGCGCAACAGCAGAGTCTGCTCACCTCGGCGTGGTATCAGCTGCCGTCGCCCGACAAGGGGCATCCGCTGGTGGTGGTGACTGCGGCGGGAAAGATCGCCGGCAACAGCGTGCTGCACGGTCACACCAGCGGGCAGACCGTCGTACTGGAATACGGCAAGCCCGGGCCCGACGGCGCTCCGGTAGCGGCGGGCCGGCTGGTGCCCTACGACCTGTACGGGGAACAGCCCAAGGCGTGGCGCAACTTGCGCTTCGCCCGCTCGGACATCCCGTCGGACGCCACCGCGGTGCGGGTGGTCGCCGAGGACTTGTCGCTGACGCCCGAGGACTGGATCGCGGTGACCCCGCCGCGGGTGCCCGACGTGCGCTCGCTGCAGGAGTACGTCGGCTCGTCGCAGCCGGTGCTGATGGACTGGGCGGTGGGCCTGGCCTTCCCGTGCCAGCGGCCGATGCTGCACGCCTACGGCGTCACCGAGATCCCGAAGTTCCGCATCACCCCCGACTACACCGCCAAGAAGCAAGACACCGACACCTGGGAAGACGGCGTCAACGGCGGTCTGCTTGGCGAAACCGACCTGTTGCTGCGGGCCCATGTGATGGCGACGTACCTGTCGCGGGACTGGGGCCGTGACTGGGGTTCGCTGCGCAAGTTCGACACGATCGTCAACGCCCAGCCCGCTGACCTGCAGCTCGGCACCGCGACCCGCAGCGGCTGGTGGTCGCCCGGGCAGATCCGGATCAAGGCGTGAGTGCGGCGAGTGTGAAGTTGTTGCACACTTTTTCGCGTCAGGCTCAAGTGATCGCTGCAACACCTTATCGGGAGGTGTTGGGGCCGAATGGGTTATCAGACGGGGTTTCGGGGTCATGGTGTTCATCTGAGCGTCGAGTCGGCGGCTTTGGTGCGGGAGGAGTTTTGGAGGGCTGTTGGATCGGGGTTGTCGCCGACGGCGGCCGCCACGGTGGCGGGGGTGGCGGGTACCACAGGCCGAAAATGGGCCAAGGCCGCGGGATATCAGACCAATAGCAAGCACCACGGCATCCGGTATTCGCAGCAGGTCAGGGACGTATTTTGGGAGGCGCTGCGGTCGGGGTTGACCCCGGCGCAGGCGGCGGTGGGTGCCTGCGTGTCGGAGCACACCGCGCGACGCTGGGTCGATCAGGCTGGCTACGTGCCCAGAACACCAGTTGTTGCTGATCTAGAGCCGGCCGCGGCGTCGCGGTTGTTGTCGTTTACCGAGCGGTGCCGACTCGAAGAGTTGCTGGAGGCGGGTTTCCCCCAGGCCGACATCGCGCGGCTGTTACAGCGTGACGCCTCGACGATCAGCCGGGAAAAAGCTCGAGGAGCAACCAGCTGTGGCTACCGGGCCCGGGTCGGCCAAGACGTCGTCGATGCGGCCCGGGCTCGCCCCAAGCCGCGCAAGCTGGAGTCCAACCCGGCCTTGTTGGGCGAGGTTGTGCAACGCTTGGAACAGCGGCACAGCCCCGAGCAGATCGCGGGCCGGCTGCGCGAAGATTTCCCCGACGATCCGGAGATGTGGGTGTCTCACGAGACGATCTATCAGGCCATGTATGTGCAGCCCCGGGGGGAACTGGCCCGCCAGGTCAAGGCCGCGCTGCGCACCGGCCGGACCCAACGGAAACCTCAGGGCCGCAGCACAATCGACACTCGGGGCCGGATCAAGGACATGATCAACATCAGTGAACGCCCGGCTGAGGCCGACGATCGTGCGATCCCGGGGCATTGGGAGGGCGACTTGATTACCGGCCAAAACCAGGCCTCCCAAATCGGCACCCTGGTCGAACGCACCACCGGGTTCGTGATGCTGCTGCACCTATCCGAGGACCGCAGCGCCGCCACCGTCGCTGAGGCGATGAGCGCGGCGATCCCGAAGATTCCCGAGGTTTTGCGTCGCTCGCTGACCTGGGACCAAGGCAAAGAGATGGCCTTGCACACCAAGATCACCGAGGCCACCGGGTTGCCGATCTACTTCTGCGACCCGCACAGCCCTTGGCAGCGCGGCACCAATGAGAACACCAATGGTTTGCTGCGCCAGTACTTCCCCAAAGGCACCGACCTGTCCTTTCACGGACCCGGGATCCTCGACAACGTCGCCGCCGAGCTCAACGCCCGCCCCCGCAAACGCTTCAACTGGCGCACCCCTGCCGAGGAACTCGATCGGCTACTCTCAGACCCGTCCGCATCTGTTGCAGCGACCGCGTGAATCCAAGCGCGATTTGCATGCCATAACTTCCCACTCGAGCAGGCGATTCGTGCTCGCCGGCGGCGGGTAGCCCGAAATAGGACCGCATCCGTCGAGCGAATGGAGGTGCCCGGTGCGCGCTGAAGAAGGCGACGAAAGTGTGAAGGACTTTGCCGACGAAGCCCGGGACGCCAAGAAGGAACTTAGGGAGTCCACCGAGACCGGCAAGAAGGTGCAGAAACAGTCCGAAACCTCCGACTGACGTTTCATCGAGGCAGCCGCGAGCGGGCGCAACTGACGGCTGACGGGCTGACCGCCAAGTACATCGACTACCCCAGCGCGCAGCGGGCCGCCCTGCAGATGCTCGGTCTGGGCCGGGTGGGACGTTCGCCGGGCCCGCTCGCAGCCGACATTCGGTTTAGCTTCCCGAGCGTGGTCTATACGTACTGGCATTCGAGCCGACAAACGATTGCCGAGAAGGTGGAGTCGATGCGCAAACTGACTCGCGGTGTGGTGTCACCGACGGCCATCGCACTGGTCATGGTCATGGCGGCACCTTTGGTGAATACCACCGGAACCGTTTTGGCTGCTCCGTCGGGCGATGGGACGCGGGTTGCGCTCAGCAATGCTCTGCGCCGATGCGACGGCAGCAGGATCGACGGCGCGACGCCGTCACAGCCGGCCTACGCTACGGCCGACACGCTGATACGTACTGGTGCGAACTCCGTCGTCGCGGACGTGCAACTGGTGGACACTCAGTCGCCCGGCACCCACTACGACGTCGGGCTGATCGAGGTACCGCGGCCGTCGTGGTCGACGTGTGGTCCCGGGGATCCGGGTACGGCGTTCGGCGGCCTGGACACCGACGCGGGCGGACGCGGTGCCACCACCCTGCAGGCCGGCATTCAGCCGGGAGCCACCGGCGTCTGGGTAGTCGTTCAGCGGCCGAACCCAAAGTCCCAAACGCCGACCGAGTACTACACCTCCGACTTTGTGGCGCCGATTTAAGCCACTCATCGGATGTGTGAGGGATCGCTACGGGTTCGCTTCCCGGCGCTGGTTGGTGCACTGGCGGTTGCGTGCACTGGCCACTCGGCGACGAAGACTTCGCCACCGCCCAAGCCCGTCGACTACGTCGCCATGGGCGACTCCGCCGCTGCCGCGCCCAAAGTACCCGACCCCGCGCCGCCGCCCGGTTGCCAGAAGTCGACAAACGACTACCCGTCGGTCCTCACCCGGCGGATAACGCCGGCCCGTTTCACCGACGTCACCTGCAGCGGCGCGGCCACCGAAGACATCACCGGTCAGGAACAGTTGACGTCCAGCGGCCCGGTGCCGCCGCAGATCGACGCCGTGACTTCGGAAACCACTTTGGTCACTATTACGATCGGGGGCAACGACGTTGGGCTGGCCTCCGAAGCGTCGCAATGCAGAGCAACGTCGATCAATGCGCCGCCGTGCGCCGACAAATTCGTCACCGGTGGTGTGGACCGGATCTCTGCCGCGATCACCGCACACGTGCCGGTATGGGCGGCGATGATCGACGACGTCCGCGCCAAAGCCGCGGGCGCACGGATCATCCTGGTGGGCTACCTAACGTATATCCGGCCCGGTGGCTGCTTTCCCGACGAGCCCGTTACCCCGAAGGACGCCGACTACTTCCAGTCAAAACTCAACGAACTCGACGACCGGCAAAAGCAACTGGCCGTCGACAAGCACATCGACTTCTTCGACACCCGGCCGCTGTCCGTCGGCCATGACATGTGCGCGCCACCCGATCAGCGCTACGTCGAGGGCTTCATCGCCGTGCACCCCGCTGCGCCGTTGCACCCCAACGCGATGGGCGCCGCCGCGGTCGGCAACGCGCTGGCCGACTACCTCCGCTAAGTGGTGGCGAGCAGACGCAAAAGCCCCTCATTTCGGCACGAAATGGGGGCTTTTGCGTCTGCTCGCCCTTAGATCGGGATCAGGGCGTGCTTACGCTGGACGTGCTGAACTTGCTTGTCGCGCAACAGGTGCAGGGCTCGACGCAGCAGTAGCCGGGTCTGGTGCGGCTCGATGACCGCGTCGATGAACCCGCGCTCGGCGGCGATCCACGGGGTGGCCATGTTGAGGTTGTAGTTCTCGATGAAGCTCTGCCGAATCGCCTGCGCCTCAGGCGCGTTCGGGTCGGGGAAGCGTTTCATCAGCAGCTGCGCCGCACCCTCGGCGCCGATCACCGCGATCCGCGCCGTCGGCCACGCGAAGTTCAAGTCCGCGGTCAGCTGCTTGGACCCCATCACCGCGTACGCGCCGCCGTAGGACTTGCGCACGGTGATCGTAACCTTCGGCACGTCAGCTTCCACCGTCGCGTACAGGAAACGGCCACCGCGCTTGATGATTCCGCGCTTCTCCTGCTCGGCACCGGGTAAGAAGCCCGGGGTGTCGACGACGAAGATCAGCGGCAGGTTCATCGTGTCGCAGAACCGGATGAACCGCGCCGCCTTGTCCGAGGCCTCGTTGTCGATCGACCCGCCGAGTTCCATCGGCTGGTTGGCGACCACGCCGACCGGACGCCCGTCGACCCGGGCGAAACCGGTGATGATCGACGGCCCGGCTTGCGCTGCGACGTCGAGGAAGTCGCCGTCGTCGAAGAGCCGCAGCAGGATCTCGTGCATGTCGTAGGCCGTGTTGTCGTTGTCCGGCACGATCGCATCCAGCTCGAGATCGTGCGGGGTGATCTCGGGCTCCAGGCCGGGATTGACGATCGGCGGCTCGTCGAAGCAGTTGGACGGCAGGAACGACAGAAAGTCACGCACGTACTGAAACGCTGCGGCTTCGGAGTCGACGACCTGATGGATGTTGCCGTAACGGGCCTGGGCATCGGCGCCGCCGAGCTCGTCGAGTGTGACGTCTTCGCCGGTGACTTCCTTGATCACGTCGGGACCGGTGACGAACATGTAGCCCTGGTCGCGCACTGCCACGATCAGGTCGTCCTCGATCGGTGAATACACTGCTCCCCCAGCGCATTTGCCGAAGATCAGCGAGATCTGGGGAACCAGGCCGGTCAGCCGTTCGTGGCGGGCACCAAGTTCGGCGTACCACGCCAGCGAGGTGACCGCGTCCTGGATGCGCGCGCCGCCGGAGTCGTTGATGCCGATGATCGGGCAGGCGACCTTCGCGCACCACTCCATGAGGTGAGCGACTTTGCGGCCAAACATTTCTCCGACCGTGCCGCCGAACACGGTCTGGTCGTGGGAGAACACGCCGACCGGGCGCCCGTTGATGGTGCCGTGCCCGGTGACGACGCCGTCGCCGAACAACGCGTTGGGGTCACCCGGGGTGCGGCACAGCGCGCCGGTCTCCAGGAAGCTGCCCGGGTCGAGCAGCGCGTGGATGCGCGCGCGGGCGCTCGGGATGCCCTTCTTGTCGCGTTTGGCGGCAGCCTTCTCTCCACCGGGCTCCTTGGCCAGTTCCAGCTTTTCGCGGAGTTCAGCCAGTAGCTCGGCGGTGGTCTTCGTGCTCACTTGCGGGCCCTCTGTTCGGCTTCGATCCTGCCCAGCGCCTCGGTCATATGCGCTCCCACCTTCGCAATGTACGGCTCGTCGATGGCCTGGATGTGCTCGCCACCGATGTGCACGATCTCCAGGTCGGACACGTATTCGCCCCAGCCGCCGTCGGGCTGGCGGATGCCGTAGCGCGGCTCGAACATGATCGCGTCGTCGTGGTAGCGGTCGGCCATGTACAGCGTGACGTGACCGTCGTACGGCTGGATCTGCACGGTGTCCAGCGCCCGGTTGTCCAGGTACGACGTGCGCTGGTGCTCGATGATCCCGCCGGGGATCTGCACGCCGCTGGCCCTGACCGCATCGAGCACGAATTTCACCTGGCCCTCGTCGTCGAGCTGCTCGAGCTGCTCGTACGGGATCTCGGGGATCGTCACGTTGAAGTTCCGTTCGGCGAAGCGGGCGTAGCGATCCCAGCGCTTGCGGATCTCCTCCTTGGTCTGCGGGATCTCCTCGCCCGGGCGCACGGTGTCGATCAGCCCGACGAACGGCACGTTGCAACCTAGCCGCTTCAGGCCGACCGCGCAGGCGTAGGCCAGCGCGCCGCCCAGCGACCAGCCCGCGAGGATGAACGGCCCGTCGCCCTGCATCTGCACCAGCTTGGGCACGTAGCGCATCGCGCGTTCCTCGATGCTGCCCTCGACCCGCTCGAAGCCGTACATCGGTGTGTCGGCCGGCAGCCGGTTGAGCAGCGGCTCGTACACCACCGTCGACCCGCCGGCCGGGTGGAACACGAACACCGGGATCTTTGAGGAGCCCTCGGGCCGGGCCCGCAGGGTGCGGACGAACCCGTCGACCTGCCCGGCCTCCAGGTGCTCACGCACCTTTTCGGCCAGCGCCTCGATGGTCTCGGCGGATTTGACGTCCTCGGCGGTGATCGGCCCGTCGGCGCGCTCGGCCAGGCGCTGCGCCATCTTTTCGGCGGCGGCGTCATCGAGCTTGGGCAGCGGATTGAAGATGCCGCCCGGTGACTTGCCGGTGACGATCGCCCACGTCGCGAACGTGACCCGCTCCGCGGCGTCGCGCGGCGGCACGTCAGAACCGAGCGCCTCGGCGACGGCCTGCTGGTTGAGCGCTGAGGCGTCCGCCGACTTCGCCGGGCCCGCAGGCTGATCCGACGGCGGCGGTGGCGGCACATCGGCGGCAGGCGCCGACGGCTGCTCCGCCTGAGTTTCCGGCGGCGCTTGCGGATCCGGCGCCGGTGCCGCCGCGGTGGTCGGCGTCGCGCCGCTGAGCAGCCGCGCCTGTTCCTCGGCGATCTCCTCGGCGCTCTTGGTCCGCTGGTACTCGTGGAGCTGCTGCACCTCGTCTCGGTGCTCGACCGCGTACTCGATCAGCTTCGCGACGTTGTAGAGGTTGGCGTCCCGCACGGCCTGCAGCTGGATGGGCGGCAAGTCGAAGTCGTACTCGACGCGGTTCTTGATCCGCACGGCCATCAGCGAGTCCAGGCCGAGCTCGATCAGCGGCACCTCCCACGGGAGGTCTTCCGGCTCGTATCCCATGGCCGCCGAGACGATGGTGGCCAGCCGGTCGTGGATGGTCTCACCGGAATCCGGCGACCACTTGGTGAAACCGGCCGGCATGTTGCGCAAAGTCAAACTGTCCTGCAGGGTTTCGGCTTCGTGCTCTTCCTCGACAGGGGCCGACGGCGCAGTCACTGTCGAGGCGATGGCCGAGCCGGCACCGACCGCCATCGGCAACACCGCCGCTTGACCGCTACGGCTCACCAGGGCGTCGTAGACCAAGGTGAACGACTCGTCGATGCGGGCATGCACCTGTACCGACGCCCCACCGGGATGCCGGGTCAGCGTCGTCACCAGCCGGGCCCCCTCGCCGGGCACCGCCCGCTGCTCAGATGCGACCAGCTGCGCGTCCGGAAGCACTTGCGCCGCAGCCGCTCTCACCAACGCGGCCAGATCCGTCTCACCACCGCGCGGCGCGTACTCCCACACATGGCGGCCGTCGGGCAGTCCGACGTGGGTGCCGGGCATGATCACCGAGCCGTCGCCGGAGAAGCGCGCATCCAGCCAGTGCTCTTTGCGCTTGAACCGCGTCGGCGGAATGTTTGCAAAATCTTCGGGGCCTCCGGCCCCAGACGCGCGGGTGAACAGGGTGCGCATGTCGAGGTCGTGGCCGTGCACGTATAGCTGGGCCATCGCCTGCGTCATCGAGTCGACCTCGTCCTGCTTGCGCGCCAGCGTTGGAATCAGTTGCGCGTCAGGCAAACCCGCAGCGGCCGTGGTCAAGCCCACCTGCATCAGCGCGACCGGGTTGGGCGCAAGCTCCAGGAACGTGGTGTGCCCGTTGTCGACGGCGTTGCGGATGCCGTGGGTGAAGTAGACCGAATGCCGCAGGCCCTTCTTCCAGTAGTCGACGTCGTGGATGGTCTCGCCGGGTTTGATGTAGCGGCCCTCGTGCACGGTGGAGAAGTAGCCGATCGTGATGGGATGCGGCTCTATGCCTTGCAATTCGGCGGACAGCTCACCGAGCAGCGGGTCCATCTGCGAGGTGTGGCTGGCGCCCTTGGTCTGGAACTTGCGGGCGAACTTGCCCTCTTTTTCGCAGCGCTCGATGATCGCGTCGACTTGCGCCGGGGGCCCGCCGATGACGGTCTGGTTGGGAGCGGCGTAGACGCACACCTCCAGGTCCGGGAAGTCGGAGAACACCGTCTTGATCTCGTCGGCCGAGTATTCGACGAGCGCCATCAGCCGGATGTACTCGCCGAACAGCATCGCCTCGCCCTCGCCCATCAGGTGCGAGCGCGAGCAGATCGCGCGGGTGGCGTCGGCCAGCGACAGCCCGCCGGCGAAGTAGGCCGCGGCCGCCTCACCGAGCGACTGGCCCACCACCGCGGCCGGCCGAGCGCCGTGGTGCTTGAGCAGCTCACCGAGCGCGACCTGGATCGCGAAGATCGTGACCTGGGTGGTCTCGATGCCGTAATCCACAGAGTCGTCGAGGATCATCTCGACGATCGAGTAGCCGCGCTCGAATTGCACGTACGCGTCGACCTTGTCGATCCACTCGGCGAACACGGGGTTGCGCAAATACAGGTTCTTGGCCATCTTGCGGTGCTGGGCACCGAAGCCGGCCAGCACCCACACCGGCCCGCTGGTGACCGGCCCGTCGGCGGCATACACGTTCGGCGCCTGCTTGCCCTCGGCGACCGCGCGAAGACCCTTGATGGCCTCCTCATGAGTGCGGGCCAGCACCACCGCACGCGAACGACCGTGGTTGCGCCGCGACAGCGCCCGCCCGATCGACTCCAGCGACGACGCCTGTCCTTCAGGGCTTTCCATCCAGTCGGCCAGCTCCGCAGCGGCCAACTTCTTGCGCGAGGTCAAAAACGCCGAAATGGCAAGCGGCACAAGCGGAGTCGGCGGCTCAGAAGCAGCGAGTTCCTGCAGAGCAACCTCTTTGAGCCGCTTCGCCTCGTCGGTCAGCCCGGGCAGTTCGGGCTCCTCGAATGCGGCCGGATGCTCCTCGATGAACCCGCCGAACTCGTCGAAGCGGCCCTCCGCGGGGGCGACCGTCTCTGGTTGTCCGTTGGTCTGCGCCTTGTCTTCCGGCTCGGTCTCAGGCTCGTCGCGCTCCACGACATCGCGGGGAAGCACCTCACGCAACACCATGTGCGCGTTCGCGCCGCCGAATCCGAAGCTCGACACCCCGGCAATCGCGTACCCGCTGTAGCGCGGCCAGTCGCTGACCGTGTCAGCGACCTTCAGGCGCACCGCGTTGAAGTCGATGTGCGGGTTTGGCCCGGCGTAGTTGATCGACGGCGGCAGCTTGTCGTGATGCAGCGCCAGCACCACCTTGGCCAGGCTGGCCACCCCGGCCGCTGATTCCAGGTGTCCGATGTTGGTTTTCACCGCGCCCAGCAGCGCCGGCTTGTCGGCGGGGCGACCCTTGCCGACGACGCGGCCCAGCGCCTCGGCCTCGATCGGGTCGCCGAGGATGGTGCCGGTGCCGTGCGCCTCGATGTAGTCGACGGTGCGCGGATTGATGCCGGCGTCCTTGTAGGCGCGGCGCAGCACGTCGGCCTGCGCGTCGGGGTTGGGGATCAGCAGACCGGACGAGCGCCCGTCGTGGTTGACCGCGCTGCCGGCGATCACGGCGAGAATCTGGTCGCCGTCGCGGCGGGCGTCGTCGACCCGCTTGAGCACCAGCATGCCGGCGCCTTCAGAGCGGGTGTAGCCGTCGGCGTCGGAGGAGAACGACTTGATCCGACCGTCGGGCGCCAGCACCCCGCCGACCTCGTCGAACCCGACCGTGATCACCGGGGTGACCAGCGCGTTCACCCCGCCCGCGACGGCCACGTCGCACTCGCCGCTGCGCAGCGCCTGTACCGCCTGGTGGGCGGCGACCAGCGAGCTCGAGCACGCGGTGTCCACAGCCACCGACGGCCCGTGGAAGTCGTAGAAGTAGGACACCCGGTTGGCGATGATCGAGTGGGCGTTGCCGGTGATCGCGTACGGGTGGGTGACCGTCGGGTCAGACATCGCCAAAAAGGCGTAGTCGGTGACCGAGGCGCCGATGAACACCCCGACCGCCTCGCCGCGCAGGCTCGAGGCCGGGATGCGAGCGTGCTCCAGCGCCTCCCACGTCAGCTCCAACGCCAGGCGCTGCTGCGGGTCGATGTTGTCGGCCTCGGTCTTCGACAGCGCGAAGAACTCCGAGTCGAAGCCCTTGATGTCTTTGAGGTAGCCGCCGCGGGTGCGCGCCTTGGCGACCCGCTCGGCGATGCGCGGCTCGTCGAGGAACTCCGACCAGCGGCCCTCAGGCGGGTCGGTGATCGCGTCGCGGCCCTCCAGCAACGCCTGCCAGGTTTCCTCCGGGGCGTCCATGTCGCCGGGGAAACGGGTGGCCAGCCCCACCACCGCGATGTCGACTCGGTCGGTTGGCGCCAGGCGCGACCAGTCCTCGTCGTCGTCGGCCGCTGCGATCTCGGGTTCGCCCTCGACGATGTAGGTGGCCAGCGACTCGATGGTCGGGTGCTGGAACGCCACGGTGGCCGACAGGGTGACCCCGGTGCGGTCTTCGATGTCGGCGGCCATCGCCACGGCGTCGCGCGACGACAGACCTAGCTCCACCATGGGGATGGATTCGTCGATGGAGTCCGGCGACTTGCCGGTCGCGTGGCCCACCCACTCGCGCAGCCACCGCCGCATCTCGGCGACTGTCATATCGGTGCGCGCAGAAGGGGTTTCGGCTGCCGGGGTCTCTTGCGTGTCGATGTCGGTGTCGGGCATGCTCGTCAGCCTTGGTCAGCGAAAGCGGTTGGTGATGCGATGCCACGGCGCAGGCTGCCGTCGATGTAGGCGGCACGGCAGGCGCGCCGCCCGATCTTGCCGCTGGAGGTCCGCGGCACCGTGCCGGCCTGCACCAACAGAAGGTCGCGCACCGTTACCCCGTGCCGGACGGCGATCGCCGCGCGGACGTCGTCGCTGATCGGCTGGGGGTCGAGTTTGTGGGTGCCGGGGGCGCGTTCGGCGACGATCACCAGCTGCTCGGAGGTGTCGTCCGGGTCGTAGGTGAGCCCGGAGTGCGGGTTGTCGAACACCTCCTGGGGCAGTTGGTTGGCCGGCACCGAGAAAGCGGCAACGAAACCGGTGCGCAACGCCTTGCTGGCTTCCTGCGCCGAGAACTCCAGGTCCTGCGGGTAGTGGTTGCGGCCGTCGATGATGACGAGGTCTTTGATGCGGCCGGTGATGTAGAGGTTGCCCTTGTAATAGGTGCCGAAGTCGCCGGTGCGCACCCACAACGCGTCGTCGGCAGCACCCTCGGCGTGCGACGGGTTGGTCCGCGACTTGAGGATGTTTTTAAAGGTCTCAGACGTCTCCGCTTCTCTGTTCCAGTAGCCGATGCCCATGTTCTTGCCGTGCAGCCAGATCTCGCCGATCTGTCCGTCGGGCAGTTCGCTGGCCGTATCGACGTCGACGATCGCCGCCCATTCGTCCAGACCGATCTTGCCGCAAGACACTTGCGCGACGGCCTTCGGCGAGTCCGGATCGACCTCGACGAAACGGTGGCTGTTCAACTCGTCGCGGTCGACGTAGATGACGGTCGGCGCCTCCTTGGTCGGAGTGCTCGAGACGTAGAGCGTCGCCTCGGCCAAACCGTAGGCCGGCTTGATCACGGTGTCGCGCAAGCCATATGGGGCGAAGGCTTCGTTGAACTTGCGCATCGACGCCACCGAGATCGGCTCGCTGCCGTTGAGGATCGCCTTGACGTTGCTCAGATCCAGCGGCGGCTCGCCGTCTTTCGGGACGCCGCGCACCGCGGCGTGCTCGAACGCGAAATTCGGTGCGACGGAATAGACCCCGCCGGGGTAGTCCTCGTCGACGCGGGACAGCTCACGCAGCCAGCGGATGGGCCGGCGCACGAACGCGGCCGGCGTCATGAACGTGTGCGACAGACCGAGCACCGGCGTGAGCAAAATCGTGATCAGGCCCATGTCGTGGAAGAACGGCAGCCAGGTCACACCCCGGTCGCCTTCCTCCCCGTCAAAGGAATTCAGCACCTGGACCACATTGGTGGCCAGATTCAGGTGCGTGATCTCCACACCCGTCGGCACCCGGGTGGAGCCGGAGGTGTACTGCAGGTAGGCGATGGTGTCGAACTTCGTGTCGAGCGGCGGCTCCCACGTGGCGGCGACCTCGTTGGGCACCGCGTCGACGGCGATGACGCGGGGGCGCTCCTTGGCCGGGCGCGTGCGGAAGAACTTGTTGACCCCCTCGGCGGAGTCGCTGGTGGTCAGGATCGCCGACGGGCTGCAGTCGTCGAGCACCGCGTGCAGCCGGCCCACGTGACCTGGCTCCGCCGGGTCGAACAGCGGCACCGCGATCCGCCCGGCGTACAAGATGCCGAAGAAGGCGACGAGGTAGTCCAGATTCTGCGGACACAGGATTGCGATACGGTCGCCGGGTTTGGTGACCTGCTGCAGCCGTGCCCCCACCGCGCGGTTGCGGGCCGCGAAGTCGACCCACGATATTTCGCGGGCGACGCCGTCGCGTTCGGTGGAGTAGTCCCAGAATCGGTAGGCGACTCGCGGGCCGCGCACCTTGGCCCACCGTTCGACGTGCATCACCAGGTTGGTGTTGTCAGGAAACCTGATGTGTCCGTCAACGATGTACGGGTTGTGGTACGCCATGCCAGTCTCCTGTCAGAAGCTTCAAACGTCGGTTTGGCCCGGCGGTCGGCCGCACGCTTCGCCCGCGTCGCTCACCGCGAACGCTAAACCTCACAGATGGTACAGACCACTCGCCTCCGTCTGCACCGCGTCGACCCCGACCATGCCGAGCACAGTGTTCTTATTTTTCTCTTAAACTCTCGTCATGTTAAGGGGCGCCCTGTCCCGGGCCAAATCAGAAGGTACCGCGTCATCGAACTGTTATCGGTGCGGTGCGTGGGTGCGTCATCCGTGTTTGGGGTGCGGCGCCTTCTCGATCAGGTCGTGCGTCCAGTTCAAGGTCCACTCGGTGGCCGATTGCCCGTCGAGATTCCAGAACTGCGTTGTGGCGTACATCGCATGCACCGGCTGTCCGGCGCCGCCGGCCAGGGTCTGCAGCGTTGTCGGCAGGTTCGCGATGTTGAACGCCTCCTGCGGTGCGGCGCAGATCAGGTCCCCGGGCGCGCAAATCTCGTTGGTCTGGTTGTTGAGGGCGCCGAAACCGCCTGGCCGCGCGCCGGTCATGGTCAAGCCCAGCTGTTCGAGTACCGGCACTTCGTGCAAGGTGATCTCGGCCCCCTCGCCCGGGGGATTCGGGCCGATGTCCTTACCCACGCCCTGCTCCCGACGACCATCAGCGATCAACGTCGCGCCCAGCACCAGGTCGTCATCCACGGGTCCGCGGCCGTTGCCGATGTCACTGGCGATGTCGCCGGCGATCACTGCCCCCTGCGAGAAGCCGATCAGCACGTAGCTGGTCAACGGGCACTTGTCGTTCATGTCGGTGATGGCTTTGACCGCCGCGCGGGTGCCCTCGGCGCGGCTGTCGTTGTACGACATCTGCGTGTCGCCGCTCAGCGGATTATGGAACTGCGCGGTGTAGGGAACCGTGTACACCTCGACCCGGCTGGAGTCGAACTGCTGGGTGATCGGGCCGGTGACGTTGAGCAACAACGCCTTCGGAAACTGCACCGGGTTCAGCGGATCAAGCTGCAGCGACGACTCCCAGGTACCCGGAACGGAGAGCAACTGCACGTCGGGGCAGCTGGCGTCCTGGAACGCCGGACGCGGCTTGTGCGCGCGGCCCGACGTGCTGGGCGGTGGCACGATGCTGGGCGGCACCGCGCTCGGCGGGCCCTGGCGCTGCCGGACGAGCACCACCACGACGGTGATGACCAACGCCACGACAAGGGCCACGGCAGCGGCGGCGATCAACGCGAGGACGCGGTGGCGCCTGCGCTGGGAATTACCCCGCGATCTCTTAACCATGTTCTCCCGCTAGCAGAGTCGGTCGGATGTCGTCGGCCGTGCATGGCCGTCGTACCGGCTGCTGGACTCCTTCACGGTACCGGCTCGCCGCACCGGCTCCGGGTGCGGCAGGTGTTAGCGGATGGCGCCGACGATGTCGCCGGACATCGCGGCCAACTCGGCGCTCCACGACCCCCAGCCGTTGTCGCCGCTACCAAATTCGAAGTGTCCGTTGTGGCCGCCGGCATTGCGGTAGTCCTGGTAGAAGAACTTGCCGCTGCCAGCCGCTGTAGCCTCCTGACCGATCATCGCGGCCGGATCACTGGCACCGCCTATCGGGCTGTAGACCCATACGCGAGAGTTGTTGGCCACCAGCATGCCGACGTGCACGTCAGGGTCATGCCACTTCCACCGGCCCAGCTGCGGCGCACCCCACATGC
Source organism: Mycobacterium noviomagense (assembly GCF_010731635.1). Lineage (NCBI taxonomy): Bacteria > Bacillati > Actinomycetota > Actinomycetes > Mycobacteriales > Mycobacteriaceae > Mycobacterium > Mycobacterium noviomagense. Next base: position 1,613,134 of record NZ_AP022583.1, read on the forward strand.
CGTAGGCATCCACCCCGCCGAACTGCGCCATGCCGGCGACGATGGCGCCGTTCTCGTCGGTACGCGACGGATACAGGAATCCCGACAGCGATCCGCCGTAGCCGAACCGGTCGGGGTGGAAGCAGGCCAGCGCCATCGCGCCGTATCCGCCCTGTGAAGCGCCGACGGCGGCGTGCCCACCGGGGGCCAGGCCCTTGTTGGCCGCCAGCCAGTCGGGCAGCTCGCTGGACAGGAAGGTCTCCCACTGCTTGCTGCCGTCCTGCTCCCAGTTGGTGTACATGCTGAACGCCCCGCCGGCGGGCGCGACCACCGAGATGCCCTTACCGCCCAGGGTGTTCATCGCGTTGCCCGCGGTCACCCAGTTGCTCACGTCGGGGCCGGCGTCGAACGGGTCGAGCAGATACACGGCGTGGGGACCCCCGCCCAGGAATGCCACCGGGATGTCGCGGCCCATCGCCGCCGACGGCACCATCAGCGTCTCGTAGCCCGCGGCGCGGGCCGTCCCGAGGTGTGTCGCACCGATGCCCCACAACCCGAGTGTCAGCACAGCGGCCCACAGCACTCGCAGCAGCGTCGACACAACCCTCATGTCCACCTCACTTGTTTCGCACGGACCCCGGCCCCGTCCCGGAAGGTAGTGAACCACACGCCGTGGGCGCGGATGGGCAGAAATGACTAACGGCGGCGACCCGGAAGGGTCGCCGCCGTCAGTCGTGCAATTCCGCGCTTAGCCGTGGCTGGCAGTAGCGGCGGCGTTGGTGGCACCGGCCGCGGGTGCACCGGTGTTGGGTGTGGCGCCCAGCGTCCGCTGAAGGTCAGGCTTCATGGCGTTCAACTGCGCACCCCAGTACTCCCAGCTGTGCGTGCCGTTGTCCGGGAAGTTGAACACTGCGTTGTGACCGCCTGCGGCGTTGTAGGCGTCCTGGAACTTGATGTTGCTGGTGCGCACGAAGCCCTCCAGGAACTTCGCCGGCATGTTGTCGCCGCCCAGGTCTGACGGCTTGCCGTTACCGCAGTAGACCCATAGGCGGGTGTTGTTGGCGACCGTCTTGCCGACGTTGAGCAGCGGGTCGTTGCGCTGCCATGCCGGGTCCTCCTTCGGACCCCACATGTCGGCAGCCTTGTAGCCGCCCGCGTCACCCATCGCCAAGTTGATCAGCGACGGCCCCATCCCCTGCGAGGGGTCCATCAGGCCCGACATCGCGCCGGCGTAGACGAACTGAGCCGGGTGATAGTTCGCCAGGTTCAGCGCCGACGCCGCAGCCATCGACAGGCCGACCGCAGCACTGCCCGTCGGCTTGACCTGCCGGTTGGCCTGTAACCACTGCGGCAATTCGCTGGTCAGGAAGGTCTCCCACTTGTAGGTCTGGCAGCCGGCCTTACCGCAAGCAGGCTTGTACCAGTCGGTGTACCAGCTGGACTGTCCACCCACCGGCATGACCATCGACAGGCCGGACTGGTAGTACCACTCGAAGGCGGGGGTGTTGATGTCCCAGCCGTTGTAGTCGTCCTGGGCGCGCAGACCGTCCAGCATGTAGACCGCCGGCGAGTTCGGCCCACCGCTTTGGAACTGGACCTTGATCTCGCGGCCCATCGACGGCGACGGCACCATCAGGTACTCGACCGGCAGGCCGGGACGGGAAAACGCCCCAGCGGTCGCCGAACCCCCGGCGACACCGATCACACCCGGCAGCAAGGCCGCAGCAACGGCCCCGAACACGAGCCGGCGCGACATTCCCTGTACCGCGCCGCGAAACCTGTCAACAAGCCTCATTCCTGTTTCCTCATCCTTTGTTCGGCCCATCCTTTCGGAGGTCGGACTGCATCATGGCACGGCCCGGTGAGCTCCAGGCGCAGCTGTGCCCGTGTAGTCAACCACACGTTGGGCGGATCGCTCTTGTCGGATGGCACTGCATAGCGGGCTGTCCGCCAAGGTCATCCGGTGCATCGTCGCGTCCGGCGGCGGCGTTACAGCATGTGCTCACAGCGGGTTGCATGCCGGTGAGAGGTTGAATGCAGCGTTGCTGGCCGGCAATGCGTGGGGCCGGGCCGGCGCTGCCGATGAGCCGTGGAAAAAATTTCTGCGGATGCACCTTGAGTCGCGACAGTCACTTGTGCCACAGCGGTCCCAGATCGCACGCATAACCCGATTTGCCCGCCTCAGCGCGATTCGGCAAGTCGTCGGCGGCCGCTGCAGCCGTCAGCATTGTCCCGCGGCGCTTACGGCCCGGCCGCCGGGAAGCCGGTGTCCACCGGCGCACCGGTTTCGGGCACTTCCAGACCGCACCGGATGAGGTCGTAGAGCGGAACCCGGTCGATGCGGTACTTGGTGAACTGGTAGGAGTGCACGAAGTTCGACATGAACCGATGCAGGCCCATCGGTGCGCGCACCGAGTTGAGCACCGCCTGGGTCGCTGGGCATTTCAGCGCCGCACGGGCCTGTTCGACCCAGGCCGCGTCCAGATACGGCGGAACGCCCACGAACGGGCCTTCGGCGATCGCCCAGTCGGGGAACAGGTTTTTGTCGTGCCCGATTCGGCCATGCTTCAGCCGGGCGGTATGCGCCGCGAGCGGATTCGCCAATCCGATCTGGTCGATCACCCTGACGTCGAGCCCGACGTTCATCCCGACCATGCCGATGTTGGTGAAAAACACTGTGTGCGGCCCTTTTTCGACAGGTGGCGCGGTACCCGGTGGCGGCGGGGCCGCCGGAACGATGTCCCACTGGTTGTAGTTGCCCGACGGCAGCAACAACGCCCCGCCGGGCGTGTTGTTGATCGCGACCAGTGCGGCACGCATCCGCGGGTAGTCCAGGTAGTCGGCCGCAGTGAGCGGATGGGCATGCCCGGTGGCCTGCGCATAGAACCGGCGCTCGTCGACGATGCCCGAATAGGTGACGCGGGTGGCGTCGTCGCCCATGCCCGGCGAGTTCGCCGCCCACAGCGACCAGCCCGCGACCGCCAGCCACACCGCACTCACGGCGCCGGAGAGCACGTAGCGGGTCTCCCGGGAGAACCTGGTGCCGTCGGGAAACACCACGGGGACCACCGCCACCGGCGCCACCAAACAGACAATCGGTGTCAGCAAGACCCGGCCGTGCATGAAGTCGCCGCCCTGGCGTATCCAGTACAGCGCCTGCAGCAGGCCGCTGACGACGATGAAGATCACCACGGCCGTCGGGCTTTGTACCGCACGGGCCAACCCGCCGTAACCGAGGGGTGCCTTGCGGCGAATCCACCATGGTTCGGTGCGGGTGGAATACAGGAGCAGGCCCAGAGCCAGCAACAACATCGCTGGCGCCCACAGCAGGTAAGGCCGGTTGAAATTCGCCAGATAGATCATGCCCTGCGGCCATTTGTCGCCGGCGGCGTCCTTGGCCAGCGCGGTGCCGGGCACCAACAGCCCGTAATAGCCCATCCGGAAAATCTGGTAGGCGACCGGCAACAGCCCGCCGGTGACCACTATTAGGGCGCGTCGCCGCCAGCCGCGGGCGGCGATCAGCATCATGATCAGCGCGCCACCACCGATCAGCGCCAACTCGGGACGCACAAGCACGCTGCACCCGGCGACGAAGGCCAGCGCCGCGGTGAACACCCGCCCCTCCGGGCGGACCCGCAGCGCTTGCGACCAGCACACCAGCATCCACCACAGCAAACCCAGGTAGGCCAGCGCGAGCCCGCTCTCCAAACCGGAGGTGGCGAAGTCGCGCGCCGGCGGCACCGCTATGTAGACCAGGGCCCCGGCCGGCAGCATGACCGCCCGCCGTCCCTGCAGGCTCGGTGCATACAGCCGGCCCGCACCGAGCATCAGCAGCACCACCCCGATCATGCTGAGCGCCAAGGCCAACGCCAACGCCACGTATTCCGGACGCATCGGCCCGGCGGCCAGGCTGCCCAGATACAACAAGAAGGTCCACGCGGTCGAGGTGTTGGCCTCGACCCGCTCGCCCACGTTGAACACCGGCCCGTTACCCGCCAGCATGTTGCGCACCGTGCGCAGCACGATCAGGCCGTCGTCGGCGATCCAGCGTCGTTGCCAGGCGCCCCAGCCGAACAACACCGCCACCACGACCACGCTGACCCACAGGCTGATCCGCACCGTGGCGTCGTACGCAAAACGGGGCCGCCACAGCGCCGTTGGTCCGGGGGATGCCGCGGCGACGCGGGGACTAGCTGAACGCAACAGCAGCACCGACTGTTCCTATCCACGCCAGCGCCAGTAGTTGTAAGACCCGGTCACGCAGCGCGATGTCCTCGGGTTCGCCGGCCAGCCCGCCGTCGACGTCGACCGCGTACCGCAGGATCGCGATGGTGAACGGCACCATCGACACCACGAACCAGGAGCCGGAGTAGCCGTCGCGCTCAAACGCCCACAGCCCGTAGCACACCACCACCGCAGTGGCCGACATCGTCCACACGAACCGCAGGTAGGTGCTGGTGTAGGTTTCAAGCGATTTTCGGATCTTGGCGCCGGTGCGTTCGGCCAGCACCAGCTCCGCGTAGCGCTTGCCGGCAACCATGAACAGCGAGCCGAATGCGCCGGCCAGCAAAAACCATTGGGAGAGCGGGATATCGGCCGCGGCGCCGCCCGCGATCGCCCGCAGCAAATACGCCGACGACACGATGCAGATGTCGATCACGGCTTGGTGTTTGAGCCCGAAACAGTAGGCCAGCTGGATGCCGATGTAGACGGCCATCACCAGCGCCAGGTTCGGCGTCAGCCACCAGGCGATCACCAACGACGCCACCCCGAGCACCGCCGCCAGCAGGTACGCCAGCCACTCGGGAACCACGCCGGCAGCGATGGGCCGGAACCGCTTGGTGGGGTGCTCGCGGTCGGCTTCGACGTCGCGGGCGTCGTTGATCAGGTACACCGACGAGGCCGCCAGGCAGAACACCACGAACGCCACCGCCACCTTGCCCAACACGTCGACGTAGTTGTAGTGCATGCCACGGCCCGCCGCCGCCAGCGGAGCGGCCAGCACCAGCACGTTCTTCACCCACTGCCGCGGGCGGATCGCCTTGACCACGCCGACGATCAGGTTCGCCGGGGGCCCGGTCACGGGTGCCACGTCCTCACTCATCGCCCGACCCGCCGTTGAACCGTGTGTCGGCCCGCACGGCAACCGCCGCGACCGCGGTGCCGACTGCAACGCCGATGGCCACGTCACTGGGGTAGTGCACGCCCAGAAGTATCCGCGACAACGCCATCGGCGGCACTAACAGGGCAGGCAGCGGGATCCCGGTGGCTCGAGCCAGCAGGATGGCCGCCGCAGTGGTGGACGTCGCATGCGCCGACGGGAAGCTCAGCCGGCTCGGGGTGCCGACGTTGACCGCGACAGCCGGGTGGTCGGGACGCGGCCGGCGCACCAGCCGCTTGATCAGCACCGCAGCCGCGTGCGCGGCGAAGGCGCCGACTCCGGCCAGCAGCCAGGCCCGGGCCCGCTGCGGTTGTAGGACCGCGCCGAGCAGCGACACCCCCAGCCAGCCGATGCTGTGCTCACCGAAGTGGGAGAGCCCGCGGGCCGCGGCCAGCACACCGGGTCGGCCGGCCAGCGCCGACTGGACCGCCACCACCGCCGCCACTTCCCCGCGCGGCGCGCCCACCTCAGCCATGTGCCGGCGTTTTGGGTGTTGCAGGCAGCAGCACGGTCTCCCACTTCTGCTTGCTGGACAGCACCGGCAACGCTTCGCGGTACGTCCGGCGCATCTCGTCGAACCGCCTGGCCAGCTGGCGCTGACGGCGCAGCGACTGCCACAACAGCGAGAACATCTTGGCGCGGTCGCGCTGCCGGTAGACCACGCCGCGGCCGTCGGCCGTGGTCACCGTGGCGCCGTCGAGCATGCACAGCCGGAACCACCGGGCGTCCTGCGTCGCCACGTTGAGCTGCGGGCGCTGGTGATGCGCCGGGTCGGCCTGGGTGAGGTTGTGCAGGGTGCCGCGGGCCAGCCGGTAGCTGACGGCCAGCGGATGCACCGGCGGCTTCATCGGCTTGGTCTTCTGCGCCGGCGGCGGCAGCTCACTGGCCGCAGGCAACACGACAGCGTCGGGGTAAGCCTGGCGGATGCGGTGCACTTCCGGCAGAGCTGTTTCCAGGATCGAGAAGATGTGCTCCGGGCCCGCCAAGAAGTCGTCGATTGCCTTGTTCTGGATCGCTACAGTCGAATACTCAAGGCAGGCAAGGTGTTTCAGCGTTGCCTTGAGGTGGCTGCGCACCAGGCCAATGATGTCGCCGTCCCAGTGCATGGCCGCGACCACCAGCCGGTTACGCAGGTGGAAGTAGGCCTGCCAGTCAATTGCGTCGTCCTTGTCGCTCCACGCCATGTGCCAGATGGCGGCGCCGGGCAGCGTGACGGTCGGGTAGCCATGCTCGGCGGCGCGTAACCCGTAGTCAGCGTCGTCCCATTTGATGAAGAGCGGCAGCGGCTGTCCGAGTTCCTCGGCGACTTGGCGTGGGATCATGCAGGTCCACCAGCCGTTGTAGTCGACGTCGATGCGCCGGTGCAGCAGGTTGCTGCGAATATTGTTGTCGCTCAACGGGAATTTGGCGAAGTCGTGGTCGTACTCGGCGTAGGGCGCTGCGGTCCACATGAAGTTCGACCGGTCGACCACCTCGCCCATGATGTGCAGGTGTGACGGCTCTTGCAGGTTGAGCATCTGCCCGCCCACCAGCATCGGCGACTTGGCGAAGCGGTGCATGGCCAGCACCCGCAGGATCGAGTCCGGCTCGATGCGGATATCGTCGTCCATGAACAGGATCTGCTGGCAGTCAGTGTTTTTCAGCGCCTCGTACATCACCCGGCTGTAGCCGCCGGAGCCACCCAGGTTGGGCTGGTCGTGGATGGACAGCCGGTTGCCCAGCGCGGCGGCGGCAGCAGCGAAATCGGGGTGGTCGCGGACCTTTGCCTTGCCCTGATCGGGCACGATCACCGCGCCGATCACCTTGTCCACCAACGGGTCCGAGGTCAGTTCCCGCAGGGCGTTGACGCAGTCGCCGGGCCGGTTGAAAGTCGGGATTCCCACCGCGATGTTGGCCACACCCGGCGCCGGCTCGGGCGCGTACCAGCCTGCGCTGCACAGCGTGACGTCGGTGTCGGTGGTGATGTCGAACCAGATCCACCCCCCGTCCTCGAAAGGGTCGAGCCCCACATTGAATTCGAGTGCCGCCGGCTGCTCCGGACTGCCCTCGAAACCGCGGCCCTCGATGAAGATCCGCGCACCGGTGGCCTTGGTGCGGTAGACGTCGACGCGCCCGGTGCCGGTCAACTCCGTGCGCAGCACCACCGACTTGCACCTGCTCCAGCGCCGCCAATAGCTGGCCGGAAATGCGTTGAAGTACGTGGCGAACGAAACTTCGGACTCCGCACCGATCTGCAGCGTCGTCCGCGTCACCGCATGCGCGCGCCGCGCGTTGGTCGTCGACTCCGTCAGGTAGAGCTTGCGCACGTCGAGCGGTTCGCCCGGGCGCGGCAGAATCACCCGGGCCAGCAGACTCACCGCAGCACTCATGCGCGTACGCTCTCTTTGTCGTTGTCCACCAGTGGCTTACCGTCGCGCAAGTGGGGTGCCAGCACGTTGTCGAACATGCTCAGCGCGCTGGCGATGGCCATGTGCATGTCCAGGTATTGATAGGTTCCCAGCCGTCCGCCGAAGAGCACCTTCGACGACGCGGTCTCCGCTTTGGCCCGGGCCCGGTAGGCGGCCAGCAGCGCGCGGTCGGCTTCGGTGTTGATCGGGTAGTAGGGCTCGTCGTCGTCATCGGCGAACCGTGAGTACTCCCGCATGATCACCGTCTTGTCGCTGGGGTAGTCGCGCTCCGGGTGGAAGTGGCGGAATTCGTGGATGCGGGTATAGGGCACGTCGAGGTCGCTGTAGTTCATCACCGGCGTCCCCTGGAAGTCGCCGGTGTCGCGTACTTCGACCTCGAAATCCAAAGTGCGCCAACCTAACCGGCCCTCGGTGTAGTCGAAGTAGCGGTCCAGCGGGCCGGTGTAGACCACCGGGGCATCCGGGCTGGCGCCGCGGAGTTCTTCTCGCACGTCGAACCAGTCGGTGTCCAACCGCACCTCGATGCGCTCGTCGGCGGCCATGTTCTTCAGCCACGCGGTGTACCCGTCGACCGGCAGGCCCTCGTACGTGTCGTTGAAGTAGCGGTTGTCGAACGTGTAGCGCACGGGCAGCCGCGTGATGGTGGACGCGGGCAGCTCCTTGGGGTCGGTCTGCCACTGCTTGGCGGTGTAGTTCTTCATGAACGCCTCATACAGCGGCCGCCCGATCAGCGAGATCGCTTTCTCCTCGAAGTTCTGCGCGTCGGCGGACTCGATCTCGGCGGCCTGCTCTTTGATGAGCTGGCGAGCCTCGTCGGGGCTGTAGTACTTACCGAAGAACTGGCAGACCAGGCCCAGGCCCATCGGCAACGGGTAGGCCTGCCCGTTGTGCAGCGCGAAGACCCGATGCTGGTAGCCGGTGAAGTCGGTGAACTGGCGCACGTAGTCCCATACCCGGGTGTTGGACGTGTGGAACAGGTGTGCCCCATATTTATGGACTTCGATACCGGTCTGCGGCTCGGGCTCCGAATAGGCGTTGCCGCCGATGTGCGGACGCTTTTCGATCACCAGTACCCGCTTGCCCAGCTGGGTGGCCACGCGCTCGGCAATCGTCAGCCCGAAGAATCCGGAGCCGACGACGAAGAGGTCAAAACGAGCGGTCATCGGTTGCCTAGGGTATCTGACCCGCGCGCCCCGACCCCGATTGGCGGCGCGCGGCACTTTGGGCGCGCCGCCGGCACGCTCTCGGCATTAACGGCCTGGGTTGTCGTCCACCCCACTATTGGTTCTAGGTCGCGATTGCCTCACGATTCGATATCGTCACACCAGTCTCAGTAATCACAGCAGTAGCATCAATCACGTCGGCTTCATGTCGTGCTGCGCCTGCAAGTCGGCCGAACACCACATAGTCCAGATTGAGGAGACTTCCGTGCCGAACCGACGTCGACGCAAGCTCTCGACAGCCATGAGCGCAGTCGCCGCGCTGGCAGTCGCGAGTCCTTTCGCTTATGTCACGGTGTCCGAATTGACGGCCGACGCCAAGCCCGCGCCTTCGCACCGCGAATTCGTGCGGGCCGCGATGACGACCGACCTGCCCAACGAGCTGATGTCCGCGCTGTCGCAGGGGCTGTCGCAATTCGGGATCAACCTGCCGCCGGTGCCGAGCCTCAGCGGCGCAGGCATGTCGCCTGCCAGCACCCCAGGGCTCACGACTCCGGGACTGACCCCGGGGCTCACCAGCCCGGGGCTCACCACGCCAGGGGCGGCACCCGGCCTGGGTACACCCGGCCTGGGTACACCCGGCCTGGGCACACCCGGCCTGACAACACCGGGTACGGCCACACCGGGCCTCACCACTCCGGGTGCGACGACCCCGGGCCTGACCACGCCGGGGGCGACCACGCCCGGCCTGGGCACACCGGGTCTCACCACGCCGGGTGCCACTCCGGGGGCCACCCCGGGGCTGACCGATCCCAGCCTGACCAATCCCGGTCTGACCAGCCCAGGTCTGACGAGCCCCGGCACAGTGCCGGGCCTGGCCAACCCGGCCGGGCTGACCCCAGGGACCGGCATCGACCCGTCGCTGACCAGCCCGGCAGGCCTCAGCCCGGGCCTCACCAGCCCGGGCCTGACCACTCCCGGTGAGGTGCCGATCACCGCGCCCGTCGGATTGGACCCGGGTGCGGGCGGCACCTATCCGATCCTCGGCGACCCGTCGTTAGGTGCGGCACCGGCGGCGAGCACGGGCGGTGGCAGCGGCGGAATCATCAGTGATGTGATGAGCACCGCCAACCAGCTGGGAGCCAGCCAGGCCATCGACCTGATCAAGGGGATGGTAATGCCCTCGATCATGCAGGCAGTCCAAGGCGCCAACGCGGGTGCAGCGGCACCGGCTGCTGCCCTGCCGGTTCCACCGGCACCAGTGCCGGGGGCCTGACGCGGCGCGGGTGGCATAAGAACCTGTCACCAGACGGCACCGCAGAGTGGACCTGGGCCTGGGGGCGCCCCAAGGCCAAGACTCTGCGGTGCCGTTGCCGTGCTTTGTTGACAAATTCCCCGTGTCGAATCATTAGCAACAGAAGACACATACGTAACATCATCTGGTGCTGTGCCGCCGCCCCGCACCCACGATGTTGCTCAGCGCCGTCGTGGCCACCGCCGTGATCTTGCCTTGGGCGCTCGACTCGGGCCGCGGCGAGGCGCCGACGCGACCTACCGACGCCCACGTCGCCCAGCAGCCGCTGATCGGGGTGGGCGGTGGGGTCACGGTCCGTGAAATCACCCAGTCCACACCGTTTTCCATGGTCGCCTTGACCGGCGGGGACTTGACCGGAACATCGGCGCGGGTGCGAGCCAAGCGCGCCGACGGGTCCTGGGGTCCCTGGTACGGGACCGAGGCGCTGGAATCGGGCGGCCGTGACGGATCGGCGGAAGCCGCACGCGGCCCGCGCGGCACCGAGCCGGTATTCGTCGGCCGCACCACGACCGTGCAGATCGCGATCACCCGCCCGCCCGGCGCGCCGGTGACGTCGCCTCCACCGCGCCACGCTCCGACTGGTCTGGGGTATGTGCCAGCCACCGTCGAACAGCCGCTGCCCCAAAACGTCTCGGCCGTCTTGATCTCCCCGCCGCAGGCGCCGGCAGACACCCAGTGGAATCCGCCGACCGCGGTGCTGGCGCCCGGGCAGCCACCCAATATCATCAGCCGGGCCCAATGGGGCGCCGACGAGTCGATGCGGTGCGGCAATCCGGTGTACGACAACGGAATCCACGCGGCGATCGTGCACCACACGGCCGGCAGCAACGACTACTCCCCCGAGGATTCCGCCGAGATCGTGCGGGAAATCTACGCCTACCACACCAAAACGTTGGGCTGGTGCGACATCGCCTACAACGCGCTGGTCGACAAGTACGGCCAGGTGTTCGAGGGTCGCGCCGGCGGGATCACCAAACCGGTCGAGGGCTCCCACACCGGCGGATTCAACCGCGAGACCTGGGGGGTGGCGATGATCGGCGACTTCGAGGACGTGCCGCCGACGTCGATCCAGTTGCGCACCATCGGCCGGCTGCTCGGCTGGCGGCTGGGGCTGGACCACGTCAACCCGAAAGGCACCGCAACGCTGTCCTCGGCCGGAGGCGAATACACCCGCGTCCCCGGGGGTGCCGCTCTGACCCTGCCGGTCATCTTCAGCCACCGCGACGTCGGCCCCACCGCCTGTCCGGGCAACATGGTGTATGCGCTGCTCGACAAAATCCGGGAAATCGCAGCGCATTTCAACGATGCCCCCGGCCCCGACGACGTCGCCGCGTCACTGGAAGGCGGCGCCATCTACGCGCGCTGGCAGGAGATGGGCGGCATGAACAGCGCGCTGGGCGCGCCGACATCCCCCGAAGCGACCGGGGCCGGCTCCGCGCGCTACGCCACCTTCGACAAGGGAGCGATGTACTGGTCGCCGGAGACCGGCGCCGAGCCTCTCACCGGCGCGATCTACGAGGCCTGGGCTTCATTGGGTTATGAGCGAGGTGCGCTGGGCTTGCCCACCAGCGCCGAAATCCAAGAGCCGCAATGGGTCAAGCAGAACTTCCAGCACGGAACGTTGAACTTCGACCGGGAAACCGCAACGGTGGTCCGGGTCATCGACGGCGTGGCGGAGCAACTGCCGCCACCGGCGGCCAGCGGACCGCCCGTCCAACTCGAGCGGTTCTCGCGGCCGATGAGCGCGACGCACTAAGACCGGTTAGAGCCGGTCGGTTAAAGCCACCAGCGTTCCAGTACTCGGGCGACGCCGTCGTCGGTGTTGGACGTGGTGACCTCGTTGGCCACCGCCAGCACCTCCGGATGGGCGTTGCCCATCGCTACGCCATGGCCGGCCCGTACCAACATCGGCACATCGTTGGGCATGTCGCCGAACGCCACCACGTCGTCGAGTGAGATGCCCAGCGGGCCGGCGATCTCCTCCACACCGCTGGCCTTGGTGATGCCGTGCGGCACGATTTCGATCAGCCCGTTGTTCGTGGAGTACGTGATAGCTCCTTGGGAGCCAACGTGTTTGGCCAGTGCGGCGGCCATGTCGTCGCTGCGGGCGCCCGCCTTGCGGATCAGCAGCTTGATGGCGGGCGCGCTCAGCAAGTCTTCGATCGACACCTCGGTGTTGTCCGGGTTCAGCCAGGCATGCTCGTAGCCAGGCGAACTGATGAACTGCGGCGTCGCGGTATCGTGGGCGCTGACCCCGATACGTTCCACGGCCAGCCCCGCGTCGGGGATGACCCGTGTCGCGATCTCCGCTAACTCGGCCAGCGCGTCGACCGGCAACGTGCGCGCGGACACCACCCGGTCAGTGGCCGAGTCATAGATGACAGCGCCGTTGGCGCACACCGCCATTGGCGCAAACCCAAGGTCGTCGACGAGGGGCTGCACCCAGCGCGGCGGGCGGCCGGTGGCCAGAATGAACGTGGTTCCAGAGGTGACTGCCGCGCGAACGGCGTTGCGAGTACGGGGCGTAACGGCGTCGTGGTCGCCGAGGAGGGTGCCGTCCACGTCGCTGGCGATGAGCGCCGGCAGCGTCATTTGGTCAGTCCCGCTTCGCTATTCGGTAGCGTCATTTCCACGCTGCTGGCCAGGCCAGTTCGATGCACGACATCCGCCCCTTGCTCAGGCGCTGTGCCGTGCGTGTTCGTTGTTGGCAGAGAAGCGCAACCGCCGTTGCCGCTTCTCAGTACCGGCGCGATCCGCTTTGGCGCCAAGCTGGGGGCGGCGGTAGAACCACACGCGCTCACGCGCTGCCTGTGCTCGCTTGGCCCGTTCGGCGAGTTCGGCTTCGTCGAGCAGCTTCGCTTCCTCGGGAGTCGGCGCTCCCCCGCCCAGCCGTCGCGGCACCCAGTAAGCGCCGGGCGGGTGCGGGTAGGACTCTTGCGTCTCATACAGCAGCTTGGTCATCGCTTCACGCAGTGCGGCAAGGGTTTCTTCCATGGTGTCCATCGGATAAATCGGTGCGCCGATATTGACGGTAATCGGTATTTTGCTGTGTCCCAATGATTTTGGGTGGTCCTTGGTCCAGATGCGCTGCGCGCCCCAGACGATGAGCGGGATGATCGGGACATTTGCTTCGTGCGCCATCCGGGCGGCACCGGTTTTGAAATCCCGCAGTTCGAAGCTGCGGCTGATCGTCGCTTCCGGATGAACTCCGACCAGTTCGCCCTCCTGCAGCCGTTGGACAGCTACCGCATAGGCGCCGGCTCCGGCGCTGCGGTCCACCGGAATGAGTTTGACGTGTTTGATCACAAAGTTGACGGAGCGCACTTGCTGCAGCTCGGCTTTGATCAGGAACCGGAGCCGGCGCCCGCGGCGCGTCGCGGCGTACTCCGCGGGAACCCAGTCGACGTAGCTGGTGTGGTTCATTGCAACCACGGCGCCGCCGTGTTCGGGGATGTTCTCCTCACCGATGAAGGTGATCTTGATGCCGTTGAGCGCGATCGCGGCCTTGAGAATGACTTCGATCGTGCGAAACACCGGCTCAGCCATCTATGCCTTCTCCCCTGGCTCGGATTCGCGGCCGGCTGCGCGCGCCGCTGCTTCCTGCGCCTCCAGCTCGGCTGCCTCGTCGAGTGAGGGCGCGCCGCCACCGAGTCGTCGCGGCACCCAGTACGCCCCTCGCGGGTGCGGATACTCCCGCTGCACCCGGTGCAGCAACGACGTCATCGCATCGCGCAGCGCGGTGGTGAGCTCGTCGACGTCCCCTTCGGCGGGCAATATCGAGCCGACCGCCACTGTGATAGGAATCTTTTTGTGCCCCAAGCTCTTCGGGCGGTCCTTTGTCCATATTCGCTGAGCGCCCCAGACAATCATCGGAACGATCGGAACCTGCGCCTCCAGGGCCATCCGCGCCGCGCCGGTCTTGAACTCCTTGAGCTCGAAGCTACGGCTGATGGTGGCCTCCGGCATGATTCCCACCGCCTCGCCGTCGCGCAACCGCTGCACGGCAACCGCGTACGCCTGCGAGCCCGCCGCGCGGTTGACGGGAATCGTCTTGGTGTGCTTGATCAGGTAATCAACCACTTTTACCTGCTGCATCTCGGCTTTGATCATGTATCGGATGCGCCGTCCGCGTTGAAGCACCGCAAGACCCGCAAAGAGCCAGTCGACGTAGCTGGTGTGGTTCAGGGCGATCACCGCGCCGCCGGTTTGGGGAATGTTTTCCAGGCCCTGGTAGGTGATTTGGCTGCCGAGTACTTTGACCACGGCCTTGGCGGCGATTTCCAGCGTGCGAAAAACGGGCTCCATGCGCTCACTCCGGCCCACCGGCCGTATCGGGCCGGCGGGCCGCTTTGGCGGCAGCGCGCCTGCTGGCCCACTCGGCGTCCAACCGGGCCGCCTCGAGCGGTGAGGGTGCACCGCCGCCCATTCGCTGCGGCACCCAACATGCCCCTTCCGGGTGCGGATACTGCTGCTGTACCCGGTGCAGCACCAACGTCATCTCGCCGCGCAACGCGCTCGTGAGCTCGTCGACCTCGCCTTCTGGCGGCAGCGGCGAGCCGGCCGCCACCATGATCGGAATCTTCTTGTGGCCCAAGTTCGTCTGATGGTCCTTGGTCCAAAGCCGCTGAGAACCCCACACGATCATCGGAACGATCGGCACCTGTGCTTCCAGCGCCATTCGCGCCGCACCCGTCTTGAACTCCATGAGTTCCAGGCTCCGGCTGATCGTGGCCTCCGGCATCACACCCAACACCTCGCCGTCGCGCAGCAGCTGCACACCAGCCTTGTACGCCTCGGCCCCCGCTTCACGGTCGACGGGAACGGTCTTCGTGTGCTTGATGAGGTAATTGACCACCTTCACCTGCTGCATCTCGGACTTGATCATGAACCGCATCCGGCGCCGACGCTGATGCACCGCGAGTGCCGCAAACATCCAGTCAAGATGGCTGGTGTGGTTGATAGCGACCACCGCGCCGCCGGTTCGCGGAATGTTGTCCAGACCCTCGTAGGTGATCTGGCTGCCGAGCACTTTGACCACGGCCTTGGCCGCGATTTCCAGGGTGCGATAGACCGGTTCCATTCCGTCTACTCCGGCGCACCGGCCGTATCGGGCCGGCGGGCCGCTTTGGCCGCAGCGCGCCTGCTGGCTTCCTCCCCGTCCAACCGGGCGGCTTCGGCCAACGTCGGTGCGCCGCCTCCGAGCCGGTACGGCACCCAGAACTCGCCGGCCGGATGCGGCCCATAGGAGTCCTGCACTCGTTCCAGCAGATGCTGCATGCGCGAATGCAGCAACATGGTCAGCTCCGGGGCGGGCAGCGTGGGCGGGATCGGTTCGCCGACGGCGACCGCGATCGGCACCTTGGGGCGGAGCAGCTTCTTGGGATGGTCTTTGGTCCAGACCCGCTGGGCGCCCCACACGATGTGCGGGACGATCGGCACGCCGGCCGCAATCGCCATCCGCGCGGCTCCGGACTTGAGCTCCTTGATCTCGAAGCTGCGGCTGATCGTCGCCTCCGGATAGACGCCCACCAGCTCGCCGGCCTTGAGCATTTCGACGGCCTTTTCGAACGAGGCCGCTCCGCTCTCACGGTCCACCGGGATGTGGCGGCAACCCCGCATGATCGGCCCGGAGACCTTGTGCTCGAACACTTCCTGCTTGGCCATGAACCGCACCTTGCGGCCGCGGCCCTGCTTGTAGGCGGGCAATCCGGCGAAGGTGAAGTCGAAATAGCTGGTGTGGTTGATCGCGATCACCGCGCCACCCGTCTCCGGCAAATGCTCCACTCCGGCGACGGTGAACCTGATTCCCTGTAGCCGCCAGGTCAGCCGTGCGAGTTGGATGATCGTCCCGTATACCGGTTCCACAAGGATCCAGCCTAGTGCGCGTCGACAAGGCGCTGGAGCGGTCGGCGCATTCGCAGGTGGTAGACGCGTTGAAGGCGTCTTGGCGGCGGGCTGGAGCCGAGGTGGAGGGCCACTGCCCGACATAAATTGCTCATTGGGGCGCCGCAGCCACGCTACTATTCCGGCGGGGGTTGTCTTCTAACTCTGCACCGACCGCCACAATTGCCAGTTTGCATTCCAGCCGATAGTGGCTTGGCACTATGGAGAACCAGATGAAGCGTCCGAACCTGATCATCGACGTCGGCATGCACGATGGACAGGACACGGCGTTCTATCTCGCCAAGGGTTTCGACGTCGTCGCGATCGAGGCGAACCCTGGGCTTGTTGAGGCCGCTCGCGATCGCTTCGCTTCAGAGATCGATTCGGGGCGCTTGCAGATTTTTCCCGTCGCGATAGCCGAGAAAGCGGGGACATTGCCGCTGGCTGTCTGCGACGAGCAATCGATTTGGAGTTCGATGTCAGATGCGTTCATCGAGCGCAACGAGTCGATGGCAGGGGTGAAGTACCACTACGTTGACGTGCCTACGCAGACATTCGAAAGCATCCTCGAGGAGGTCGGAGTTCCGCATTACCTCAAGGTCGACATCGAGGGGTCGGACATGCTCTGTGTCCGCGCTCTGAAGCACCTCGACAGCGTGCCGGACTTCATATCCATTGAATCAAGCGTCAGTTCCCCTCCGGGTTCGTTTGACTTGGTGTTCGAAGAGCTTTCGACGTTGTGGGAACTGGGGTATCGCCGTTTCGCCTACGTCGATCAGACCAAGGTTCCAAGGCACAAGCCGCCGAATCCGCCCAGAGAAGGCCGCTTCGTCGAAACCAAGCTCACCACGAACACCACCGGATTGTTTGGTGAAGAGTTGCCAGTTCGATGGGAGACCATCGACAAAGCCTTGCGCAGAGGGCAAGCCCTGCATCGCCGATACAACCTCACTGGCTTCGGCGGCCAGGCGACGCGAATTATGCAGCGAACGCTCCCTAGGCCCGTCTTCGATTTCAAAGATCACCCGGTTACACAACGCGTCGTCGGAGTAACGGCAGGGCTTTTCGGCCTATTCAAGTGGTACGACCTGCACGCCCGGCTGGCCTGAACACGGCCTCGGCCCAGCTGCTTTCGTGGGAGCGCGCGGCCGTCAAGTCTGCGGGTGTCAACGCCGCGCGAGCGTGCGGTCGACCAGCGCCAGAATTACCGGTGCCAACAGCCGGGCGTACTCCAGCGTCACGTGATGGTCGTCGGGGTACACCAATGTGTTGCCCACGATGACGGGGCAGCGTTCAGCGGTGCAGAACAGAGCCGTGATGTCGGCGTATTGTCCGCCACCGGCTTTTGTGGCCGCGGTCTCGCCCGCGATACCGGAGTCGTCGACCGCCGTGGACCTCTGGGGCGAGCAGGCGGTTGCATCATCGAGGTGCTCGGACAGGCAGATCGGAACCAGTGACTGCGGATCCGGGATCGGCCCGAGCACCAGTACCTGCGCACCAGTGCCACGCAGTTGCTGCACCAGGCGGGTTAAGCTGTCCATCCACGCGCGGTCGTATGACCTCAAACTCGAGGTCAAAACGTAGCCGGTGCCGTACTGCCGCGACATGCTCACCACGACCAGCCGCGGATGCTCGGCACGTAACCGAGCGAGAATTTGGCTGCGCCACTGATCGCACTCGGTGTAGTCCCGGCGCAGCAAGGGAGTGTTGATCGAGAGCTCCATCGGCGGGCAAGCCACCTTGGTTAGGTTTTCCAGCCGCAGGTGCCGCTTTGCGGCCACCTGCTGGAACGCCGGACTCCACATCGTGGCATTCGAGTCGCCGAACAAGGCCACCGTCGTTGTCGAGGCGGTGTCGCCTGTCGCGCACTCAGGCTGTCCCACTTCGAAGTAATTGCGCATGCAGCCGTCGACCAACATCGCCTTTTGTCCGGCTGCCGCCTCGGCAAGTGGCGGGTCGAGGTTCGACGGTATGGCCTTCAGCTCGGCGGATGCCGCGACCGCGGCTTGCACCTGGGCGTACGCGTGTTGCACCGCCGCGTCGTACAAGTGAATGTCGTCGCTCCGCGGAGGTGACGTCGCAGTGACCGTCACCGCCGCAGCCGGCGCGCCGCGGCCGACTGGGACAGGGACTAATACCAGCAGCGCCACGCCAACACAGACCGCTACCGCCGTGGCGACGCCGCCAACCGCGAGACTCCCGGCGGGAGACCGCCGCAGAAAAGCGGCAAATCGCAACGGATTCTCAACCATATACAGGGTGAGCACAGCCAGTCCGGCGGAGAAGAGGGCCGCTGTCAATCTGCCGGCCAGGCCCAGCGGGTGGCCCAACAATAGTGGGGCAAACAGCAACACCGGCCAGTGCCACAGATACCACGAATACGACACCCGGCCTACCGCCCGCATCGGCGCCCATGCCAGCACGCGCCCGCATCCCCGCCAAGGTGCGGCGCAGCCCGCGCCGATCACCAGAGCCGTGCCGAGGACGGGCAACAAGGCTGCGCTACCCGGGTAGGGCGTACTCGTATGCAGCAGTGTGCAGCCCAACACGATGACGACCAGCCCTACCCATCCTGCGACCGTGGCGCCTAGTAGCGGTAACCGACGCCACCGGGCGGCCGTGAGAGCCACCAGACCACCGACGGCTAACTGCCAGGCTCGCGTGGGCAGCGAGTAGAACGCCACACCCGGCGCCCAGTAATTGGTAGCGACCAGCGACAACGCAAACGACAGGAACGCGACCACTGCAAGCACCACCAGGTACGGAGTCGCGGAGAAGCTGGCATCGGCCTTGGTGCGCCGGCGCGCACGCCGGATGAACCACGCCGTACCGAGAATCAAAGCGGGCCACACCAAATAGAACTGCTCCTCGACGCCCAATGACCAGTAGTGCTGGAAAGGGGACGGAGGCATCACACTGACGAAGTAGTCGTTGCCTTCCATAAGGAACCTGTAGTTACCGACATACAAGGCACAGGTGATGCCATCACCAAATACGGTGCGGGCCAGCAACGGAGGTAGCAGTAGTGCCGAAGCGATCGCGATAGCGACGCCTACGGTGGCCGACGCCGGCAGCAGTCGGCGGGCTCGCGCCCCGTAGAAGCGGCGCAGCTGCACGCTTCCAGCGGTGCTCACCTCGCGCCAAAGCAGCCCCGTGATAAGAAATCCCGAGATGACGAAGAACACGTCCACGCCGGTGAATCCGCCGCCGATACCAGGCACCTCGGCGTGGAACAGGACAACCGCAAGTATCGCGACGGCGCGCAGACCCTCGATGTCCGGGCGAAATCCGGTTCTTGGCGCGCGTGGGCCCTGCGTCCGTTCAATAGGGCTAACGCTTTCGGCTTGGTGCAAGGGTCACTGACTTATTAGTAGGGGTGAGTTCTTCAGCGGCATTGTTACATCTCGCCAGCATTGACGCGGTGGTTTCCGGTGGGATAGCAATCCGGTGACAAGGCGCTCTTTCCAAGCGGTTCCTTTAACTTGGGCCCTCCCCCCAATGAGCAGCTTGTCTTCGTGATCCCACGCCTCATAACTCGTCGACAACGCTCTCACTCGGCTTTGCCCGACGTAGGCCCGAAAGCGTCATGGGCATGTTGGCAGCCCGGAGAAGTCGCCCGGTTGGGCACTATCGATGAGACCACTAGGGGGCGGGAAGTGGGGAAACGCTGAACAGTTGACCGCGCGTGGCGGCCCGGAATCGATGCGACTGGGAACCAATGACGGTTCTGGCGGCGGCAGATAGGCCGAGCGAATCTCCTGCGCGCCAAAGAGATCGGAATGCGCCGATACCGCTGCATCAAAAGCCGTTGCCGCGAATCTGCGGCGGATGCCTGCCTGGTCGACCAGGCCCAGAGTCGAGTACCGCCATCGCGTGTCGCTGAGCAAGAGTCGGCGCCATGCGGGCATGTTGGGTGGTGATTGCCGATCACTGAGACAAGTTGGCATCCGGTTCACTGCCACGCTCGGCATCCCCGGCCATGGGCCTCGATTGCGATCCGGAGACAACATCCGGCCCGTTGCGCAAACTTCTGAGTTTCAGGTCTACAGCGCGAGAAAGAGGATTATGCTGCTGGGCGGCTGAACTGGGGGTGCGGACTGCCACTTTCGTTACGCATTACGCGCGCGAGAAATGAGGGCCAGGAGCTGCAATGAAATTTGTACTGGCATGTTACGGAAGCCGCGGCGATGTCGAGCCCGGCGCCGCTGTCGGGCTTGAACTCCTACGCCGCGGCCACGACGTGCGCATGGCCTTCCCACCCGACATGGTGCCCTTTGCTGAGTCGGCTGGGCTTGCGGCGGTCCCTTACGGGATAGACGCACGGGCACCCTTGGAAGCACAGCGCAATTTCTCGACATCCCTATACCGCAATCCCTGGAGGATCCAGGAGGTGATCCGGGCGTGGCGCGAACTGGGGGAGCTTGTTACCCAATGCTGGATGGAGATGAGCAAGTCACTGACGCCACTGGCGGACGGGGCTGACCTGCTGATCACCTGCATGAGTACCGAGCCGCCGGCCGCCAACGTTGCCGAATACTACGACATTCCGCTGGCCACGTTGCACTACTTCCCGATACGGGCCAACGGCCACTACATTTCGATGCTGCCGTCGCCGCTGGGCCGATTCGCGATGAGGGTTGACGAGTGGATGTATTGGCGCTGGACGAAGAAACCGGAGGATGCGCAACGTCGCGAACTTGGCCTGCCGAAGGCAACCTGCCCCGCGCCGCGACGGATCGCCCAGCGCGGATCGCTGGAAATCCAGGCCTACGACGAGCTGTGCTTTCCCGGGCTGGCAGCCGAATGGGCGAAATACGATGGACGACGGCCTTTTACCGGTGCGCTGACGATGGAGCTGCCAACGGATGCCGATGACGAGATCGCGTCGTGGATTGCCGCCGGAACACCGCCAATTTACTTCGGCTTTGGCAGCATACCGATCGAATCTCCCGGCGACACACTGGCCATGATCAGCACGGCATGCGCGCAGTTAGGGGAGCGGGCGTTGGTTTGCTCCGCCGGGACTCACTTCGACGACGTCACCGATTGCGACCACGTGAAGGTGGTAGGTGCGGTGAATCATGCGGCCACCTTTCCGGCTTGCCGCGCGGTCGTGCACCACGGCGGCGCGGGCACCACGGCCGCAGTCTTGCGCGCCGGAGTCCCCACATTGATCCTATGGAATACGTCCGATCAGCCGTTCTTTGGAGCTCAAGTCAAGCGATTGAAAGTAGGCACCGCTCGGCGCTTTTCGACCACCACCCTGCAATCGTTGGTCGCCGATCTGCGCACCATCCTCGCTCCCGACTATGTCGCCCGCGCCCGTGAGATCGCCACCCGGATGAGCAAGCCCGCGGAAAGCACTGCGGCGGCCGCTGATCTTGTCGAAGATTTCGCCCGCTCAAGGCGTGTGGGCTGAAGGCGACGGCGCTCCGGCGCGATGATCAACGAGGCCACATTTCTAAGACAATCGTCACAGCATGTCGGCGTCGATGCGTGACAGCCTGACATCGAGGCTTCCGCATCGCCCTCAGTTACTGCCAATTCGACCGTTGCCGCCCGGCCGCCTACGCGGAGACTTGTTTGCGCCGACGTACAACCGAGCAAACGGCGGAGGAGACGTAACTTCAGATGTACGGATGGCGCACTGGTTAGAAGCTGGCGTCCCCGGGAACCTTGCGGAAAGAGATTTGCCGCAGCACCTACTGTTCGGCAGAAGCCCCGCCCCGAAAAGGATCGTCGCATGAACCGGATTAAGGCCGCACAGCAAGCACTGAACGGGCGCTTGCAGCGCGTTTACCTCGAGATCGGCGTCGGGTACGGATTCTCGCTCCGGCGTATTAGCGCTGATGAGAAAATTGCCGTCGACCCCGAGTTCAGGCTTTCGCCCCGCTCCCGCCGGAAAGTCGAGGCCAAGGCGCGTGCCACCTACTACTTCGAGACGACGAGCGATGACTTCTTCGCGAATGAGACGGCCTTCCTTGAAGAGCGCGGCATCGACGTCGCCCTCATCGACGGGCTCCACACTTATGGGCAGGTACTGCGCGACATCGAAAACACGCTGCGCTACCTGCGCGACGACGGCGTCATTGTTTTGCACGACTGTAACCCCGCGAAGGCCACGATCGCCTATCCAGCGGCGTCGTACGCCGAATTTCGTGCGCACAATCGGTGGCACTTTGTCTGGAGCGGGGATGTCTGGAAGGCGATCGTCCATCTGCGTAGCACCCGGAACGACCTGCGCGTCGTGGTGCTGAATTGCGACCTTGGTGTTGGACTCGTACGGAAGGGATTGCCGGAATCGCGATTGACGTACTCCCCGGCGCAGATCGAGGCGCTCGACTTCGCCGATCTCGCCGCCGACCGCGAGCAGTTGCTTAACCTGCAGCCACCCTCGTACCTCGACGATTTTCTGGCATCAGGGCCTTGAATTTCCGACACGTAAACGCATCTGCACGAAGTGCGGCCCGGCGTATTTTCGACTGGATGTAGCCGCGGACCAGCAATCACCTTCGGCATGGGCCAGAAGTACCTGCTGGTGTGGTTGATTTGCTCACGCATCGCAATGATATAGCCGCGTCGCGCTCCATGCTGTTGCCGTTTACTAGGCTTCAGGGCGTGGATAGGCAGCCCGACCGGTTTGCTGGCGACATCCTGTAGTCGGTACGTGCGCACCTGCGCTGACCCCGGTTGGTTGGTCCGGGATGCGTGAGAGTTTTGCAGCCCAGGTTTTGGGCAGGAAGGCTCGACAAGATTATGGCGAGGAGGAAGCGGCACACTCCCGAGCAGATTGTGCGCAAGTTGATGACCGCGGATCGGCGGTTGGCCCAGGGCAAGGACACCGCGGCGGTCTTCCGCGAGCTGGGTGTCTCCGAGGCCACGTATCACCGCTGGCGCAACCAATTTGGCGGTCTGAAAGCTGAGGACGCCAAACGGCTCAAGGACCTCCAACGGGAGAACAGCACCCTTAAACGGCTGCTGGCCGACGCCGAGTTGGAGAAGGCCGCACTCAAGGAGATCGCGAAGGGAAACTTCTAAGCCCGGAACGCCGGCGGGCCGCCGTTCATCATCTCCAGCACGTTGCTGGGGGTCAGCGAACGGCTGGCTTGCCGCGTGACCGGGCAACACCGCAGCACCCAACGACACCAACCGGTGTCGGCGACACCGAAGGACCCCGACGCGGCGTTGCGTAGCTGGCTGCGTGCTTGGGCCAAGAAACAACCCCGTCGCCGGTTTCGGCCCGCCTACCACGATGCGCGCGATGAAGGCTGGAATGTGAACCATAAAAAGACTCAACGTCTTTGCGTGAAGAAGGGCTTCGCGTGCCACGGCGACGTCGGCGCAAACGCCGCGGAACCTCCACCGCGCCGCAGGTCAGCGCGGATGCTCCCGACCAGGTGTGGGCCGCCGATTTCCAGTTCGACGTCACCACCGACGGACGACCGATCAAGATCGTGCCCATCGTCGACGAGCGCACCCGCGAATGCCTCGGCGACATGGTCGAGCGCAACATCACCGGCGATGACGTCATCGGCGAGCTCGAACGCATTGCCGCCGATCGAGGCACCTATCCGGTGGTGCTGCGTTGACTCAACGGACCTGAATTTGCCTGCGCGGCAATGGCCGACTGGGCGGCAGGGCATGTCGGTCTGTCCTTCATCCCGCCCGGAGAGCCCTGGCGCAACGGCTACGTCGAATCGTTCAACTCTCGTATCCGCGACGAATGCCTCAACATCAACAGCTTCTGGTCACTGGCGCAGGCCCGAGTGGTCATAGGCGACTGGAAATACGACTACAACCACCACCGTCGGCACTCAGCGCTGGGCTACCAAGCCCCGGCCCGCTACGCTGCGCTCTGTACCCACCGATGAACAACTCTCACCCATCGTGGACCAGTTCACGGGGTCGGCCACACCGACAGACGCGCCAGGACGCAGCTAGCGTCTGCTGTTGCATGATTCGAGAGACTCCGAGAGTGCCGGTGGTGTAACGTTCCGCCCCAGCAAGACCTTGCAGGGGGGAACACTTCGAAGCATGCGTGTCCTGTTACAAGAGGGCAGTGCGATTCGGCCAACCGCCGCTCCCGATGACGAACGTGACACGCACGCAGCAAGCGAGACGCTCACGTATGCCCAGCAGTGATTCCATCTATGACGCTGTCGTCGTCGGCTCCGGAGCTTCCGGCTCGTGGGCCGTCAAGGAGCTGACGGAAGGGGGGCTCAACGTCGTATTGCTCGAGGCCGGCAGATGTCTGGACCTCGCACGCGACTTTCCTGCCGACGCCCAGTCGGGCGTAATGGGGATTGCGGGCCGCATCAAATCGGCGATTCGAGGCCAGCACATTCAGGCGCGAAGCCCGGCGTTCACGGAGAATACAAAGCAGTTTTACGTCAACGACAGAGAGAACCCCTATACGACGCCACGGGGAAATGCGTTTCGCTGGTACAGAGGCCGGCAACTCGGCGGACGCCTGCACACCTGGTGCAGGCAGGTTTACCGCATGTCGGATTACGAGCTGAAAGCCGCAAGCATCCGTAGCGTCGGTGTCGATTGGCCGTTGTCCTATGAAGACCTAGCTCCGTACTACGACGTGGTCGAGCGAACGCTCGGGGTCTACGGAAAACCCGCGGGCATTTCAAATTGTCCGGACGGACAGTTCATCGGGCCTGCGAAGACAACAAAAATGGAAGAATCGTTTCTGGCCAATGTCGAGAGACGACTTCCCAACGTCCACGTCACCCATGCCCGGATCGTCAAGTACGACAACAATCGGGTTCCGCTTCCCATCAGACTCGCGCTGGCAACCGGCCGCCTTGAGATCCGAACAGACGCTGTCGTGAGCCGATTGCTGATCGACGCGCACTCAGGTGAAGCGACCGGCGTCGAATACATCGAGCGACTAACCCGGAAACCGCAGACAGTCCGTGGCAAGGTCGTTGTCCTGTGTGCCTCGGCAATCGAGAGCGTGCGGATCCTCCTGAACTCGGCGTGCGAGAAGCATCCCTTAGGTGTCGGTGGGTCGTCAGGCCATCTCGGTCGCTACTTGTGCGATCACGTGACCTACGCAGAGTCGGGCAAGGTCCGTGAAGAGGATGTCGAGCCCGCTCCAAAGGAGGACGGTTTCGACTTTGTGGCAACAGGCCTCTATATTCCGAGCTTCTGCCAAAGCGAATCCACGAATTTTCCCGGCGGCTACGGCATTCAGGTCGCGGTCGGCCGCGGCATGCCCGCATGGGGCATGGCCGCCTTCGGCGAGATGCAGCCCCGATACGAAAATCACGTCACGCTCGACCCAAGCGTGAAGGACGCATGGGGAGTGCCCGCAGCAAGAATCGAGTGCAGCCATTCTCCCGATGAAGTCAATATGGTGGCCCACATGAGCCGGACACTCCCGGAAATCGCTGCCGCCGGCGGTTTGCAGGTGGATAAGAACCGCAATGTCGGCCGCCGGGGTCGCCTCTTCCCACCCGGCGGTGCCGTTCATGAGACCGGAGGCGCACGCATGGGTGACCACCCAGAGAACTCAGTGCTTAACCCGCTCTGTCAGTGCTGGGATGCTGACAACGTGTTCGTGACGGACGGTGCATGTTTCGTCTCCTCCGGATTCCAGAATCCGACGCTCACAATGATGGCCCTCACCGTTCGAGCGTGTCAGTTCATCGTTCGCGACTATCTGAGGCCCGCGATCTAATGGACTACGGGAAGGTTGCCGGCATTGATAAGCCCGTCTCCAGAATCGTCTTCGGCACTGATCGGTTGCGCGGCCGGCGACTGCCGTGGTCGCCAACAAGAAGCCTTGAGCAACAAGCCTTCTCGCTTTTAGATAAGTCATTTGAGCTGGGATGCAATACCTTCGACACAGCACGCATGTACTGGGACAGCGAACGCACGTTGGGTGCCTGGATTCGGGCGCGGCGGAACCGCGACAACGTTGTGGTCGTCAGTAAAGGATGTGCTCCCAACCTCCTCTTAGGACGCCCGCGGGTCTCTCCGTCGGTTGTGTCGCACGACCTGCACGCATCCCTCAAGGCGCTCCGCACCGATTGTATTGATCTGTATCTACTTCACTACGACGATCCCACCGCACCAGTCGAACCGCTCATGGAGCAGCTCAACCGTCACGTCGACGAGGGCAAGATCAAAGCGATAGGTGCCTCTAACTGGTCGCACGAGCGCATTGCCGCCGCCAATACGTTTGCTGCTCGCAATGGATTGAAACCGTTCAGCGCGTCGAGCGTTCAATTCAGCCTCGCCGAGTGGACGCAGGCTTTCTACCCTGGCGCCGTCACCCTGGCAGGGGACGGCCAGCATGTCGCAAGAGAATGGTATGCGGCGCAAGAGCTGCCAGTGTTCGCGTATTCCAGCCTCGCCCGCGGGTTTTTTTCGGACCACTACCAGCCGGAGAACCCAGACCTCAACCGTGTCAGCCGGTGGTGTGCGAGCCACTTCGGGTCCGAAGAGAACATCCAACGGCTCGAGCGCACAAGGTCGTTCGCGCGTGAGCATCACCTCACCGTTGCGCAGGTTGCGCTCGCGTACGTGCTGTGCCACCCGCTCCACGCGTTTGCCGTGGTCGGCTGCACAACATCCGAGAAGTTCGCGGAGAACGTAGCCGCACTGTCTGTGAAGCTCGATGAGGCGACGCTTCACTGGTTAGCCACGGGACATGGCCGATGAAGAACTCCTGTTCTACGGTCGTCTCGGCATCAGTCCATGGCATACCAGCCGGGTGTGCTTTGCAGCTGGGCGGCATCCATGACGCTGGTATTCATGTCGATCTCGGCGTATGAGCGATAAGCGGAGCAGTCCGCCCAGTCGAACATCGGCCATCAGGCTCAACGCCCTTAGGTCACCCGAGCCGAGACCTGGAGGTGAACCCGTGGGGCGAGCCGATCAGCGGGCAGTAGATCGGATGACCATACACCGCATATGGAGAGCATTTCTCATTGCCGGCGCGCTCATGGTCGTTGCGGCATGTTATTTAGAACCAGCCCTCGCCGTCGCGATCGCCCTACTTCTGGTTTTGCTCCTCTGCGCACGCCTGGCTTATCGGGGTCGCGACCGCTTCATTCCGAACTTATACGCTCGCGACATCAGCGTCTATGACGACTCATATCGTTCGTTTATCGGCCGCACGATGTCGGATCTGCGCCAGCGGAGGATTCGAGGCCATACGCTTTTGTGGGAGGCATCGCGCCTAGCCAGGCATTGCGGCGAGCATCCTGACGAACTGGTTCTCGATCTAGGTGTCTGGATCGGGTGGTCGACAAGACTCATATCTGATGCTTGCAATTGCACGGTGTACGGCTTCGATACCTTTACGGGACTTGTCGAAGACTGGCAAGTCGAGGGCCAGGCGGTTATAGAGCGGGGGTCTTTTTCAGTATCAGAACCGTTGGCGCAACGGTTTATGCGCGATACCGGTGTGACCTTCTACGACGACTTACCGGCGGTGCTCGGTCGCAAGGTGCACTTTATTAGGGGCAGTACTTATGACACGTTGACGCCGTTCTTGGCCGACCACCCAGGCGTACCAATCAGGCTCTTTCACATGGATTTGGATACATATGACAGTTGCCTGCATGCGTTGGAAGCGTGTAAAAATCACTTCGTCGAAGGATCTATCTTGGTCTTCGACGAGTATTTGGTCACCGACGGCGAACTACGGGCGTTTTACGATTTCCAGAGCCGCTACGAGCTGGAATGGCAATACCGGGCTTGGGGCCTCGAGATAATGGAGATGAACGTCGAGATGACTACTGCGCGCTGGAGGCGCGTGTGGTACTCCATTCTCCGTATCGGATTACACTGGTTGGACATGCCGGGTAACTACACCTGGGCGTTTTACCGCAGGCCATTTTGGCGATTTTGGCTGGGCGCTCCTATCGGCGATATACTTTTCATGCTTGGTGCAGCCGGACAACGGAAGTCGGTCAGCCTTGAAATTACCGGTCTAGGTAAGTTAGACCGGGGAGGCCAGCGTCAACGCCAGGAATGAATGAAACGCTAAACGGAATAAACGTGCGGCGGGTTCAATAATGCGCGACTTGCTTCCGATGGCGCCGAATTCCTTCGCTAGTGATCGTGGTTTAAACCAATCTTCTCGAATTCCACTGCCGCATGGTCGCCCGTTGTGGCGCTGATCAACGGCGTGGGTAACCCCGGAGGGACACCGTCGGTAATTCAACTGTGTCCGGGTCGTCGTCGTGCTCTTCCCTGAGGAGCAAGGACCGAACCAACGGACGCGGTCCGTACGGCCTGAGCATTTGGCTAGCGGGCCGGGGGCGCACTGTTTGCGGCCACCAGAACCACCGGCCGAGCAGCGCGGCAATGGACGGTGTCATGAACGAGCGCACGACCAGCGTGTCGAACAACAGACCGAGACCGATAGTCGTTCCCACTTGTGCGATGATGCGCAGGTCACTGACTGCCATCGACATCATTGTGAACGCGAACACCAGACCAGCGTTCGTCACGACTTTGCCGGTGCCACCCATTGCACGGATGATGCCCGTCTTAATTCCGGCGGCGATTTCCTCTTTCATCCGGGACACCAGCAGCAGGTTGTAGTCAGACCCCACGGCCAACAGGATGATCACCGACATCGGAAGCACCATCCAGTGCAGCTTGATGCCCAGGATATATTGCCAGACCAGCACCGACAGTCCAAAGGAAGCACCCAAAGAAATTGCCACCGTGCCGACGATAACCAGTGCGGCAATAAAACTTCGCGTGATGATCAGCATGATGATGAAAATGAGGCAGAGCGAACCGACTCCTGCGATCAATAGATCGAAGGTAGAGCCGTCCGACCAGTCCTTATAGGTTGCCGCCGTGCCGGCGACATAGACTTTCGCGCTCGTCAGGGGTGTGCCTTTGAGTGCCTCCTCTGCGGCCGTCCTGATCTGGTTGACTCGCTTGATTCCGTCGGGCGAAGCGGGGTCGCCGCGCTGCGAGATAATTAATCGGGCTGCTTTCCCGTCGGGCGACAGGAAGGAACTCATCGCGCGGCGGAAGTCCTTGTTTTGGAAAACTTCCGGAGGTAGGTAGAAAGAATCGTCATTTTTGGCGGCATCATATGCTTGTCCCATGGCCATTGCGTTGTTGCTGGAGTCTTCCATCTCGTCGAAGGTCCCGGACATGGTGCTGTGCATGGTGAGCATCATGGTGCGCATGTTCTGCATGTTCGCTATCATCGGCGGGAAGTACTGGAGCATCTGCTGCATGAGCGTATCCATTTGATCGAGGTCTTTCTCGAGCTCATGCATCTTCTCGGTAAGTACATCGACACCGTCGATGGTATCGAATATGCTTCTCAATGACCAACAGATCGGAATGTCGTAGCAGTGCTTTTCCCAATAGAAGTAGCTACGAATGGGCCGCCACATATCCTCGAAGTCCGCAATGTGATCCCGCAACTCATCAGTGACAGCGATCATTTCCTTCGTGGTAACAATGGTGTGATGAGTTATAGCGGTCATTTGTTGCGTCACACCGTACATATGCTGCATTATGCCGATCATCTTGGCCATGTCATCGGCCTGCTTCAGCATGTCGTCTGTTCTGGCTTTCATATATTTCATATCTTGCTGCTGCATCGCGTTTTGCATGCTGAGCAAAAATGGTATAGAAGTATGATTAATCGGTGTTCCCTCCGGCCGGGTGATGCCCTGTACCCGCGAGATTCCGGGAATCCGGAAGACTGCCTTGGCTAGTTTGTTGAGTACCAGAAAGTCTGCTGGATTGCGCATATCGTGATCGGACTCGATCATCAGGATTTCCGGCATCATTCGTGACTGCGAGAAATGCCGGTCGGCTGCCGCATAACCCAAATTGGCCGGGAGGTCTTGAGGAATATACTTGCGGTCGTCGTAGCTTGTCTTGTAGCCCGGCAGAGTCAGCAGACCGATCAGTGCGATCGCGCATGCGGCAGTCAGAATCGGCGCGGGCCAGCGGACAATAGCGGTGCCTACTCGACGCCAGCGACGGACTCTGACGGTGCGCTTCGGCTCGAATAGCCCAAAGCGGCTGCCGGCGGCGATAGCTGCCGGCACCAGCGTGAGCGCCACCGCGACCGCAACGACCATGCCCACGGCGCACGGGACACCCATGGTCTGGAAATAGGGCATCCGGGTGAAGCTCAAGCAGAAAATCGCACCGGCGATCGTCAAACCGGAAGCCAAGACAACGGGAGCGACCCCGCGGTAGGTGGTGTAATAGGCCGTTTCTGGATCCTCGCCCGCGGTACGTGCCTCGTGATAGCGGCCAAAGAAAAATATTGCGTAATCTGTTCCGGCCGCGATCGCGAGAGACACAAGCAGGTTAATGGCAAACGTGGAAAGTACAAGAATATCGTTGTTGCCGAGAAAAGCCACGATTCCTCGGGCCGCCGCTAATTCGATGCCAACCATGACCAGCAGCAAGACCACGGTGATGACCGAGCGGTAGACAAGAAGCAGCATTGTGAAGATCACTGCGACCGTCACTGCGGTGATCTTCACAATGGATTTGTTTCCACTGTGCTGCATGTCCACGATGAGTGGAGACGCGCCGGTGACATAGGCCGCGACCCCAGGAGGTGCCGGCGTCCGCTTGACGATATCCCGCACCGCTGCCACGGATTCGTCGCCCAGCGTGGTGCCTTGGTTGCCGGCCAGATTCAATTGCACGTATGCGGCCTTGCCATCGGCGCTTTCGGCGCCCGCCGCCGTGAGCCGATCTCCCCACAAATCCTGGACGTGTTCAACGTGCCTCGGGTCAGCTCTTAACTCGCGAATTAGCTCGGCATAGTATTTGTGAGCCTCTTCGCCGAGTGGCTGCTGCCCCTCGAGGACGATCATCGCGAAACTGTCCGAATTGGACTCTTTGAAGTCTTTGCCCATCCGGACCATGGCCTGTACAGACGGCGCGTCTTTGGGGCTCATTGACACCGAATGCTGCTGACCGACCTTCTCCAGCGATGGAACCCCGAAGGTGACAAGCAGAACCAGCGCCACCCACGCCAGGATGACGACGAGCGAAAACCGGTGGATTGTGCGCGCCACCAGCGCCTGCCGAGGTGGTTGGTTCCTCATTCGGCCTTCCAAAGCCAGCAGAAGGTAGCCATCGCTAGCTCCTCAGCAACAAGGACCGTACCAGTGGACGAGGTCCTGTCGGCCGAAGTAATGCACTGGCAGGCCGAGGACGCACTTGTTGCGGCCACCAGAACCACCGTCCTAGCAGCGCGGCGACCGACGGCGTCATGAACGCGCGCACGATCAGCGTGTCAAACAGCAGCCCGAGGCCGATGGTGGTCCCGATCTGCGCGATGATGGTCAGGTCGCTGACGACCATGGACATCATGGTGAAAGCGAACACCAGGCCTGCATTCGTCACGACTTTGCCGGTACCACCCATCGCGCGGATGATGCCCGTCTTTATGCCGGCACCGATTTCCTCTCGCATACGTGATACCAGCAGCAGGTTGTAGTCAGATCCGACCGCCAACAGGACGATCACCGACATCGCCAGCACCACCCAGTGTATTTGTATGCCGAGGAGGTACTGCCAGACGAGGACCGAAAGCCCGAACGACGCTCCGAGCGAAAGCGCCACCGTACCGACGATAACCAGCGCCGCGATGAAGCTTCTGGTCATGATCAGCATGATGATGAAAATCAGGCACAGCGCAGCCACTGCCGCGATCAACAGATCGTATCGGGAGCCGTCTACTATGTCTTTCGCCATCGCGGCGGTGCCGGTGAGGTAAATCTTCGCGTTTTCCAGCGGAGTTCCCTTCAGCGCCTCCTCGGCCGCGGTTTTTATTGCATCGACCCGCGAGATGCCCTCGGGT
Organism: Mycobacterium noviomagense; assembly: GCF_010731635.1. Lineage (NCBI taxonomy): Bacteria > Bacillati > Actinomycetota > Actinomycetes > Mycobacteriales > Mycobacteriaceae > Mycobacterium > Mycobacterium noviomagense. The sequence continues at coordinate 1,644,872 of NZ_AP022583.1, forward strand.
GACGCGGGATCGCCCTTCTGGGTGATAAGCATCCGGGTGGCTTTCCCGTCCGGCGACACAAAGACCTTCAGGATCCGTTGGACGTCCTTGTTCTTGAAGATGTCCGGCGGCAGGTAGAAGGTGTCGTCGTTCTTGGCTTTGTCGAAAGCCTTCCCCATAGCTGTCGCATTGTCGCTGTTGTCCTCCATCTGGCCGAAAATTCCGGACATTGTGCTGTGCATGGTCAGCATCATGGTCCGCGAGCTCTGCATGGTCGCAATCATCGGCGGGAACTGGGTCAGTAGCTGGGGCATAAGCACGTCTATCTGATCCAGGTCTTTGACAAGGTCCTGCAGCTTATCGGTAACCTCGTCAACACCGTCGATCGCATCGAATATTGATCTCAGCGACCAGCAGATGGGAATGTCGTAGCAATGCCTTTCCCAGTAGAAATAACTGCGAATGGGCCTCCACATGTCCTCGAAATCCGAAACGTGGTCCCTCAACTCATCGGTGATCTCTGCCATCTCATGCGTTTTACCGACCATGCGATGAGTGGTACCGGCGAGCTGTTGCATCAAGGCATACATGCGCTGCATCAGGCTGATCGTTGTCGACAATTCGTCAGCCTGCTTGAGCATGTCTTTCATGCGTTCTTTCTGGAACGCTAAATTTTGCAGCTGGCTGGCCTGCCCCATGCTGAGTATAAACGGTATCGACGTGTGTTGGATCGGGTCTCCAGTGGGGCGAGTGATGGCCTGCACATTGGCGACGCCTGGAACCGCGAAGACGCCCTTCGCTAGTTTGTTCAGTATCAGCATATCTGCCGAATTGCGAAGATCATGATCAGTTTCGACCAGTAACATCTCTGGCATCAGCATTCGCGACTCGGGAAAATGGCGCGCTGCGGCTGTATAGCCCAGGTTGGCGGGAATATCTTTCGGAATATACTTCTGATCGTTATAGCTAGGTATGTACCCCGGCAGCGCTAATAGGCCGATGAGCGCGACTGCTAATGCCGCGGCCAGGATTGGCGCTGGCCAGCGGACGATCGACGTGCCTATCCGCCGCCATCCACGACCCATGACCATGCGCTTGGGCTCAAACAGACCGAAGCGGCCGCCTAAGGCGATAACTGCCGGAACCAGAGTGGTCGCCACAGCCACCGCAATGACCATACCCACCGCGCACGGAATCCCAATGGCCGAGAAAGCGTTCAGCCGGGCAAAACGAAGGCAGAAAAGGGCTCCGGCGATCGTCAGACCGGAAGCTAAGACAACTTTGGTGACCCCGCGGTAAGTGGTGTAGTAAGCCGTGACGCGATCCTCGCCGGCCTGGCGCGCCTCTTGATATCGCCCGAAAAAGAATATCCCGTAGTCCGTACCAGCCGCGATAGCAAGGGAGGTCAGGAGGTTCACGACAAAGGTAGTAAGACCGATATGCGCGTGATGGCCGATGAACGCGACAACGCCTCGGGCGACTTGCAATTCCACCCCGACCATCAGCAACAAAAGAACTACGGTGATGACCGAGCGGTAGACCAGGAACAACATAGTGCAGATCACGGCGAGGCTTAACACTGTGATTGTGATGACCGTCCTGTCACCACTGCGCCCTAGGTCCGCAGCAATCTCCGCCGGGCCAGTGACATACACCTTGAGCCCCGGTGGTGGTGGCGTCCGCCCCACGATGTCCCGGACGGCTTCGGCGGCTTCGTTCCCCGAGGTCTGGCCCGGCTCGCCGGCGAGGTCCAACTGGACATACGCAGCTTTGTTATCGGCGCTTTCCGCGGCGTCCGCCGTGAGAGGATCCCCCCAAAAATTGTGAATGTGGGTGATGTGCTTCGGATCACCTTCCAGCTGGCGAATCAAATCGTTGTAGTACCGGTGAGCCTCGTCGCCCAGGGGTTGCTGACCCTCCAAGACGACCACCGCAACATTGCCGGAATTGGATTCCTTGAAGTCCTCAACGACCCGATTCGCCGCCTTGAATGCCGGCGCATCGCTGGGAGCCAGCGATACCGAACGTTCTTTCTCGACCTGCTCCAGTGAGGGGACAGCGGCACTCAGGATGAAGGCGATCGCCAACCACGCCAAGATGACCGGCACAGAGAACCGATGGATCATCCGCGCTGCGAATGGTGGCGTGGTGTGTTCGCTGGCCATGTGCTCGCCGATCATCCGTTCTTCAGCAGGCAGAAGGTAAAGGCGTTGACTTCGTTGGATATTCGTTCGGCTTTGACCTCACCGTCCACCACGATCCGGCAGCCGATGCTGTTACTGTCCCCCTGCGCCGCGACACTTCCAACGGCCGTCGCCTCGCTGGTCGCGAACTGCACCGACCACGGCAGGCGAGCGTTATCCAATCGCCGCGGGTCAGCATTGACGTCGAAGTAGCTGATGGTTGCCACCGTTCCTGGGGGTCCGAAGACCTCATACGTCATGTGTTTGGGGTTGAAAGGCTTGGTGTCGTTGGTCTTGGTGTCGGCATACGAGGGGCGTTTCTCAGAGCCAAAAACGTTGTGGAGCCGTGTCACGGTGAATCCTCCGCTGGCGATGACCACGAGTATTACCAACGGGATCCACAATCTCCTCAGAACGCTGAAAATCGCGAATCCCCTCCGTCTTCATAGCTGGCGCTATGTGAGCCACTCGAGCATGCAACTACACGTCGTCCGCGACACGCCAGACGACGGCACCTCGAGTGCGGTGCGCGTCGCAGGCTAGCCATACGGCGGTCACCCTCAAGCCGCGGCGCCCGCGGGAGCGCGGCCAGATCTTGATGAGTAAACCATGCCGACGGCCTCCGTATCGCCTCGTTCGCAACGCGATATGGGCGTGATATGGGATCGTAATGCATACGACGTGGGTGGAATGCAGGGCACCGACGTCCCGCGCGGACCCGTGAACCGCATGGTGCCCGTTATCCTCGGCCACGGTGGAGATTACGTTATCGCTCGGCCGTACTCAGAACATGTGCTGTCGAGGCGATCGTTGTCCGCTTGGGGTCGCCCGCTGAGGAAAACCATGCTGCATCGGTGACCTCGACGCGAGCCAGCAATCGTGCCGTGGTGCCCTATTGCCCCATGGTGTGCGCTGCGATCGAGCCTGCAACGCGTCATGGCTCACCGGAGAGCCGACCTAAAGGGGAGAGGGATTTGCTATCCCGCTTATCTCGATTCCTGACAGCAACGGCGCTTAATTTGGGCGTGCAACTAGTCCCTCGCCGCACCAAATACAGAGGTGTGGCTGGCAGGAATGGCCGGAAGGCCCGGTTCGGCGGCACAACCGACTTACGAAACGCCATCGTGCACTAAGAGCACGCGTAGCAAGGCCAGGCCAACCTTCGCTTTCCCGGGTAAGGGCAACGGCAAGGCAACGCGCAAACCCAGTACAACGCACCAATCACCGCTGTCCGAAGCCCTCTTCAGTGAGTTTGTCGAAACCTCGGACCCGCCTTGTTGGTCTCACGTATAGTTCAGAACGGTTGCGCTTGTGTCAATTAGATAGGCCTGGGGGAACAGGGGGACCTAGTGAGCATCAATCCGTTCGACGACGAAAATGGCAGCTTTTTCGTCTTGGTCAACGACGAGGAGCAGCATAGCCTGTGGCCAACCTTCGCTGATGTCCCAGCCGGCTGGCGGGTGGTTTTCGGTGAAGCGGATCGCGCAGCGTGCCTGGACTACATCGAACAAAACTGGACCGATATACGGCCCAAGAGTCTGCGCGAACGGCTGGCGAGGAGCCGGGCTTCTGATAATTAGACCGTCTGGGTTCGGGAAGTCCGATGGAACTTGGTGACAGGGCACTTCCGCCGACGCGCACACCGCCAATAAAGCTTGACGACCGGGCGCTTCCGCTAACACGTGCACAGCTAGACATATGGCTTGCGCAGGAAACGGGTGACACCGGCGCGGAATGGCAGCTCGGCCTGTTCCTGAAAATCGAAGGAACGGTAGATCGTGATGTCCTTGAGTGGGCGATCCGCCGAGCAATACAAGAGGCGGAACCAACTCGGGCCAGCATCTTTGAGATAGACGGCCAGATCTACCAAAAAGTGATGGATTATCCGGACATCGAGCTGCCCTTCTACGACCTGAGCTCCGAGCCTAATCCGGTGGAGCAAGCTCACGAGACCGCATCATCGATCCAACGCACGCCAATGCCCTTCACCGGTCCGCTGTTCAGATTCGCCTTATTCCGAACCGGGACCGATGAATTTTACTTGTTCGCCTGGGGTCATCATATAGTTATTGATGGAACCGGAATTCTGCTCGTCGGCCATCGGATTGCCGCTCTGTACTCGGCGATAGTTTCAGGCACACCCATCCCTCCTGCTTTTTTTGGTTCATTGCAGGACTTGGTCGACCTCGAATCAGAGTACGAAGGCTCCAAAGATTATTCCAAAGACCAGGCTTATTGGGCGGAGAACCTTTTACCGGAAAGCGGACCGAGTTACCGGTTGTCAAAAGCCTCGGGCAGACGTGATCAGAATCAGCTTTCTGCGCCGGTTGAAATAGACCCTCTCATCGTTCGCTACGTTGACGAAGCAGCCGAAGCGTGGAACGTGCCACGATCGTCGGTCATTACCGCCGCATGCGCGCTTCTAGTACGTGGGTGGTGTGCCGAAGGCCCAGAGGTGGTGCTGGATTTCCCGGTCACCAGACGTGTACGTCCAGAGTCGAAGACGCTTCCGGGAATGGTTGCCGGCATCGTACCGCTGGTGTTGAAGGTCTCGCCGGAAACTTCCGTTGCCAATTTTTGCCAGTACGTTGACACACGAATACGGGAAGCACTGGAGCATCAGCGGTTTCCGGTGCAAGCCCTTGAGCGCAAAACTCAGCATCGCGGTCCAGGGCAACTAGCCGATCGGGTGAGTGTTAACTTCCTCCCGTCTACGTCGACTGTTTCGTTCGGTACTGCCGCTGCATCAGCGTCGTACAGCAATCCCGGCATTGTCGGCGGCTTCGGCTTAATCTTCTCCAGCGCCAGTGAGCAGCTCTTCCTTAGCACTGTGGGCGCAGCGCTGCCATTTTCGAACTTCGAAGTCTCCGAGCTAGCGGAGCGGTTAGAGCGGGTGTTGGCGGCCCTGACCACTGACCCGACCCTGCTGCTGTCGTCGGTGGATTTGGTGGATGACGCTGAGCAGGACCACCTGAACGGGTGGGGTAACCGGTCAGTTTTGACCCAGCCGGTCACCGCGGTGACGTCAATTCCGGCGGTGTTCGCTGCCCAGGTGGCTCGCACGCCGGATGTCGTGGCGCTGACGTGTGGTGAGGCTTCGTGGACCTACGGTGAGCTGGATGAGGCGTCGAACCGGTTGGCGCACTTGTTGATTGACCGGGGTGCGGGGCCGGGTGAGTGCGTGGCGCTGCTGTTTTCGCGCTCGGCCGAGGCGATCGTGTCGATCATGGCGGTGTTGAAGACCGGGGCGGCGTATCTGCCGATCGACCCGGCACACCCGGCTGCGCGCATCGAGTTCATGCTCGCCGACGCGGCGCCGATTGCGGTGCTGACCACCGCCGCGCTGGCCGACCGACTTGGGACGCACGACATGGCGGTCATCGATGTCAACGACCCCGCCGTCGACGCCCACCCTAAAACAGCTTTGCCGGCGCCGGCGCCCGACGACATTGCTTACCTGATCTACACCTCCGGCACGACGGGTGTCCCTAAAGGCGTGGCCGTCGCCCACCGCAACGTCACCCAATTGCTGGAGTCAGTGCCTGCCGGCTTGCCAAGTGCCGGTGTGTGGTCGCAGTGGCATTCCCTGGTCTTCGACGTGTCTGTGTGGGAGATCTTCGGTGCGCTCCTGCATGGCGGACGGCTGGTGGTGGTGCCTGACGAGGTCGTCCACTCACCAGAAGACTTGCGCGCCTTGCTGATTCGTGAACATGTCAACGTCGTAAACCAAACCCCGTCGGCGGTGGGTGTGCTCTCCGGGGACGGGTTGGAGTCGACGGCGTTGATGGTGGCCGGTGAGGCCTGCCCGGCTGAGGTGGTGGACCGTTGGGCACCGGGGCGGGTGATGATCAACGCCTACGGCCCCACCGAGGCGACGGTCTATGCCGCGATGAGTGCGCCGTTGACGCCGGGGGGCGGGGCGCCGATCGGTTCGCCGGTGCCCGGGGCGGCGTTGTTTGTGCTCGATGGCTGGCTGCGCCCGGTGCCGGCAGGTGTGGTCGGTGAGTTGTACATAGCCGGCCGCGGTGTGGGCGTTGGGTATTGGCGCCGGGCTCCGTTGACGGCGTCGCGGTTTGTGGCCTGCCCATTCGCCGACGCGGAAGTGCCAGGAACACGCATGTATCGCACCGGGGATTTGGTGCGTTGGCGTGCTGATGGGCAGCTGGATTATTTGGGCCGCGCCGATGAGCAGGTCAAAGTTCGCGGCTATCGCATCGAATTGGGTGAGATCCAGGCCGCGTTGGCCGCGCTGGACGGGGTTCGGCAGGCGGCGGTGATCGCCCGTGAGGACCGCCCCGGCGACAAACGCCTGGTCGGTTATGTGACTGGCAGCGCCGACCCCGCCGCGATCCGGGCCCAGCTGAGCGAGCGGCTGCCGGCTTACATGGTGCCCGCCGCGGTCGTGGTTGTGGATGCGTTGCCGTTGACGGTCAACGGCAAACTCGACAAACGCGCCCTGCCGGCACCGGAATACAGCGACGCCGATCACTACCGCGCCCCGAGTAACCCGGTCGAGGAGTTGCTGGCCGGTATTTTCGCCCAAGTGCTGGGCGTGGAGCGGGTCGGCGTCGATGACTCGTTCTTCGACCTGGGCGGGGATTCGCTGTCGGCGATGCGGCTGGTGGCCGCGATCAACACCGGCTTGGACACCAACCTGGCGGTGCGCACGGTGTTCGAAGCCCCTACGGTGGCCCGGCTGGCGCCCCGCATCGGAGCGGGCGCGGGCCGGCTGGCCCCGTTGACGCCGGTGGAGCGGCCGGCGGTGGTGCCGTTGTCGTTCGCCCAGCAGCGGCTGTGGTTTATCGATCAGTTGCAAGGACCCTCCCCAATCCACACCATGGCGGTGGCGCTGCAGCTGCGCGGGCATCTTGATGCCGACGCGCTGGGGCAGGCGCTGGCCGATGTGGTGGCACGTCATGAAAGCCTGCGCACCCTGTTCGCAGCGGTCGACGGCATACCTCAACAGGTGATCATACCGGCCGAGCAAGCTGAGTTCGGCTGGGATGTGGTTGATGCCAGCGGTTGGTCTTCGGACCGGTTGCAGCAGGGCATCGACACCGCGGTGCGTCACTCGTTCGACCTTGCTGCCGAGATCCCGCTGCGGGCAAGGCTTTTCCGAGTTGGCGATGACGAGCATGTGCTGGTTGCCGCGGTGCACCACATCGCCGCCGATGGCTGGTCGATCACGCCGCTGGTGCGCGACCTGGGCCTGGCGTATGCCAGCAGGTGTGAAGGCGGTGCGCCGCAGTGGGCGCCGCTGCCGGTGCAGTACGCCGATTACACGCTGTGGCAGCGCAGCCAGCTCGGCGATTTCGACGACCCGGATAGTCGCATCAACGCGCAGCTGGCCTACTGGCAGCACACCCTAGCCGGGCTGCCCGAACGGCTGGAGTTGCCGACCGATCGGCCCTATCCCCCGGTTGCCGAGTACCGCGGCGCCCGCGTAGCGCTGGACTGGCCGGCGGAGCTGCAGCAGCAGATCGCCCGGGTGGCTCGTGAGCACAACGCCACCAGCTTCATGGTGCTGCAGGCCGCACTCGCGGTGCTGCTGGTCAAGATCAGCGCAAGCCGCGAGGTGGCGGTCGGCTTCCCGGTCGCCGGGCGCCCCGACCCGGCTCTGGACGAACTGGTGGGTTGTTTCATCAACACTTTGGTGTTGCGGGTCGAGCTGGCCGGCGATCCGAGTGTCGCCGAACTGCTGGGCCAGGTGCGGACACGCGCTGGCCGCCTACGAGCACCAAGATGTGCCCTTCGAAGTGTTGGTCGATCGGCTGCAGCCGACCCGGTCGTTGGCCCATCACCCGCTGGTGCAGGTGATGCTGGCCTGGCAGAACTGGCAGGACAATGCCACCGGCAAGCAGACCTTGGGTGAGGTGCAGGCCAGCGTGCTGCCGGTGGACACCCACACCGCGCGCATGGACCTCTCGTTCTTCCTCGGGGAGCGCTGGGGAGAGCACGGAGAGCCAGCCGGGATTGGCGGGGAGGTGGAGTTTCGCACCGACGTGTTCGACGCCGCCAGCATCGAAATACTGATCCAGCGCTGGCAGCGGGTGGTGGCGGCGATTACCGCCGACCCGGCTCGGCGGTTGTCGTCGGTCGATGTGCTCGAGGTCGTTGAGCACGCCCACCTTGATGAGGTCGGTAACCGGGCCGCGTTGAGCCGGTTGACGACGGCGGCGTCGATTCCGGAGGTGTTTGCCGCGCAGGTGGCACAGGCCCCGGAGGCGGTGGCGTTGAGGTGTGGGCAGCGGTCGTGGACCTACCGTGAGCTGGATGAGGCGTCTTATCGGTTGGCGCACGTGTTGGTTGACCATGGTGCCGGGCCGGGGGCGTATGTAGCACTGCTGTTTTCACGCTCGGCTGAGGCGATCGTGTCGATCCTGGCGGTTTTGAAAACGGGCGCGGCCTACCTGCCGATCGACCCGGCACACCCGGACGCCCGGATCGGGTTCATGCTCACCGACGCCGCCCCGATCGCCGTACTGACCACGGCCGCGCTGGCCGACCGGCTCAGCGGGCACGACCTCGCTGTCATCGATGTCAGCGACCCCCTAGTCGACACCCATCCGGCCACTGCGTTGGCGGCGCCTGCGCCTGAGGACATCGCGTACCTGATCTATACCTCGGGCACCACCGGTGTGCCCAAGGGTGTGGCGATCACTCACCACAACGTCACGCAGCTGCTGGGCTCGCTGGACCGTGGTTTGGCGGGACCGGATCATGTTTGGTCGCAGTGGCATTCGTATAGCTTCGACATTTCGGGGTGGGAGATTTTCGGGGCGCTGCTGCATGGTGGGCGGCTGGTGGTGGTGCCCGACGAAGTGGGCGGTTCGCCGGATGACTTGCACGCCTTGCTGATCGCCGAACAGGTCAGCATTGCGTGTTTGACCCCCTCAGCAGCCGGGATGCTGTCCCCGGAGGGTCTGGAATCGACCACGTTGATGGTGGGTGGTGAGGCCTGCCCGGCGGAGTTGGTGGAGCGCTGGGCGCCGGGGCGGGTGGTGATCAACGAATACGGCCCGACTGAGGCGACGATGTGGGTGACGTTGAGCGCGCCGTTGACCCCGGGTGGTGGGGTGCCGATTGGGTCGCCGGTGCCGGGGGCGGCGTTGTTTGTGCTGGATGGCTGGTTGCGTCCGGTGCCGGTGGGGGTGGTCGGTGAGTTGTACGCCGCCGGTGATGCGGTGGGGGTGGGGTATTGGCGCCGGGGTGCGTTGACGGCGTCGCGGTTTGTGGCCTGCCCGTTCGGCGGGCCCGGTGCGCGGATGTATCGCACCGGGGATTTGGTGCGCTGGCGTGCTGATGGGCAGCTTGATTATTTGGGCCGCGCCGATGAGCAGGTCAAGATCCGCGGGTATCGCATCGAGTTGGGCGAGATCCAGGCCGCCCTGGCCGAGGTGGCGGGGGTGGGTCAGGCGGCGGTGATCGCCCGCGAGGACCGCCCCGGCGACAAACGCCTGGTCGGCTACGTCACCGGGTCCGCCGACCCGGCCGCCATTCGCGCGGCGCTGGCCGAGCGGTTGCCGGGCTATATGGTGCCGGCGGCGGTGGTGGCGCTGGACGCGTTGCCGTTGACGGTCAACGGCAAACTCGACAAACGCGCCCTGCCGGCACCGGAGTACGCCGACGCCGCCGGGTATCGGGCCCCCACTAATGCGGTTGAGGAGTTGCTGGCCGGCATCTACGCCCAAGTGTTGGGTGTGGAGCGGGTCGGCGTCGACGACTCGTTTTTCGATTTGGGTGGCGATTCGCTGTCGGCGATGCGGCTGGTGGCCGCGATCAACACCGGCTTGGCCACCACCGTGGCGGTGCGCACGGTGTTCGAAGCGCCCACGGTGGCCCAGCTGGCCCCGCGCATCGGGGCCGGCGGTGCGGGCCGGCTGGCCCCGTTGACGCCGATGCCGCGCCCGGCGGTGGTGCCGTTGTCGTTCGCCCAGCAGCGGCTGTGGTTCCTGGATCAGTTGCAGGGGCCCTCGCCGGTCTACAACATGGCGGTGGCGCTGCGGCTGCGCGGCCCGCTGGACGCCGAGGCGTTGGGGGCGGCGCTGGCCGATGTGGTGGCCCGCCATGAAAGCCTGCGCACCATCTTCGCCGCGACCGACGGGGTTCCCCAGCAGGTGATTGTGCCCGCTGAGCGGGCCGAGTTCGGCTGGGAGGTGATCGACGCCACCGGCTGGACACAACAGCGGGTGGGTGAGGCGATCGAGGCCGCGGTGCGCCACAGTTTCGATTTGGCCGGACAGATCCCGTTGCGGGCACGGCTGTTGCGGGTCGGTGACGGTGAGCATGTGCTGGTGGCGGTGGTGCATCACATCGCCGCGGACGGCTGGTCGATCACCCCGCTGGTGCGTGATCTGGGCCTGGCCTACACCGCCCGCTGCGACGGACGCCCGCCGGCCTGGGCGCCGCTGCCGGTGCAGTACGCCGATTACACGTTGTGGCAGCGCGTCCAGCTCGGTGAGTTCGACGACCCCGATAGCCGCATCAACGCCCAGCTCGACTATTGGCAGCAGGTGCTGGCCGGGTTGCCCGAGCGCCTGGAGTTGCCCACCGATCGGCCCTATCCGCCGGTGGCCGATCAGCGCGGCGCGCGTATCGCGCTGGAGTGGCCGGCGCAGTTGCAGCAGCAGATCACCCGGGTGGCCCGGCAGCACAACGCCACCAGTTTCATGGTGATCCAGGCCGCCTTGGCGGTGTTGTTGGCCAAGATCAGCGCCGGCCGCGACATCGCGGTCGGGTTCGCGGTGGCCGGGCGCGCTGATCCGGCGCTTGATGAGCTGGTCGGGTTTTTCGTCAACACCTTGGTGCTGCGCGTGCAGCTGGCCGGTGACCCGAGTGTGGCGCAGGTGCTGGCCCAGGTGCGGGCACGCAGTTTGGCGGCCTTCGAGCACCAGGATGTGCCCTTTGAGGTGTTGGTGGAGCGGCTCAACCCGACCCGCAGCCTGACCCATCACCCGCTGGTGCAGGTCATGCTGGCCTGGCAAAACCTCACCGGCCCCGACGAATTGGCGTTGGGTCAGGTGCAGGCCAGCGTGGTGCCGGTGGACACCCGCACCGCCCGCATGGACCTGGCGTTTTCCCTGGCCGAGCGCTGGGACCAGGCCGGGCAGCCGGCCGGCATCGGCGGGCAGGTCGAGTTTCGCACCGACGTGTTCGACCCGGCCAGCATCCACGCGCTCATCGAGCGCTTGCAGCGGGTGCTGGCCGCCATCACCGCCGACCCCACCCAGCCGTTGTCATCGATCGATGTGCTCGACGACACCGAACACACCCGCCTAGCCGGCTGGGGCAACCACACCGCGCTGACCCAGCCCACCACCGCTGCGGCGGCATCGATCCCGGCCGCGTTCGCCGAACAGGTGGCCCACGCCCCGCAGGCGGTGGCGATCAGCTGCGCGGGCCGGACCATCAGCTACCGCGACCTCGATGAGGCCTCCAACCAACTCGCACACCTGCTCATCGCCCGCGGGGTGCGCCGCGGGCAGTGTGTGGCCCTGCTGGTGCCGCGCTCGGCCGAGGCGATCGCGGCGATCCTGGCCGTCTTGAAGACCGGGGCGGCCTACCTGCCCATCGACCCCACCCTGCCCGACGCCCGCATCGGGTTCCTGCTCACCGACGCCGCCCCCAGCGCCGCCATCACCACCCCCCACCTACGCCCCCGCCTCGACGGCCACCAACTAACCGTCATCGACATCACCGACCCCGCCATCACCACCCACCCCACCACCGCACCACCCGGTCCCGCCCCCGACGACATCGCCTACCTGATCTACACCTCCGGCACCACCGGGATCCCCAAAGGCGTGGCCGTCGCCCACCACAACGTCACCCAACTACTCACGGTGTTGGGCGGCTATCTGCCAGTGACTGGCGTGTGGACGCAGTGTCATACCTACGGGTTTGACACCTCGGTGTGGGAGACCTTCGGCCCGCTGCTGCACGGCGGTCGGGTGGTGGTGGTGCCTGATGAGGTGGTGCGCTCCCCCGACGAGCTGCACCAGGTGCTGGTCGACGAGCGGGTCAATGTGTTGACCCAGACCCCCTCTGCCGTGGGGGCGCTCTCGCCAGAGGGTTTGGAGTCCACGGCGCTGGTGGTGGCCGGTGAGGCCTGCCCGGCTGAGGTGGTGGACCGCTGGGCGCTGGGGCGGGTGATGATCAACGCCTACGGCCCCACCGAGACCACGATGGTGGTGCTGCTCAGCGCGCCGTTGACGCCTGGTTCGGGGGCACCGCCGATCGGGGCGCCGGCACCGGGTGCGGCGCTGTCTGTGCTGGATGGCTGGCTGCGCCCCGTCGCCGCCGGGGTGGTGGGCGAGTTGTATGCGGCCGGCGCGGGTGTGGCCTACGGCTATGTGCGCCGGGCCGGGCTGACCGCATCCCGGTTTGTGGCCTGCCCGTTCGGCGGTGACGGGACACGGATGTATCGCACCGGGGATTTGGTGCGCTGGCGCGCCGATGGGCAGTTGGATTATCTGGGCCGTGCCGATGAGCAGGTCAAGATCCGCGGCTACCGGATCGAACTCGGCGAAATCCAGGCCGCCCTCGCCAGTGTGGACGGTGTGGAGCAGGCGGTGGTGATCGCCCGTGAGGACCGCCCCGGCGACAAACGCCTGGTCGGTTATGTGACGGGGTCGGCGGATCCGGCCGCGGTGCGGGCCCGGCTCGGTGAGCGGTTGCCGGGCTACATGGTGCCCGCGGCGATCGTGGCCCTGGATGCGCTGCCGTTGACGGTCAACGGCAAGCTCGACACCCGCGCCCTGCCCGCCCCCGAATACGCCGACACCGCCGGCTACCGGGCCCCCACTAACGCGGTCGAAGAACTGCTGGCCGGCATCTACGCCCAACTCCTCGGCATCGACCGAGTCGGTGTCGACGACTCCTTCTTCGAACTCGGCGGCGACAGCATTTCCGCGATGCGCCTGATCGCCGCCATCAACACCGCCTTGGACACCAACCTGGTGGTGCGTACCGTCTTCGAGGCGCCCACCGTGGCCCAGCTGGCGCCCCGGATCGGGGTCGGGGGTGTTGGGCGGCTTGCGCCGTTACGACCGGTCAAGCGGCCAGCGGTGGTGCCGTTGTCGTTCGCCCAACAGCGACTGTGGTTCCTGGACCAGTTCCAGGGGCCTTCACCGATCTACAACATGGCGGTGGCGCTACACCTGCGCGGCCAACTCGACGCCGGCGCGCTGGGGCAAGCGCTCGCCGATGTGGTGGCACGCCACGAAAGCCTGCGCACGATCTTCCCCGCGGTGGACGGAACACCCCAGCAGGTGATTGTGCCTGCTGAGAACGTTGAGTTCGGCTGGGATGTCGTCGACGCAACGGGTTGGCCGGCGGCACGGTTGCAGGAGGCCATCGGCACCGCGGTGCGTCATAGTTTCGACCTGGCCGGTGAAATTCCGTTGCGGGACAGGCTTTTCCGCATCGGCGATGAGGAGCATGTGCTCGTGGCCGCCGTGCACCACATCGCCGCGGACGGCTGGTCGATCACCCCGCTGGTGCGCGACCTCGGCCGGGCCTACGCCGCCCGCTGCGAAGGACACGCCCCGGAGTGGGCGCCACTGCCGGTGCAGTACGCCGACTACACACTGTGGCAGCGCGAGCAGCTCGGTGACGTCGATGACCCGGATAGCCGCATCGGCGCTCAGCTGGCCTACTGGCAGCAGGCGCTGGGCGGGATGCCCGAACGGCTGGGCCTGCCCACCGATCGGCCCTACCCGCCGGTGGCCGATTACCGCGGCGCCAATGTGGCGCTGGATTGGCCGGCCGAGCTGCAGCAGCAGATCACTCGGTTCGCCCGTGAGCACAACGCCACGAGCTTCATGGTGATGCAGGCCGCGCTGGCGCTGTTGCTTTCCAAGATCAGCGGCAGCAGCGATGTGGCGGTCGGGTTTCCGGTCGCCGGGCGCCGCGACCCGGCGCTGTATGAGCTGGTCGGGTTCTTCGTCAACACTTTGGTGTTGCGGGTCGAGCTGGCCGGTGATCCGACTGTGGCCGAGCTGTTGGGCCAGGTGCGCGGTCGCGCCCTGACCGCCTACGAGCACCAAGATGTGCCGTTTGAGTTGCTGGTGGAGCGGCTCAACCCGACCCGGAGCCTGGCCCATTCGCCGCTCGTTCAGGTGGTGTTGGCCTGGCAGAACTGGGAAAGCGGCGATCCCAGCACCGGGTTGGGGTTGGGTGATGTGGAGGCCAGCCTGTTGCCGGTGGACACCCGCAGCGCCCGCATGGATCTGACGTTCTTCCTCGGGGAGCGCTGGGGTGAGAACGGGGAGCCAGCCGGGATTTCCGGGGTGGTGGAGTACCGCACCGACGTCTTCGACGCGGCCAGCATCGGCGCCTTGATCGAACGCTTCAAGCGGGTGGTCGCCGCCATTACCGCCGACTCCAATCAACGCTTGTCGTCGATCGATCTCCTCGACGCGGCCGAGCATGCCCATCTCGATGCGGTCGGTAACCGGGCGGCATTAAGCCGGCCGGTCACCACACAGGCGTCGATTCCTATGTTGTTCGCCGCCCAAGTCGCACGCGCGCCGGATGCGGTGGCGCTGACATGTGGTCAGCGTTCGTGGACCTACCGTGAGCTGGACGAGGCGTCGAACCGGTTGGCGCACTTGTTGGTTGACCGGGGTGCGGGCCCGGGTGAGTGCGTGGCGCTGCTGTTTTCGCGCTCGGCCGAGGCGATCGTGTCGATCCTGGCGGTGTTGAAGGCCGGGGCGGCGTATCTGCCGATCGACCCGGCACACCCGGCGGCGCGCATCGAGTTCATGCTCGCCGACGCCGCGCCGATTGTGGTGCTGACCACCGCCGCACTGGCCGACCGCCTCGACGGCCATGAGCTACTCGTCATCGACGCCGACGACCCCGGTGTGAACAGCCAGTCCGCCACCGCGTTGCCTAACCCCGCGCCTGGGGACGTTGCCTACCTGATCTACACCTCCGGCACCACCGGTGTCCCCAAAGGGGTGGCGATTACCCACCACAACGTCGTTCAACTGCTGGGCTCGATGGATCGCGGTTTAGCAGGTCCGGGGCAGGTGTGGTCGCAGTGCCACACCTACAGCTTCGACATTTCGGGATGGGAGATCTTCGGGGCGCTGCTGCATGGTGGGCGGCTGGTTGTGGTGCCCGAAGAGGTCACCGCGTCACCGGATGACTTGCACGCATTGCTGATTCGTGAACATGTCAGCGTCTTGAACCAAACCCCGTCGGCGGTGGGGATGCTGTGCCCGGATGGGTTGGAGTCAACGGCGTTGGTGGTGGGCGGTGAGGCCTGCCCGGCGGAGGTGGTGGACCGTTGGGCGCCGGGGCGGGTGATGATCAACGCCTACGGCCCCACCGAGGCCACGATGTGGGTGACGTTGAGCGACCCCCTCACACCGGGGTCGGGGGTGCCGATCGGTTCGCCGGTGCCCGGGGCGGCGTTGTTTGTGCTCGATGGCTGGTTGCGTCCGGTACCCGTGGGTGTGGTCGGTGAGTTGTACGCCGCCGGCGATGCAGTAGGCGTGGGCTATTGGCGCCGGGCTCCGTTGACCGCGGCACGGTTTGTGGCCTGCCCATTCGCCGACGCGGAAGTGCCAGGAACACGCATGTATCGCACCGGGGATTTGGTGCGCTGGCGCGCTGATGGACAGCTGGACTATCTGGGCCGCGCCGATGAGCAGGTCAAAGTTCGCGGCTATCGCATCGAATTGGGTGAGATTCAAGCCGCGTTGGCCGCGCTGGATGGAGTTCGGCAGGCGGCGGTGATCGCCCGTGAGGACCGCCCCGGCGACAAACGCCTGGTCGGTTATGTCACCGGATCCGCCGATCCGACAACTATCCGCGAAACACTGGCGCAGCGGTTACCGGCTTACATGGTGCCCGCCGCGGTCGTGGTTGTGGATGCGTTGCCGTTGACGGTCAACGGCAAACTCGACAAACGCGCCCTGCCGGCACCGGAATACAGCGACGCCGATCACTACCGCGCCCCGAGTAACCCGGTCGAGGAGTTGCTGGCCGGTATTTTCGCCCAAGTGCTGGGCGTGGAGCGGGTCGGCGTCGATGACTCGTTCTTCGACCTGGGTGGCGATTCGCTGTCGGCGATGCGGCTGGTGGCCGCGATCAACACCGGCTTGGACACCAACCTGGCGGTGCGCACGGTGTTCGAAGCCCCCACGGTGGCCCGGCTGGCGCCCCGCATCGGAGCGGGCGCGGGCCGGCTGGCCCCGTTGACCCCGGTGGAGCGGCCGGCGGTGGTGCCGTTGTCGTTCGCCCAGCAGCGGCTGTGGTTCCTGGACCAGTTCCAGGGGCCCTCCCCGATCTACAACATCGCCGTCGCGTTGCGGCTGCGCGGGCGCCTTGACGCCGCCGCGCTGGGGCAGGCGCTGGCCGATGTGGTGGCACGTCATGAAAGCCTGCGCACCCTGTTCGCAGCGGTCGACGGCATACCTCAACAGGTGATCATACCGGCCGAGCAAGCCGAGTTCGGCTGGGATGTGGTTGATGCCACCGGCTGGTCTTCGGACCGGTTGCAGCAGGGCATCGACACCGCGGTGCGTCACTCGTTCGACCTTGCTGCCGAGATCCCGCTGCGGGCAAGGCTTTTCCGAGTTGGCGATGACGAGCATGTGCTGGTTGCCGCGGTGCACCACATCGCCGCCGATGGCTGGTCGATCACGCCGCTGGTGCGCGACCTGGGCCTGGCGTATGCCAGCAGGTGTGAAGGCGGTGCGCCGCAGTGGGCGCCGCTGCCGGTGCAGTACGCCGATTACACGCTGTGGCAGCGCAGCCAGCTCGGCGATTTCGACGACCCGGATAGTCGCATCAACGCGCAGCTGGCCTACTGGCAGCACACCCTAGCCGGGCTGCCCGAACGGCTGGAGTTGCCGACCGATCGGCCCTATCCCCCGGTTGCCGAGTACCGCGGCGCCCGCGTAGCGCTGGACTGGCCGGCGGAGCTGCAGCAGCAGATCGCCCGGGTGGCTCGTGAGCACAACGCCACCAGCTTCATGGTGCTGCAGGCCGCACTCGCGGTGCTGCTGGTCAAGATCAGCGCAAGCCGCGAGGTGGCGGTCGGCTTCCCGGTCGCCGGGCGCCCCGACCCGGCTCTGGACGAACTGGTGGGTTGTTTCATCAACACTTTGGTGTTGCGGGTCGAGCTGGCCGGCGATCCGAGTGTCGCCGAACTGCTGGGCCAGGTGCGGACACGCGCGCTGGCCGCCTACGAGCACCAAGATGTGCCCTTCGAAGTGTTGGTCGATCGGCTGCAGCCGACCCGGTCGTTGGCCCATCACCCGCTGGTGCAGGTGATGCTGGCCTGGCAGAACTGGCAGGACAATGCCACCGGCAAGCAGACCTTGGGTGAGGTGCAGGCCAGCGTGCTGCCGGTGGACACCCACACCGCGCGCATGGACCTCTCGTTCTTCCTCGGGGAGCGCTGGGGAGAGCACGGAGAGCCAGCCGGGATTGGCGGGGAGGTGGAGTTTCGCACCGACGTGTTCGACGCCGCCAGCATCGAAATACTGATCCAGCGCTGGCAGCGGGTGGTGGCGGCGATTACCGCCGACCCGGCTCGGCGGTTGTCGTCGGTCGATGTGCTCGAGGTCGTTGAGCACGCCCACCTTGATGAGGTCGGTAACCGGGCCGCGTTGAGCCGGTTGACGACGGCGGCGTCGATTCCGGAGGTGTTTGCCGCGCAGGTGGCACAGGCCCCGGAGGCGGTGGCGTTGAGGTGTGGGCAGCGGTCGTGGACCTACCGTGAGCTGGATGAGGCGTCTTATCGGTTGGCGCACGTGTTGGTTGACCATGGTGCCGGGCCGGGGGCGTATGTAGCACTGCTGTTTTCACGCTCGGCTGAGGCGATCGTGTCGATCCTGGCGGTTTTGAAAACGGGCGCGGCCTACCTGCCGATCGACCCGGCACACCCGGACGCCCGGATCGGGTTCATGCTCACCGACGCCGCCCCGATCGCCGTACTGACCACGGCCGCGCTGGCCGACCGGCTCAGCGGGCACGACCTCGCTGTCATCGATGTCAGCGACCCCCTAGTCGACACCCATCCGGCCACTGCGTTGGCGGCGCCTGCGCCTGAGGACATCGCGTACCTGATCTATACCTCGGGCACCACCGGTGTGCCCAAGGGTGTGGCGATCACTCACCACAACGTCACGCAACTCATCGACTCACTGGACGCGCCGCTACCGGCGGATCAGGTTTGGTCGCAGTGGCATTCGTATAGCTTCGACATTTCGGGGTGGGAGATTTTCGGGGCGCTGCTGCATGGTGGGCGGCTGGTGGTGGTGCCCGACGAAGTGGGCGGTTCGCCGGATGAC
This sequence comes from Mycobacterium noviomagense, assembly GCF_010731635.1. NCBI lineage: Bacteria > Bacillati > Actinomycetota > Actinomycetes > Mycobacteriales > Mycobacteriaceae > Mycobacterium > Mycobacterium noviomagense. The sequence goes on from NZ_AP022583.1 coordinate 1,663,344, forward strand.
TTGCACGCCTTGCTGATCGCCGAACAGGTCAATGTCTTAAACCAAACCCCCTCGGCGGCGGGAATGCTTTCGCCCGACGGTTTGGAATCAGTGGCGTTGATGGTGGGTGGTGAGGCCTGCCCGGCGGAGTTGGTGGAGCGCTGGGCGCCGGGGCGGGTGGTGATCAACGCCTATGGCCCGACTGAGGCGACGATGTGGGTGACGTTGAGCGCGCCGTTGACCCCGGGTGGTGGGGTGCCGATTGGGTCGCCGGTGCCGGGGGCGGCGTTGTTTGTGCTGGATGGCTGGTTGCGTCCGGTGCCGGTGGGGGTGGTCGGTGAGTTGTACGCCGCCGGTGATGCGGTGGGGGTGGGGTATTGGCGCCGGGGTGCGTTGACGGCGTCGCGGTTTGTGGCCTGCCCGTTCGGCGGGCCCGGTGCGCGGATGTATCGCACCGGGGATTTGGTGCGCTGGCGTGCTGATGGGCAGCTTGATTATTTGGGCCGCGCCGATGAGCAGGTCAAGATCCGCGGGTATCGCATCGAGTTGGGGGAGATCCAGGCCGCCCTGGCCGAGGTGGCGGGGGTGGGTCAGGCGGCGGTGATCGCCCGCGAGGACCGCCCCGGCGACAAACGCCTGGTCGGCTACGTCACCGGGTCCGCCGACCCGGCCGCGATCCGGGCTCAGCTGGCCGAGCGGTTGCCGGGCTATATGGTGCCGGCGGCGGTGGTGGCGCTGGACGCGTTGCCGTTGACGGTCAACGGCAAACTCGACAAACGCGCCCTGCCGGCACCGGAGTACGCCGACGCCGCCGGGTATCGGGCCCCCACTAATGCGGTTGAGGAGTTGCTGGCCGGCATCTACGCCCAAGTGTTGGGTGTGGAGCGGGTGGGGGTCGAGGACTCGTTTTTCGATTTGGGTGGCGATTCGCTGTCGGCGATGCGGCTGGTGGCCGCGATCAACACCGGCTTGGCCACCACCGTGGCGGTGCGCACGGTGTTCGAAGCGCCCACGGTGGCCCAGCTGGCCCCGCGCATCGGGGCCGGCGGTGCGGGCCGGCTGGCCCCGTTGACGCCGATGCTGCGCCCGGCGGTGGTGCCGTTGTCGTTCGCCCAGCAGCGGCTGTGGTTCCTGGATCAGTTGCAGGGGCCCTCGCCGGTCTACAACATGGCGGTGGCGCTGCGGCTGCGCGGCCCGCTGGACGCCGAGGCGTTGGGGGCGGCGCTGGCCGATGTGGTGGCCCGCCATGAAAGCCTGCGCACCATCTTCGCCGCGACCGACGGGGTTCCCCAGCAGGTGATCGTGGCCCCCGAGCGGGCCGAGTTCGGCTGGGAGGTGATCGACGCCACCGGCTGGACACAACAGCGGGTGGGTGAGGCGATCGAGGCCGCGGTGCGGCACAGTTTCGATTTGGCCGGACAGATCCCGTTGCGGGCACGGCTGTTGCGGGTCGGTGACGGTGAGCATGTGCTGGTGGCGGTGGTGCACCACATCGCCGCGGACGGCTGGTCGATCACCCCGCTGGTGCGTGATCTGGGCCTGGCCTACACCGCCCGCTGCGACGGACGCCCGCCGGCCTGGGCGCCGCTGCCGGTGCAGTACGCCGATTACACGTTGTGGCAGCGCGTCCAGCTCGGTGAGTTCGACGACCCCGATAGCCGCATCAACGCCCAGCTGGGCTATTGGCAGCACACCCTGGCCGGGTTGCCGGAGCGGGTGGAGTTGCCCACCGATCGGCCCTACCCGCCGGTGGCCGATCAGCGCGGCGCGCGTATCGCGCTGGAGTGGCCGGCGCAGTTGCAGCAGCAGATCACCCGGGTGGCCCGGCAGCACAACGCCACCAGTTTCATGGTGATCCAGGCAGCCTTGGCGGTGTTGTTGGCCAAGATCAGCGCCAGCCGCGACATCGCGGTCGGCTTCCCGGTGGCCGGGCGCGCTGATCCGGCGCTCGATGAGCTGGTCGGGTTTTTCGTCAACACCTTGGTGCTGCGCGTGCAGTTGGCCGGTGACCCGAGTGTGGCGCAGGTGCTGGCCCAGGTGCGGGCACGCAGTTTGGCGGCCTTCGAGCACCAGGATGTGCCCTTTGAGGTGTTGGTGGAGCGGCTCAACCCGACCCGCAGCCTGACCCATCACCCGCTGGTGCAGGTCATGCTGGCCTGGCAAAACCTCACCGGCCCCGATGAGTTGGCGTTGGGTGAGGTGCAGGCCAGCGTGGTGCCGGTGGACACCCGCACCGCCCGCATGGATGTGGCGTTTTCCCTGGCCGAGCGCTGGGACCAGGCCGGGCAGCCGGCCGGCATCGGCGGGCAGGTCGAGTTTCGCACCGACGTGTTCGACCCGGCCAGCATCCACGCGCTCATCGAGCGCTTGCAGCGGGTGCTGGCCGCCATCACCGCCGACCCCACCCAGCCGTTGTCGTCGATCGATGTGCTCGACGACACCGAACACACCCGCCTAGCCGGCTGGGGCAACCACACCGCGCTGACCCGGCCCGCCACCGCGGCGGTATCGATCCCGGCCGCGTTCGCCGAACAGGTGGCCCACGCCCCGCAGGCGGTGGCGATCAGCTGCGCGGGCCGGGCCATCAGCTACCGCGACCTCGATGAGGCCTCCAACCAGCTCGCACACCTGCTCATCGCCCGCGGGGTGGGCCGCGGGCAGTGTGTGGCCCTGCTCCTACCGCGCTCGGCCGAGGCCATCGCGGCGATCCTGGCCGTCTTGAAGACCGGGGCGGCCTACCTGCCCATCGACCCCACCCTGCCCGACGCCCGCATCGGGTTCCTGCTCACCGACGCCGCCCCCAGCGCCGCCATCACCACCCCCCACCTACGCCCCCGCCTCGACGGCCACCAACTAACCGTCATCGACATCACCGACCCCGCCATCACCACCCACCCCACCACCGCCCTCCCCGGTCCCGCCCCCGACGACATCGCCTACCTGATCTACACCTCCGGCACCACCGGGGTCCCCAAAGGCGTGGCCGTCGCCCACCACAACGTCACCCAACTACTCACGGCTCGGGATACGCCTCTTCCGGCGGGACCGGCACGGGTCTGGGCGCAATGTCATTCCTTTGTCTTCGACGCCTCGGTCGAAGAAATCTTCGGCGCCTTGCTCCAGGGCGGTCGGGTGGTGGTGGTGCCTGATGAGGTGGTGCGCTCCCCCGACGAGCTGCACCAGGTGCTGGTCGACGAGCGGGTCAGTGTATTGACCCAGACCCCCTCGGCCGTGGGGATGCTCTCGCCACAAGGGTTGGAGTCCGTGGCATTGCTGGTGGCCGGTGAGGCCTGCCCGGCTGAGGTGGTGGACCGCTGGGCGCCGGGGCGCGTCATGCTCAACGCCTACGGGCCGACCGAGGCCACAATATGTACTTCCAGAAGTGCACCGTTGACGCCCGGTTCGGGGATGCCGCCAATCGGCTTGCCAGTCGCGGGGGCGGCGCTGTCTGTGCTGGATGGCTGGCTGCGCCCGGTGCCCGCGGGGGTGGTGGGCGAGTTGTATGTGGCCGGCGCCGGGGTGGCGTATGGGTATGTGGGCCGGGCGGGGCTGACCGCGGCGCGGTTTGTGGCGTGCCCGTTCGGCGGGGCCGGGGCGCCCGGGATGCGGATGTATCGCACCGGGGATTTGGTGCGCTGGCGCGCCGATGGGCAGCTGGATTATCTGGGCCGTGCCGATGAGCAGGTCAAGATCCGCGGGTATCGCATCGAACTCGGCGAAATCCAGGCCGCCCTCGCGAGTTTGGACGGTGTGGAGCAGGCGGTGGTGAGCGCCCGTGAGGACCGCCCCGGCGACAAACGCCTGGTCGGCTACATCACCGGTACCGCCGACCCCACCCACGCGCGCGCCCAGCTGGCCGAGCGGTTGCCGGGCTATATGGTGCCCGCGGCGATCGTGGCCCTGGAGGCGTTGCCGTTGACGGTCAACGGCAAGCTGGACACCCGGGCGTTGCCGGCCCCCGAGTACGCCGACGCGGCGGGGTATCGCGCCCCCGGTGATGCGGTGGAGCAGATTTTGGCCGACATTTTCGCCGAGGTGCTGGGCTTGGAGCGGGTGGGGGTGGACGACTCGTTCTTCGAGTTGGGTGGGGACAGCATTTTGTCGATGCAGGTGGTGGCCCGGGCCCGGGCCGCCGGAGTGTTGTGTCGGCCCCGCGATGTGTTCGTCGAGCAGACGGTGGCCCGGCTGGCCCGGGTGGCCGCGGTGGCCGACGCCGCCTCGGATGGCCCGGTCGATGAGGGTGTGGGCCGGGTGCCGGCGACCCCGATCATGCGCTGGCTGGCCGGTTTTGACGGCGCCATCGAGCAGTTCAACCAGACCATGGTGGTGCAGGCCCCGCCCGGGGTGACCCAAACCGATGTGGTGGTGCTGGTGCAGGCGTTGCTGGATCGCCACGCGATGCTGCGCGCGCGCCTCGAACACCACGACACGGCAGGCGGGTGGGTGCTGGTGGTGCCCGAGCCCGGATCGGTCGACGCCGCCGAGCGGGTGCACACCGTGGAAGCGCTGTCGGATGAGGCGTTGGTGGCGGCCCGCTCGGGGTTGGATCCGGCGGCCGGGGTGATGCTGCGCGCGCTGTGGGTGGCTGACACCGGGCGGCTGGTGGTGCTGATTCACCATTTGGCCGTGGATGGGGTGTCGTGGCGGATCCTGCTCGAGGACCTCAACGTGGCCTGGGCCCAGCACCGGGCCGGCCAGCCGATCGCGTTGGCGGCGCCGGGGACCTCGTTTGCCCGCTGGGCCGCCCTGCTGCACGAGCACGCCCAGCGCCCCGAGGTCACCGCCACCGCCCAGACGTGGCGGCAGGTGGCCGGCGCCCCGGCCGTGCTGCCCGCGCCCGACCCGGGGATCGACACCTACGCGACGGCCGGGCATTCCTCGGCGCAACTGGATGTGGAGAGCACCCGGATGCTGCTCGGTGAGGTGCCCGCGGCGTTTCACACCGGCATTGGCGACATCCTGGTGATCGCCTTCGGCATCGCGATCACCGAGTTTGTGGGGGACCCCACCGGCCCGGTGGGTGTTGATGTGGAGGGTCATGGCCGCCACGAGGAGCAGTTGGGTGCGGAGCTGGATCTGTCCCGCACGGTGGGCTGGTTCACCGCCAAATACCCGGTGGCGTTGCGGGTCGCTGGCCTGGACTGGGCGCAGGTGGTCGCCGGTGGGCCCGGGTTGGGGGCGCTGATCAAAGACGCCAAAGAACAACTGCGCGCCCTGCCCGAGCCGCTGAGCTACGGGCTGCTGCGCTACCTCAACCCCGACATCGACCTCGACGACCCAGATCCGCCGATCGGGTTCAACTACCTGGGCCGCCTCGGCGGCTCAAGCTCACCCGAGCAGGCCTCCGAGCAGCTGTGGCGCATCAGCGCCCAGGGCATGTCAAAAATCGGCGCGGCCGCGGCCATCCCGATGGCGTTGGCGCACACCGTCGAACTCAACGCCGCCACCGTCGACACCGAGTCCGGCCCGGCCCTGCAGGCCGGCTGGAGCTGGGCGCCCTCGGTGCTCGACGACACCCAGATCGCCCGGCTCAGCGAGTTGTGGTTTGAGGCGTTGCGCGGCATCTGCGCGCACGTGCGCGCCGGCGGCGGCGGGCTGACCCCGTCTGACATCGCCCCCGCCCACCTGAGCCAGCAGCAACTCGACCAGCTCTGCCAGCACCAACCCGTCGCTGATGTGTTGCCGCTGACCCCGCTGCAGCAGGGCCTGCTGTTTCACACCAGCACCACCCCCGCCAGCGGCGACGACATCTACGCCGTGCAACTGGCCATCACCATCACCGGCCCACTGGACCCGCACCGGCTGCGCGACGCGCTGCACACCGTCATCACCCGCCACCCCAACCTGGTGGCCCGCTTCAGCGACCAGTTCGACGAGCCGGTGCAAATCATCCCCGCCCAACCCCAAACACCCTGGCAATACCTCCAACTCGACGGCGTCGACATCGACGAACAGATAAACCAACTCTGTGCCGCCGAACGCGCCGAGGTCTACCACCTCAGCGACCAGCCGGCATTCCGGGCCGCGCTCATCCGCACCGCACCCGATGAACACCGGCTGATACTGACCAACCATCACATCGTGCTCGACGGCTGGTCCATGCCCATCCTGCTGCGCGAACTGTTCACCGCCTACTACGGCCAGCACCTACCCGCCCCCCCCCTACCGCCGATTCATCACCTGGCTGACCCAACGCGACCACAACGCCGCCCGCCAAGCCTGGCAACACGCCCTCCACAACTTCGACACCCCCACCCTCGTCGGACCCGCGGATCGCCTAGAGCTCGGGCGGCGAAGCATGGAATCGTTCCGGCTGCCCGAGGCCGCCACTAACGCCGTCAACGAACTCGCACACTCGCAGCACGTTACGGTCAACACCGTCCTTCAGGCGGCGTGGGCGCAACTGCTGATGTGGCTGACCGGTCAGCACGATGTCGCCTTCGGAGCCGTGATCTCGGGTCGGCCCGCCGACCTGGTGGGTGCCGACTCAATCATGGGGCTGTTAATCAACACGGTGCCCGTGCGGACCCGCATCACCCCCACCACCACGCCCGCCGACCTACTCGACCAGCTGCAAGGCACCCACAACCACACACTCGAGCACCAGCACCTGGCCCTACCCGAAATCCACCGCCTCACCGGCCATGACCGGCTCTTCGACACGCTGTTCGTGTACCAGAACTACCCGGTCGATGCCGCAGCAATATCGAGCATCGACACGTTGGGTATCGCCGACTTCAGCATCCGCGAACACAACCACTACCCGCTTTCGCTGGTGGCCCAACCCGGCCGGGAACTAGGCGTTCGCATCGAGTACGACACCGAGGTTTTCGACGCCGCCAGCATCGAACAGCTGATGGAGCGCTTCAAACGGGTGCTGGCGGCCATCACCGCCGACCCAACCCGACCGCTGTCCTCGATTGATCTGCTCGACGAAGCCGAACGCGCCCGCCTCGATCGCTGGGGAAACCGGCCGGTGTTGACCCGGACCGCGGCCACCGCCGTATCGATTCCGGAAGTGTTCGCCGACAAGGTGGCCCATGCTTCGGAGACGGTCGCGCTGACGTGCGGGCAGCATTCGTGGACCTATCGCGAGCTTGACGAGGCCTCCAACCGGTTGGCGCATCTGCTGGTGGACCACGGCGTGGGTGCGGGGCAGCGGGTGGCGGTGTTGGTGCCGCGTTCGGGCGAGGCGGTTGTGGCGATTTTGGGGGTGCTCAAGGCGGGGGCGGCGTATGTGCCGTTGGATCCGGCGCACCCGGCGGCGCGGATCGAGTTTCTGCTTGATGATGCCGCCCCGATCGCGGCGATCACGACGGCGGACCTGCGTTCGCGCCTGGACGGCCACAACTTGCTGGTGATCGACATTGATGATCCGGCGATCGGCGCGCAGCCCGCCACCGGGCTGGCGGCGCCGGCCCCCGACGACATCGCCTACCTGATCTACACCTCGGGCACCACCGGTGTGCCCAAAGGCGTTGCGGTGCCGCATGGCAACGTGACGCGGTTGTTGGAGACGTTGGCCGCCGATATCGAGCCCGCCGGGGTGTGGTCGCAGTGTCATTCGTTGGCGTTCGATTTTTCGGTGTGGGAGATCTTTGGTGCGCTGCTGGGTGGGGGGCGGCTGGTGGTGGTGCCCGACGCGGTGGTGCGCGCCCCGGAGGAGTTGCACGCGCTGCTGGTGGCCGAGCGGGTCAGTGTGTTGAGCCAGACCCCGTCGGCGTTTTATGCGCTGCAGTCCGCCGACGCGCTGGCCCCCGAGCTCGGCCAACGGCTGGCGCTTGAGGCGGTGGTGTTTGGTGGGGAGGCGTTGGAGCCGCAGCGGCTGCGCCCGTGGCTGGGCAACCACCCGGATGCGCCGCGGTTGATCAACATGTATGGCATCACCGAGACCACGGTGCACGCCTCCTACCGGCCGATTACCGCCGGCGATGTGGAGGCGATGGCCAGCCCGATCGGGGTGCCGTTGGCGCATCTGGGGTTTTTCGTGCTGGATGGCTGGTTGCGTCCGGTGCCCTCGGGGGTGGTGGGCGAGTTGTATGTGGCCGGCGCCGGGGTGGCGTATGGGTATGTGGGCCGGGCGGGGTTGACCGCGGCGCGGTTTGTGGCGTGTCCGTTCGCCGACACTGGGGTGCGGATGTATCGGACCGGGGATTTGGTGCGCTGGCGCGCCGATGGGCAGTTGGATTATCTGGGCCGTGCCGATGAGCAGGTCAAGATCCGCGGCTACCGGATCGAACTCGGCGAGATCCAGGCCGCCCTCGCGAGTGTGGACGGTGTGGAGCAGGCGGTGGTGATCGCCCGTGAGGACCGCCCCGGCGACAAACGCCTGGTCGGCTACATCACCGGTACCGCCGACCCGGCCCAAGCGCGCGCCCAGCTGGCCGAGCGGTTGCCGGGCTATATGGTGCCCGCGGCGATCGTGGCCCTGGAGGCGTTGCCGTTGACGGTCAACGGCAAGCTGGACACCCGCGCCCTGCCGGCCCCCGAGTACGCCGACGCGGCGGGGTATCGCGCCCCCGGTGATGCGGTGGAGCAGATTTTGGCCGACATTTTCGCCGAGGTGCTGGGCTTGGAGCGGGTGGGGGTGGACGACTCGTTCTTCGAGTTGGGTGGGGACAGCATTTTGTCGATGCAGGTGGTGGCCCGGGCCCGGGCGGCGGGGGTGGTGTGTCGGCCCCGTGATGTGTTCGTCGAGCAGACGGTGGCCCGGCTGGCCCGGGTGGCCGCGGTGGCCGACGCCGAAACCGGCGTGGTCGATGAGGGCCTGGGCCGGGTGCCGGCGACCCCGATCATGCGCTGGCTGGCCGGTTTTGACGGCGCCATCGAGCAGTTCAACCAGACCATGGTGGTGCAGGCCCCGCCCGGGGTGACCCAAACCGATGTGGTGGTGCTGGTGCAGGCGTTGCTGGATCGCCACGCGATGCTGCGCGCGCGCCTCGAACACCACGACACGGCAGGCGGGTGGGTGCTGGTGGTGCCCGAGCCCGGATCGGTCGACGCCCACGAGCGGGTGCACACCGTGGAAGCGCTGTCGGAGCAGGCGTTGGTGGCGGCCCGCTCGGGGTTGGATCCGGCGGCCGGGGTGATGCTGCGCGCGCTGTGGGTGGCTGACACCGGGCGGCTGGTGGTGCTGATTCACCACCTGGCCGTGGATGGGGTGTCGTGGCGGATCCTGCTCGAGGACCTCAACGTGGCCTGGGCCCAGCACCGGGCCGGCCAGCCGATCGCGTTGGCGGCGCCGGGGACCTCGTTTGCCCGCTGGGCCGCCCTGCTGCACGAGCACGCCCAGCGCCCCGAGGTCACCGCCACCGCCCAGACGTGGCGGCAGGTGGCCGGCGCCCCGGCCGTGCTGCCCGCGCCCGACCCGGGGATCGACACCTACGCGACGGCCGGGCATTCCTCGGCGCAACTGGATGTGGAGAGCACCCGGATGCTGCTCGGTGAGGTGCCCGCGGCGTTTCACACCGGCATTGGCGACATCCTGCTGATCGCCTTCGGCATCGCGATCACCGAGTTTGTGGGGGACCCCACCGGCCCGGTGGGTGTTGACGTGGAGGGTCATGGCCGCCACGAGGAGCAGTTGGGTGCGGAGCTGGATCTGTCCCGCACGGTGGGCTGGTTCACCGCCAAATACCCGGTGGCGTTGCGGGTCGCCGGCCTGGACTGGGCGCAGGTGGTCGCCGGTGGGCCCGCGCTGGGGGCGCTGATCAAAGACGCCAAAGAACAACTGCGCGCCCTGCCCGACCCGCTGTCCTACGGGCTGCTGCGCTACCTCAACCCCGGCATCGACCTCGACGACCCCGATCCGCCGATCGGGTTCAACTACCTGGGCCGCCTCGGCGGCTCAAGCTCACCCGAGCAGGCCTCCGAGCAGCTGTGGCGCATCAGCGCCCAGGGCATGTCAAAAATCGGCGCGGCCGCGGCCATCCCGATGGCGTTGGCGCACACCGTCGAACTCAACGCCGCCACCGTCGACACCGAGTCCGGCCCGGCCCTGCAGGCCGGCTGGAGCTGGGCGCCCTCGGTGCTCGACGACACCCAGATCGCCCGGCTCAGCGAGTTGTGGTTTGAGGCGTTGCGCGGCATCTGCGCGCACGTGCGCGCCGGCGGCGGCGGGCTGACCCGTCTGACATCGCCCCCGCCCACCTGAGCCAGCAGCAACTCGACCAGCTCTGCCAGCACCAACCCGTCGCTGATGTGTTGCCGCTGACCCCGCTGCAGCAGGGCCTGCTGTTTCACACCAGCACCACCCCCGCCAGCGGCGACGACATCTACGCCGTGCAACTGGCCATCACCATCACCGGCCCACTGGACCCGCACCGGCTGCGCGACGCGCTGCACACCGTCATCACCCGCCACCCCAACCTGGTGGCCCGCTTCAGCGACCAGTTCGACGAGCCGGTGCAAATCATCCCCGCCCAACCCCAAACACCATGGCAATACCTCCAACTCGACGGCGTCGACATCGACGAACAGATAAACCAACTCTGTGCCGCCGAACGCGCCGAGGTCTACCACCTCAGCGACCAGCCGGCATTCCGGGCCGCGCTCATCCGCACCGCACCCGATGAACACCGGCTGATACTGACCAACCATCACATCGTGCTCGACGGCTGGTCCATGCCCATCCTGCTGCGCGAACTGTTCACCGCCTACTACGGCCAGCACCTACCCGCCCCCACCCCCTACCGCCGATTCATCACCTGGCTGACCCAACGCGACCACAACGCCGCCCGCCAAGCCTGGCAACACGCCCTCCACAACTTCGACACCCCCACCCTCGTCGGACCCGCGCAGAGATTGGGTCTGGGAGCCAAAAGTGTTGCCGCAGTCAACGTTCCCGAACACATCACCCGGGCGGTGAGCGAGCTGGCGCGCCGGCACCAGGTCACCGTCAACACCGTGCTTCAGGCGGCGTGGGCGCAACTGCTGATGTGGCTGACCGGTCAGCACGATGTCGCCTTCGGCACGGCAGTGTCGGGTCGGCCCGCCGACCTGCCCGGCGCCGACTCGATGGTCGGGCTGTTGATCAACACCGTGCCGGTGCGGGCCCGCATCACCCCCACCACCACCCCCGCCGACCTACTCGACCAGCTGCAAGGCACCCACAACCACACCCTCGACCACCAGCACCTGCCGCTCCCCGAAATCCACCGCCTCACCGGCCACGACCGGCTCTTCGACTCCGTTTTCGCCTACGAGAACTACCCGGTCGACGCCGCAGCCCTGTCGGGCGTCGACGGGCTGGCGGTCACCGACATCACCAGCCGCGAATACAACCACTACCCGCTTGGGGTGTTGGCCTTGCCGGGGCGTGAAATCGGCGTTCGCATCGAGTACGACACCGAGGTTTTCGACGCCGCCAGCATCGAACAGCTGATGGAGCGGTTCAAGCGGGTGTTGGCGGCCATCACCGCCGACCCCACCCGACCGCTGTCCTCGATTGATCTGCTCGACGAAGCGGAGCATGCACGACTGGATGAGGTCGGTAACCGGGCGGCACTGACCCGGCCCGCGACGGCGGTGTCGATTCCGGAGGCGTTCGCCGCCCAGGCGGCGCGCACCCCCGAGGCGGTGGCACTGACATGCGGGCAGCATGCGTGCACCTACCGCGAACTCGACGAGGTGTCCAACTGGTTCGCCCACCTGCTGGCCGACCACGGCGTGGGCCGCGGGCAGCGGGTGGCATTGCTGCTGCCGCGCTCGCCCGGGGCGACCATGGCGATGCTGGCGGTGCTCAAAACCGGGGCGGCCTACCTAGCCATCGACCCCACACTGCCCGACGCCCGCATCGACTTCCTGCTCACCGACGCCGCCCCCATCGCCGCAATCACCACCACCGAGCTGCGCCCGCGGCTCGATGGGCACGAGTTGCCGGTCATCGACATCGACGATCCCCGCATCCCGACGTATCCGGGCACAGCGTTGCCAGGCCCCGCCCCCGAGGACATCGCCTACCTGATCTACACCTCCGGTACCACCGGGATCCCCAAAGGCGTGGCCGTCGCCCACCACAACGTCACCCAGTTGCTGACGGTGTTGGGTGGCTATCTGCCGGTTGACGGGGTGTGGGCGCAATGTCATACGTACGGGTTTGACACCTCGGTGTGGGAGACCTTCGGCCCGTTGCTCGGTGGCGGCCAGGTGGTGGTGGTGCCCGACGACGTGGTCCGCTCACCCGAACAGCTTCACGATGTGCTGGTTGCCGAACACGTCGACGTGTTGACGCAAACCCCCTCGGCGGTGGGCGCGCTCTCGCCAGAGGGTTTGGAGTCCACGGCGCTGGTGGTGGCCGGTGAGGCCTGCCCGGCTGAGGTGGTGGACCGCTGGGCGCCGGGGCGGGTGATGATCAACGCCTACGGCCCCACCGAGACCACGATGGTGGTGCTGCTCAGCGCGCCGTTGACGCCGGGCTCCGGGGCACCGCCGATCGGGGCGCCGGCACCGGGTGCGGCGTTGTTTGTGCTCGACGGGTGGCTACGCCCCGTCGCCGCCGGAGTCGTCGGTGAGCTGTATGTCTCCGGTGCCGGCGTGACCTACGGCTACGTGCGCCGGGCCGGGCTGACCGCATCCCGGTTTGTGGCCTGCCCGTTCGGCGGTGACGGCACGCGGATGTATCGCACCGGGGATTTGGTGCGCTGGCGCGCCGATGGGCAGCTGGACTATCTGGGCCGCGCCGATGAGCAGGTCAAGATCCGCGGGTATCGGATCGAACTCGGCGAAATCCAGACCACCCTGGCCGCTTTGGACGGGGTCCGGCAGGCGGCGGTGATCGCCCGCGAGGACCGCCCCGGCCACAAACGCCTGGTCGGCTACATCACCGGGTCGGCGGACCCCGCCGCGGTGCGGGCACAGCTGGCTGAGCGGTTGCCGGGCTACATGGTGCCCGCGGCGATCGTGGCCCTGGATGCGCTGCCGTTGACGGTCAACGGCAAACTCGACACCCGCGCCCTGCCCGCCCCCGAGTACGCCGACACCGCCGGCTACCGGGCCCCCACTAACGCGGTCGAAGAACTGTTGGCCGGCATCTACGCCCAACTCCTCGGCATCGACCGAGTCGGTGTCGACGACTCCTTCTTCGAACTCGGCGGCGACAGCATTTCCGCGATGCGCCTGATCGCCGCCATCAACACCGCCTTGGACACCAACCTGGTGGTGCGCACTGTCTTCGAGGCGCCCACCGTGGCCCAGCTCGCACTCCGTATCGGTGGCGCCGCGGGTCGCGTCGAGCCGTTGACACCGGTCGAGCGACCCGCCGTGGTGCCGTTGTCGTTCGCCCAACAGCGGCTGTGGTTCATCGATCAGTTGCAAGGCCCGTCGCCGATCTACAACATCGCGGTGGCGCTGCAATTGCACGGCACGCTCGACGCCGACGCGCTCGGCCAAGCGCTCGCCGATGTGGTGGCCCGGCACGAAAGCCTGCGCACACTCTTCCCGACGCTCAAGGGAACACCCCAACAGCTGGTTATCCCCGTTGAGAGCGCCGACTTCGGGTGGGACGTCGTTGATGCCACCGGCTGGTCGCAAAACCAGCTCCGAGAGGGTATCGAGACCACGACCCGTCAGCCGTTCGACCTGGCAACCGAGATCCCGCTAAGGGCAAGGCTTTTCAAAGTCAGCGACGACGATCATGTGCTGGCAGCCGTCGTGCACCACATCGCCGCCGACGGATGGTCGATCGCCCCGCTGGTGCGCGACCTGGGTGTGGCCTACGCCAGCCGCCGCCAAGGACACGCCCCCGAGTGGGCGCCGCTGCCGGTGCAGTACGCCGACTACACGCTGTGGCAGCGCGCCCAGCTCGGCGAGCTCGACGACCCCGACAGCCGCATCAACGAGCAGCTGGCCTACTGGCAGAACACCCTGGCCGGCATGCCCGAGCGGCTGGACCTGCCCACCGATCGGCCGTATCCCCCGGTCGCCGACTACCGCGGCGCCCGCATAGCGCTGGAGTGGCCGGCCGAACTGCAGCAGCAGATCGCCCGACTGGCCCGCGAACACAACGCCACCAGCTTCATGGTGATGCAAGCCGCTCTAGCGGTACTGCTGGCCAAGCTCAGCGCCAGCACCGACGTCGCCGTCGGCTTCCCCATCGCCGGGCGCCGCGACCCCGCCCTCGACGAGCTGGTCGGCTTCTTCGTCAACACCTTGGTCCTGCGCGTCGACGTGGCCGGCGACCCCAGCGTCGCCGAACTCCTAACCCAAGTACGCTCCCGCAGCCTGGCCGCCTACGAACACCAGGACGTGCCCTTCGAAGTGCTGGTGGAGCGGCTCAACCCGACCCGCAGCCTCGCCCACCACCCGCTGGTGCAGGTGATGCTGGCCTGGCAGAACTTCGGCGGCCAACCGCAAGAGCTGCCCTTCGCCGATCTTCAGCTCACTCCTCTGCCCGCAGACACCCAGGTCGCGCGCATGGACCTGACGTTCGCCCTCGGCGAACAATGGACCGAAACCGGTGAGCCCGCCGGCATCAACGGCGCAGTGGAATTCCGCACCGACGTGTTCGACCCGGCCAGCATCGAAACGCTGATCGAGCGCTTCAAGCGCGTGCTGGTCGCCCTGACCGCCGACGAGAACCGCCGACTCTCCTCGGTCGATGTCCTCGACTCCGGTGAACACGCCCGCCTAAACACCTGGAGCAACCGCGCAGCCTTAAGCCACCCCACAGCCGCAAAGCAATCGATTCCGGCGCTGCTGGCCGCGCAGGCAGCCCAAACTCCGGACGCAGTGGCGGTCACCTGCGGCGAGCGCTCGCTGACCTACCGGGAACTCGACGAGGCAGCTAACCGGTTGGCGCACCTGTTAACCGCGCACGGGGCAGGCCGCGGGGCGTCGGTGGCGCTGCTGTTCCCCCGCTCCGCCGAGGCGATCGTCGCCATCCTGGCAGTGCTTAAGACCGGCGCAGCTTACCTGCCGATCGATCCCGCGCTGCCCGCCGCCCGCATTGAGTTCATGCTCGGCGACGCAAAGCCGATCGCCGCGGTCAGCACCGCGGAGCTGGCCCATCGACTCGACGGCCACGACCTGCACGTCATCGACATCGCCGACCCGCGCATACCGACCTATCCGGCCACGGCACTGCCTGCACCCGCTGCCGATGACCTCGCCTACTTCATCTACACCTCCGGCACCACCGGTGTCCCGAAGGGCGTCGCCATCACCCACTACAACGTCACCCAACTGCTGGACTCGCTGCGCGCCGATCTCCCCACGGCGGCGGTGTGGTCGCAGTGGCACTCCTACGCCTTCGACGTCTCGGTGTGCGAGATCTGGGGCGCCCTGTTGGACGGCGGGCGGCTGGTGGTGGTGCCCGACGAGGTGGTGCGCTCACCCGCGGACTTCCACGCCTTGCTGGTCGCCGAACAGGTCAACGTCTTGAGCCAGACCCCCTCGGCGTTCTACGCGCTGCAAAGCGCCGACACCCTCGCACCCGAGGTCGCCCAACAGCTGCAGCTCGACGCTGTGGTGTTCGCCGGTGAAGCGCTGGAGCCCCAGCGCCTTCGGCCGTGGCTCGACCACCACCCCGAAGCCCCGCGCCTGCTCAACCTCTACGGCACCACCGAGACCACGGTGCACGCCTCGTTCCGGGAGATCGTCGCCGGCGACGTCGAGCAAAACACCAGCCCGATCGGTGTGCCGTTGAGCCACCTCGGCTTCTTCGTGCTCGACGGCTGGCTGCGCCAGGTGCCGGCCGGCGTCGTCGGCGAGCTGTATGTGGCCGGCACCGGACTGGGCTGCGGATATTGGCGCCGGGCCGGGCTGACGGCGACGCGGTTCGTCGCATGCCCGTTCGACGGAGCGCCCGGAAAACGCATGTATCGCACCGGCGACTTGATGCGCTGGGACGCCGACGGCCAGCTGCACTATCTGGGCCGCGCCGACGAGCAGGTCAAGATCCGCGGCTACCGCATCGAGCTCGGTGACGTCCGCGCCGCGCTGGCCGAGCTCGACGGCGTGGAGCAGGCGGTGGTGATCGCCCGCGAAGACCGCCCCGGCGACAAACGCCTGGTCGGCTATGTCACCGGCACCGCCGACCCGGCACACATCCGCGCCCAGCTCGCCGAGCGGCTGCCCGAGTACATGGTCCCGGCTGCGGTGATGACGGTGGACGCGTTGCCGCTGACCGTCAACGGCAAACTCGACAAACGCGCCCTGCCGGCACCGGAATACAGCGAAACCGATCGGTATCGCGCCCCGGCCAACGCGATCGAGGAAGTCCTGGCCGGCATCTTCGCCCAGGTGCTCGGCGTGCCGCGGGTCGGCGTCGACGACTCCTTCTTTGACCTGGGTGGGGATTCGCTGTTGGCGATGCGTCTGATCGCCGCGATCAACACGAGTTTGGATGGCAGCCTTTCGGTGCGCGCCGTCTTCGAAGCGCCCACGGTTGCCCAGCTCGCACTCCAGGTCGGTCGCGACGAGGGTCGGCTGGCGCCGTTGACGCCAGTGCAGCGCCCGTCGGTGGTGCCGTTGTCGTTCGCCCAGCAGCGGTTGTGGTTTATCGACCAGCTGCAGGGGCCGTCACCGATGTACAACATGGCGGTGGCGTTGCGGCTGCGCGGCACGCTCAACGCCGACGCGCTCGGCCACGCGCTGGCCGATGTGGTCGCCCGCCACGAAAGCCTGCGCACCCTGTTCCCGGCGGTCGAGGGAATACCCCGGCAGCTGGTGCTGGCCGCCGACCGTGTCGAGCTCGGCTGGCAGATCATCGACGCGACCAGCTGGCCGCCCTCCCGCCTGGAGGAGGCCATCCAGAGCGCCGGACGTCACCCGTTTGACTTGTCAATCGAAATCCCGCTGCGCGCAATGCTTTTCAAGGTCGGCGACGACGACCACGTGCTGGTTGCCACCGCGCACCATATCGCCGCGGACGGCTGGTCGATCACGCCGCTGGTGCGCGACCTGGCCCTCGCCTACGGCAGCCGCTGCCAAGGACAGCACCCCGCGTGGGCGCCGCTGCCCGTGCAGTATGTCGACTACACGCTATGGCAGCGCGCCCAACTCGGTGATCTCGACGACCCCGACAGCCGCATCGCTGCCCAGCTGAATTACTGGCAGGACGCGCTGTCCGGCATGCCGGAACGTCTGCAGCTGCCCACCGATCGGCCCTATCCCGCGGTCGCCGACCACCGCGGCGCCCAGGTACCGATCAACTGGCCCGCGCAGCTACAGCAGCAAATGGCGCACGTAGCCCGCGAACACAACGCAACCACGTTCATGGTGCTTCAGGCCGCCCTGGCGGTACTGCTCTCCAAGATCAGCGCCAGCAGCGACGTCGCAGTCGGGTTCCCGGTCGCCGGCCGGCGCGACCCAGCCCTCAACGAGCTGGTGGGCTGCTTCGTCAACACCTTGGTGCTGCGAGTGGACCTGGCCGGGGATCCGAGCGTGGCCGAGCTGCTGGACCATGTGCGCGCGCGCAGCCTCGCCGCCTACGAGCACCAGGACGTTCCCTTCGAGGTGCTGGTGGAGCGGCTCAATCCCACCCGCAGCCTCGCGTACTCCCCGCTGATCCAGGTGGTGCTGGCCTGGCAGAACTTCGCCGGGCAAGCAACCGGCGCTGCCGGGATGGCATTGGGTGATGCGCAGGTCACCCCGCTGCCGGTGGACACCCACACCGCCCGCATGGATCTGGCGTTTTTCCTGGGCGAAC
Source organism: Mycobacterium noviomagense (assembly GCF_010731635.1). Classification (NCBI taxonomy): domain Bacteria; kingdom Bacillati; phylum Actinomycetota; class Actinomycetes; order Mycobacteriales; family Mycobacteriaceae; genus Mycobacterium; species Mycobacterium noviomagense. Next base: position 1,680,970 of record NZ_AP022583.1, read on the forward strand.
GTTGGAGCGAAACCGGCGAGGCCGCAGGGATTTCCGGCGCGGTGGAATTCCGCACCGATGTGTTCGACGCCGCCAGCATCGAAACGCTAGTCGAACGGTTGCAGCGGGTGTTGACGGCCCTGACCGCCGACCCGGCCCGACGGCTGTCCTCGGTGGATCTGCTCGATGCGGCCGAGCAGGCTCGCTTGGCCGAGTGGGGCAACCGGGCGGTGTTGAGCCGTCCGGCCGGCACATCGGTGTCGATTCCGGAGTTGTTCGCCACGCAGGTATCCCAGGCACCCGATGCAGCCGCGCTGACATGCGAGGGGGTTTCCTGGACCTACGGCGAGCTCGACGAGGCCTCCAACCGGTTGGCGCACCTGTTGGCCGGCCACGGCGCAGGCCCTGGAAAGTGCGTCGCACTGCTGTTCCCCCGCTGCGCCGAGGCGATCGTGGCGATTCTCGCCGTCCTCAAGACCGGGGCCGCCTACCTGCCGATCGACCCGGCGCACCCGTCGGCGCGCATGGAGTTCATGCTGGCCGACGCCACGCCCGTCGCCGCGGTCACCACCGCCGAGCTGGCCGACCGGCTGGACAGCTCCGAGCTGCCGGTCATCGACGTCAACGACGCCGTCGTGGACACCCAGCCCGCCGCGGCGCTGCCCGCACCGGCCCCCGACGACATCGCCTACCTGATCTACACCTCAGGCACCACGGGTGTCCCGAAGGGCGTGGCGATCACCCACCGCAACGTCGTCCAGCTCATGGGGAAGCTCGACGCGCCCCTACCACCGAGACAGGTGTGGACCCAGTTCCACTCGTTCGCCTTCGACTTCTCGGTCTGGGAGATCTGGGGCGCGCTGTTGCACGGCGGTCGGTTGCTGGTGGTGCCCGAGTCGGTGGGGACCTCACCGGAAGACGTCCACGATTTGCTGGTTGCCGAACAGGTCGATGTCCTGAACCAGACACCGTCTGCGTTGGCGGTCCTTTCGCCGCAGGGGTTGGAGTCGACGGCGTTGCTGGTGGGCGGGGAGGCGTGCTCGGCCGAGCTGGTGGACCGCTGGGCGCCGGAGCGGGTGATGATCAACGCCTACGGCCCCACCGAGGCGACGGTGTGGGTGGCGATGAGCGCACCGTTGACGGCCGGGGCGGGTGCGCCGATCGGCTCGCCGCTGTCGGGTGCAGCGTTGTTCGTGCTCGACGAGTGGTTGCGGCCGGTGCCGGCCGGAGTGGTCGGTGAGTTGTACGTCGCCGGTTCCGGTGTGGGCGTTGGGTATTGGCGGCGATCCGGATTGACCGCGTCGCGGTTTGTGGCGTGCCCGTTCGGTGGCACCGGCGCCCGGATGTATCGCACCGGCGACTTGGTGTCGTGGGGCGCCGACGGGCAGCTGCAGTACGTGGCACGCGTCGACGAGCAGGTCAAGATCCGCGGCTACCGCATCGAACTCGGCGATATCGAGGCGGCGCTGGCCGAGCTCGACGGAGTGGAGCACGCGGTGGTGCTTGCTCGCGAAGACCGCCCGGGCGACAAGCGCCTCGTCGGCTATGTCACCGGCACCGCCGACCCGGCCGAGGTTCGCGCCGCGCTGGCCGACCGGTTGCCGCCGTACATGATTCCGGCCGCGGTGGTGGCCTTGACGGCACTGCCGCTGACGCCCAACGGCAAACTCGACAAACGAGCTCTGCCCGCACCGGAATACCGGGATGTCAACCGTTACCGCGCCCCGGCCACCCCCACTGAGCGGATCCTGGCCGAGATCTACGCCCAGGTCCTCGGGATCGAGCGCGTCGGGGTCGACGACTCGTTCTTCGAGCTCGGCGGGGACTCGCTGTCGGCGATGCGCCTGATCGCCGCGATCAACAGGGCTCTAGATACGCATCTCGCGGTGCGCACCGTGTTCCAGACGCCGTCGGTGCGCGGCCTCAGCCAGCAGTTGGCCAGGCACGACAGCGCAGCCGAAGTGGTGCCAGTCGAGGTGCTCAAGGAAGGCACGGGTGTTCCGCTGTGCTGCATTCACGAAGGTACCGGGATCAGCTATCCCTATCGGGGCCTGGCCTATTACCTGGATTGCCCGATCATCGGCATCAACCAGATTTCGCATAACGGCGAAGCGAAACCGCGGTCGATCCGCGACATGGCGAAGAACTATGCGGATCGCCTGCAGGCCCTGTATCCGGCTGGGCCGTACCGGATTCTCGGCTGGTCGTTCGGCGGCGTCGTCGCGCACGAGCTGGCCATCGAGCTTCGCCGCCGGGGCCACGTCGTCCAACGGCTGATCATGCTCGACCCCGTGCACACCGCCAATGGCTCACCGGCAGAAGAAACTTCAGAAAAACACCAAATCGAGAGCCACATCCTTGAGCGCTTCTTGCAGATGAGCGGTATCTCCATTCCCGAACAGTTGGAGCCGCTCACCTATGAGCAGGCAGAGGACCTCGTCCACCAACACCGCGAAGCGGTGGAGCTGGTTCTTCCGCCGCGAGAGCTCTTCGAGCACATGGTCCAAAGCGCGCACGCCAACCAGTTCTATCTCTCCGAGCACGTTCCTGACGTGTTCGACGGCGACGTGGTCATATTCTCTGCCGCGCAAAGCGAGAACGGTTCATCCCACGTCCACAAGTGGCGGCCTTACGTCGCCGGCGACATCACGGCCTACTCGGTCGACTGCACACACAACGACATGATGAGCAGCGGATGCCTTAGTACCTACGGCGAGCAGCTCAAGGTCACACTAGAGACCTGAGCGGCGCGGTCAAACCACCACGCCCGCGTTGATGTGTTTTCGATACACATGTAAATTCGATGTATGATCCGCACCCAAGTCCAGCTACCCGATGAGCTTTACCGCGACGCCAAGCGCGTCGCGCGCGAGCACGAAATGACCCTTGCCGAAGTCGTCCGTCGGGGGCTTGAGCACATGGTGGAAATTTATCCGCCCCGCGACGCGGCGTCCGACACATGGCAGCCACCCACGCCGCGCCGGCTCGGTTCGTTTCGAGTGACCCAAGAGGCGTGGCGCGAGCTCGCGAACGAGGCGTGACTCGCCCGTGCTCTCGATCGATACCAATCTCCTGCTGTATGCCCAAAATCAGGATTGCCCCGAACATGCCGCCGCCGCGGCGTTCCTCGTCGAGTACGCCGGTCGGACTGACGTCGCAATCTGTGAGCTGGTACTCATGGAGCTGTACCAATTGCTGCGGAACCCAGCAGTGGTGACGCGACCGCTCGATGGCCCCGATGCGGTGGAGATATGTCAGACGTTCCGTCGTAACCGGCGGTGGGCGCTCATCGAGAATGCCCCTGTGATGAACGAAGTGTGGGTGCTGGCGGCCACGCCCGGAATTGCCCGCCGACGCCTGTTTGATGCCAGGCTGGCGCTGACACTACGCCACCATGGAGTAGATGAGTTCGCTACTCGAAATATCAACGACTTCAGTGACTTTGGCTTCTCCCGCGTGTGGGACCCGATAATGACCGATCACTGACCAGTGCAGGAACGACCATCGGCAGACGGCGTTATTTGACGCTGCAGTACCGTCTCCTACATGGTCTTAGCCAGGCGATCGGCCACCAGTCCGGCGAACTTCGCCGGGTCCTCGGGTACGTCGCCTTCCGCGAGAACTGCTGTGCCGTAGAGCAATTCGGCGGTTTCGGCCAGTGCCGGATCGGCGCCACGATCGTTGTAGGCCTGCTGCAGGCCGGTGACGAGCGGGTGCTTGGGGTTGATTTCCATGATCCGCTTGCTGACGGGGACCGGCTGCCCGGAAGCCCGGTACATTCGCGCCAGCGCGGGGGTGATGCCGAAGGTCGGGGTGATCAGGCAGGCCGGCGACTCGGTCAGCCGCTTTGACAACCGAACTTGCGAGACGTGGGCACTCAACGTCTCGGTCAACCATGTCAGCAAGCCGGCGAAGTCTTTCTCCTGCTGCTCGCGTTCCGCTTCGCTCTTTTCGTCCTCGGACTCGAGGTCGATCTCACCCCTGGCCACCGACTGCAGCGGCTTGCCGTCGAACTCGCTGACCTGCCCCACCCAGATCTCGTCGACCGGGTCGGTGAGCAGCAGCACCTCGTAGCCTTTCGCCTTGAATGCCTCCAGATGCGGTGACTTCAGAAGCTGCTCCCGCGAAACGCCGGTGGCGTAGTAAATCTGCTCCTGACCCTCCTTCATGCGCTCGACGTACTCGGGCAACGTGGTGGGCTCTTCGTCGCTGTGCGTCGAGGCGAACGAGCACAGACGCAACAGGGTGTCCTGGTTTTCGAAGTCGGACATCAGGCCCTCTTTGAGCACCCTGCCGAACTGAATCCAGAACGTGCGGTAGTCGTCGGGCCGCCCGGACTGCATGTCTTTGATCGCCGAGAGCACCTTTTTGGTCAGCCGTCGACGGATCGCCGCGATCTGCCGATCCTGCTGCAGGATTTCGCGGGAAACGTTGAGCGACAAGTCTTCTGCGTCGACGACGCCCTTGACGAAGCGCAGGTAGTGCGGCATGAGCTGGTCGCAGTCACCCATGACGAACACCCGCTTGACATACAGCTGCACCCCGACCTTGGCGTCCCGGTTGAACAGGTCGAACGGGGCGATCGAGGGAATGAACAGCAGAGCCTGGTACTCGAAGGTGCCCTCGGCCTTCATCGGGATGACCTCGAGCGGGTCGTCCCAGGCATGAGCGATGTGCTTGTAGAACTCCTTGTACTCGTCCTCGGAGACTTCGTCTTTGGACTTGGCCCACAGCGCCTTCATCGAGTTGAGGGTCTGGTTTTCGATGGTGACCTGCTCTTCGCCGCCCTCCTCGCCGGCCGGTTCTCGCCGCTCGACCTCCATTCGGATGGGCCAGGCGATGAAGTCGGAGTACTTCTTGACCAGTTCCCTGATCTTCCACTCCGCGGTGTAGTCGTGCAGCCCGTCCTCGGCGTCTTCCGGCTTCAGGTGCAGCGTCACCGACGTTCCCTGCGGCGCGTCGTCGACGGATTCGATGGTGTAGGTGCCGTCACCGCTCGAGACCCATCGGGTGGCGTCGCTTTCGCCGGCCTTGCGGGTGAGCAACTCGACTTTGTCGGCCACCATGAACGTCGAGTAGAAACCGATACCAAACTGGCCGATCAGCTCCTCGGAGGCGGCGGCGTTCTTGGCGTCACGCAGCCTCTGGCGCAGCTCGGCGGTACCCGACTTGGCCAGCGTTCCGATGAGGTCCACGACCTCGTCGCGCGTCATACCGATGCCGTTGTCGCGAACGGTCAGAATGCGGGCTTCTTTGTCCACCTCGATCTCGATGTGCAGATCGGAGGTGTCGACGTCCAGTTCCTTGTTGCGCAGCGATTCCAGCCGCAGCTTGTCCAGCGCATCGGAGGCGTTCGAGATCAGCTCCCGTAAAAAGGAGTCCTTGTTGGAGTACACCGAGTGGACCAGCAAATCCAACAGTTGGCGCGCCTCGGCCTGAAACTCCAACTGCTCGGCATGGGCGGTCATGCGATTCCCTTCGACAACATAGCGTTCGACTACCGATACTCAGGAAAGATCATACCGAGCGCGTCACGCACCAGTGCCCGCAGCAACGCGATGAACAGCGTCAGGTCAGGCGCTGGTCAGTCCGACGACCAAGAGCCAGGCCCCGCCCACTGTGCACATGGTCACCATGATCTTCCGGCGGTGTGTGCGCGCCCAGTCGTGCAGCCGTTCCACTAGCGCTTGGGTTTTCGCCGGCCGGGCCAGGTAGCAGCCGAGCGCCATCTCGACGACGACAAGCACCCCGGCGACAAACGCGATGGCGGAGCTGACCTGCGTGCCGATCGCAGCTCCCGTGGCGACGATGAGAGCGACGACGTAGAGCATCTCGTCGGCTCCCGGCCCCCCGAAAAGAAAGCCGATCACCCATGAGACCCACAGGGATCCGTTCGCCCACGCATTGCGGACGCGGCCGAGCAGTCGCCGGATGGCAGATCCGCCCTCGGTCGGCTCGTCCTGCGCGGGCGTTAGCAACCGCGCGATTGGGGGCGGCGTGGCCGAGTCGCGCACCAGAGTCGACGTGGCGCCCACGGATGCCGGCACCTGCGTACGCTGACGCCGACCCATCAGCGACCGCACGACCGTCACTGCGGCAACCGACAGCACGATCACACCCAAGCCGACTTGAATATGTCGGACGACGGAACTCGCGCCCGTTCCCGGAGTGGCCACATCATGCACGACAGTTCTAAACCGTGGTGTGACATGCAGTACCAGCAGCGGGACCACCAGGCACGGAATACTTACCATCAGGCCGCCGAGCCCGTAGACCAGAAGGTTTTGCACGGGCCGCGGCCGGGAGATCACCAGAAGTGTGAGCCCGACACGGATGGGATTGATCCCGGTGAAGAGCCCTAACCCGAACATCAGCAGCGCGCTCCCCACGGTCGGAAACCCTACCGGTTGGTCGTTGTCGGTTGGCTTCTTTTCAAGCTTCCCTGGTTGTTTCGTGACAGCTGGCGCACGGCGGAGCACGGATGAGGTCGGCTACCCGTCGCCCAGCGGGAGAGGACCTGCTGGGGCTAGCTAGTCGGCGAGTTCAGCGCGAAGGCCGAAGTTCGTCATCACGATCTGTCTGTCGACGCTTTCAGAATCAGTCACAGGCGTGCTTTTTGCGTCTTGCCATATGACGACCAGGTCCGAAGAGTCCGGACCAAACCCTATCTCCGCAGGATCGTACGGAATCGATTCGGCATAGATCCTGCTTAGTGTCGGAGAGCTGTCGAATATGTTGCCCCACACCGGGTTGATGTAGACAACCCAAATGTTGCTAGGCCCCGTTCGTAGAGCGGACTCAATGCGCGCCAAGAGCTTTGTGACCAGGTCTTCGCCAAAAGGGTTGTACAAAAAAATGACAAGCTTGCCGCCGGGAAGTTCGTAATCGAGAGCATCCCCGTTGACAACGGTTATCGGCGGCCGCTGCGGCCAATTCTGAGCGATCACACGAGCATTCTCTTGAGCAACTTTCGCCAGCTCTGGCGTTATCTCCACACCTACGACTTCTCGAAAAGGAAATTCTGAGGCCACTACTAAAGCACGTCCTTTACCGCACCCCAGATCGAGGAAAGTGGCGTCATTGTGGAGCGGGAGAATGTTCAACGCCCGGCGAACGATACTCGGTTGCACGCCGAGATACCCGACGTAAGCCGTGGTGTCTTTGAGAGAATACCCGAGCCGAAGAACGGATCCGGGCAGAGCTCCGCTCGTTCTTACTCCGTATTGATTGTCAAATGGGTGGACGGGAGCTAAACGCATCAGCCTTTTATCGTAGTAGTCAAAAAGCACTCGACGGATCGGCTCAAAACGGGCAGCAAGCTCGATGCTGCGAAAAAGCCACCTGGCTGGTCTGGGTAGGCTAGTCGCCTGCATATAACCGCCTCACGTGATGCGCGCCCGTCTTGTCTTGGCCGATAGCCAAGCCTTCCCAGCAGATTAACGGAGGAAGCTACAGGCGCAACCGGTTACGCGGATGACGAGAACTTCGAGATTGCCCACGAGTGTAGTAATAAGAGATCGGTGATCTTGATGCGCAATATTTGCGCCGGTTCGTGCGAGTCATAGCGTCCGGGCTGGCATGAGGTTATCGTTCGTGATGTGTTTGCGGCGGCGGCTTTGGCGTGGCGACGAGTCGACGGCGTGCAAGCAGTTCGTCACGGAGTCAGCCACATGCACATGAGCTGCGAGCACGCCGACGCGCCCGGCACGAAGGTGCAAACGGTCGGCGGCGGCATCGCCGACGCCGCCCGCGCCATCGCTCGGGCTGGGCCTAAGGCAGTGGGTTAACCGTGGCATCGCCAGAATCGGGCCGGAACGGGGCGGCTGCTAAGGCTGTCCAAGCGCTCGGTGGGCACTCCACGGCCGAGACGCATTCGGTCACCGCGCGACCAGAATCGGACTTGCTGCCACTGTCGATTGCGCAAACCCGGGTCTGGTATCTGACCCAGCTGGCGCCGGACTCACCGGCCTACAACGAGTTGATCACGATCCGCAAGGCGGGCCCGCTCGACGTGGAAGCGCTACGCCGTGCGCTCACCGAGGTGGTCGCGAGGCATGAAGCATGGCGCACCACGTTCAGGACCGTTGACGGCGTGCCTCATCAATTTGTCCGGGACGCAGCGGATCTCGACCTGCCGCTCACCGATTTGTCAACCCTGGGGCGCGAAGAGGCTATTCAGCGGGCCGCCGAGATCGCAGCGGCCGACGCGCTGCATCCGTACAACCTTGTCGAGGGGCCACTGATTCGCCCGAGGCTGATTCGCATCACCGAGGCTGACCACCGGCTCCAGCTAGGACTACACCAGCTGGTTTTCGACGGGCCAACGTTGCAGCGCGTGCTGTTCCCAGAGCTGATAGCCCTGTACGGAAGCTACGCCGGCGGCCCGCCGTCGTCGTTGCCCGACCCGCAGGCACAGTACGCCGACTACACGATGTGGGAACTCGAGTGGGTCCGCGCGCCTGAAGTAGCTGGGCGAATCACCAACTGGCGCAAGCGGATTGCTGACAGCACGCCGATTCAGGTGCCACTCGATCACCCCCGGCCACCGCATCAGAGCTTTGCCGGCGGGACGATCCCGCTGACGATCGAACACACCACCGTCGAAGGGCTGCGTGAGGCGGCTCGGACCGCCGGCGGCACCCTGTTCCACGCGTTGGCCGCTGCATACGCGTGGTGGCTACATCTTTACGCCGACTCCACCGACGTCGTCTTCGGCAGCATGCATGATCTGCGCGAACGTAACGACCTGCGGGCGGTGGCCGGCCACTGCGTCACCCCGGTGGTCCTGCGGTGTCATGTGTCGGGCGAAGAGACCTTCACCGCCTTGGTGGACCAAATTCGGCGCGTGGTCACCGAAGCGTTCAGCGAGGTGGTTCCGTTCGATACGTTGGTGGCCGGCCTGGGCGTACCACGAGATCCGCGCAGCGATCCGCTTTTTCAAGCCGCGTTGCTGTTTGAGCCGGCGATCACGTCCGCGGCTGATGGATGGTCACTGCACGTGATGGACGCCGATGTTCGCGATGCCGTGGGCTCGGCGAAGTTCGACATCAGTTTCGAGCTGGACGAGCGGCCTGAAGGACACATCGCCGGCGGACTAGCCTTCAGCACCGATTTGTTCGACCGTGAGACGGCGCGCGAGATGGCGTTGCATTGGCGTCGCCTGCTCGACGCTGTCGCCGCGTCGCCTGGCATTCCGATGTCCGACCATGATCTGGTCAGCCCAGATGAGCATCGCTGTCAGCTCAGCTGGAATCGTACGAGCGAACAAGGTATTTCGTCTCAATGCGTGCACCAGATCATCAGGTCCCAGGTCGAACAGACACCCGACGCGGTGGCGGTACAGGTCGGCGACACGACACTGACCTACCGACAACTGGACGACCGCGCGGCAGCCATTGCGGCACGGTTGCTGCAGGAGGGCGCAGGGCCCGACACGGTGGTGGCGGTGCTCCTCGACCGCACGCCCGACCTGGTGGCGGCCATTCTGGCAGCCCTCCGATCCGGCGCCGCCGTCCTCCCGCTGGACCCTCGTCAGCCCTCCACCCGAAACGCCTTCTGCATCAACGACGCCGGCGCGAACATCGTTCTCACCGACAACCAACTGCCCGCCACCGCGGACGCGGTCACGGCAACCACCATCAAGCTCGGCGATCTAGGGCCGCATAGCTATGGCCAGGATGCCGATTCCCGCGCAGTGTCTTACGACGACGTCGCCTACATGATCTACACGTCCGGTTCCACGGGTCGGCCCAAGGGCGTGATGATCGAGCATCGGGGCGTCGCAAACCTGATGCACACCATGTTTCGTGAGTTCGGTGTGGCTGACTCCGACACCGTGCTCTCAGTGGCTTCCATCAGCTTCGACATGGCGCTGGGCGACATCTTTTGTGCCCTGGCGTGTGGCGCACGCATAGTGCTGGCCACGGCGGCGCAGGCGACGAATCCCTCTGCGCTTGGCCGGCTTATCGCCGAGAGCGATGCGACCTACATGATGGCGACACCGACCACCTGGGGAGCCCTGCTCGGTGCCGGCTGGCCCGGCAGCCGTCGTCTCACCGTGGTGTGCGCCGGCGAAGCGCTCAGCGACGGGCTGGCCGCGGCGCTGCTGCAACGGTGCGCAGCGGTCTGGAACGCCTACGGCCCCACCGAAACCACGGTCGTCACAAACGTCGCGCGGCTGGCGCAGGGAGACACTGTCACCGTAGGCAGACCATTGCCGAACGTGCGCGCGTACATCACCGACTCCCGCGGGCGGCTCCAACCGATCGGAGTGCCCGGCGAGATCGCCATCGGCGGTGTGGGAGTGGGCCGCGGCTACTTCAATCGCCCTGACGAGCATGCGCGTCGATTCGGCGACGACCCGTTCCATGGCGGCGGGCGGCTCTACCGCACAGGTGATCGTGGCAGGTTCTTGCCCGATGGGCGAATCCAGCATTTGGGCCGCTACGATGAGCAGCTCAAGATTCGCGGCTTTCGCATAGAGCCGGGCGAGATCGAGTCCATCTTGTGTGAGCACCCAGACGTGGGGTCATGCGCGCTAGTCGCTCGCGAGGCGTTCAACCGCGAACAACAGTTGGTCGCATATATCGTGGGCGAGCCCGGCCACCCAAGCGACGCCGAGGCGCGCGAATGGCTGCGTCGCCGCCTCCCTGAATACATGGTCCCCAGCGTGTTCGTGCATCTGAGCGAGTTCCCCACCACCGCAGGGGGCAAGCTCGACAAAGCAGCGCTGCCCGTACCGTCGCGGTGGGCAACAGCCCGCGTCGATTCCGAGCCTCCGCGTAACGACACCGAAAAACGCGTCGCCGCGCTGTGGGCCAATCTGCTGGGCAGGCCGGTCGCCGACGTCCATTCGGACTTCTTTGATATCGGCGGTCATTCCCTGCTGGCCGCCCGCCTGATCTCCGAAGTTCAGCGAGTGTTTGGTGTGGCACTGCCCCTCACGGCTTTCCTCGATAACGGCAGGACCGTCGCAGAACTCGCCGAGTTAATCGGTGCCGAAAACCCCAGCGCTTACGAAGCATTAACCTTCGAGCCACCGCTGCATTTCATCTCCTCCGAAGCCGTCTCGGCCATGAGTCTGAGACACTTCACGGCGCAGTGGGGGCGTGCACAGCCTATCCACGCGTTGATTCCCGAACAGCCGGGTGGACGCTTCGATAGATCTGTAACCATCGAACAGCATGCCAGCCAAGCCATTTCGACGATCCGCAAGCGGCAGCCGGAAGGTCCGCTTGCGTTGGCCGGTTATTCGCTGGGGGGCCTCATAGCCTATGAGGTGGCTCGTCAGGCCGTCGCTACCGGCCAGCAGGTCAACTGGCTGGGCATTGTCGACACTGTGGCACCACCGCTGCGGGAGACGCTGACGTTGCGATGGCAGCGTCGCCGGTTACGCCAACAGCCCGCGCGTGAGCGCTGGGCGAAATACGCCGAAGTCGCGCTGCAGGTGCTGCGCGCCGGCCCGAGTTCGCTGTGGCGAAGCCGCGACGACTTTGACTATGGCGGTGCCGTCAATCTCGTATTCCGCTATCAGCAGGCGGGCCATGAGGTGCCGCTGCACCTCTTCGTGAGCGAGGTCTCTGCAGACTATGCCGAGGCAAAGTTATTGGGCTGGGACGAATTTCACAAAGGGACGTTAACGGTGGATCGTTTTGCTGAAGACCACCTTGCCCTGCTCGATCAACCCGCGGTGGAGCAGCTTGCACGGAGGATGCTCAAGTCGATTCGCCACGCAAGGACAACGTTCGACGTGCGGTACTGACCCCGGCGACCGCTATTCAATCTTGCCGGTCAGGCCGAAGTCGGCAAGTGTGTGCGCCGCAAGCTCACGTAAAGCCGGCTTCGTGTTCTCGCCGCCAGGTTGGTAGGCGAGGACCGTGATGACGATCTTGCCGGCGAGGCGCATAGACAGCACGTTCAATTGGCCGCCTATTCGCTCGATCCACTGTCGCCTTACGTCTTGCCTAGGCCCACGTGCCGATGCGTACTCGGCGTCAGTGCCGTCGAGGCGGCACACCACCGAGCCGAGGCCGCCGAGGTTGGAGAAAAACACCGGGCGCTCGGGATCGCTGAGCGCCGCATCGGCCAGCCGTTTCAACACCGGCTTCGGCATGAACAGGGTCAGCCACAGGGGCTGCTGCTCGCTTCCCTTCTGCCGCAGACTCGTCAACGCCTGGTTGATCTCGGTGCGGGCGTCACGCAGATCCGTCGTTACCCTCGTCGGGTCGACGCTGACGCGTGCAAACGACACCGCGACGGCGCGCGTATCCCCCTCGGCGCGTTCGCTTATCGGGAGTTGCAAGACAACGGCGCCGTCATCGGCACGGCGACGGCCCATGCGCTCCGCGAGTTTCGCGGCCAACCCGCCGACCAAGGTGTTGCTGGTTCCGCCAAGAGCGGTGGCACGGGCGTCCCACTCATCCACGTCAATAGAGATCGTGATACCTGGCACGATGATCACGTCATCGCCGTCGTCGCCGCTGCCGGCGACGGGGCTCGATGCGGGCAATCGGGCGCTGTTGCGCCGCCGACCAGCCTGTTCCCTGGCCAGCTTTGCTGCCGCGCCGACCGCTCGGGCAACCTGCGGTGCGTCTTGGACCGTTTGGCGGACATCCTCAACCACCGCGCGCAGCCGGCTGCGTGAACGCGGCGGCGGGTAGCCAAGCTCACGCGTGTTGCCCATGACCGCATCGATCAGCGCGACGACAAGTCCCAGGCCGTCAAGCACGTAATGCGAAACCACTAGACTGACCGCGGTCGAACCGTCTGTCAGTGGAAGTACGCCAACATGCCAGCCTGGCCCCGATTCCGGGTCAACAGGTAGTTGTGAGCGTTCATCGGCCCAGTCGCTGAGTTCAGACCGCGGGCGCGCGTGCTCAGCGATATCGATGTCGGACGGCCCCCGGTCTAACACCCACCGATGCCTGCCGAACGGCAGCGGCGAACGCTCAATGCGCCGTCCCAACAAACCATGACCCAGATTGTGGTGAAAACGACGCAGCCCATCGAAATCGATAGCGTGCTCATAAACCCATACGACCTGCATGATTTCCTTCTGGCCGGCGGCGCGATGGCTATCAAACAAGGTCTGGTCCAGCAACGCGAGCCGGTTGTCCGGCCGCGCGTCACCGTCGGATGCGCGGCTCTTGAATGATGAACGCGCAGGACGTATCCGCACAGGCACTGATCAGGCTCCGACGCCAGGGGCGAAGCGACGCATCGAATCAGAAATTCGAGTCTGATTCGATGAAACCGCGTCGGGTCGTTGCCCGAACGCACCGCTTCCACATATCTGCCCCACAATCATGTCGACCATTATCTACATGTGACACTGGGGGCCGGACGCCAGCATTGGGGGCTAGGAAGCGATGGGCAAGGGCACGCAATGAAATTTGTGCTGGCATGCTATGGAACTCGCGGCGATGTCGAGCCTTGCGCCGCTGTCGGCCGTGAACTCCTGCGCCGCGGACACGACGTGCGCGTGGCCGTCTCCCCCGACCTGGTTGGCTTCGCCGAGTTGGCTGGGCTGTCTGCAACCGCCTATGGGCCAGTTTTGCAGTCATTCGTGGAAGCGCAGCGCAAGCTCCTGACGTGTTTCCGCCACAGCCCCTGGAGGATCCAAGAGCTGCGCAGGTTGGGCCGCGAAGTAAGAGAGCTCGGCTCCCAGTGGCGGAGGGAAGTGATCACGAATCTCGCTTCGCTGGCGGAGAGTGCCGACCTTCTTCTCACCGGACTCATTTTCGACGACGCCGCTGTCAACGTTGCGGAGTACTACGACATTCCGCTGGCCACCCTGCATTTCGTCCCGGTGCGGGCCAACGGTCAACTCGTTCCATTCCTGCCGTCGCCGGTGATCCGCTCCGCAATGACGGTGAATGAATGGGCGCAATGGCGTATCGCGAAAAAACTCGACGACGCGCAGCGCCGTGAATTGGGCCTGCCGAAGACGACGGTCCCACCGCCGCGACGGATCGCGGAACGCGGATCGTTGGAAATCCAGGCCTATGACGAGGTGTGCTTTCCCGGGCTGGCGGCCGAATGGGCCAGATTCAACGGCCAACGGCCCTTCGTCGGGGCGCTGACGCTGCAGTTGCCCACCGACGCCGACGAGGAGGTCGCCGCCTGGATCGGCGAGGGAACACCACCGGTGTTCTTCGGGTTCGGCAGCATCGCGGTCGACTCGGCCGCCGACACCCTGACCATGATCAGCACCGCGTGCGCGGAGCTGGGCCGGCGCGCCTTGGTGTGCGCCGCCGGCACCGACTACAGCCAGGCCCCCTGTTTCGAGCACGCCAAGGTGGTGGACACGATGAACTTCGCCGCCGCCTTCCCGTCGTGTGCCGCGCTGGTACACCACGGCGGGGCGGGCACCACCGCCGCGGGCCTGCGCGCCGGCGTGCCCCAACTGATCCTGTCCACCGACCTGGATCAGTCGCTGTGGGGAACTCGGGTCAAACGGCTGCAGGTCGGCACCGCCCGACGCTTTTCCACCACCACCGAGCAATCACTCGTCGCCGATCTGCGCACCATTTTGACCCCCGACTACGCCGCCCGAGCCCGCCAGATCGCCTCCCAAATGACCCCACCGGCCCAAAGCGTGGCCACCGCCGCCAACCTTCTCGAAGATTTCGCCCGCCGTCGACGCGTTAGCTGACCGGCGAAACCGGGCCGTTGTGGAGAATGAAACTCGCCAGGGTCGATATTTTTTGCAACCTCGTGCTGACATGAGCTTGTGACGCAACCCGTTGTCCTCCTTAGGTTTTGGACCGTTAAACGAGTTCAGTGGAAGAAGCAACGACGCACCGTATTTTCGGGGGTGGCTGCGGCCTCGAGCTGTACCCGAAATCTTGCGGGTGTCCTGCGATTTCGTCGCCCTTGGAGGGGTAACCGCCTTATAGGCAGGTGGGAAGAAGTACGTTGAGCAAATGGACACCGTACTCGATCCGCTCGATCAGTTCTTGTTCGACCTCGGGCGAGTGGCAGGAGTAACCATCCTGCTGCAATGTTTCTGGGCGTACGACCGTCCGATCGATATCGATGGTCTGCTGCAGTTCCATGACCATCTTCAGCGGGGACGGTTGTCCCGCCGCATCGAACCATCACCACTGCGGTTCGGCCGACACCGCTGGATATCTCCCAACGGCTCACCCAACATCGAGCTCGTCGCGTCGCCCCGGCCGCGTGAGGAATTCGACGCCTGGCTCAACGAACAGGCCCGCACCCCGTTGGATCCCGCGCATGGGCCCGGATGGCACCTTGCCGCGCTCCCCTTCAGCGACGGCGGCGGCGGGGTTAGCTTGGTCATTTCCCATTGCCTCACCGACGGTCTGGGGCTTATCGAGGCGCTGGCGGATGCGTCGCTTGGCCGCGACGACCCGATCAGCTGGCCTGCCGCCGGGTCGCGCCGGCGGTGGCAGGCCGTGCGTGAAGACGCCCGACAAACCGCGCGCGATACCCGAGCTATGGGTCGCGCCGTCGCCACCGCGGTACGGTCGGCCCGCCGTCGTCGCAATAGTGCCGAAGCTGCCGCCCGGCGCCCCACGACGCCGCCTGTGTTGCGCGATGGCGCCGATGAAACGATCACGCTTCCAATGGCGACGATTTTCGTCGATGCCGACGAGTGGGAGGGACGCGCACAGTCGCTCGGCGGTACCGGCAGCGCACTGCTTGCGGGGTTGGCAGCTCGCCTCGCCCACAGACTCGGACGCGTCACGACAGACGGCTCAGTCGCAGTGCAAATCCCGGTCGACGAGCGCACCCCCGGCGATACTCGCGCCAACGCCACCGGCAATATAGGCATCACAGTCGACCCTGAATCTGCCACGACGGACTTGCGCGAGATCCGGTCCGCCATCAAGCAAGCGCTGATTCAGCACCGCCAGGAGCCCGACGAAGAGCGGGCAATGATGGCCATCCTTCCGCTGTTGCCCCTCTTGCCCAAGCGGCTCCTCAGGCCCGCCGGAAATGCGACCACCGTCGTCTCATCCACTCTCGGTCTGGTCAACCCGGCCGCCGCCCGACCAGATGGCACAGACGCCGACCGCGTCGCCGGGCGGCTTCTCTACCCTGGCGTGACCACGACGATGATGGACCGGTTCGGCGGCCTTCTGATGGTGCTGTCTGGAGTAGTGCACCGACAGGTGTTTGTCTCGGTCACCGCGTATCAGCCGGGCCGTCCCAACTCGGATGACGACCTACGGCAAGAGCTTTCGAGCACCTTGGACGACTTCTCGCTACCCGGCGCATTTCTCTGAGCAATTCGATGCCGAATCCGGCCAGCTGCTAGCATCACGTCCGTGTCTGGACGCGGGGCCCCGGTGCGGATCGGCATCCTCGGGGCAGCGCGCATCGCACCGTTGGCCCTCGTCAAGCCAGCGCGGGACAGCACCGAAGTCACGGTGTCCGCGGTGGCCGCACGAGATGCGTCCCGTGGTCAAGCCTTTGCCGAAAAGCATGGGATTCCTCGGGTGCACGACAGCTACGACGCGCTGATCGCCGATCCAAACCTGGATGCTGTGTACATCCCGCTGCCGAATAGCTTGCACGGGCGGTGGACTCGGGCTGCGATTGCTGCGGGCAAGCACGTCTTGTGTGAAAAGCCGTTTACTGCCAACGCCTCCGAGGCCCGCGTGATCGCTGACCTGGCTAGGAAATCAGATCTCGTTGTGATGGAGGCATTTCATTACCGCTACCATCCGTTGACATTGCGCATTGAGCAGATCATCGCTTCAGGAGAGCTGGGCAAGCTTGAACGGGTGGAGGCCGCCTTGTGCTTTCCCCTCCCGAAGTTCTCCGACATCCGCTACAACTACTCCCTTGGGGGTGGCGCGACAATGGATGCCGGGTGCTATGCGGTCCACATGGTGCGCACGTTCGGTGGTTCGACGCCGGAAGTCGTTGCGGCACAGGCTAAACTGCGTGATCCTGAGGTGGACCGGGCGATGAGCGCCGAGGTGCGCTTTGCGGGCGGACACACCGGTCGGGTCCGCTGCTCGATGTGGTCGTCGGATCTGCTGCGGTTGAGCGCCAAGGTGATTGGCGACCGCGGCGAGCTGCGTGTGCTCAACCCGGCGACACCTCAGTTTTTTCATCGGCTGTCGATCCGATCAGGCCACGGCAATCGTAGAGAGCGCTTCCCGCGAAGGGCCTCCTATGCGTATCAACTTGACGCTTTCGCCGCAGCGGTGTTGCGCGGTGAGCCGGTGAAGACGGCGCCGGAAGACGCGGTCGAGAACATGGCCGTCATCGATGCGATCTATCGCGCTGCCGGCCTCCCCCTCCGCGAGCCGGGTTGAACGTAATGCGTTCGAGGAGTTGACAACGCGCTCCGCATTCGCGTTGGACACCCCACTTGGCTCAAATTGGTGCGCACTGTTACCGCGGGTGGTGGTTAGTGGTTGTCGAGGTCTTGAGCTCGCGGGTCGACGACGGTGTGGGTTTGGTTGTCAACCCTGATGTGTCCGCGACGCGGTAGGTAGCTGGGTGGCATGAATGAATCCCTTGATGCACCAACGTGTTTGACCTCGACCAAGCAGGCTAGTTGCTTGTCGGTGGTGGTTGGGGTTGGAAGGGGTCATACCACCACCAGTCGGCGCGCTCGCCGGTCGGTCCGGGACAGGGCGGCACCGCGGGTAGGGGTTGGGTGGGTGGGCGCGCCAGCGAGCCCGGGCTTAGTGGCCGCTCGTCCTGGTCGGTGACGAGCAGCGTGTCGGCCGGGCCGGTGATGGTGATCAAGCCACGATGGTGCAACCGATGGTGGTAAGGACAGAGCAACACAATGTTGGCCAGCTCGGTGGGCCCGCCGTCTTCCCAGTGCCGGATGTGATGGGCGTGCAGACCACGGGTGGCGCCACAACCGGGGACCGCGCACATGCGGTCGCGATGCTCCAGTGCGCGCCGCAGCCGCCGGTTGATCAACCGGGTGGCCCGGCCGGCACCAATAACCTCGCCGTGCCGTTCGAACCAGACTTCACACGTGGCATCACAGGTCAGGTAGCGGCGTTCGGCATCGGACAGTAGCGGACCCAGATGCAGCCCGGCCACGCGCTTCTCGACGTCGAGGTGCACCACCACGGTGGTGTGCTGCCCGTGGGGGCGCCGGGCCGCCTCGGTATCCCATCCCGCATCGACCAGACGCATAAACGCATCGACCGTGGTCGGAAACGGCGGCCGCTGATCTGCATCACCCGCGCCATCGCCATGGTCGCGTTTCCATTCAGCGATCAGCGCATCACGATGCGACGCCAACGCCGCATCGAACTTCGCCGCGTCCAGGTGACCCAGCCTGATCCGATAACAACTGCCCTGCTCGTCACTGGTTTTGCTGAACGAGCGCTCCGGCTCCGGGCGCCGGTCGGGTTCGGGTCGCGGCTCCAGCTTGATCGCGGTGCGCAACTGAGTCACCGTCGCCACGCTGGCCAACTGCGCATAATGCTCATCGGATCCCTGCCCGGCACGTTCCGCGATCACCCCGACCTGATCCAGCGACAACCGGCCCTCGCGCATCCCCTTTGCGCAGCGCGGGAACTCCGCCAGCCGGCCCGCGATCGTGGTGATGGTGTGGGCGTTGGCCGGTGAGCAGCCGGTCTTCCAGGCCACCAACGCCGGCACCGACCGCGCCCCGGTCATTCCGCACAACTCGTCGCGGTCGATCTCGGCGACGATCTCCACGATGCGCCCATCAATCGCGTTGCGCTGACCCGTCAGTTCCGCCATCTCCTCAAAGAGCACCTCAAGGCGCTCTTTAGGACTGGCCGCCACGGCGTCAGCAGATGCGATCGACGACATGACAACATCATCGCAGCCACCTCTGACAAAAATGGGCTACGCGATCCCGGCTCCAGAACACGGCAGGTATCGCGCTACCGGCCTCCCGCTCCGCAAGCGGGCTTGACCGGTTTTGCGGTTGTCAGGTCGCAAAATGCACTTGGTTCACGTGGGCGGCGACCCGCAAGGCGTTGGCCGCGACCGTTAAGCCAGGATTCAAACCGGCGCTCGAAGGGAAGAACGAGGCGTCCACCACATAGAGGTTATCCACTTCATGTGCTCGGTTATGCGCATCTAGCACACTGGTTTTCGGATCGGGACCGAAGCGGCACGTGCCGCAGACGTGGGCCAGAGCCTCGTTGTTGTCAGCGGCCCGCAGGGCGATTTTACGGAAAGGCTTCAACACCTCTTTCAACTGCCGCAAAAACACTGCCCGGCGCTCGATCTCACTGGCGTGAAAGCGGTACTGAATTCGCAGCCGCTGGCGCCCATCCGAGCCTGGACGCTCCGATGGCAGCACACGGTTGTCCAGATACGGCAGGTCTTCCATGATCAGTGCCAGCACCAGCCCACCGGTGTAGTAGCGCTCGTAGATCCGACGCGCAGCAGGGCTCATCAGCCGCAGCATCCTCGGCCGCAAGCCGGGGCGGTTGACCAACATCTCCATTGGTGCCATCGCACCGAATGACTGGACGGTGCCGTATTTTTGGCCCTCGAAGAAATAGAAATCGTTGAGGCCGATCTCTTTGTTCTCGGCAGTGATCTTGTGGTCGGGTTGCGGCCAGATTTCGACGAGGTCGATGAGGTGGCGCATCAGATTGCGTCCCACCAAGTCTGAGCTGTTGGCCAACCCGTGCGGCCAATCACCGGACCGGGAATTGAGCAACAGTACCGGGGTGACCAACGCACCGGCGGCCAGCACCACCACCTTCGCGTTCAGCGTCAGCACGCCGGAATGGTGCTCGCAGATCACTTGCCGGACGTGGGTGCGGTCCGCATCTAGACGTACCGCCCGACATTGCGATAGCAGACTCGCTCCGTGCTCGGCAACGGCGGGGAGCACGCCATTGCGCGCGGCGTCGTTCTTGCAAGACCGATGACAGAGATAGCCTTGACATACAGCACAGCCATCGGTGTAATCGCAGGCCATCGGCAGGTGGTAGGGATGCAATCCGCGACCTGCCAAGTAGTCCACCAGCGGTTGGTTGTCTGCCGAAAACGGCGGCGCCGGAAGCAGATCGACCTCGGCCGCCTCAGGCCGAAGCGGATCGGGCTGACCACGGACCCCCAGCAGCTTTTCGGCCGCGACGTACCAGGGCCGCATCTGGTCGTACGTGACCGGCCAGGCATCCGGCACAGTGGAATCGCCGGGATCGCAGAAGTTTTCGCGGGGAGTGAAGTCGCGAACGAAGAATCGCTCGCAGACCATTCCGTAGAGCGCCGACGAGCCCCCCGTTCCGCTGCCGATAAACGGAACGAACCGCCGCGGAAAGCCCTTGCTGATGTCAACGATTTCGTCGGTCGAGCGCCCGGCCCGCGCCAAGGCGTCGTAGTACGCCTCTGCCGAACGGGCGGCCCTCGGCTCGGCGACTTCCGGCATCAGGGAGCGAATGGTTCCCGGCACCCCGGCCAGTGTCGATCGCCCTTTCTCGACGAACAGCACCCGACGGCCGGATCGGGCCAGCGAGTAGCCCATCATGCCGCCACCCATCCCCGTGCCCACGACAATCACGTCCCAGACAACGCGTTCGGCCTCGCGGGCATCCAGCTCGCCGTCAGCCAAATCGAGCTCCTCAGCGGTGGTACAGCATCTGCCCGGATTGGGCGAACCACGAAGCTACCACCCGCTGTCACCCGAAGGGTCCGCCGCTAAATGTTCCGCAACGTCTCCCCTGACGTTTCTGTCTTCGCACGGCGGCTGCGCAGTGTTGGCAACGGAGAAAGATCAGCGGAATACATGGGCGAACGCCCAGCCGAGAGTGTCAGAAACAGGAATAATCACCGATGCCTGACGTCGCCCACGTGCACGACCACCGAAAGGCTCGGACCCGCGAATGAAGTTTGTGCTGGCAAGCTATGGGACTCGCGGCGATGTCGAGCCATGCATCGCTGTGGGCCATGAGCTGCAGCGGCGCGGGCACGACGTGCGTGTGGCCGTCCCACCCGACATGGTTGGCTTCGCCCAGTCGGCTGAGCTTTCTGCGGTCGCTTACGGAGCGGATGCGCGGGTGTGGCAGGAAGTGCACCGCGCCTTTGTGACGCGTTTATACCGCAGCCCCTGGCGAACCGGTGATCTGATCAGATTGGGGCGCGAAGATTGGAAGTTGTTTACCCAGTGCTGGCAGGAGGTCAACGCGACGCTGACGTCGCTTGCAGCCGGGGCCGACCTGCTGCTCACTGGAGTGATCGCCGAGCAGTCTGCTGCCAACGTCGCGGAGTGCTACGACATTCCATTGGCCACACTGCACACGTTCCCCATGCGTGCGAACGGCAAGCTGCTACCGAATCTGCCGTCGCCATTAAGCCGCTCCCTGATGACCGTTAGCGAACGGCTGCAATGGCTGATCACGAAAAAGATCGAGGACGCACAGCGT
This sequence comes from Mycobacterium noviomagense, assembly GCF_010731635.1. Taxonomy (NCBI): domain Bacteria; kingdom Bacillati; phylum Actinomycetota; class Actinomycetes; order Mycobacteriales; family Mycobacteriaceae; genus Mycobacterium; species Mycobacterium noviomagense. The sequence goes on from NZ_AP022583.1 coordinate 1,702,308, forward strand.
TACGAGCTGGGCCTGCCGAAGGCTACGAGCCGCGCGCAGCGACGGCTCACCGAACGTGGATCGCTGGAAATTCAGGCCTACGACGAGGTTTGCTTTCCGGGGCTCGGGCTCGAATGGGCGAAATGGAATGGGCTGCGGCCCTTTGTCGGCGCGCTGACGATGGAGTTGTCGACCGATGCCGACGAGGAGGTCGCGTCGTGGATTGCCGCGGGAACACCGCCGATTTTCTTCGGATTTGGCAGCATGCCGGTCGAATCTGCCGCCGACACCATCGCGATGATAAGCGCGGCCTGCGCGCAGTTAGGGGAGCGTGCGTTGGTGTCCGCCGGCTGGAGCGATTTCAGCCATGCCCCGCATTGCGAGCAGGTCAAGGTGGTAGCCACGATGAATTACGCGGCCGCCTTTCCCGCTTGCCGGGCGGTTGTGCACCACGGCGGCGTGGGCACCACGGCTGCAGGACTGCGCGCTGGAGTCCCCACGTTGATTCTTCCGACCTGGGGAGATCAGAAGCTCTGGGGAGCGTGTGTCAAACGATTGAAAGTCGGTACTACGCGGCTGTTTTCGAACACTACGCAGCAATCGTTGGTGGCCGACCTTCGCACCATCATGAGCCCCGAATATGAAACCCGAGCCCGTGAAATTGCCGCCCGCATGAGCAAACCCGCCGAAAGCGTCGTGGCTGCCGCTGATACGGTGGAGGACTTCGCATCTCTGCGGCGGGTCGGGTGATCGACCTGCACGGCGAGTTGCTCTCATGCCGAGCGCCAAGCATTCAGGCGGCATCCCGTCCCAGTGGGACGCCTCGCCGTCGTGATCGTGAGCGTGTTGTCCGGGCATGCCAGAACCGACGGTCGGAAATCTACAAAAAGACCGATGTGGCCAAACCGTTGCGGCTAGGCCGTTAGGGTGTCGAGATCAACGCAATCACTTTGCGCTGCCGTGGCACCGATCTTGGGAAACATGAATGACCCGTCTTGGCGCCGTCAAGGAAGATTCGCGCGGCCTGGTGGTCCGCTCAATGCGCGCCTGTGTAGCGCGTGATCGCCTCCCATACCTTGTTAAAGCCCTCTACGTGAGCGGATGCCGGCTGCTGCTGCCGGCGCTGGGCATCGACTCTGATGAGACTCCGCTGGTTTCGGAGTACGGCACAAAGTTTGTCGCCGGGCCGGGCGGCGCTTGGCTCAATTCGATTCTGCGCTATCGCGGGGTGTGGGAGCCGGCGCTTTCGCAGTTCATTGTCCGACACGTGCAGCCCGGTGACGTGTGCGTCGACGCGGGCGCCAACTGCGGATACTTTTCTCTTCTGCTCGCGCAGCAGGTGGGCCCGTCGGGAAAGGTCATCGCGATCGAGGCCGTCCCGGACAACGTGCGGCGGCTGCGCGCCAACCTCGAGCTCAACGACGCCGCCGGCATCGTCGAGGTGGTCATGGCGGCATGCGCCCAGCACAAGGGCGAGATCACGTTACACGTGCATCCGCGCAATGATGCCTGGGCCCGGCTGCGCCCCCCGACCAAGGGCGAGGCCGACCGCCTCTACATGGGCCACACCTGGATTCCGGTGACCGTGCCTGCCGACACGCTCGGCGCCCTGGTCGGCGCCGACACGGCGCGGGTCTCGTTCATCAAGCTGCACATCGAGGGCGCCGAGGCGCTCGTGGCACCCGAGATCCCCGATACGTTCCCCCACCCCAGGCTCGTCGTCGCCTTGCTCGCCAAGGAGCCGCATATCCACGACACGCTGAAACCGTTCGCAGACCAGGGATTTCATGTCTACGACCGGCACAACGACTACCGCTGGCTTTATGAGCGCAAGGTACCAGCTATCACCGAGGCGGCCTACGACGACTTCTACAACCAGCACACCGCGTACGTACTTCTGAGCCGCCAACCGCTCGCGCTGTCGTAGGAGCGGGACGCTTCCGGCCGGCGCTGCGACCATCGAGTGCGGTGCCATAAGCGACCCGGACCATGAGTCAACGATCGTGCTGACGCGGTTCATGGGTCCGAAAGCACGATTCGAGCCGCGAGATATCACCGCTGGAACATTGAGAACTCTTTGCGATGAATCATCCGAACGCGAGAGCCGGCAATTGATCACAAGAAACTTATTCACCATCAGTACAATGATGGGTTCAGCGAGCGTCGAATTACCGCCGAAGTCTCCGATACTAATTTGCGAATAATCGCGCTCGGCCAGCAGCGGCCGTTTTAATATCTCAGCGATGTGGACCTCGAAGCAGCTGGGGTCTGAGATCACGCTTAGCCCGACGGGGTGGGTCCCAACATCACTGGTGCACTGCAGTTCGCAGCGGGCTTTGTAGTGGGCGAGCGGTCGTTGTGGCCGTTCTCTGGAAGGGGGTGAAGGTTCGCGATGGTTGGCTCGATGCCTTCTGAAATTCCCTTTATCCGCCCGAGCTTTCTCAAGCCCGCCGAGCTCGCCGAGGAGTTCGACGAGATTCTCCATGCCAACTGGTACACGAACTTCGGCCCGAAGGAGCGGCAGTTCGCCGGGGCCTTGGGCGAGTACCTTGGGCGTGACCTGCACGTCGCCACCTTCGCGAACGGCACCCTGGCGCTCATCACCGCACTCCACTCCGCTGTGGGCCTCGGAACGCGGGATCGCTATTTGCTGATGCCTTCGTTCACATTCATTGCCGTGGCGCAGGCTGCTCTATGGACCGGGTACCGGCCCTGGTTCATCGACATTGACGCCGACACGTGGCAGCCGAGCCTTTTCTCTGCCCGCGCAGTCCTAGAGTCCTACCGGGACCGGCTCGCGGGCATTCTGCTTGCGAACGTGTTCGGGGTCGGCAACCCGCAGATCGGTCAGTGGGAGGATCTCGCAGCCGAGTGGGACTTGCCTATTGTGCTCGACTCGGCGGGCGGCTTCGGCTCGACGTACCCGGACGGCGAGCACCTCGGCGGGCGCGGCTGCTGTGAGATCTTTTCCTTCCACGCAACGAAGTTGTTAGCGATCGGCGAGGGCGGCGCGCTCGCCTCTCGCCAACCCCGGGTCGTCGCGCAGGCGCATGCGATACAGAATTTTGGCTTCGCTGGGCCGGGGTGCACGCAGGTAGGGCTGAACGGGAAAATGCCTGAGATCAGCGCGGCCATCGGGCTGCGGCAGCTCGCCACTCTCGATCGCCGCCTGGCGAGCCGCCGCGACGTCTTTGACCGCTACCGCACCGAACTTAGCGGTGTGGGATTGCGGTTCCAGCCCAACGCTGATCTGTCATCGCTTTGCTTCGCGAGCGTGTGCTGCGAGTCGGCTGGTCATAAGGCCGCGGTGCTGGCCGCCCTACGTCAAGAGGCGATCCGGGCCCACGACTACTACAACCCACCGCTACACCTGCAGCCGTACTTCGTCGCAAATCCGGAACTGGTCAGGTCATCCGAGCTCGCCGTCACAGAGGACATCTGCTCGCGGATCGTCTCGCTGCCCATCCACGACTACATGGCCCCCGACGACCTCGCACGCGTCATTGCCGCCGTACAGCAAGCGGGCTCACAGCGACCGAGACACACGCGCCATGTACGCAACTCGTTGGCCCCAAACTGATCCAGAAGTAGATTTTGATGGCCTGCAACGACATCGCCGGATCCAGGGTGCGGCCCCAGCCACTCTGCTCGTGTTCGTAGACAGGAAGGGCTGGGCTCTCCGCGATGAAATTTGTGCTGGCAAGTTATGGAACTCGTGGCGATATCGAGCCGTGCGCCGCTCTCGGTTGTGAACTTCTGCGCCGTGGGCACGAAGTGCGCATGGCCGTCCCGCCGGACCTAATTGGCTTCGTCGAGTCGGCTGGACTAGCGGCGGTCGCCTGTGGGGTGGAGATGCAGGCCCTCCTGCGCGCCCAGCGCAAATTCTCGACGTGTCTTTTCCGTAACTGCTGGCGAATCCCGGACCTGATTAGGTTGGGGCGCGAGGGCGGGGAGCTTATTACCCGGTGCTGTGCAGAAATGAGCACGACCCTAATGTCGCTAGCCGATGAGGCTGACCTGCTGATCACTAGCATGATGTTCGACCAGACGGCTGCCAACATCGCGGAGTACTACGACGTGCCGTTGGCCATGCTGCATTACTTCCCGATACGGCCCAACGGCCACTTCGTTCCCATGCTGCCGGCGCCGCTGGGGCGCGCCGGAATGACGTTGTACGAGTGGTTGTCTTGGCGGATGACCAAGCAGCCGGAGGACGCGCGGCGCCGTGAACTTCGCCTCCCGAAAGCGACGGGCCCGACGCGGCGACGGGTCACCGAGCGAGGATCGCTGGAAATCCAAGCCTACGACGAGGTGTGCTTTCCCGGGTTGGCGCGCGAATGGGCAAAATGCAATGACAGGCGGCCCTTCGTCGGTGCACTGACGATGGAGTTGCCAACAGATGCCGACGAGGAGGTCGGGTCGTGGATCGCTGCGGGAACACCGCCGATTTTCTTCGGGTTCGGCAGCATGCCGATCGAATCGCCCGCCGACACACTTGCCATGATCAGCGCCGCCTGCACAGAGTTAGGTGAGCGGGCCCTGGTGTGCTCCGGTTGGAGCGATTTCAGCAATGTCCCCCACTTCGAGCATGTCAAGGTGGTGACCACGATGAATTACGCGGCCGTCTTCCCCGCCTGTCGCGCGGTTGTCCACCACGGTGGCTCGGGCACCACGGCCGCGGCCCTTCGCGCGGGAGTGCCCCAGTTGATCCTCTGGATGGACCTGCTTCAGGCGATCCTGGCACCTCAGGTCCAACGGCTGAAGGTGGGCGCCGCACGGCGCTTTTCGAGCGTTACCCAGCAATCGCTGGCCGCCGAGCTCCGCAACATCCTCGCCCCGCAATACGATGCCCGGGCCCACGAAATCGCCAGCCGGATGACGAAACCCGCCGAGAGCGTCGCAGCGGCGGCTGATCTTGTGGAAGGTTTAGCCAGCCGCCGGCGTGTTGGCTGATTGGCAGTCATTGGGAAACAGACGACTTACCACGAATTCAGACGCTGCCCATGCCGTTTGCCACCAGCGAGACTCCAGCCACTATGCACATGGCTACCAAGATCTTGCGACGGTGAGTCCGCGCCCAGTCGTGCAGCCGTTGCACTAGCGCTTGGGTTTTCGCCGGTATGACCAGATAGCTGGCGAGCGCGATTTCGACAGCCGCAAGCATCCCGACAACAAACACGATTGCGGCGCTAACCTGCGTGCCAGTCCCTACCCCGGCGGCCACGACGATTGCCAGGACGTAGAGAACCTCTTCGGGGGCCGGTGGCCCAAAGCCTATGCCGATCACAAACGCGAGCCACAGTGAGCCGCTTTCCCACGATTTGTGGACACGGCGCAACAGCCGCCGGATTGCAGATCCTCCCTCTGTCTGCGTATCCCGTGCGCGGCCCAGCAGGCGCGCGACTGCACTCGGCTGATCCGATTCCAGCACCATGGTCGACGTATCGCCGCCCGATGTCGGCAGTTGCGCCCGCGGACGCACCAAGAAGCGCACGATCAGCACCGCGGCGACAGCTAGTGAGAACACGCCCACGCCAATTTGAATGTGCCGGACAGTGGAGCCGACGGCCGTGGTCGGCTTGGACAAATCTTCTGCGAAAGATTTCAACATCGGTGTGACGTGTAGGAGCATCAGCGGGACCAGCACGTACGGCACGCTCGGTATCAGGCAGCCGACCCAATAAGCGAGCAGGTTTTGTACGGGACGCGGCCGGGAGATTACGAGGAGGGTGACGCCCAGACGCACTGGGTTGAGCGCCGCCAGGAGCGTCAGCGCCAGCAGCGTGCTCCACATGGCCGGAACCTTACCCTGGCGGCCCTACCGACTCCGATCGGCAATGACTCCAAGAACGTAAACTGGCCAATTTCCTTAGCACTTTCGCGACTGGTCACAAGCGCGAGTTCGCGCTGCCGAGGAGCCGCTGCAGGGCAGCCGGGGACTATGTAATCCATTCGGCAGCGTTGCCGCCGCGCATCCCGTCATACTCCACTGGTGAGCCTTACAAACCGCGTTGCAAACTTCCTAGGAACCTCCAAATTCGTAGCGAAGTACCAATATCCCCTCGTCACCCGCCTCGGCGGTAATGATCTGGTGTTCATGAACTTTGGCTACGAGGAAGATCCGCCGATGGCCCTTCCGCTGGAGGCGTCCGACGAGGCCAACCGCTTCTGTATTCAGCTCTACCACCGCGTGGCGACCCAGGTCGATCTCAGTGGCAAACAGGTACTGGAAGTCAGCTGCTTCCACGGCGGCGGAGCCTCATACCTCATGCGGACCCTGCACCCCGCCTCCTACACCGCATTAGATCTGAATCCGGCCGGCATCGACTTCTGCCGAAAAAGGCACCAACTGCCCGGCCTGAATTTCATGCAAGGCGACGCCGAGAACCTACCCTTCGCAGATCAATCCTTCGACGTGGTAATCAATATCGAAGCCTCGTCCTACTACCCTTCGTTCCCCCGGTTCCTCGCGGAGGTGGCCCGCGTGCTGCGGCCTGGAGGCTATTTGTTATACGCCGACGTCCGCTACGGCCGCGACCATATCGCCGAGTGGGAAGAAGAGTTGCGCAACGCCCCCATGCGGCTCGTTTCGGAAAGGGACATCAGTAAGGAGGTTGCACGCGGCGTGGAGACGAACGTGCCGCGGTGGCAGGAATTGAATCGCCGTACTCCGGCATCGTTAGTCAGTAGGTGGCAGCTCAAGATTTCCCAGGAACTTCACAAGGGAGAGTTCTCCTACCGCATGTACTGCTTCGCGAACGAGTGAATTTAGATCGCAGAAGTCCGTGGCTTCGGGTTGTCAGCGCGCCATCAGACACCGTCACCACCTGAGCCGTGCTCGTCCGTCTGACCAAGCCGGGTCAGCTGCTAGCATCCGGTTCGTGTCTGGACTTGGCGCCCCGGTGCGGGTCGGTATCTTGGGCGCGGCGCGCGTCGCACCGTTGGCGCTGATCAATCCGGCTCGCGGACATGCCGAGGTTGTGGTGGCTGCGGTGGCTGCACGCGATGTGTCCCGTGCCAAAGCCTTTGCTGCCAAACACAAAATCGCGCAGGTGCACGACAGTTACGAGGCGCTGATCGCGGATCCAGGGCTGGACGCTATCTATAACCCGCTACCGAATAGCCTGCACGGCAAATGGACTCGGGCGGCGCTTGCCGCAGGCAAACACGTGCTGTGTGAAAAGCCATTTACCGCCAACGCTGCTGAGGCCCGCGAGATCGCTGATTTGGCCAAGAAGTCGGGCCGGGTCGTGATGGAGGGATTCCATTACTGCTACCATCCGCTGACATTCCGGGCTAAGCAGATCATCGCGTCGGGAGAGCTGGGCCAGTTGGAGCGGGTGGAGGCGAGCTTGTGCATGCTGCTGCCGAAGTTCTCCGACATTCGCTACGATTACTCGCTCGCCGGTGGCGCGACAATGGACCTCGGATGCTATGCGGTCCACATGATTCGCACGTTCGGCGGTTCGTCCCCGGAAGTCGTTTCGGCACAGGCGAAACTGCGTGATCCTCGGGTAGACCGGGCGATGACAGCCCAGTTGCGGTTCGCGGGCGGACACACCGGTCTGGTCCGTTGTTCGATGTGGTCGTCGGATCTGCTGCGGTTGAGTGTCAAGGTGTTTGGCGATCGCGGTGAGCTGCGTGTGCTCACTCCGGTGGCCGCTTTCCGTCGGCTGACCGTCCGCTCGGCGAACGGTAATCGGGTGGAGCGCTTCCCGTCGCGCGCCTCCTACGCGTATCAGCTTGACGCTTTCGCCGGGGCGGTGCTGCGCGGCGAACCGGTGATCACGACGCCGGAAGACTCGGTCGAGAACATGGAAGTCGTCGATGCGATCTATCGCGCTGCGGGCCTCCCGCTCCGAGAGCCGGCCTAGACGCTGACAGATTTTCAACCACTTCTCAGTTGGCGAAATGCAGCTGGTTGACGTATGCGGCTACCCTTAAGGCGTTCGCTGCGATCGTTAAGGCGGGATTCAAACCGGCGCTCGAAGGGAAGAACGAGCCGTCGACCACGTAGAGGTTGTCCACTTCGTGTGCCCGGTTATGTGCGTCCAACACACTGGTTTTCGGATCGGGACCGAAGCGGCACGTGCCGCAGACGTGGCCCAGGTTCTCGTTGCTTTTTGCGGCCCGCAGGGTGATTTTTCGGAAGGGCTTCAACACCTCTTTCAACTGACGCAGAAACACCGCTCGGCGCTCGATCTCACTGGCGTGAAAACGATACTGAATTCGCAGCCGCTGGCGCCCATCTGAGCTTGGCTTATCCCAAGGCAGCACACGATTGTCCAGATACGGCAGGTCTTCCATGATCAGTGCCAGCACCAGCCCACCGGTGAAAAACCGCTCATAAATCGGGCGCGCAGCAGGGCTCGTCAGGCGCAGCATCCTCGGTCCCCAGCCGGGGCGATTCGTTAACACCTCCATGGGCGGCACAGGGCTCAACGACTGGACAGTGCCGTATTTTTGGCCCTCGAAGAAATAAAAGTCGTTGAGGCCGATCTCTTTGTTCTCGGCAGTGATCTTGTGGTCGGGTTGCGGCCAGATCTCGATCCAGTCAGTCAGATGGCGCATCAGGTTGCGTCCCACCAAGTCTGAGCCGTTGGCCAACCCGCGCGGCCAATCTCCCGACCGGGAATTCAGCAACAGTATCGGAGTGACCAACGCACCGGCGGCCAGCACCACCACCTTGGCCTTCAGCGCCAGCATGCCCGAGCGATGCTCGCAGATCACTTGCCGGAGGGTGTTGCGGTCCGCATCCAGGCCGACCGCCCGACATTCAGCCAGCAGGTGCGCTCCGTGCTCGGCAACGGCCGGCAGCACCCCGTTGCGGGCAGCGTCGTGTTTGCACGCCCGGTGGCAGATATAGCCCGCACAGGTGGCACACCCATCTGTGTAATCGCAGGCCATCGGTAGGCGGTAGGGATGCAATCCGCGACCCCTCAGATAATCAACCAGCGGCTGGTTGTCTGCCGAAAACGGCGGCGCCGGAAGCAGTTCGACGTCGGCCGCCTCGGGCCGAAGCGGATCGGGCTGGCCGCGAACCCCCAGCAGCTTTTCGGCCGCGGCGTACCAGGGCCGCATCTGGTCGTACGTGACCGGCCAGGCCTCCGGCACGGTGGAATCGCCGGGATCGCGGAAGTTTTCGCGGGGAGTGAAGTCGCGAACAAAAAAACGCTCGCAGGCCATCCCGTAGAGGGCCGACGAGCCTCCCGTTCCGCTGCCGATAAACGGCACAAACCGCCGCGAGAAGCGACCGCTGATGTCTTCGATCTCGTCGGTCGAGCGCCCGGCCCGAGCCAACGCGTCGTAGTACGCATCTACCGAACGGCCCACCGCCGGCTCGGCCAGTTCTGGCAATGCAGAGCGAATGATTCCCGGTGACCCGGGCAGTGTCGATCGCCCTTTCTCGACGAACAGCACCCGACGGCCGGATCGGGCCAGCGAGTAGCCCAGCATGCCGCCCCCCATCCCGGTGCCCACGACAATCACGTCCCAGACAACGCGTTCGGCCTCGCGGGCATCCAGCTCGCCGTTAGCCAAAATCAAGCTCCCGGAGGTCGACTCGAAGCATTCCCCGATTTGGGCGAATCACGAACGTACCACCCGGTGCGACAGCCGCTTAACGTTTCCGAGGCCACGTCGCGCAAACCCGGGGTATCGAACGTGACCGGCTTCGACACCAACGATCACAGGTACACCTGGGACTCGCTTCCCGTGATTTGCTTCGCTGTCGTGATTATCAGGGTGTAGTCGGGCCACGTCAGCAAAAGGAATGCGCATGATACGCTTTCGTGCGTCGAATTTCTCGTCGAGAGGGCCTGCGTGAACGAGATTAGAAAAGAATGTCGATTATGCGGATCGGCCGGTCCCCATCGAACTATTATAGTTCGCGAGATGATGTTCGGCACCCGAGAGCCCTTCGAATATTACAGCTGTAGTGCATGCGACACCTTACAGATTGTGAATGCGCTCGAAGGCGAAGAGCTCATGCGCCATTATCCTGCAAACTATCCTTGCTTCAATAATTCAACTCAGCCAAGGATTCTCCGATGGCTCACCACGCAGCAGGACCGCTATAAGTTGCACAGTAGCGGCTGGATAGGCGAAGCCCTCATGAGGGCGCTCCTGCCCGAAGGTATCTTCCATGCCGTCACTGGGGGCGACGCCGTCGGAATGCTCAGTGAGCTAGGGCTGGAACGCGGTGCCCGAATTCTAGACGTGGGCTGCGGTGACGGTGCGTTGCTTGACCGGTTGGCCAGAGTCGGCTTTCGCAACCTGTCCGGTGCTGATCCGTTCATCGCAGCCGATAGCGAGACGCCCCAAGGCGTGCCGCTAACGAAGCGGTACTTAAGCGAAGTGGCGGGCGAATTCGATCTTATTATGTTCAATCATTCACTTGAACACGTTCCTGACCCAGTCGGGCTACTTAAGGTCGCGTACGACAAACTCGCTGCCGGAGGCACTTGTTTAGCTCGCCTGCCGACAACCTCATCTGAAGCGTGGACGACTTATGGGGCAGACTGGGTACAAATCGATGCACCGCGGCATATTGTTATACCTTCACGACAGGGAATGGCGCTGGCAGCTGAGAAGGCCGGCCTGCAAGTCAAGAGAACATTCGACGATTCGACTTTAGGGCAATTCTTCGGCAGCGAAGCTTATCGGCGCGATGTGGCATTCGTCGACCCCGGATTCCTTCGGATGTTTGGTCCGAGGCAAATCTGGGAGTGGAAAAAACGTGCGGAACAGCTCAATCGCGAGGGCCGAGGTGACCAGGCAGGTTTTGTTCTGAGCGCCAAATGAGCTTGGCCGCACCACATGAGGTATGTGCGGCACCCAACCACCTGAAAACCAATGGGCTAGCGTGAACCCAACAGCCCAGTAGCTCGCGGCGATGACCGACGCCGCTGATGTCGCCTACACGCACGAGACACCTGAAAGGCTGGAGTCCGCGATGAAATTTGTGCTGGCCAGCTATGGCATGCGCGGCGATGTCGAGCCCTCCGTCGCCGTCGGTCGTGAGTTGCTGCGCCGTGGGCACGACGTCCGTATGGCTGTCTCGCCAAACCTGGTTGGCTTCGCCGAGTCGGTAGGCCTGTCTGCGGTCGCCTACGGACTGGATACCCAAGCCATCGTGGAAGCGCAGCGCAGCTTCTGGACGCGTTTCTTCCGCAGTCCCTGGCAGACCAGGGATTTGATCAGACTGTCGCGCGAAACTCGGGAGCTCGCCACCCAGTGCTGGGCGGATATGACGAAGACGCTGATCTCTTTGGCGGACGGTGCCGACCTGCTGTCCACCGGGCTGATTTACGAGTTGCCCGCTGTCAACGTCGCAGAGTATTACGACATCCCGTTGGCCGCGCTGCACTTCTTCCCGGTGCGAGCCAATGGCCAACTACTGCCATTCTTACCGTCGCCGTTGACCCGCTCCGTGATGACCACGAACGACTGGGTGCAATGGCGGGTGGCTAAAAAACTCGAGGACACACAGCGCCGTGAGCTGGGCCTACCGAAGGCAACGGGCCCGTCGTCGCAGCGATTCACCGAACGCGGCTGGTTGGAAATCCAAGCCTATGACGAGGTGTGCTTTCCTGGGCTGGCAGCCGAATGGGCGAAATGGGATGGCCGGCGACCCTTCGTCGGCGCGCTCACCATGGATCTGCCGACGGATGCCGATGAGGAGGTTGCGTCGTGGATCGCCGCGGGAACACCGCCGATTTGCTTCGGCTTCGGCAGCATGCCGGTTCAATCTCCTACCGACATGCTCGCCATGATCAGCGATGCCTGCGCACAGTTGGGCCATCGGGCCCTAGTGTGCGCCGGCGGAACTGACTTCAGCCGCGTCCCACTTCCCGAGCACGTAAAGGTCGTGGGCGTGGTGAACTACGCCGCGACATTTCCAGGTTGCCGCGCGGTCGTGCACCACGGGGGCGCGGGCACCACCGCCGCGGCCCTGCGCGCCGGAGTCCCCCAGTTGATCCTTTCGACACTGCCCGATCAGCCGCTCTGGGCGGCTCAGATCAAGCGACTGAAAGTTGGCTCAGGGCGCCGCTTTTCGACCACTACCGAGAAATCGCTTGTCGCCGACCTGCGCGCCATACTTGCCCCGCAATACGTCACCCGCGCCCGCGAGATCGCCACCCGGATGACCAAGCCCGCCGAAAGCGTCGCGGCCGCTGCCGACCTCGTCGAAAACTTCGCGCGGGTGCGAACTTTCCGCTGATCAACAAGGGCGCTGCTGGTCACCAGAAGTCAAGCTACGGGCGGTAACTCGCTCTTTTTCACCAGCATTCGATGCAGGTCCACTCCCATCGGCGGCGGACTGAACAAGCGTTGCCGATAGGGCCGACCCAGCATCCCGTACCACACGAAATCGCGCGTGATACGGCCCCACGCGCGCGGACCGGCCCGGAAAAATACCCTGAGCCATTCCTTGACCGGAAGTACGTCTCCATGCCAAGCGTTGATCGAGATCGACGCGCCCGGGCTGGCAAGGTAGTGCCACCACCCTCGCGGTATGTAGAGCACGTCGCCAGGATCCAGGGTGGTGCGCCACCGTTCGATTCGGCTGAGCTGCTGATCGTCCTCGGACTCGATCTCCTCGGGTGAAAGTCCGCTCTTGTGCGGAATGTCCGGCAGGACGCGCAGGGCCCTAATGTATTCGGGCGCAACGAGGACGGCCCGCTTGCTGCCATAGATCTGCGCAAGGACGTTGTCCGCGGGGTCGAAGTGCAATCCCCCACGGGTCTTCCCACCGATCCAGATGCTGACGAAATAAGGGGAAACCGCTGTCAGATCCGTTAGGTCAATCTCGTCCAGAAGTCCCTCAAACTGTTCCACTGAAGCCTGGTGCAAATAGCAACGCTCGCCGCGCTCGATCCGGTTCACCAACTCGGAGAAGGGAATCCGCGCAGCGTGTGCCTTGGCATCGTCCATATAGGGCGCATGTCCGCTAGGCAGGTCAAGGGCAGCGTCAACAGTTATGTCGAACCGCCTCGCCAACGCCTGCGGCGACCAATTCCGGACGGCCGTCGACTGCGCCACCCCTCCGGCGATCACCAACGGCATAGCCTCGCCCCGGACCTGATCGCGGACTTCCCGCCAACGCACGACGTCGATCCGCGGAATTTCCGAGAAGCCGGTCCTTTGTACACCAGTTGAATAATGCTCTCCCGCAAGCACAATGCGCGACGAATCTCCCCACCTCGTCATACACGGATAATGCCCCCACGCACCGGCCCAGAAACAGGTTTTCGTGAATTAGCACTGATCGCCGCAACCACTGAGATGGTCGAAATGTCGGTCTGGCCGTGGCCGCTCCCCCGGATGCAATCCGCTCCCACCGCACCGGCGTTTCTGTCATACTCCACCGGTGCCGCTCAACGACCGCATTTGGAAGCTGCAGCAAAAGGCGACGAACTACTTCTATCCCTTCGCCACCCGCCGACTCGCCGCCCGCGATGTGTTGTTCATCAACTACGGCTACGAGGAAGATCCGCCGATGGGCCTGCCTCTCGACGCCGCCGACGAACATAATCGGTATTGCATCCAGCTCTACCACCGCACGGCGACCCAGGTGGATCTCACCGGGAAACGGGTGTTGGAAGTCGGCAGCGGACACGGCGGTGGAGCCTCATACCTCGCGCGTACCCTGCGCCCCGCCTCCTACACCGGGCTGGACTTGAACCCCGCCGCTGTCGCCTTCTGCCGACAACGGCACAACGTGCCGGGCCTCGATTTCGTGCAAGGCGACGCCCAGAACCTGCCTTTCGCGGATCAGTCCTTCGACGCGGTGATCAATGTCGCGTCCGGAGTGCACTATCCGCAGTTCGAGCGGTTCCTGGCCGAAGTGGCGCGCGTCCTGGTTCCCGGAGGGCATTTTCTTTACTGCGACGCCCGACACCGCGAGCGGATTGCCGCCTGGGAGGCGGCGCTGGCGAGCGCGCCATTGCGGATGGTCTCGCAGACAGCGATTGATGCGGAGCTCATGCGGGGAATGGAGAAAAACTCGCTGATCGAACAACCCTTGCTGAGATTCCTGATGTTCGGCTTGGCCCGCAAGAGCGCCGGCGTGCAGAAGTCCCAGGTCTATCGCAGCGTGCAAAGCGGGCGAAGCTCATTCCGGGTGTATTGCTTCATCAAGGATTGAGGCGGGGTCAGACCACTTGGGCCTCCCCTCGTGACAAGTGTTGCCGGTCGCCACGTAGATGCCGTCGAGTGAGGTTCGAATAGTCTCAATCGCGCGGCAGTGAGAGCTTCTGGTACTGAAGCCCATAGGGCAGTGAAAGGCCACGATCACGTAATGAGATTTGTGCTGGCGAGCTGGGGAAGCCGTGGCGATATCGAACCGTGCGTCGCTGTTGGCCGTGAGCTCCTGCAGCGTGGGCACGACGTGTGCATGGCCGTCCCACCTGAGCTGGTTGGCCTCGCCGAATCGGTCGGCCTTTCTGCGGTCGCCTACGGACCGGATGCGCAGACCATTCTGGAAGCGCACCGCCAATTCTGGACTCGCTTATTCCGCACCCCGTGGAAGCTGCGGGAGTTGAAGGCGGCTCGGCGCAACGTCAGGGAGCCCGTTGTTCAGCGCTGGCAGGAGATCACCACGACGCTGACCTCATTGGCGGAGGGTGCCGATCTAGTATTCAGCGGCCTGAATTTCGAGGACGCCGCGCTCAACGTCGCGGAGTACTACGACATTCCGCTGGCCACGCTGCATTACTTCCCTCTGCGGCCCAACGGCCAGCTCCTGTCGTTTCTGCCACCGCCGCTGAGCCGTGCCTTGCTGACGGTGTTCGAGTGGCTGACTTGGCGCGTGACCAAGAAGCTCGAGGACGTGCAGCGCCGTGAACTGGGCCTGCCGAAGACGACCAGCCCCGCGCCGCGACGGATCGCGGAACGCGGATCGTTGGAAATTCAGGCCTATGACGAGGTGTGCTTTCCCGGGCTGGCGGCTGAATGGGCCGGCTTCAACGGCCAACGGCCCTTCGTCGGGGCGCTGACGCTGCAGTTGCCCACCGACGCCGACGAGGAGGTCGGCGCCTGGATCGGCGAGGGAACACCACCGGTGTTCTTCGGGTTCGGCAGCATCGCGGTCGACTCGGCCGCCGACACCTTGACCATGATCAGCACCGCGTGCGCGGAGCTGGGCCGGCGCGCCTTGGTGTGCGCCGCCGGCACCGACTACCGCCACGCCCCCCGTTTCGAGCACGTCAAGGTGGTGGACACGATGAACTTCGCCGCCGCCTTCCCGTCGTGTGCCGCGCTGGTACACCACGGCGGGGCGGGCACCACCGCCGCGGGCCTGCGCGCCGGCGTGCCCCAACTGATCCTGTCCACCGACCTGGATCAGTCGCTGTGGGGCACCCGGGTCAAACGGCTGCAGGTCGGCACCGCCCGACGCTTTTCCACCACCACCGAGCAATCGCTCGTCGCTGACCTGCGCACGGTTTTGACCCCCGGCTACGCCGCCCGAGCCCGCCACATCGCCTCCCACATGACCCCACCGGCCCAAAGCGTGACCACTGCCGCCGACCTCGTAGAAAAGTTCGCCCACGAACGCCATGTCGGCTGACCAACCAGACCGGGCCATCAAAGCGACCAGCGCCCGTGCCTGATCGCAGGCAAGCACGCGGTCTCGTTGCGAGACGAGCATGAAACCGCCTGCGGCGCATGGGGTAAGAAGTACGTTAGGAAAAATGGACAACGTCCTCGATCTGCAAGACCAGACCGCGTTTTTCATCGGGCAGGTAGGCGGCACGTGCCTGCTGCAGTGTGTCTGGGTCTACAACCGTGGGATCGATATCGATGGTCTGTGGCAGTTCCATGACCATCTTCAGCGAGGACGGTTGTCCCGCCGCATTGAACGCTCACCATTGCGGTTCGGCCGACACCGCTGGGTATCGCCCAACGGCTCACCTGATATAGAGCTCGTCTCGTCACCCAGGCAGCGTGAGGAATTCGACAGCTGGCTCCACGAGCAGGCCGAAACCCCCCTCGATCCTGAGCACGGCCCCGGTTGGCACCTTGCCGCGCTCCCGTTCAGTAACGGCGGTACCGGGGTGAGCTTGCTGATCTCCCATTGCCTCACCGACGGTGTGGGGTTGTGCGAGGGGCTGGCGGATGCGGCGTTTGGCCGCGACGATCCAATCAACTGGCCTGCCGGCGGATCGCGCCGGCGGTGGCAGGCCGTGTGTGAAGACGTCCGCCAAACCGTGCGTGACGGCCCCGCTATTGGCCGCGCCGTGGTCGCGGCGGCAAGGGTGGCCACGCGTCGCCGCGGTAATGCCGAAGCTGCCACGCCGCCTCCTGCGTCGTCCGCCGGGGCCGATGAACCAATCACGCTTCCCACGGCGACGGTCTTCGTTGACGCCGACGAGTGGGACGCCCGAGCGGACTCGCTCGGCGGCACCAGCAACGCGCTGCTTGTCGGATTCGCGGCCCGCTTGGCCCAGCGACGGGGACGGGCCAGCGCAGACGGCTCGGTTGTTGTCCGAATGCCGGTGAACCAGCGCACCGAAGGTGATACGCGCGCCAATGCGGTCACCAATGTCGATGTCACCGTCGACCCTTCATCTGCGACGACGGACTTGCGTGAGATCCGTGCCGCAATCAAACAAGCGCTGGTTCGCCACCGGCAGGCGCCCGACGAAGAGCTGGCAGCAATGGCTATCGTTCCGCTGCTGGCCCTAGTGCCTGAGCGGTTTCTCCTCAGAGTTGGCGGTGGCAATACCACCGGCGTCGTCTCATCCAACCTCGGTGCGGTTAACCCCGCCGCTAGCCGTCCAGACGGCACAGACGCCGACCGCTTCGCCGTGAGATGGCTCTACCAGGGCATCACGAAGGCGACGATGGAGGGATTCGGGGGACTGCAATTTTTGCTTTCGGGACGAGCAGCCCGACATGTCTTTGTCTCGGTCACCGCGTATCAACCAGGCCGTATCAACTCGAACGACTCCTTGCGCCAAGACATCGTGCGCACCCTGGACGACTTCTCGCTTACCGCCACGTTCCCTGACGGGACGTGAATCAGGTCCCCTTCGGTGCCGCAGTCAGTGACCTGAAGTCCCGCATCTCGCAGCGAATTTAATGCCAGCATAAGACCTCATTTGTCACTTCTGTCACACATCAATTTGCATTTCATCGCGATCGAGTGCTAACTGCCCCGTAGCGAACCACAGCTAAGTTCACGGTCGCCGCACGTCAGCGCCGATAGTTGCGCGGGACTCGGTACGCGATGAAAGACCCATGCGTTGTGCGTCAGATCACAACTTTTTGAAAGCCTGATCCAGCCCCGTTAGACTCCTGTAAAGTTCGCCACTGTTGCGCACGTGTCAATCCTGGCCTTGGGGAACTAGTGACCATCAATCCGTTTGACGACGACAATGGCACCTTTTTCGTCTTGGTCAACGACGAAGAGCAGCACAGTCTATGGCCGACCTTCGCCGATGTGCCAGCCGGGTGGCGGGTAGTTTACGGGGAAGCGAACCGGGCTGCATGTCTGGATTACATCGAACAGAACTGGACCGATATTAGGCCGAAGAGTTTGCGAGACCGGCTCGTACACAGCCGGGCCTCTGACAGCTAAGCCGTTTGGGTTCGGAATTCCGATGGAACTGGATGATAAGGCGCTTCCCCTTACGCGCGGACAGCTCGACATATGGCTGGCCCAGGAATCGGGCCACTTAGATGCAGACTGGCATATCGTCGCATTCGTCGTCATCAACGGCGCGATAAATCGGGATGTACTTGAACAAGCGATCCGGGACGTGGTCGCAGAGGCTGAACCGATCAGGGCCGCCATCTTTGAAGTGGGTGGTCAGGTCTTCCAGCGGCCGATTGACGACCCGGACGTTGAACTTCCCTTCTACGATCTCAGAGAAGTACAGAATCCCGTCCAGGAAGCCTATCGACGTGCCGAATCAATCCGGCGCACGCCGATGCCCCCAAGAGGCCCGCTATTCAAATTTGCGCTATTTCGCACGCGGTCGGATCAATTCTACTGGTTCTTGTGCGTCCATCACTTAGTAACCGATGGATTCGGAATTGCACTTTTTGCTAATCGGGTCGCCGCGGTCTACTCCGCGCTTGTTTCCGGCACGCCCGCGCCGCCTGCTTTTTTCGGCTCCCTGCGGGAAATGGTCGACCGCGAGGCCGAATACGAGACATCGAAGGATTACACCGAAGATTTAGCGTATTGGAATGCGAATCTTCCCCCGGATAGCGCGGCGCATTTTAGCCTTTCTCAATCGGCGGACACGCGTGATCCGAGTTCCGTTTCCGAAGCGGTTCAATTGGATCCCCAGGTCATCGACCGTGTCCATGAGTTGGCCAACGCATTGAATATGCGGCGGTCGTCGGTAATCACCGCGGCCTGTGCCCTGTTGACCCGGGGATGGTGCGCTGAAGACTCCCAAGTGGCGCTCAATTTCCCCGTCAGTCGGCGAGCGAGCCCGGAATCGGCGACCTTCCCGGGAATGGTTTCCGGCGTTGTACCACTGGTGTTGACCGTTTCCCCTGACGCTACGGTCGCGGATTTCTGTGGGCATGTCGACACCCGCATACGCGAAGCGGTGCAGCATCAGAGGTTCCCTGTACACGCCCTTGAGCGCAAAGTTCGGCCCGACCGGCCAAGGCTGGCACGCGAGCGAGTCGGTGTTAACTTCATCCCCTCGATAACGCTCCTGCCTTTCGCTGCTGCTCCTGCGTCCGGCGTGGTTACCGGTCTGGGCCGCGTAGACCACTTCGGGCTGTTTTTCTTAAGCGCGGACGGGCAGCTTTCTTTGAGCACAGCGGGCGCTGGTCAGCGGTTCGACAATTTGGACGTCTCCGATTTAGCGCGACGGTTGCAGCAATTACTGGTGGCGATGACCGCGGATCCAGGGCGGTCATTGTCGTCGGTCGACCTGCTGGGCGAAGACGAGCACGCTCGGCTGTGGGCCTGGGGGAATCAGGCGGTGTTGAGCCGTCCCGCGACAGCGGCGTCAATCCCAGCGTTGTTCGCGCAGCAGGTGGCCCTCACGCCGGACGCCGTGGCGATCACCTGCGGCCAGCGTTCGTGGACCTACCTTGAGGTCGAGCAGGCCGCTAACCAGTGGGCGCACCTGCTGGCCGGCCATGGAGTGGGCCCCGGCGAGTATGTGGCCCTGCTGTTGTCGCGGTCGGCTGAGGCAATCGTGGCAATCCTGGCGGTGCTGAAGACCGGAGCGGCGTATCTGCCGATCGACCCGGTGGTACCGCCAGGGCGGGTCGCATTCATGCTCGACGACGCCGCGCCTATAGCCGCAATCACCACCGCGGAGCTGCGCCCACGGCTGGACGGCCACGACCTGCTGATCATCGACGTCGACAACCCCGGTGCTGCCACCGAACCCAGCACCGCTTTACCCGCGCCTGCTCCAGACGACATCGCCTACATCATCTACACCTCGGGCACCACCGGTGTCCCCAAAGGGGTGGCGATCACCCACCAGAACGTGACTCAGCTGCTCGAATCACTCGATGCGGGGCTGACCGCGCCAGGGCCGCCAAAGGTGTCGACGCAGTGGCATTCGTTGGCATTCGACGCATCGGTTCGAGAGATCTGGGGTGCGCTTCTGCATGGCGGGCGGCTGGTCGTTGTGCCGGAGGAAGTCGCCGGCTCACCCGAAGACTTACACGCCTTGTTGGTCGGTGAACGCGTCGACGTGCTGACCCAGACGCCGTCTGCGGCCGGAGTGCTGTCTCAAGAGAGACTGGACTCGGTGGCGCTGGTGGTGGGCGGAGAGACCTGCCCCGCCGAGCTGGTGAACCGCTGGGCGCCGGGCCGGCTGATGCTCAACGCCTACGGCCCCACCGAGACCACGATCGACGTGTCGATCAGCGCGCCGCTGACACCGGGTTCGAGCCCGCCACCGATCGGTTCGCCGGTGGCTGGCGCAGCGTTGTTCGTGCTGGATGGGTGGTTGCGCCCGGTACCGACCGGGGCGGTCGGTGAGTTGTATGTCGCCGGTCGCGGCGTGGCGTACGGATACGTGCGCCGATCCGGGTTAACTGCTTCGCGGTTCGTCGCCTGCCCGTTCGGCGGCTCGGAAGTGTCAGGCGCACGCATGTATCGAACCGGGGATCTGGTGCGCTGGCGCGCCGACGGTCAGCTGGACTACCTGGGGCGCGCCGATGAACAGGTGAAGATACGCGGGTACCGCATCGAACTGGGCGAAATCCAGGCAGCACTGGCCGACGTTGACGGGATAAATCAGGCGGTGGTGCTCGCTCGCGAGGACCGCCCCGGCGACAAACGCCTGGTCGGCTACGTCACCGGAAGCGCCGACCCGACCGACATCCGCGCCGCGCTGGCTGAGCGGTTGCCCGAGTACATGATCCCGGCGGCGGTGGTCGTATTGGAGGCGTTGCCGTTGACGGTCAACGGCAAGCTCGATAAACGGGCCCTGCCCGCGCCGGAATACATCCATGCCGACCGTTACCGCGCGCCGGCCAACGCCATCGAGGAGCTTTTGGCCGGCATCTTCGCCGAGGCACTCGGCTTGGAGCGGGTCGGGGTCGACGACTCATTCTTCGAGCTCGGCGGCGACAGCATCTTGTCAATGCAGGTGGCGTCACGGGCGCGTGCCGCCGGCCTGATGTGTCGGCCCCGCGACATTTTCGTCGAGCAGACGGTGGCGCGGCTGGCCGCGGTTGCCGAGGTGGTCGACGGGGGTGACGAACCGGTCGATGGCGGTGTCGGCCCCGTGATTGCGACCCCGATCATGCGCTGGCTGCACGACGTGGAGGGCCCGAGGAAGCAGTTCAACCAGACGCTGCTTCTGCAGGCGCCCGCTGGGGTTACCGAGGCCGATGTGGCGGTAGTGCTGCAAGCGGTGGTGGATCGGCATCCCATGCTGCGGGCCCGTGTCCAGGACGACGGCGCCGGCGGCTGGACGTTGCAGGTGCCAAAGGTCGGATCAATAGACGTCCGCAGGTCGGTGCAAGCGGTGGACGCGCTGTCTACCGAGGCGCTGGCCAGCACGCGGTCGCAGCTCGACCCGGCCGCCGGTGTGATGTTCAGCGGGTTGTGGGTGACCTCCACCAGCCAGCTGATGCTCGTCATTCACCATTTGGTGGTTGATGGGGTGTCGTGGCGAATCCTGTTGGAAGACTTCAACTCTGCCTGGTCCCAACATCAGAGCGGGCAGCCGCTGGTGTTGCCGGCGACCGGGACGTCGTTTGCTCGGTGGGCGCAGCTGCTAAGTGAGTACGCACGCCGACCAGACGTGGTGGAGCAGGCTGGCGCGTGGCGGCAGCTGGCGGCGGCGCCGGCCTCGCTGCCCGCGGTGCGGCCGGAGGTGGACACCTATGCCAGCGCCGGGTTGTTGTCGGCGGCGCTGGACGCCGAGACCACTCGGATGCTGTTGGGTGCGGTGCCGGCGGCGTTCCATGCCGGAATCCACGACATTTTGTTGATCGGGTTCGCTTTGGCGGTTTCCGAGTTTGTGGGCACCCGCGGACCGGTCGGGATCGACGTCGAAGGCCACGGGCGCCACGAGGAATTGGCCGACGGCCTTGACCTTTCGCGCACGGTGGGCTGGTTCACGACCAAATACCCGGTGTCGTTGACGGTCGGCGGGCTGGATTGGGCGCAGGTGACCGCCGGTGAGCCGGGGTTGGGGACCCTGATCAAGGACGTCAAGGAGCAGCTGCGCGCTCTTCCGGATCCGCTGACCTACGGCGTGTTGCGCTATTTGAACCCGGAGGTGGACCTTGACGGATCTGATCCGCCAATCGGCTTCAACTATCTAGGGCGCCTCGGCGGCACGGCCGGCCACGCGTCAGATCAGCCGTGGCGAATCAGCGAGGAGGGCTGGGCGCTCACCAGCGCCGCCGCGGCGATACCCATGCCGTTGGCGCACACGCTAGAGCTCAACGCCGGAACCCTCGACACCGACGCCGGCCCACAGCTGCACGCGACGTGGACGTGGGCCGCCTCAGCGCTGGGCGACCCAGAGGTCAGTCGGCTGAGCGAGTTGTGGTTTGACGCCTTGCGCGGTATCTGCGCGCACGTGCGAGCCGGTGGCGGCGGGCTGACGGCGTCGGATATCGCGCCGGCCCGGCTCAGCCAGCAGCAGATCGACGAGCTGTGCCGGCACTACCGGATAGCTGACATCTTGCCGTTGACGCCACTGCAGCAGGGGCTGCTGTTTCACGTCAGCAGCGGCCAGGACGGCGGCGACGACGTGTACGCGGTGCAACTGGATCTCACCCTCACCGGCCCGCTTGACCCGCACCGGCTGCAACATGCGGTGCACACCGTCGTCGCCCGGCATCCGAACCTGGTGGCTCGATTCTGCGACCAATTCGACGAACCGGTGCAGGTCATTCCGGCTGATCCCGTCGTGCCCTGGCGCTACGCCGAGTTCAACCGTGACGGCGTCGATGTCGAGAAGCAGATCCAGCAGCTGTGTGCCGTCGAGCGTGACGCCGTCTACGAGCTCGCCGACCAACCAGCTTTTCGGGCGGCGCTGATCCGCATCGCTGCAGACCGGCACCGGTTCGTGCTGACCAACCACCACATCGTGCTCGACGGCTGGTCACTGCCGATCCTGCTGGGAGAAATCTTCGCCGCGTACTACGGCGAGCGCCTACCCGCGCCCGTGCCGTATCGCCGGTTTGTCAGCTGGCTGGCCGATCGCGACCTCGATGCCGCCGGTGCGGCCTGGCGTGAGGTGCTCGCCGGTTTTGACACCCCGACACTGGTCGGCCCGCCGGATCGGTTAGGGCTGGGACGGCGAGGCGTTGAATCGTTCCGGGTGCCGGAGCAGACAACCCGCGCCATCAGCGAGCTGGCGCGATCGCGCCACACCACCCTCAACACCGTGCTGCAGGCTGCTTATGCGCAGCTGCTGATGTCGCTGACGGGCCGCCAGGATGTGGTGTTCGGAACCACGGTCTCGGGCCGGCCCGCCGAACTCGGCGGCGCCGACTCAATCGTGGGGCTGTTGATCAACACGGTGCCGGTACGGGCAACCGTCACTCCCACAACCACCACCGCCGAACTGCTCGATCAACTGCAAAGCACGCACAACGCCACGCTCGAGCACCAGCACCTAGCGCTACGCGACCTTCACCGCCTCACCGGTCATGACCGACTGTTCGACACGGTTTTCGTGTACGAGAACTATCCGCTCGACACGGCCGCGCTGCTCGCAGGCCGAGAATGGGCGGTTACCGAGTTCAGCGTCCGTGAATACAACCACTACCCGCTTGCGCTCGTAGCGATGCCGGGCGTCGAACTAGAGCTTCGCGTCGAATTCGACAGCGACGTTTTCGACGCCGACGCCGTCGAGGCGCTGGTCGACCGGTTGCAGGGAGTGTTGGCCGCCATGACGGCCGACCCCGCACGCCGACTTTCCTTGACGGATCTCCTCAATGAGCGTGAGCGCGCCCGCCTCGGCCAGTGGGGCAATTGGGCGGCGTTGACGCAGCCGACGGCCGCGGCGGCGTCGATTCCGCAGGTCTTCGCTAGCCAGGTCGCGCGTGCTCCGGAGGCCGTGGCGGTGAGTTGCCGAGGCCGCACCATGACCTATCGCGATGTTGACGAGGCGTCCAACCGATTGGCGCACCTGCTGGCCGGCCATGGAGTCGGCCCGGGTGAGTATGTGGCGCTGCTGTTTCCCCGGTCCGCCGAGGCGATCGTCGCGATCCTGGCGGTGCTGAAAACCGGGGCGGCGTACCTACCGATCGACCCGGCACACCCGCAGACTCGCATCGAGTTCATGCTTGCCGACGCCGCGCCGATTGCCGCGATCACCGCTACCGAGCTAGCCGACCGGCTGGACGGGTTCGATACGGTGACCATCGATCCCGACGACCCGGCCCTCGACCGCCAACCTGCTACGCCGCTACCGGCTCCGGCGCCCGACGACATCGCCTACATCATCTACACGTCCGGCACCACCGGGGTTCCGAAAGGGGTGTCGGTCACCCACCACAATGTGATCCGGCTGTTCGATTCGCTGGAAGTCGGCATAGAAGTGGGACCGGAACAAGTCTGGTCGCAGTGTCACTCCTACGCGTTTGACTACTCGGTGTGGGAAATCTGGGGTGCCCTGCTGCATGGCGGGCGGCTGCTGGTGGTGCCCGAAGAGGTGACCGCTTCCCCGGACGACTTCCACGCTTTGTTAGTTGCTGAGCGGGTCAGCGTCTTAAGCCAAACCCCTTCGGCGGTCGGGGTGCTCTCCCCCGAGGGGTTGGAGTCAACGGCACTGGTGGTTTCCGCGGAGGCGTGTCCGGCCGATGTGGTGGATCGGTGGGCACCCGGGCGGGTGGTGATCAACGGGTGCGGCCCAACCGAGACCACGGTCTACGCATCGCTCAGTAGACCGCTGGCAGCGGGATCAGGAGAACCGCCGATCGGTTCGCCGGCGCCGGGAGCGGCGTTGTTTGTGCTCGACGGGTGGCTGCGCCCGCTGCCGGCCGGGGTGGTCGGTGAGTTGTATGTCGCTGGCGCCGGCGTTGGCGCCGGTTATGTGCGCCGGCCGGGGTTGACCGCGGCGCGGTTTGTGGCGTGTCCGTTCGCCGACGGTGGGGTGCGGATGTATCGGACCGGGGATTTGGTGCGCTGGCGCGCCGACGGTCAGCTGGATTATCTGGGCCGTGCCGATGAGCAGGTCAAGATCCGCGGGTATCGCATCGAACTCGGCGAAATCCAGGCCGCCCTCGCGAGTTTGGACGGTGTGGAGCAGGCGGTGGTGATCGCCCGTGAGGACCGCCCCGGCGACAAACGCCTGGTGGGTTACATCACCGGTACCGCCGACCCGGCCCACCTCCGCTACCAGCTGGTGGAGCGGCTACCTGCCTACATGGTCCCGGCGGCCGTGGTGGTGGTAGACGCGCTGCCGCTGACGGTCAACGGCAAATTGGACAGGCGTGCCTTGCCGGCACCCGACTACACCGAGACTGGCGGGCATCGGCCTCCGGCCAACGCGATCGAGGAGATCCTGGCCGGCGTCTACGCCCAGGTACTGGGTGTGGAGCGGGTCGGCGTCGACGACTCCTTCTTCGAGCTTGGCGGCGACAGCATTTCGGCGATGCGCCTCACCGCGGCGATCAACACCGGCCTGGACGCCAACCTTGCGGTGCGCGCCGTGTTCGAGGCGCCCACGGTGGCCCAGCTGGCGCTCCGGATCGGTGCTGGAGGTGCGGGTCGCCTCCAGCCGTTGACGTCGGCCGAACGGCCGCCGGTGATTCCGTTGTCGTTTGCCCAGCAGCGGTTGTGGTTCCTGGACCAGCTGCAGGGACCGTCACCGATCTACAACATCGCAGCGGCGCTGCGGCTGCACGGGCCCCTTGACGCCGACGCCCTGCAGGCAGCGCTGGTCGACGTGGTGGGCCGCCACGAAAGCCTGCGCACCGTGATCGCCACGGTCGACGGAACACCCCAACAGGTAGTGCTTCCGGCACAGCAGGCCGAGTTCGGGTGGGACCTTGTCGATGCCACCGAATGGTCGGCAACTCAGCTGGAGGAGGCACTCGACACCGCGGCCCGTCACACTTTCGGTCTGGCGACTGACATCCCGTTGCATACACGGCTTTTCAAGCGCGCTGATAACGAACACATCCTGGTGCTCGTGGTCCACCACATTGCAGCGGACGGCTGGTCGCTCAGACCGCTGGCGCGTGACCTGAGTGTCGCTTATGCCAGCCGCCACCAGGGGCGGGCACCTACCTGGGCGCCGCTGCCGGTGCAGTACGCCGATTACACGCTCTGGCAGCACAGGCAACTGGGCGACGCCGACGATCCCAGCAGCCAAATCGCGGCGCAGCTGGAGTTTTGGGAGCAGGCGCTCGCCGGCATGCCGCAACGCCTAGATCTTCCTACCGATCGGCCCTATCCCGCGGTCGCCGACCTGCGCGGCGCGCGGCTGAGTGTGGAGTGGCCGGCCGAGCTGCAGCAGCAGGTGGCGCGGGTGGCGCGTGAACACAACGCCACCAACTTCATGGTGATGCAAACCGCCCTGGCGGTACTACTTTCCAAGTTGAGCGCCAGCAGCG
Source organism: Mycobacterium noviomagense (assembly GCF_010731635.1). Taxonomy (NCBI): domain Bacteria; kingdom Bacillati; phylum Actinomycetota; class Actinomycetes; order Mycobacteriales; family Mycobacteriaceae; genus Mycobacterium; species Mycobacterium noviomagense. The sequence continues at coordinate 1,728,309 of NZ_AP022583.1, forward strand.
ACATAGCCGTCGGGTTCCCGATCGCCGGTCGCCGTGACCCCGTCCTCGATGACCTTGTCGGGTTTTTCGTCAATACCTTGGTACTGCGCGTCGACCTGAGCGGCAATCCCAGCGTCGCCGACCTACTGGCGCAAGTGCGCACCCGCAGCCTGGCCGCCTACGAGCACCAAGACGTGCCGTTCGAAGTGCTCGTCGAGCGGCTCAACCCCGTCCGAAGCCTGGCCCATCACCCGTTGATCCAGGTGGGGTTGGCCTGGCAGAACAACGCCCCCGCCGAACTCGCCTTGGGCGACGTACATGTCAGCCGGCTGCCGGTGGACACCCACACGGCCCGCATGGACCTGGCTATCTTTCTTGAGGAGCACTGGGACGCAGGCGGGCAGCCGGCCGGCATCAGTGGGACGGTGGAGTTCCGCACCGATGTCTTCGACGCCCCCAGCATCACAACACTGATCGAGCGGTTGCAGCGGGTATTGGCGGCTATCACTGCCGATCCCAGCCGGCCGTTGTCGGCGATCGATGTACTCGACGAGCCTGAGCAGGCCCGGCTGGATGAGTGGGGTAACCGGGCGGTGCTGACGCAGCCGCCGCCGACGCGGGTGTCGATTCCGGAGCTGTTCGCCACGCACGTGGCGCATGCTCCGGAAGCAGTAGCGCTGACATGCGATGACGTTTCGTGGACCTACCGCGAGCTGGACGAAGTATCCAACCGGTTGGCGCACTTGCTAACTGCACATGGGGCGGGTCCGAGAAATTGTGTGGCGCTGCTGTTGCCGCGCTCCGCTGAGGCCGTCGTGGCGATGCTCGCCGTTCTGAAGACCGGGGCGGCCTATCTGCCGATCGACCTAGCACACCCGGTGGCACGTGTCGGGTTCATGCTCGGCGACGCCGCCCCGATCGCCGCGCTCACCACCACGGGCTTGCGGTCGCGATTGGACGGGCACGAGCTACCGGTCGTCGAGGTCGACGACCCCCGCATCCCGACCTATCCTGCCACCGCATTGCCGGCACCGGCCCCGGAGGACATCGCCTACCTCATCTACACCTCGGGCACTACTGGCGTTCCCAAAGGTGTAGCGATCAGCCACCACAACGTCACCCAACTGCTGGCGTCGCTAGATGCGGGCTTGCCGGCAGCAGGGGTATGGGCACACAGTCACTCCGCGGCCTTCGACGTCTCGGTATGGGAGATTTTCGGAGCGCTGCTGCGGGGCGGACGTCTGGTGGTGGTGCCCGAGTCGGTCGCAGCGTCGCCCGAAGACTTCCACGACCTGCTGGCTGCTGAACACGTCAGTGTGCTGACCCAAACCCCTTCTGCCGCAAAGGTTCTCTCTCCCGAGGGGCTGGAAGCGGCGACATTGGTGACAGTTGGTGAGGCCTGTCCGGCCGAGGTGGTGGAGCGGTGGGCACCCGGGCGGGTGATGATCAACGCCTACGGTCCGACCGAGACGACGATGTGCGTAGCGATAAGCACGCCGTTGACGCCCGGCTCGGTTGTCCCGATCGGTTCGCCGGTGCCAGGGGCGGCGTTGTTTGTGCTCGATGACTGGTTGCGTCCAGTGCCCGCCGGTGTGATCGGAGAGTTGTATGTGGCCGGCGCCGGGCTGGCGTATGGGTACGTGCGCCGGGCGGGGTTGACCGCATCGCGGTTTGTGGCGTGCCCCTTCGGGAAGCTTGGGGCCCGGATGTATCGCACCGGCGATCTGGTGCGCTGGCGCCCCGATGGGCAGCTGGACTATCTGGGCCGCGCCGATGAGCAGGTCAAGATCCGCGGCTATCGCATCGAACTCGGCGAAATACAAGCAGCGCTGGCTGCTTTGGATGGGGTCCAGCAGGCGGCGGTGGTTGCCCGCGAGGACCGCCCCGGCGACAAGCGCCTGGTGGGCTATTTCACCGGCTCCGCCGACCCGGCCCAGATCCGCGCACAGCTGAGCGAGCGGCTCCCTCGCTACATGGTGCCGGCCGCAGTAGTGCAGCTCGACGCCTTGCCCTTGACAGTCAACGGCAAGCTCGACATTCGGGCCCTGCCAGCGCCTGAATACCAGCATGCCGATCGGTATCGCGCGCCGAGCAACGCGGTCGAGGAAATCCTGGTTGGCATATACGCCGACGTGCTGGGCTTGGAGCGGGTCGGGGTCGACGACTCCTTCTTCGAGTTGGGTGGGGATTCCCTGTCAGCCATGCGCGTGATGGCCGCAGTCAACGCCAGCCTCGATGCCCATGTCGCGGTCCGGACCCTGTTTGAGGCGCCCACGGTGGCCCAGCTGGCACCGCGGATTGGGGTGGGAGGCGCAGGACGGCTTGGGCCGTTGACACCGGTGGAGCGGCCGGCGGTGGTGCCCTTGTCGTTCGCCCAGCAGCGATTGTGGTTTATCGACCAGTTGCAGGGGCCCTCACCGATCTACAACATGGCGGTGGCGTTGCGGCTGCGCGGGCGCCTTGATTCCGACGCACTGCGGGCGGCGCTGACTGATGTGGTGGAGCGCCATGAAAGCCTGCGGACTTTGTTCGTAGCGGTCGACGGGATACCGCAGCAGGTGGTGGTTCCTGTGGAGCAGGCTGACTTCGGCTGGGAGGTGATCGATGCCAGTGCCTGGTCGGAAACCCAGCTAGACAAGGGTATCCACGCCACGGTGCGGCACACTTTTGACCTCGCCAGCGAGATCCCTTTGCGGGCAAGGCTTTTCCGAATTGCAGACGAAGAGCACGTGGCGGTGGCCGCAGTGCATCATATTGCCGCGGACGGTTGGTCGATCACCCCGCTGGTGCGCGACTTGGGAATGGCCTACGCCAGCCGGTGTACGGGAATGGCCCCCGAATGGGCGCCATTGCCAGTGCAATACGTCGATTACACGCTGTGGCAGCGAGCTCAGTTCGGTGATCTGGCCGATAGTGAGAGCCCGATCGCGGCCCAGCTGGCGTACTGGGAACATGCGCTGGCCGGGATGCCCGAACGCCTTGAGTTGCCTACCGATCGGCCTTATCCGGCGGTCGCGGATCACCGTGGCGCCCGGGTGACCGTTGACTGGCCGGCTGAGCTACAACAGCAGATCGACCATCTGGCCCGCGAGCACAACGCCACTAGCTTCATGGTGATGCAGGCTGCCCTGGCGATACTGCTTTCCAAGGTCAGCGCCAGCAGCGACATAGCCGTTGGGTTCCCCATCGCCGGGCGCCGCGATTCCGCCCTCGATGAGCTCGTCGGATTTTTCGTCAACACCTTGGTGCTGCGCGTTGATCTAACCGGGAACCTCAGTGTGGCAGAGCTTCTCGAGCAGGTACGGGCGCGCGCCCTGGCCGCCTATGAGCACCAAGACGTCCCCTTTGAGTTGCTGGTAGAGCGGCTGAAACCCACCCGAAGTTTGGCTCATTCCCCGCTGGTGCAGGTGGTGTTGGGCTGGCAGAACTTCGCATGGGCCGGCGACCCTGTAGCCACGGTGCCGCTGGGTCACCTAGAGGTCACGGGGATGCCGGTTGACACGCGCACCGCTCGTATGGATCTCACGTTTGTCCTGGCCGAACAATGGACAGAAACCGGCGAGCCCGCCGGGATCGGCGGGCTGGTGGAGTTTCGCACCGATGTCTTCGACGCGGCCAGCATCGAGACGTTGATTGAGCGGTTCAGGCGGTTGGTAGCGACCATCACCGCCGACCCGGCTCGGCGGTTGTCGTCGATTGATGTGCTCGATGCCGCCGACCATGCCCGGTTGGAGGGTTGGGCGAACCGGGCAGTGTTGACTCAGCCGGTGACTGCAGCGGTGTCGATTCCGGAGGTGTTTGCCGCCCGGGTGGCGCAGGCACCTGAGGCGGTGGCGGTCAGCTTCCAGGGCCGCGCCATGACTTACCGCGAGGTTGATGCGGCGTCTAACCGGTTGGCGCATCTGCTGGTGGACCACGGCGTGGGCCCGGGGCAGCGGGTGGCGGTGTTGGTGCCGCGTTCGGGCGAGGCGGTTGTGGCGATTTTGGGGGTGCTCAAGGCGGGGGCGGCGTATGTGCCGTTGGATCCGGCGCACCCGGCGGCGCGGATCGAGTTTCTGCTTGATGATGCCGCCCCGATCGCGGCGATCACGACGGCGGACCTGCGCCCGCGGCTGGACGGCCACAACCTGCTGGTGATCGACATCGACGACCCCGCCATCCGCACCCAGCTCGCGACGGGGCTGGCGGCGCCGGCCCCGGAGGGTATTGCGTATTTGATCTACACCTCGGGCACCACCGGTGTGCCCAAAGGCGTGGCGGTGCCGCATGGCAACGTGACGCGGTTGTTGGAGACGTTGGCCGCCGATATCGGGGGCGCCGGGGTGTGGTCGCAGTGTCATTCGTTGGCGTTCGATTTTTCGGTGTGGGAGATCTTTGGTGCGCTGCTGGGTGGGGGGCGGCTGGTGGTGGTGCCCGACGCGGTGGTGCGCGCCCCGGAGGAGTTGCACGCGCTGCTGGTGGCCGAGCGGGTCAGTGTGTTGAGCCAGACCCCGTCGGCGTTTTATGCGCTGCAGTCCGCCGACGCGCTGGCCCCCGAGCTCGGCCAACGGCTGGCGCTTGAGGCGGTGGTGTTTGGTGGGGAGGCGTTGGAGCCGCAGCGGCTGCGCCCGTGGCTGGGCAACCACCCGGATGCGCCGCGGTTGATCAACATGTATGGCATCACCGAGACCACGGTGCACGCCTCCTACCGGCCGATTACCGCCGGCGATGTGGAGGCGATGGCCAGCCCGATCGGGGTGCCGTTGGCGCATCTGGGGTTTTTCGTGCTGGATGGCTGGTTGCGTCCGGTGCCCTCGGGGGTGGTGGGCGAGTTGTATGTGGCCGGCGCCGGGGTGGCGTATGGGTATGTGGGCCGGGCGGGGTTGACCGCGGCGCGGTTTGTGGCGTGTCCGTTCGCCGACACTGGGGTGCGGATGTATCGGACCGGGGATTTGGTGCGCTGGCGCGCCGATGGGCAGTTGGATTATCTGGGCCGTGCCGATGAGCAGGTCAAGATCCGCGGCTACCGGATCGAACTCGGCGAGATCCAGGCCGCCCTCGCGAGTGTGGACGGTGTGGAGCAGGCGGTGGTGATCGCCCGTGAGGACCGCCCCGGCGACAAACGCCTGGTCGGCTACATCACCGGTACCGCCGACCCGGCCCAAGCGCGCGCCCAGCTGGCCGAGCGGTTGCCGGGCTATATGGTGCCCGCGGCGATCGTGGCCCTGGAGGCGTTGCCGTTGACGGTCAACGGCAAGCTGGACACCCGCGCCCTGCCGGCCCCCGAGTACGCCGACGCGGCGGGGTATCGCGCCCCCGGTGATGCGGTGGAGCAGATTTTGGCCGACATTTTCGCCGAGGTGCTGGGCTTGGAGCGGGTGGGGGTGGACGACTCGTTCTTCGAGTTGGGTGGGGACAGCATTTTGTCGATGCAGGTGGTGGCCCGGGCCCGGGCGGCGGGGGTGGTGTGTCGGCCCCGTGATGTGTTCGTCGAGCAGACGGTGGCCCGGCTGGCCCGGGTGGCCGCGGTGGCCGACGCCGAAACCGGCGTGGTCGATGAGGGTGTGGGCCGGGTGCCGGCGACCCCGATCATGCGCTGGCTGGCCGGTTTTGACGGCGCCATCGAGCAGTTCAACCAGACCATGGTGGTGCAGGCCCCGCCCGGGGTGACCCAAACCGATGTGGTGGTGCTGGTGCAGGCGTTGCTGGATCGCCACGCGATGCTGCGCGCGCGCCTCGAACACCACGACACGGCAGGCGGGTGGGTGCTGGTGGTGCCCGAGCCCGGATCGGTCGACGCCGCCGAGCGGGTGCACACCGTGGAAGCGCTGTCGGATGAGGCGTTGGTGGCGGCCCGCTCGGGGTTGGATCCGGCGGCCGGGGTGATGCTGCGCGCGCTGTGGGTGGCTGACACCGGGCGGCTGGTGGTGCTGATTCACCATTTGGCCGTGGATGGGGTGTCGTGGCGGATCCTGCTCGAGGACCTCAACGTGGCCTGGGCCCAGCACCGGGCCGGCCAGCCGATCGCGTTGGCGGCGCCGGGGACCTCGTTTGCCCGCTGGGCCGCCCTGCTGCACGAGCACGCCCAGCGCCCCGAGGTCACCGCCACCGCCCAGACGTGGCGGCAGGTGGCCGGCGCCCCGGCCGTGCTGCCCGCGCCCGACCCGAGCGTGGATACCTACGCCACGGCCGGGCATTCCTCGGCGCAACTGGATGTGGAGAGCACCCGGATGCTGCTCGGTGAGGTGCCCGCGGCGTTTCACACCGGCATTGGCGACATCCTGGTGATCGCCTTCGGCATCGCGATCACCGAGTTTGTGGGGGACCCCACCGGCCCGGTGGGTGTTGATGTGGAGGGTCATGGCCGCCACGAGGAGCAGTTGGGTGCGGAGCTGGATCTGTCCCGCACGGTGGGCTGGTTCACCGCCAAATACCCGGTGGCGTTGCGGGTCGCTGGCCTGGACTGGGCGCAGGTGGTCGCCGGTGGGCCCGGGTTGGGGGCGCTGATCAAAGACGCCAAAGAACAACTGCGCGCCCTGCCCGAGCCGCTGAGCTACGGGCTGCTGCGCTACCTCAACCCCGACATCGACCTCGACGACCCAGATCCGCCGATCGGGTTCAACTACCTAGGCCGCCTCGGCGGCGCGTCGGGCGAAGCTTCTAGCGAGCTGTGGCGGATCAGGACGGAAGGGTTGTCGGCGATCGGTGCCACAGCCGCGGCTATCCCGATGGCGTTGGCGCACACCCTCGAGCTCAACGCCGCCACCGTCGACACCGAGACTGGCCCGGCGCTACAAGCCGGCTGGAGTTGGGCGCCCTCGGTGCTCGACGACACCCAGATCACCCGGCTCAGCGAGTTGTGGTTTGAGGCGTTGCGCGGCATCTGCGCGCACGTGCGCGCCGGCGGCGGCGGGCTGACCCCGTCTGACATCGCCCCCGCCCACCTGAGCCAGCAGCAGCTCGACGAGCTGTGTCGGCACTATCGGGTCGCTGATGTGTTGCCGCTGACCCCGCTGCAGCAGGGCCTGCTGTTTCACGCCAGAGCCGCCCAGGCCAGCGGCGACGATGTGTATGCCGTGCAGCTGGCCATCACCATCACCGGCCCCCTCGACCCGCACCGGCTGCGCGAGGCCCTGCACACCGTCATCACCCGCCACCCCAACCTGGTGGCCCGCTTCTGCGAAGAGTTCGACGAGCCGGTGCAAATCATCCCCGCCCAACCCCAAACACCATGGCGCTACGTCGAACTCGACGGCGTCGACATCGACGAACAGATAAACCAACTCTGTGCCGCCGAACGCGCCGCGGTATGTGAGATGGCTGACCAGCCGGCTTTTCGGGCCGCGCTCATCCGCACGGCACCCGACCGGCACCGGTTCGTGCTTACCAACCATCACATCGTGCTCGACGGCTGGTCCATGCCCATCCTGATGCGCGAAATATTCGCCGCGTACTACGGCCAGCGATTGACTGCGCCCGTGCCGTATCGCCGCTTCATCACCTGGCTGGCTGATCGTGACTTCGATGCCGCCCGCGCGGCGTGGCGCCATGTGCTCGACGGCTTCGACACCCCCACCCTCGTCGGACCGGCGGATCGCTTAGGGCTAGGACGGCGAGGTGTCGAATCGTTCCGGCTTCCCGAGGAGACCACGCAAGCCGTTGTGGAGTTGGCGCGCTCGCAGCACACCACTGTCAGCACCGTACTGCAGGCCGCTTTCGCCCAACTGCTGATGTGGCTGACCGGTCAGCACGATGTCGCCTTCGGCACCGTGGTCTCGGGCCGACCCGCCGACTTGGATGGCGCCGACTCGATATTGGGGCTGTTGATCAACACCGTGCCGGTGCGAGCACGCATCACCCCCACCACCAGCACCGCCGACCTACTCGACCAGCTGCAGAACACCCACGGTCGCACACTCGAACACGAGCACTTGGCGCTGCGCGAAATCCATCGCATCGCCGATCAAGAGCAGTTGTTCGACACTGTCTTCGTATACGAGAACTATCCGATTGACCCCGGCCAGATATCGAGCGTCGACGGCTTGACGATCAGCGACCTCGCCAACCGCGACTGCTACCACTACCCGCTTACGATCCAAGCCGTCCCGGGCAGCGAAATCGGCCTTCGTGTCCAGTTCCGCACGGACGTTTTCGACGCGGAAAGCATCGAGGCGCTGATTGACCGGTTCCAGCGGATGTTGGTGACCATGACCGCCGACCCGACGCGACCGCTGACGACGATGGACCTGCTCGATGAGGCTGAGTACGCCCAGCTGGATGGATTCGGCAATCAGGTACCGACCAAGCCTGCCGATACTGCGATGCCAGAACCGGGAGACCACGACACAGGCGGTCGCTACCACGGCCCGGCCAACCTAGTCGAGCAAATCTTGGCCGACATCTACGCCCAGGTCTTGGGCATAGAACGCGTCGGGGTCCATGAGTCGTTCTTTGACTTGGGCGGAGATTCACTGTCTGCCATGCGCGCGATCGCCGCGATAAACACAGCCCTGGATATTCGACTCCCGGTGCCTGCATTATTCGACGCGCCGTCCGTGAGAAGCCTGAGCCAGCAATTGCACCGGCATGTCGGCGCGGTGGAAGAATCTCCCGCCTCGAGCCGAGCCAACGATCTGTAGAGCGCGCCCGTGGATCCAGGGCGAGAGAAGGCCCGGTCGTTGGCGGTTACCAGATACCTGGCACCAGGCGATAGCGAACTTCTTGGGCATACTCGCGGTAACCGGCCAAGTCGTCCTTGAGCAGCTTCTCTTCGTCGCGGATGCGGAAGGCTAACCCGCTGACGCCAGGCACGACGAAGACGAGTCCCCAGTAGGAGTCCAGCGCCAGCGGTATGCCGACCATCATGATGACATTGCCGGCATACATCGGGTGACGCACAAGCCCATACAAACCGGTGGAGACGAGCTTCTGGCCGGACTCGACCTGCACGGTCGCGGCCGCGTGGCTGTTTTGGAGCACCACCAGCATCGCTACGCCCAGCCCAACTGCGACCAGGACATCGCCAACCAAAGAGATGGCCGTCGGTACCGGCGACCAGCCAAAGCGATGGTCAAGCGCGCTGACCACGAACATCGCCGCCAGCGACAGCCAAAGGGCCGCCATTGCAACCTTTTGCGCCGTTCTGGTCTCCGCTTTCGGTCCCCCACGCATCCGCCGCTCAAGCACCGCGGGATTCACTCGCAGCAAGTAAGCGCTGAAGATCCGCGTCGAGATTGCCAAGACGACCAACACCCATGCTTGCCAGTAAGCGAACGTGCCGGCAGGCAAAAACAGCAGCAAGCCCAACAGGACAAGGAAACCAAGCCCGGACACCAACATTTTAGGAATGGTCTTCACAGGCTTTCTTCCACGTCAATGGCGGTCGGGGCGGGTGCAAGTCGTGCGGCTGCTACCACACACTCGGCACCAGCCGATAACGCACCTTCTCTGTGTATTCGCGGTATCCGTCCAACTCGTCTCGCAATAGCTTTTCTTCGTCGCGGATACGCAGAGCGAGTATCAGGAGGCAAGGGATGACGAAGACGAGTCCCCAGTAGGAACCGAGCGCGAGTGGGACGCCGACCATCGCGATCGCATTGCCGGTGTACATAGGGTGGCGCACCAATTCATATAGCCCGGTTGAGGCGAGCTTCTGGCCGGTCTCCACGCGGACGACTCCGGCCGCGTAGCTGTTCTGAACGAAAACCAGCACCGCTACACCGAGTCCGACGGCTACCAGAACGTCACCCGCCAAGCAGATTGCCGTTGGTAGCGCCGACCAGCCAACACGGTGGTCGAGGGAGCTGACTACGAACATCGCCGCCAGCAGCAGCGACAAGCCGACCATAATGACCTGTTGAGCCCTACGGGGTTCGCCCACCGGCCCCCCGCGCATCCGTCGCCGGAGCATAGCGGGATTCGTCCGCAGCAAGTAGATGCATGGGATCCACGTCGCGAGGACAACTCCTAAGAAAACCCATGCTTGCCAGTAGTCGAACGTGCCGGCAGGCACGAAAAGCAATAAGCCGAACGCGACAAGTGTGAATAGCACGTGCGCCACCGCGTTACGAATGGCTTTCACAATTCCTCTTCCGTCGGGTGCCGCTGCCACAGTACACATTGCGCGAGCCAGCCACATCGCGGGGTAGCAAAGCCTCAACACCGGGAAAACACCGGTCTCACTAATGCACAGCAGCCACAGCAGCGGCAGATCGCGAAATAATCGCCGTCGAGAAACCCCTCTTAGGCAGCTTCCACGGGCGTCAGCTTTTCGCACAACAGGCCGGCCAAACCGCGAATGGTCCCAATCTTGGTCAGGTCGGCCGGATTGATCCGGATCCCCGTTTCGGCCTCGATACGGGCACGCAGTTCCAGGGCGCCCAACGAGTCCAGACCGTACTCGGTGAGCGGCCGGTCCGGGTCGATGCTGCGCCGCAGGATCAAGCTGACCTGCTCGGAGAGCAGACGCCGCAGCCGGGTGGGCCACTCCTCCAGCGGCAGCTCCTCGAGCTCGGCACGCAGTTTGCTTGTGCCCGCGGCATTTTGACCCATCGACCGGAACGACTCGGCGAATGGGCTGCGCTCTGCGAAGGCCGACAGCCATGGTGCGCCCGTGATCGGCGCATACCCCGTGTAGGCGCGGTCGTGCCGCAGCAGCGCCTCGAACGCGTACGCACCGTCATCGGGAGCGATAGCAACACCAGCGCCTTCCGCCAATCCGGACGCCTGCCCGATTTCGCCCCACGCGCCCCACGCGATCGCCGTCGCCGGCAGCCCCTGCGCCCGGCGCCACCGGGTAAACGCGTCCAGCCAGCTGTTGGCCGCCGCGTAGGCACCCTGGCCCGGCGAGCCCACCAGCGCGGCGGCCGAGGAGAACGAGCAGAACCAGTCCAACGGCTGGTCAGCTGTCGCCGTGTGCAGGTTCCACGCGCCGTAAACTTTTGGCGCCCAGTCCCGTTCGACGAGCTCGTCGCTGATGTTGCCCAGGGTGGCGTCCTCGATCACCGCGGCGGCATGCAGCACGCCGCGCAGCGGCAGCCCGGTGGCGGTCGCTGTGGCGACCAACCGCTCAGCCATACCGCCCTCGGCGATGTCGCCGCACTCCACCACGACGTCGGCACCCGTCCCGCGGATGCGCTCGATTACCTCCAGCGCCTCGGCACTTGGCTGCGACCGCGACGACAACACGATGCGCCCGCAGCCGGTCCCGGACTCCGGAGAAGCCATCTTCTCGGCCAAGAACAGCCCGAGCCCACCCAATCCCCCGGTGATGATGTAGGCGCCGTCCGAACGGAAAACGTCCACCTGTGCCGGTGGCACCACCACCCGGCTGGACCCGGTGCGCGGGATGTCGAGCACCAGCTTGCCGGTGTGCTGGGCGCTGCTCATCACCCGAATAGCGGTGGCGGCCTCTGCCAATGGATAGTGCGTGCCTTCCGGCATCGGCAGCACACCCTCGGCCGTCAACTGGTACACGGTGGCCAACAAGTCGTGCAGCAGCTCCGGATGGGTGACCGTCATCAATGCCAGGTCGACGCCGTAGAACGCGAGGTTGCGCCGGAACGGGAAGAGCCCCAACCGGGTATCGCCGTAGATATCGCGTTTGCCGATCTCGATGAAGCGTCCCCCGAACGCGAGCAGTTCCAGGCCCGCGCGCTGAGCGGCGCCGGTGACCGAGTTGAGCACGATGTCGACGCCGTAGCCGTCGGTGTCGCGGCGGATGGCATCGGCGAACTCCAGGCTCCGCGAGTCGTAGACATGCTCGATACCCCAGTCGCGCAACAACTGTCGGCGCTCGTCACTGCCTGCGGTGGCGAAGATCTCGGCTCCTGTGGCGCGGGCGATGGCGATAGCCGCCTGCCCCACACCGCCGGTCGCGGAATGGATCAACACCTTGTCGCCGGTCTTGATCCGCGCCAGGTCCTGCAGGCCGTACCAGGCGGTGGCGTGCGCGGTGGTCACCGCCGCCGCCTGACCATCCGACAGCCCCGCCGGCAGCGTCACGGCCAACCGCGCGTCGCAGGTGACGAACGTGCCCCAACAGCCGTCAGGGGAAAGGCCCCCGACGTGATCGCCCACCTTGTGGTCGGTCACATCTGGTCCGACCGCAGTCACTACTCCGGCGAAGTCGGTGCCCAGCTCGGGCAGCCGCCCCTCGATGGCGGGGTAACGGCCGAACGCAACCAGCACGTCGGCGAAGTTGATGCTGGACGAGGTGACCGCGACCTCGATCTGTCCCGGCCCGGGCGAAACCCGCTCGCAGGCAACGAGTTCCATCGTCTGCAGGTCACCGGGTGTGCGGATCTGCAGGCGAATCCGGTCACTCTCATGGTTGGCGACGGTGGTTTTGCGCTCTTCGGGAAGCAGCGGAGCAAGCGACAACCGCGCCGTGTACCAGGCATCGTTTCGCCAGGCGGTCTCATCTTCTTCTGAGTCGCCGAGCAGTTGCTGCGCCAACCGTTCGGCGTCAGTGGCTTCGTCCATGTCGATCTGGGCGACCCGCAAGTGCGGATGCTCGGTGCCGATCACCCGCAGCAAGCCCCGCAGCCCGGCCTGCTCCAGATTGGGTCGGTCGCCGGCGAGCACCGTCTGGGCGTTGCGGGTCACGACGTAAAGGCGCGGCGATTCGCCGGAAATCTCGGGTAGTTCCCGCGTGATGCGCACCAGATGCTGCACATACTCGCGGCCCAGCCGCGGGGACTGGTCGTCGGCGCCGCCGTTCTTCGGCCCGGTCAGGATCACCACACCGCTAAATCCACCGGCCCGCAGGTGGTTTGCCAACTGTTCGCGGTTCGAGGCGTGGTCGGCCTGCGGTGGCCAGCACATCGTCGTGCATTGTGCGCCAAGGTTTTTCAGGACATCGGTCAACTTGGTGGCCACCACGTCCCCGGTCGGGGTGGTGCTGATCAGCAGCCAGGATCCGGCCTCGGCGTGTTCCGTGTCGGGCAACTCGCGGTGCCGCCATTCGATGGTTAGCAGCCGCTCGACCAACAACCGCTCTTTGTGGGCGTTGCCGGAGACTCGCGTACCCCACCGCGCTCCCTGCATGCTGAGCAGAACTGCCCCGTGCTCGTCGAGCAGCTCGAAGTTGGCGTCAACCCCGGTCGTATCGGCTTTGGTCACCTGCGCGTAGCAGTAGCTGGCGTTTCGAACCGGACCGTAAATGCGTATCCGCCGGGCGCCCAGCGGCAAGCCCAGCACTTCTTCGGCCAGCTTCCGAACCTCCGGATGCGACTCGATGGTCTGGAAGCAGGTGTCCAGCAGCGCCGGGTGCACCCCGTACGCGTCTTGCTGCGAACGGATTTGGCGGGGCAGCGCCACCTCGGCCAGCACGGTCTCGGTGTCGCCCTCGCCGGTGTGCACGGTGCCCAGAGCCGTGAACGCCGGACCGAACTGAACACCACGCTTGTCCAGGCGGGCGCGCACCTCGTCGCCCTCCTCGCGACCCGGATGCACGGCAAGCAGCGCGGAGATATCCCGCGCGGGCGGCTGCTCATCTTCTGCGGCCGCAAGGACTGCCGCGGCGTGCCGCACTTGCTGGCCGCCCTGATTTGTCTCCACGGTGAAGTCCAGAACGCCGGGCGACGACACCGACGCCGAAGCGCCGATCGTTGTCTGCTCATCCAGCCGAAGCGCCTGCTCGTAGCGGATGTCGCGAACCTCAGCGTCCTCGCCGAGAACTGCGCGCGCCGCGGCCAGGGCCATTTCACAGTAGGCGGCGCCGGGCATCACAGGCACATCGCGGATTTGGTGGTCAGCGAGCCAAGGCTGGGCGGCGGTACCCACCTCCCCTTGCCACACGTGGCGCTCAGGTTCCTCCCGCAAGTGCACATGCGGGCCCAGCAGCGGATGCACCGAAACCGTGCAACCCCCGTGGATCGGGGATTCCTGGTTCTCGCGGCTCCACATCAGGTGACGGTGCGTCCAGGTCGGCAGCGGAGCATCGACCAGCCGACCGTCCGGGTAGAGCACCGAGAAGTCGACCGCTGCGCCGGCATTGTGCAGATCAGCCACAAAACGCCGCAGCCCGTAGGGCAGCGGCTGCTCGCGCCGCATGGCGGCCAGCGCGGCCATCGGCATGTCGATGCCGCGGGCGGTCTGCTCGAGAGCATGAGTGAGCAGGGGATGTGGTGACACCTCGGCGAAGACCCGGTACCCGTCCTCCAAAGCGGCCTGCACCGCCGCGGCGAACCGCACCATGCGGCGCATGTTGTCCGCCCAGTAGCGGGCATTGCAGACGGGTTGTTCGCGCGGGTCGAACAGCGTCGCCGAGTAGAAGGGAACTTCCGGCGTCATCGGGTTGAGCTCGGCGAGCGCTTCGGTCAGCTCGCCGAGGATGGGGTCGACTTGAGGCGAATGGAAAGCGACGTCGGTGGGAACCTCGCGGGCCATCACGTCACGCTGCTGCCACGCCTCGACCAGATCGTGGACGTTCTGCGCGGCGCCGGCAATCACCGTGGACTGCGGTGACGCCACGATCGCCACCACGACGTCGGTGATCCCGCGGGCCGTCAGCTCCGAAAGCACTTGCTGTGCAGGCAGTTCCACCGATGCGGTAGCACCTGAGCCGGCAACGCGCGACATCAGCTGCGAGCGTCGGCAGATCACCCGCAGCCCGTCCTCCAGCGACAGCGCACCCGCGGCCACAGCCGCCGCAGCCTCACCGAGGGAGTGCCCGATGACCGCGCCCGGGCGCACCCCGTAGGACTTCAGCGTGGCGGCCAGCGCGACCTGCATGGTGAACAGCGTCGGCTGGATGCGGTCTTGGCCCGTCACCACCTCAGCCGCCGAGATCGCCTCGGTCACCGAGAACCCGGACTCGCGGGCGACCACCGGCTCGGCTTGCGCGACGGTGGCGGCGAACACCGGCTCGTCGGCCAGCAATTGTGCGCCCATCGCCGCCCACTGAGAACCCTGCCCGGAAAACACCCATACCGGCCCGCGGTCGTCTTGGCCGACTGCGGGTTGATACGGCGCATCGCCGTCGGCGACCTCCCGCAACGCGTCGCTGAGCTCGGAGCGGTTGCTCGCGATCACGGTGGTGCGTACCGGGCGGTGTGCGCGCCGGCGCGCCATGGTGTAGGCCAGATCAGGCAACGCCACGTCGTCGTGTGTCTGCACCCAGTCAGCCACCCGGCCGGCGGTGCGGCGCAGTTCCTCGGCGGACGTGGACGACAGCGGAAACAGCAGTGGTGTCGTCGCTTCAGCTTCCGCGCTGTGTTGCGCAGTGGTTTCGGATGTCTCGGGAGCTTGCTCGACGATCGCGTGTGCGTTGGTTCCCGAAAACCCGTACGCCGACACCGCCGCCCGCCGTGGCGCGTGGCCATTGGTGGGCCACGGCGTATTTTCTTGCGGCACAAAGAGATTGGTTTTGATCTGGGTGAGCTCGTCGGGAAGGTGGCTGAAGTGCAGATTCCGCGGAACGACGCCGTGCTGCAGAGCCAGGACAGCCTTGATCAAACCCAACGTTCCCGCGGTGGACTGGCTGTGACCGAAATTTGTCTTCGCGGCTGCCAGCGCGCACGGGCCGTCGATGCCGTAAACCTCGGCCAGGCTGGCATATTCGATCGGGTCGCCGGTGGGGGTGCCGGTGCCGTGCGTTTCCACCATGCCCACAGTGGCCGCGTCGACACCGGCCACGGCCAATGCAGCCCGATACGCTGCGACCTGTGCGGGCTGCGACGGCGTGGTGATGGTTACCGTGCGGCCGTCGTTGTTCAACGCGGTGCCGCGCACCACAGCCAAGATCCGGTCGCCGTCGCGCAGCGCATCCGGTAACCGTTTGAGCAACACCACCGCGCAGCCCTCGCCGCCGACGAACCCGTCGGCGCCGACATCGAAGGCGTTGCAATGTCCGGTCGGAGACAGCATGCCGCCCGCCGACCCCGCGGAGAACTTGCGCGGATCCAGCGCAACCGCCGAACCGCCGGCCAGCGCAAGGTCGCATTCACCGTCGTTCAGGCTGCGGCACGCCATATGCACGACCACCAGGCCGGCCGAGCATGCGGTATCCACCGTCAGCGCGGGACCATGCAATCCCAGCGCATAGGAGATCCGCCCTGAGGCCATGCAGTAACCGTTGCCCAAAAATCCGTAGGGCCCCTCCAAGGCGTGGGCATCAGCGGCCAGCAGTTGATAATCGTTATGCCCCAACGCCACGTACACGCCGGTCTTCGAGCCGGCCAGCCCTGTCGGGTTGAGCCCCGCGTGCTCCACAGCCTCCCAAGACGTTTCCAGCAACAACCGGTGCTGCGGATCGATCGCGGTGGCCTCCGCCTCACTGATCCCGAAGAAATCGGCGTCGAAACCGCCCACGTCGTCGATGAAGGCGCCCCACTTCGTCACCGACCGGCCCGGCACCCCGGGTTCGGGGTCGTAGTACTCGTCGGCGTCCCAGCGCTCGGGCGGAACCTCGGTAACCATGTCGTCGCCGCGCAGCAACGCCTCCCAGAGCAGCTCAGGCGAGTCGATACCGCCGGGCAGCCGGCAGGCCATGCCGATGATCGCAACCGGAGTCACCGACGCAGTCCCATTGCCGTTGCCGGGCGACGGATTCGCCGACGGTGAGCGGTCCCCGCGATCATCGAGCGCCCCAAATGAAACCATTCCGCCTCCTCACAGCAACGACTCTGTAGCCATGTGCGCCCTTTGACGCGTGGCATCCGCTCGTCCTCCCGCGATGCCTACGTCTGCACTATCGGTTCCCCTCCGATTCGAATTTGTACTGTAGGCGATCGCTGCTCAATGGGTGATCGGTTCTGCTCGAACAGTTACACCGAGTGGCCGAAGAATTGGCCCGCGACTGCGACCGCCACGGTAACCTGACGCGCGTGGTGGACACTTCTATATTGACCTTGCTGTACGAGCGCGCGAGCCTGCAGCCCAACGACACGGCGTACACGTTTATCGACTACGAGCAGGATTGGGCCGGGGTGGCGGAAAGCGTGACCTGGTCGCAACTGTATCGGCGCACGCTCAATGTCGCTGATGTGCTTCGGCAGCACGGCTCTACCGGCGACCGCGCGCTGATTTTGGCGCCACAGGGCCTCGACTACATCATTGCCTTTCTCGGCATTTTGCAAGCGGGGCAGATCGCGGTTCCGCTCTCGGTTCCGTTAGGCGGCGTGGCCGATGAGCGCGTGAGTTCGGTGCTGCATGACGCCTCGCCAACGGTCGTTCTCACGACGTCGCCTGTGGCAGGCACCGTCGCTGAACACATCAAGTTAGAATCCGGCGAAACCGCCCCATCGGTCATCGAGGTCGATTCGCTGAACCTTGACAACCCGATCGGATCCGGTGTCAGCGTCGAGAACCATCCCAGTACGGCGTATTTGCAATACACGTCCGGGTCAACGCGTTCGCCGGCGGGCGTGATGATGTCGCACAGAAACCTTTTGGCCAATTTCGAACAGCTGACGTCCGATTACTTTGCGGACTACGGAAAGGTTCCCCCACCGGACACGACTGTCGTGTCATGGCTGCCCTTCTATCACGACATGGGTTTGTATCTGGGAATGTGCGGGCCTATTCTGACCGGCCTTCCCGCTGTGCTCACGAGTCCAGTGGCGTTTCTGCAGCGCCCGGCGCGATGGGTGCAACTTCTGGCCACCAATAGTCATGCGTACTCGGCCGCACCGAATTTCGCGTTCGAATTGACCGCGCGAAAAACAACGGACGACGACATGGCCGGTCTGGATCTGTCCGACGTGCTCGTCATCGCCACCGGTAGCGAACGGGTACACCCCGCAACACTGCGACGTTTCACGCAGCGGTTCGCCCCGTTCAATCTGCCTGAGGCGGCGATCCGCCCGTCATACGGGCTCGCGGAGGCGACGGTATACGTGGCGACCCGCAAAGCGGGTCAACCACCGTCGATCGTTTCCTTCGAAACCGAGAAGCTGACCGCCGGCAAGGCAGAGCGCTGCGAAAACGGAAGTGGCACATCGTTGGTCAGTTACGGGATGCCGCAGTCACCGACAATCCGTATTGTCGATCCGGACACCCGCGTGGAGTGCCCGGCGGGAACCGTCGGCGAGATCTGGGTACATGGCGACAACGTCGCGATGGGCTACTGGCGCAAACCCGACGAGACTGAAACCACCTTCGGCGGAACGCTTGTCGCGCCGTCAGCAGGCACACCGGAGGGGCCTTGGCTGCGCACCGGTGACTCGGGATTCGTCTTCGACGACGAGCTGTTCGTCATCGGCCGCATCAAGGACCTGTTGATCGTCTACGGGCGCAACCACTCTCCCGACGACATCGAAGCGACGGTCCAAGAGATCACCAAGGGCCGCTGCGCGGCGATAGCGGTTCCGGATGCGCACACCGAGAAGCTTGTCGTGATCATCGAAGCCAAGAAGCGCGGTAACTCCGACGAGGAGACAGCAGAACAGTTCGCCGGCATCAAACGCGAAGTCACCTCGGCGATTTCCAACTCGCACAATCTCAGCGTTGCGGACCTTGTTCTGGTGGCTCCCGGTTCGATCCCGATCACCACCAGCGGCAAAGTCCGGCGATCGGCGTGCGTCGAGCACTACCGGCACGGCCAGTTCACCCGTTTGGACCCTTGACGGGCCGGGCACGGCCTGCGGCATGGTTCTGCCGCTAAACTCGACGACGGCACACCACTGGTCTTAACGTCGTCGGAAGGCATTAGTGCAGGTCACCAGCGTCGGCCATGCCGGCTTCCTGATCGAGACCCGTGCAGGAAGCATCTTGTGCGACCCCTGGGTCAATCCGGCCTACTTCGCGTCGTGGTTCCCATTCCCCGACAACAGCGCGCTGGACTGGGACCGGCTGGGCCAATGCGACTACCTTTATATCTCGCATCTGCACAGGGACCATTTCGACGCGAAGCTGCTGCGCGAGCACGTCGACAAGGACGCGGTGGTGCTGCTGCCCGATTATCCGGTGCCCGATCTGCGCACTGAGATGGAGAAGCTGGGGTTTCACCAGTTCTTCGAGACGACGGACTCGGTCAAGCACCACGTCGAGGGCCCCAAAGGCGCTCTCGATGTCATGGTCATCGCGCTGCGGGCTCCCGCGGACGGCCCGATCGGCGACTCGGCGCTGGTCGTTTCGGACGGTGAAACCACTGCGTTCAACATGAACGACGCCCGGCCGGTGGAGCTCGACGTGCTGGCCGCCGAATTCGGCCACGTCGACGTCCACATGCTGCAGTACTCCGGCGCGATCTGGTACCCGATGGTCTACGACATGCCGGCGCGGGCCAAAGAAGCGTTCGGCACCCAAAAACGCCAACGCCAGATGGACCGCGCGCGCCAGTACGTCGCTCAGGTCGGCGCCAGCTGGGTGATCCCGTCGGCGGGCCCGCCGTGCTTTCTGGACCCCGAGCTGCGTCACCTCAACGACGACCACGGCGATCCGGCCAACATTTTCCCCGACCAGATGGTGTTTTTGGAGCAGATGCGTGCGCACGGCCACGACCGCGGGTTGCTGATGATCCCCGGCTCGACCGCGGACTTCACTGGCGCGCAGTTGAATTCGCTGATCCACCCGCTGCCTGACGACGATGTCCAGGCGATCTTCACCACCGGCAAGGCGGCCTACATCGCCGACTACGCCGCCCGGATGGCGCCGGTTGTTGCGGCGGAGAAGGCCAGCTGGGCGCCTGCGTCCGGTGAGCCGCTGCTGGAGCCGCTGCGGGCACTGTTCGAACCGATCATGTCGCAAAGCGACGAGATATGCGACGGTATCGGCTACCCCGTCGAACTGGTGCTCGGCAAAGAGGTTGTGGTGCTTGACTTTCCGAAACGCACGGTACGCGAACCGATTCCCGACGAGAAGTTTCGCTACTCGTTCGAGATCGCGCCGGAGTTGGTGCGCACCGTGCTGCGCGACAACGAGCCGGACTGGGTCAACACGATCTTTTTGTCCACCCGCTTCAAGGCCTCGCGGGTCGGCGGCTACAACGAATACCTGTACACGTTCTTCAAGTGCCTGACCGACGAGCGCATCGCCTACGCCGACGGCTGGTTCGCGGAAGCGCACGACGACACCGCGTCGATCACCATGGACGGCTGGGAGATTCAGCGCCGCTGCCCGCACCTGAAGGCTGACCTGTCGAGGTTCGGTGTGGTGGAGGACAACACGCTGACCTGTAACCTGCACGGGTGGCAGTGGGACCTCGATAGCGGCCGCTGCCTGACGTCGCGCGGTCACGAGCTTCGGTGCAGGCAGCTGTGAGCACGACACCTAACGATTGCTACGACGACGGCCTCGTGCAACTCGATCGCGAGGCGATCACGCTGCGCCGCTATCACTTTCCGTCGGGCACATCGAAGGTGATCCCGCTGTCGAAGATCCGCGGCTACAAGTCCGAGCCGCTGGGTCTCTTCTGGCACCGCTTCCGCATCTGGGGCAGCTCGGATCTGCGCCGCTGGCTGCCGTTGGACGTGCGACGGCCGCTCAGGTCGACGTTGATCACGTTGGACGTGCCGGGTACTCGGCCCAAGCCCGCATTGACTCCGGCCAATCCGCAGGAGTTCACCGCGCTGCTCGACGAATTGCTGGCCCGCCGCTAGCGGCCGGTCTCGGCCAGCGCCTGATGTGCCGCGTTGTAGCCGGGAATGAACGTAATGCCCGGCCCGCCGTGGCATCCCGCGCTCGCCAGGTAGAGACCATCCAGCGGGATCGGCTGTCCCAGAAAGCCTTTCGGTCCGGGCCGGTTCGGGCCGATCTGGTTGGGGTTCAACAGGCCGTGGCAATAGTCGCCACCGGGCGCGCCGAACATCGTGCCCATGTGGCGTGGGGTGAAGGTGGTGTGCCGGATGATGCTGCGTTCGAAATTCGGTGCCAGCCGGGTGATCTTGTCGATCACCCGCTGCCCCATCTCGACCTTCATCTGGCCGTAGGACTGCGCACCGCCCTCGATCGGAAACCAGAGCGCGAACGCCGACGCGGCGTGCTTGCCAGGCGGCGCCAGCTGCGGGTCATGCACCGACGGGATCTGCAGTACGACGGTCGGGTCGGCCGGCACGATCCCGCGCCGGCAGTTCTCCCACTGCTGCTGCACTTCTTCAGGTGTGCTGAAAATCCCGATGGATGCCTGCATGTCCGGGTCGTTGAGGGCTTCGTAGGGTGCGGCGAACTGCGGCGGCTCATCCAGCGCGAAGTGCATCTGCAGGTAGCTGCCGCGGTGGTCGATGCGCGCATAGCGCTCTCGGATGTCGACGGGCAGCGCGGCGGAATCGATCAGGGTGTTGATGGTCAGATCCGGGGCAATCGCTGAGATGACGACCGGGGCCGTGACCGTGTCCCCTGTTTCGGTGCGGACACCGCGCACGGCGCCGTCGCCGACGACGATTTCGGTCACCTTGGTGCGCACTCGCAGTTCGCCGCCGTGAGTTTCGAAGAGTTCCCGCAGATGGGTCGTGAGCGCCCCGATCCCGCCGCGCAACTTCTTCATCAGCATGGTGTCGCCGTCGGGGACACCGAGCCCGAACGCCAGCGCGGCCGCGCTGCCCGGCGTGGCCGGCCCGCGGTAGAGGGTGTTGACGGCCAGCACGGTGAACGAACCGCGCAGCGCAGCGTGCTTCTCCCGGTCCGGAAGGTATCGGTCGAGCACGTCGGTGACCGAGCCGAACAACATGTCGTCGATCGCCGAGCGTTCGAATTCATTTGTGGCGCAGGCGAACATCTCGTCGAGCGTTTTCGGCGGTGCACCTGCCTCGAACCGGCCCAGTGCCCGCGTCGGCGCCTGGCTCCAGGCCAGCAACCCAGCCATGCCGTTGACGGCCTCTGCGCCGTGCACGTCGCCTATGTGAGCGAGCAGCTTCACCGGGTCGGTGTACTGCACGACGGGATCGTCGCCGACCCCGCGCAGCGCTACCGACATGACCTCGGAGTCGACGGTCGGCAACGTGTCCAGCCCCAGCTCGCGGGTGACTGTCGCTGACGTCGGGAACTGCACGGAGCCGGCGATCTCGAAGCGGTAGCCATCGAATAGCTCGACGGTCGAGGCCATGCCGCCGGCATAGCGTTTGGATTCCAAACACAGGGTGCGCAGGCCTGAGCGCTGCAGAATCACGGCCGCAGCCAAGCCGTTGTGCCCGGCACCGATGACGATCGCGTCGTAGTCAGCCATGAGCTCCGCCCTTTCGCGCTGCTGCGTTTTGTCAATTATGACAAAACTATGGACCGACTCTCAGCAGGCCGTTCTCCAGCGACGCGAGCGCGGCATGAGACAGCCGGGCAAGTTCGGCCAGCGAGCGGTCCTGGCCGAGCATCCAGACCTCCATCGCGCCGAAGACCGCGGCCGCGATACAGCGGGCGGTGACCGTGATCCGCAGGCGCTCGTCGACGGTCGCGGCAGTGTCAGCTCGGCTCAGCCGCTCGGCGACGGCGTCGGCGAAGTCGGATTCGACCTGGCGGATGTGCCGGACGATCCGCCCCGAGTCGAGTTCGGCGTCGCGCAGCGCAGCGATTTTCGCCACCGCGTCAACGTCATACGGAAACGCGAAGATCGCCGCCTGCACGGACTCAGTGATCGGCTCGTCGGCCGGCCGGGCGGCCAGCGCGGCGCGAAACCAGTGCAGCCCGGCGTCGTAGTCGGCGAACAGCAGATCGTGTTTCGAGGAGAAGTGCCGATAAAACGTCCGCAGCGACACCCCGGCGTCCGCAGCAATCTGCTCGGCCGACGTCTCCTCGAAACCCTGGGCCAAAAATCGCACCAGGGCGGCTTGGCGCAACGCCTCGCGGGTGCGTTCGCTGCGCGCGGTCTGCGCGGGCCGGACCATGCCAGTACCGTACCTTTCCTGAGTTCCGTCAATATTGACAAAACCATTTTGGCGTGGCGACACTGCAAGGCATGGTTTCGCTGCTTGTCCATGCACTGCTCGGTCTGACGGTGGTCGGGTGGATCGTCGCGTCGAACCTGAAGGTTTTCGCCCGGCCGACGGGCGGGCCACTGTTCTCCTCGCTAGAAGGCGCGTACTACGTCGTTGGTATCGCGTCGGTTGTGCTGGGCTGGTACTTCAATATCCGTTTCGCGCATGACTATTCAGCGGGATCCGCGAACCCGATCTGGGGGCCGGGCAGCTGGTCGCACTACATCCGGCTGATGTTCACCAATCCGGCGGCCAGCTCGGCAAGCCAGGACTACACGATCGCCAATGTCGTGCTGCTGCCGCTGTTCACGATCGTCGACGGGTACCGGCGCGGTTTCCGACGGCCCTGGCTGTTCTTCGTTTCGAGTCTGTTCACCAGCTTCGCCTTCGCGTTCGCGTTCTACTTCGCCACGCTGGAACGCCAGCGCCGGCATACGCGATCGCAGCCCGAGACGGCAGTCAGGGCCTAGGGCGCCGCTGCCCGAGTTCTTGGCCGCCAGTCTGCCCACCTTCGAGCGATTAGCACGCTAATAATCGCTCAGAGCCGGGCACGGCGGTATATGCCCGCCCACGAAGACTCCAGTGACTGATGTGGCCAAATTGCCGTGGCCTACGGCACCGGCTCCAACACCTCGGTACCGACGAACGGCACCAGCGCATCGGGTACCCGCACGCTGCCGTCGGGCCGCTGGTGGTTCTCCAGGATCGCCACCAGCCAGCGGGTGGTGGCCAGTGTGCCGTTCAGCGTCGCGGCGATCTGCGGCTTGCCGTTCGCATCGCGGTAGCGGGTCGCAAGCCGGCGCGCCTGGAACGTCGTGCAGTTCGACGTCGACGTCAGCTCACGATAGGCATGCTGGGACGGCAACCACGCTTCGCAGTCGAACTTGCGAGCCGCCGACGAGCCGAGATCGCCTGCGGCGACGTCGATTACGCGATAGGGCACCTCGATGCGGGCCAGCATCTCGCGCTGCCAGCCCAGCAGCCGCTCATGCTCGGCTTCAGCATCCTCGGGTTCGCAGTAGACGAATGCCTCAACCTTGTCGAACTGATGGACCCGGATGATGCCGCGGGTGTCTTTGCCGTAGCTGCCGGCCTCGCGTCGAAAGCACGACGACCAGCCCACGTACCGCAGCGGACCGGCTGAAAGGTCCAAGATCTCGTCGGCGTGAAAGCCGGCCAACGGCACCTCGGAGGTACCCACCAGATACAGGTTGTCGGCTTCGATGCGATACACCTCTTCGGCGTGGGCGCCGAGAAAGCCGGTGCCGGACATGACCTCTGGACGCACCAGAACCGGCGGGATGATCGGGACGAACCCGTTGTCCGCGGCTAGCCGCAGCGCCAGCTGCAGCAGACCCAACTGCAGCAGCGCGCCGCGGCCGGTCAGGAAGTAAAACCGCGACCCGGACACCTTGGCACCGCGCGCCATGTCGATGAGCCCCAGCGATTCGCCGAGGTCCAGGTGGTCCCTCGGGTTTTCGATGCCGGCCGGCTCGCCCACGACGTCGAGGACGGCGTAGTCGTCCTCTCCCCCGGCGGGCACGCCGTCGATGATGACGTTGGGAATCGCCATGTGCGCCGCGGTGAACGCCGCCTCCGCGTCGGCCTGCTGCGCCTCGGCGGCCTTGACCTGCTCGGCCAACTCCTTGGCCCGCTCCAACAGTGCCGGGCGTTCCTCTGCGGATGCGGCGCCCACTTTCTTGCTGGCCGCCTTCTGCTCGGCGCGCAGCGAATCGGCCCGCGCGATCGCCGCCCGCCGAGCCGTATCGGCGGCCAGCAACGCGTCCACAATTGCCGGATCTTCACCGCGGCTGATCTGAGAGCGGCGTACAGCGTCGGGGTCGTCGCGCAGGAGCCTCAGGTCGATCACGACCTGACCCTACTTTTGCTCACACCGCCGAACATCTGCCGGGCAACCCCGGCCACAGTCACCGCCACAACTGCCCCACAAATAACACCGTTCGCTGCCTGTGCCGACGCCTGTCAGAATGGAGCGGATGCTAGACGCACCTGAGCGGGCCGATGCACCCGCCGAGCAGCCAAAACACTGGCTGGCGCGATTCGACTGGCTGCAGACGTTGCACGCCTCGTCGACCAGGCGTGCACTGCTACTGACCGCTCTGGGTGGTCTGCTGATCGCGGGAGTGGTCACCGTCGCTCCCATCGGCGGTAGCCGGCCCGGCCGGCTCGCCGGCTACATCGACCCGGTGCCAAGCACCGGCGCCAAAGGCAACGAAGCGTTCAACCACGCCGCCGCCGGTAACTGCTTGATGTGGCCAGACCGGATGCCCGAGGCCGCGACCATCGTCGACTGCAAAGATGAGCACCGCTTCGAGGTCGCCGAGTCGATCGACATGCGCACCTTCCCGGGTTCGGAATACGGGCCGGACGCCGCCCCGCCGTCGGCCGCGCGCATCGAACAGATCAGCCAGGAGCAGTGCGAAGCCGCCGTGCGCCGCTATCTCGGCACCCGGTTCGACCCCAACAGCAAGTTCAGCATCAGCATGCTGTGGTCCGGTGACCGGGCGTGGCGCCAGTCCGGCGAACGCCGCATGCTCTGCGGGCTGCAGCTGCCCGGCCCCGACAACCAGCAAGTCCCGTTCAAGGGCAAGGTCGCCGACCTCGACCAGTCCAAGGTCTGGCCGGCCGGCACCTGCCTGGGTATCGACCTGTCCGCCAACCAGCCGACCGACGTCCCGGTGGACTGCGCGGCACCGCACGCCATGGAGGTCACCGGCACGGTCAACCTGGCCGAGAAGTTCCACGACGCCCTGCCGCCCGAACCGGAGCAGGACACCTACATCAAGGACAACTGCACTCGGCTCACCGACGCCTACCTGGCGCCGGTTCAGTTGCGCACCACCACGCTGACGCTGATCTACACCACCATCTCGTTGCCGAGCTGGTCGGCCGGCAGCCACGAAGTCGCCTGCAGCATCGGCGCCACGCTGGGCAACGGCGGCTGGGCGACGCTGCTCAACAGCGCCAAGGGGCCGCTGCTGATCAACGGTCAGCCACCGGTCCCGCCACCGGATATCCCGCCGGAGCGGCTCAACCTCCCGCCGATCCCCGGCTCGCCCCCCAACGCCGCCAGTGCGCCGTCACCGGCGTCTCCGGCATCGCCGACAACGCCGCAGCGGCAGGGCAACCAGCACCTGCCCAACCAGCCCGCTGCCCCAGAGCCCCCGGCCAACCAGGCGCCGGCTGCGCCCGCTAACCCGGCGCCCGCCAACCCGCCGCCCGCCAACTCGCCGCTGGCACCCCCGCCGGAAGCACCGCCACCGCCTCCCGAGGCACCGCCACCACCACCGCCGGCGCCGGAAGCACCGCCGCCGCCCCCACCACAACCTGCGCCGGGGGGCTAGCCGGGTGGCCGTGCGGATGGACCCGCAACGGTTCGACGAACTGGTCTCCGACGCGCTCGATGCGATCCCCCCGGAACTGGCGGCGGTCATGGACAACGTCGTGGTCCTGGTAGCCGACCGCCATCCCGAAGACCCGGATCTGCTCGGCCTGTACGAGGGGGTGGCGCTCACCGAGCGTGATTTCAACTACGCCGGATCACTGCCGGACACCATCACGATCTACCGCGACGCGCTGCTGGACATCTGCGACAGCGACGACGAGGTGGTCGACGAGGTCAAGATCACGGTGATCCACGAGATCGCGCACCACTTCGGGATCGACGACGAGCGGCTGCACGAATTGGGTTGGGCGTAACCCACGGGCGTGGCGTTACGGGATTTGTCGGTGCACAGTGCTAAGAACGGCCCATGAACACAACCTGCCGCGACTGCCGGGCAGGCTTGGATCACTGCCACGGCACCGTCATTCGTCATTCGCTGCGCCGGTCGGAGTGCACCGAGGACGGCTGTACCAGCCCCGAGCTGCTGCCGCATGACTTTGTCGTCGACTGCGATTCCGTCGGCTGCGCGTGTGGTGAGCCGGCCGCGCTGGCGGTCTCTGTCTAGCCCATCGGGTCGGTGCTCGAGCGCACCGCGTCGGCGATCGGGGTGGGCTCCGGTTCGGGATAGAACGGCGGGGTCTGGTCGGCCCAGAGCACGCAGCTCCACCGCCCGTCGGTGATGGGAGCCAGCACCACGGCCTCGGTGTTGCCCAGGTGGTGGTCCACCACGAAGCTGCCGTCGACTCCCGCCAACACCGCCGAGGCCAGCCGGATCGCCGCGCCGTGGCTCACGACGACGATGTCGCCGGTCCAGTCGTCCCTGTCGAGGTAGCGCAGCCGCAAGTCGGTGAGCACCGGCACATAGCGGTCCAGGACTTGGTTACCGGTCTCGCCGCCGGGCAGCGGCACGTCGAGCTCGCCTTCGTGCCAGCGCTGGTAGATCGCGTTGAACTCGGCGATCGCTTCGTCGTCGCCGCGGTCTTCCAGCTCACCGACCTGCACCTCGTGGATGCCCTCGACTTCGCGGGCCGGCATATTCCATTCGGCGCCGAGCACCGCGGCGGTCTCGGCCGCCCGAGTGGCCACCGAATGGATCAACGTCGCAGGTCGGGCCGCGCCGCTTCGCGCGAAATCCCTGGCCTGGTCGCGGCCCAACGGTGTGAGCCCCGCGCCGGGCGGTCGGGTGTCCAGCCGGCGTTCGAGATTGCCGTAGGACTGGCCGTGCCGCAGCAGCACCAGCCGACCGCTCATCGGCCGAACCCCTCGGTCGGTCCGGGCTTGCCTTCTCGGACTCGCGCCAACCAGTGCGCCGCCTCGTTGCAGTCCGGCGGCAACGCGCCGGCCGGGGAGCCCGTCGGCCACGAGCCCAGATACCGCACGTCGGCGCAGCGGCGGTGCAACGCCTTGAGCGCTTCGGCGACGGCACTGTCGTCGATGTGGCCGACACAGTCCAAGAAGAACATGTAAGTGCCCAATTCGGTTCGGGTGGGCCGGGATTCGATGCGGGTGAGGTCGATGTCGCGGATGCCGACTTCGGTCAGGGCGGACACCAGCGCGCCGGGCACGTTGTCGATACGCAGCACCACCGAGGTCCGATCGGCGCCGGTGCGCGGTGGTGGCGGTCCCGGTGGCCCGACCAGGACGAAGCGGGTGCGGGCGTTGGGCTCGTCGACGACGCCGTGGGCCAGCGCCGCCAAGCCGCGGTGCTCGGCGGCCAGCGCCGTGCTGACCGCGGCGTCGACGCGGCCGGCGGCGACCTGCTGCGCAGCATCGGCATTGGAGTTCGCCGGCCGCAGTTCGGCGTCCGACAGGTGCTTATCGAGCCAACGGCGCACCTGCGCCGCGGCCACAGGGAAGGCGGCCACCGTGCGGACCTCGCCCGCGCTGCGCCCGGGTTTGACGGCGATCGTGAACGCCACGTCGAGGGTCACCTCGGCGAACACCTGCAGCGGCGAGCCGCTCGCCAGGCTGTCCAATGTGGGCGCCACCGAACCGTCGATCGAGTTCTCGATCGGCACGCACGCGTAATCGGCCGCGCCTTTGCGCACACGGTCGAGTGCCATCGGTGTGCTGTCAACCGGCAATGGCCGCAAGGAATCCTGGCCATGGTCCGGCACCAAGCGGGCTGCGACCATCTGCCGCAGCGCCGCTTCGGTGAACGTCCCCTCCGGACCGAGGTACGCGATGCGGGCCACGGTCAAACACTATCCGGTCTCCGGTCTTGCGCAGCGGTCGCCGATTTAGTTAAGTTAGGCTTACCTTAGTCGCGGGGAGGCTCGATGACCGTCACCACCACCGCGCCGACCGCAGAGCGGATCCATCTCGGCAGCGCCCATCGCGACGTGGTCGCACGTCTGGCATCGAAGCTGCCCGCGCCGCTTCGACGAGGCCAGGTCCGCCCACTGGGCCTGGACCGCTACGGCGTGCGTCTGCGGGTGGAAACCGCAGAAGGCGACCGTGACGTCCGGCTGCCGTTCTACAAGCCGGTTGACGATGTGACCGGCCTGAGCCAAGCCATCCGGCTGCTGATGGGTTGTCCATTCGCCAACGGCCTGCGCGCCCGGCGCTTCTGACGCAGCGCTGCGGTTACCGTGTCGGCGTGAGCGCGTCCGACACTGAGCTGCCGCAGCGACGCACGCTGGGCATCGAAGTCACCGTCGTGCTGGGCGTCACGTTCGGGCTAAACGCCGTCACCGCGATCCTGGAGCTCACCGACTCGGTGCTGCGCAATCTGAGCAGGCAACGGATTCCGCTGAACCCCAAGCGGTCTTACTTCGACCTGATCGACCTCGGCCTCAACGTCGCGCTCGCCGCACAGCTGATCGCGTGGGGCGCGCTGGCCCTGTACCTGCTGTGGCGCAGCGGTTTTAGACCCGCTCGCATCGGGCTGGGCCGGTTTCGCTGGCGTTCCGACCTACTCGGCGGCATCGGCCTCGCGCTGTTGATCGGCCTGCCGGGCCTGGCGCTGTACCTGTTGGCGCGCAAGCTGGGGCTCAATGCCTCGGTGGTCCCGTCGAGCTTGAGGGACACGTGGTGGCGCATCCCGATGTTGGTGGTGAGCGCCTTCGCCAACGGCTGGGCCGAAGAAGTGGTGGTCGTCGGGTATCTGCTGACCCGGTTGCGGCAACTGGGTATCGCCCCGCGTGTGGCGTTGGGCTGTTCGAGCCTGCTGCGCGGCGCCTATCACCTCTACCAGGGCTTCGGCGCCGGGCTGGGCAATTTCGCGATGGGCCTGATCTTCGGGTACACGTGGCAGCGCACCGCCCGACTGTGGCCGCTCGTCATCGCCCACGGCCTCATCGACACTGCGGCGTTCGTCGGCTACTTGCTGCTCGCGCACCATCTGGGATGGCTGCGCTGACGGCGCCACGTAGGTTATCCGGGTGAACGGCGACCGATCATCCGATGCCCGACGGTTCCCGCCGCTGGAGCCGTCCCAGGTGATCCGGCGCGATCCCCGCTATCCCCAGCCGGCATCCGAGCGGCCCGTCCCACCGGCCCGCCAGGCGCCCGTCGCTGAGCCACGCCAACCTCCCGTCATCCACCGTCCCCCGGCGACAGCGACGGACAGCACCGCACCCTTGCGTCGGACCGCTCCCCCGCCGCCGCCACCGCCGAGCCGCCCTCGCAAACGCAAGCGGCCATGGGGCCGAATCGCCGGACTGATCGCGCTGATCACCGTACTGCTGGCCACCGCGGGCCTGCTCGGTGGAGCTCTGTGGATGGACACGTCTCTGCACCGCAGTCCGGTGCTCGCCGACTATCCCGGCCGGCCGGCAACCGGCCGGGGAACCACATGGCTGCTGGTCGGTTCCGACAGCCGCCAGGGGCTCACCCCCGAGCAGCAGCAGGCGTTGAGCACCGGGGGCGACATCGGCAACGGGCGCACCGACACGATCCTGCTGGTGCATCTGCCTGCCTTCGGGTCCAGCGCGCCCACCACGATGGTGTCGATCCCCCGCGACTCCTACGTGCCGATTCCCGGCTACGGCGGCGACAAGATCAACGCGGCGTTCGCGATGGGCGGTGCGCCGCTGCTGGCCCAGACCGTCGAGCAAGCCACCGGTCTGCGGCTCGACCACTACGCCGAGATCGGCTTCAGCGGGTTCGCCGGAGTGGTCGACGCCCTCGGTGGTGTCACCATCTGCCCGACCGCCGCGATCAGCGATCCGCTGGCCGGTATCAACCTGCCGCCCGGATGCCAGCGACTCGACGGCCGCAATGCCCTGGGCTATGTGCGGAGCCGGGCAACGCCGCGCGCCGACCTGGACCGGATGGTGCACCAACGGGAGTTCATGTCGGCGTTGCTGCACCGCGCAGCCAGTCCGGGCGTGTGGCTCAATCCGTGGCGCTGGTATGCGGTCCCGCACGCCGCGGCCGGCGCGCTGACCGTCAACCAGACAGACCATGTCTGGGATTTGGCGCGACTGGGCTGGGCACTGCACGGTCCCACCACCATGCTGACCGTGCCGATCGGCGAGTTCACCGGCAGCGACGCGGGCTCGGTGGTGGTGTGGAACCACGACGCGGCCCGCCAGTTGTTCGAGGCACTGGGTTCCGACGGGCCGCTGCCGGCGGCCGCGCTCGAGGGTGCCTCGTAAACGGGCTCTTCGCAAAGGGGCTCGGTTACCACTACGCGACACCCACTGCGGTCGTGCGCTATGGCGCATGGGTCTAACCGCACCAAGACACGCAGGCGACTGGAGCCCAGCATTCGCGCGTCCCGCGTGTAGCGTGGCCGTGATGTTTTTGTGATCTATGAGGCTACTGTTATATCTGGGGCTTATGTGCTAGGGGGTTCCGGGAGTATGCGTAAGGAAGTCGGCGTATCGGCTGCAGCAGGCGGCACTTTCCCACGTCTCAGCGACTTTGTGGTGCGCTGGCCGACGCTCGTAGTCGGCGCCTGGATCGCCCTGGCGGCTGCCTTGTTTGTGTCGTTCCCATCCCTGACCCAGATGGTCCGCGATCATCCGCTCAGCGTCATGCCGGCCGACACGCCTGCGATGGTCACAGCCCAAGAAATGGCCAAGGCGTTTCACCAATCGGAATCCAACAATCTGCTGATCGTGGTCCTAACCGACGAGAAGGGGCTGCGACCTGCCGACGAGAACGTCTACCGCAGACTCGTCGCAAAGCTGCGCCAGGACACCCGAGACGTAGCGACGCTGCAGGATTTCCTCCGCACACCCGCCCTGCGGGAGGCTATGACCAGCAAGGATCATAAGGCCTGGCTGCTGCCGATCGGCCTTCCCGGCGAAGTGCCCCACGCGTACAACCGGGTCGCCGACATCGTCAAAGAGGCCACGGCGGGATCCGGCTTGACCGTACACCTGACTGGGCCCGCCGCCACCACCAACGACCTCACAGACGTCGGTGACCGGGACCTGCACATGATCGAGATCGGGACCGCGGTCATGGTGCTCGTCATCCTGCTCATCGTTTACCGCAACCCGCTCACCATGTTGCTGCCGTTGATAACGATCGGCATATCGCTGGTGACCGCGCGCGGAATCGTGGCCGGATTCGCGCAACACGGTCTGCCGGTTTCCTATATGACCGTCGTGTTCATGACTGCCATGCTGGCCGGCGCCGGAACGGATTACGCCGTGTTCCTCATCAGCCGCTATCACGATCACCTGCGGCTCGGCGCGGAGTCAGATCAGGCGATGAAGCGAGCGTTGACATCGGTGGGCAAGGTGATCACCGCGTCCGCGGCCACCGTGGCCCTCACCTTTCTCTGCATGATGTTTACCCGATTGGGAGTGTTGTCGACCGTCGGCCCGTCTTTGGCGATTTCGATCGCTGTGGTGTTGCTGGCCGCGGTGACACTGCTGCCGGCCATCATTGTCCTCGCCGGGCGGCGGGGCTGGATCGCGCCTAGACGTGACCTCACCACCCGTTTTTGGCGGCTTTCCGGGCGACGTATTGTGCGTCGGCCCGGACTGTATGTGGTCACCAGTCTGGCGATACTGAGCATCCTGGCCGGCTGCGGCAACCTGGTCCACTTCAACTGGGACCAGAGCAAAACCCTGCCGGATTCCGTCGAGAGCAACCGCGGATACGCCGCGCTGAGTCGCCATTTCCCGCTGAACGCGACCATTCCGGAGTATCTGGTCATCCAGTCGCGACATGATCTGCGGAGCCCCAAGGCACTGGCCGACCTGGAGCAGATGGCCGCGCGGGTGAGCCAACTGCCCGGTATCCAAGCGGTGCGGGGCATCACTCGACCGACCGGCAAACCGCCCGAGCAGGCCAGCCTGGCGTATCAGGCGGGCGAAGTCGGCAGTAAGCTGCGGACCGCATCCAGCTTGATCAACGACCACACAAGCGACCTCGATCTCCTGGTGAAAGGGACCAAGGACCTGGCCAGCAACCTCAGCGATGCACGCGGTGAGGTCAGTCAGGCCGGTGCCCAAGCTCTCGGTGTGATCAACGCGCTTAACGATCCCCGCATTCAGAATGCCCAGGCCCTATTGCAGCGGGTGGCCCATGATGGGACGCTCGACCGAATCGCCCAGCTCGCTGGACAGTTGCCGCCGACTCCCGAAACACAGAGCATCGAGTCGTCGGTGAACGGCTTGCGTGGGACGCTCACTACTGCCGTCAGCGGTTTGCAATCCTCAGGTCTCGGCAATGCCGGGGCCGCGCGCGCCCGGGTGGCCGCTCTAGAACAGGGCACCCAAGCCCTCGCTGAGGGGAGCGCACACTTGGCTGACGGTGTGCAGCAGCTGGTCGATCAAACCAAACACATCGGCGCCGGTCTTCGAGATGCGTCGGCGTATCTGCTCGCCCTGAAGCGCAATGCGTCGGATCCGGCCATGGCGGGCTTCTATGTTCCGCCGGAGGTACTGACGGGCGACGATTTCAATAAGGCGGCAACGGCTTTCGTCTCGCCTGATGGGCACGCTGTGCGCTATCTGATACAGACGGGCCTCGACCCCTTCAGCATCGCGGCGATGGATCAGGTCAACGCGATCACCGATGCCGCTCGCTCGGCTCAACCGAACACCGCGCTGTCGGATGCGTCGATCTCGATGGCGGGCTTCCCCGCCGCGAATCGGGACCTGCGCGACTGCTACAACCTCGACTTCCGATTCATCATCATCGCTACCGTCGCCATCGTGTTTTTGATCTTGATCCTCTTGTTACGGGCGCTTATTGCGCCGATCTACCTCATCTGCTCCGTGGTGCTCTCATACATGGCAGCGTTGGGTATCGGCGTCATCGTGTTCCAGTTCATCCTCGGTCACGAATTGTCCTGGAGCGTTCCAGGGATAGCGTTCATCGTGCTGGTTGCGGTGGGTGCCGATTACAACATGTTGTTGATCTGCGGAATCCGCGACGAATCGGCGCAGCGCGGCATGCCTTCTGGTGTCATCCGCACCGTGGCCTCGACCGGCGGGGTGATCACCTCGGCGGGTGTCATCTTCGCCGCCTCGATGTTCGGGCTGCTATTCGGCAGCGTCGAGGGTATGGTGCAGGTCGGTTCTATCATCGGGGCCGGACTGCTCCTGGACACCTTCCTGGTGCGCACCATCACCGTGCCCGCGCTGGCTGTGCTGGTTGGGCGCGCGAACTGGTGGCCGATCCTGTGGGGACGCCCGTCCGCGCCGGAAGCGATTCCGCCGGTTGAACCGACGCGAAAGGAACGCAAAGCCACGCCGGAGCCCGCTATGCTTCAGGACCCGCCGGCTGCGAAACCTGACATCCCTGATGGCAGAGACGGCCTGTCACGCAAGGCGCAGAGCGCAAAAGCCGCCACCAACCCATCTGCACGCGGCGATGCGCAAGTAGCCGGGGTACAAACTGAATCGGAGACCTCTTCATCGATACGACTCGATCCGGCGCAGAACGTGCAGCGGTCGAGTAAAACCCTGGTGGCGCAGCTCGATTCAGACCTTGCGTCGGAGCTGATTGCCTCCGGTGTAACGGCACAGTCTGTTGAGACGGTGGTCGCAGTGCTCTCATCGCACCGTGGTGGCGCATCGATCAGTGCTGCGGCCAAGGCGTCTGGGGTCAACTTCACGACGGCACAACGGATCGTGGATGCCGCGAGGGAGCCGCGGCAGCTAGCAGCGGTCAACTGACGGGTCCTACCACTGATAAATCACGCGCGCCATCGACCGCGTAAACGGCAGGGCATTTTCACCGCTAAGCGAAAATTATTATATGAGTACGGCAGGGATTTCTCATTCAATGTAGGCTTACTTTAGTTAGGACAAGCTGGCCTCAGTAAGTGTCACCTTGCATGACAATGGCCTCTGAGCTGCGGTAGCGTGAGCATCATGACTGACCGGGAATTGCATAAGACGAAATTCCACGCATTGCTGCAGGAGCAGATCTACAACGAATTCACCGCCGCCCAGCAATATACTGCAATTGCAGTTTATTTCGACGACGCCGCCCTGCCGCAGTTGGCGAAACACTTCTACCGCCAGGCCGTCGAAGAGCGAAACCACGCGATGATGCTGGTGGCATATCTGCTCGATCGCGACGTCGATGTGGAGATTCCCGGTGTCGGCGCAGTCCGTAACCAGTTCGACGCCCCGACCGACGCGCTCGCGCTGGCGCTGGACCAGGAGCGCGCCGTCACCGAGCAGGTCAGCAGGCTGGCCGCCGTCGCTCGCGACGAAGGCGACTACCTCGGCGAGCAGTTCATGGCGTGGTTCCTCAGCGAGCAGGTCGAGGAAGTGGCGCTGATGACCACGTTGCTGCGGGTGGCGCGCCGCGCCGGCGACAACGTGTTCGAGCTCGAGAACTTCGTCGCTCGTGAGGTGTCGACGCCGTCCACCGATTCGGCGGCGCCCCGGGTTGCCGGAGGCCGCCTCTAGTCGCAGCCGGCTCCGGTCAGCCCGTTCTGCAGCCAAGCCTTGGCGCGGCCGGGGTGATGCGTGGCGATCCACGCCACCCCGACATCCCGGCAGAACTGGACGTCTTCGAAATGGTCGACGTTCCAGCAGTACAGCGCTCGACCCTGCGCGGCGGCGCGGTCCACGAGTTCGGGGTGCTCACGAAGCGTCGCGATCGACGGTCCCACCGCCGTGGCCCCCACCGTGCTGGCTGTCGGACCACCCAAGTACCGATGGCCCCGGCTGAGCAACACCGTGGGCAACAACGGCGCTGCCCGCCGAACACGCCACAGCGCCATCGACGAAAACGACATCAGCACGGCGCGCGACCGGTCGGCAGAAGCGGGCGTGGCGATGCCGAAGCGCTGCAGTAAGGCCAGCACCTTGCTTTCCACCAACGCGCCATACCGAACGGGATGCTTCGTCTCGATGAAGATCTTCACCGGCCGGTTCCAGTCCAGCACCAGCGCCACCAGCGCATCCAGCGTCAGCAGACCGGTATCCCCGTGGCCGCCGTCCGGGCGCCAACTGCCGTGCCACGCGCCGTATTCCAGCTCACGAAGCTCCGCCAGCGTCATCGTGCTGACGATGCCGACCCCGGTGGATGTGCGATCCAGCCGCCGGTCGTGCACGCAGACCAGGTGGCCGTCGCGGGTGAGCCGAACGTCGCACTCGACCCCGTCGGCGCCTTCCTTGAGGGCCAGATCGTATGCGGCCAACGTATGTTCGGGCCGAGATGCCGAGGCGCCTCGGTGCGCCACCACGAAAGGGTGCCCGGTGAGCACCTGCTCGGCCCACGTCATAGGACTATGCTGCCGGTTCCTGGCCCTCTGACTCAACAGAAACGGCCGATGTCGCTGCGACTGCTTGCCCGTCCTCGCCGACGACAAGCCACCGATGCACAGGCCGCTCGACCGGCTTGCGGTCGAATTCCTCGAAGACCCTGCCGATCGCGGCGACGACCGCCGCCGCCAACAGATACGCGAACACCGTTGTGACCGTGTTGTTGGCGATGCCTTGTGCATCATGGGCACGGCTGGTCGCGATCGCCCAGATCGATACCGCGGTGCTGACGATCCACAGCGCCCACCACACCAGGATGGGTTTACGCAGCCGCGCATAGTGGTCTTCGAGGGTCGCCAGCTCGATGACGTACACCGGCGCCCACACCAAGTTGACCAGCGGCACCAAACAGCCCGCCCACATGGTCCGGATGGCACGCGGCTCGGGCCGGCGGAAATGACCGAACGCCGCAGCCCGCCGAGCGATCAACCACTGGACCAACACCACCGCGCAGGTGAGCACAGCGACGATCGCCGCCAAGCTGGCCAGCACCCCCAGCCACAGCGCCGCCGCAGCCACCACGGGGTTCAACAGTGTGCTGCGGTTGATGATCAGCAGGATGTAGCGGACCGCGTGCACCAACGCTGCGATGGCCAACACCACGATGCTCATCAACAACGTCGCCCGCACCCGCGCGGCCGTCGGTCCTGCCTGCGGCGCGACTGCCTGACCGGCGGCGGTATCGACTCGGTCGACCAGTCCCCAGCGCGGTATTGCCGTATACCGCGGAGTTGGCCCCAACGGCCGCCGGCGAGGTCGCGGCGGTGGCGGCGGACCTGGCCGTACCGCTATCCACCGAAAGCCCGGCGGCAGCCGAGGCGGTGTGCGCTGCCCGATACCGGGCTGGGTGCTTGGCTGTGCGCTCCACTGCGGGTCGGCGTGCGGCACGGGGGCTTGCAGCGTTCCGCGGCAGCGCGGACACCACACCCGCTGGCGATCACGGACATTCCAGCGGGTGCCGCAGCCGGAGCACACCTGGATCACGGCACCAGCTTAAGCGCGGCGCCGTAACGGGTCGGTCCAGAGCACGCCGAAGGTGAGCCGTCCATCGATTTCCAGCTATCTACGGCTATCCACAATTTCCACAGCTTTATCCACAACCGGTGAGAAATGTCGGCACTGTTAACGCGGTGTCAAATACGGTTTCCTCCCCGTCTTTGTGGATAAGGCTGGGTGAACCGGGCCGCCCATCCAAAGGGCCGCTGATCGCGGAGCGAAATAAGTTGGCGCGCTAAGCATCCCTTCCCTGGCGGCCGCCAAGCGGTCGACGCACCACCACCACGCCAACTGCACAGTTAAAGCGGCGCTGTGTTCGCGGCATACCCCGATGAACAGCGGCTCAGTCAGCGATTACCGGTTCAATTTTTCTGCCGCCTCGTTAGGCGCTATGATCGCCATCACCAGATCACGTGTGTGACTCATCTCACTGGGGGCGGTTTAGGTGCAGGCCAGGGGCACTCGATGACGACACAACCATTTGGACCCCGATCGGCGTCGTCGCCGCAGTGGTATCCGGGCTCATCCACCGTGAGTCGTTCTTACGTCCTGGCCGGCGTGCGTGCCGGGCTGATCGCTTTGGTGTTGTTGGCGATCCTGGCCGTCATCGTTTTGGTCTGACATCGCGGCGATTCGGGCGCCTCGACAGCGCTCTGGGTACTCGTTGTTGCGGTGTGCCCGCTCATGGAGCAGGGTTGATTACGCTTAGGCCGCCGCGTGGCGGGAAACCCTGCAAGCAGGACGTCACAATGCGATCACCGACGATCAAGGAAGGAATCTTCAGTGGCTGAATACACCTTGCCCGATTTGGACTGGGACTACGGAGCGCTGGAGCCGCACATCTCGGGTCAGATCAACGAGCTTCACCACAGCAAACACCACGCGACGTACGTCAAAGGCGCCAACGACGCCCTCGCGAAGCTAGAAGAGGCGCGCGCCAAAGACGACCACTCCGCGATCGTCGGACACGAGAAAGCTCTGGCTTTCAACCTCGCCGGCCACGTCAACCACTGCTTGTGGTGGAAGAACCTGTCCCCCAACGGTGGTGACAAGCCGACCGGAGAACTGGCCGCCGCCATCGATGACGCGTTCGGATCGTTCGACAAGTTCCGCGCTCAGTTCACCGCTGCTGCCACCACCGTGCAGGGGTCTGGCTGGGCGGCGCTCGGCTGGGACAGCCTGGGCAGCAACCTGCTGGTATTCCAGGTTTACGACCACCAGGCGAACTTCCCGCTCGGGATCGTGCCGCTGTTGGTGCTCGACATGTGGGAACACGCCTTCTACCTGCAGTACAAGAACGTCAAGCCGGACTTCGCCAAGGCGTTCTGGAACGTGGTCAACTGGGAGGACGTCCAAGCCCGCTATGCAGCCGCGACCTCCAAGACCAAGGGCCTGATCGCCGGCTGAGCCCGCGACGGTCAGAGCACCGATACCACCTAGGAGACAGGGGCGTCGCGCTAAACCCGCGGCGCCCCTTGTTTTTGCAAGACCGACGTTGATTAGCCGTGTCGGCTTGCGGGTACTCGCTTGCTACCGCATGCTTTGCTCATCGACCCGCCGACGTGTT
This sequence comes from Mycobacterium noviomagense, assembly GCF_010731635.1. Classification (NCBI taxonomy): domain Bacteria; kingdom Bacillati; phylum Actinomycetota; class Actinomycetes; order Mycobacteriales; family Mycobacteriaceae; genus Mycobacterium; species Mycobacterium noviomagense. The sequence goes on from NZ_AP022583.1 coordinate 1,766,775, forward strand.
GGTTCCGAGTCGTTCGCAGCCGGAGGTATCGCGAGGTCCGAAATGGAAACTGGGTCAGGCCGGGCCATCGAAGTGGCCCCCTTCCACTCCCGCGGTTCGCTGAAGGGGTTCGTAATCTCTGGTCGGTGGCCGGATTCGACGAAGGAGTGGGCCCAGCTTCTGATGGTGGCCGTCCGGGTCGCCTCGCTTCCCGGATTGCTTTCCACCACAACTGTTTTCGGCGCTCGCGAGGAACTGCCTGAGTCTCCGGAGCCGGGCACCGTGGGTTTGGTCGTGGCCGAAGGACCGGTGGTTGGCGAGTCCGCCATCGCCCCAGGGCATTTCGCTGACCACCAGCCGCCCGCGCTGATGATGTTGCATCCACCGTCGGAGACCACGCCGTCGTTGCCGGAATGCAGCGGGGCGGCGTCGGGATGCGTACTGCTGCCGGGATTGCCGTATCTGGGACTGGAGCACCGCGCGGCCTGGGTTGAGGCAGAAGCCGACGGCACGGTCACGTCGATGGTGAGCCGCGTCGGCGTCGACCCGATCAGCCACCCCGACACCGCGATTCTCGCGATGTTGCTTGCCGCATAAGCGGTTTGGGTCCGCTAATCCAGCGGTATCGCGTGCGCTGATCAGAAAGAGGCGCTCGGCGAATCGTCGAATACGGCCACCCGAACTTGACCCCTGCACTGGCGTACCGCTTTTGCGACCGCTAGCCTGGGACCGTTAGCGAAGGGGAGTAGCCCCGAATCGTCGAGTCGACACACTGGCGAACAGCCCGGCCGGCGAACCGTTCCACAGCGGACGGTGGGCGAGACCTTCGACCCGAAGTTCGACGAACGACGCAAGTCTTCGTCGGCGCCGCGTCGAAAGGTCGCCACATGCTCGCAGCCTCGGTACTGAGCTTCTGGGTCGTTTTCGTCGCCGAGCTCGGCGACCGCTCGCAGCTCATCACGATCACCTATTCGCTGCGCTACCGCTGGTGGTTGGTGCTGACCGGAGTGGCGATCGCCTCGGTCCTGGTGCACGGCGTTTCGGTAGCAATCGGGCATTCGCTGGGTATGACGCTGCCGGCTCGGCCGATGGCTTTAGCTTCTGCGGTTGCCTTTTTGATCTTCGCGGTGTGGACGTGGCGTGAGGCAAAATCCGGCGACGACGGCGTCTCCCCCGTCCGCAAACCGCGCTTCGCGCTTCTCGCGGTGGTGTCATCCATCGTGCTGGCCGAGCTCAGCGACAAAACCACGCTGGCCACCATCACGCTGGCCAGCGACCACGACTGGGTCGGCGTGTGGATCGGCACCACGGTTGCCATGGTGCTGGCCAATGGTCTGGCCATCGTGGCGGGGATTCTGCTGCACCGCCGCATGCCGGTCCGGCTGCTGCATGTCTTGGCCGGGCTGCTGTTCCTGGCGTTCGGGCTGTGGATGCTGTTCGACAGCGCGCTGGGCTGGCGCTGGGTGGCGGTCGCGGCGATCGCTGCAGTGATCGCGGTTGCGGCGCTGCTGGCAACGCTGCGCGTCGCCCGCCGCCGCCAAGCGCTGCTCGACCCTGCGGCCCGTAACCGCCCGCCGTCTGACACCGCGCGCCCCAGCGCCTCCGTCTCCGCGACGACTGACCCAACAGACGCTCGCGAAGTCGGCGCAAGCCGACTCGACGGAGCTCCCCCGACGAAGCGGCGGCACCCGACAGCAAATCGGCTTTTGAATCGATCCCCGTAGCCGGCTCGTTGCCGGACGGCGGGTGGCGCGCCGATGACGACGCCCGCCAATCCATGCGGGTGAACCAGTGATCGCACACCGCGACATAATTTTCCTTGGTGCATAGTGTGTATACGGCTCGTGAACCACGTGTTGTCGTTCAGCGGCGCTCGCTATCGCCGCGACGGCCGCGCAAAACAATTCCGTACGGGTTTGCACTTGGCCGTGGCCATAAGACTCGCTACGATGTTCAGCAAATACGTGGATGACCCATTTTTCTTGCAGCCCGCTGGAGGTCATATCGATGAGCACGACGTTTGCTGCCCGCCTGAACCGCCTGTTCGACACGGTGTATCCGCCCGGCCGCGGGCCGCATACATCGGCCGAGGTGATCGCGGCGCTCAAGGCAGAGGGCATCACGATGTCGGCTCCGTATCTCTCGCAGCTACGCTCCGGCAACCGGACGAACCCGTCCGCGGCGACCATGGCGGCGCTCGCCAACTTCTTCCGGATCAAGCCCGCCTACTTCACCGACGACGAGTACTACGAAAAGCTCGACAAAGAACTGACGTGGCTGGCCACCATGCGTGACGAGAACGTCCGCCGCATCGCACTGGGGGCTGCTGCCCTCTCCCCCGAGGCCCAAGAGGACATTGCGCAGCGGGTCGAGGAGCTGCGCCGCAAAGAAAACGTCGACGCCTGACGCCGCTTTCCGTATCGCCCCGACCTGACGAGGGGCCACCGACCGGCGCCGATTAGGGTTGGCTCAGCGATCGCGCTGCACGCGCCGCGATAGTCGACGAGATACCGGGAGGGCGGCCGGCAATGGGCCTGTTCGGCAAGCGAAAGACCCGTGCAACACGTCGTGCCGAAGCCCGCGCGATCAGGCTGCGCGCCAAGCTCGACGCCAAATTGGCCGCGAAAAACGAGCTGCGCCGGATCAAGGCCGCTCAGCGGGCGGAGGCCAAAGCGCTCAAGGCCCAGCTCAAAGCCCAGCGCGACAGCGACCGGGCGGCGCTCAAGGCCGCTGAAACACAGCTCAAAGCGGTACGGGAGGGCAAGCTGCTCTCACCGACGCGGATCCGCCGGGTGCTGACGGTGTCTCGGCTGTTGGCTCCGGTCATCGTGCCGCTGGCCTACCGGGCAGCGATCGCCGCTCGGGGCCTGATCGACCAGCGTCGCGCCGACCGGCTCGGGATTCCCTTGACCCAGATCGGTCAGTTCTCGGGGCAAGGCGCCCGCCTATCCGCCCGCGTCGCCGGTGCCGAACGATCGCTGCGCACGGTCGAAGAAAAGAACCCGAAAGACGCCGAAACCAAACAGTTCGTCGCCGCCATCAGTGAACGACTACGCGATCTGTCGGCGGCTATCACCACAGCGGAAAACATGCCCACCTCGCGTCGCCGCGGCGCACACGCCGCGATCGCCAAACAGCTCGACGGCATCGAAGCCGACTTGATGGCGCGACTCGGGGTAGGCTGACCGCCCGCCGGTCGCGCATCGTGACTGCATCCCGCCCTTCGACCTAGGAATCGCCGATCGTATGCCCCGCCGCCGCAGGTCGGTCAGGCGCGTCCTGATCGGGATCGCAACCGCCGCAACGCTTTACGTCGCCTCGGCCGCTCCCGCCTGGGCACATATCCACGCCAGCAGCGACAACCCCGTGCGCGGCAGCATGGCCGTCGTCACCTTCGAGGTGCCCAACGAGTCCCCGACCGGCGCGGCCACCACAGCGGTCACCATCGCACTCCCGGCCGGAACCTCCGCCCGCACCGAAACCATGCCGGGGTGGACGGCCAAGGCAGACCGGGACGCCGCATCAGGCACGGTCCGCTCCGTCACCTGGACCGCGGCGGCGAACGGCGGCATTCCCGCCGACCAGTTTGGGTTGTTTCGGATCTCGCTGAAGCTGCCCGACAGCGACGCCGCGACGTTCCCGGCCACCCAGACCTACGCCGACGGGTCGGTGGTGCGCTGGGATGAGCCGCCGCTGCCGGGCGCAGGCGAACCCGAGCATCCCGCGCCCCGGCTCACACTGGCCGTGGGGCCGCCGGGACCGCCAGCCGCCGCGCAGGAACCGGCTGTCCGGCAGACAAGTTCATCGGCCGACAACACCGCTCGCCTGCTCGGCGGCGCCGCCCTGTTGGTGGCCGCACTTGGAGTCGGCATGGCGCTGGCCCGGCGGCGGGCATAGCGCCGATGACCAGCGCAGCACGCGCGGTGACGGTGGGCTTGGCGCTTACCGCAATGCTGTGCCTCGGCACATGGCAGTCCCAAACCGCTGCTGCCCATGCCGTTCGAGTGTCCGCGGATCCACCCGAAAACGCTGTGCTCACTGTGGGCCCGGCCAGGGTGAGCGCCACTTTCAACGAGCCGATGCAGACCACCTTTGCGGCGATGACCGTCGTCGGCCCCGACGGAAACCTCTGGTCGTCCGGCGAACCGCAGGTGAGCGGAGCGGTGGTCAGCGTCAACCTCCGGCCATTGGGCCCGGCCGGCACCTACACAGTGAACTACCGAGCGACCTCGGCGGACGGCCACGTGGTGTCTGGATCGTGGTCGTTTCGGCTCACCGTGCCCGGTACTGGTGTGCCGGGACCCTCCGCACACGCAGGTGACACCTCGTCCGGAGCGGTCCCGGCTTGGCCGTTTGCAGTTGGTGCGGTGGTGCTTGTTGCCAGCGCCGCGCTCTGGGCTGCCCGGCGCAGGCGCTGACGGGCGTGGCTTCCCATCAGGCGTAAGTAGCAAGCGGCGCGCCTGTGGCCTCCTGGCATGATGGGGTTCGACTGCTGGTGTACGCGACTGGCGGACGCGACGAAAATCTGCAAAGGAGCAGCCGCATGGCAGACCCGCAGGATCACCCGGAAGAGGCACCCGGCGCTGGGCCAACACCCCCTGCGCCGCCGGCCGACGAGGCCGCACCTGCGCCGCCGCCCGACACGACGCCGCCTGTCGACATAGCTCCGCCTCCGCAGAAGGCGCCGCCACCGCCAGCCGACCCGTCGTCGGCCACGCAGCCACCGCAGAAGGCGGCGAAGAAAGCGGCAGCGAAGAAGGCACCCGCCAAGGCCGCGAAGAAGGCCCAGAAAGCACCGGCTAAGAAAGCGCCAGCGAAAAAATCGCCCGACAAGAAACCACCGGAGAAGAAAGCGCCCCCCGTCAAGGCCGAGCCCGCGGCACCGAAACTGGCCGGCCAGCCGCCCCTCGAAACCAACGGCCAGCTTGCCGCCGGAGCCAAAGAGGCTGCAGCACAAGCGAAGTCGACGGTTGAAACAGCCGACAACCCGGTTTCCCAACCGGCGGCAGCCCTCTCGGCTGTCCGCTCACCGGTGCCGCTGGCGGTCGCGATCGCCATCGGGCTGCTCACCTTGGTATTGATCCGGCAACTGCGCCGCCGCTGAGCCGGTCGGCTAGCGGCTTGCAATAATGCCGCGGTGCCTGTGACTTTCCGACCCACCGCCGACCTGGTCGACGACATCGGCGACGACGTGCGCAGCTGTGACATTCAGTTCCGGCAGTTCGGCGGTCGCAGCCAGTTCGCCGGACTGATCAGCACCGTGCGCTGTTTTCAGGACAACGCCTTGCTGAAGTCGGTGCTCTCCGAGCCAGGCGACGGCGGAGTGCTGGTGATCGACGGCGCCGGCTCGCTGCACACCGCACTGGTCGGCGACGTCATTGCCCAGCTCGCACATGACAACGGCTGGGCCGGGCTGATCGTGCACGGCGCGGTCCGCGACGCCGCTGCGCTGCGCGGCATCGACATCGGCATCAAGGCACTCGGCACCAACCCCCGCAAGAGCACCAAGACCGGCGCCGGTGAGCGCGACGTCGCGGTGAGTTTGGGCGGCGTGACATTCGTGCCCGGCGATCTCGCCTACAGCGACGACGACGGCATCGTCGTCGTCTAGGCGCGACCAGACGCAAAAGCACCCATTTCGTTGCGAAATGGGTGCTTTTGCGTCTGGTCGGCGTAGGAGCTAGGCCGCTACCGCCAGCTCGTGCTTGCTGAAGTGCAGGGCCTCGTCGTCAACCCGGCCACGCCGGATCAGCTGAAGGTCGAGCAGGTAATTCTGCTTGAGCCGCCACGGCATGCGGTCGCCGGCTTTGGGCAGGTAGTCCAGCGCCCGCAGCACGTATCCCGGCGTGAAGTCCATCAACGGGCGCTCGTCCACGGAGTCCCCGGGGTGCTGCGGCACCACGGTGTCGAAGCCGTGCTTATCCATGTGATTGAGCAGCCGGCACACGAATTCCGATACCAGGTCGGCCTTCAGCGTCCAGGACGCGTTGGTGTAACCGATCGTGAACGCCAGGTTCGGCATCCCGGTCAGCATCATGCCCTTGTAGGCCATGGTCTCGTTGAGCTCGACCGGCACGCCGTTGCGCCGGATCACAGCCCCGCCGAACAGCTGCAGGTTCAAACCCGTTGCGGTGATGATGATGTCGGCTTGCAGCTCCTCACCGGAGGACAGCTTGATGCCGGTCTTGGTGAACCGGTCGATGGTGTCGGTGACGACATCGGCCTTGCCGTGCCGGATGGTGCGGAACAAATCCCCGTTGGGCGCCAGGCACAACCGCTGGTCCCACGGCTTGTAGCGCGGGCCGAAGTGCTTCTGCACGTCATAGCCCTTGGGCAGACGACGCGTCGCCATCCGCATCAGCACCTTGCGCATGGAGTTGGGAAATCGCCGCGAGAACTGGTACACAGCCGTGCTGTACGCGATCGCTTTCCACCGGTTCGCGACATGCGCGGCTTTCGCTGGCAGCAGCCGGTTGGCCCGCTCGGCGAACGGGTCCACCTCAGGCAGTGACCCGATGTACGTCGGCGAGCGCTGCAGCATGGTCACGTGGCCGGCGCCCGTGTTCACCAGCGCCGGAATCAGGGTCACCGCCGTAGCGCCGGATCCGATCACGACGATCTTCTTGCCGGCGTAGTCCAAGTCTTCCGGCCAGTGCTGCGGATGGATGATGGTGCCCTCGAAGTCTTCCGCGCCCTCGAACTTCGGCGAGTAGCCCTCGTCGTAGTTGTAGTAACCGCTGCACGCGAACAGGAACGAGCAGCTGATCCGGCGCTGGTGGCCGTCGTTCTCGACGGTGACCGTCCAGCGATTGTCGGCGTCGGACCAATCGGCGGCCAGCACGCGATGCCGGTAACGGATGTGCTGGTCGATACCGTTTTCCGCTGCCGCCTCCTTCAGGTAGGCCTTGATCGACGCGCCGTCGGCGATCGACTTGGCCGAGCGCCACGGCTTGAACCGGAAGCCCAGCGTGAACATGTCCGAGTCGGAGCGGATGCCCGGGTACTTGAACAGGTCCCAGGTGCCGCCGAGGTCGTCGCGGCGCTCGAGGATGGTGTAGCTCTTGCCCGGGCAGCGGTTCTGCAGATGCCAGGCCGCGCTGATGCCGGAGATGCCGGCTCCCACGATGACGACGTCAAGGTGTTCAGTCATGCCGCCACGTTATCAACAGGGTGTCGATTGAGTCAACATAGTGTTGAATTTCTCGACATGGAGTAAAGTAGCGGTTGTGACTACCGCCAGCCCCGCCCGTGCTTCTCATAGTCGGCGTTCGACGCGCCCCTCGGGCGACGACCGTGAACTGGCCATTTTGACCACGGCCGAACGTCTGCTGGAGGAGCGCCCGCTCGCCGACATCTCAGTCGACGATCTGGCCAAGGGAGCTGGGCTGTCCCGCCCGACCTTCTACTTCTACTTCCCGTCCAAGGACGCGGTGCTGCTCACCTTGTTCGAGCGGGTGATCGTCGAGGCCGACTCCGCTCTGGAGAACATGGTCGCCAATCCGCCGGCCGACATCAAAACCTTGTGGCGCAGCGGGATCAACCTGTTCGTCGAGACGTTCAGCGCGCACCGTGCGGTGTCGCTGGCGGCCAATGCCGCGCGGTCCAACAAGGAGATAGGTGACCTGTGGTCGCGGTTCATGCAGAAGTGGGTCGACCACACGGCCACCGTGATCGAGGCCGAGCGCGCCCGCGGAGCCGCGCCGGTGACCCTGCCCGCCCGTGATCTGTCGGCGGCGCTGAACCTGCTCAACGAGAAGGTGATGCTGAGTTCCTTCGGCGACGAGCAGCCGTCGGTACCCGATGAGCACCTGCTCGAGACTCTGGTGCACATCTGGGTCACCAGCGTCTACGGCGAGGCTGGTTAACTGTCGCACCTCCGTGCGAACATATGTTCGTGCGGTCGGAAGCGTCGATCCTGCACGCGGACCTGGACTCCTTCTACGCGTCGGTTGAGCAGCGCGACGACCCCGCGCTGCGGGGTCGGCCGGTCATCGTCGGCGGCGGAGTGGTGTTGGCCGCCAGCTACGAGGCGAAGGCCTACGGCGTGCGCACCGCGATGGGCGGCGCGCAGGCGCGCCGGCTGTGCCCGCACGCCGTCGTGGTTCCGCCCCGGATGAGCGCCTACACACATGCCAGCGACGCGGTGTTCGAGGTATTCCGCGATACCACCCCGCTGGTCGAGGCGGTCTCGGTGGACGAGGCTTTCCTCGACGTCGGCGGCCTGGGCCGGGTGTCCGGGACACCGGTACAGATCGCGGCGCGGTTGCGCGCCGACGTTCGCGAGCGGGTCGGGCTGCCCATCACGGTCGGGGTGGCTCGCACGAAGTTCTTGGCCAAGGTGGCCAGCCAGGAGGCCAAGCCTGACGGATTGCTGCTGGTACCGCCCGATCGCGAGCTCGCATTCCTTGGTCCCCTGCCGGTGCGCCGGTTGTGGGGTGTGGGTGCGGTGACCGCCGAGAAGCTACACGCACACGGCATCGAAACCGTCGCCGACGTCGCCGAGCTCAGTGAGTCGATGCTTGCCTCGCTGGTGGGTCAGGCGATGGGACATCGGCTGTATGCGTTGTCCCGCAACATCGACCAGCGCCGTGTCACCAGCGGGGTACGTCGCCGGTCGGTCGGCGCGCAGCGCGCACTCGGCCGCAGCGGCATGGCCATGTCCCCCGCGGAGATCGACGCTGTCGTGATCACCCTGATCGACCGGATCACCGCCCGGATGCGCGCGGCCGGGCGCAGCGGGCGAACCGTCGGGCTGCGGCTGAGGTTCGCCGACTTCAGCCGGGTGACGAGGTCGCGGACCTTGCCGTGGGCGACGTCGTCGACGCAGACCATCCTCGCTGCGGCCCGCCACCTGGTCGCTGCGGCCGCCCCGCTGATCGCCGACCGTGGGCTGACACTGCTCGGCTTTGCGGTATCGGATATCGACCGCAGCGGCGCCGAGCAGTTGGTGCTGCCGTTCACCACGGTTGAGTTGCGGCCCTTGGCCATCGACGCGGCCGTCGACCGGGTGCGGCGGCGCTACGGCAAATCGGCACTGACCCGCGCGGTGCTGGTCGGCTGCGATCCCGGTCTCGAGATGCCGCACCTGCCGGACTGAGGTTGTCGCCGAATGGCCAGTTAATGCACGCGATCCGCGGAAAAGCGTGTCACAATTGGCCATTCGGCGCCCTACGACGTCGCCCACGCCAGTCTCTAACAAGTGCTACCATGTGCTACATGGAGCGGATCGGTGTGCGTGAACTCCGTCAAAACGCCAGTCGCTACCTCGCCCGCGTTGCCACCGGGGAAACTTTCGAAATAACCCAGCGTGGCCGGCTAGTGGCGCGGATCGTGCCCGCAGGCGGTGACCCATGGGCCGATCTGGTAGCCGCCGGCGAAGTCATCCCCGCCTCCGCGGACGAGGACCTCCTTGCAGAGCCGCCCGGCGATTTTGGTCCCGGCCTCTCCGACGCGCTTGAGCGACTCCGCGAAGACGAGCGTTGATGAGGCTGTATCTCGACTCATCGGCCTTGGTCAAGCTGGTGTCCAACGAAGCACAGTCGCCCGCGCTGCGAAGCTATCTCGAGAGTTACCCGAGCGACACCCATTTCACGTCCGCGCTCACACGCACGGAATTGATCCGCGCGGCAAAACGACATGGATCTGTGGGCGCTGTAGCGCGTGCACGGCGGGTGCTGACACGACTCGACTTGGTTGCGCTGACGACGCGGCTGCTCGATATCGCGGCCGTTCTTCCGCCTGCGGAACTCCGCAGTCTCGACGCCATTCACCTCGCGGCAGCACAGACGGCCCCCGACCTGCGAGCGCTGATCACCTACGACGCTCGGATGGCCTACGCCGCATCGCAGGCCGGAATCGTTGTCGGGCAACCGGTCTAGTCCCGCGAGGTCGTCCAAGCCAACAGCTTTTCCACCGGCCAGGCGTTGACTATCCGGTCGACGGGCACGCCGTTGTCCAGTGCACGCTGTGCGCCATAGCCGAGAAAGTCGAGCTGGCCAGGCGCGTGCGCATCAGTGTCGATGCTGAACACACAGCCGATCTCCAGCGCGAGATTGAGCAGCCGGGTCGGCGGGTCGCGCCGTTCGGGCCGCGAGTTGATTTCGACCGCGGTGCCGTGGTCGCGGCAAGCCGTGAACACCGCCTCGGCGTCGAACTTCGATTCCGGCCGGATCCCGCGGTTGCCTGCGACCAGCCGGCCCGTGCAGTGGCCGAGCACATCAGTGTGTTCGTTGGACACCGCGCGCACCATCCGCCGCGTCATCGCCTCGGCATCCATCGCCAGCTTAGAGTGCACGCTGGCCACCACGACGTCCAGCCGCTCCAGCAGCTCGGGCTCCTGGTCGAGGCTGCCGTCGTCGAGGATGTCCACCTCGATCCCAGTCAGGATGCGCATCGGCGCGAACTGCTCGCGCAACTCGTCGATCACGTCGAGTTGCTTTCGCAGCCGCTCCGGCGACAGGCCGTTCGCGATCGTCAGCCGCGGCGAGTGATCGGTCAGCGCACAGTACTCGTGTCCGAGCCCCGCCGCGGTGGCCATCATCTCGTCGATCGGCGCCGAGCCGTCGGACCAGTTGGAATGCAGATGCAAATCCCCGCGCAGCGCCGCCCGGATCTCGCCGCCGCCGAGATCGCCCGCAGCAGAACGTAATTCGACTAGGACATCGGGTTCACGTCCTGACCAGGCCTGGTCGATCACCTTCGCGGTCTTGGGCCCGATGCCGGGCAAGGACTGCCAACTGTTGGCCTGCCCGTGCCGCTCGCGCTCGGCCTCGTCGAGGGCCTCGACGATGTCGGCGGCGTTGCGGTAGGCCATCACTCGGCGGGGGTCTTCGCGGGCCCGATCCTTGTAGAACGCGATCTGCCGCAGCGCAACCACCGGATCCATAACCCCAGTGTGCCCGTCGTCAGCCGGTGACGAATTGGCCGGCGATGAACCCGGCCAGGATCACCGCAAAGCCACCGATCTCACCGACGATCAGTGCGATCATCTCCGTCTTCAGCGCGCGGTCGGCGTGCTCGAACTGGTTGGTGGTGTCGCGCCGCCACCCGTGCCCCTGATGTAGGCGACGATGGCGGCGAGAAAGAAGAACACCAGCACCGTCGCGGCGGTCAGGTTCACCCAAGTCGGCCAGGCGCTGAGCTCGACGAAAACCGCGATCAGCAGCGTCGCAAACGAGTACAGCAGCGCGGCGCGGTGGGCGATGTTGACGTAGGGATGCGCGCGGTGGTCGGCGGCGGCCATGATCTGGCGGTACTTCCAGACGCCCAGAACAAGCGCGAGCAGGAAGATCAATCCCGCTGACAGCAGCGTGATCTTGGTGTCGATACCGAGGTCCATGGTCCGGCCGGGTCTAGTTGGACGCGCGCCGACTTCGACGGCTCGTTAGGCTCGACGAGTGCGATTCGCGTTCAAAACCTCTCCGCAAAACACCACCTGGGCTGACATGCTGGCCGTCTGGAAAGCGGCCGACGACATCGACGTCTACGAGTCCGGCTGGACCTTCGACCACTTCTATCCGATCTTTTCTGATTCCACCGGCCCGTGCCTGGAAGGCTGGACCACGCTGACGGCCCTGGCCCAGGCCACCACGCGGCTCCGCTTGGGCACCCTGGTCACGGGCATCCACTACCGCCACCCCGCGGTGCTAGCGAATATGGTTGCAGCGCTGGACATCATCTCCAACGGCCGACTCGAGCTGGGAATCGGTGCCGGCTGGAACGAAGAAGAGTCGGGCGCCTACGGCATCGAGCTGGGCAGCATTAAGGAACGCCTCGACCGGTTCGAGGAAGCCTGCCAGGTGCTGACCAGCCTGCTGAGCCAAGAGACGACGGACTTCGACGGCACCTACTACCAACTCAAAGCCGCCCGCAACGAACCCAAAGGACCGCAGCGCCCGCACCCGCCGATCTGCATCGGCGGCAGCGGCGAAAAACGCACACTGCGCATCACGGCCCGCTACGCCCAGCACTGGAACTTCGTCGGCGGCACGCCCGAGGAGTTCGCCCGCAAGCGCGCCGTGCTGGCCGCGCACTGTGAAGACATCGGCCGCGACCCGAAAGAGATCATGCTTTCGGCGCACTTGCAGTTGGGGCCGGACCGCAACTACGGGCAGGTCATCGAGAACGCCGCTGGACTGGCGGCCGAGGGCCTGGGCCTGGGGATCGTCTATATCTCACCGCCGCATGATCCGGCGGTACTGGAGCCACTGGCAGAGGCGATCCGGAACTCCGGCCTGTAGCGCACAGCTGGACTCAGTGGCCTGCGCTGCGCGCCGGGTCCGGTTCGGGGTATCGCGCACCGAACTGCGGCACGGGGTGTGCGCCGCGCTCATGCACCGCTGCGGCGGCCCGCCGCACCGGCAGGATCAGCGGCACGAAAAGGATCTGGTCAAGCAACACCGGCGTGATCAGCCGGTTGTGCACGAAGGCGAACGAAGTCTTGGTGACGGGATCGGCCCAGCCGATGGTTCCGCCCAGACCGGCGTGGCCGAATCCCCGCAACAGGCCGGGCACCGGCGACCCGTGATAGCCGAGGTGAAACGACATCGGGAACAACACATTGAGATCAGGCCGTAGGCTCAGCCGACCGGCCAGGCCGCGCGCCAATTCCGATGACAGCAACTGCCTTCCGTCGATCCAGCCTTCGTTGGCAAGCGCCCCATACATTTTGGCCAGCCCCCGCGCGGTCACCACGGCGTTGACCGACGGGATCTCACTGTCCAGAAATGGGGTGTCGCCCTGGATCAGAGAGGTGATCCCCGGGACATACATCGCGCCCAAGCCGCCGGCGATCGGCATCTCGGTGAGTCGCGGCGCCAAGCGGTCGAACACCGGGTTGGCGCGGGTGCTCTGAGGAAACATGATCTGTGCGGCCTGCGTCGGTGCCTCGGCCGGCGGGCGGCCCAGGTGCAGACCATCGGTGTTGAGCGGATACGCCAGTTCGGTGCGGATCAGCTCCCGCATGCCCATGCCCGTGATCGCTCGAGCCAACCCGGACGCCAACCATCCATACGTGAAGGCGTGATACGCCGAGCGTCCGGCGAGCCGACGATTGACGGGTGCGGCGGCAACCCGTTCCTCCATCAGGCGGTGATCCAACAGCTCGTCTTTGTTGACGCCCTTCAGGTGCGACAGGCCCGCTCGGTGGCCCATCATGTCGCGCACGGTGATCGCGGACTTGCCGTTGGCGCCGAACTCCGGCCAATACTCTGCCACCGGCGCGTCATAGGACAGCAGCCCCCGGTCGACGAGCCGGTGAAGGACCGTCGATGCCAAGCCCTTGCTCGCCGAGAAGACCATAGCGCCGGTATCGGCGGTCCAGGGCCGCTTACCGTCCCGGTCCGACCAGCCGCTCCACACGTCGACAACCGGCTGGCCGTCTACGTACACCGACAGAGCGCCGCCGCCGAAACGAGGTCCGGGAAACAGGCTCGCGAACGTGCGCACCGCGCACCCGAAATGAGGATCGGCGGCGCCCTGCACGCCGTCCGGCAGGCCAGCGTCCACTTCAAGAACAGCCGGGTCGGTCATGTGGTCCTCTACCTACCGCTATCCGGCCGCCGCCAAGCAGCATTCACGCATGAGAACGATGCTACCAATATGCGATAACGACATTCTGCCTGCGTCACGCGGAACCAGTCTTAACGAGGTCTCAATCCGCACAACGCCAGATAACAACCTGATAAAGCTCAGCAAACGTGCGCCACTGTGGGCCCGCCGAACGCGGCCGTCGGTTTAGACGCCGAAGCGCAGCAGTTCCTCGGCCGTCACCAACCGCTCGTGCTTGGCGGGAAATTCGCGGCTCTTAACCGGGTGCCGAAACCATGACCAGGCGATTCGTCCCACTCGCGAGCGGGGTACCGGGTAGATTTGCACGGGAATCACTCCTGCAATCGGTCAACTGAACCGGGGTCTACGTTAGCGTAACGCCCACACCCGGCCATTAGACACCCCCCATGCTGGCAAACGGTGTAAGGCGCGCCGATCGATATTCGGCATGTTGCCTATGTTACCAGAGTGACTAGCGTTGCGGCGCGGCAGTTGGCTTGATCGGCGCCGGGAGCGCGCTGCGGCCCATCAGATAGCGGTCCACCGCCGCTGCGGCGGCCCGACCCTCGGCGATCGCCCAGACGATCAACGACTGGCCACGACCCATGTCGCCGGCAACGAACACCCCGGGCACGGAGGTCTCGAACTCGTCGCCGCGGGCCACGTTTCCGCGCTCGGTGAACTCGACTCCGAGGTCCGTGAGCAGTCCCGGCTTCTCGGGCCCGACGAAGCCCATCGCCAGCAACACGAGGTCGGCTTCCAGCTCGAAATCGGAGCCGTCGACCTTGACGAACTTGCCGTCCTGCATGCGCACCTCGTGCGCCTTCAGCGCGGTGACATGGCCGTCGCGGCCCACGAATTCCTCGGTGTTGACCGAGAACACCCGCTCTCCGCCCTCTTCGTGCGCGGCCGACACCCGGTACATCAGCGGGTAGGTCGGCCACGGCGTCGACTCGGCGCGGGTGTCCGGCGGTCGCGGCATGATCTCGAACTGGTGCACGCTGATGGCACCCTGGCGGTGCACGGTGCCCAAGCAGTCGGCGCCGGTGTCCCCGCCGCCGATGATGACGACCTTCTTGCCCTTGGCGGTGATCGGCGGCTCCCCGTCGGGACCCAGCACGTCGTCACCTTCTTGGACTCGGTTGGCCCACGGCAGGAATTCCATCGCCTGGTGAATGCCATCCAGGTCACGGCCGGGAATGGGCAGGTCGCGCCAGGCGGTCGCGCCGCCGGCCAGCACCACCGCGTCGAAGTCGGCGCGCAACTGTTCGGCGCTGATGTCGACACCGACGTTCACGCCGGCCCGAAACTCGGTGTCCTCGGCTTCCATTTGCGCCAGCCGGCGGTTCAGGTGGCGCTTTTCCATCTTGAACTCGGGGATGCCGTAGCGCAGCAGCCCTCCGATGCGGTCGTCGCGCTCGAAGACCGTCACGCTGTGGCCGGCGCGGGTGAGTTGCTGCGCCGCGGCCAGACCGGCCGGGCCCGAGCCCACCACCGCGACCGTCCTTCCGGTCAGCTTGTCCGGGGGCAGCGGAACGACCCAGCCTTCGTCGAAGGCCTTGTCGATGATCTCCAGCTCGATCTGCTTGATCGTCACCGGATCCTGGTTGATGCCAAGCACACAGGCCGGCTCGCAGGGCGCCGGGCACAGCCGTCCGGTGAAGTCGGGGAAGTTGTTGGTGGCGTGCAGCCGCTCGATCGCATCACGCCAACGGCCCCGACGCACCAGGTCATTCCATTCCGGGATCAGGTTGCCCAACGGACATCCGTTGTGGCAGAACGGGATCCCGCAATCCATGCAGCGGGTGGCCTGCTGCTGCAGCACCCCGTGATCGAAGTCTTCGTAGACCTCTTTCCAGTCACGCAGGCGCAAATCCACCGGGCGGCGCTTGGGCAACTCGCGGTGGGTGTACTTCAGGAAGCCCTTCGGGTCAGCCATGCGCGGCCGCCATGATCGCCTGGTCGACGTCGGCGCCGTCCCTTTCCGCTTCGGCGATCGCCTGCAGGACGCGTTTGTAGTCGAGCGGCATCACCTTGGCGAAGTGCCGGTGCTCGGACGCCCAGTCGGAGAGGATGCGTTGCCCGACAGTGGAATCGGTGTTGTCGACGTGCGACTGGATCATGCCGTGCAGCCAGTCCAGGTCATCCTCGTCGAGGCCCTCGAGCTGCACCATTTCAGTGTTCAGATTCCCGGGCAACGCGCCGTCGGGGTCGTAGACATAGGCCACGCCGCCCGACATTCCGGCCGCGAAGTTGCGCCCGGTACGGCCGAGGACGACGACCTTGCCGCCGGTCATGTACTCGCAGCCGTGGTCCCCGACGCCTTCGACCACCGCGTGGACTCCGGAGTTACGAACCGCGAACCGTTCGCCGACCACCCCGCGTAAGAACGCCTCGCCGCCCGTGGCGCCGAACAGGGCGACATTGCCGCCGATGATGTTGTCCTCGGCGACATAGTCCTCCGGCGCGTTGTCGGAGGGTCGCACCACGATCCGCCCACCGGACAGGCCCTTGCCGACGTAGTCGTTGGCGTCGCCGTAGACCCGCAGCGTGATGCCTTTCGACACGAACGCCCCGAAGCTGTTGCCCGCGGAGCCGTCGAACGTGATGTCGATGGTGCCGTCGGGAAGACCTTGCCCGCCATAAGCTTTGGTCACCTCGTGACCGAGCATGGTGCCCACGGTGCGGTTGACATTGGAGATCGTCGTGGAGAACCGCACTGGCGTCCCGGAATCCAGCGCCTCCCGGCTCATCACGATCAACTGCTGGTCCAACGCCTTGTCCAGCCCGTGGTCCTGGCTGGAGCTGCAGTAGAGATCTTGGTTCATGAAAGGCGACTCAGGTTCGTGCAGCACCGGTGCCAGGTCCAGCTTGTGCGCCTTCCAGTGCGCCCGCGCCAGCGTGGTATCCAGCGCGTTCACTTGACCGATAGCCTCGTTGAGGGTGCGGAAACCCAACTGGGCCATGTATTCGCGCACTTCCTCGGCGATGAACATGAAGAAGTTCTCGACGAACTCCGGCTTGCCGGTGAACCGCTGCCGCAGCACCGGGTTCTGGGTGGCCACCCCGACGGGGCAGGTGTCCAGGTGACAGACGCGCATCATGATGCAGCCGGTGACCACCAGCGGCGCGGTCGCGAACCCGAATTCCTCGGCGCCCAGCAGCGCGGCGATCATTACGTCGCGGCCGGTCTTCAGCTGCCCGTCGACCTGGACCACGATCCGGTCCCGTAACCCGTTGAGCAGCAAGGTTTGCTGCGTCTCAGCGAGGCCAAGCTCCCACGGCGCGCCGGCGTGCTTCATCGACGTCAGCGGGGTGGCGCCGGTACCGCCGTCGTGTCCGGAGATCAGCACCACGTCGGCGTGGGCCTTGGACACGCCAGCGGCAACGGTGCCGACACCGTTCTCGGCGACCAGTTTGACGTGGATGCGGGCCTGCGGGTTGGCGTTTTTGAGGTCGTGGATCAGCTGTTTCAAGTCCTCGATGGAGTAGATGTCGTGGTGCGGCGGCGGGGAGATCAGTCCCACGCCCGGTGTCGAGTGGCGCACCTCGGCGATCCACGGATACACCTTGCCGCCCGGAAGCTGGCCGCCCTCACCGGGTTTCGCGCCTTGGGCCATCTTGATCTGGATGTCGGTGCAGTTGGTCAGGTAGTGCGAGGTGACGCCGAACCGGGCCGAGGCCACCTGTTTGATCGCGCTGCGGCGCCAGTCGCCTCCTGCGTCGCGGTCGTAGCGGCTGACGTGCTCGCCGCCCTCACCGCAGTTGGACCGCCCACCGAGGCGGTTCATCGCGATCGCCAGCGTCTCGTGCGCCTCGGCGGAGATCGAGCCGTAGCTCATCGCTCCGGTGGCGAAGCGCTTGACGATCTCGCTGGCCGGTTCGACTTCCTCCAACGGAACGGGCGGGCGCACACCGGCTTTGAACTTCAGCAGTCCACGCAGCGACGCCATCCGCTCGCTCTGGTCGTCGACCAGCTGCGTGTATTCCTTGAAGATCTTGTACTGCCCGGTCCGCGTGGAGTGCTGCAGCTTGAAGACGGTGTCCGGGTTGAACAGGTGGTATTCGCCCTCGCGGCGCCACTGGTACTCCCCACCCACCTCGAGTTCGCGGTGAGCGCGCTCGTTCGGACGGTCCAAGAACGCCAATGAGTGGCGGACGGCGACGTCGGCGGCAATGTCGTCGAGCGTGATGCCACCGGTGGGACAGGCGAGCCCGGTGAAGTATTCGTCGAGCACCGCCTCGGAGATCCCGACGGCTTGGAACAGTTGCGCACCGGTGTAGGAGGCCAGCGTCGAGATACCCATCTTCGACATCACTTTCAGCACACCCTTGCCGGCGGCCTTGATGTAGTTGCGCAGCGCCGTCTCGCGGTCGAAGCCCTCCAGCACTCCGCGGTCGAGCATGTCCTCGATCGATTCGAACGCCATGTACGGGTTGATGGCGGCCGCCCCGAAGCCGAGCAGCATGGCCATGTGGTGCACCTCGCGGGCATCACCGGACTCGACGACCAATCCGACTTGGGTGCGGGTGCGTTCGCGCACCAGGTGGTGATGCACCGCCGAGACGGCCAGCAGCGACGGGATCGGAGCCATCGTCTCGTCGGATTCACGGTCGGACAAGATGATGATCCGTGCGCCGTCGGCGATGGCCGCCGAGGTCTGCGCGCGCACCTCGTCGAGTGCGGCTTTCAGACCTGTGCCGCCCTCGGCCACCGGGTACAGGCAGCGAATTACCTTGGAGCGCAAGCCCAGCCGCCGGCCATTGACCTTCACGTCGGGGTCGAGGTTGACCAGCTTGGCCAATTCGTGGTTGCGCAGGATCGGCTGCGTCAACTGGATCTGGTGACAGGACTTCTCGTCCGGGTTGAGCAGGTCGCCTTCCGGTCCGATCGTGTGCTGCAGGCTGGTCACCACCTCTTCGCGGATGGCGTCCAGCGGCGGGTTGGTCACCTGGGCGAACAGCTGGTGGAAGTAATCGAACAGCATCCGGGGCCGCTGCGAGAGCACCGCGACCGGGGTGTCGGTGCCCATCGACCCGATCGGCTCAGCGCCGGTGCGCGCCATCGGCGCGACCAGCAGGTTGAGCTCCTCGTAGGTGTAACCGAACACCAACTGGCGCAACACGATTCGGTGGTGCGGCATCCGCACGTAGTTGCCTTGCGGCAGTTTGTCCAGCGGCACCAAGCCCCTATCGAGCCACTGTTGGTAGGGGTGCTCGGCGGCGAGCTCGGCCTTGATTTCCTCGTCGGAGACGATGCGGCCCTGAGCGGTGTCGACCAAAAACATCCGGCCCGGCTGCAGCCGCATCCGCCGCACCACCGTCGACGGGTCGAGGTCGAGCACACCGGCCTCGGAGGCCATCACCACCAGCCCGTCGTCGGTCACCCAAATCCGCGACGGCCGTAGGCCGTTGCGATCGAGCACCGCACCCACGATGGTGCCGTCGGTGAACGTCATCGACGCCGGGCCGTCCCACGGCTCCATCAACGAGGCGTGGTACTGGTAGAACGCACGGCGCGCAGGATCCATGGACTCGTGGCGCTCCCACGCTTCGGGGATCATCATCAGCACCGCATGCGCCAGGCTGCGCCCACCCAGGTGCAGCAACTCGAGCGCCTCGTCGAAGCGCGCGGTGTCCGAAGCGCCAGGCGTGCAGATCGGGAACAACTTCTCGACGTCGTCGTAGGAGCCGAAGATGTCGGTGTGGATCAACGCTTCTCGGGCGCGCATCCAGTTCTCGTTGCCGGTGACGGTGTTGATCTCGCCGTTGTGGGCGATGCGCCGGAACGGATGTGCCAACGGCCACGACGGGAACGTGTTCGTGGAGAACCGCGAATGCACGATGCCCAGCGCGCTTTCGAGCCGCTCGTCTTGCAGGTCAAGATAGAACGCCTTGAGCTGCGGCGTGGTCAGCATCCCCTTGTAGACGAAGGTCTGACCGGAAAGGCTTGGGAAATAAACGGTTTCGCGACCGGGGCCGTCCTGCCCCGGGCCCTTGGTGCCCAGTTCGTGTTCGGCGCGCTTGCGGATCACATATGCGCGGCGCTCCAGCGTCATACCCGAAGCGCCGGCGATGAACAGCTGCCGGAAAGTGGGCATCGCGTCGCGGGAAAGCGCGCCCAGCGAGGAGTCGTCGGTGGGCACGTCGCGCCAGCCGAGCGTTTGCAGGCCTTCGGCTTCGACGATCTTCTCCACCGCCGCGCACGCCGCTGCGGCGTCTTTGGAGGATTGCGGCAAGAACGCGATTCCGGTGGCGTAGCTGCCGGCGGGCGGCAGTTCGAACTCGACCACCGACCGCAGGAACCGGTCGGGAACCTGGATCAGGATGCCGGCCCCGTCACCGCTGTGCGGCTCGGCGCCTTGGGCGCCGCGGTGCTCGAGGTTGAGCAGCGCGGTGATCGCCTTGTCCACGATGTCGCGGCTACGGCGGCCATGCATGTCCACGACCATGGCCACCCCGCACGAGTCATGCTCGAATGCGGGGTTGTACAGGCCGACGCGGTTGGGCGCCATTCCCACCTGACCCTTCACGAAAACTTTCTGCGCGGCATATGAACGGCTCCGTCGGCGCCGCGCCCCTTGAGTTGCGGGCTAGGCCCCTTCGGTCTTGTCGATACGGTGGTCACCAATCGGTGATGATCCGGTCAGGGGATGCGTCCGTGCAGCGCTGAACGGTGGCCCTGGACCCGGTCTCGACAAGTCGTAAAACGATATGACAAAAACCGCCTGACATGCCAACTTCGTCAATAGTAACCGTTCGGCGAAGTGGTCGTCCCGAACGCGTTTTTACTGCGACGCCCGTCACGTCCGCGGCAATGGCAGCTGGTCACGGGCCGCGTGGCAGCGGGTGACCGATACTGGTCGCATGCCCCACGTTGCCGATAGGCCGCAGCGCCTTTCTGCACCGAGCCCACCGCGGGAAGTCGATGAGCGAGCCTGACGACTTCCTGAGGGACCGGCTGCGTCCCGCGTCGCCTGGCGCCCCGCCTCCGGCGCAGCCGCCGCGCGCCCAGACACAACATCAGCCGACGATGCCGCTGCCGGCGTACCCGCCGCCGGCGCGTCCCCGTCCAACGGCGGCCCCTCCCCCGCCGGGTCCGGCTACGGTCCCGCACCGCCCTTCACCCGCGTGGAGACCGGCGCCGCCTAGGGCGGCCGCCCGTCCGGCGCGCCCGGAGCCCACCCGAGGCTGGCGACACCTCGTGCTCATGGCGACGTTCGGCTTGGTCAACCTCGGGCCCTCGGCGCAGGAGCGCCAAGAGGCCCAGTTCGAATCGGCCGTCCGGTCCGTCCTGCGCGGCAACTACAAGGTGGGCGTCTTGGGTAAGGGCGGTGTCGGGAAGACCACTGTGGCGGCCAGCGTCGGCTCGATCTTCGCCGAGCTGCGCCGGCAGGACCGGGTGGTCGCCGTCGACGCCGACACCGCCTTCGGCCGGCTCGCTAGCCGGATCGACCCTCGGACCCAGAGCTCGTATTGGGAGCTGGCCGCAGACAAGAACCTGCGGTCGTTCGCCGATGTGCGCGCCCGGGTGGGCACCAATTCCGCTGGGCTTCATGTGCTAGCCGGCGATTCGCCCACTGGCCGGCGTCGTGTGCTCGACCCGGCCATCTACCGGGAAGCCGCGTTACGACTGGACCGCCATTTCACGATTTCGATCATCGATTGCGGGTCGACGATGGACGCGCCGGTCACCCAGGAGGCGCTGCGCGACCTGGACGCGCTGATCGTGGTGTCGTCGCCGTGGGCCGACGGCGCATCGGCGGCGGCACAGACCATGGAGTGGCTGGCTGAGCACGGCCGCACCGGTCTGCTGCAGCGCAGCGTGGTGGTGCTCAACGATTCCGACGGGCACGCGGATAGGCGCACCCGGTCGCTCTTGGCGCGCCAGTTCACCGACCGTGGACAAAAGGTGGTCGAGGTGCCGTTCGACCCGCACTTGCGGCCCGGTGGCGTCATCGACGTGCGCAGCGAGATGGCCCCGGCGACGCGACGCCGGTTTCTGGAGATCGCGGCGACGGTCGCTCAATATTTCGCGTCGCGGCCAGACAGTGCGCGCAACCGGCTCCCCCCCTGACGACGGGTGGTCACGTAGTTTCGGCGGCGCGCTTCAGCCCGGCGCTCTCCATGCCGAGGTATTCACGGATGCGGGAGCTGGCGATCAGCGAGCCCAGGCACGCCAGCGGACCACTGCCGTTGAACTCCAGGGTCGTCCGCACACGGTCTCCGCTGTCCTCGATCCGATGCACCGCTTCGAAGGTGAGCCCCGGCTGGCTGGCCGCCCAGGTGAAATTGCGCATCGGCTCCAGTTCGGTCACCGTCCACACCATCGGTCGGCCTTTCGGCTGGACCACGCGAGATCGGCTGCCTACCTTGAGCGGGCCGTCGTCGAGGCGCGTGATTTCCCGCATCGACTCGGTCCAGGCCGGCCAGCCCTCCACGTCGACCAACAGCTGCCAGACTCGGTCGGCCGGGGCGTGCACTGTTTCCTCGCACACATAGCGCATGCGCTCATCACCTCCGGCGGGAATCATCTCACCCGTCGTACCGCGGTTGATTACCAATCAGGTCGTGGTGTCGAACGCCGCGATGCGCGCGAACGGATCGACCGTGGCCTCGATTTTGGTGATCAGCTCGTCGCGGATGGTCAGCACGAGGACGGCGAAAAGCCGTCGGCGGGCGAAGGCCAGCAGTACGGGCTGTCCGGCAGGTCCGCTGACCAGTGTCACGCCGGGGCCCAGATATCGCAGCAGGCTGGTGGCGACGGCGTCCGGTCCGTGGTTGACCTGTTGCGGCGGAGCCGGGTCCGCGAGCAGAGTCGCCGCTCCCCAGACCGTCGGGTCGAGCGCCGAAACCAGGGCCTCGAGGTCGCCGTTAGCGCATGCGGTGATGAATTTCTCGGCGACGAGCGCATGCTCAGTCGGGGCCACTTCCGTTAGCTTCGGCCCGGCCTGGCCGAACTTCGCGCGTGCCCGCCGGGCCAGCTGACGGCAGGTGCCGACCGGGCGGCCCACTGTTTCGGCGATCACGTCGAACGGCATCTGGAAAACGTCGTGCAACACGAAGGCGACCCGCTCACCCGGGCTCAGCCGGCGCAACACTTCCAACAGCGCCGCGCGCACCTCGTCGTCGAGCGTGACCCGATCGGCAGGGTCGAGTCGCCGCGTTTGGTTGACCGCTGACTCCTGCTGGTCGATCTCGGCCGGCTGTTCGTAGCGGGCACGCGCCGAGCGCAGCTGGTCGAGGCAGATTCGGCTTGCCACCACCGTCAGCCAGCCGCGCACGTCGTCGATGTGCTCCGGATCGGTGCGCGACAGCCGCAGAAACGCTTCTTGCGCAACGTCTTCGGCGTCGCCGACGTCGCCGAGCATCTGGTAGGCCAGATTGACCAGATACGGGCGATGGTGACGCCAGGCCTCGGTGACCTGATCGCGCGGTGACTGGCTCATGTATTCACGACGATCCAGGGTCAGAAAAAGTTACAGGTCATCGCTCGAACTTTCCCACCGTCACCGTGACCTGGCTCTACCCTGGCCATGCCCGCTCCTCAAGCATCGGCGCTGCGGTCAAAGCACTATCGGCACATGCTTTTCCGCGCAGGCGTCCATTACCGCGGCGACGACGTCCTGGGTGCGAACTGTCTCCAGGTCTTCCACCGTCACTGAGCCTTTATTGGTGCGGTGCATGGCAGCGACCCGCGAGTCGCGGAGCCGCTCTGCGCGCTCGACTACATTTCGCGCGAAACGCCCGTTTTGCATGATGTCGATCCCGTGCCTGCCGTCGGGCCCCAGGTAAGCGCGCAGCATCGTGCATGCCACGTTGAGCGCTTCGCGGGCGCTGGGCTCGATCACTGTCGCGCGGGGCTCACCGTAGCGGACCGCGATTTCCACCAATTCGTCGGGACTGTACGACTCGAAGCGCAGCTTCCGGTTGAACCGGCCAGCCAAACCCGGGTTGACCGTGAGGAATTCGTCGACTTCCTTCTCATATCCGGCCCCGATGAAGCAGAAGTCGAACCGATGCACCTCGAGGGCAATCATCAGCTGGTTGACCGCTTCCATGCCGATCATGTCCGGCCGGCCGTCTTGGTGACGTTCCACCAACGAATAAAACTCGTCCATGAACAAAATCCGGCCCAGCGAGCGGTTGATCAGCTCGTTGGTCTTCGGGCCCGACGCCCCGATGTGCTCACCACAGAAATCGGCGCGCTTGACTTCGATGATCTCGGGGTGGCGCACAATCCCTAACCCCGCGAAGATCTTTCCCAATGCCTCGGCGGTGGTGGTCTTACCGGTACCAGGCGGCCCTACCAAAAGCATATGGTTCGTTTGGTTGGTCACCGGCAATCCCGCAGCCAACCGCAGCGCGCGCACCTCGATCTGGTCCTCGAGTTCGGCGACTGCCCTTTTGACTTCGGCCAACCCCACCTGGTTGTTGAGCAGCTCCCGTCCCTCCGCAAGAAGCTCCTCACGCCGCCCTTTGTTTTCTTCCTCACGGCGCTGATCCTCGGAGCGCTCGGTGGTGACGTCCCATTTGTTGGTCCGGCTGTTGATCGTTTCTTCGTCGGTGATCACCAGTTGCAGTGCCGGGTCAGCGAGTGCCTGCTTGGCCGGTTCGATCAGCGCGCCGTTGATCGTCGCCTTCGACAGCCAGATCTCCGCTTTGTCCTGCTCACCGAGCTGGCGGTGAGCCATCCCGCGCACATAGGCCAAATCGGCTGCTATCAACGGGAATTCGTTGGGATCGATGGCGGTAACCGCTGTGTCCACCACCTGATGACGCCGCCATTCCCGCGGCCCGCCGTGCCCGATGCGCACTTCGACCCGGTCCGTCCAGTCCAGCGCGACACGTCCTTGCCCGAGATGTACGGCGGCATGTGCGGCCAGCGCATTGGTCCCTGCGGTGACTGCGGACATGATGATGGCTTGTGGCGGCAGGATGCTGGCGGCGATCGAAATCACGTCGGGCCAACGCTGGGTGGCGAACATCAGGTAGGCCCGGATGTACTGCTGCCACTGGTGGTTCTCCCAGCTGTCCAACAGAGACGAATCGGCCAGCAGCGCTGCGGCTTTCTCGTACTGGCGGTCATCGATCAGCGCGCTCGCCAAGGCCAGGCCGGCATGCGATGCCTCGGTCACCGAGATCGACAAGTACGGTCCGGCCTTGATCGCTGCCGACAGGTGCACCCCGAGCCGGTTGGTCTCCCGGTGGAGTCGGGCACCGTAGGCGTAGAGCTCCTGCAACGTCGACAACGAGTCGTCCCCGGCCGCGATCCGGCCCAGCCAGGCATCTGCCATCGACGGGTCGATCTCGGTTGCCTGCCGAAACAACGCCTGCGCGGCGTCGAGGTCGGAGCCGAACAACTCCATCGCCTGGTCGAACCGCTTTCGGGCGGCGACCGTCTCGGTGCTGGTCATCGTCTAATCCACCGACTCGAGCTCGGAGGTCCTCAAAACCGTCGGCTCTGAGGATACGTAACGGTTTTCGGCCCGGAACAGCTCGACCTCCACGGTATACACGTGGCCGGCCGCCTTCACTTCTACGGTGGCCGGACCGATTTGCGTGATCAACACATCGGCGGATCCGCGGTAGGGCCCCCCGGGTTCCCCGACGGAAATCAGCGTGTTGGGCCGCGGTGCGGGCATGACGGTGCCATCGACGACGCTGACGGTGGTGCCTGCGGCGGGCCGTACCCGGCTGTCCACGGCGATATCCGGCATCCGAAGACTCGCCCACCGCTGCAAGTCTCGAGTATGCACGGTCACCCGTTCCCCAGCACCGGCCAACCGCAGCACAATTCGTTTGGCCAGCGAGTCCTCCGCGGCGATGTGCACTCGGCTGAACTCGCCCGGGTCGTCAAGCGGCAGCATCAGCCGGTTGCCGGCGCCGACCTTGCCGAGCAGCACACCCGACGGCCCGACCGGGACAACGAGCGAACGAGGCAGCGGGCCACGGTGCACGCCGCGCAACGGCGGCATCGGACCACACAGGTTCGCCGCAATCGCCTGCGTCTGCTCCCCCGGCAAGGTGCGCAGCATGACGCTCGGCGGAGCGGTTGGCGGCTGCGCGTCGCGCACGGTCACCGTCGCCATGGCCGCGCCGTCGCTGAACAACGTGACGTTCTGGACGATCCCGTCAGCGCGCAGCGACCAGGCATGCGCCAGGTTCTCCGCGCTGATGTCGCTCGGCCGGTACCAATAGGTGGTCAACCAGCCGCCGTCGCCGCGGGCGGTGCGCCAGCGCTGGTTTCGCGGGTTGAGCGCGGACCGTCCCAGCCGGCGCTCCAGCTCGGCGATGTCGGTGGCGGTTGCGACCTTGGCGCGGATGCCATGTTGGCGCATCGCTGCGCTGATCCGCTGCCCGGCAGCCAGGGTCCCGGTGCCGATCGAGGTGCGCCACTGCAGCGCTTCGGCGTTGGAGACCGCCGCCACCCGGACGATCAGCCAGGTTTCCCGCTGCCCGGCGTACGGCGGGGTGCCGATCAGTGTGTCGTAGACCCTTGGGTAGTCGCCCGTGCTGCGCCGGCGGGCGCCGGCGGTGACCACACTCAGCGAATCGATCGTCAAACCGAGGCTCTGCCGCAGCAGCGGCAGCAGATCCGCGATGTCGACAGTGTTTTCGGTATACGTTGCGGTCGATCCGGTGAAAAGCGTTGGCATGTGGGCTTTGCCGAGCAGCTGGACCGCGACCACCGCGACACCGTCCTGGTAGCGCACACCGCCGCCGGTGCGGTCGTTGGCGACCGTGATCGGTTCGCTCCACTCGATCGCTCGACCACGCTGGCGCCAGAGGATCAGCCAGTACCACAGCTGATGCCCGCGCCAGCGGATCACCCCGACCGCCACTGAAAGAACCAAACCTATTGCAGCACCGGGGTATCCACCGATGCTCCACCCGATCAGGCCGGCGGCCAGGATGCCGACGATGATCGCCAGCTTCGTCGTCGCCGTCATCGCGCCCGCCGAGCCCGCGCGATCAGCCAGGCGAACATGACCGCGGCCACCACTACACCGGCAAAGGCTAACGCCACATTTCGGGCGCGGTGATCCGGCGGTGGCGGCGGTGCGGCCGGCGTGATCACCCGGGTCTGCGCGCCGGGCGCAACCTTGTCGCCCGGGGGCACATTGAAGGTCAGCGCTGCGACCGGGTCCACAACGCCGTACCCGACTTGATTGTCAACTCCGCGCGGCGGATTATGCGCGGTCTGCAGAATGCGGTTGACGACCTGGTGTGCGGTCAACTCGGGATACTTGGCGCGCACGAGCGCGGCTACGCCGCTTACGTATGCCGCCGAGAAGCTGGTGCCCCAGAACGGCATGTTTTTTTCGCCCGGGCGGATCGGCGGGTAGGCATTGGCCGGTCCCCCGGTTTCCGGTGACAACCCCATGATGCCGACGCCAGGCGCCGCGGCGGCTATCCAGGGTCCGGTGAGGCTCTTGTTGATCGGAGCGCCGGTGTTGTCCACCGCGCCCACCGAGAGCACGTAGTCGGAGAACCACGACGGCGACGACACTGTCTTGACCTGATGCCAGTCCCGCGGATCGGACGGGTCCAACGGGTCGAACGACGGGTTCTGGGCGCACTCGTCTTCGCCCTCGTTGCCGGCAGCCGCGACGATCACCGCGTCCTTCACGGTCGCCGCGTACCAGACGGCGGCGCCGATGGCACTTTGGTCCAGCGGATCTCCTGCCGGCACGCAGGAGGTGACGCTGACGTTGATCACCTTGGCGCCCATGTTCGCCGCGTGGACGATGGCGCTGGCCAGGGTGGCGACGGTCCCTGCCTTTTTGCGGGCCTCCATGTCAGCGCCGCCCGGGTTCGCCGGCTCGTAGGCACGCGACGATTGCCGGATCGAGATGATCGTCGCGTGCGGCGCCACCCCGACGACCCCATCCGGTGCGCCCGGTGGCGGGGGCGGTACCTCGGGATCCTCCGGTTGGTCGGGAGTGGGATCCCCTGGGGCATTTGACGGTTCGTCGGCCGGCGGAGGTGGCGGCGGTGGTGGCGGGGCAGGTTTGATCTCGGTGATAGTCACCGGCGGCGGTGGTGGCGGCGGGGCCGGCGGAGGCGGGGGTGCGCCCGGCGGCGGTGGCGCCGCGTCGGTTGCGGGCGGGCCCGCCGGCGGGGGGAAAGCCGGAACCGCGGGCATCGGCGCAGGCATCGGTGTTCCCTGCGGTGCGGCACCGACCAGGGAAGCCACGATGGTGCCGTGCGCATCGCAGTCCATCAAGCCGTCCCCGCTCATGATGTAGTCGCCGCCGGGTACCACAGGTAGGCGATGACTGGGGTTGACGCCGGTATCGATGACCGCGACCGGTACTCCGTTACCCGTCGAGTATTGCCAGGCCTTGCTGATATTGAGCATGGTGAAACCGGGTGCGGTCACGCCCACATTCGGTTCAGCCACCGTGATGGTTCGCGCGCAGATGTTGCTTTGCCGCATCGGCTGATCGGGGCCGGGCTTGCCGTCCGGCGGTACTCGGCCAGGGTCGATCGTCGGCGGTGGAATGGCTTGAGCTACCGGCAGATTCGTGGATAGCCCGACGAGAAGTCCGGTCATCATCATCGCCGAAACGCGCTTGATCAACGTCCGTGAGGCCGTCGGCGTCATCGCATCCGCACCCAGGTGAACAGCCCGCCGATCCACGCGGCCAGAGGCAAGGCGGTGATGATCGCCACGATTTCCAGCCATTCGGCGACCATCCTCACCAGCGGGGTGAACCGGGTGATCGGCACCAGCAGCGCGGCGACCAGGCCCGCGCCTCCGAAAGCGATCAGGGCCAGCGCGCCCCACAGCACCGGCTCCCCTGATGTCGCGGGCGCGTTCAGCACGTACTTCAGGACGCCGACACAGACGGCGGCGACCGCCCCGCACACCAGCGCGATGGCCTGACGTTTGTCGGCGAACGCACGTCCGCGGCTGATGAAGATCAGCACGAACAGACCGGCGAGCACCGCCGCAGCCATGCTGCGGCCCCGACCCGGCATCAGGGTGGCCCACACCGCCGCGGGCAGCGCCAACCCTGCGGCAGCGCAGATTCCCGTCAGCACGTTGTTGGCGCGGATCGCAGCCGCGGCAATCTGTTGGCCGCGCGGCGTGGTGTCGGCGTTCACCTCGTCCTCGGCGCCTTCTTCCACGGGCGCCACGGCGTCGGCGGGCAAACCAGGGCTGCGACGGAAGAGGTCGCGCCCGGTGATCGACCCGAAATATGGTGGCCGGATTCGCGCGGCCCACAGCGAGATCGTCGGCGCCATGGTCAGCAGGAACAGCAGCGCCACCAACGTGCACATGCCGAGCCACTGAGCCGGAACCGGCCGCCACATCCGGACAGCCGCCACTACGCCGCCCAGCGCGCACAAGGTCGCAATCGTCGACGCCACGTTGACATGCCGTCGGGTCAAAACCGCTATGCCGCAAGTCAGCACGGCCAACGCGAGAGCGGCGATGAACAGATGCGCCGACCCCAGGTCACCGGGGGCGGCGGCGCCGAGACTGACCGCGAGCAAGGGCACCGCTATCCAGCCGAACGCGTCGAGCATGTCGGTCCGGTGCGGCCACCATCGCCACACCACACCTGCCCCGCCGCCGGCCAGCAGCCCGGGAACGCCGGTGACGATGCTCGGCACCAGCGAGTCGGTGGCGTGCCGATTGCGGACAGCGAACACCAGAACGGTCAGGCAGACCATCGCCAGGATGGCCAACGCGGTATGCACCGCCGTATCAGCCGAGACAGGTTCGAACAGTTTCTTGCCGATCCTGGCCAGTGCGGTGGACAACGACTCGTACTGGGGCTCGAAGGAATCCCCTTCGGCGGCGGGAACCAGGACCAGGGTGGCGCCGTCCTCGACGCCGAGTTCATCGAGGGTTTTCGTGACGTCCAGCCGGACACCGTTGGCTTTGTGGAGTTCGTAGCCCCTGCCGAGTTCGAGCCCGGGCAGACCGCGGCGTTTGAGCTCCTCGTCGAGCAGTTCGACGACGTTGTCGATGAACATCTCCACGGGCACCGACGCGGGATACACCTGTGACACCAGGTGGTCCCCACATACAACCGCAACGGCGCAGCGTGCCGGAAATGAGACCTTCGCTGCCATTAACGTGGCCTATCGGCGTCCGGAATGTATTTGTCCGCAATTGCCGCGGTAATTTCGAACAGGCGCAACCGCGTCTTTTTCTTCAATTCGTGCTGCGTGTCGATTATCCCGCCCTTCGCGAGGTGCGGGTCATACGGCATAAATTCGACTGTTGCTCCTGATTTTCCGAAACGCTCGGTGAGATATGCTCGCGCGTCGGCGTCGTATTCATTGCGGCTGTCGTTGAGGATGACCATGCTGCGCGAAACCAGTTCGTGGTAGCCCATCGAGCGCAGCAGGTCGATCGCGCGGGTCACCGGCAGCGACGTGTCGGCGGTCAGGCCGGACACGAATACCAGTGTGTCGCAGGTGTCGAACACGGCTTTCATGACCGGGTGCTCCAGGTCGTCGGACGTATCGACCACGATCACGGTATGGGTGCGGCGCAGCCGCGACAGCACCCCGGTGAACATGGACGGCACCAATGGCCGCGGCTGGTCCGATGCGCGGTTTCCAGCAAGCACGTCCAGCCCAAGGTTGTTTTGCCCCAGGTGTTCTCGGATGTCGGCGTAGCCCTGCACGTCGGTGTCGTTCAGCACGGCGGTGTAGTCGCCGGGCGGGTTTTCGTCAATGCGACCGGCGAGGGTTCCGAACCCGGGTGCGGCGTCAATGGCCACCACGTTCTCCGGCCGGCACTCCCTGAATACCGCGCCGATGCATGCTGTCAAGGTGGTTTTGCCGACGCCGCCCTTGCCGGAGATCACCCCGATGACGTACTGCTTGCGGATGTGGCGACGGATCCGTTCCTGCAGTTCACGGTAGTGCCGTTCGGCCGGTGACTCGCCTAGGTTAATGGCGTGAAAAGACGCGTTATAGACGAACTTGCGCCATCCTGAACCCGGGGGAATTTTGCGCGGCGCGACCATATCGGAAATCCGCAATGATCCGGATACCGATTCTTCTTGATGGCGCGCAGCCGCCGATTCTACCCGGCCGGGCCTGGGCTGGTCCGCCGAATTCGGTGGCGCGTTCCACGGATTTGTCACGATGCCGATGCTAACATGTGCTGTTTACCCCTTTGATTACACGACCTTTCGGTACGAAAACCATTCTTGATTCGCCGGGAGCCGTCGCATCATCCGGTTGATCGCATCAGCGATGCTGCCCGGGGTGCCCGGTCCGATGATCATCCATCTCTTGCCCGACGATGAGATGTGCTCGCCGACCAACCGCCCTTCCGGGGTGTCAGCGATGGTGACGACGCTTTGCTCGATGTGTTTGCGAGTGGGTTGCCCTGTCTCCACCCCCGATTGGATTGCGACCACGAAGGCGCGTGCCGACCGCCGCACGTCGGCCGCCATCATCAAGATCTGAAGTTGGTCGCCGTCCAGCCTTTGAGTCATCAGCTGCCGCCGCAACGTTTCTTGGTTGGTGACACCCTCCATCACCTGGTCTACGTTCACCGTCACCGGTTGAAGCGGCGCCGGTTCCGACGTTCCGCACAACCGCTCGATCTGGCCCATGACGACTTCGTTGGCCGACGACTCGGTAGTGGACGTTCCGGCGCCGCTGATGCGAACGAGGTTTTCCGATCGCTCCATCACGACCCACCACTGGGCGAAACGTGCCAGAATTGCCCGGTCGAACGCGTTCCCTTTGTCAGGACGCTGGACGTAGATCAGCAGCGCGACGTCGCGGCGGGCAAGAACGGTCAGCCATTCCACGACGGTGGCGTCGACAGTTCCGGCGTCGTCGATCACGCCCGCTGCCCGCAGCTCCGCAGCGATTGGGTGCGCCAACGCCATGTGTGGCGTCTCGAACCGAGGCAAGATGGGCCGCAGGGCCAATTCGGGGGCCACCACCTCGATGCCGGTGAGCACCTGCAACACCCATAATCCGTCAACGGTCGTGGTCAACACGTCTGTCCTCCAAGCCGAAACGCGGGGCGCACATTCGCGCGTGCGCCCCGCGGTCGGCTATGTGCGAGACCTACAGGCCCAGCATTTGGGCAGCCATCGAATCGGTGTCGTGTGCGCTGCCGAAGGACGAGGTTACCGCTGCGCTGTGCCGCTGGATGGTGTCGCCGATGTCAGACACCGCGCTGGTCAGCC
Source organism: Mycobacterium noviomagense (assembly GCF_010731635.1). NCBI lineage: Bacteria > Bacillati > Actinomycetota > Actinomycetes > Mycobacteriales > Mycobacteriaceae > Mycobacterium > Mycobacterium noviomagense. The sequence continues at coordinate 1,798,484 of NZ_AP022583.1, forward strand.
GCCGAAGGCTGTCCAGGTAAGCGTCACCACCTTGCCCTTGGAGCTGCTCGGACACCAAAACGGTGCCGGCTTGCATCAGCTCGTGTGCGTGCTGGCTGAGCATCGCGGCCTGCGTAGCCATGGCGTGCGACAAGTCCGCGCCGGCACCGTAGTTGTACGAGATTTCCATCGGTTCTCCTTATTTCAAATATGGCTTAGGGGGATTGAATACCGGATCGAACGGCGCGAACTACATCTGCGACGGGCTTGAGCCGGGGTGGATGGCGGCGAGGTCGTGGCTGGAGTCGGCTTGCTGGGCCAGGTATTGGGCCTTGGCGCGATTCAGCTGCTCGTGCAGTTCAAGGCTGGCGGCGAGGGCCTGGTCGAGATCGTGCTTAACCTGCACCGCGGTCGCGTGCGAGGTGACGCAGGCCTGGCCGGACCACCCGGCGTTGATGATGTTCTCCGAGTGGGCGATGTACTGGCCGCCGAGCGCCTGTGCTTCTGCCAGAAGCGAGTCGGCCTTTTGAATCATGGCCTCTACTGCCTCGATTCCAACCTGCATATTTCCCGCCATTTGCTTCTCCCTTTTGTTAGCTGGATTGGCCCGGGTCTCCGGAGCATTGCACTGAGTGTACTGGCTTCACGCTGGCTGTCACTTCACCATTTCGGGCGTAGGCGCTGGACCATACACCCGTTAGCTGATTCACTTCGGATAAAGCATTGCGCCTGGATAGAGGCCAGGCGATTCTTGGATCGACTTAGCCAGTTAGCGGGCGCCGGACTAAGCGTCTTGCCTGTCACGCTCGACGACGATCCGTGCATGGGTGACCTTGTCCTTGTCCGACTCGCCGTTCTCGCGACCCAACATCCCGGCAGCGGCGGGGGATACCGGCATCGCCCCGCCGCCGGTGGGCGCCGCAGTGGTGGGGCCGCTCACCTCGGCGGCACTGAGCAAACCGCCTGCCTTGAGCCCTGTCGGGCGCCCACCGAGCTCGGGCTCGAAGGTGCTGGCCGGCCGCGTGAAGCTGGTCAACCCGGCACCGGAGTAGCCGACACCGCCGACGCCGCCGGCCGCGCCGGAACCGAGGCTGGCGGCGCCGCCACCACCGGCGGCTATCGGCTCAGCGGCCGCGGCCAGCGGTTCGACTGCCGCTGCGCCTTGCCCTGACATCATCCCCGGGAACATGCCCATCAGGCTTTGCATGGGGCTCGTGAAACTCTGCATCCCGGACTGCAAGAACTGCGTGGGGCCCTGGGCGAACGATTGTGCTGCCTGCGGCACGCTCGACATCACTGACTGCATCGGGCCCAGGAACTGACTCACCGACTCCATTGGTGATGCCGTCGACCCAGCGGTTCCCGCCGCCTCGCTCGGCAATGAGGGCAGCCCTCCTGCGTTGCTCGCCACGGCTTCGCCGGCGGACTCCGCCGGGGCCGCCGCGGCGGCCGGCGACGCCCCCATCGGCGTGATCGGCGGGGGAGTGCCCGCTATTGCTCCCATCAGCGTGGCCAGCGTGCTGGCATAGGCCAAACCCGCGCTTGAGTTCTGCGGCCAGAAGTGCATGTAGTACTGGTCTTCGAGGGCGGCAATCGCCGGAGTGTTGCAGCCGCAGAAGTTCGTGGCGTACAACGTGGCGGTCTCGTCGCGATTGGACTGGCAAAGCGCCGCGGGGATAACGGAAGACCTGGCAATCGTGTTGGCTTCTACGGCGGCTTGGCCGATCGAGACGTGCTTGAGACAGTGCGCCATCATCGGCGCCAATCCGGCGAAGTTGAGCTCGCTGCCCTTCAACGCGGAGCCGACACCACCGAGGCCTATCCACTGCTCCATCGTCGCCGCGATGTTGGCCACCGAGACGCCCATCGACAATTCATGGCTGATTGCCTCGCTCAGCCAGGCCGCGATATTGGCGAGAATGGTCGACGGATCGCTGGTTTCCAGCAGTGCAGCAACACTTTCCGGCGGACCGAACCACAGCGGATCGGGCATATTGCCTCGTTAAATGATCTGCGAGATGTTGACAGAGCTCAGCAGTTCGCGCACCACGTAGCTGATCGAAGACAGATTCTGGGCGCCGGCGTAGGCGGCGCGCTGGCCGACATGCTCGGCAACCGAACCCAGATAGGCAGCGCCGGCTCCGTTCAGCGTCGACGTGAACGCCGCGTCGTCCGACGTGGGGACCATGGGCACCGTCCCGGTGAGCGCGGCAGCCCCCGCCGCGTTGTTGGCGGCGATGTCGCCGCTGATCACCGTCTCGGTGAGGGACGACAGGGTGACAGCCTCGGGATTCACGCTCAGGAATCCGGTCATCTCTACTCCTCTGTTTTCCAGCAGGCAATTCTGCGGAGTGATCCGAGCCTAGGGTATTGCCACGGACCCGTTGACACGCATTCTGCGGCAGCCGAGCCCTCGGCGCAATTCAGCTAGTGCGCATTTTTCGTCTAGGCTGCGTGCGACGTTGTAGCGGACCTGATCACCAGCTGGGATACCGGTGTGGATTGTGGGTGTGCAGTCGCCGTCGCTGACCACGGTGGGGAGGCTTGTATTGTGCGGCGGGCGGATGGTGGATGAACTACACCAGATTCAGTTCATATTCGGTTGTGAGAGCCGGGGTTGGCTGGCTCGCAGGTTCCGAGGCGGGGATGAGGTCGCCTTCGTACTCGGCCGGTGTCAGGTAGCCGAGCTGTCGGTGACGAAGTCGTGGGAGGTCAGGTTAGCCAGCCGGTGTTTTCATGTTGCGGATCCAGCATTCCGTGCGGCCGGGCCGTGTAAAGCGCCTCCACGTAAGCCAGGTCCGCGGGGGCAGGTCGGTGATAAACACCTGTGAGCGAGCCTTCGAGGTCGGTGAAGCGCAGCTGCGCACCCGGGTGTGGTTGTTCGCGGCGCACCAGCATCCGGGTGCCAGCCGGCTACTTCGGCAGTTTGACCAGATCAGTGCTCTCGGCCACCTCGGCCGGTCTCACAAATTTCGCTGCCATCGACGGAAACCGTTGACCACCAACGCGAACGAGGCAACGTCAGGATCTTCTCGGCGCAGGCTGCGCGCATCCCCAGCTCGCCGGTGAACCGCACACCGCGCTGGCCAGAATTAGCCCTCGCGTACTTTCTCGCGCGCGGTTTCGTTGGTCCGGTCCTGGGCAGACTTTGGTAAAGCTGCTGAGCGGTAGGCGCAACTCGATTATCCCGTCGTCGCTTTATGCGTGGGGCGGCGTGTGTGGTTGGTTCCAGTCCACGAGCCGCATTCGCACGTCGACGTCCGGCCCGAGCTTCTGTTTGAGAACGTGAAGGAAACCCCACTGATGCGACACCTGTTGGGCTAGGCGCTTGCAAACTTGTTCCACCGCGTCGACCGGCTGGTGTTCATAGTCGATTTCAACGTGCCGATCCAAGGTTTCGGTTGCGGAAGCAACTGGTATTTCGTTTTCCATTAGCAATACAGCGATTTGGCGCTTATCCACCAGAACCACCCAACGCATGCCCGAGGGCAGTTCGGGTAGCGCCGATTTTATTTCGTCACCGTTGGGCCCGTACGTCATGTGCGCTCCCACTTACGCCAAGCGCTGATGCAGTCGGACGTCCCGCCGGCAATCATGATCGCCACCACTGCACGGTTGACGTACCGGCGCCTCTTGGAGTCGATCGCATGACTCAAGAGCCCGCCGCGAAAACTGGAAAGGCGAACAACACGGCGTATCGTCTGCGTGCTGCCTGCTCTGGGTTGACTGCGCCCCGCCGCGCGGCAATAATTGCGCTGCGGCCGATGAGCCGGCCGATCACCTCAGCAGCCAGCGCGAGCGCCACGTAGATCGTCATGGGCAGATTGCGCTAACTCAGCTTGTCGACGCTGCCCGGCTGTGGCTCGTTTCGGGACACCCACGCCGGTGGGCGGGGCCAGTCTGGCTCGTTTCGGTGCCGGTACAGCCTCACCCATTCGCGAATCACCAGGACGAATAGGATTACCGAGCACACGATAAATATCGCTCCGCCCGCGTTCACGAACTCATACACCCCGAGAACCCCGATGCCGAGGACCACGCAGCCCAGGACGATCATTCCCTGTTTGGTGTAGGGCCAGCGCAGTGCTGACCGCCATACGCGCATTAGTTGATCGGTCATGGTGCTCACTTCTGTGTCTGCTCGATGAACCACTCGATACCGCCGAGTCCACCACCGATGATCATTCCCGGGATCACTCCGACTCCGCCTTCCGGGATTCCGGCTAAACCGCCGATCACGGCTCCCTCCAGGACACGGCTCGCCAAGCCGCGTTCCATTTCGCCGGTGGTCGGTATCTGGGGCGCGGGGTTCGGCTGCGGCGACGGCGTAGGCCCATCGGTCTTGAACTGATTACCCACAGCCTGGATGTGACCATGCACGGCGCCTTCGCCACCTAAGTCGCCGGCAGCTTGGGCCACGTCGGTGGCAGTCTGGTACTCCTGTCCGGTGAAGGTGGTCACCTGGGTGCGTAGGTCGGCGGCGACGGCTTGAGCGGTGGGCTGGCGGGCATACCATCCCATCGAGCCAGGCCGATACATGGCGTCGGTGACCGACCAATCCTCGCCCACCGCAAACCCAGACTGCCGTGCTTGGTCAACCGATGACAGGATTGAGTGCTGCTGTTGGTGCAGTACGCTGGCGCCGCCCTCGGCGGTCTGGGCCGCGGCGTCCAGTAGCTCGGCCTCGTCGTCCGCTGTCGAAAGATGCTGGGCCATCGCCGCTTTCATCGCCTCGTCGCCTTGGCCTTGCCAGTCGAGCGACTTAGCTTGAGCATTGATCGCACCCACGACCGATCTACGGCGCTCGGCGAGTTCGCGCCAGTGGGTAGCGTGCTCGGTCAGATGAGACACGTCATAGGCGCGCAGCGCCGATTGGGTGGGGATCACGTGTTCTTCCTGACCGTATCGGTGACCGTAGTGATCACTTCTTTGACGGTGTCCGCTGCGTCTGAATCTGCAGCTTGGTAGACGGTTGCCGCGACCTGCGTCGCCCCGGCGGTGGTTGTGATGCGGGTGTGCAGGTCCGCCGTGGCCGCCTGAGCCGCCCCGGTCACGCCGGCGGCGGCGATCATGGTCGGCCAACCGCCAGCCGGGTCCAGCGACGGCGGCGCGGCGTGCAGCTCGAAAGCCTCCATGTGCCAGCCGGCGCCGACTCCGCGCAGTTCATCGGGAATGACGTGCATTTCATCACCCATGCATCGCATCGTAGGACAAGCCAGCGCAACGTGTTTACGGTTAATTAGTCGTATTGCTCGGGCGAACCGATCAGCACTCCTTCGATTTCTCCGTCGGTCGTCACCAGCAGGCCACGCCCGGGTGGAAGTTGTTGGGCGTTGACCCTTCCGTAGACCTTCACGTTGCCCGGGTCGTTGTCCATGTACAACGTGGGTGAGCGGGACCCGGTCAGCTTCTGCAGGAATGGATTCATCACCACCTGCGACGCCCAGTTGCCGGGCAGGCGCGCGGCGATGACGTGCAGACCGACCTCGCGGCTGCGTTCAATGAATGGCCACAGAGGCGCGGTTGCTGCCGGCTTGACGACCTGGTTGTGGGGCCGCAGCTCCTGCTCGTCGTCGATCAGGACAAAGTGGTGCGCGCCTTCCCAGGGTTTGCGATTTAGTAGCTCTTCCTGGCTCAGCCCCGACGGTGGCAGGCGATCACGCAGCAACTCCGCTAGCTCGCTGACCACGGTGTCGATGTCATCAGTGGTGTAGGCATAGGCCCGCACATGCGGCCCGCGGACCTTGCCGATGAGCGTGGTCTTCGGGTCGATGATGGTGATCTGGGCTTGTTCGGGAGTGAACCGACCGATGATCGCCTGGCCGAAGGCCGCCAGCGCCGTCGTCTTCCCGCACAGTTGGCGGCCCATCACCAGCATGTTGGGCACCACGCGGGCCGGCAGCGCCACCGGCTGCAGGGCGCTCTCGCCGATGGCGAACGGGATGTTGAGTGGGTCGGCCGCGCCCGCGGACCGCTCATACGCCTCGATGATCTGGCGCAGGGCCACCCGCTCCGGTAGCCGCGAGAGCCGCTCCACTTTGCCGGCTCCGGTGACTTCGGCGATGAGCTGGCCGATTTGGCGGGTTGCGACGAGCTCGCCTTTGGTCCCGACGATCTCAGGCACTCCAACGAGCAGCTCGTGGCCGTCGCGGGTGAGCCCGAATCCGGGGCGGTCCAACGTGTTTCGGGCCGCCTTGCGCAATTCGGGCGACGTACCCATCTGCGTTTCGTCGGGGTTGCTCAGCCGCAGCTGGATGCGCGCGTTGGAGACGGTGATCATCCCTTGCTTCTGCCCGACGAACCAGGCGTTGGCGCTGGTGATCACGTGCACCCCGTAGGACAGCCCCTGGCGGGCGATGGCGATCGCACGATCACCGATGCCCGGGTCCTTTTCGTAGAGGTCGCCGTAGTTGTCGATGACCAGGAAAACGTCACCGAATTTGTCCGCAGGGTCGGTGCCGCCGCCGCCGGCAGCCCCGAAGCGCCGTTCCCGGAACTCGGAGATGTCGATCTGGTAGTGCTTGAACGATGCTTCGCGCGCGCGAATCAATCCCTCGATCGTGGCTATCGTCCGGGATACGCCTTCGGTGTCGTTCAGGCTGACCACCCCGGCCACATGGGGAAGATCCTCCACCGGATACAGCGCCGCTCCGATGCAGAAGAACGTCACCCGCTCAGGGCGATACATCAACGCCGCAGACGTCATCAGCGTCATCAACGTGGTGGACTTGCCGCGCTGGGCGGTGGCCACCACCATGATGTTGTCCATCTCGGCGTCGATGACGTGCACACGCTGGGAATGCTCCTCCGGAATGTCGACCATTCCGACCGGGAAGATCAGTCCTGGGTTCTGCCCGTAGTCGACATGCCAGGGCTTGCCCCGCCAGTACGCCACCAACGCGTCGATCGGCTCGCTGACTTCAAGCGGGGGCAGCCAGATCTGGTGCGGCAGTCGAGCCGGATGCGAAACGAGCGACTCGCGGATGACGTCGAGGATCTTCTTCTTCTTGAAACCGTCAGGGTGGAACAAGAATTCGTCGGGTTCCTCAGGTTCGTCAGCATGGGCCAAAGCCGCGGTGTCCTCGGGGCTCAACGGCTGGTATTCCCACGTGAGCGGGCGAGGCCGGGAGAAGCTCACGTCGACTGTTTTGTCGACCTTCTTGCTCTTCTTCGGCAACACGAATGGCGCCGACAGGTAGAAACACCGGAAGGGTTCCAGGTCGCGCGGACCGACCTTGAGCAGCGCGTAGCCGTTTTCTCGCGCAGGCAGATGCAGGGCGGCGTCGCTGCCGATCACGTCGCGGGAGTCTTCGGCGGTCTCGGCGCGCAGCGCCACCCGGAATGCGATGTTGCTCTTGACCTTGCTCAGTGACGACAAGTCCAATCGCTGACCGCCCAACGTGAAGAACACGTTGCAGCCACGTCCTTCCTGTCCGATGTGGATGACCAACTGGATCCACTCCGGGTGGTGGTGGAAGAGTTCCAGGTACTCGTCGATAATGACCAGCAGCACCGGAACAGGCTCCAAATCCCGTCCGGCGAGCCGCATCTCCTCGTACTCGTTGGCATCGCGGGCGCCGGCCTCTTTGAAAAGCCGGTAGCGCCTGGCGATTTCACCGTTGATCGCTTTGCGCATCCGCTCGGCAAGGTGCCGGTCGTCCTTGCCCAGGTTGGACAGCGAACCGGCGACGTGCGGCAGTCCCTCCAGGTCCTGGGCTGCGGACTCGAACTTCATGTCGACGAAGATGACGATGAACGTCTCGGGTGAATGGGTCAGCGCGATCCCGTTGCACAACGACAGGAAGAACTCCGACTTACCCGAACCCGACGTCCCGATCACCACCGAGTGAAAACCGTAGCCGCCGAAGTCTTTTGCTCGGAAGATGATGTACTGCAGCTCGCCGCCGGGCTTGATTCCCACCGGCACCATCGCCCATTTCGGGTCACCGCGTCCACGGCTGTCGGCCCACAGCCGGTCGACGTCGAGCTGGCGCGGATCGCTGATCCCGAGCGCCCGCAGTAATTCCCCGGCCTGGCTGTCGGTTTCGGATAGCTCGCTGGCGCTCATCGGTGACCAACGCGCCAGCGCCCGCGCATACCGGTCGGCAGTGCTTTCAGCGAGCATGTCAGCCACCGCATAGAACGCGTCGCGGTGGTAGAGCCGGCCTTCCCGCAGTTGGAACCGCTGATCCTCGTCGGCGAAACCGACACCGACGCCGGGCCGGGTCGCCAACCGCAGCACGGTGATACCGGCCATTCCCTTCTGGCCGGTGACACCTTCCCACTGCTCGGGGGTGCCGGTGTTGTCGTCGACGATCACCCAGTGGGGCCCCAACGGCAGTCCCTGCGACTCCATCGGCGAGGGCATCGATGTCGGGCTGGTGCCGACCGGCGGGGACCAGGGCCCACGGCCCTTGCGGTGCAACTCGGCGTCGAGCGCTTCTTCCAATTCGGTGGGCGAAGCGAAGACCAGCCGGCGCAGGCCGCAGGCGTCGAACATCTCGTCGTGATGGTTGTGCGGCAACCACACCAGCCACGACCACTGCTCGGGGTGGCGCGTGACCACCATGAGCTTGACGTCGTTCGGGCTGTGATAGACGGCCAGAGAGCACAAGATCGCCCGCGCGAAGCTATGTAGTTCGCCCGGGTCTTGGCCGATGAAGCTGAACCCCGGCTTTGACCGCAGGCTCAGCACCTTGCCGATCCCGCGGATCTTGCTTTGCTCCAGAATGAAATCCCTTAGCGCGCCGCCGGTTACCGGCTCCAGCTCCTCACCGATCGGAACCTCGGGCCACTGCAGCGACACGGCCGAGTCGCTGGCTTGCTGGATGCCGATACCCAGCCGCACGTCGAGGAAATCGGCGTCGTTGGGGCGACGTTCCCACATCCGCGGACCACCGATGACGGTGTCGAGCTTCTGCGGATCACTGTGGACAAAAAGCTGACTACGTTTCTGCTCCTGGGCAGCGCGCTGTACTTCTTCGCGGTCGTCGTCGAGCTGGCGCAAATAGACGCGCCGCTGCTTTTCCTGCTCGCCCCACGAGATGCGGCGTCCGCGCCCGAAGCGTCCGCTGAACATGAGGGCGCCGAACCCGAACAGACCCATCATCGGGAAGAACCCCGACTGCAGCGAACGCACGCCGGAGGTGTACATCACCACCAGCGTGCCGATGATGCCCACCAGCAGTGCCGGCACGGCGATCATCATCAGGATGTTGCGTGGCTCGCGTTCCGGTAACGCCAGTGGCGGCGCGACCGCCACTCGCACGGGCGGAACGGCCGGCGGTGATTTGCGTGAGGCTCGCACGAAACCGCGTTTCGACATGCCTAACCTCCTGCTTGCTGGTTGGCCTCGGGGATGGGTGCCACCGCGCCGCTGCCCACGATGGTGTCACGCGCCAAAAGCGCACTCTCACGGCTGATCGCCGGCCCTGCGGCAAAGGTACGCACTATCGGCCACGGTGCTTGCAGGGCGCTGCGAGGGTCAAGGCCCAGCGCCTGCAAGGTCCGGTTGTCCGACTGGATCCCGTACCGAACACCCTGCGGCGACAGCCAGTACAGGCTTTCGCGGCTTTCGGACGTGGCGACACCGCTCGTGGTGGCCACGAAGTTGGCCGCGCCCGGCAACAGCAGCGCCTGGTCAGCCTCCACGGACTCCGGGTTGCGGTCATTGCGCACCAGATGCACCAACCGAGAGTCCATGCTGATCGGCACCGGCAGACCGCGGCCACTGAAGATCGTGATACTCGCTTGCGGGTCGCTCGATTGTTTCTGCCAAGCCACGCAGGTCACCGGATTGGCTGAGGTATCGATGAAATCCAGCTTCCCGGACGGGTAGTAGTCGACGTTCAGCACGTCGACGGTAGGGATGTGGATCAGCTTGTCCGGCGTGACCAACGTCGGTGTCGCTGAACCGGCCGGATTCGCGGTGCGCAGCAGTTCGGCGACGAAGCTGGTGATCTTCTGCACGCCGTCCGGAAGGAGCGCGTAGAAGCCGGTGACCGCGCCTGCGGCGTCACGGGTTTGCAGCACACTGCCCACGGTTGAGCCGGGCAGCCATCGCGATGGTGTGCCGGCTTCCGGGATCGGCGGCACCACAAGCGGTTCCGTCGACGGCATAGCGTCATACAGCGCGTTGGAGATCTCGATCGGACGCGTTACTCCGGGGTCGAGGCCCAGGTTGAACGTCACCGATCGGTCGGTGGGTTCGATGCGGGAGCGGTGTCCGCCCCAGATCACATACGTCGCGCCCTTGTGGGTCGCGAGGACGGCCTGCGTCGGGCGCATGGGAGCGGCGCGGCCGAAAGGCGACAGCTCGCCGGCAATCGACGTCACCACTGGAGGCGCCTGGGTTCCCCGGGTCGGGGCGGTGTCGCAGACCGACCACGCTGAGACCGTACTCGCAGTGACCGCGAGGCTATCCGGTATACCGGGGATGCCGATTATCGGCCCGGTCGGATATTTGGCGATTTCGCTGGCCTTGACCCAGGCCGGTGCAGCGGCGCTGCCCACCGCTAGCCGCGCGGAGGTCAGGTTGAGCGCGGGGTAAAGGCGCCCATCGATCTTGGCGTACACCGCGCCGGTGTCGCGGTTTCCGACGATCGCCGACTGGCCGACCAGCCCGGCAGGTTTCCAAATGTGCAGCAACGCCATCCAGCCAAGCCCGATGAGCACGAACACGATCGACAGCGCCACGGCCGCTTGTTGTTTGCGGTCGTCATGCTTCATGCGGACCGAAAATCGGGTGATCGCCGCGCGCAGTCGGCGGTTGTAGAACAGGTGACCCGAATTCTGGTCGCGGTTGGACAAGTTGAGGGGCATGGTCAATATCCTCTCGGCGGTCTACGTGCGTCCGCCTGCTGGACCAGCGCAACCAAGTTCTCGCCGTTCGCGGCGACGCCGTAGCGATGCATTACATAGTTCATCGACGCGCAGATGTTCGCGACGGGGTCATAGATATTGGTCGAGGTGCCGGGTTGGTGATAGCGCGCGAAGGTCGCCGGGATGGTTTGTGTGATACCGCGTGCATAGCCGAGAGCGTGCCCATCCGATTGGCGGGGCCCGGCTGCAGTGGCCGGCTCGGACGCGACGGCGGATGGCCGCCCTCCCGATTCTCTGGCGATCAGCGTCTCGTAGCCGCGTAGCCAATTGCGCCGAGCCGCAGGATCGGTGATTCCCATGTGATCGAGCGCCTCGGCGATGCGTGCTCTGATATGCCCGGCGGGAAACGACCTCTGGTATCGGACGGCGCTGAGCGGGATGGCCGCCGCCTGCGACGTCCGACGGCTCGCCTCGGTGTGGCTCAGGTACCCCAGGCGGCGTAGCCGTCGCGACAGCAGCAGCGCCCCGTGGCGCGATCGGCGGATGTGGTGTCGCTGCATCTGCAGGCGAGCGGCCATGCGGCGCAGTGCTTCTCGACGCCCCAAGGGCGTGTCCGCCGCTGGCATCGCGTCTCCGTGTGCGTCTTCGAGGACCGCGCGTGTCGCGCGCCGTCCCCGGATGTGGTCGGCATGGGCGTCGGCCAAGACTGTGGCGAGCTCGGCATCCTGCGCGGCGCTGCGTCGCAGTACGTCAGCCATCCGGAAAGTCTGTGGCAGCGCTGACCGCGCCCCGGCGGGCAGCCGCTGCTCGCGCAGACCTTCCGGTGTCTGCAGGTCCACGTGAGTGTGGCTACCTCCATACAGGTCGTGGCCACGGCTCAGCAGCTCCAGTGCATGACGCACCAGGGGGTCCGCCGTCACTGGACACCGTTCCCGTAGCGTGCCTGGTTTTCGGCCTCCGCCTCTTCGCGCAGCGCCGCGATCGCCATGTTCAAGCGGTCGGCCAGCTCGCCGTGGGTATATCCGCTCATCACATTCGGGTGCAGTGTCAACTCAACCAGTCGGCCGTCGGAGTTTGCGACGGCATGGATGTCGCCTAGGTCGACGCTGTAGGTGACGGTCTCGGCCTGCGCGACGAGCGCTTCCCATTTGTCGGCGGCCTCGCTCAGTTCGCGCAACACCGATTCGACGAGAGCCTTGTCGCTCAACTTCGCCCGACTGCTCGGCCCCGGCACGATGCCAGTATCACGACCGCTCCGACCAGCGTCAATTCATATCGTCTATCACACACTGGCCGTTGGACGCTACTCGCGGCGGGGCCTGACCGGTTCGGCGGCCTGTGCTGCGGTCATGTCATGCAGTGCCGCTGAACCTGCTGGCCGGCGGGGCGCTGAGTGCCTGGAACCAGGCGAAGTGATAGTTCGCTGAGAGTCGGTCTCCGGTGGCGATGCCTTCTGTGGCCGCCAGTAGCAGGCAGTTGAGCAGCAGCGCGAGCTCGACATCCGGGTACTGCGCCAGGAGCTGGTATCGCGCGGTGTCGAGGTGGACGCGGAGCACGTCGAGTTCGGCCTCGACGACCCCAGTGCCCGCGGCGCCGGCTTTGGCCAAGGTGTGCACCATGCGCGGCAGGCCGTCGCGCCAGTGGGTGGCCTCGCTCAGCAGCCATCCGAGGTCCTCGACCTCCGGCACCTCACGGGGCTGCAGTGACGACTCGGTCAGGGCGAAGTCGGTGGCCCAGCCCAACGAGTCGCCGGGGGAGTAGGTCGCCGAGACCGTCGTGTTCCCTAGCAGCGCTGCCGCGTTGCCGGTGCGCCGTCGGGGTTCCAGCAACCGCACACCCGCGGGCAAGGTGATGCCTGAAGGTATCCAGCCGTACGCGAGGTCGGTGACGACGAGAGTGGCCCCGTCTTCGCGAACACCGACCGCCCACCGCAGTCCGGGCTCTTGGCGGGCGACGAATTGGAGCAACCGCTGCAAGCGTTCGCGATCGATCTCCGCATCGGGTGGCGCCTCCTCAGCGCCGCGGGCGGGAGCCTCCGTTGCAGCCACCTTCTCGAAGACATCGGTGTCGGCGGGGGACGGCTTCTCGAAGCCACCCATGTCGTGCGCAGCCACCGCTTCGAAAACGTCGGTGGTCTCCGCCGGCTGTGCCTCGAAGACATCGGTGACGTCCGCGGCCTGCGCCTCGAAAACTTCGGTGACGTCCGCGGTCTGGGTCTGCGAAGCCGGGGCTGCCTTTGCCGGCTCTATTTCGTCGGCGTCTGCGGGCTCCGCAGGTTCGCGGATATCCGTGGCGTCACGGGCCTTAGGCTCCGCGATATCGGTCAGGTCCTCTGGCCCGACGGCCTCCGGGACGGCGACGGCCTGCGGCTCCGGTTTTGCCGCCGCGCCGACAGCCTCGGGCTCTTCGGCCTCGGGCTCTTTGGCTTCGGGCTCGCGGTCGTCAACCTCGGGCGGCTCCGGCGGCAAAGCCGCGAGAACATCCGTCACGTCAGTCTCGGCTGCATCGGGCGGGACCGGGATGCCCACAGTCTCGGATTCGGTGTCTTCCGGTTCCTCGACCGGTGCCGCGTGCTTGCCGGTCGATACCTTTTCGGACGGCATCTGATCTTGATCGTCCGGCACCGCCCCGACGTCAGCGGCGGGCGACTCGACGGTGGGTTCGACCTCGGGGGGTGACTCGACCGTGGGTGGCTCAACTGGAGGCGGCTTGACCGCAGGCGGCGCCGGAGGGGCGACCCTGAATCTCGGCGTCCTGGCTGTGAGCTCCGTGTGTCGGGCGGGGCCTTGACGTGGATGTGGTCTGAGCTGTTCCTGTCTCATGCCGTGCAGATGCCGAACCGTCGACTCGACTCGCCGAGCCGCAAAAGCGCGCGCCGCGTTGATAACTCGTGTCTCCTCGGCCTGTCGTGCTGGCTCAGCCATCGCCGATCGCCTGATCCGCATCAGTTCTTCGTTGGCAGACTTGACGATCCGCTGTAGGTCAGCCTTGAGATACTCTGCGACAGAGGCAGTTTCAGCATTGACCGTCGCCAGTTCGGCGGGCCAAAGCCCGCCGATCACCCAGGGGGTGCAGTCAACCGGAGAGCTGAAGGCCGGAATCGCGAGGGATTCCCGGGTTGCTCTCCGGAGGCGCTGGCGCGCCGTTCGACCGAAGATCGCCACCGGCACAGCCTACCGTTATCTGGCGATCGCGCAGTTCGCTGGCCGCTCGGCCTAATCACCGGTATTCGCGGGCGCGCGGCGCCTTAACCGCACCCGTTCCAGTGACGGCCGCTGCTCGGTGCAAGTGCCCGGGGCTGGGTGAATTGTGCGGCTGACATGGTCGCAGTAGCGTGGGGGCGTGACCGATTCGGCGCTGCAACAGCAGCTAGACCACGTCCGCGTGCTGCTGGCCCGCGCGCGAGAGTTGTTCGGCGCCAACCCGATCGAGCCTCCTACCGACATCTCGCCGGATCCCGACGCCGTCAAGGCTTGGCTGCACTGAACCCGCGTGGGCTCACGCGGTATCGCGTCGGGGCTGCAGCTCGTGCGCCAACAACTTCTCGATCGCGACGTCAAGGTCATGGGCGGTGGGGACCTCCGCCGACGGAGTGTGCCCAGCCGCAACGATTTCGCTGCGGACTTCCATCAGCGCCTTGAGATAGGACACGTCGGCGGTCAGCAGTATCCCTTCGGCAAGTGTCTGCGCGTCGGTGTCCATCGCCGCTTCGCTCAACGCGACGCTATGCGCGTACCCGCCCCGGCAGGACCGGAACAAGATGTGCCCACTCGGGTGGACGGTGTCGAAGTTCGGGTTGGGGTCTGTCATCGACCGTCGTCAACAACGCTGCCCAGATTGCGCGCGGCCTCGTGCTCGTGCTGTTCCCACATGTCGGCTGACGCCCGTAGGTTGTGCGCCATTTCGGCGTGGTCGTCGGCTTGCTGTTCATAGCACCGCCGGCGGTGCTCGAGCAGTTCGCGGCCGGCCTCGCGCAGCTCACTGAAGATCGGCCCGAGCGAGTCCAGACTTTCTTGAATGGCGCCGTGTGACGACGGGATATTGCGCAAGTAGTCGGAGACTTCCTGGTGATGCCCAGCGGCTGCGCGCAAGCTCTCCGGCACCACACGAACTTGATCTGCCATCCACTATCTCCTCGTGAAGCGCCCACGACCATCGTCGGCGCACTCTTTGTGCCCTGTGCCGGTTCCCGCTGGCTGTCACGGTGACGTACCGACCTCGACCGCCGGCCGGGTAGGTGCCGGTGGGTCGGCCTTGGCGGGTGCGTCCGCCGTCACTGGTGCCGGCGGGTGCTCCCAGCCTAGAAAGCTCGGCCCCTTCACGGTGGAGATGTGCTGAATCTGACCGTTCAGCAACGCTTTGCTGTTGCCGAGCGCGAGCGCGTGCCGATCGGCGAACATGCCGATATCTCCCGGTGCGAGGCGTGACGGATCGAGCGGATCGCTGATTGCGGTGCCGGGCGGGGGAATGGTGATTCCCTGCTGGTGGAACGCATCGGCAATTGGTGTGCCGCCGGCGGCGGCTTTGATCGCGGCGGCGAGCTGCGGGCTGGCGGCCGTGACGGTCTCGCCGGTGGGCAGCGTCACCGTCGTTGGGCCAGCCGGTTGCGGCTCGGGCGCGGGCGATGGTTCAGCCGCCTTGTCATCGCCGCCCCCCTCCTGTTCGTCGGGGGAGGGTTGCTCGCTCGATGCCAGCTCTTCGGGTGCAGGCAGCGCGTCGTCCAACTCCTCTCGCGACCGTTCCTTTGCGCTGTCCGGCAGCAGCCCACCCAACGGAAACCCGCCGGGCATACCGAGACCCGGGATGGACATCGGCAGCGCGCCTCCAGTGGGCATCGCTCCACCGCCAAAGCCGGGATAGCTGGGCAGCGCCGGCGCAATCGGCGGTGCCGGCAACGGCGCCTGCGCCGCCAAATCGTCGGAAAGCGACCCGGGGTCGTCGGCCAGCAGCGCATCCAGGTAGGGGTCCACTCCAGTATCGGACGCCTGCGGGTCACCACCGGTTCCTCGCGATGCGACGGCACTGGAGCGCACCGGCTGCTGGCCGGCCGGATTTCGCTGCCCGGCTGTGGAGACGTTGTAAAGCGACGTCCATGCGGCCATCAGCGCTGACTTCGAGGTGTCGTCGAGACTGTTGCCTGCCACCACTGCACGGATTTCTCGCAGCTTGCCCGTGAGGAAGCGCTGGAAGTCACGTGCGCCGGCCGGGGTGTCCAGATCGGTTCGCGTGCGTACCGCGGCCTCGACATCGCGTTGTAATGCGATCAACGCATCGCTTCCGTCGAGCGTGTTCTGGTGAGCATTCAGAATCGCCGAGACCACTTGCAGATCCAGCTGTGCGGTACTCGAATTCTGTTGTGCTAACGCGACTTCGGCGTCTCTGATCGCATCGGCTGCGGCACCGCGCTGCGGGTCGGATGATAGTCGCGGCGCGGTCGGCGGCATGGCCGAAGCGCTCGGCTCCGAACGATGCTGCGGCCCCGCCATGGCGGGGACAGTACCCAGGCTGGCACTCGCAGACAATTCACTTCAGCTCCCGCCTGGGCAAATGTCTCGCCGTTGACTAAGACGAGTTCTCGGCGACGGCGTAGTTGGCCGGCAATGCCTCCAGCGCAGCCCTTTTCGTCGCGGCGAGTTCCCGTGCTTGCGTGACGACCGCGATGATCTCGCGCTGCTTGGCGACCAGGAATTTCTGAAATTCGCGCGCCCCGACGGGCGTATCGAGACCGAGTGCAGCCTGCTTTCCCACAGCGTTTTCGATCTCGTTCGCGATCGCATCGAGGCGGGCGACGCCCTCGACCGTCGCGGCATGGGCACTGACGAGCGCCTCCGTCAGCACTTGATCCGCATCGCTCACCGTGGCGTACTGCGTGGCTAACGCCGCTTGCTTGGCCTGAATCGCAGTCATCGACAGTCCTGCTTGGTCTGCCATGAGGTGAACCTACCCATCAAACGCGGTTTCCGACGACATTCGAACGAGCCGTTACAAAAGCGGGCGACGGATCGCAACATTGGTGCCCAGCGGGCTGATCCGAACTGTGGCACCGGAATAGGGAGCTTCCACCACCAGGTCGTTGCCGATGGCCATTTGCACGTGCCCGGCATGCGGGAAAACCAGATCACCCGGTCGTACCTGAGAGCGCGGTACCGCAATCCCGTCGTGAATCTGTTGATAAGTGGTGCGGTCCAAGTGGATTCCTGCCTGTGCGTAGGCCCATTGGACCAGCCCCGAACAATCGAATTGGCTGGGACCGGTTGCCCCCCAGACGTACGGGCGGCCCAGCCGCGACAGCGCTGCGCGCACGGCGATTCCGGCGCGGCTGTTCGGCGGCGGCAAGCGCAGTGCAACCGACTTCCAACCGCGGTGGCGCAGTGCCAGGTATCGCAGGGCTCGCAGCGCCGCTGCCCGTCGCCGTGCCTGCCAGCGAGCCGACATCACGTGGGCGCGTTGCGCGCGCAGGCGCGCCACGCGACGGCGCAGCGCCTCCCTTTGGGCCATCGGCGCAACAGGTGTCGTCAACGCGTCGGCGCGCGCTTCATCGAGGACACTCCTTGTCTGCTCACGGGCCTGGGCATGATCCTGGTGAGCGCCGGCGATGACGGCGGCGATAGCTGCATCGGTTCGGCCGGCCGAGCGCAGGACGTCTCGGCTCGTTTGCACCGCGAGCCGATACCGGTCGTGCCCCTCACCGCTGTTCAGCGGGGTGAGGGAATCAGACAATCCGCCGTACGGGGCATTGGTCGTGTCCGGGGTCGCCAGCCGGCCCGCACCAGCGAACAGTTGATGGGCGCGGCTCAACATCTCCAGTTCACTGGTGCTCACTGGGGTGCCACCTCTCCGGGCCTGTCCCGCTGTCGCCGACCGGCTCGACTGCGTCGGCGAAAGCCCGCACGCGGGGGAGCGCAGCCGGCGAGATAACCCCCTGATTGCGGATGTCCCACATCTCTTCGCAGGTCACCCCGACCAACGCAGCAATGACAGCGTCCGGCAGCGGCGACCGAGCACACGCCCGATCGAACCGGGCGCTCAAGCTGGTCGGTATCCGGCTGAGCAGGGAGGTGCGGGTCGCCTCTAGCGCCTGCAGATGCTCCATCAGCCGGCCCGCCGACTCCGAACGGGCGTGTACCGCCGCCCGCCAGGACCTGGCCGCCAACATTTCGAACTTCACACACAGTTCGATCACAGAAAGAATATACGTCTCGTATTCGTCTGATGTCGTCGCCGGCAGTCGGTCGATCAACCAGTTGAGCATCTCGAGTTGGGCTTCGGCGTGGCCTTCCAGCACTTCGGTGTTGTCATGACGCGCCACGACGACCGCTTCGGTCTGGCGAGCGGGCATCGCCGGCGTCGAGTCAACCGCCGTCAGACGAGAAAGTTCAGCTTCAGGATCGGCCGCGACAACCAACCGTGCATACGTGCCGGGCGGCAGGCCAAGCGCGTTTTCGACCTTTTGCACCGTGCTCTTATGCGGCTTGCGGGCCCCGCGTTCCAGATAGCTCAGCCCCATGATGCTGACTCCCGTCGCGGCGGCGAAGTCAGCTAGTGACCAGTCGCGCGACTCGCGCAATGCCCGGATGGTCGCGCCCGCCGATTCGCGGCTCACCGTAGCCCTCCGGCCATATCCGGATAGTACACAGGCGGCGCCCGCCACAGTTTGATATACGGTTTCGTCACGTTTCGCTTGCGCGTGCCGCCAGATGTGTATACGCTTCTGTCTACGTTTTGCATTCACCCGGAGCGACGAGAAGGCGGACACATGGGGTATCCCTGCTCTGCGAACCCAGACCTGTGGTTCGGCTACAACGATGACGACGGTGGAGACGGTGCCGCCAAGGCACGCGCCTATGAGCAGTCCTCGACCGAGGCGCGGCTCCTGTGCTTGCGCCGGTGCCCGTTGGCCCAGCAGCGGCTGTGTGCCCGCTACGCCGTCGAGCATCGGGAGGAATACGGAGTGTGGGCGGGAGTCAAGCTTCCCGGTGGGCAGTACCGCAAGCGGGACCAGCTCGCACGCGCTCACGACCTCCTGCGCCGCATCGCTGCCGGCGAGATCAACTCCCGGCAGCTACCGGAAAACGCCGCGCTGCTCGCCCGGCGCCAACACGACGCCGTTTCGGCGCCGGTCACGGTGTTTCACTTGCCGGCGGCTCAGGTCGGGCCCCGGTCGGCCGCATAACCGGGCCCGAGCCAGCCGACACGTCCCTGTCGTCGAAGGCAGCGGTTAGGCTGAACCGGCCGCCCAGGCGGCGCCGCCAGTCAACGCAGGGACGCATCGATGACCTTCGACTTAACGCCGACAGCCGCGCAGCATGACCTGGTCCGACGCACCCACGATTTCGCTGAGTCGGTGATCCGCCCCGTCGCCCTCGATTACGACCAGCGCCAAGATTTTCCATGGCCGGTGTTGGAGGAGGCGGCTCAGCGCGGTTTCTACAGTCCGCTGTTCTACCGCGACTTGATCGGTGACCCGACAGGGCTGTCGTTGCCGATGTTCATGGAGGAGCTGTTCTGGGGTTGCGCGGGAATAGGTTTGGCGATCGTGATGCCGGCGCTGGCGCTGTCGGCGATCGGGCAGGCCGCCTCACCAGAGCAGATGCTGCACTGGGCGCCAGAGTGTTTCGGGACACCGGGTGACCTCAAGCTCGCAGCGCTGGCGATCTCGGAGCCCGAAGGCGGCAGCGACGTACGCAATCTGCGAACCCGCGCCCGCCGCGACGGCGGTGACTGGATCATCGACGGCCACAAGATGTGGATCGGAAATGGCGGCATCGCCAATGTGCATGTCGTGAACGCGGTCGTCGACGAGGAACTTGGCCACCGCGGCCAAGCCTTGTTCGTGGTGCCGGGGGAAACGCCCGGGCTCCAGTTGGTGCGCAAGCTCGACAAATTGGGCTGCCGGGCATCACACACCGCCGAGTTGCGGTTCGGCGGGGTCCGGGTTCCGGAAGCCAATCTGCTTGGGGGACAAGAGAAACTCGAAGCCAAGCTGGCGAAGGCCCGCGAAGCGGTCGCCGGTGGGCGACATTCCGGCTCAGCGACGTTAGGCACGTTCGAGCAAACCCGGCCGATGGTGGCAGCTCAGGCTATCGGGATCGCGCGCGCCGCCCTCGAATACGCAACCTCCTACGCCACCCGCCGCGAAGCGTTCGGCGCACCGATCATCGACAACCAGGGCATCGCGTTTCCGCTGGCCGATTTGGCAACCCAGATCGACGCCGCGCGGCTGCTCACCTGGCGCGCGTCCTGGATGGCGGCCAACGGGATCTCCTTCGAGCGAGGCGAAGGCTCGATGTCCAAGCTCGCCGCCAGCGAGGTGGCCGTCAAAGCCACCGAACGCGCGATCCAGACCATGGGCGGCTGGGGCTACATCACCGACCATCCGGTCGAAAAGTGGTATCGGGATGCGAAGCTGTACACGATTTTTGAAGGCACCAGCGAGATTCAGCGCATTGTCATATCGCATGCGCTGGGGGCCACCGAAGGCGGCCCGCCGCTGCATATCGAGATCGAGCCGACCGGCGGCCCCTTCAACCGGATGTTCGGCCGCGGCACGCTGCTGCGAAGCAGGGCCGCCGCCGCGGCGCTGTCGATGCAAGACCGGATACCCGGGCCGGTCAAGCGGGCAGCCATGACGGTGCTGCGTCCGCCTCGCAAGTAAGCCCACGGGTTTTCGGCCCGCCGCAGCAGCACACACCCGCGGGTAGTGTCGCGGTATCGGCGCCTATCGCGCGGCGGCCAAAGGGACCAGTAAGCAATCCGGAAACCCGCGGCTCGGCGCGCCGCCGACTGCCGGATAGAAAAGGACTCGAATATGGCGACCGACAAGACCGGCGCACCGACCACTGTCACTGCCGAGCAGGGCAAGTACACGATCGCCGTCGAAGGCAAAACCGTCGGCCACGCCGCCGTCGCGGACCGTGATGATCAGCGCGTCTTCTACCACACCGAAGTCGACGACGAGTTCGGCGGCCGCGGGTTGGCGACCATCTTGGTGCAAGAATCGCTGGAGGCAACACGCCGTGACGGCAAGCGGATCGTCGCGGTGTGCCCGATGGTGGCCGGAGTGCTCGACAAGCATCCGGAATTCAGCGAGATCAGTGATCCGGTCACGCCCGAGATCAAACGGTGGGCGCAAACCCTGCCGTCTGGCTAGCGGTCCGATCCGGTAGACGACGCCGACCGCATCACGGATTCGGTGGGCGAAGGGGGATTTGAACCCCCACGTCCCGAAGGACACTGGCACCTGAAGCCAGCGCGTCTGCCGTTCCGCCACTCGCCCGAGCAACCGGAGGAGATTACCACTGTAATAGCCGAAGCCCCCAACCGCCGCCCTGGCGTCGTCGCGGTGCCCGGTGCCCGAGCAGGCTAGCTGACCAGCAGCGATCGGATTCTCAGAGTTCTTGAGGTGCCGCAGCGGCACGACGGCCCGATACCATGCTGAATAGGAAGATTAGCTGTTGCGACACGCGCAGGAGCCGTTTGCCCCGCAGCAGCAATATAGAAGGACAAGTGAGGCGCGCGCTGGATATGGGTAGCCAGAAGGGGCTAGTTCAGCGCATCGAGCGCAAACTTGAGGCCACCGTGGGGGATGCGTTTGCTCGGGTGTTCGGCGGTTCGATCGTCCCGGAAGAGGTCGAAACCATGTTGCGCCGGGAGGCAGCTGACGGGGTACGGTCGCTTCAGGGCAATCAACTTTTGGCGCCCAACGAATACATCATTACCCTCGGTGCGCACGACTACGAGACGCTCGGCGCCGATCCGGATGTCACAGCGGAGACTTTTGCTAAACACTTGGCGGGATACATCGATGAACAGGGATGGCAAACATATGGTGATGTGGTTGTCCGCTTCGAGCAGTCGCCGAACCTGCACACCGGGCAGTACCGCGCTCGCGGCGCCGTCAACCCCGACGCCCAACCCCGCCCGACGCCCGGTGACTTCGCCCCGCCACAATCAAATAGTGCGTTTCACGCAGAACCAGGAGTACCACCAATGACTGAGAATTCCAGCTATCGCGGGGGCCAGGGGCAGGGGCGGCCCGGCGACGACTACTACGACGACCGCTACGGGCGTCCGCAGGAGGATGCGCGCGGTGGCCAGGAATCGCGTGGTGGGCAAGAACCGCGTGGCGGATATCCACCGGAATCGGGTGGCTACCCGCCGTCGGGCTACCCGCCTCCGCCACCAGAGCACGGCGGCTACCCGGAGCAGGGCGGCTATCCCGACCAGGGTGGCTACCCGGAGCAGGGCGGCTACGACCAGCGCGGGTACGACCAGGGCGGCTACCCGGAGCACGGCGGATATCCGGACCAGCGTGGCTACTCCGATCAGCGCGGGTATGAGCAGGGCGGCTACCCCGACCAGGGCCGTTACGGCGACCAGGGTCGCTACCCCGACCAGGGCGGTTATCCCGACCAGGGCCCGGGCGGCTACCCGCCGTCCTACCAGCAGCGGCCACCGGCCGGCTACGGCGCGTCCGGCTACGACCAGGGCTACCGCCAAGGCGGCTACGGTCAGCCCGCCGGCCCCGGTTACGGCGAGTACGACTACGGCCGCGGCCCCGCTCGCGCTGAGGAGGGCGCCGGCTACGGCCAACCGCAGCGGGCGGGTTACCCCGAACCCGGCGGCGGCTATGAAGGCTACGGGCAGGGGTATGGCCGCCAGGACTACAGCCAACCCGACTACGGCGGCTACGGCGAGGGTCCCGGCGGCGGCGTGTACGCCGCTCCCGGCAGCGGATACGCCGAGCCCGCCGGCCGCGACTACGACTACGGCCAATCCGCCGCAGCCGGCGGGTACGGCGGCTACGGCGAGACCGGCTACCCGTCGAGCGGCAGGGCGGTCACGCTGCAGCTCGACGACGGCAGCGGCCGGACCTATCAGCTGCGTGATGGCACCAACATCATCGGCCGCGGACAAGACGCCCATTTCCGGCTGCCCGACACCGGCGTGTCACGTCGTCACCTGGAGATCCGTTGGGACGGGCAGGTCGCTCTGCTGACCGACCTCAACTCCACTAACGGCACCACCGTCAACAACGCGCCGGTGCAGGAATGGCAGCTGGCCGACGGCGACGTGATCCGACTGGGCCACTCGGAGATCATCGTCCATTTCCAGTGAGTTGACCGCGCGGCGAAGCTATCGAGCTTCGCCCCGCGTCGGCCGCCGTCCAAGTATCGTGACGTTGCCGATGTGCTCGGCATCGCGGGCGCGACGCACGCAGCGCCAGGACGGAGAGGACGCCAGATGCAGGGGTTAGTTCTGCAGCTGACGCGTGCCGGGTTCTTGTTGTTGTTGTGGGTTTTCATCTGGTCCGTGCTGCGCATCCTGCGCACCGACATCTACGCGCCCACCGGCGCGGTCATGGTGCGCCGCGGCCTGACCTTCCGCGGCACGCTGATGCCGTCGCGGCAGCGGCGGAACGTTCCGCGCTATCTGGTGGTCACCGAAGGATCGCTGGCCGGCGCACGCATCAGCCTCAGCGGACAGCCGGTGCTGATCGGACGGGCCGACGATTCCACCCTGGTGCTGACCGACGATTACGCGTCGACGCGCCACGCGCGGCTGACCCAGCGTGGCTCCGAATGGTATGTCGAAGACCTAGGATCGACCAACGGCACTTACCTTGACAGGGTGAAGGTGACGACGGCGGTACGAGTTCCGATCGGAACCCCGGTTCGGATCGGCAAAACGGTAATCGAGTTGCGCCCGTGACACTGGTCCTGCGTTACGCCGCTCGCAGCGATGTCGGCTTGGTCCGTTCCAACAACGAAGACTCCGTGTATGCCGGGGCGCGCCTGCTCGCGCTGGCCGATGGCATGGGCGGTCATGCCGCCGGGGAAGTGGCGTCCCAGCTGGCGATCGCCGCGTTGGCTCAGCTCGACGACGACGAGCCTGGCGGCGACTTACTCGGCAAGCTCTACGACGCTGTGCAGCAAGGTAATTCAGCGATCGCGGCGCAGGTTGAGATGGAGCCCGAACTGGAGGGGATGGGCACCACGCTCACCGCGATCCTGTTCGCGGGCGATCGGCTTGGGCTGGTGCATATCGGTGACTCGCGCTGCTATCTGCTGCGCGACGGCGAGCTCACACAGATCACCAGGGACGACACCTTCGTGCAGACACTGGTCGACGAAGGCCGGATCAGCCCGGAAGAAGCCCACAGCCACCCGCAGCGCTCGTTGATCATGCGGGCCCTCACCGGACACGAGGTGGAGCCGACACTGACCATGCGCGAGGTACGCGCCGGTGATCGCTACCTGCTGTGCTCGGACGGACTGTCCGACCCGGTCAGCGACGAAACCATTCTCGAGGCCCTCAAGATCCCCGACGTCAGCGAGGCCGCCGACCGTCTGATCGAATTAGCTTTGCGCGGCGGCGGACCCGACAACGTCACCGTGGTGGTCGCCGATGTCGTCGACTACGACTACGGCCCGACGCAGCCGATTGTCGCGGGCGCGGTCTCCGGCGACGAGGACCAACTGACCCGGCCCAACACCGCCGCCGGCCGGGCCTCCGCCATCAGCCCGCGCAAAGACGTTGCGAAACGAGTTCTGCCGCAAGCGGATACATTTACCCGTCCGCGGCATTCGCGGCGGCGCATGGCGATCGCGATCACGCTGGTGGTGCTGCTTGTGTTGGCCGGCCTCATGGTCGCCCGAGCCGTCATCCGCAACAACTACTACGTCGCCGGATACAACGGCAATGTCGCGATCATGCGCGGCATTCAGGGCTCGATACTGGGCCTGCCGCTGCACCAGCCGTACCTGCTGGGCTGCCTGACCGGCAACCAACTGTCCCAGATCAGCTACGACCAGTCTCAAGGCCAACTGGGCTGCCACCTGATGAAGCTCGACGACTTGCGGCCGGCTGAACGTACCCAAGTGTCGGCCGGGCTTCCCGCCGGAAGTCTCGACGACGCCATTGCGCAGTTGCGCGAATTGTCAACCAACTCACTCCTGCCGCCGTGTCCCGCGCCGCGCGCCACATCACCACCGGAGGCAACCGCCCGCGCCCCAGCACCCAGCACCACCACCGCGCCGCGCACCGAATCTCCCGAATCCGCTGAAACCACAGCCCCCTCGACCTCCGCGCCAACCGTCACCGCGAATGCGCCGCCACCTCAGCCGGGCACCGATTGCCGGGCGGCGGCATGACAACTCAGCCCCAACCGGCGGTCGCGCTGACACCTCCGCTGCCGAATCGGCGTAATGCCGAGCTGCTGCTGTTGTGCTTTGCCGCCGCGATCACCGCGGCGGCGCTGGTCATCGTGCAGGCCAACCAAGATCGCCGATTGCACTGGGACCTGGCCGGTTACCTGCTGGGCTTCCTGACCTTGTTCGCGTGCGCGCATCTGGTCGTCCGACGCTTCGCCCCCTACGCGGACCCGCTGCTGTTGCCGGTGGTCGCGTTACTCAACGGCCTGGGTCTGGTCATGATCCACCGACTCGACATCGCGCAGGGCACAATCGGCGGACACACGCATCCCAGCGCAAACCAGCAGATGCTGTGGACGCTCGTCGGGGTGACCGGCTTCGCGCTGGTGGTGAGCTTTTTGCCGGATCACCGCCAGCTGGCCCGCTACGGCTACATCTGCGGCGTTGCCGGCTTGGTGTTCTTGGCGGTCCCCGCGCTGCTGCCGCGGGCCTTCTCAGAGGAGAACGGTGCCAAGATCTGGATTCGGTTCCCGGGCTTTTCCATTCAGCCTGCGGAGTTTTCTAAAATCCTGCTGCTGATCTTCTTCGCCGCCGTGCTGGTGGCTAAACGCCGGCTGTTCACCAGCGCCGGCAAGCACGTGCTCGGCATGGATTTGCCCAGACCCCGTGATCTGGCGCCGCTGGTGGCCGCGTGGGTCATCTCGGTGGGCGTGATGATTTTCGAAAAAGACCTTGGCACTTCACTGCTGCTGTACGCGTCGTTTCTGACGATGCTGTACCTGGCCACGCAGCGGTTCAGCTGGGTGGTCATCGGTCTGGCCTTGTTCACCGCGGGAAGCGTTGTGGCGTATTTCGTTTTCGCCCATGTACGGCTGCGCGTGCAGACCTGGCAGGACCCCTTCGCCGACCCCGAAGGCAGCGGCTATCAGATTGTGCAGTCACTGTTCAGCTTTGCCACCGGCGGCATCTTCGGCACCGGGCTGGGCAACGGCCAGCCGGACACAGTCCCCGCGGCCTCAACCGATTTCATCATCGCCGCCTTCGGAGAAGAGCTCGGGCTGGTGGGGCTGGCCAGCCTGCTGATGCTCTACACCATCGTGATCATCCGCGGCCTGCGCACCGCGATCGCGGTGCGCGACAGCTTCGGCAAGCTGTTGGCGGCCGGCTTGTCCTCGACGCTGGCGATCCAACTGTTCATCGTGGTCGGCGGCGTGACCACGCTGATCCCGCTGACCGGGCTGACCACACCATGGATGTCCTACGGCGGCTCGTCGCTGCTGGCCAACTACGCGTTGCTGGCGATCCTGGTGCATATCTCGCATGCCGCGCGGCGCCCGTTCCGCACCCGGCCGCGCGTCACCGCGCCGATCGCGGCCGCCAGCACTGAGGTGATCGAGCGGGTATGAACGCCTCTCTGCGCCGGATCTCGGTGACCGTGATGGCGCTGATCGTGCTGCTGCTGCTCAACGCCACCTTCACCCAGGTGTTCACCGCCGACGGGCTACGGGCCGATCCACGCAACCAGCGAGTCCTGCTCGACGAGTACTCGCGCCAACGCGGTCAGATCACCGCCGGGGGACAACTGCTGGCCTACTCGGTAGCCACCGACAACCGCTTCAAGTTCCTGCGGGTGTATCCGAATCCCTTTGTGGACGCGCCGATTACCGGTTTCTACTCGCTGCGGTATTCCAGCACCGGCTTGGAACGCGCCGAGGACCCGGTGCTCAACGGCTCCGACCAGCGGCTGTTCGGCCGCCGGCTAGCCGACTTCTTCACTGGCCGCGAC
Source organism: Mycobacterium noviomagense (assembly GCF_010731635.1). NCBI lineage: Bacteria > Bacillati > Actinomycetota > Actinomycetes > Mycobacteriales > Mycobacteriaceae > Mycobacterium > Mycobacterium noviomagense. The sequence goes on from NZ_AP022583.1 coordinate 1,825,223, forward strand.
CCGCGCGGCGGCAACGTCGACACCACGATCAGCCCGCGGGTGCAGCAGGCCGGCTGGGATGCGCTGCAGCAGGGCTGCGGCGGCCCGTGCAAAGGTGCCGTCGTGGCGCTGGAACCGTCGACGGGCAAGATCCTGGCGATGGTGTCATCGCCCTCCTACGACCCCAACCTGTTGGCGTCGCACAACGCCGACGAACAATCGCAGGCCTGGCAGCGGCTGCGTGACGACCCAACCTCCCCGCTGACCAACCGCGCCATCGCGGAGACGTACCCGCCGGGGTCGACGTTCAAGGTGATCACCACCGCCGCTGCCCTGCAGGCCGGCGTGACCGAAGACGACCAGCTCACCTCCGCGCCCACCATTCCGCTGCCGGACAGCACCGCGGTCCTGCAGAACTTCGGCGGTATACCGTGCGGCAACGAGGCGACGGTGTCGCTGCGCGAGGCATTCGCCCATTCCTGCAACACCGCGTTCGTGCAGCTTGGCATCGGCACCGGCGTCGACGCGCTGCGCAGCACCGCCCAGGCGTTCGGGTTCGACGACCCCCCGGATCCCATCCCCTTGCAGGTGGCCGAATCAACCGTCGGCCCGATTCCCGACGCCGCCGCGCTGGGAATGTCGAGTATCGGACAGAAGGACGTCGCGCTCACCCCGCTGCAGAACGCGATGGTGGCCGCGACCATCGCCAACGCCGGGGTCACCATGCAGCCCTACCTGGTCAACAGCCTCCAAGGGCCCGACCTGGCTAACCTCGGCAGCACCGCCCCGCATGAGCAGCGCCGTGCAGTTTCCCCGCAGGTCGCGGCTAAGCTAACAGAATTGATGGTCGGCGCCGAGACAGTCACACAGCAGAAAGGGGCCATCCCCGGCGTGCAGATCGCATCCAAGACCGGTACCGCTGAGCACGGCACCGACCCGCGCAACACTCCGCCGCACGCGTGGTACATCGCCTTCGCACCGGCGCACACACCGAAAGTGGCAGTCGCGGTACTGGTAGAGGACGGCGCTGACCGGCTATCCGCGACCGGTGGCGCCCTCGCCGCGCCGATCGGCCGGGCCGTGATCGAGGCTGCGCTGCAGGGAGGACCATGACCGCGCGAGTAGGTGTGACGCTGTCTGGCCGCTATCGCCTGCAGCGGCTCATCGCCACCGGCGGCATGGGCCAGGTGTGGGAGGCCGTGGACAGCAGGCTGGGCCGCCGTGTCGCGGTCAAAGTGCTCAAACAGGAGTTCTCCCAAGACCCCGAATTCCTCGAACGGTTCCGCAACGAGGCCCGCACCACGGCGATGCTCAACCACCCGGGCATCGCCAGCGTGCACGACTACGGCGAAACCACCATGAACGGCGAGGGTCGCACCGCTTACCTGGTGATGGAGCTGGTCAACGGCGAGCCGCTCAACTCGGTGCTCAAACGCACCGGCAAGCTTTCGCTGCGCCACGCCCTCGACATGCTCGAGCAGACCGGGCGCGCTCTGCAGGTCGCGCACGCGGCCGGGCTGGTGCACCGCGACGTCAAGCCCGGCAACATCTTGATCACCCCGACCGGCCAGGTGAAGATCACCGACTTCGGTATCGCCAAGGCCGTCGACGCCGCCCCGGTCACTCAAACGGGCATGGTCATGGGCACCGCCCAATACATCGCACCCGAGCAGGCTCTCGGTCACGAAGCGACACCGGCCAGCGACGTCTATTCGCTGGGAGTCGTTGGCTACGAATCGGTTTCGGGCAGGCGGCCGTTCACCGGTGACGGTGCCCTGACGGTGGCGATGAAGCACATCAAAGAGCCGCCACCGCCGCTGCCCAGCGAGGTGCCACCGAACGTGCGGGAGCTCATCGAGATCACTCTCGTCAAGAACCCGCAGCTGCGCTACAAGAGCGGGGGACCATTCGCCGACGCCGTCGCCGCCGTGCGTGCCGGCCGTCGCCCACCGCGACCGAACCAAACCGGCCGGGCCACCCCCGCGTCCATTCCCTCGAGCGCCGCCTCGCGAGTCGCCGCCAACCCGACCGGCCGCGCTCCCGCCGCCCGTCGGCCGCGGCCGGCCACCACTGGGCACCGTCCGCCACCGCCGCGGCGCACGTTCTCCCCCGGCCAGCGTGCGCTGCTGTGGGCAGCCGGGGTACTGGGAGCGCTGGCGATCATCATCGCGGTGCTGATCGTGATCAACTCCCACAACGAGAACATGCAGCCCCAGCAGTCCACCCCGACGGTCACCGATACCGGGACGCCGCCCAGCAGCGGCTCCGCCCCCGCGACGCCGTCCGATTGGACGGATCGGGGGCCGACAGGTAATCCTGGACGGCAGAGCACGCAGGTCCAATTCAGCCGGGCAATCGGAGCCAGCCGGGCCGCCCCGCTCACGCAAGCACCAGCCCGCGTCGGCGGCCCGACCTGAGATACCGCAATGACTACCCCGCAGCACCTCTCTGACCGCTATGAGCTGGGCGAAATCCTCGGTTTCGGCGGCATGTCGGAGGTTCACCTCGCCCGCGACGTGCGGTTACACCGCGACGTGGCGGTCAAAGTGCTGCGCGCCGACCTCGCCCGCGACCCCAGCTTCTACCTGCGCTTCCGGCGCGAGGCGCAAAACGCCGCCGCGCTGAACCACCCGGCCATCGTCGCGGTCTACGACACCGGCGAGGCGGAAACCCCCGCCGGCCCGCTGCCCTACATCGTGATGGAGTACGTCGACGGCATCACGCTGCGCGACATCGTGCACACCGAGGGCCCGATGCCGCCCCAGCGTGCTATCGAGGTCATAGCCGACGCCTGCCAGGCGCTGAACTTCTCCCACCAGCACGGCATCATCCACCGCGACGTCAAGCCGGCGAATATCATGATCAGCAAGACCGGCGCGGTCAAGGTGATGGACTTCGGTATCGCCAGGGCGATCGCCGACAGCGGCAACAGCGTCACCCAGACCGCGGCGGTGATCGGCACAGCGCAGTACCTCTCGCCCGAGCAAGCCCGCGGCGACGCCGTCGACGCCCGCTCCGACGTCTACTCGTTGGGCTGTGTCCTCTACGAAATCCTCACCGGCGAGCCACCTTTCGTCGGGGACTCACCGGTCGCGGTCGCGTACCAGCATGTGCGCGAAGACCCGATTCCGCCGTCGCAACGCCACGAGGGCATCTCGGCGGACCTGGACGCCGTCGTGCTCAAGGCGCTGGCCAAAAACCCCGACAACCGCTATCAGACCGCTGCGGAGATGCGCGCGGATCTGATCCGGGTGCACAACGGTGAGCCGCCCGAAGCGCCGAAGGTCCTCACCGCCGCCGAGCGGACGTCGCTGCTGGCATCGTCGTCGCCGACCGGTCCGGCGGGACCGCAGACCGATCCGCTACCGCGGCAGCAACTCGACTTCGTCCGCGACCGCAGCACCGGCTCGGTGGGTCGCTGGCTGATCGCGGTGGCCGTGCTGGCGGTGTTGACCGTGGTGGTGACGATTCTGATCAACACGTTCGGCGGCAACACCCGCAGCGTCCAGGTGCCCGACGTGCGCGGCGAGGTTTCCGCCGACGCGATCGCCGCGCTGCAAAACAAGGGCTTCAAGACGCGCACACAGCAGAAGCCCGATTCGACGGTGCCGCCCGACCACGTGATCGGGACCGAGCCGACAGCCAACGCGTCGGTGGGCGCGGGCGACGAGATCACCATCAACGTCTCGACCGGACCCGAACAGCGTGAGGTGCCGGACGTGTCCTCGCTGAGCTACGCCGATGCGGTCAAGAAGCTCACAGCCGCCGGGTTCGGCCGGTTCAAGGAAGTCAGCTCGCCGTCCACCCCGGAACTGAAAGGCCGTGTGGTCGCAACCAATCCGCCGGCCAACCAGACGTCGGCGATCACGAACGTGATCACGATCGTCGTGGGGTCGGGGCCCGCGACCAAGGAGGTCCCGCCCTTGGCCGGCCAAACGGTCGACCTCGCGCAGAAGAACCTCACTGTCTACGGGTTCACCAAGATCAGCCAATCCCCGGTCGACAGCCCGCGCCCGGCCGGTGAGGTGATTGCCACCAATCCACCTGCGGGCGCGACGGTTCCGCTGGACTCGGTGATCGAGTTGCAGGTTTCCAAGGGCAACCAGTTCGTGATGCCCGACCTGTCCGGGCTGTTTTGGACCGAAGCCGAACCGCAGCTGCGCGCGCTGGGGTGGACGGGCGTACTCGTCAAGGGCGCCGACGTGGACGCTGGCGGCGACAAGCACAACCGCGTGGTGTATCAGAGCCCGGCGCCGGGCCAGGGCGTGAACAAAGACGGCGCGATCACGCTGAAGTTCGGTCAGTAGCGGCCAACGGCCGCACGGTAGCGGCGATTTCGCTTTCCAGTCGACGCACCAGGCCGTCGTCGAGGCGTTGCCCGCAATAGGCCAGCCAATTGGCCAGCATCCGGTGGCCGCCCTCGGTGAGGATGGACTCCGGGTGGAACTGCACCCCGTGGATCGGCAGCTCGGTGTGCTGCACGCCCATGATCACCCCGCTGCGGGTGCGAGCCGTCACCTCGAGCACGGGCGGCAACGTTTCCGGCAGGATCGTCAGCGAGTGGTAGCGCGTCGCCGTGAACGGGTCCGGAAGTCCTTGCAGTACACCGGTATTCGTGTGAAACACGCTGCTGGTCTTGCCGTGCAGCAGCTCGGGGGCACGGTCGACGGTGCCGCCGAATGCCACACCGATCGCCTGGTGCCCCAGGCACACACCCAGCAGCGGAGTGCGGGCGGCGGCGCTGGCAAGGACCAGGCCGATCGACGCGCCGGCGCGCTCCGGTGTGCCCGGGCCCGGGCTGAGCAGCACCCCGTCGAAGTCGGCGGCGACGGCATCTTGGTCGGCCAGCCTGGCGTCGTCGTTGCGCCACACCTGGGCCTCGACGCCGAGCTGGCCGAGGTACTGCACCAGGTTGAACACGAAGCTGTCGTAGTTGTCGACGACCAAGATCCGCACCTGGTCAGGCTACCGCCGGTGTGATGGCCGGGCTCAGTAGCCCAGTGGGCCGGCGGGCTTGGCGACATGCATGCGCACCGGCTCGCTGTGCCCGGCGACCCGCACATCGGATTTGACCTGCTCGTCGTAGCCCAGGCCGAATCGAATCACGTACTGCTTGTACAGAGTGACCAGGGGAGCGGCGGCCAACGCGGCCTGCATGGCGGCCGCGTCGCCGATGGCGGTGATCGTGTAGGGCGGACTATAGGTACGCCCGTTGAGCAGCAACGTGTTTCCCACACAGCGCGGTGCTGACGTGGCGATGATGCGTTGGTCCTGCATCTGGATCGCCTCCGCGCCGGCACTCCACAGCGCGTTGAGCACCGCCTGGATGTCCTGCTGGTGCACCACCAAGTCGTCGGGCGACGCATCGCGAGGGAAGCGGCCGTTCGCGTCGCGCTGGGCGTCGCTGAGGGTCACCACCAGACCGGGCCCGTGCACCGGTTCCAGGCCGGCCTCACCGGCAAGTTGAGCCGAGCGAGCCTGCATTGCCGCCAACGCGGTGTCCGCAGACCGGCCATGCGTGGAGTCGATCTTGGCGGCCAGCCCGTCGCGCTCCGCGGTGAGCCGATCCACCGACGCTTGCTCCTCACGAACCAGGTCGACCAGGCGCGGGGCATCGCTGCGGCGGATCTCGCTGCCCCCCGAGACGCCGTGGGTGGCGGCCAGCAGCAATCCGGCCAACAACCACACGAGCGGCACCCCGAAGCGCCACGGTGACCGGCGCTGCACCGGGCTGGTCATCGGCCCTCCGTTCACGCGTGCGTTAATCTCGTAGCCGAAGAATGCTGGCGGCGTTCAGTCGCTATCGTCACACCCGCATCTCCGAGGTATCAATGCCCAAGTCGAAGGTCCGCAAGAAGAACGACTTCACCGTCGGCGCGGTGAGCCGGACGCCGGTCAAGGTCAAGGCCGGGCCATCTAGTGCGTGGTTCGTCGCATTGTTCGTCGGCCTGATGCTGATCGGGCTGATCTGGCTGATGGTGTTCCAACTGGCCGCGGCCGGGTCGACGGCACCCACGGCGCTGAACTGGATGTCGGAGCTGGGGCCGTGGAACTACGCGATCGCCTTTGCTTTCATGATCACCGGCTTGTTGCTCACAATGCGTTGGCACTGAGTAACCCGTGCGCCATGTTGAATTCATCTCGGCTGGCGATCGTTACTGGGCTGGCAACTTCACCGTTACCCAATCACATCGATGTGATTCATCCCCATTGTTGATAGCGCTTGTGGATAACCGCATCGGCTATGGTGAGAGGGTCTAGGGGACGCGTGCAGCAAACTGAATGGGCGCCGCGGACGGCCGGAATCGCTGGTTATGGTGGCGCTGGCGTGTTGATGGCTATCGGCTGTGTGACACTGGTCACAGACCTCCCCGGCAGGATATTCACAGGTATTGCCGCGGCGGGTCTGATCTTGTTTGCGGTCGTCTCCTGGCGCGCACGCCCGCGGCTGGCAATCGCCCCGGACGGCCTCGTCGTCCGCGGCTGGTGGCGAACGCAGCTATTGCGCCGGCCCCAGGTCAAGATCATCCGGATCGTGGAGTTCCGTCGCATCGGGCGCAAACTCCGGCTCTTGGAGATCGAGACGGACGACGATCAGTTGCGCATCTTCTCCCGCTGGGATCTGGGCACCGATCCGCTGGAGGTGCTCGACGCGCTGACCGACGCCGGTTACGCCGGACCGGAAGTCACCTGAGCCGCGTCACGCGATGGTGACCGATTCGATGACGACCGCCTGGGTCGGCCGGTCGTTGCCGTCGGTGGCCGTGTTGGCGATCGCGTCGACCACCTTCTGAGACTCGGGGTCCACCACTTCGCCGAAGATGGTGTGCCGCCGGTTCAGGTGCGGTGTGCGGTCGACGGTGATGAAGAACTGCGAGCCGTTGGTGCCGGGGCCGGCGTTGGCCATCGCCAGCAGGTAGGGCCGGTCGAACTGCAGCTCGGGGTGAAACTCGTCGGCGAACTTGTAGCCCGGACCGCCGCGACCGGTGCCGGTTGGGTCACCGCCCTGGATCATGAAGCCCTTGATCACCCGGTGGAAGACCGCCCCGTCGTAGAACGGGCCCGACGTCCCGCCGGATGCGTTCTGGCTCGAGTACTCCTTGGTGCCTTGCGCCAGGCCCACGAAGTTGGCGACGGTCTTGGGAGCGTGGTTGCCGAACAGGGCGATTTTGATGTCACCACGGTTGGTGTGCAGCGTGGCCGTGGCGGTCTGAATGGGACTGGTAGTCACGACATCCGAGTCTGCCATTAGCGTTCGGGGCACCCGCACCGGGTCCCGCAAGCCGCAGTGACACCGGCGGCTGCGGCACAACACGCGCAGCCGACCGCATTCGACGCGCAGACGCCGCGATGGTGGCAGTCTGAGGAGGTTCGGACGCACGGTCGACAGAAAGGGGCGTGATGAGCCTGAAGACGGCAACCCGGTTGACCCCGCGACAACGGCTGACCCGCGGCCTGACATACACGGCTGTCGGGCCGGTGGATGTCACCCGAGGTGTCGTCGGGCTGGGTCTGCACTCCGCTGCGTCGGGCGCGGCCAACGTGCGCAGGCGTTACCGGGAGGGCAGGCTGGCGCGTGAACTGGCGACCGCCCAAGAGACCATCGCCCAAGAACTGGCCGCCGCTCAACAGGTGGTGTCCGGGCTGCCCGCCGCCCTGCAGCAGGCGCGGCGGTCTCAGCGCCGCAGCAGGCGTCCCTGGGTTATCGCGGGAATCGCCGCGGCCGCCGGGCTCGCCGCCGGGGCGGTCGCTTTCTCGGTGGTTCGCCGCCGTTCGTCGCGTTCGGAGCCGTCGCCGCGACCGCCGAGCGTCGATGTGCAACCCAAGCCGTGACCAGTTGCCGCGCTTGAGATCTCGCGTTGCGGAGCCTAGGGTGTCTGAGTTCACGACATCGTTCACAGCTGTCTCGGGACATCGTTCACACCCGAAGACAAGGGTTGAGCGATGGGAATGTCGCAGCTGGTGGTCACGGCCGTACTGGTCGAGGGGCGAAGTAAAAGTGAGGTTGCGCGCGACTACGGGGTTTCTCGACGGTGGGTGATCACCCTCGTCGAGCGCTACCTCGCCGAGGGCGATGCGGGCCTGCAACCACGCCCACGCAGGCCGCTTCATAGTCCCAACCGCACCGGCAAAGACATCGAAGACTCGATTGTCGCGTTACGCAAAGAACTGGAACGCGATGGGCATGAGGCCGGCGCGGCGACGATCGCGTTTCACCTTCAGCAACGCCACGGTGTCAGCCCCGCGGTGTCGACGATCTGGCGGATCCTGTCAGCCCGCGGCTTTGTCACCCCTCAACCGCACAAACGCCCCAAAAGCAGCTATATCCGCTTCCAGGCCGAGCAACCCAACGAACGCTGGCAATCCGACATCACCCACTGGCAACTAGCCGACCGCACTGACGTTGAGATCCTCAACATCCTCGACGATCACTCCCGGCTATGCGTGGGCAGCGACGCCCGACTGGTGTTCAAGGCCCGCGACATCAACAACAGCTTCGACCAAGCCGTTGCCGCCTACGGCAATCCGGCCAGCCTGCTTAGCGACAACGGCGCGGTTTTCACCGGCCGCTACCGCGGCACCGGTCGCGTCGCCCTAGAAGTCACCCTGCATGCCCGCGGCATCAGCTTTCGCCACTGCCGCCCCTACATCCACAGACCTGCGGCAAGATCGAACGCTTCCACCAAACCCTCAAAAAGTGGCTCGCCCATCAGCCCCGAGCCACAACCCTCACCGAACTACAAACCCAGCTCGACACCTTCCGCGCCTACTACAACACCGTGCGCCCACACCGCGCACTAGGACGCCGCACCCCGCAGCAGGCTCACGCGACCCAAAGCAACTCCGACCGGCAGCCCACTGCACGCCGGCAACTACCGCATTCGCCACGACCGCATCGACAGCAACGGCAAGCTCACCATGCGCCACAACAGCCGCCTACACCACATAGGAGCCGCAGACACGCCGGCACTAACGTCTTGGTCCCAATTCACGACCGACACATCCGGGTCGCGACCACCGACGGAAAACTACTGCGCGAGCTTCACCTCGACCCGACCAAGGACTACCAACCACAACCAAAACCGTGAACGATGTCCCAAGACACATGTGCACGATGTCCCGAGACATCGCAACTGTGGAGCCTAGTGGAGCCTAGGGGATTCGAACCCCTGACTTCTGCTTTGCAAAGGGGAACCTGGACCGTGGATCACGGACGTATCTGCGATCTGACCTGCGGGACACAGCAGAGTACTTCACAGCAGTGATGATCTGTAACTGTGGGCAGATTGTGGTCACCATGTGGCCACTTTCACGCCGTGGAACCTAGTTGCGTCTGGCGCCGCACCGGGCGCCGTATCACATTAAGGTGAGCTGTCTGGAATCGTCCCCATCGATACCATCGATAGCCGCCTCGAGATGATTCCGGCTACGAATGACCTTGGCGCCGTTGTCTATCAAAAGCTTATTGCCGGCAGGGGCATCGAAAAGCTGGAGGGTCCACACGGTCTGACCGCGCTGTAGAGCGTATTCACCCGCGGCCAGTGTTCCACCGGTCTCACCTGCTTCTACGACCACGAGCGCTTGGCTCAAGCCGGAGATCACGGTGTTGCGAACCATTGCACCGGAAGCGAACCATTTCTGATCGGGGGCGAACTGGGAAACCACCGCTACTCTTTGTGGGTCCCAGAGCTTTTGAAACTCACCTCGCCGGATGCGGAATCGGTTGATGCCTTCGGGGAGCACGATGACAGTCGTGCCTCCGCTCGCGAGCGCTGCTGAATGAGCCGCCGAATCGACGCCCTTTGCGTATCCAGATACCACGGTGTATCCGCGACGAGACACCGCGTCTGCGCATGCATGTGCCGCGCGTAAACCTTCGGAACTCGCATGCCGTGAACCGCACATGCCAATCGCGGGCTGTTCAAGCAATTCAAGTGGGCCTTTGACAAAAAGGGCGGCGGGCGCCTGCGGCGATAACGCGAGACGCTTTGGATAGCCGTCCTGGCCAAGAAGGACGGCATCGATTCCACTGTCCGTTAGCTCGGCGGCTTGATCCTCGACTCGCTGACGGTCTTCAGTCCCAAGCGCTTCGGTGACATCTTCGAACGCTTGCATGCGAATTGCCCGCACCCGTGAGGCGATTGTCCGTTGCCCACCGCCGAATCTGGTCGCGGCTATCGCATACCGCAGCCGTGCCAGAGCATCGGTACCCATCGCCTCACCTCCAGACATCCGCAATCTATAGAACGTTTGTTCGAATGCTGCCACGGGCCGGCGTGTCACATGCCCCATTTGTCGGAATTACCAGGGACGATATAGCACGAAAATACGTCCGAGCAGGGTAGATGGTAATAAGAGATTTGTCCCAAAGCGGCCCCAGCAACCGGGGCGGCTCCTACGTCACTGATTACAGCCACCAGCGGATGCCATCCGGCGGACACAGGTTGACAGTGACGGGTCCAGAAGACGCCATCAAACAAGTCATGCTGACGGATCACAGCTACACGCGAAGTGGTGTTTTCATTAATGTTCACCATCTGGACGGTGCGGGCCCCGCTCCGACGGCTGGGACGTCTGCTCTCCTGGAGTTGCTGCGCGGTGCCGTGATTGTCCCTTGCGGAGATTCGGTCGACTTCGCCATAGCACTGGATTGGTACAACAAGATCGTTGACGACAAACTTGGTCCACATACGGATCTCGCTGATCTCGTACACCGTGCCAAGTATTGGTATCGGGCCGATCCCGAGAGGCAGCGGGTGCTCGGTCTAGCGATCGCCGAGGAGATAACCGAGTTCGTCGCGCATCACCCTCTCCTGAAGGACGTCGACGCGATTGCATCCGTACCAGGGCACGATGCAAAGGTGGCGAGCTTTGGCGCCCGTCTTGCTGCAACAGTTGCCCGTGACCGCGGCGGTGTCCCGATTGTGCGCTGCGAGTCGCTACAGGCATTCCGCGCGCCGGCCAAGACCATTCCGCCGGCGGATCGCGCAGCGGCACTTGAGGGCCAATTTCGTTGTCCCGTGGACATTTCAGGACAGCACGTGCTGATCGTCGATGACGTGTACACCAGCGGGGCAACGGCTGAGGAAACCGCGCGGGCGCTTCGCGCGGCTGGCGCGACAGCCGTAGCATGCCTGGCGGCCGTCCGAACAATGAAGTCGGGCTAGAACGCCCAGTCGTCGTCTTCCGGACGGGGCACACCTGGAACACGCGCCTGGTCTAACATTTTTGCGGCACCGTCAGCCGCGATCCTGACGAGCGCCGAATCTGCATCGAGGCGCTCCGCAGATAGCTCTTGTGTGACACGGGCGAGTTCAAGTAGGTCCGTATCGGACCATGCGCGACCGAGTTCTGACAGCCGAGCTGCCGCCGCCGCCAGGGTCTCTTGCCAATCGGTCACGACGACCTCGTTGACGAGGAAGGACTCGAGCACGTCACGGATGTCGACGATCGGCTCGAACAACAGGGCGGGTTCGCGCATACTCTGTTCCTAATGAATATTTTTAGTGAGTATCTGGATGATATTGCCTAAATACAAAGCAGCGACTTAGGCGCGCCGAGCGAGGTGATATGTCGGATAAGCAGGGCGTACTGATCGACGCGAACGCGCTTGCCTCGAGAACCGTTACCAAACCGGCTGCGTTCAGCTGGCCCTTCCCGGCCGACCGACGCCTCGACCAACTAGTCGAGATCGCAAACGGCGCGGGTGCAAATGCCCGACGGAACGAACTAGCGGCCGCCATAATTGCAGCGGCGCCGACAGATCCAGACGAGCTGCTTCAGATGGTCATAGCCTGGCGTAAGTCTCGCGTCCGCGAGGTCGTGCTTGGGGTCGACGCTGCGGCGCAGGTTGTCGATATGCCCCGACACCCGCCTGGCCGACGGCGCGTTGATGCGGGCTAGCCGCGGGAAGCGCCGAACAGGTATGGGCGCGCCGCGGTTCCGCGGCATAGCGTCAGCCCGCAGCGCGTCGACCTCTTCGCTTCTTTCCATGCCTGGTTGGACGTGATGCGACTGCCAAGGGTTCCAAATGGTGCCGAGCTGAGGGGCTCAACCCCGACGACCCCGCCGTCATCATGGCGATAGACCTTGTCCGATGGGAACTTCGCTCATCTCGAATAACCGCGCGGACACAGAGTTGACCGCGCTTCGATTTATCGGAACTTGACCGCGACGGCGATAGCGTGGCCTGCGAATAATGTGTCATGCCCTTTAGGACGACGGAGTGCCTTGCGCAGAGTTGGTTCGACAACATAGTTGGCGCAACGAATAGAAAAACCCCGGCCGATGGCCGGGGAATCTGTAACCAATGACGCGACTCATGTGTAACCCATGACTCGACTCATCACAATTGTGGAGCCTAGGGGATTCGAACCCCTGACTTCTGCCTTGCAAAGGCAGCGCTCTACCAACTGAGCTAAGGCCCCGGGTGGTGACCCGTGGTGTGGTCAGCGGCCACATGCCATACCTCGACGCGGCGTCGGGATCGCATCACCCCCGCCACCACCGTGATCGCGGCGAGCAGCACCGCAAGTCGTACGGCGCGTCGGGATGAACACATGGTGGTGGGCCTAGGAGGACTCGAACCTCCGACCTCTTCGTTATCAGCGAAGCGCTCTAACCGCCTGAGCTATAGGCCCGTACTGACGTGCGGCCGAGCGACGAGATTACCGCAATCGCCGCCCACTCCCCAAAACCTAATCCCGGTCTGCCAGCGTCACCTCGATGCCGCCGATCAGGTCCGTGGTGAGGTTGTAGATGAAAGCGCCGATGGTGGCCCCCGCTGTCAGCAGCACGATGTTGACCAGTCCGATCAGTACCGCGCCGCCGAAGATCGTGCCGCTGGACACCAGCTCGCCGGTACTGCCGCCGTTGGCGTTGGTGAGCAGGTCGCCGACATTGCTGTTGAGCTTGCTCCACACACCCATGCCGCCCAGCACCAGGTAGAGGAACGCCACCGCGATCATCCAGACAAAGAACAGCGCCACCGACAGCACCAGCGACACCTTCAACGTGCTCCAGGGATCGATGCGGCGGATCTGCATGCTGGCCCGGACCGGCCCGCGGGCTCGGCGGGCCACTTGCAGGCGTGGCTCTGCTGCGGTGGACCGGCTCGACGCCGGTGGGTTGGCGGTGTCTGTCGGGTGATCCGAGGCGGGTTGGCGCTGCGCCGGCCGGGGAGCCGGCCTGGACAGGTCGGGCAGCTCGCTGGCATACGCGTCGGCATGGCGCCCGTCGCCGCGCGCCGGCGCGTGTTCGGCATCGTGCTCGGGGGCGCTCGTGTGCTCCGGCCGAGCTGGCGCGGCGTCGGCCCGCTTCTGGGTGAATGCGGCCGGCGCGGCGGTGCCCGTAATGAAGCGGTTCACGCGACCTTCGACCGTGCCTGAATGCCCGCCGGAGCGTGGTTCGGACGACGCCGAGGTTTCGGGCGTCGAACGTTGCGGCGGACGGGGCCGGTCGGGCCGACGCTGCCACGGCGGCACGTTGCCAGTGTCGGTGGCGTGGCCGGGGGCCGGTCGGGGCGCGGATCGGTGTGCGCCGCTGTGCTCAGGTGAACCATTGCGGTCGCCCGGGTTTTCGCCGGGCCCGGAGTGTCCCGGCTCGTTCGGTGAAGTCACCCCCGGCTCCTTACGTCTACACCCGGGCCGCCCGGGCGGTGGTGGCGGTCGCTTACGTGCCGGGTTGAGTGGGACTGCCCGGCTCTGGCCCCGCTAGCGGGGAATACCCACCTCGGGGATCGTATCGTCACAGCCTAGGGACCCGGATCGTCGTCGCTTACTTCGGCTTCTTCGGCATTGCGTGCGATGGCTATCAGTGTGTCGCCCTCACCCAAGTTCATCAACCGCACACCTTTGGTCTGGCGTCCGGCCTTGCGGACCTGCCGCGCCGCCGTCCGGATCACCCCGCCGCCGGAGGTGATGGCGTAGACCTCGGTCTGGTCGTCGACGATCAATGCCCCGACCAGCTTGCCACGCCGCGGGTCGTACTGGATGGTCAGCACTCCCTTGCCGCCGCGCCCTTGGACCGGGTACTCCTCGATCGCGGTGCGCTTGGCGTAGCCCCCGGAGGTGGCGACCAATAAATAGGTGCCTTCGCGGACCACGTTCAGTGACAGCAACCGGTCGTCGGTGTTGAATCGCATGCCCTGCACACCCGAGGTGGCTCGGCCCATCGGCCGCAGCGCGTCGTCGTTGGCCGAGAACCGAATCGACTGACCGTTGGCCGACACCAGCAGCAGGTCGTCGTCGGCCGAACACAGCACCGCGCCAACCAGTTCGTCGCCGTCACGCAGGTTGATTGCGACAATTCCGCCGGAGCGGTTGGAGTCGAACTCGGTGAGCCTGCTCTTCTTGACCAAGCCGTTGCGGGTCGCCAGCACAAGATATGGCGCGTCGGTGTAGCCGCGGATCCGGATGACCTGCGCAATGCGCTCCTCCGGCTGGAACGCCAGCAGGTTCGCGACGTGCTGGCCGCGCGCTGTGCGGGAGGCCTCCGGCAGCTCGTAGGCCTTGGCCCGATACACCCGGCCCTGGCTGGTGAAGAACAGGATCCAGTCGTGCGTGGAGCACACGAAGAAGTGGGCGACGATGTCGTCTTGTTTGAGGCCGGCGCCCTGCACGCCTTTGCCGCCGCGTTTCTGGCTGCGGTACAGGTCGGTCTTGGTGCGCTTGGCGTAGCCGGTTTCGGTGATGGTGACGACGACGTCCTCGCGGGCGATCAGATCTTCGTCGCTGACGTCGCCGTCGGCGGCCACGATCCGGGTGCGACGGTCGTCGCCGTGTTTCTCGACGATCTCGGCCAGCTCGTCGCGCACGATGCCGCGCTGCCGCTCCGGCTTCGCGAGAATGTCCTCCAGGTCGGCGATCTCGGCCTCGATCTTGGCCAGGTCGTCGACGATGCGCTGACGCTCCAGGGCTGCCAGGCGGCGCAACTGCATGTCGAGGATCGCCTGGGCCTGGATCTCGTCGATGTCGAGCAGCTCGATCAGGCCTTGTCGAGCGATGTCGACGGTCTCGGATGCCCGGATCAGCGCGATCACTTCGTCGAGCGCGTCGAGCGCCTTGACCAGCCCGCGCAGGATGTGGGCACGTTCGCTGGCCTTGCGCAACCGGTATCGGGTGCGCCGCACGATCACGTCGAGCTGGTGGTCGACGTAATGGCGGATCAGTTGATCCAGCCGCAGCGTGCGCGGCACCCCGTCGACAATCGCCAACATGTTGGCGCCGAAGCTGGTCTGCAGCTGGGTGTGCTTATAGAGGTTGTTGAGCACGACCTTGGCGACCGCGTCGCGTTTGAGCTCGATGACGATGCGCAGCCCCACCCGGTCGCTGCTCTGGTCTTCGATGTTGGCGATCCCGGAGAGCTTGCCGTCGCGGACCTGTTCGGCGATCGAGGTGATGAAGTTGTCGTGGTTGACCTGGTACGGCAACTCGGTGATGACGAGGCCCGTTCGGCCCCTTGCGATTTCCTCGATCTCGGCCACACCGCGCATCCGGATCGAACCGCGCCCTGTGGTGTACGCCTCGGTGATGCCCTGACTGCCGACGATCAGCCCGGCGGTGGGGAAGTCGGGGCCTTTGACCCGTTCGGTGACCGCGGCCAGCGTCGCTTCTTCGTCGGCGTCGAAGTTCTCCAGACACCAGAACACCGCTTCAGCCAGCTCGCGCAGGTTGTGCGGCGGGATGTTGGTGGCCATGCCGACCGCGATGCCGCCTGAGCCGTTGGCCAGCAGGTTGGGGAACCGGCTGGGCAGTACCGTCGGTTCTTGGACCCGGCCGTCATAGTTAGGGATGAAATCGACTGTCTCCTCGTCGATTTCACGCAGCATCTCCATCGCCAGCGGCGTGAGCCGAGCCTCGGTGTTGTGGCTGACGAAGCCGTTGGTGATGAATGCGTGGTCGTCGGTGTCGACACGCAGGCTGTACACCGGTTGGATGCCGGCGTCGGTAACACTCGCGACCTTGGCGTAGTAGAACCGGCCATCCGTCAGTTCGGTGGCGATCGCACGCACGTCAGGATCGGCGATTCGGTCCAGGATCTGCTTGCCGCCGGTGCGCCAGCGCTGGATGTTGTCGACGTTGTGGCGAATCAGCCAGTCGCGGTCGATCCACCGCCCGCCGCCGTGTTGCCGGATAAATTCGGCGAGGCCGGGCACGTGGTCGCTATCCCGGCCAGCGTGGGGCGGAAAAGCTTCCAAGATGCCGAGCAGTTTCTTCTGTTTTGCGCCACCGAATCCGATTTGTCTTGCAAACAGCTCTGCCTGCGCGCGGTTCGTGATGACGACCTTGTGCTCACCGACGGCGTGCCGGTAGCGGCGCGAAATAACTCCGAACTCGAGCAGCATCTGCTGAACATCGGCTGCAAGCCGCTCGCTGCGTGTCGAATAGGAAACTTGGATTCTGTTGCGTGGCAATACAGAACATGATCCGTCGCCTTCGAACAGCGCCTGCAGAAACACCCGCTTGACGGCGGCCGCCGATTGCCAGAGCCACTCGGGTACGAGCTTCTGGTCGGATCGCTGGCCTGCGAGCTCACCTAGGCGGCTGCGTTTCAGCGCGGTCAGGTTCTGAATATCGAGCTCGTACAGTTGCGAGCCAGACGCAATTTGGCGGCGCGACACATAACGCTGCCCGCCCACGACTGCGTCGTAGGCGGCGACCACCATGCCGAAGTAATCGCGGTCGAGGTTGTTGAAGCCAGCGCGTCTATCTGAGGCAAAGCCCGCGCTGATGGAAGCCCCCAGCAAGAGCGCTTCCAGCGTCGTTTGCCAGTCCGCGGGACCCAACTCGGTCGGCGGCGTTCTTTGCAGCACTACGTAGTCGTCGGCGTGGATCTCTTCGATCAGTCTCCAGAGCAGCGTGGGCACGCCACCGACATCGACCAAGCACAGCAGCGGGTGGTTCGCGGTGCCGGTGACTTCATAGCCCTCGGCCGTACGCACCTTGTACGTCTGGTGCTCGCCCGAGTGCAACAAGCAGTCCGCCGCGACAGGATTGCCATGTCGATCAATGACCTTCAGTTCGACGGGGTTGTCGGAGTTCGGCAGAGCGTCTGGCACCACATCGCCGATCCGAACTGATTGCCCAAAAGGCAAACGCACCAACGCATCTGCAGTAAGGCAGTACCTCATCGCGGCCGGCGGGTCATTGCCGGGGGAGCCGAAGTTGCCCTGACCGTCGACCAGCGGGTAGCGCAGCGACCACGGCTGCGCCATCCGCACCAGGGTGTCGTAGATCGATGCGTCACCGTGCGGGTGGTAGTTGCCCATCGTTTCGGCGACCGACCGGGCGGACTTGGCGTGGCTGCGATCCGGGCGGAAACCCGAGTCGAACATCGCGTAGAGCACCCGACGGTGCACGGGCTTGAGGCCGTCGCGCACTTCGGGCAGCGCACGACCGACGATCACGCTCATCGCGTAATCGATGTAGCTGCGCTGCATCTCCTGCTGGATGTCGACCGGTTCGATCCGCTCGGTGGAATCATCCCCAGGCGGCAGCGTGGTGTCTGTCATCTATTCCTCGTTCACCGATAGGGCTGGCCCCGGCCGCTCAGACGTCAAGGAAGCGAACATCCTTGGCGTTGCGGGTGATAAAGCTGCGCCGGGCGTCGACGTCCTCGCCCATCAGGATGGAGAACAGCTCGTCGGCCGCGGCAGCGTCGTCGAGCGTGACTTGGCGCAACACCCGCACCGCAGGGTCCATCGTGGTTTCCCACAACTCCTTGGCGTCCATTTCACCGAGACCCTTGTAGCGCTGGATGCCGTCGTCCTTGTTGATCTTCTTGCCGGCTTTCAGCCCAGCCTCCAGCAGTCCGTCGCGTTCGCGGT
Source organism: Mycobacterium noviomagense (assembly GCF_010731635.1). Taxonomy (NCBI): domain Bacteria; kingdom Bacillati; phylum Actinomycetota; class Actinomycetes; order Mycobacteriales; family Mycobacteriaceae; genus Mycobacterium; species Mycobacterium noviomagense. The sequence goes on from NZ_AP022583.1 coordinate 1,843,029, forward strand.
CGGAGTAGGCGAATTCCGGTTCGGCGCGCTGCCATTTCAGCTTGTACAGCGGCGGCTGCGCCAAGAACACGTGACCGTTTTCGATCAGCGGCCGCATGAACCGGAACAGCAACGTCAACAGCAGCGTCGAGATGTGCTGGCCGTCCACATCGGCGTCGGCCATCAACACGATCTTGTGGTAGCGCAACTTGGAAATGTCGAACTCGTCGTGAATCCCGGTACCCAGCGCGGTGATGATCGCCTGCACTTCGGTGTTCTTCAGCACCCGGTCGATGCGGGCCTTCTCGACGTTGATGATCTTGCCGCGCAAGGGAAGAATCGCCTGGAACATCGAGTCCCGGCCGCTCTTGGCCGAACCGCCAGCCGAATCACCTTCCACCACATACAGTTCCGACTTGCGGGGATCGGTGGAGCGGCAGTCGGCCAGCTTGCCCGGCAGCCCGCCGATGTCGGTAGCGGTCTTGCGGCGCACCAGTTCTCGAGCCTTGCGCGCGGCGATCCGTGCCTGCGCCGACGACACCGCTTTGTTGACGACGGTCTTGGCGTCCGACGGGTTGGACTCGAACCAGTGGGTGAGCTGTTCGTTGCATACCTTCTGCACGAACGACTTGATCTCGGTGTTGCCGAGTTTGGTCTTGGTCTGACCCTCGAATTGCGGCTCGGCCACCTTGACCGAGATGACCGCGGCCAAACCTTCTCGGATGTCGTCCCCGGTGAGGTTCGGATCCTTGTCTTTCAACAGCTTTCGGTCTTTGGCGTACTTGTTGACCACCGAGGTCAACGCCGCGCGGAAGCCTTCCTCGTGGGTGCCGCCCTCATGGGTGTTGATGGTGTTGGCGAACGTGTGCACGGACTCGGAGTAGCCGGCGTTCCACTGCATCGCGATCTCGACCTCGTGGCCGTCGCCCTTGCCTTGGAAGTCGACGATGGTGTTGTGGATCGGCTGCTTGGTGCGGTTGATGTGCTTGACGAAGTCGACGAGCCCGCCGGGGTAGTGGAACTCACGCTTTTTGACCTTGTGTGGCGCCGCCTTCTCGGCCGCCCTCTCCTCGGCGGTCTTCGGCGCTTCGGCGGTGTCGCTGACGACCTCGTCGACCACCTCTTCCTCGGACACCCGCTCGTCGGTGAGCGTGATCGTCAGGCCCTTGTTCAGAAACGCCATCTCCTGCAGCCGGCGTGCGACGGTCTCGAAGTCGTACTCGGTGGTCTCGAACACCGTCGGGTCGGCCCAGAACCGCACCGTCGAGCCGGTCTTTGTGGTCTTCGCTCCCTGCTTGAGCGTGCCGGGCACCGAGTGGTCGTAGAACTGGAACCACTCGTAGCCGTCGGTGCAGATCTCTACTTCCAGCCGGGTCGACAGCGCGTTGACCACGGACACCCCGACGCCGTGCAGACCACCCGAGACCGCGTACGCATCCGAGTCGAACTTTCCGCCGGCGTGCAGCTGGGTCATCACCACGTCGACGGTCGGGATGCCCGACGCGTGCATCTCGACCGGAATTCCGCGGCCGTTGTCGGTGACTTCGACACCGCCATCTTCAAGCAACCGCACGTCGACTCGGGTGGCGTAACCGGCCATCGCCTCGTCGACAGCGTTGTCCACAACCTCCCAGATAAGGTGGTGCAGCCCACGCTCGCCGGTGGAGCCGATGTACATGCCCGGCCGTTTGCGCACGGCCTCCAGCCCTTCGAGAATGGTGATGGATTGGGCGCCGTACTTCGCTGGTGCTTTCTTCTTCTGGGCAGCCACGGTCGGAAAGGTCTCCTTGGGGGTCGCATGCGAGCGGTCCAGTCACCGCAGCAGCATCGTGGCTCCAGTCTACCGTTACCGGCCGACAGCACCGATTTTCCCGGGGCGTTTCTACCTATCTGGCCGCGCCGTGTGTTCGCCATCGCGAGTACAGCCGCGTCCTGACGCTCGTGAGGGCGATCACCCTGCTTCTAGCGGCTCTCAGCCCATCATTTTCGGACCGCCGACGCTTGCCTCAGCCGTAGGTGTCGCGCGGGCCTCGGCCGGCGATGTGCAGCGGTCCCTTCCGCCATGACGGCGCCGCCGGTCCCGAAATTTTGAGCGTGGTCACTACGCCGTCGCCGACCGCGGCAGCGATCTTCGCCAGAAGTTGGGCTTGGATGATCCGCAACTGGGTGGCCCAGGCGGTCGATTCCGCTGAGACCTTCAAGACGCCGTCGCTCAGCCCGGTGGGGGTGGCGTGCTCGGCGATCTGTTGGCCCACCACTGATGCCCACTGCCCAAGCACCGTGCCTTCGGCCACCCGCGACGACCAGCCCCGCTTTTTCGCCACATCCCGCGCTACCCGACCGAGTGGCTGCGGGTCCCGACGATCGGGGCCGGGCCCCGACCAACTTCGTCGGCTCCCGGCACCGGCCACCCTGCGCGGAGTCGGCACTGAACGCCCGCGCCCCACATCATGGCCGCGCAGCCGCGCCGCTTCCCGGGCTTCCTCGAGCGTGCGCCGCACCAAGTCCAGATCGGCGGGCCGAACCGGCTCGAGTTCATTGTCATTGTCGGTCATGTCTGCACCACCGAGACTCGTCCACTGTCGTCGTCGCGCAACTGGATCGCCACCTGCCGGGCATCCCACCCCGCCGGGATGTCGTCGGCCACCGCAGCGGTCACCAACACCTGCTCGGCCGACGCCGCGGCGGTTGCCAATGCCCGACGCCGCGCGGTGTCGAGTTCGGCGAACACGTCGTCAAGCAACAACACCGGGTCGCTACCCTCGCCGCGCAACAATTCGTAGGCCGCAAGGCGCAACGCCAATGCCAACGACCACGCTTCTCCGTGGCTGGCAAAACCCTTGGCCGGCTGGTCACCGAGTTGTAACTCCAAGTCGTCACGATGCGGGCCCACCAAACACACGCCGCGTTCCAGCTCAGCATTTCGCCGCTGCGCCAACGCCGACAGCAACGCAGCTTCCAGAAAGCCGGAGTCTACTTGTCCGTCCACGCCCAGATCTACGCTGGCGCGATAACCGATCGAGGCGGCTTTGGGCCCCGGCGCCAACAGCTGGTAGGTCTTCGCAACTTCGGGAACTAGTTCGTTGACCAGGTCGATGCGTGCGGCCATCAGCTCGGCGCCGTGCGCGGCCAGTCGACCGTCCCAAACATCAAGTGTCTCCAGTACGCCCGGATCGCCGCGTTGTCGAGCACCACTCGCCGTCTTCAGCAGCGCGGTGCGCTGGCGCAGCACCTTGTCATAGTCCGCGCGCACCGCCGCGATCCGCGGCCGGCGCAACGTCGCCAGGTCATCAAGGTAGCGACGACGATCCATCGGGTCCCCCCGCACCAACGCCAGATCCTCGGGGGCGAACAACACCACGCGTAACACCCCGACCACTTCCCGGGTGCTGCGCACCGGCGACCGGTTCAACCGCGCCTTGTTGGCCCGCCCGGACGCGATCTCCACGTCGACCGCACATTCGCGGCCCTCGTTGACCACTATCGTCGAGATCACTGCTCGAGGCGCACCACTTCGCACCAGCGGGGCGTCCGTGGCTACCCGGTGCGAAGCCAACGTCGACGAATACCACAGCGCCTCAATGAGATTCGTCTTGCCATACCCGTTGGGACCGACAAAAACTGTGCGCCCCGGCTGCAATTCCAGCTCCGCGCGGGCCCACGACCGGAAGTCGCGCAATCCCAAATACCGGACGAACACTGCTGTGTACTACCCCGGCAGGCGCACAGGCATTAACAGATAGACGTATTGGCTCTGGACAGCGGGGTAGGGGCCAGAGCCTTCCGGGTGGGGGTCGTCATCGGATGCCGGACGCAACACCGCGGGTCGACTCGGCGTGGTAAAGCCGAACGACACTCGCTCCGAATGCAGCGAACCCAGCCCGTCGGTCAAATACGTCGGGTTGAACGCAATGGTCAGCGGGTCACCGGCGAACTCGACCGCCAAGTCCTCTTCCGCGCGACCGACATCGTCGGCGCCGGCAGACAGCCGCAGCAGCCCGTCGGCGAATTCCATCCGGATTTGTGCTCCGCGCTCAGCCACTAACGCAACGCGCTTGATCGCTTCGGTCAATTCGGCCACCCCAACGGTGGCCACGGCAGTGTGCTCGGCCGGAAGCAATTGCCGAAACTTGGGAAACTCCGCGTCAAGCAAGCGGGTGGTGCTGCGCTTGCCGTTGCCGCTGATACCCAACAGGCCGTCTCTTCCGACTCCGGACCCGGCGCCTAACGACAGCCGTACCTCCGAGCCGTCGGGGCTGGCCTTGGCTGCTTCGGCCAGCGTCTTGGCCGGCACGAGTACCGCCGCCTCGATATCGGGTGACACCGCCGACCAGGTCAGTTCACGCACCGCCAACCGGAACCGGTCGGTTGCGGCCAAAACCACTGTTTCGCCCGAAATCTCCACCCGGATACCGGTCAACATCGGCAACGTGTCGTCTCGGCCCGCCGCCACAGCAACTTGGCTGATCGCTTCGGCGAATACCTCAGACGGCAGCCTGCCGGTCTCCTCCGGCAGAGTCGGTAACGCGGGGTAGTCCTCGACAGCCATGGTCGGCAGCGAGAATCGGGCGCTTCCGCAGGTCAACGACACCCGAGTACCGTCCACATGAAAGTCGACCGGCCGGTCCGGCAAAGCGCGAGTGATGTCTGACAACAATCTTCCGGACACCAAAACCGTTCCCGGAGAGGCTATTTCAGCGGCCACCCGGACTTCGGCGGAAACCTCGTAGTCGAAACCGGAGATCACCAGCCCGTCTTCGGATCCGGTCAGCAGTACTCCGGCAAGCACCGGCACCGTCGGCCTGGTCGGCAGGTTCCGGGCCACCCACGCTACCGCTTCGGCGAAGTCGTCGCGCACCAAGCGAAACTTCAAGTCGTTGAGGCCTACCTTCGTCGTCGCCACATTCATAGCGGTCCCTTCATCACCTCGTCACAACGAACTCAAAGTCAGCGGCTACCTGTCCCCGCGAACGAGGATCCTCCGGTGACGAACGCCTGCGGCCGCTAGTCGGCTGTGGCGACCGTAATCGGCAGTCGAAGAACAACCGTAGAGCGTCCGGCGTCATCTTGAAAGCTAATCAGCGGGGGTGACATTGGTTGATCTCAACGCTCGCGACCGTGTGGAAAGCGAGTGTCCCAAGGCCGTTCTTCGAAGAAGAAACTACGGAGAGATCTCAGTAACAGTATTAAGGCCTGTGCAGTTTGTGGATAGCACTGATGCAGTGCTGGTGAGGGCGCCGGCGCGTTGTGGAAGACGGCGGTGACGGCTGTGTGGTTTCTGTGCGGCGCTGGGGATACCACCATGTTGTTCACGTCGAGGCCGAGCAACAGTGTCTTTGTCCACATGCTTGTGCACACAGCGCTGGGAGCGGCTGACAGGTGACGCGAAGTCGCCGGCCGACGGGATTGGCTGTGCGGGTGTGTGCGAAACCAGATGCTCAGCGCTTGGAGCGCTGCCGGATGCGCGTGGTGAGTTCTTTGACGTGGTCGAACACTTCTTGGCGTTCGGCCATCTCGCCGCGGACCTTGCGTTCGGCATACATCACTGTGGTGTGGTCGCGGTCGAATGCCTGACCGATCTTTGGTAGCGACAGATCGGTGAGCTCTCGGCACAGATACATCGCGATTTGTCGCGACTGGGCCAGCGCCCGGGTCTTGCCGGGCCCGCGGAGTTCTTCGACCGTGGTGTCGAAGTATTCGGCCGTGGCCGCCATGATGGTGGCTGCGCTGATCTGCATCGTGCTGGCATCGGCGATCAGGTCGCGTAATACGATCTCCGCCAACGCCTTGTCGATCGGCGTCTTGTTCAGCGACGCAAACGCTGTCACTCGGATCAGCGCGCCCTCGAGCTCCCGGATGTTGCGCTCGATGCTGCTGGCGATGAGCTCGAGCACATCATCGGGTACGGCGAGCCGCTCCATTTGCGCTTTTTTGCGCAGGATGGCGATGCGGGTTTCCAGCTCGGGCGGCTGTACGTCGGTGATCAGCCCCCACTCGAACCGGGTGCGCAGCCGATCCTCGAGCGTGGCGAGCTGTTTGGGTGGCCGGTCCGAGGAGATGACGATCTGCTTGTTGGCGTTGTGCAGGGTATTGAAGGTGTGGAAGAACTCCTCCTGGATACCTTCCTTGCCTTCGATGAACTGGATGTCGTCGACCAACAGCACATCGACATCGCGGTAGCTGCGTTTGAATGCGACCTTGCGGTCATCACGCAGCGAGTTGATGAAGTCGTTGGTGAACTCTTCGGTGGAGACGTACTTGACCCGCATGCCGGGAAACAGGCGTTGTGCGTAGTTACCCGCGGCGTGCAACAGATGCGTCTTGCCCAGTCCCGATTCTCCCCAGATGAACAGTGGGTTGTAGGCGCGGGCCGGGGCTTCTGCGATCGCCAGGGCGGCCGCATGAGCGAACCGGTTCGACGCGCCGATGACGAAGGTGTCGAACGTGTAGCGCCGGTTCAAACTCGTTCCACCAGCCGCCGCAGCGTCGTTGCTGTGTGGCCGTTCGGTGAAGTAGGTCGGCCAGTTTTCGTGTGCGCTCGCCAGAGCCTCACTGTCTTCGTCTACTTCGTCGGTGTCGAGTGAGGCGTCCTCTGGTTGCGGGACGCCGTCGTCGACCTCGGTGGTCTCTGGCGGGGCGATGCGCACACCCAGTTGGATGGGTTGGCCGAGCCGGCGGCTGAGCGCATCGGTGATCTGGGTGCGCAGGTGCCGCTCGATCTCGTTTTGAACAAAGCTGCTCGGAACCGACAGCAAAGCAAAACCCTCGACAATTGTGAGCGGTTGCACAAGGTTCAACCAAGCTCTTTGCTGGGGCGTCAGGGGAGGGGTGGTGTCGCCATTGGTGGCTGCGTGCTCGGAGTGTGCCTCTCCGTTGAGTTCGGAGACGACGGCGTTCCACACCGTTGCGAAACTCGAACCGGGATCATCGGTCAACGACGGATCCCCCTGGTTTCAGGTCCTGCCACAACCACCTGTAGCGACAGCAAACTGTCCACATGGTTATCCACAGGTGTGGACAGCACAGCCGTCGGTGTATCGCATCCATCGAGGACAGTCCGCAGAGCGCGCGCGTAGGCAGCCACTATGGGTCGCCTGGGCAGTTTGCCGAGCGGCCATCCCCCGTTCCATTGTCGGGTGCCGTCCCAGGCCGGAACGGCTTGCCCGAAGCTAACAGTTTTCTGTTCGAGTGCCAACCGTTCTGCAACATTCGGTGGACTTCATAGAAATTGGTCGGGAAAGGCCCGCACGGGTACGTGGCAGCTGTGGCACGAGTTAACCGGTTGACAGCTCGCAGGGCAGCGCCGCACCAAGTTTGACCCGGCGATGCCGCGTCAGTACCCTCAAACAGTCGCCCGAAAGTCGGCGATACGGCTGCGATCCGGGCAATACGCCCGGGGGCCGCGCTGGCCAGCAAGACGCCGAGCCCTGTCGGGCTCAGTGAAGGACTTCATTACGGACATCGTGTCCGACCGGCATGAGGTGCGCGGGCGGATCCGATACCAGATGCGACGAGGAGTGAGCCGTGGCCAAGGGCAAGCGGACCTTCCAGCCGAACAACCGGCGCCGAGCCCGCGTGCATGGCTTCCGGCTGCGGATGCGAACCCGTGCTGGACGCGCCATTGTGTCCAACCGGCGTCGTAAGGGCCGCCGGACCCTCACCGCTTGACCCGATAGCGGGCTTTGAAGCGGTGCTTCCCGCGCGGAACCGGATGAAACGGTCAATGGAATTCGATGCGACGGTTAAGCACGGGGTACGCGCCGTGCAACCGGACATCGTTATCCACGCCCGCCGGGACAGCAATGCCAGCGATGACGCATCGGGTCCACGGGTCGGGCTGATCGTCGCCAAGTCGGTGGGCTCCGCCGTGGAAAGACATCGCGTTGCGCGCCGATTGCGTCATGTCGCGCGAGGTATGTTGGCCGAGTTGGATCCCCGCGATCGGGTAGTGATACGGGCGCTTCCGGGTAGCCGTGAGCTGCCGTCAGCCAGGCTGGAAAATGAATTGCGGACCGGCCTGTGCCGCGTCCGTGAGCTGATGGGGCGGGCACGGTGAGGGCACGACGAAACAGGTTCAGCGTCGCGGCGGGCCGTGCCGGTATGACGGTCGCGCGCGGCCTGATTTTTCTCATCCAGCTTTATCGGCACATGGTGTCGCCGTTGCGGCCGGCGACGTGCCGATTCATTCCGACGTGCAGCCAGTACGCCGTCGACGCCTTAACCGAGCACGGGCTCGTTCGCGGATGCTGGCTGGCGCTGACCCGACTCGCCAAATGCGGTCCGTGGCATCAAGGCGGTTGGGATCCGATTCCTGAGCGGCACACCGGGCAGGCTGTCTGCTCCGGCAACGTCGGGGGCACCCGAGCGAAGCGTGGGGAGAGTACGTCCGTTGTTTGATTTCTTCAGCCTCGACATCATCTACTACCCGGTGTCGGCCATCATGTGGCTTTGGTACAAGGCATTCGCTTTTGTGCTGGGGCCGTCGAACTTCTTCGCCTGGGCACTGTCGGTGATGTTTTTGGTGTTCACGCTACGGGCGTTGCTGTACAAGCCGTTCGTGCGGCAGATCCAGACCACCCGCCAGATGCAGGAACTGCAGCCGCAGATCAAGGCGCTGCAGAAAAAGTACGCAAAAGACCGTCAGCGCATGGCGCTGGAAATGCAGAAGTTGCAGCGCGAACACGGCTTCAACCCGATTCTGGGTTGCCTGCCGATGCTCGCCCAGATCCCGGTGTTTCTGGGCCTGTACCACGTCTTGCGGTCGTTCAACCGCACCGCCACGGGCGGGTTCGGGTTCGGTGCGCCGATGTCCGTCGCGCAGAACCGCGCCACGGGGAACTATGTGTTCAGCCCCACCGATGTGGGGCACTTCCTGGACGCCAACTTGTTCGGTGCCCCGATCGGCGCGTTTATGACACAGCGGACGGGGTTGGATGCGTTCACCGAATTCAGCCGGCCCGCGGTGATCGCGGTGGGGGTGCCGGTGATGATCCTCGCCGGGGTCGCGACGTACTTCAACAGCCGAGCGTCGATCGCGCGGCAAAGCCCGGAGGCCGCCGCCAACCCGCAGACCGCGATGATGAACAAGCTTGCGCTGTATGTCTTTCCGCTCGGCGTGGTGGTCGGCGGCCCGTTTCTGCCGTTGGCGATCATCTTGTACTGGTTTGCGAATAACATCTGGACCTTCGGTCAGCAGCACTATGTGTTCGGGATGATCGAGAAAGAAGAAGAGGCCAAAAAGCAAGAGGCCCTACAGCGGCGCGCAGCCAATGCGCCGGCTCCCGGCGCCAAGCCGAAGCGGGGGGCGAAAGCGGCACCGCCTACCGGTAATGGGTCGCCCGGGCCGGTTTCCGAACCTGAGACCGGATCGTCCAGCGTGGAAGCGACCACTGAAGGCGGCGACGGAAAGCCGGCCAGCGCGAAGGCGGCGAAGCCGAATCAGATTGGGCGGAGCGGAAGTTCGGGTAGCCGAGCGCCGCGCCCTGGTGCCAAACCGAAGAGACGTAAACGGTGACCGAGTAGGCGATCACACCGACGAAGCCTGTGGGCGCTAGCCGATGAGACTGAGCCGGTGACGAGAGCAACCCGGGCATGACGGGACGAGGAGAGTACAGGCATGGCTGATGCCGACACCACTGACCGCGAGGCAGAAGAGCAAGAACCGACGGCAGAGACACCAGAGAGCGACGACTTCGACGATCTGGAGGAACGCCTGGTCGCCGAAGGCGAGATCGCCGGCGACTACTTGGAAGAGCTGTTGGACCTGCTCGACTTCGACGGCGACATCGATCTCGACGTCGAAGGCAGCCGCGCGGTGGTCAGCATCGACGGCGGCGACGACCTCAACAAGTTGGTCGGCCGCCACGGAGAAGTGCTCGACGCGCTGCAGGAGTTGACCAGGCTGGCGGTTCACCAGAAGACCGGAGTGCGCAGTCGGCTGATGCTCGATATCGCAAGTTGGCGACGCCGGCGACGGGAAGAGCTGGCCGCGCTGGGCGACAAGGTCGCGCGGCGCGTGTTGGAGACGGGCGAGCGCGAAGAGCTCAGCCCGATGACGCCGTTCGAGCGCAAGATCGTGCACGATGCCGTTGCCGCGGTTCCCGGGGTGCGCAGCGAAAGCGAGGGTGCGGAGCCGCTGCGCCGGGTCGTTGTGCTGCTCGACTAGCTCAAGAAAGTTACACCCGTGTAGTTAGGCGGGCGCACCTGTGGCGGAGGGCCGGAGGATGTTTCACGTGAAACATGACGGTGTAGCGGCGACCCCTGCAACCGCGACTCCTGCGGCCGCGGCGGATATCTTCGGGCCCCGCCTCGCGGTAGCCGAGCGGTACGCCGACCTTCTGGCGGGCGCCGCCGTCGAGCGCGGCTTGCTCGGGCCGCACGAGGCGGAGCGAGTGTGGGATCGCCACATCCTCAACAGCGCGGCGATCGCTGAACTAGTCGACGCAGGAGACCGGGTCGTCGACGTGGGGAGCGGGGCAGGCCTGCCCGGTATTCCGCTGGCGATCGCGCGGACAGACCTACACGTGGTGCTTGTCGAATCGATGCTGCGCCGAAGCCAGTTCCTGGAGTCGGTGGTGTCCGAACTCGGCTTGCCCGTTGAGGTCATCCGTGGACGGGCCGAGGAGCAACCGGTACTGGACCGGCTCGCCGGACGGATGGACGCTGCAGTGTCACGGGCGGTCGCTCCGCTGGACAAGCTAACTCGGTGGACCGTGCCGCTGTTGCGACCGGGCGGTCGGGTAGTGGCGATCAAAGGGGAGAGTGCGCGCGAGGAAGTCGACCGGCACCGGCGTGTGATGGCGTCCTTAGGCGCAACCGATGTAAGGGTAGTGACATGTGGCGCGAACTACTTGAATCCGCCCGCAACCGTGGTGGTAGCACGTCGGGCGCCAGTGCGTCGACGTCCCTCACGCACGCCGAGAAGGCGGTCGGCGTGAGCGCGCCGTACGGGCCGGCATCATCGGCGCCACACCCACCGCAGCAGACCCCGGATGTTTCACGTGAAACATCCGGTGAGTACGACACTCCGATCGGGGCCGCCGCCGAGCGGGCGATGCAAATTCTGCACACCACCCACGGTCGACTGCCACGACCCGCCCAGCGTCGCCTATTCACCATCGCTAACCAGAAGGGCGGCGTAGGCAAGACCACGACCGCGGTGAACCTGGCGGCCGCACTGGCGATCCAGGGACTCAAAACGCTCGTCATCGACCTGGACCCACAAGGCAACGCCAGCACAGCGCTGGGCATCACCGACCGGCACTCGGGCACGCCGTCGTCATATGAAGTGCTCCTGGGTGACATCCCGTTGCATGAGGCACTGCGCCGCAGCCCGCACAGCGAGCGATTGTTCTGCGTGCCGGCAACGATCGACTTGGCCGGCGCCGAGATCGAGTTGGTGAGCATGGTGGCGCGGGAGAATCGGCTCCGCACCGCGCTGGCCGATCTGGACAACTCCGACTTCGACTACGTCTTCATCGACTGCCCGCCGTCGCTGGGCCTGCTGACCATCAACGCGTTGGTCGCCGCTCCCGAGGTGTTGATCCCCATTCAGTGCGAGTACTACGCCCTCGAAGGCGTGTCGCAGTTGATGAACAACATCGAGATGGTCAAGGCCCACCTGAATCCGCGGCTTGAGGTGACGACCGTGATCCTGACGATGTATGACGGCCGGACCAAGCTGGCCGATCAGGTCGCCGACGAGGTGCGCCGGTACTTCGGCGGCAAAGTGCTGCGCACGGTGATCCCGCGCAGCGTCAAGGTGTCGGAGGCGCCCGGCTACAGCATGACGATCATCGATTACGATCCCGGTTCGCGCGGTGCGATGAGTTATCTGGATGCCAGCCGTGAACTCGCTCAGCGCGATCAGCCACCAGCAGGGGAGGGACGAGCATGAATCAGCCATCACGCAAACGAGGCGGACTCGGCCGCGGCCTGGCCTCCCTGATCCCCACCAGCCCGCCCGACGGAAGCGCCGACACCAGCCTGGGACCGCGTATGGGCGATGCGGCCGCCGACGTGGTGCTCGGCGGCAACGCCCCGGTGAACGGCAACGCGGTCGGCGCGGTCTACCGCGAGATCGACCCCGCACTCATCGAGCCGAACCCCCGCCAGCCGCGCCAATCGTTCGACGAAGAGGCGCTCGCGGAACTCGTGCACTCGATCCGGGAATTCGGGCTGATGCAGCCGATCGTGGTGCGGGCGTTGGACGGTCCCCAGAACGGCACGCGGTACCAGATCGTGATGGGGGAGCGGCGTTGGCGCGCCGCCCAGCAAGCGGGAATGACTGCGATCCCCGCGATCGTCCGGGAGACCGGCGACGACAACATGCTGCGCGACGCCCTCCTCGAGAACATCCATCGCGTCCAGCTGAATCCGTTGGAAGAGGCAGCGGCGTACCAGCAGCTGCTCGACGAGTTCGGTGTTACCCACGACGAGCTGGCAGCGCGCATTGGCCGCTCCCGCCCGCTCATCACTAACATGATCCGCCTGCTGCGACTACCGATCGCTGTTCAGCGGCGAGTGGCCGCCGGTGTGCTTTCCGCGGGACATGCCCGCGCGCTGCTGGCACTGGAGGGCGGTCCGGAGGCTCAAGAGGAGCTGGCAGCCAGAATTGTCGCCGAGGGCTTATCGGTGCGGGCGACCGAGGAAGCGGTGACACTGGCCAACCGCGGCGACGGACCTGCGCCGGCCCAGCCGAGGCGCAAGCCGATCCAGATGCCGGGTCTGCAAGACGTCGCTGAGCGGCTCTCCGGCGCCCTGGATACCCGGGTCACGGTCAGCCTCGGCAAACGTAAGGGCAAGATCGTCGTTGAGTTCGGCTCCGTGGACGACTTGCAGCGCATCGTGGGGCTGATGGACGCGGCCCAGGCATGACCAACGACATGGCGTAGTTCCGTCACTGTGACGCGGGGCGGTTCTGGCCCTGTATCGCCACCCGATTACGCTGCAGCGCAGTATTTTTCGGCTTAGATCTCGCGCCGGAGTCATCGAGCAGTTGCACTGGCCGGGTACCGACCGACTCTCCTATCCTGGAAGGGTTGTAGGCGTACATCCGGCTGCGGACGGTTTGCGCCGCGCTGGGCGAATTCCTGCCAGCGGAGGCCGGCGTGACAAAGGAGCGAGGCACGTGGCGCACCCCTGCGACGGCGCGGGCCGGACAGCCCGACCCGCAGGAGTCCCGGCCGCACGGCGACACCTGCTCGGGCTCCGACGAGGGCCGCGATCATCAGCGATAGCCATGCGCGTGCCGGCGGCCCGAGTAGGGTCGTCAGCGCCAGCACCGCGCGAAGGCCTGGAAGTCTAGTGTCTGCCCGAATCACACCGCTGCGACTCGAAGCGTTCGAGCAGCTACCCAAGCATGCGCGGCGCTGCGTCTACTGGGAACTGGACCCCGCGGCGCTGCACGCCGACGACCACCTGCCCGACCCTGAGTTCGAGAAGGAAGCTTGGCTGTCGATGGTGATGCTGGAATGGGGCTCGTGCGGCCAGGTGGCGACGGCTGAGCCGGCCGAGTCCGGAAACAGTGAGCCACCTTGTCTGGGGTACGTACTCTATGCACCGCCGCGGGTGGTGCCGCGGGCCCAGCACTTTCCTACTGCTCCGGTATCGGCCGACGCGGTGCTGCTGACATCGATGGGGCTGGAGCCGCAGGCTGCCGAGGACCTGCGGCACAGCCTCATCGCTCGGGTAGTCGACGAGTTGGTGCGCCGCGGCGTTCGGGCGTTGGAGGCATTCGGCCGCACCGAGGCGGTCAGCGAGTTGCAGGATCGGCGCACCGCTGAGCCGGAGATCCGGCCAGTGCTGGCGGCGGTCGGCGACTGTTCGGTGGACCACTGCGTGATCGACGCAGATTTCCTGCAGACCGCCGGGTTCGTCGTGGTGGCGCCGCATCGGTACTTTCCGCGGCTACGCCTAGAGCTCGACAAAGGCTTGGGGTGGAAGGCCGAGGTGGAAGCGGCGTTGGAGCGGCTGCTTGAGAATGCACAGCTGCAGCAACCGGTGGGGGCGGGGTCGTCGGCTACGAGCCGGTGACGCGGCTCGCCTGCTCCACCGCAAGCTCGTGGGCCAGTAACTCGGCAAAGGTGAAGGTTCCGGTCGGCCGGTCGTTTTTGCCGAGCAGGTAAAGCCGCTTGACCGCGGCAAGAATGCCTTCGGCAATGGCGTCTCTGGCGTGCGGGGTAACCAGCTTGGCTCGGTCATGAGGGTTGGTGATGTAACCGATGTCGACCTGTACGGTCGGCATCCTAGTGAGCCGCAACAGATCCCACGTTCTGCCGTGAATGCGGCAATCGCGTAAACCGGTGCGCGCCACCACTTCTCGCTGGATGAAGTCAGCGAGCATACGGCCGATGGTCGAGACCGACCCGTGCGAATTGCCGAAGTGGAAGGACGCCACCCCGTTGGCCGACGGGCTGGCCAAGCTCGCACAGCGCAGGCTGATCATCAGATCGGCGCCGACGGCGTTGGCGGTGGCCGCACGCTCCGCATCCGTCGGACTGTGGTTGGGCGGCCGGGACAAGAACGTCTCCATGCCGATGGCAGTCATCCGGCCCTCGAGGCGACTTGCCAAGTCCCACAGTATGTCTGCTTCGCTGATGGGTCCTGCTGGGCCTTGGGTGATCAGTCCGTGGTCGGCGCCGCCGCGGCCGGGATCGATAATGATCCGCTTGCCAGACAGTTTCGGGCCGGACCGACGGACGAGCTCCTCTTCACGAATGGCGTGCGGAGAACCGCCGGTGACCCGCGAAGCGAGAAAATCCAAGGAGCGCAACGTTTCTGGGCCGCAGATTCCGTCGGCGTACAGGCCGTACTCGCGTTGATAAGACATCAGCGCATTGTGCGTCTGCAGCCCGAAGTATCCGTCGACCAGGCCGGTGTAAAAACCGAGATCTTGCAGCCGTGCCTGCAGGGTGGCGACGTCGTCGCCGTACATCGGCGCGCCGAACTGATGAAATAGCGTGCGGGCGCCGAGCCGGTAGGACGCCTCCTTCAACGCACGATACGTCGCTTCGCCGACGATCCCGTCCACCAGCAGCCCGCGTTGTTGCTGAAAGGCCCGCACCGCCTGGTCGAGCTCAGCGTCGAATACGTCGAGCGCCACTTGCCTTCCGGTGGTGAGGTCTGCCTCCGGGCCTTCCAGATATCCCAGTGATGCCAGCGTGGCGCGGATCTCGGTAACGGCTGCGCTGCGGTCGCCGCAGCGTAGCTCGTCCCCGACGCCACGATGCGGATTCGACATGCCAGGACCCTCCGGTGAGCCAGCCCGAATGGAGCTGCCGATGCTTGACAGGCTAGGCGGTATTGTCGCAGACGCTTCTCGAATTTAGGAAAACGCCAGGCCAATCACCGCGAGATCCAGCCGACCGAACAGGTGTTACTGGGGGCTGGGAACCACGTCGGAAAGCTCGCGCAGCAGCGCGGCCTTTCCCTTGGCGCCGACGATCCGTTTGACGGGCTGACCGTCCTTGAACAGGATCAGCGTCGGGATCGAGACCACCTGAAAATCGCGCGCGGTCTGCGGGTTGGCGTCGACGTCGAGTTTGGCGACCGTGAGCTGTCCGGCCTTCTCGGCGGCGATTTCTTCGAGCACCGGCGCCACCATTCGGCAGGGCCCACACCAGGTCGCCCAAAAGTCAACGAGCACAGGTGTTTTCCTCGACAACACTTCCGTCGCGAACGTAGCGTCGGAGACTTCGACTGGGGCGCTGGTGTTCTCAGTCATCGCGGTACTCCAATCAGATCGGTGTCGGTGCCGGCCTCGGTTTCGGTGTCCCCGCCGGATCCTGCATGCTCGGCTAGCCAACGCTCGGCGTCAATCGCCGCGGCGCATCCGGTGCCAGCGGCAGTAACGGCCTGCCGGTAGCTGCGGTCCACCAAGTCGCCGGCGGCAAACACACCGTCGACGGAGGTGCTCGTGGTCGGCTGCCTCACCAGCACGTAGCCGTCCTGGTCGACGTCGACGGCATCGCGGACCAGCTCTGAGCGCGGGTCGTGGCCGATCGCGACGAATACGCCGGTGACGGAGAGCTGCGACTCTTCGCTGGTGATCGTGTTGCGTAGTCGCAGCCCGGTGACCGTGCCGTCGCCCTCGACGGCGACCACGACGTGGTTGGTGACGAACCGGATTTTGTCATTGCTGCGGGCGCGGTTGAGCATGATCTTGGATGCCCGGAACTCGTCGCGGCGGTGCACGATCGTCACGCTGCGGGCAAAGCGGGTCAGAAACGTCGCCTCTTCCATCGCCGAGTCACCGCCGCCGATCACCGCGATGTCCTGGTCGCGGAAGAAGAACCCGTCGCACGTCGCGCACGAACTCACGCCACGGCCCAGCAGTTCCTGCTCGCCGGGCACGTGCAGGTAGCGGGCGGCTGCGCCCATCGCCAGGATTACGGCTCGGGCGTGGTAGGTCTGGCCCTCGGCGGTCACGACGGACTTGATCGGGCCGTCCAGCGAGACCGACTCGACGTCTTCCATCCGCAGGTCGGCGCCGAACCGCTGCGCCTGCTCGCGCATTTCGTCCATCAATTCCGGGCCGGTGATACCGCTGCGGAAGCCCGGGTAGTTCTCCACATCGGTGGTGGTCATCAGCGCGCCGCCGAACGAGGTGCCCTCGAACACCAGCGGTGCCAGTTGCGCCCGCGCGGCATAGATGGCTGCGGTGTAGCCGGCGGGGCCGGATCCGATGATGATCACGTCGTGCACAGTGGTGGGGGCGGTCATACAGGCCTTTCGCTTAAGAAGCCGGCTTCGGCAAAGCAACTTCAGGTTTTGCAACGCCAGCGTAGGCGGTGCTGTTCCGCATAACGCTATGGGCGGGCAAGGGTGGTGTCGGCCAATAGGCCGGTGTCGGCTGCGCTGCAGTTGGCTGCCACTGCTAAGGCGGTCAGCCGGTCGGGGGTGTTCCCGGGGAGGACCAGCAACACGGCGGCCCGGCCGCTTACCTCGACGGGGCGCGCGCCCAGAACTTCGGTGGAGGCTGAATAGCCCAGTCCGGTGAGGCATGACGCGCGCCGGCTTGGGTCGCTGAGCGGGCCGTAGTCAGGGCGGCTCTGGAGCAGTCCGAGGATTTCGGGAGCCGACAGCGGAATGGTTGCCGGTGGGCGCGACACCGTGATGTGCTCGGCGGTGCTCGGCGCGCTGGGTGTGGGCGGGGGACTGTGCAGCAGGGCCACGGTGCCAACACCGATCGCGGCGAAGGCTGCGGAGACGCCGGCTGCGGCGGCTACTTTCCGAGTCGGACGGCTGTGTGGTCGCAGGGCATGGGCGGCGCCGGGCGGGCGCGCCGGGTCAGTCGCGGACCGCAGCGCCGCCGTGATGCGGGCGACGACAGGCGGGGGAGTGTCGGGCGCCGATTGTGAGTCGGCGCCTAGCGTGGCGAGATCGCGGCGGACGTGGTTGAGGGCGCGAAGCGCCTCTTGAGCGGCCGGATCGGCCCGGATTTGGTTTCGCACTCGCGCCGCCTCGTCGTCGTCGAGCAGACCGGCTTGCAGATCGGCGAGTTGCTCCACTGTCAGAGGCGGATCGGCGGCCTCGTCGCCGTCCTGCGCGGGATCGTTGTCAGCGTCAGCCATCCGCCCCAGTGTCCGTTATGCACAGGCTGGCCGCTATGCACACGCCGGAAGACGAGACATCAGCCGCGGGACAACGAGCCGGGCAGGCGACGTGGGCGCTAGCGCGCCAGGCGGCGAACGGAATCGGACGCGGGCTCGGCGGCGAGGTCGGTCGCGAGGTAACCGAGCAGCGCGGCCAGGCGGGCCCGCGCGCGGGCACATCGGCTTTTCACAGTCCCTTCGGCGACACCGAGCATGCGGGCGGTGTCGGCGATGGAGTACCCCTGCATGTCGACCGCCACCACTGCAGCCCGCTGTTCGACCGGCAGTCGCATCAGCGCCCGCTGAACCGCGATCGCCGTTTCCACCTGGGCCGTCCGGTCCGGCACCGGATGGACGTCGTCGAGTGGAGCCGTTGGATGAGCCTTGCTGCGGCGCAGCCGATCCAGGCAGGCATTGACCACGATGCGGTACAGCCAGCTGCTGACTGCGGCGTCGTGCCGGAAGGAACCCGCACCGCGATGCGCCGAAAGCATCGCGTCCTGCAGCGCGTCCTCGGCATCCTCCTGAGTGCGGCTGGTCAACCGGGCAAGTCGGTGCAGCTGGCGGTGATGACGACCGAACAGCTCTGCGAACGCATGGCGGTCGCCGGCAACATGAGCGGCCAGCAGTTCGGCGTCGCTGCGTTGCTGCCGAACCTGCCCTCCCAAACCCACGGCCGGACAGTAACCAATCGCCGGGTGCGCAGCACTTCACCCCGAACAGGGCTGCGTGACGGGCAGAACCTACGACGCGGCCTGCACGGTGATCTCGGAGATTTCGGCACGGTTTTTACCGCCGGTGCTTCCCAACGTCGAGATCCATACCAGCAGGTTGGACGTCGGCGACGCCGCCTTGACCGGGATGCTGTTGTGACCGGGTTGCAACGCCGTCGGCGGCGTCAGCACCGCAGTGTCATCCAGCTTCGCTGGTGTCGGGCTCGGCGACGAACGAATCTGAACCTTGGTGCCGGTGCTGGCGGTGTCGATGGTGACGTTGCCAACCACCGTGGGTGTCGGCAGCTGCAGCATCAACCCCACACCGCTCTTGAAGCTCGGGAACGGGACGGCGTCGGTGTAGGTGTCGGTGGTCCAGGCTGTAGCCGGGTTACCGTCGATCGCCAAGCCGGCCTGGCCGGGGGAGTCCGGGTCACCCCCTGGGGAGAAGACGGTGGCCTTCACCGGTTTGACCGTGCTGCCCGCGGCAGCCGGAGCGCCTGCCGCAGTGCCGCTCGACGACGGCGCATTCAACCCCAGCCGGTCTTTGTCGAGGCCACCGCCGAGGTCGCCGAACATCCGGCCCAGCACGGACGCCAGCAGCAAAAGCACCACCGCAATGACCGCGACGCCGGCGCCGATGCTGGCCATCACAATGCGACGGTGCCGGGCGGCGGCTTCGTCGGAGCCGGACAGCGATGGGCCCAGAGGGCTGGAAACGCCGCGCGACGGCACCGGTTCCTTGATCGGACTCAGTAGGTCGGTGCGGTCGGCCACCGCCGTCGCCTGCTGAAGTAGGTTCAAAAGCGTTGACGCGCTGCGTATCCCACCGTTCTCTTGAACGGCATGGACAGCGGCCGCGGAGATCTGGAACGGAATATCGGGGTCGATGGCGCTGGGGTCGACGGGCCGACCAAGTGAGTCCCGGTCGGCGGGGGCCAGACCGCTGCGCACCCCGGATTCCGGCAGCGGCCACCGGTTGACCAGCAAGGCATACAGCGCAGCGCCGATTCCGCGGATGTCGTCTTCGGGGGTGGCGTCGGGCATGGTTGCTGGAAATGCCAGCACCACGTCACCGGAAATGCTGACTCGGACCCGGCTGGGGTGGTCGATGGACAGCGCGACGCCGGCGTGGTGAGCGGCCTCAGCGGCCGCAGCCAGCGACTGCATCGCGCGAGCGGCGCCGACCGATGACGGAGAGGTGTCGGCGACTTCCTGCAGGGAGCCGCCGCGGACCCACTCCGCGACGACCAAACCGCCATTGCCGGTGCGGATGACGTCGAGGACTCTGGCGATGCCGGGCCTGTCGATCCGGCTGAGACGCATTGTGCGGGAAAGGATTTCTTGTAACTGATTTTCCGGCAACGCGCCGTCGGGGTCGACGAAGGTCAGTGCGACCTGCCGATTCAACGCCGTGTCCAGCGCCTGCCAGAACTGCAGCGGAGGCGCTCCGCCATGGAAGACCAGCAGACGGTAGCGACCGTCGGCGATCCGGGCGCCCGGTACCAGGTGGACGTCATCTTGCCGCGACGACGGTTCGGGGGTCGGTTCCCGTGGGGCGTCGAACGCAAGCGGCTCCTGCGGCGTATTGCGGGATGCATCGCGGGCGATGTCACCGTTGGATCGATGTGCAGCTTTCGGCGCGGACCCCGCGTCGACGTTGTAGTCAGCCGGAATATCGGGTTGGAAGTCGTCGGCCACCGGGGACGATGCTGGCCGGTGAGGAGCCGACCGATCGGGCCCCGGCGGCGAGGCGGGCGGGCGAGGACCGGGCCCATCGGATCCGGGTCGCCGCACCGGCTCGACATCAGGCGCCGAACCGGACGAGGCGCGCTCGGCTGGACGGTCGGTCACCTCTGGTCCTTTCCGTCTGCCCTCTCCAGCTATGTGTTCGGGAGGCCCCCGCCGGATCAGTTCCTGGACCGGAAACCCCCCCGGCGTGAACGAATTCCTTGGATCAGCGTACGTGACCGGACTGTGGTGACGCGGGTGATCGGAGAGCGGGCCGGCGGCCCTGGCGGGCACATGCCCGCGGCCGATGCGGCGCAGCACGGCATCCAGCGCCGCCTGTGCCTCGGGCACCCGGGCGCGGACCATGACCGCGGCAATGATCGGCAGCATGAGCACCGCCAAAGCCAATAGCCGCAGCAGCGAGCCGGCGCCACCGCCCTGCGTGGTCAGCGCACCAAGGCCCAGGAGCCAATCCGCGACGTGAGCGATGAGGCCGGCCAGCAACGACGCCGCGACCGTCACCAGAATGGTCCGCACCTCGTCGACGCCGACAAGGTGACCCCCGAGCGGCCGCAGCGCCCGGCGCAGTAGGTAGTAGCCGACGATCGCACCAGCCAGAAACCCGAGCCCGTTGGCCAACCCCAAGTAGCCGGCCACCAACTCCCGGTTGTCGGTCATGTGCGGCGCCAACAGCGACGCGATGACCTTGACGGTGGTGATCACCACGATGATCACGATCGGTGTCCAGGGCTGCTCGCGCGCGTAGAACACCCGCAGCTGCAACAGCACCAGGGCGTAGGGGATCAAGGTGAACGCCGACAGCGCGATCGCCGCACCGAGATGGGTCGCGTCGACATTGCCGAAACGACCGTAGGCGAACAGCGCGCTACCGATCGCGGGACCGGCCACCGTCATGAACGCCACCGTCGGGATCAGGGTGATCATCGTCAGCCGGGTCGCCAGCGACAGGTCGGCGAGCACCGCCGGAATGTCGTCGGCGGCGGCGTTGCGGCTCAGCCGTGGCATCACCACGGTCAGTACGGTGACGCCGATCATCCCGAACGGCAGCATCAGCACCAGCCAGGTGTAGTTGTAGATCGCCGGACCGGAGGCTGCGGCCGTGCTGGCGATCTGGTTGCCGATCACCAGACCCAGCTGGCTGATCAGCACGTAGAGCACCATCGCGGCGGCCATCGCGCCGAAGCGTTTGAGCCGGTCGTCGATGCCCCACAGCGGGCGCAGGCTGATGCGCTGGCGCCGGATCGACACCAGCAGCACCGCAGTCTGGGCGAACACCCCCAACGTGGTGCCGATGCCCAGCACCAACAGCTTGGCGTTACCCATGCGGACCGGGTCGACCGACAGCTGGCCGGGTACCGCGAGGTAGACACCGAGGGTGGCGATCGCGACGACGTTGTTGACGACGGGCGCCCAGGCCGGCGGCCCGAAGACGTTGCGGGTGTTCAGGATTGCCATGAACACCGACGACAAGCCGTAGAAGATGACCTGCGGCAGCAGCAGATAGGCAAACGCTGTGGTCAACGGTTCGTTGACGCGCGGGTCGTGTCCCAGCATCAGTCGCACCAGCAGCGGGGCGGCGGCCACCGACAGTGCGGTGGTCACCAGCAGCAGGGTGGTGGCGAGGGTGACCAGCCGACGCACGAACGCTGCGCCGCGGTCGGGGTCGTCCTGCTCGGCGCGGGCCAGCACCGGCACGAAGATCGCGGTGAAGGTTGCTTCCAGCACCAAAGCGGCCACCAGGTTGGGCAGCTGATTCGCGACCGAGAAGGCGCTGGACAGTGCCGCGCCGAGAATCGCGGCCAACAGCACGATCCGCGCGAAGCCGGTGAGCCGGCTGATCAACGTGGCGAATGCCATTCCCCAGGACCGCGACACCAGCGCGGCATCGGAAAGCTCCTGGCGCCCCTGGGGTGCCACCCCGGAGGGGGGCCGCACCACGCCTGGCGGGACGGGCCGCCTTGGCGGTGGCTGGGCCGGTGGCGGCACGCGCTGACCGGCGAAATTCATACCCTGTGCTCTTCGTCCACGCGCTCCGCCGCATCGTCGTCGGCGTACCGCGCATCATCGGGGTCCGGGCGGTCGAGGTCGGCGGGGTCCGGCTGGCCACGGAAACGGTGCCATAACCGCCGTCCCGCCAGCGCCACGAGAACGGCGGCGGCCGTCAGCGTGATCGCGAACAGCACCTTGCCGTACGCGTTGGAGTGCACCGACAACCGCACCGGCTCGCCTAGCGCCAGCCCGTCCGGCGTGCGCAGCGACACGTCGACGGCGACGCGCTGGGTGAAGTTCACTTCGATGGGCACCCGCACCGGTAGGTAGCCGGGCGGCAGCTCGATCTCGCCGATGTCGGTCACCGACATCCCCGGTGGGGCGTCGACCTGCAGGCGAACCCGGATCGGGACACCCAAGCCGTTGTGCAACGCCAAGGGCAGCGGACTGTGTTCGGTAGCCAGGGTGTACGAGCCGCCCGGGTTGACGATCGTCACCGCGCCGAACAGGTCGTCGATCGCGTGGCCGAGAATGTCCAGCCGCTGGTGGGCCAGCCCGTTACGGGTGTCGGGGCGCTCGATCTGGCTCACCGCGCGCAGCATGTCTTCGCGAAGCGGGGCGGTGTAGGCGGGGCCGGTCAACCCGGTTCGGGCGTCGGTGGTCAGCGCCGCGGTCAAGCCCCACACCCGCGCCACCTCGCCGGCGATCTCAGTGGTGACCTGGTCGTCGAACCGGCCGTGGGCCCCGGTGTCGCTGTTGATCGGCACCGGCGTCGCGGCGACACCCTGGGCGTCGGCGATCACCGCCGGCAATGGCCGGGGAACCGCCAGACCCGAACGGATCGAGGTGGCGAGCGTGCTGAGAACGGCTTGGGCGTCGTTGGCAGCGAGGTTCCAGGCCGCCGGTGGCATCAGGATCTGGACGCGGGGCGCCGCGGCGGGTTGCAGGCTTCGCCACAGCATCGACGCCAGTGCGTCCTGGCGGCGCGCAGTGTCGGAGTCGTGGCGCAACCGTACTGCCAGTGCGCTGCCCAGGTAGGTCGGCGCGATGGGGTCGGTGCCTGCGGCGGCCAACGCCGCGCCGACGGCCGGGTCGAACGGCGTGATGACGACGTGCGGGGCCACTCGCCGTGGCTCAACGTTCACAACGGCACCGGCGTCCTGCTCGGAGAGGTCGGCGGCCGCGACCGCCACCGCGTTGCCGCTGCTGTCGAGCAGATCGGCGGTGCGGCGGGTCAGCGGGCCGTCCGACATCAAGGTGGCGCCCCGAACGGAGCTCACGCCGAGTATCTGGTCGACGATGTCAGCGGCCTTACTGGTCGCGGCAGCGCTCACTCCCGGATCGGCGACGCGCTGCACGGCGTCGAGATCGGCGTGGGCATATGGAGTCGGGGCCACACACATCCGGTGCGCCAGTGCACGCAGCCGGTTGAGCCAGCTCACGGCGGCGGCCTGGCCGGTGCCGGGATGGATAGGCGTCCCGGGCTGTTGTGCGCTGCTGTCGGCGGAGTTGGAGACGACGTAACCGGCGGTCATCGCGTTGACGGTGACAAGCAGGTCCGGGTCTACGGCCAAACACAGCGAGCGCCCGACCGCACCGTCGGGGTCGACATCGCGGCTGGTGGCGAACTCGACCGAGGACAGCAGAACGTCGAGGCGCCCGCCAGTGGCCAGCGAGGTCGCGAGCTCGTCGTCCATCAGCCGCACCGGGAAGGTGCCGCCGGGCACCCCCGGAGCCAGGCGGGGACGGTCGGCCAGCGGCCAGAGCATGGTGATCTGTACGGGCTTCGACGTATCGGGCGCAACTACGGAGCTCAGTGAGTCGGTGGAGGTCTTGGTCGGCTCGGGTGGTACCCCCACAACCGGCAGCAGGAATCGGGCGTTGTCCAGCCGGGCCGGCGCGCCATAGTCGGGGGTGCCGTTGACGTTGATCAGCAGTGGGTAGACGCCGGGCTGATCGATGGCCAGCGAGGGCTTGGTCAACGACCGCAGCGGAGCCGCCAGGGTGAACCCGCTCTTCTGTCCGCGCTGCAATTCCGTTGCGACCGTAAGGAAATCGGCGGCCGGCTGGTATTGGTCGGTGCCGCCGTCGAGGCTAGTGCGCAAGGCCGCCGAGGAGGTGACCGCCGGAGCGTGCTCGAGGCGGACCATCACGTCGCGAACCGGGCGGTCGCCGACGTTGGTGACGATTCCCTTGACGGTGACGACCGGGTCGCTGGTGGTGGTGATGACGTCGGGGGTCACCTGGTCGACGCGAATTTGGACGAACGCGGTCGTGCCGGGTTCGCCCGCGGCGGCGCGCGGCGCGGCGGTGGGCACGATGAGCAGGGCGAGTATGCCGGCCACTACGGCGAGGCACGAGGCAGCCGCCCGCGAAAGCCGCGGCTGGGTCAAAGCGCCGCTCCTCCTCATCGCTACGCTCTGCATCGTCGCCGGCGGGTCACGGCCCTGGACCGCGACCGTTCTTCCGGCCCGGTGTGGGTTCGTCGGACCGACGCCGGTGGGCGTGCGAATGCGTCTGGGGCCGCCGTCGCGGCGAGCTCGGCGGCAGGGGCGGCAATGCCTCCGGACCGTCCGTTTGCAGCTTGTCGATCAGTTCGTCGGCCACCTCGGCCAGGCGGCGTTCGTCGGCGTAGGCCAGCTTCGACGGCAGTTCGCGTATCGGCACCCACGCCACCTCGGCGACTTCGACGTCGTCGTCAGATAGCTCGCCGCCGGAGAACCGCATCAAATAGTGGTGGACCGTCTTGTGCACCCGCCGCCCGTCGGTGACGAACCAGTAGTCGATGCTGCCCAGCGCGGCGAGCACACTGCCGCGGACGCCGGTCTCTTCGGCGACCTCGCGCATAGCCGTCTGCTCAGCCGTTTCGCCGACTTCAATGTGCCCTTTGGGCAGCGACCACAGCATCCGCCCGCGCCGATCGATACGACCGATCAAGGCCGCGACCTGTTCTTCGCGCGGCTTGTCGATCCCGTCGATCACCAATCCGCCGGCGGAGGTTTCGTGCACCGTGCGCAGCCGCTCGGGTCCGCGACGCAACGCGCGGGAGCGCGACGATTTCGCTGAACCGGCATCTGACGCCGCGGTAGCGCCGCCGGTCGCCTGATTGGCTGAGCGGTGTTCGGACGAACCGGCCGCGCGCCGACCGCGACGCCTGCCCCGGCGTCGACGAGCTTTGCCTTGTTCGTCGTCCGACACCCAAGCGATAGTAGCTGGCGCAGTTGCGCGTTCCCGGGCCACTCGCCGGTAGCCGGGTGCGCGATCGCCACTTCGCGGCCTGCGTCGTCGCACGACTGGGTCTGATGGTCGCGCTCCTCCTCGGCCGCAAGCGGCCTGCGTCGTCGCACGACTGGGTCTGATGGTCGCGCTCCTCCTCGGCCGCAAGCGGCCTGGGTCGTCGCACGACTGTGCTCGATTGTCCGGCTCCTCCTCCGGCCGCGTACGGCCGGCATCGTCACCGGACTACGCTCATCGAACGTGCCCGACACCGCCCAAGACGCCGACCTGCTGACCGCAGCTGCGGTGGCGTTGAACCGGCACGCCGCGCTTTTGCGCGAGCTGGGGGCATTGTTCACCGACGCAGGCCACGAGCTGTATCTGGTTGGAGGGTCGGTGCGCGACGCCGTGCTTGGCCGACTCAGCCCCGACCTGGACTTCACCACCGACGCTCGTCCCGAGCAGGCGCAGGCGGTCGTGCGGGGGTGGGCTGATGCGTTGTGGGACACCGGGATCGAGTTCGGCACCGTCGGCGTCGGCAAAGGTGATCACCGCCTCGAGATCACCACGTTTCGCGCCGACCGCTACGACCGGGTGTCGCGCAACCCGCAGGTGCGTTTCGGAGACCGTCTCGAGGACGATCTGGCCCGTCGCGATTTCACCGTCAACGCGATGGCGGTGCGCGTCACCCCAAGCGGCCCCGGTGAATTCGTCGACCCGCTGGGTGGTCTGGCGGCGCTGCGTGCCGAGGTGCTGGACACACCGGCGGCACCGCAGGAGTCGTTCGCCGACGACCCGTTGCGGATGTTGCGCGCCGCACGGTTCGTTTCGCAGCTGGGCTTCACCGTCGCGCCGCGGGTGCGCTCGGCGATCGAAGACATGGCGCCGCAACTGGCCCGGATCACCGCCGAACGGGTAGCTGCGGAATTGGACAAGCTGCTGCTCGGCAAGGACCCGGTGGCCGGTATCGACTTGCTAGTGCAAACCGGGATGGGTGAGGTGGTGTTGCCCGAAGTCGGCGCGATGCGGATGGCGATCGACGAACACCATCAACACAAAGACGTCTACCAGCATTCGCTGCGGGTGTTGCAGCAAGCGATTGACCTCGAGGACGAGGGCCCCGATCTAGTGCTGCGCTGGGCCGCGCTGCTGCATGACATCGGTAAGCCCGCCACCCGCAAGCACGAACCAGACGGGCGGGTGAGCTTTCACCACCACGAGGTGGTCGGCGCCAAGATGGCCCGCAAACGACTGCGGGCACTGAAGTACTCCAAACAGATGATCGAGGACATCTCGCAGCTGGTGTATCTTCACCTGCGGTTCCACGGCTACGGCGAGGGCAAGTGGACCGATTCGGCGGTGCGCCGCTATGTGACCGACGCGGGTCCGCTGCTGCCGCGGCTGCACAAGCTGGTGCGCGCCGACTGCACCACCCGCAACGCACGCCGGGCAGCGCGCCTGCAGGCCAACTACGACCGGCTTGAGGCGCGGATCGCAGAACTGGCCGCCCGCGAGAATCTCGCGGGGATACGCCCCGACTTGGACGGCAACGAGATCATGTCGATCCTCGATATCCCGCCCGGCCCTCAGGTGGGTGAGGCGTGGCGCTACCTCAAAGAGCTGCGGCTAGAACGCGGGCCGTTGACTCGAGAGGAAGCGACGGCCGAGCTGCTGTCCTGGTGGAAGGCACGCGGGAACCGCTGAGGGCCAGGCGCCGTCATTAATCGCATGGAGTACTGCATTGGCGGTGACGACGGCGCGGCCAGAATCTGGGACGGCCAGCCGGACCTAGATCTCGACCACGACGGCCAGTTCGATTCGGTGGGGCTCGACTTCGACGGCGACGGTCTCCGCGACGACGCGCTGGCCGATTTCGACGGCGACGGACTGGCAGACCATGCGGTGCTGGATCTCGATAACGACGGCATGCCGGAGAGCTACTTCACCGATGACGGAACCGGGACATGGCAGGTTGCCGTGGACCGAGGTGGGCAGCTGCGCTGGTTCGGACTCGACGGCGTGGAGCACAGTGGGGGCCCGTTGGTCGACTTCGACGTCGACGGCCGCGTCGATGACCGGCTGGTAGACGTCGACGGCAACGGCCTGGCAGATCGGGTGATGCTGGGCGCGGACGGCGGCGGTTATGACACGGCCTATGTCGACAGCGACGGCGACGGGCAGTGGGACGTCAAGCTCAGCGACAGCGACGGCGACGGTGCCGCTGACGCCGCCGCTGCCCTGTAAACGACTGATCGCCCATTTCAGTCATGTGGACTGATCTGGGTAACGCAGAACAAGCGTCGCGGGAGCTCGCCTTCACAGAACTCACGCACATCGGCGAGTACCCATCCCACGGCCAACTCGTCGACGAGTTGCCTGGAGAAGTAGTGGACGGCGAAGCCGCCGTGCTCGTAGACGTCGTCGCCGTGGGCGATGCCGGCGCGGTAATGTGCGTCGCCGGTGTGCCGAACGGTGTAGACGAATACGCCTCCGGGCCGCAACACGCGCCGGACGTCATCGACGATAGCGCGAATCGTATTGGTAGACAAAGCCATACATAGCAGCATGTGTGCGAATACCGCATCGACGGATGCTGTAGCTATTGGTAGCGCAGAGCGAACATCGTGTTTTGTCACCGCAACTCGATCACCTAGCCCGAGCGTTTCGGCGGTGTCGGTCAGCTGTCGCAGTGCTGTCGCGCTGAAGTCAATGACATGAGTTGTAATTCCGTTGCGCACGAAGAACAACGCATCGCGGCCGTGCCCGCCGCCAAGGTCGAGCAGTGTGGCTACACCGGTGGAGCCGAACACTTCAATCGCCTACCTCGCCGCTTCGGACGGCTGCGTGCCGTAAAGGTCTGGATGGCTGGTGTAGGTCTGTTCCCAGTGCGCACGTTGCGTGGCCGCCAAACGCGTTTCGTGGCCACCTTCCGGCAGAGAGCTCATCGGCGGAGCCTGATGGGCCTTGTCTCTCTTCGCGCGCTGCGCGCGCTCATCGCCCGCGATCCTTACCCGGCGGGCCGGCGAAGGCTTGCGCAATTCCCAGCCACCGCTGCGCCTCTGCGCCGTGTGCTGTGATGTCGAGTGAGCCGAGGGGACGTCGCTGCGTGACCAGAAAGCAGAAGTCTTCCGCGGAGCCGGTGACGCGCTGCGCCGCGTCCGCGGGTCCCCACGACCAGGTGCTCCCGTCCGGCGCGCGGAGCGCGACCAGAAACGGCTCGGCCGGCGGCGTAAGCCCGTTGACCACGAAGGAGTAGTCGCGGGTGCGCACACCAAGATGCGCGATGGAGCGCAGCCGTGTGGTGGCCGGCCGTTTGACGCCCAGAGCGTCGGCCACGTCGAGTCCATGCGCCCAGGTCTCCATCAGCCGCGCGGTGGCCATCGACGCCGCACTCATCGGCGGCCCGAACCAGGGCAGTTTGCGACCGTCGGGAACCGTCAACAGCGCCTCATGCAGGCGGGTGCGGGTGAGCCGCCAGTCGGCCAGCAGCTCCGCAGGCGACCGGCTAGCCATCTCGTCGGCACCCTCGTCGACAAAGCCAGTGGGATTGGCGGCGGCAGCCGCGAGCACATCGACAAATCGCGCCTCGTCGGTGACCGCGGTGAGCGCGACACCGTCGGTCCACAGCAGGTGCCCGATCTGATGGGCGATCGTCCAGCCCGGCGCCGGCGTCAGCTCGGCCCAGCGCTCGTCGGCAAGGGGAGCTACCAACGCATCCAGCTCGTCGCTCTCCGCGCGAAGGTCGTCCACAATCGGGCCCGGACCGGCCATGGATGTACCTTAGCGACCGCTCACCGGCTGCCCGCGCCGGGCGACCGCGGCATGCACGAGCAGCCCGACAAGGTAGAGCACCGTACCGGCCAACGCCAGCCCCGGCGAGTGCCCGTCGGGGCGAATCACCAACGCGGCCAACGTGACCGCGACGATGAACGAGACCCAAAATAACGAATCCTGAACGGTGAACACGTGACCACGCAAGCCGTCGTCAACATCGAGCTGCATTGCGGTGTCAGCGCACAGCTTCACAACCTGGCCGATGGTCCCGAGCAAAAATCCGCACAACACCATGATCGGTAATTGCAGGCTCGCCCCGGCGATCTGGATCACCGCGCCAGCGGCTAACGCAGCGTTGGCGGTGCGGTAGCGGCCCCAACGTCGCACCGCAGAAGGGGTCAACGCATTGGCTAAAAACGCCCCGGCCCCGGTCGCGGCGACGAACATCACCGCGGTGCCTAACCCACCGACCACGCCGACATGCCGGACGAGCACCAGCACCAGCAGCGTATTGATACCGAACACCATCCGA
The DNA here is from genome assembly GCF_010731635.1 of Mycobacterium noviomagense. NCBI lineage: Bacteria > Bacillati > Actinomycetota > Actinomycetes > Mycobacteriales > Mycobacteriaceae > Mycobacterium > Mycobacterium noviomagense. The sequence goes on from NZ_AP022583.1 coordinate 1,872,578, forward strand.
TGTGCCACCAGCCCCGAAAGGGTGGCGGCCACCGACGGGCGGTCCGCGACCGTGCGCGCACCATGCAGCCAGCCGGTGATCACCGCGTAGACGACCGACCTGTGAACCCCGCGTTTGCGGTCATCAGGACCCAAGGCGCGAGCAGCGAACCGCAGCGACAACCACAGGGCGATCGATACCGGGATCGCGACGAGGCAGATAATGGCCGCCGAGCCGTTGTCGCCGGGCCCGACAAGCCAGCGCGGCAACAACATGAAGTTGGCGCCGATAAACGCAGCAACCGCGCCGCTGGCGTTGGCAATCGAATTCATGGTGACCACTTGCTCGCGCGGCACCACGTGCGGCAAGGCGGCCGATAACCCGGACGCGACGAAGCGGCCGAAGCCGTTGACGATCAACGCGCCACAAAGCACCACCCAATCGTTGGCCCCGACGGCCAAGAAGGCAGCCACCGCGGCGATCGACAGCAGGCGACCGACGTTGGCCCCGACCAGCACCAGCCGCCGATCCCAATGGTCCATCAGCGCCCCGGCAAACGGACCGAGCAACGAATAGGGCAAAAACAGCACCGCGAAGGCACCCGCGATCGCCAACGGACTGGTGGCCCGGTCGGGGTTGAACAGCAGCGCCCCCGCCAGCGTCGCCTGAAACAGCCCGTCACCGAACTGGCTGGCAACCCGCAACTCCAGCAGTCGCCGGAAGTCGGGTAACCGACGCATTGAGCGCCACACCGTGACGGGCGCGCGGACGTCAACCACAAGACCTACTTCCGCGATCGCCGCGGTCAGCCCACGAGCGACCGCAACCTGCGACCAGCGTACAAATCTCGGGCTGCGCCTCCGTTGTTCGCCACCGCAACTGCGCGCGGGTGCCATGATGGTGTTGTGGCGCAGCACGAAGATCCCGAAGACTATGTCGCACCTGCCGCGCACCGAGTGCGATCGGGGACCTTGCTGCTGGCGAATACCGACTTGCTGGAGCCGACGTTCCGACGCAGCGTGATCTACGTCGTCGAGCACAACGACGGCGGCACCTTGGGAGTGGTGCTCAACCGGCCCAGCGACACCGCTGTCTACAACGTGTTGCCGCAATGGGCCAAATTGGCGGCCAAGCCGAAGACGATGTTCGTCGGCGGTCCCGTGAAACGTGACGCCGCACTGTGTCTGGGGGCACTGCGTGTGGGTGCCGATCCGCAGGGCGTCCCCGGGCTGAGGCATGTGAGCGGGCGCATCGTGATGGTCGATCTAGAGGCCGACCCGGACGCGATCGCCCCACTGCTTGAAGGGGTCCGGATCTTCGCCGGCTACTCGGGCTGGACCATCGGCCAGCTCGAAGGCGAGATCGAGCGTGACGACTGGATCGTGTTGTCGGCGTTGCCATCTGATGTACTGGCCGGGCCGCGGGTAGACCTGTGGGCGCGGGCGCTGCGGCGCCAGCCGTTGCCGCTGTCAATGCTAGCCACCCACCCGATCGACGTCAGCCGCAACTAACCGGGGTCGGCTGGCGAGCAACTGAGCCTGCGCGGTGGCCATCCGACACGCGATAACTAAACCCCTAGTGGGACAGCGGCTTTAGCGGCGCGGCGACGAGGCGCCTGCCGACGGGCGAGGCGGCCCCACGCAGTCGAGCACCGCGCACCCGGCGCAGCTGCCCTCGCAATTCGCCTGCGCCGCTTCGCTGTTCAGCGCATACCGCGCGGCTTGCCACGAGCCGGCGGCCAGGGTGCTGACCGCACCGACTACGCACAGGATCACCACGACCGGCGCTCGCTGCGAGGCGCCCAGCGCCGCCGCTGGCCAACATGACTGCGGCAGCTAATTGAGGCGGAGCGACTGCCCGCATCAACGCCGCAGCGACGTCGCCGCTAGCGGGGCGAGAGATCGACCAGAGCCCCACGGCGGCGACCGCAACCGCAACGCACACACACAGCACACCGGCGATCAGCATGGCCACACCATACGATGCGCCGCCAACCGAGCCGAGCGGGGCGCCCGCCCCAGTCAGCTACCGGCCCACAGCGGGCGCGATCGGCAACACGGCCGGGTTGGCCGGCGCGGGCGGGGCCACCGGCGCGGGCGGGCCGGCCGTCGGCGCGGCCACCCGGAATCCGTTCACGATCGCGTCGGTGGCCGGGGCCTCGGCCACAGCCCGGGCGACGTCCGTGGTGACCGCCAGTGACACCAGGTACTTGTCCGGGCCGGAGGTGGCGATGACGTGGCGCCGGGAGGTGTTGAGCGTCATGTCGTTCTGCCGGTAGGTGCCTTCGATGATCGACGACGGGAAGCCGCCGAAATCGGCGAGCGAGGCGGTCGTGGTTTGCCAGGCGGGCAGTTGCTGGCTGTCGACGAAGCCGTGGGTGATGGCCTCCCGTGGGTCGAAGTCGCCGATGAGCTTGTACACCACGACTTGAGCATTGGAGGTGTAGAGGCTCCCACCAGATCGGTTGGCGATCACCACGAATGGGTCGGCGACGTTGGGGTCGGGCACCGGCGTCCAGCCCGCCGGCATCGGCAACGTGATGTCGAGCGCGTTGAAGCCCTGCGGCTTTTGCGGCTCGAGTTTGACTCCCTTGGACTGGAAGTAGTCGCGCAACGTCCCGGAGGTAGCCGGAACCAGCGTGGGCGGCACCGGTACGAGCCCGGCCACGGGCCCGACCGGCGGCCTCACCGGCGACGCCGGATTCGGCGCCACCGGCAAGGATGCGGCCGAGGCGCTGTTGCCGACGCCGCCGACGATGTTCTGGGTAACCGGCGGCGGTGCCGGAGTCGGGCGCGGGGGAAGCACGGGATCCGCGGATGCGGAGGCAGTGGCAAAGCCCACAGCAGCGGCGAAGCCGACGGCTACACCGCCTGCCACTATCCGCCAACTGCGAGCGGCCTGCGTCATGTGCGTCGATCCTTTCCAACGCTCGGGCAAACAGCGGTAGTAGGGGCTGACTGTAACCAGCGTGCAGCGCGGGCGAGAAGGCCTGGAATCGACCTGGAACCAAGCTCTGATCGGTCCGCAATTCAACCGAAACCAACCTGTGGCCTAAGGCTCGCCCATGGGCGCCCTTATACCCTGTTGACGTGACCGAATCCCCGCCCGCCACGGCCGACCGCTCCACCGCGGCCAGCGACGTGGACGTCGACGCTCCGCGGTACCGATACACCGCAGAGTTGGCGGACCGTATCGAGCGGACCTGGCAGGACAATTGGGAACGGATGGGCACATTTCACGTGCCGAATCCGGTCGGCTCGCTGGCTCCAAACGACGGTTCGGCGGTGCCGGAGGACAAGTTGTTCGTCCAGGACATGTTTCCCTATCCCTCCGGGGAGGGATTGCATGTCGGGCACCCGTTGGGCTATATCGCCACCGACGTCTACGCCCGCTATCACCGGATGACCGGCCGCAATGTCTTGCACGCGTTGGGGTTCGACGCTTTCGGGTTACCGGCGGAGCAGTACGCGGTGCAGACCGGTACTCACCCGCGTATCCGCACTGAGGCGAACATCACAAATTTCCGCCGCCAATTGGGGCGGCTGGGTTTCGGGCACGACAACCGGCGCAGCTTCGCAACAACCGATGTCGAGTTCTACAAGTGGACGCAGTGGATCTTCCTGCAGATCTACAACGCCTGGTTCGACACCGCCGCCAACAGGGCCAGGCCGATCACCGAGCTCGTCGCTGAATTCGATTCCGGTGTGCGCCAGCTTGACGACGGCCGTGACTGGGCGACGCTGTCGGCCGGTGAGCGTGCCGATGTGATCGACAGCTACCGGTTGGTGTACCGGTCCGAAGAAATGGTGAACTGGTGTCCCGGGCTGGGAACCGTATTGGCTAACGAAGAGGTGACCGCCGAGGGTCGCAGTGACCGGGGCAACTTCCCGGTGTTCCGTAAACGGTTGCAGCAGTGGATGATGCGGATCACCGCCTACGCAGACCGGTTGCTCGACGACCTCGACGTGCTGGAGTGGCCGGACAAAGTCAAGACCATGCAGCGCAACTGGATCGGTCGCTCCACTGGCGCGGCGGCACTGTTCTCGGCGCGCGCATCCGGCGGTGAAACCGTCGACATCGAGGTGTTCACCACTCGCCCGGACACTATGTTCGGCGCCACCTATCTGGTGCTGGCCCCCGAACACGAGCTGGTCGACCGCTTGGCCACAGCCGCGTGGCCAGAAGGAGTAAATCCGCAGTGGACCTTCGATGCTGTCACGCCCGCCGACGCCGTCGCGGCATACCGGCGTGCCATCGCTGCGAAGTCGGACCTGGAACGTCAGGAAAACAAGGCGAAGACCGGCGTCTTCCTCGGCACTTACGCAACCAATCCGGCCAACGGCGAGCAGGTGCCGATCTTCATCGCCGACTACGTCCTGGTCGGGTACGGCACAGGCGCGATCATGGCCGTTCCCGGCCACGACCAGCGTGACTGGGAATTCGCCCATGAGTTCGGACTGCCGATCGTCGAAGTCATTGCAGGTGGCGATATTTCGCAGTCCGCGTACACCGGCGACGGGATACTGGTCAATTCCGATTATCTCAACGGTATGGACGTGTCCGCCGCAAAGGAAGCGATCACCCGTCGACTGGAAGCCGACGGCCGCGGCTGGGCCCGCATCGAATACAAGCTGCGCGACTGGCTTTTCGCCAGACAACGGTATTGGGGCGAACCGTTCCCCATCGTCTACGACAGCGATGGACGGCCACACGCGCTCGACGAGGCCGCGCTGCCGGTAGAACTGCCCGACGTGCCGGACTATTCGCCGGTGCAGTTCGATCCCGACGACGCCGACAGCGAACCGTCTCCACCGCTGGCCAAAGCGACCGACTGGGTGCATGTCGAACTGGATCTCGGTGACGGGCTCAAGCCCTACACCCGCGACACCAACGTGATGCCACAGTGGGCCGGTAGCTCATGGTATGAGCTGCGCTACACCGATCCGCACAACTCAGAACGGTTCTGCGCCAAGGAAAACGAGGCCTACTGGATGGGACCGCGGCCGGCTGAGCACGGGCCGGACGACCCGGGTGGCGTCGACCTGTACGTCGGGGGCGTCGAGCACGCGGTGCTGCACTTACTCTACGCCAGGTTCTGGCACAAGGTGCTCTACGACCTAGGCCACGTCAGCTCCTGCGAACCGTACCGGCGGCTAATCAACCAGGGTTACATTCAGGCGTTCGCCTACACCGATGCCCGTGGCTCGTATGTGCCGGCCGCAGAGGTGATCGAACGCGACGGCAAGTTCTTCTATCTAGGGCCAGGCGGCGAAATCGAAGTTTTCCAGGAATTCGGCAAAATCGGTAAGAGCCTTAAGAATTCGGTGTCGCCCGACGAAATCTGCGACAACTACGGCGCTGACACGCTGCGGGTGTACGAGATGGCGATGGGCCCGCTGGAGGCCTCACGTCCATGGGCGACCAAAGACGTCATCGGTGCGTACCGATTCCTGCAACGGGTGTGGCGGCTGGTCATCGACGAGCACACCGGGCAAACGCGGGTCGCCGGGCATGCGGCCGTGGACGAGACCACACTGCGCTTGCTGCACCGCACCATCGCCGGTGTATCCGACGATTATGCGGGACTGCGCAATAACACTGCGGTGGCGAAGCTGATCGAATACACCAACCACCTCACCAAAGAGCACCGCGACTCGGTGCCCCGAGCGGCGGTGGAACCGTTGGTGCTGATGCTTGCGCCGCTGGCCCCGCACATGGCCGAGGAGCTGTGGTCGCGGTTGGGCCACACCACATCGCTGGCGCACGGCCCCTTCCCGGTGGCCGATCCCGACTACCTGGTCGAGGACACGGTCGAATACCCGGTGCAGGTGAACGGCAAAGTGCGTGGCCACATCACGGTCGCTGCCGACGCTGACGCCGAGATCCTGGAGGCTGCTGCTTTGGCCGATGACAAAGTGCAGGCATTCCTGGCCGGCGCAACGCCCAGGAAGGTGATCGTGGTTCCCGGTCGGCTGGTCAACCTGGTCGTCTAATTCGGCGAGCAGACGCAAAAGCCCCGAATTCTGCTCGCGGCAGGGTGCTTTTGCGTCTGTTCACGCAATGCGCGTCAGCGCTGCCGGATGACGACCTCGTGGACGTGACCGTCCGGTGGCGTGTTGACGACGTGGGCGACCACCCCGGCGACGGTTTCGGGCCGCAGGAACTGAGCCGGGTTGTATTCGCCGCCTTCGAAGACGACCAGCTCGCGTTGCATCTTCGTATCGACCCGGCCCGGATAGACCGTGGTGACCCGCAGCCCGGTCTCGTCGTCGCGCAACGAGTCGGCGAACGCGCGCAGCGCGAACTTGCTGGCGGAATAGGAGGCCATACCCGGTGACACTTTGCGGCCCGACCCCGAATTGACGAATACCACCTGGCCGCTTGCCCGCCGCAGCGCCGGCAGCAAAGCGAGTGTGAGTGCGACTGCGCCAAAGACGTTGACGTCGAAGGTAGCCCGCCAGTCCTCGATCTTGGAATCACCGACATGAGCCGGTATCGACACGCCGGCGTTGTGCACCAACACATCAAGCTCGCTGAGGTCGGGCGTCGAGTTCTGGATTGCGTTGGTGTCCGCCAGATCGACCCCCCACACGGTGGCCTGCAATCGCTGCGCAACAGCGTCCAGCCGGTCTGAGGGCCGGCCGGCTAACAGCAGGGTATGTGTTTGGGCCAGCGCTTCGGCGATAGCCGAGCCGATACCGCCGCTTGCGCCCGTGATCAGTGCAGTGGCCATGCCAGCCAGCTTAAGCCGAGCTGATCCACCCGCGACAGCACAGCCCCCAAAAACAGTGCTGGTGAAAGATTGCCATTGGCAAGGAATTACGAACCGACGGCGAAACGTACGCCATAGCAACGAAACGAAAGCTCTTGAGAAAGCGGCGATTCAGGGCTATTCGGGAGCAGCCGTCGCGGCACTGACGGCCTCGCTGGCCAGCCGCTCCAACGGAGCCAGCGCTTTGGTCAGCGTGTCCAGATCCGACTCGCTGAGCTGGCTGAGCATCGCGGCCAGTGCGGCATGGCGGTTGGCCAGCGACTCACGGTGAACAGCCAATCCGCGCGGCGTGATGTCGACCAGCACAGCGCGCAGGTCCGAGGGATCGCGCGAGCGCTTGACCAGTCCCAGCTTCTCCAGCCGGCGGATCGCCACTGTCGTGGTAGGGGTGCGTACCCGTTCATGCGCGGCCAGGTCGGTCATCCGGATCGGGCCGCGATCAAGCAATGTCACCAAGATCGACAATTGCGCGAGCGTCAAATCGCCAGTGGTGGACATATTCGGATCGCCGCGGCGCAGGATTGAAAAGAGTTTGGACAGCGCGCGGTGTAGACCCTCGGCCAGCTCCGTCAGTTCCGGTGCGCTGGCTTCACGTTCTGCCATAATTCGCCAGTCTAACCTAACGGGACATTCGCAGACCGAAAAATCGTTTTCATCGTCAAAGTACTTGGGACAAGAATCGCTGCAATCGATCGGTTTCGGCGGCGTCGAATATTTTCGCCGGCGGCCCGGATTCCACAACTTTGCCGTGGTCCATGAAAACGACGGTGTCCGAAGCCGACCGGGCGAAGCCCATTTCGTGGGTTACGACAACCATCGTCATACCCTCGGCACCCAGATCGGCGATCAGAGCCAACACGTCCTTGACCATCTCGGGGTCCAGCGCTGAGGTCGCCTCGTCGAAGAACATCACCTGCGGCGCCATCGCCAGCGCACGTGCGATCGCGACCCGTTGCTGCTGCCCGCCCGACAGCGTGCCCGGCCGAGCATCCGCCTTGTGTCGCAGGCCGACCCGGTCCAGCTGCGCCAGGGCCAGCTTGCGGGCGGCGTCCGCCGACAGCCGCTGCAGCTTGCGCGGGGCCAGCATGACGTTGTCGAGCACGCTGCGGTGGGGGAACAGGTTGAATTGCTGGAACACCATGCCGATGCGCTGCCGCAACCGATCCGGGTTGTCACGCAGCACCGACCGGCCGTCGAGCAGGATGTCGCCGCGGTCGGGTTCGTACAACCGGTTCAGGGTGCGCAGTAACGTCGACTTGCCAGAACCCGACGGTCCGATCACCGCCACCGTGGTGCCCGCCGGCACGTCGATGTCCACGCCGCGCAACACGGTGTTCGGGCCGAAGGAAAGGTGAATATCCTTGCCCGCCAACGAGACTGGCTTGCGACGTTCGATCTGCTCCGTCACGTCATCTCCTGCGCGGATACCGAGCTCGGGTCCAGTGGGTCCTGCGGTTCGGCGACAACGCGACCGCGGCGAAGCCGGGCGTCGATCACGTTCACCAGGTGAGTCAGCGGGATGGTTAGCGCCAGATAGAAAATGCCGGCGGCCACCAGTGGGGACAGGCTGCCGGTCTGGGCGTTGATGTCGCGGCCGACCTGGAACAGTTCACGTTGTCCGGCGATCAGCCCGAGGAAGTACACCAGCGCGGAGCCCTTCAGCAAGGCGATGAACTGGTTCACCAGCGCTGGCAGCACCCGCCGGATGCCTTGCGGGATTACCACCAATCGCATCGCAGCGGGATAGCTGAACCCCAGCGCACGCGATGCCTCCAGCTGACCGGTATCCACGCTTTGGATGCCGGAGCGGAAGATCTCACCGACATAGGCTGCGGCGGTCAGCCCGAGCGCGGCGATACCCAGCGGGTAGGGGTTGTTGTTGGTCAGCCCACCCACCAGCGGCCCGACGCCGAGCCCGATGAGCAGGATGATCAGCACCTCGGGCAATCCCCGGAAGATGTCGGTATAGACGCGCGCCGGCCAGCGCAACCAGCGCAACCCGGAAATCCCGGCCACCGCCAGCATCATCCCGATGACCAACCCGATCAGGCTGGCGCTGACCGTCAGGATCAGCGTGTTGGGCAACCCGGTTTTCAGCAGCACCGGGATCGCCTGCTTGTACAGACTCCAGTCGAGGAAGGAGTCGCGAAGCTGGGCAAGCGTGGATTTGGCGGCGACGGGCTCCTCGACGGCCCGGTGGTGGCGCGCGGCGATCGCCGCGAACGGCGGCAGGTGGGGTTCCGGCGCGGCCTTGGAGCCGGGTTTCCAGCCGGGCGGCAGCGGCCGGGGAACCCAGTCGGAATACAGCCGCGACCAGGTGCCGTCCGCGATTACTGCGTCCAGCCCGGAGTTCAAGGCCGCGATGAGTGGCCGGTTGTCCTTGGCGACCGCGTACGCCTCGAAATCACCGGGGCTGAAGGTGTGCGCGACGATGGCGGCCGGGTCGCCGGGGCGCACGGTGTTCAGTGCCTCCATCGCCGGCGCCACCCACGCGTCGACCTGGCGGGTCTTCAGGCTGGCGTACAGGGTGGTGAAGTCGGGGAACTTCACCGGTTGCAGATGCAACGTGTCGACGACGTACGCCTCTTGCACCGTGCCCTGGACGACGCCGATGCGCTGTCCGGATTTGAGGTCGTCGAATCCGCTGATCGGTGAGCCGATCGGGACGACCAGTGACATGTAGCCGAAGTTGTAGCCGTTGGTGAAGCCGACGGTGCGCCGCCGGGCGTCGGTGGCGGCGATCGATGCCGAGCCGACGTCGAAGCGCCCCGAGGCCACCTGGGCGAGCATGCCGAAGAAGTCGGTGCCGACGAAGTTGAGCTTGAGGCCCAGCTTGCGCGCGATGGCGCGAAGCAGTTCGTTGTCGAAACCGGTAAACCGACCGGCGGGGTCGATGCAGGTGTCAGGCGGGCTTTCGGACAACGTCCCGACCGTGAGGGTGCCGGGTGTCTTCAGCCCCAGCGCGGTGATGTCAACCGAGCTCAACGGCTCGACGTCGGCAGTCGTGTACCTGTCTTCGCGGGAACGCTTGGCGGTGGCCAGTTTGCGCGGCAACGCGATTGCGCTGTCGGTGCCGGCTGGGGCGCAATTGTTGGTGTCGGCTGCCGCCGGTGGGGCCGATCCGAGGCCGGCCACCAACAGCACCGCGATGCTCAGCGCCAGCACCCGCGCGACACATCGCCCGCGCTGGCCGAAGTTCATGCTCATACCCGAAACGTATCGGCCGCTGCACCGCTCGGCCACGACCGGCGCGTCGTCACAACGCGACTGGGTGAGGAGAACCGGCGCCGGCACCGTTGGAAGGCCCGAACACCCTGCGCCGAACCAACTCGGCCAGCATGACGCGGCACATCACATCGGCGCGGCCGACGCACGCGGCGCGTGCCGCATCCGGATCACGCCGGTGGATGGCCGCGGTCTCGTCTTCGTAAAAGGGCAACAGCTCGTCGCGGCCGTTCTGGTAGGTGGCCCAGAACACCCGCGGGATCAAGGTCTGGGTGGCCCGGATTGCGGCATGCAGCCGCGGCCCGGCGTATTCGTCGTTGACGGTGCGCCGGTACTGCGCCGCAACGTCGAGGAAAGCGCGTGATTCTTTGGAGGCCCGCAGGGCTCGCAGCAGGGCGTCGAGTTGACCGAGAACTCTCGGCGTCGGGTTGGCGGCCGCGCGCGCGGAGGCAATTCCGTTGAGCATCCCGTAGAGCTCATGGTGCTCGGCGACGGTGTCCTCGTCGAACCGCTCGATGAATGCGCCGCGGTGATACCGGGTGGACACGATGCCGTCGTGTTCAAGCTGGACGAGTGCCTCTTGGATGGGGACGCGGCTGATCCCGAGGTCCTTGGCGATCTCGTTGCGGTCGACGCGGTCGCCGGTGCGCAGCTTGCCGGTCAGCACAAGGTTGAGGATGTGGGAGACGACCAGGTCTTTTTCCTTGACCCCGTACTTCTTCGGCATCGGCGTCTCCCGGCTTGCCCAGTAGATACGCGCTGTAGCTTCTCATGGGCCACACGTTTGCGGCCCCTTTCGCCCGATGGCGTCGCTACCGGCTGTCGCGCCACCGGCACAACGTCTCGGCAGCACTCAAGTCGTAGTCGGGACCGGAAGAGCCGACCGTCAGCAGTGTCACGCCTAGGCCGGTGAGAGCATCCGCTTCGGCGATCAGCGCGTCCCCGCCGCGGGCGCCGGTCTCGCCGCCGACGGCCGCCGAGCGTTCGATGTCGTCGGGATTGCGGCCGACGGCGGCACAGTGGTCGGCCAGCACGGCCGCCTTGGCCGGGTAGGTGTCGCGGGTGGCGAAGCTGTGCCACATGTCGGCGTATTCGGCGACGAGCCGCAACGTCTTTTTCTCGCCTTGCCCGCCGATGAGGATCGGGATATCGCGACTAGGCGCCGGATTAAGTTTGGCCAGACGGGATTTGATCCTGGGCAGCGCCGCGCCCAGGTCGTCGAGCCGACTAGCCGCGGTGCCGAATTCGTAGCCGTACTCGTCGTAGTCCTTCTTCTTCCAGCCCGACCCGATGCCGAGAACCAAGCGGCCGTCGCTGATGTGGTCCACGGTGCGGGCCATGTCGGCCAGCAGCTCCGGATTGCGGTAGGAGTTGCAGGTCACCAGTGCACCGATTTCGATGCGCGACGTCTGCTCGGCCCAGGCGCCCAGCATGGTCCAGCATTCGAAGTGCGCGCCGTCAGGGTCGCCGTAGAGCGGGAAGAAGTGATCCCAGTTGAACGCGATGTCCACGCCGATGTCCTCACAGCGGCGGACCGCGTCGCGGATGATGCGGTATTGGGCAGCGTGCTGCGGCTGCAGTTGCACGCCGATGCGGACGGGACGAGTCATAGCACCACGTTAGCGGCTGAGCACTCCGCGCAGAATCTCGACCAAAACGAGCGGCTGGTCGCTTTGTACCGAGTGCCCGGAGTTCTCGACCACGTGTACGCCACGGAAATCCCTTGCGCGCTGGGCCAACTCGTCGGCGTCCTCGTCGGTGACGAAATCCGACTTGCCGCCGCGCACCAACGTGATGGGCGCGGAGGTGGCGGCCAGGTCGTCCCATAGTCCGGCGAAGTCGGGCATGGTGTGCATATTGTCGTAGCGCCACGTCCAGCGCCCATCATCGAGGCGACGGGAATTGTGAAATACGCCGCGGCGCAAAGACCTTCGATCACGGTGCGGCGCCGCTGCGGTGGTGACCTCCAGCATGGCCGCGAAGCTGGGGAATTCCCGCTGGCCGTGCACCAGGGCGACCGTGCCCTGCTGCTCGTCGGTCAGCTCGGCGTGCCGCTGCAACGCCGACGGGGTCACGTCGACCAGGACCAGTTCTCGTACCAGGTCGGGTGCCGCCGCGCCCAGCGCTATCGCGGTGAGCCCACCCAGCGACATGCCCACCACCAGCTCGGCGTCTGCAGCGAGCTGGCGCAGCACGGGCGCCAGGGTGGCGGCGTTGTGCCGCGGTGAGTAGTCGCCGTCGTCACGCCAGGCCGAATGGCCGTGTCCGGGCAGGTCGACCGCCAGCGCCGGCTCGCCCAAGCCGACGATGACGGTGTCCCACGTGTGCGCGTTCTGCCCGCCGCCGTGCAGGAACACGATCCGTGGCGGGCGCTCGCCCCAGCGCAGCGCGCTGATCGCGCCGACGTCGACGCGCTCTACGCTCGGCAGGGGTCCGTCCACGCCGGCCTGTTCGGCGTTTTCGGCGAGCAACGCGAATTCCGGCAGCGCCGCCAATTCGTCGTCGGACAGTTCGGTCACAGACTGTAGACCTTACGAGCCGCGCCGCGACTGCGGCTACCGCGCCCAAACTGCAGCCACAGCGCGCCGCGGCGCAGAAACCCCGCTGTCACCGCAGTCTCGACCTGAAGCGCCTACTCAGCGATGAAGTCCTCGAGTCGGGTACGCGCGACGTCGTCGGGCATCTGCTGCGGTGGGCTTTTCATCAGGTACGCCGAGGCCGCAATCACCGGTCCGCCGATGCCGCGGTCCTTGGCGATCTTGGCGGCCCGGATCGCGTCGATGATGACACCCGCCGAGTTCGGCGAGTCCCACACCTCGAGCTTGTATTCGAGGTTCAGCGGCACGTCACCGAAGGCGCGGCCTTCCAGCCGCACGTAGGCCCACTTGCGGTCGTCGAGCCAGCCGACATGGTCGGACGGGCCAATGTGCACGTCTTTGGTCTTGAACTCCCGCTGCAGGTTCGACGTGACGGCCTGGGTCTTGGAGATCTTCTTCGACTCCAGCCGCTCGCGTTCGAGCATGTTGAGGAAGTCCATGTTGCCGCCGACGTTGAGCTGCATCGTGCGGTCGAGCTGCACGCCGCGGTCTTCGAACAGCTTGGCCATCACGCGATGGGTGATGGTGGCGCCGATCTGGCTCTTGATGTCATCGCCGACGATCGGAACGCACGCGTCGGTGAACTTCTTGGCCCACACCGGATCCGACGCGATGAACACCGGCAGCGCGTTGACGAATGCCACACCCGCGTCGATTGCGCACTGTGCGTAGAACTTATCGGCCTCATCCGAACCCACGGGCAGGTAGGACACCAGCACATCGACCTTGGCGTCGCGCAGCACCTGCACCACGTCGACGGGCTCGACATCGGACAGCTCGATCGTTTCGGCATAGTACTTGCCGATGCCGTCGAGGGTCGGGCCGCGCTGCACCACCACGTCGGTGGGCGGCACGTCGGCGATCTTGATGGTGTTGTTCTCGGAGGCGAAGATCGCCTCGGACAAGTCGAAACCCACCTTCTTGGCGTCGACGTCGAAAGCGGCGACGAACTTGACGTCGCGGACGTGGTAAGGCCCGAACCGTACGTGCATCAGGCCGGGCACCGACGACGTCTCGTCAGCGTCCTGGTAATACTGAACGCCTTGCACCAGCGAGGATGCGCAGTTCCCGACGCCGACAATGGCGACTCTGATCTCTGACTGCGCCTCTGGCGCCTCTGAAAGCTGGTGCTCACTCATAAGGCGTTCTCCTTACCTCTACCTGTGGGGTTGACGTGTTGCTGGGCTGGAGCTAGCTCTGCTCGGCGTGACCTTGCGCCACCCGCTCAGCGGCGATGAGTTCGTTGAGCCACTTGACTTCGCGCTCACTGGATTCCAGCCCGAGTAAGTGCAACTGGCGGGTATAGCGATCGAATGAACTGCTGGCCCGCGCCACGGCTTGACGCAGACCTTCGCGGCGTTCCTCGACTTGACGACGGCGGCCTTCCAGAATCCGCATCCGCGCCTCGGCGGGAGTGCGGTTGAAGAAGGCCAGGTGTACCCCGAAGCCGTCGTCGGTGTAGTTGTGCGGACCGGTGTCGGCCACCAGCTCCGCGAAGCGCCGCCGACCGGCGTCGGTCAGCTGATACACGCGACGGGCCCGCCGCACCGGCGTCCCGGCTGGGGCGGCGTCCTCGGCGATCAAGCCTTCGGCCTGCATCCGCCGCAACGCCGGGTACAACGAGCCGTACGAGAAGGCCCGGAAGGCGCCGAGTAGACCCGTCAGCCGCTTGCGCAACTCGTAGCCATGCATCGGGGACTCGAGCAGGAGACCGAGGATGGCCAGCTCCAGCATCGAGTCACCTCCTTTGCTCTGCTTATGACGACGCTTTCATATCGAGGCTCAGCCTCGGGTAATACTATCGTCCCGATATATTTGCCACCACACCAGCTTCCGTTCGCACTGCGTTCAAGCACAGGCCGGATCCGGGCGAAGGTCAGGAGGGGTAGTACACCTGTTTGACCGTGCCGTCGCCGGCGAACGCGATGTAGCCGCTGCCGTAATCAGCGGAAAAAGCCGATAGCGACAATGCGTCGGGCGTGGTCGGATCGCGCGAGGGCTCCACGATCAGATACGTGGACTTGACGTCAGACTGCTTGGACAGCTCGCCGTCATTGAGCGCATCGTCGAGCGCGCGGCATGTCTGCTCCCGGTCGCTGTCTTTGGCCCGGGTTGCCGGGGTTTGCCGCGCCGCCACGGCGACGATCGCATTGCAACCAGCGTGGTTGCAAGCCTGGTCGCGCGACGCCGACGCGGCATAATTAGATCACGTGTCGATACATCTGCATTGGTTCCTGCCCACGTACGGGGATTCCCGCGACCTGATCGCCGGCGGCCACGGCAGCACCATGCGCGGTGACCGGCCGGCCGACTTGAGGTACCTGACGCAGCTGGCCCACGCCGCCGAGATCAACGGCTTCGAGGCGGTGCTCACCCCTACCGGTCAGTGGTGTGAAGACGCGTGGCTGTCCACCGCGATGCTGGTCGACGCCACCGAGTCGCTGAAGTTCCTGGTGGCACTGCGTCCCGGGTTGGTCAGTCCGACACTGGCCGCCCAGATGGCGGCCACCTTTCAGTGGCAGTCGGGTGGACGGCTGCTGCTCAATGTCGTCACCGGTGGCGAGAGCATCGAGCAGCGCGCGTTCGGCGACTTCCTGACCAAAGAGCAGCGCTACGTCCGCTGTGCCGAGTTCCTCGACATCGTCCGGCAGCTATGGACATCCACCGAGCCGGTGACGTTCACCGGAGAACATCTGCGGGTAGAACAGGCGGCCCTGGCGCGGCGTCCAGATCCTTTGCCGTCCATCTTCTTTGGCGGCTCCTCGGCTGGTGCCGGGCAGGTCGCGGCGCGCTTCGCCGACACCTACCTCACCTGGGGCGAACCGCCCGGCCAGGTCCGCGAAAAGCTCGACTGGATCCGCCGCCTGGCCCGTGCCCACGGCCGGAAACTGAGCTACGGCATCCGGTTGCACGTCATCTCCCGCGACACCAGCGAGCAGGCGTGGGCGGAGGCGAACCGGTTACTGGGTGCCCTGGATCCGCAGACCGTGGCCGCTGCGCAACAGTCGCTGTCCCGCTCGGAATCCGAGGGCCAGCGCAGAATGCGTCAATTGCACGGCGGCGGAACGGCTTTCGACCAGGGTGTGGACGCGCGGGCGTTGGAGATCTACCCGAACCTGTGGTCGGGGGTGGGCCTGGTGCGTGGTGGCGCGGGCACCGCGTTGGTCGGCTCACACCAGGAGGTGGCCGACCGGATCACCGAATACGCCCAACTGGGCCTGGACCACTTCATCTTGTCCGGCTATCCGCATCTCGAGGAGGCGTACACCTTCGGCGAAAAGGTGCGCCCGATCTTGGCCCGCCGCGGCCTGCTGGGAGAGGACGCCGACGGCAAGACGACCGGCCCTGCGCGGTCCGCGTTCCTGCCGCACCTCGGTGACGTCAGCGCCTCCTAGCGCCGCGTATTCCGCGCAACATATCGACAACGGCCATGCGGACGTACTCTGGTCAACATGCGACTCCAGCGACAGGTGGTGGACTACGCGCTGCGGCGCCGCTCACTGCTGGCCGAGGTGTACTCCGGACGCACCGGCGTCTCCGAGGTCTGTGACGCCGACCCCTACCTGCTGCGGGCCGCCAAATACCACGGGAAACCCAGCCGGGTCATGTGCCCGATCTGCCGCAAAGAGCAGCTGACGCTGGTGTCCTGGGTGTTCGGCGACCATCTGGGGCCGGTGTCCGGTTCGGCGCGCACCACCGAGGAGCTGGTTCTGCTGGCATCCCGTTTCGACGAGTTTTCGGTACACGTAGTGGAGGTATGTCGGACCTGCAGCTGGAACCACCTGGTCAAGTCGTACGTGCTGGGCGCGGCACGCCCACCCAAGGGCTCGCGCGGCACCCGGACAGCGCGCAACGGCGCCCGCACGGCCAGTGAATAACGAAGGGCACCACGACCGGCCAGCCACTGACGTCCCCAACAGGTCGGCGGGCGGCGGTGCGCCCAGGCGCAACGACGACGGCGGTGGAGCGGGCGGTGCTGCCCGTCCGCCGACTCCGCCGCGACGATCCCGCCCGATTCCGCCCGATGACCGACTGACCACAGTCCTGCCGCCGGTCACCGACGACACGTCTCCCGAGCTGCGCGACCCGATCGAAGAAGTCAAGGCCGCGCTGGACGGCACCCGCCACAAAGCCCCGCAGCGCGAGCCGATCGAACAGGTCGCAGCCGCCCTGGATGGAGGCCCGCCACAACCGCCGCGGCGCCCGCGCCCGATGTTGGGCGGAGGCCCCTCGCCCGGTGGTCGCCCGCCTATGCCGCCGGTGCCCGGGCTTGCGCAGCTGAGGCGATGGCTGCAAGGACTCGATTGGGAGTGGCTACACCACATCGACTGGAGATGGGTGCGACGGGGTCTTTACGTCGCCGCGCCCGTGCTGTTCGTGTTGCCGCTCATCACCTTCGCGATGGCCTACTTGATGGTCGACGTTCCCAGGCCCGGCGACATCCGCACCAACCAAGTCTCGACAATCTTGGCCAGCGACGGCTCGGAACTCGCCAAGATCGTTCCGCCCGAAGGCAATCGGGTCGACGTCGACCTCAAACAGGTTCCGGTGCACGTGCGCCGCGCCGTGCTGGCCGCCGAAGACCGCAACTTCTACTCCAATCCCGGCTTTTCGCTCACCGGTTTCGCGCGGGCAGTCAAGAACAACATGTTCGGCGGCGACCTGCAGGGCGGCTCGACGATCACCCAGCAGTACGTCAAGAATGCGCTGGTCGGTTCGCAACGCACCGGAGTCGGTGGCCTGATCCGCAAGGCCAAAGAGCTCGTGGTCGCCACGAAGATGTCGGGGGAGTGGCCCAAAGACGATGTGCTGCAGGCCTACCTGAACATCATCTACTTCGGCCGAGGCGCGTACGGGATTGCCGCCGCCTCCAAGGCGTACTTCGACAAGCCCGTCGAACAGCTCACCGTCGCTGAGGGCGCACTGTTGGCCGCGCTGATCCAGCGACCGTCCACGCTCGACCCGGCCGTGAATCTCAAAGGGGCAACTGCCCGCTGGAACTGGGTGCTCGACGGGATGGTGGAAACCGGAGCGTTGTCCGCGGGCGATCGCGCCAAACAGGTCTTCCCGGCGACGGTTCCGCCCGAGGTGGCCAGCGCGCAAAACCAGACCACCGGGCCCAACGGTCTGATCGAGCGGCAGGTGACCAAAGAGTTGATGGACCTGTTCAACATCGACGAAAAGACGCTGTATACCCAGGGTCTGCAGATCACCACCAGCATCGACCCGCAGGCCCAGCAGGCGGCCGAGAAAGCCGTGTCGACGTACCTCGAAGGGCAAGATCCCGACATGCGCGCCGCGGTGGTGTCGATCGATCCGCACAACGGCGCGGTGAAGGCCTACTACGGCGGTGCTGATGCCAACGGTTTCGACTTCGCGCAAGGAGGGCTGCAGACGGGGTCGTCGTTCAAGGTCTTCGCGCTAGTCGCCGCACTGGAGCAGGGCATCGGCCTGGGTTACCAGGTGGACAGCGGGCCGCTGACCGTCGACGGCATCAAGATCAGCAACGTCGAGGGCGAAAGCTGCGGAACCTGCAGTATCGCCGAGGCGCTCAAGCGTTCGCTGAACACTTCGTATTACCGACTAATGCTCAAGCTCAAGCATGGCCCGCAGGATGTCGCCGACGCCGCGCATCAAGCCGGCATTGCCACCAGTTTCCCCGGCGTGCCGCACACCCTATCCGAGGACGGCAAGGGTGGCCCGCCGAACAACGGGGTTGTGCTGGGCCAGTATCAAACTCGGGTGATCGACATGGCCTCGGCCTACGCCACCCTGGCGGCGTCGGGTGTGTACCACGCGCCGCATTTCGTGCAAAAGGTGGTCAACTCCGAAGGCCAGGTGCTCTTCGATGCGGCCACCCAGGACAACAGCGGCGAGCAGCGCATCGACAAGGCCGTCGCCGACAACGTGACCTCTGCAATGGAGCCGATCGCCGGGTATTCGCGCGGGCACAACCTGGCCGGCGGTCGGCCCTCGGCGGCCAAGACCGGTACAACGCAGTTGGGTGACACTGACGCCAACAAGGACGCCTGGATGGTCGGCTACACCCCGCAGCTTTCGACAGCGGTGTGGGTGGGCACAGTGAGAGGCGACAAGCCGCTGGTCAACAAGTGGGGGTCGCCGGTGTGGGGCTCGAGTCTGCCGTCGGACATTTGGAAGGCGACCATGGACGGCGCGCTGAAGGGCGCCCCGACGGAGTCGTTCCCCAAACCGGCAGAGATCGGTGGCTACGCCGGGGTGCCGGTCGCGCCGCCCCCACCGCGCGTGGAGGCGCCGCCGTCGCAGACCGTCATTCAGCCGACGATCGAAGTGGCACCGGGCATCACGATCCCGGTCGGTCCGCCCACCACGGTTCCCGTCGCCCCGGCGCCAAGTCCTGGCGCGCCGGGGCAGGGTCCCTACCCGGGGCAGGGCGGCTACGCGCCGGGACAAGGTGGCTACGCGCCCGGGCAAGGTCCGTACGCGCCGGCGCCAGGCCCGTTCGCCCCCGCACCAGGCCCGTTCGCCCCCGCACCGGGAGGACCCCAAGCGCCCCCACCGCCGCCGTGACCGGCGCCGATAGCCGCCGCGCCACGATCTCGCCGCAGCCGTTGGCTGCTGACTTGCGAAGTGCCGAAGATCGCGACTGCCCAAGTCGCACAGACGTTTTGGGCTCGGCGCTGTCGACAGTGATCGGCGGCCCCGTGGGCCGGCACGCCCTGATCGGCCGCACACCGTTTATGACCCCGCTGCGAGTGATGTTTCTGATCGCGGTGATGTTCTTGGCGTTGGGATGGTTGACCAAGGCACCGTGCCTGCAGAGCACCGGCACCGGGCCCGGCGACCAGCGGGTGGCCAACTGGTCCAACCAGCGTGCCTACTACCAGTTGTGTTACTCCGACACAGTGCCGCTCTACGGCGCGGAACTGTTGAGCCAGAGCAAGTTTCCGTACAAGTCCAGCTGGATCGAGACCGACTCGGCCGGTAAACCGCAGACACGCTACGACGGCCGGCCCGCGGTGCGCTACATGGAGTATCCGGTGTTGACCGGTGTCTACCAGTACGCGTCGATGGCGCTGGCCAAGACCTACACCGCGCTGAGCAAACTGCATGTGCTGCCGGTGGTCGCCGAGGTGGTGGTGTTCTTCGACGTCGCCGCTTTCGGGCTGGCGCTGGCCTGGCTGGCGACCGTGTGGGCCAGCGCAGGACTGGCCGGCCGGCGGATCTGGGATGCGGCGCTGGTGGCGGCCTCGCCGCTGCTGATCTTTCAGATCTTCACCAACTTCGACGCGCTGCCAACAGCTTTCGCCGTCGGCGGGCTGCTGGCGTGGGCTCGGCGGCGACCGGTGCTGGCCGGTGTACTGATCGGCCTCGGTGTGGCGGCCAAGCTGTATCCGGTGGTGTTTCTGCTCCCGCTGCTGGTGCTGGGGCTTCGGGTTGGGCGGCTCCCCGAGGTGATCCGCACGGCGGCGGCGGTGGTGGCGACCTGGCTGGTGGTGAATCTGCCGGTGATGCTGCTGTTTCCGCGGGGCTGGTCGGAGTTCTTCCGGCTCAATACCCGCCGTGGCGACGACATGGATTCGCTCTACAATGTCGTCAAGTCGTTCACCGGGTGGCGGGGTTTCGACGCCCAGCTCGGGTTTTGGCAACCGCCGGTGGTACTGAACTCTGTCGTCACGCTCCTGTTCGTATTGTGTTGCGCGGCAATCGCTTACATCGCGCTGACGGCGCCGCAGCGGCCGCGTGTGGCGCAGCTGACGTTTCTGGTGGTGGCCGCGTTTTTGTTGACGAACAAAGTGTGGAGTCCGCAGTTTTCCTTGTGGCTGGTGCCGCTGGCGGTGCTCGCCTTGCCGCACCGGCGGATTCTCTTGGCGTGGATGACGATCGACGCGGTGGTGTGGGTGCCGCGGATGTACTACCTCTACAGCGTCCCCAACCGGGGTCTGCCCGAGCAGTGGTTCACCGCGGCGGTGCTGCTGCGCGACATCGCGGTGGTACTGCTGTGCGTGTTGGTCGTGCGCCAGATCTATCGGCCGGGCGAAGACCTGGTGCGCTGGCACGGCCGAGTGGACGATCCGGCGGGCGGG
Source organism: Mycobacterium noviomagense (assembly GCF_010731635.1). Taxonomy (NCBI): domain Bacteria; kingdom Bacillati; phylum Actinomycetota; class Actinomycetes; order Mycobacteriales; family Mycobacteriaceae; genus Mycobacterium; species Mycobacterium noviomagense. The sequence continues at coordinate 1,893,217 of NZ_AP022583.1, forward strand.
GTCTTCGACCGGGCCGACGACGCGCCGCCGGGCTGGCTGCCGATTTGGCTGCGCCCGCCGAAGCTGCGCCAGCCAGCAGTATCGCCGCAACCCGTCGCGGCACGCTGACGCCGTCAGCGCACACTCGCAGTAGCCCACGATTACGCAGGCCAGGCATCCATCCGGTAACCTGATGCGGTTGCCGACGCAGGCGACCCTCCTGCCACGGACCGACCGTGGCCGCACATGACCATAGGAGGTGATGAGGTTCCCATGCGTCCATACGAAATCATGGTCATCCTCGACCCCACCCTCGACGAGCGCACCATAGCTCCGTCATTGGAGGCGTTCCTCAACGTCGTCCGCAAAGACGGCGGCAGCGTGGAAAAAGTCGATATTTGGGGTCGACGCCGACTGGCTTACGAAATCGCCAAGCACTCCGAGGGCATCTACGCCGTGATCGACCTCAAGGCCGCCCCGGCGACGGTGTCCGAACTTGACCGTCAGCTCAAACTCAACGAGTCGGTCATGCGGACCAAGGTGGTCCGCACCGACAAGCACTAACGAGTGACTGCCGAGCGTCGGAGCCGTTGCGTAGGCTCTGCGATGAATCGCCTACGCTCAGCGCGCAGCGCGCAGACCCCGCCGTAGACCAGGCGGACCCAGGAGGAAACTGTGGCTGGTGACACCACCATCACCGTCGTCGGAAACTTGACCGCTGACCCCGAACTGCGGTTCACCCCGTCCGGTGCTGCGGTGGCAAACTTCACCGTGGCCTCGACACCGCGGATCTACGACCGCCAAAGCGGGGAATGGAAAGACGGCGAGGCGCTGTTCCTGCGGTGCAACATCTGGCGCGAGGCCGCCGAGAACGTCGCCGAGAGCCTGACTCGCGGGTCGCGCGTAATCGTGACCGGACGGCTCAAGCAGCGCTCGTTCGAAACCCGCGAGGGCGAGAAGCGCACGGTGGTCGAGGTCGAGGTCGACGAGATCGGCCCGTCGTTGCGTTACGCCACCGCCAAGGTCAACAAGGCCAGCCGCAGCGGCGGTGGGGGCGGCGGTGGCGGGGGTTCTCGCCCGCCGGCGCAGGCCAGCGGCGCAACGGGTGACGACCCCTGGGGCAGCGCCCCGGCGTCGGGGTCATTCGGCGGCGGCGACGACGAGCCACCCTTCTAACTTCAAGCAACACAGCACGAAAGAGATACCCACATGGCCAAATCCAGCAAGCGGCGCCCGGCACCGGAAAAGCCGGTCAAGACACGCAAGTGCGTGTTCTGCGCCAAAAAAGACCAGGCGATCGACTACAAGGACACTGCGCTGCTGCGCACCTACATCAGCGAGCGCGGCAAGATCCGGGCTCGCCGCGTCACCGGCAACTGCGTGCAGCACCAGCGAGACATCGCGCTCGCGGTGAAAAACGCCCGCGAGATGGCGCTCTTGCCCTTCACCTCTTCGGCGCGGTAGCCGCGCAACCCAGACGGAAAGTACGACACGATGAAGCTGATTTTGACCGCCGATGTCGAGCACCTCGGCACCGTCGGCGACACCGTCGAAGTCAAAGACGGATACGGCCGCAACTTCCTGCTGCCGCGGGGGATGGCGATCGTCGCCTCCCGCGGCGCACAGAAACAGGCCGACGACATCCGCCGGGCCCGGGAAACGAAAATGGTGCGCGACCTCGAGCACGCCAACGAAATCAAGACTGCGATCGAGGCGCTGGGACCCATCCCGCTGCCGGTGCGCGCCGCAGCCGATACCGGCAAGCTGTTCGGTTCGGTGACAGCCGCCGACGTCGTCGCCGCGATCAAGAAAGCCGGCGGCCCCAATCTGGACAAGCGGATCGTCCGGATGCCCAGGGAGCACATCAAGTCGCTCGGCACGCACACGGCCACCGCGCACCTGCACCCCGACGTCAACGTCGAGCTCAGGCTCGACCTAGTCGCGCAGGGGTAACCCGCAGAATCTCCTCACCCCGGTGACGGCCACGATCGGCTGTCGCCGGGGTGTTGGTGGTTGCGCTGGCTAACTGCCCGGCGAGCAAATCCCGCTGTGAACGTAACCGTCTGTTAACGCAGCCCATAACCGCCTGCAACGCAACACGCCCGACATGGCAACCTGCCGCGACACGCCGAAGAGATTGTCATCCACACAAACTGCGCGCTGTTGTGGTCCGCTTATCTGCAGTAATGCTGCTACGTCCCGCATTCGTCCACAGGTTGTCCACACCCGCCTCAACACAGGTGCCGACGGATATGCACACATGATGCACAGCTCCATGAACAGCGGCCCTTGGAGTAGTCGCCAGCAACGTTTAGCGTCGACCCGGCGCGATTGGAGTGACGGTTTGTCCTCGGCGTCGTGTCGGTGCCTCGACCTACAGTCGAAGATGCCGATCGAATGAGCGTTCGACAGTCGTGCCGGAGGAGGTGAGAGCCTATGGCGGTCGTCGACGATCTCGGTTACCCCGGCATGGATGCGGCCTCACCCAGTGAGGACTTCGGCCGTCAGCCACCGCAAGATCTCGCCGCAGAGCAGTCGGTGCTGGGCGGGATGCTGCTTTCCAAGGACGCGATTGCCGATGTGTTGGAGCGGCTGCGGCCCGGAGACTTCTACCGCCCGGCGCACCAGAGTATCTACGACGCCATCCTGCATCTGTACGGGCGCGGGGAGCCGGCCGACGCGGTGACGGTCGCCGCCGAGCTGGACCGCCGCGGCCTGCTGCGCCGGATCGGCGGCGCGCCGTATCTGCACACCTTGATCTCGACGGTGCCGACGGCTGCCAACGCCGGCTACTACGCGGGCATCGTCGCCGAGAAGGCCCTGCTGCGTCGCTTGGTCGAGGCGGGCACCCGGGTGGTGCAGTACGGCTACGCCGGCGCGGAAGGCTCCGATGTGGCCGAGGTGGTCGACCGGGCGCAGGCCGAGATCTACGAGGTCACCGATCGGCGGCTCTCCGAGGATTTCGTCCCGCTGGAGGATCTGCTGCAGCCGACGATGGACGAGATCGACGCGATCGCCTCCAACGGGGGCCTGGCGCGCGGCGTGCCGACCGGCTTCGCAGAACTCGACGAGGTGACCAACGGTCTGCACCCCGGGCAGATGATCATCGTCGCGGCGCGCCCCGGGGTGGGCAAGGCACTGGCATTGGACACTCCGCTGCCGACCCCGACCGGCTGGACGACGATGGGCGACGTCGCCGTCGGTGACGAGCTGCTTGGCGCCGACGGCCAGCCGACGCGCGTGATCGCGGCGACGGACGTCATGGTGGGCCGGCCGTGCTACGAGGTCGAATTCTCCGACGGCACAGTCATTGTCGCGGACGCGGATCACCAGTGGCCGACGGGCTACGGGGTTCGCACCACGGCAGAGCTGCGCTGTGGTTTGGACAGCATTGCCGCGGCCGGGTCGATCGCGCGGTACGCCGAGCGGCGGGCCACCGCGACCTTGATGGCGCCGGTGCTGCAACTCGACGGCGTGTGCCGGGTCCGTAGCGTTCCGGTGCGCTGTGTGGAGGTGGACAACTCCGCGCACCTGTATCTGGCCGGCCGCGGCATGGTGCCGACGCACAACTCGACTCTGGGTTTGGATTTCTTGCGGTCCTGCTCCATCAAGCACCGGATGGCCAGCGTGATCTTCTCGCTGGAGATGAGCAAGTCCGAGATCGTGATGCGACTGCTGTCGGCGGAGGCGAAAATCAAGCTCTCCGATATGCGTTCGGGCCGGATGAGCGATGACGACTGGACGCGGTTGGCGCGGCGGATGAGCGAAATCAGCGAGGCGCCACTGTATATCGATGACTCGCCGAACCTGACCATGATGGAGATCCGCGCCAAGGCGCGTCGGCTGCGGCAAAAGGCAGACCTGAAGCTGATTGTGGTGGACTACCTTCAGCTGATGACCTCGGGCAAGAGGTTCGAGTCGCGCCAGGTCGAGGTGTCCGAATTCTCGCGCAACTTAAAGCTTTTGGCGAAGGAGCTCGAAGTTCCGGTGGTTGCGATCAGCCAGCTGAACCGCGGGCCCGAGCAGCGCACTGATAAAAAGCCGATGCTCGCCGACCTGCGTGAGTCGGGGTGCCTTACCGCCAACACGCGGATCCTGCGTGCCGACACCGGCGCCGAGGTGACATTCGGCGAGCTGTTGCGTACTGGTGAGCGGCCGTTGGTGTGGTCGCTCGATGAGCGATTGCGGATGGTCGCGCGGCCGATGACGAACGTCTTCCCCAGCGGCCGCAAAGAGGTCTTCAAGCTGCGGCTAGCGTCTGGACGGAAAGTGGAGGCCACCGGCAATCACCCGTTCATGACGATCGACGGCTGGACGCCGTTGGCAGAGCTAAAGGTTGGCGATCGGCTTGCCGTCCCGCGTCGTGTTCCGGAGCCGGTTGACGCGCAGCGGATGGCTGGTTTCGAAGTCATTTTGCTGGCGCACATGATCGGTGACGGGTCTTGTGTGAAGAATCAGCCGATCCGGTATGCGAGCATTGACGAAGCGAATCTGGCTGCGGTGCAAATCGCCGCCGCGTGTTTCGGCGTTACTGCTGTGCGCGACGAGTACCCGGCGGCGCGGGTGACGACCTTGCGGCTACCGGCACCGTACCGGTTGGCGCGCGGAAAGCGGAATCCAATCGCTGCGTGGCTGGATGAGCTGGGGCTGTTCGGTCTACGCAGTCATGAAAAGTTCGTGCCGCAGGCAGTTTTCAAGGTACCAAACGATCAGGTGGCGTTGTTCCTGCGCCACCTCTGGGCGACTGACGGTTCGGTGCGGTGGGACGACAGAGTCGGCCAGGGGCGGATTTACTACGCGTCGACAAGCCGGCGCCTGGTCGATGACCTAGCTGCACTTCTGCTGAGAGTGGGCGTGTTCTCCCGCATCAAGCGCGTGCCGAAAGCCGGGTATCGCGACTCGTGGCATCTGTACATCTACGGTGCGGAGAACCAAACAAGGTTTCTTCAACACGTTGGCGTCCACGGTGCGAAAGCATTTGCGGCACAGGAGGTACTTGCCCAGCTTGAGGGGATCTTCCGCAACACAAACCTCGACACAGTGCCCAGAGAGGTATGGAACAAGGTCAAAGCGTCGTTGACCATCAGGCAGATGACACATCGCCAATTCGCGGCTGCCATAGGCACGCAGTTCTGCGGATCAGCGATGTGGAAGCGCGCTCCGAGCCGGGCACGGCTACACCGTGCCGCAGCCTTGCTTGAGGACCGTGAGATTCATGCCTTGGCCGTAAACGATGTGTTTTGGGATCAGATCGTCGAGATTACGAGCCTGGGCGAGATGGATGTCTACGACGGAACCGTAAGTGACACACACAATTTCGTTGCTAATGGGATAAGCGCACATAACAGTTTGGAGCAGGATAGCGATATGGTCATCCTGCTGCACCGCCCCGATGCGTTCGAGCGCGACGATCCACGCGGGGGAGAAGCCGACTTAATCCTGGCCAAGCATCGCAACGGTCCGACGAAGACCGTGACCGTGGCGCACCAGCTCCATCTTTCGCGATTCGCCAACATGGCGCGGTAGTAGTAGCTGTTGTTGTCGAGATGCAGCGAAGATTAGCACGCAGCAAGTGATTGTTTAACAACACGGTTGGCTGATGAAACTAAACCCACCGCGAAGGCAGAAGCTGCGAGTTCACGAACTCGCCCGAGAATTCGGCTGGACATCACGCCAGCTTCTGGATGAGTTACGCCGCCGCGGTGAGTTCGTGAAGTCAGCGGCGAACACTCTCGAGGCGCCAGTCGTCCGCGCCATCCGCCGGGACTTCGCCGCCGTGGGCGGACCGTCCGACCTCGAAACAGCCGTCACTCGCGAGCTGTATGGCAGGTCCGCGGAGCCTCACGCAGCGGACGAGTCGGGCGATAGTTTCGCCGCAGCCCTCGCACGGGCCAAGTCCAAATCAGTTCCGAAAAAAGCGAAATCGAGAACTCCCCAATGGCGGTCGGCGATTCTCCAGGCAATCCTCGATGAAGTAATCGTTCCGCGGAGGCCAGAGCACCTCGACAAGCCCCACGGTACCTACTTCAGTTGGGAACTCAAACAAGCGGAGGAGATGAACGCCCAATGGGCCGCGGCGCGACTCAACGGCCTTGGCTGTGATGACTCAGAAGTCATCGGGTGGATTCGGTTAAGTGGTGGCGAGCGGCCACAGTTAGCGGTTGATCTCTTCCAGGGTGGTGTTTCGCCCGAAGAGGCGCAGCTTCGACTGGGCTACGGCGGCCGGATCGATCCGCGGCGGCCGACTTTGTATCAGCGGCTTCGCGATGGGCACATGAGCCGATCTGAAATCATCGCAGCGGTCAGGGAATGGCATCGCAATAACTCGGCCGGATAGTCAGGCTCTCGCCTCCTTGCCCGGAGAGGTCACGCTCTTATCGTTATGCAGGCAGATGTGGCCCGGTTGGATCGTCTCGCTACCCTCGACGTGTGCCGGACCCAACGAATCACCCGCCCGCTCGGCGAAGGCCTCGTCGAGATCGCGCTACGGCTGACGGCTGCCCCAAGTGAAAGCTTCTGTTTCAAACGGCGGTGGTTCTGCAAGCCCAACCGTTCTGGATGTGGAGGGGTCCGGTGTGCAACCGCCGGTCGCCACTTGGGTGCGCCGGCTGTTCTGGTTACTGGAGCGGATCGCGCCGGCAATTGGTTCGCGGTGGGCGACCGAGCTCTGGTGCACCCCACCGGTTATAGAGTCCAGTCTGCGTATGCCGCCCGGTGTCCCGCCCGGCCAGCCGCTGGAAGCGTATTGGAGCGGGCACCGGCTCGTGGGCGAGGCTTGGGGCGACGGGCCACCGGTCTATCTTGTGCACGGCTGGGGCGGGCGTCGCCCACACCTCGGCATGTTCATCAAACCTCTTGTCGAGTCTGGGCATCGTGTCATCGCGTTCGACCTGCCCAGCCATAATGAGTCCGATCCGGGAGCACTCGCTCCCGGTCGTACCACCGCCATCGAATGCGCCGAAGCGGTTGCAGCCATGATCCGGACACACGGGCCGGCCCGCGCTGTTGTCGCCCACTCCCTCGGGGCCAACGCGACTGCATTCGCGGCGGCGTGGGGCGCGACGGTCGGGCGGTTGGTGTTTCTCGCGCCGATGGGCGAGTTCCCGATCTATCTGGATCTCTTCGCCGCGCGCCACGGCTTCGGACGGCGGATACGCGCCGGGCTGCATCAACGTCTTGAACGCCGCATCGGCATGCCGCTGGAGGACACCAACATGGTCCGGGTTGCCGAGCGGACCGGCTATCCGCCGCTGCTGCTCATCCACGACCCCGATGACCCCGAGACTCCCTATGCGACGAGCCAAAAGGTGGTCGCGTAATGGCCAGGCGCACAGTTGATGACCACGTCGGGCCTCGGCCGCCTAGCGCATTTCCGAATCTTGCGGCATCGCCCCGCGATTCGCGCGGGCATCGAATTTATCGGTCCTGCACCAGTTTGAGAAAGCTCGGTGACGGTTGCAAGGAGAAGCCTTCCGTCAGATAAGGCCGGCGGTGATGGTGTGAGCCTCCTAGGAGCCCAGTCACGATGCGCTGCACTCCCCGCTGGAGGTCTTATCGTCAGCATCATTATTGCATCCGGCGGCTTCGCGATCGTCGGCTGAACAGCCGCGGCAGATGGCGCCGCAACCCTCGAGGAGCAGACGATGCCTACCTATGAGCACGATCTGATTGCAGTCGTCGAACAATCTCCGGCCGCTGCCGGGCGCCACGACCGTGCCGCCTGGATAGAACTCTTCACCTCGGACGCCCGGATCGAAGACCCTGTCGGGTCGCGCCCACACATCGGAACCCACCAAATCGAGCGGTTCTACGACACGTTTATCGGACCGCGTGACATCGTGTTTCGTCGCAATGTCGACATCGTGGCAGGCACGACGGTGATTCGTGACCTCGAGCTCGACGTATCGCTGTCCAGTTCTCGGCGCATGACCATCCCTGCGGTGCTGCGCTATGACCTCGACCTCTCGCAGCAGCCGCCCCGAATTGCCGCGCTGCGCGCGTATTGGGAACTGCCGACCATGATGATGCAGTTCCTGCGTCTCGGCTGCGCCGCAGCACCGGCGGGCGCCACGCTGGCCGGCGGGCTGCTGCGTCACCAAAAGCTCACCGGGACATTGGGATTCGTCAAAGCTTTGCGCGGCGCCGGACGCCAAGGAGGGACCGTCGCTGCTCGCTTCACCGGACAAATCGCAAGCGGCGACACCCGTGCCGCGGAAGAGCTCCTCCACGGACCTATCACAATCAACGACAAGGCAACCCAGCGCCCCGAGGAGCTTGCCGATCGCCTGCGCGCAGCCACCATCACCAAGGTCATCGCCTCGGGTCATACCGTCGTCGTCTCGACTACTTCCGCTCGCGGCCCGGCTGTACTCTTCGCGACCATCACCCCTCGGCAGGGGCTCATCGACAGCGTGCGCTGCTACCTGCCCAGCGGCGCAGGGTAGCAAGGGCCGCTGACCGCGACGCTGAAAAACCCTTTGCCACAACGGTATCTATTCGACCCACGGAGGCTCTTTCGTCAATGCGGTGCTGAGCCGTTGGGTCACCGAAGAGAGCTGCTCCCCCAGCCGGGCGACGGCCGCGCCGCTCATCGGCTCGGCGCTGGGGACCAGGCTGAGCAGCAGGGCGATACGGGACCCGGGCTCGGGGATCGGGGAGTCGATGTGGCTCACCTCGTAGCTGCGGTCGGGGTCCAGGCTGACCGGGAACCACTCCTCCTGGTGGAGTAGTTCGTCGGTCAATTCCTGCGCAAGCTGGCTCAAGCGGGTGGACCGCACCTCGGCGCTCCGCACGATCAGCGCCAGTTCCTGCAGGCGCAAGTCGGGCAGAAGACGAAGACCGACCGCGTAGCCGCGCTGCTTTGCGGCCGCCAAGGCATCGCGGTAGCGATCGCGCACATCCTCGGGCAGGGCCGCCAGCCAGCGCTCCCGGACCTCCGGCCCCGCCCACGCAACGATCGGCGCCCCGTACGGCGGGCGGTGGGGGAACTGGGTGCCCACGGACATCGGGTGACCGCCGCCATGCGGGCTTCGCACCTGATCGACGACGGTGGAGTGGTCATCGCTGACCGAGAAGGCGATGCAGTGCGCGCCCGTCGCCGCCGACAACTCGGCCATCGCCGACCGGGCCAGCACCAGGGCCGGATAACGGCTCGCCGCCTCTCGGCCGAGCCGGACCAGAGCGGGACCGAGGTGGTAGGTCTTGCGAACCGGGTCGCGGAGCAGCCAGCCGGCCCGCAGCAGTTCAGACAGCATCGAATGGCAGCTGGCTTTGTGGACACTCAACTGGCGCGATACTTCCGCCAACGTCATCCCTTGGCCCCCATCACTCGCCAGATACTCGAACAGGTTCACGACCCGTTCAGTCTGCGGCGACGGACGTGCAGCCATGAAGCCAATGGTCGCATAATGCGAAGGCTTGCGGTGGCATGCGCGACCATGTGACCATTGCCACAATGACTGACCTTCACGGCCAGGTGGCGGTCGTAACCGGAGGTGCCGGAGGCATCGGCCAAGCCCTGGGCAGGCGTTTCGGCCGCGAAGGCATGAAGGTGGTGCTGGCCGATGTCCTCGCCGAACCGCTCGAAGAAGCAACCCGCACGCTCACGGACGAGGGCATCGACGCCGCCGGGACCCTCACCGACGTCACCGACTATTCCTCGGTCGAGTCGCTCGCCAAGCAGACGCTCGATCGCTTCGGCGCGGTGCACGTGGTGTGCAACAACGCCGGCACCGGCGGAGTTTCCGAGGGTTACATGTGGGAACACGACCTGGCCGACTGGCGCTGGGGAATCGACGTCAACGTGCTCGGCGTCATCCACGGCATCAAGGCCTTCGTGCCCATCCTGCTTGACCAGGGCGAGGGACACGTTGTCAACACCTGCTCGGGCAACGGCGGATTCGCGCCCATTGCCCGCGGGGCCATGGGCGGACCGGCCAACGCGGTCTACCCGATGACCAAGGCCGCCGTGCTCTGCCTGACCGAAAGCCTTTACACCCACCTGGAGATGACCGGGACGCGGGTTCGGGCGCACGTCCTTTTCCCCAGCGGCTTTTTGAACACCGGCATCTGGGAGTCGTGGCGGCACCGCCCGAAGCGCTACGCCGCAACCCAGCCACGTCGCACACCCGAGCACAGATTGGCAGACGTCGTGGCCCGCTTCGAGGCCGCCGGTGCACACGTCGAGTTCACTCCGCTCGAGACGGTCGCTGATCAAGTGGTGGAGGGAATCCGGGCGGACCGCTTCTGGATGATGGGGCCGCCCACACCCGCCGAGGAGGTCGTGCGCCGCAAGGCGGCATCGATCCTCGCTCGCAGCAACCCCGACTACCTGGTCGACGTTCTCGGCCAGAGTGCGGAGAAGGAGCCCGCTACTGAAGGAGGAAAGCGTTGAGCACCAGCGCAATTCGCTACGGTCCACGCCCACCCGAGGCGCAAGTCGATCACGAGGTCGACGCGACCAAGGCGCCCATCGCCACCGAGGCGGTGACCGTCACGTACCTCACCGATCCGGAGATCGTCGCGGCCGTACTGCCCAAGCCACTGGAGCCGGCGGCCGAGCCATTGGTGCGGGTTCAGCTTCAGCGGGTCCAGATAGAGGGCAGGCCGCCGTTCGGGTCGGCAGTGTTTTCGGTGACCGCCCGGCACGGCGACCAACAGGGCGACTACCCCCTCCTCATGCCCCAGTCCACCGAACAGTCCGTCACCGGCGGCCGCGAAACCTTCGGCGAACCAAAGAAATTAGCCCACATCGAGGTGGAGCGCGTCGGCGATCGGGTCAGCGCCACCGTTGACCGGCTGGGCTATCAGCTCATCAGAGTGAACGGACAGGTCACCGGCCCGGCGGAGTTGCCGCCCGACCAGGTGAACACCGAGTTCTACTTCAAGTTCCTACGCTCACCCGACGGCAACGGCATCACCGACCCCCACCTGGTCTACGGCGAATACCACCGCCACTACGAGCTGCTCGAAAACCTGGACGGCACACTCGAATTGGGAGAATCGCCGTTGGATCCGGTGGCCGACATCGTGATCCGCCAGATCACCTCGATCACCTGGTGTCGGCGGCGCACCATCCAGGTGGGACGCATCGCGACCCGGGTGCCGCAGGACTGGCTGCTGCCGTATGTGCACCAGCGCTACGACGACGTGGCACTGCTCGCCGCCCCCAGGCCCGAGCCGACGCGGGTATAGACCATGGATCGGTACACGGTCATCTCGGCCGACTGCCACGCCGGCGCGGACCTGCTCGACTACCGCGAGTACCTCGATCCGCAATACCGGGACGAATTCGACGACTGGGCAAAGACATACGTCAACCCGTTCAGCGACCTCACCGAGCCCGACGCCGAACGCAACTGGAACAGCGACCGGCGCAACGCTGATCTGGATCGCGAAGGCATTGCGGGAGAAGTCATTTACCCCAATACCGTGCCGCCGTTCTTCCCCCAGACGAGCCTGGCCGCACCGCCACCGGAGACCACCCGCGAGCTCGAGCTGCGCTGGGCCGGTCTGCGTGCGCACAACCGCTGGCTGTCCGACTTCTGTTCTATGTCGCCCGAGCGGCGCGCCGGAGTAGGTCAGATCCTGCTCGGCAACCTCGACGAGGCCATCGCCGAGATCGCACAGATCGCCAAGTTGGGGCTACGCGGCGGTGTGCTGCTGCCCGGCGTCGTCCCCGGTACCGACCTCCCCCCGCTCTACGCCGAGCACTGGGAGCCGCTCTGGGCGGCGTGCGAAGAGGCGGGCGTGGTGGTGAACCATCATGGCGGCAACGCCGGGCCGAGCCCGCTCGACGGGTGGGGCAGCTCGTTCGCCGTGTGGGTGTACGAGACCCACTGGTGGGCCCATCGGGCGCTGTGGCACCTGATCTTCAGCGGCGCACTCGACCGCCACCCTGACCTCACCGTCGTCTTCACCGAGCAAGGCGCCGGCTGGATACCGGCGACCCTCGACTCCCTGGACGTCGCGGCGGCCCGTTACGCGCGAGCCAGCTCGGCGATCGCCCGCTTCGCCGGGCCCACCGCCGGCTCCCTGCCCCTTAAACCCAGCCAGTACTGGGCCCGCCAGTGCTACGTCGGCGCCAGCTTCATGCGGCCCGTCGAATGTGCCGAGCGCCACCGAATCGGCGTCGAGAAGATCATGTGGGGAAGCGACTACCCGCACTACGAGGGCACCACGCCCTACACCCGAGAAGCGTTGCGGCACACCTTCAGCGGCGTCCCAGCCGACGAGGCGGCGGCCATGGTTGGCGGGAACGCCGCGACCGTCTATGGCTTCGACCTCGACGTGCTCGCCCCTCTTGTCGACCGAATCGGCCCGACCGTGGCCGAGGTCGCCGAGCCGCTGCCCGCCGTGCCCGCCGACGCAAGCAGCACCGTCTTCGAGCCCGACCCCATCCGTGCTTGGTAGCGAAAGGACCGCCGTGGATCCCTACATCATCATCTCCGCAGACACCCACGCCGAGCTTCCGACCGAGCGGTACCGCGAATACGTCGACCCCGAATACCGGGAGGACTTCGAGGCCTACCTGGCCGAGAAGACCGCTGCGTCGCAGGTCGGCGGGTTCATCGACGAGCAGTTCGCCGACCAGTGGTTCTCCGAGCATGGAGAAGGCATCGCCGGCGGATGGGACGTAGCCCTGCGGGACAAGGAACTCGACGGCGACGGGGTGGTCGGCGAAGTCATCTTCCCCGACGCTGACGCCGTCACCGGGGTCGCCGGAGCACCGTTCGGGGCCGGCCTGGGCCAGTCGGGCGATCTCGACCCCGGCCGAGCCATGGCCGGGGCGCGCGCCCACAACCGCTGGTTGGCCGAGCTGTGCAGCCATAGCCCCGAGCGGCGGGCCGGTGTCGCGGTCGTGCCGATACTGGCCGACGTCGACGCGGCCGTAGCCGAAATCACCCGCGCCGCAGAGTCCGGATTGCGGGGCGGAATCCTGATCCCGGCGCGATGGGTCGGCTACCCGCCCTACCACGACCGTCGCTACGACAACGTCTGGGCCGCCTGCCAGGACCTGCAAATGCCGGTACACACCCACTCCGGTCCCGCCCCGCAAGAGGAGTACGGAGCACACCTGGGCATTTATGTCACCGAGGTGCGCTGGTGGGGCGCCCGGCCCCTGTGGTTCGCGTTGTGGTCGGGCGTATTCGAGCGCTTTCCCCGGTTGCGATGGGGGGTCACAGAGTGCGGTGCGTTCTGGGCCAACGATCTGCTCTGGCTGATGGACACGCGGTATCTGCGTGAGCACTCGGCCAAGAAGATGAGCCATCTGATGGAGGGCGATCTGACGATGCCGCCCTCGGCCTACTTCGACCGCAACTGCTTTATCGGGGCCACCACCGCAGAGCGCCGGGAGCTGGCGCGGCGCTACGAGATCGGCGTATCAAACATCTTGTGGGGCAACGACTTCCCTCATCCGGAGGGAACCTGGCCGCACACCCGCGACTGGCTGCGCCGCTCCTTCTGGGATATCCCGGTCGAGGAAACCCGCCAGATGCTGGGCCTGGCAGCAGCTGAGCTGTACAACTTCGAGCTGGATGCCCTCGCCCCATTGGCCGAGCGCATCGGCCCGAGCCCAGAGGACCTCGGCCAGGACGATGCGGTGAGCGTCCCCAAGTGGGAGATGGCCCGCCGGACCGGACGCCACTGGCTGACGGGCGCGGAGCCTATCCCCGACCTCGTCGAGAACTGAGGAATGCAAGCCGAGAACAGAAGTTGCACACTACACGGTTATAGGACGCAATTCGGCTGAACTCCAGTGAATCTGCGGCGGCTTCACACGCGCGCAAAAGGGGATGCCCTTTTGCGTCGGTGAGACCGAGGATTCCGACTAGCGCCCCGGAGGATACGGCCGCGTCGAAGACGTCGGCCGGCACATCGGCGAGCAGCAGCTTCGCGCGCCGAAATAAGGAGAATTGACCCTCGTCGCCGACGGTGCCCCAGCTCAGGTAGATGAATCGTTCTCCTGGACGCCCCTGGATATACGACCCGCGGACGTCTTTTCCGTTGACGGAACAATCCACCGCCCACTCTACTGACGCCGCATCTCCGGGCTGGAGATCCAGCAGCTCATCGCGACGGTTCTTGCGCTGCACACCGACATGGATGTTGACGTATCCGGGGAAATTGTCGCCCGCGCCGCAGGTGCGCCCGGGCAGCTGCGTTCCTACGATCCGGATCTGCACGCTGCCATTGTTGCGCCGCGCCGTCCGTTACCTGGACTCAGGTCGGATCGCTCTGCATTGTGTGCATTGGGTCAGCGGAAGCGGACGTTCACCGTTGCCAGGCCGAAGACCTTGCGGCCGCCGGACTTCGCGGCGACGATGACGACACCGGTGCGGGTTGCCGGCTCCAGCGACTTGATCCGGCCGCTGAATTCGATATCGGCGCCCTCCCTGGCTGACACGATCGCGGGCTGCGACAGCCGCACCGCGTAGCGGGTAACCGCACCGGGATCGCCCGACCACGCCGAGACGAACCCGGCACCCAAACCCATCGTGAGCATTCCGTGCGCGATCACATCGGGCAGCCCGGCGAGCTTGGCGATGTCCTCATCCCAATGAATCGGGTTGGCGTCGCCGGCCACCCCGGCATAGTTCACCAGGTCCCCACGGGACAGACGCGCGTGGCGCAGGGGTAGCTCGTCACCGACCTCGACGTCATCGAAGGACGGCGTCCCCGGTGTGCGGATCGCGCCGCCTTCGGCAATCCGGACCTCGCCTTCAGGGCGCAGCGTCTTCTCGTAGTCGGCATCGGATTCGCCGATCGCGGCGAGGTCCACGTCATGCATCATCGCTCGCTGAGCCGCCGTCTTGATCGCCGGATCGACGTCCTCGGCGGTGACGCCGACGACGGTGGTATGCAAGGTGTGCACCCGCTCGCCGGCAGTATCGGTGAAGGTGTTGGTCACGGTGATCAGGTCTCGGCCGGCGATCCGCCGCACCGACGACAGTTCGACGTCGACGCGCAGCTCGTCGCCGGCCACGATCGGGCGGTGCTGCTCGAAGACTTCTTCGGTCTGCACATAGGTGTGGTAACCGACAACCACCGATTCGAACATGCGGCGATTGCAGGCCATACCTGGGACCGAGGTGAAGGTCAGCGGCGCCACCAGGTCCGGATAACCCAGCTCCGCGGCGGCGGCGACATCCCAGTGCGCAGGGTGGTAGTCCTGCACCGCACGGGCGTACTCGCGGAGCTTCTCGCGGCCGACCAGGTAGGTGCCGTCCATCTGGTAGTAGTGGCCGACCCGCGATTCGATCGGCGACGTGTCTGCTGCTGCAGTCATGAGAATGCTCAACTGTTCTATCGGCTGGTTGTCAAGACCGACCGAAGCACCCTAACGCGCGTCTACCGGAGGTTTACACGCAGAGCCACTTCGCCGAGGTGCGTCTCTCAACTTCTAGCGCTCCCCTGAGCCGGCTTTTAACGGCGCCGTACAACAGCCAATAGGGTAGTTGGGCGACGCACTAGATCGACTTTGACGGGGGTCAGGCACCTTGTGCACCATCCCTTGCGGATTTCACCAGCAGGAGCGGCGATGACAAGTGTCTCCAATCCGGTTCCACCGCAGGATCTTTCCGGAATCGTCGGACATCGCTTTATCTATACCTACGCCAACGGCTGGCAGTACGAGATGTACGTCAAGAACGCCACGACCATCGACTACCGCATCCACTCCGGACACGTTGGGGGCCGCTGGGTCAAGGATCAGCGGGTCGACTTGGTCCAACTCGACGAAGACAGTTTCAAGGTGTCGTGGACCGAACCCACCGGCACGTGCGTGGCCGTCAACATCTTGCCGACCAAACGCCGCATCCACGGCGTGATTTTCTTCCCCCAGTGGATCCGGCTACACGGGGAACGCACTGTTTGTTTCCAGAACGAACACCTGGATCAGATGCAGGCTTACCGCGACGAAGGGCCCCACGTACCCCATCTACCAAGTCCCCGAATTCGCTTACATCACGTTGTTCCAATACGTCGGATCCAACGACGAGTCTGTCATCGACACCGCTCCCCAAGACCTGCCCCCAGGATGGGCTGACCGGACCAACTGAACCCACTCGCCTCTAATGTGGACCTGTCATGCGCAGGGGTCAGGCAGAAGGGAGGCCCATGGTGACCGGACCAGCACAGATTGCCAGGGCCGCCGGGCCTCCACCACCCGGTCAGGTGAACGGCTCTCCGATGCCGCCCCGGCAGACCGAGCCACCTGCGCGCCGACCACTCGCCGCACTCGGCGGCCGGCGCGCACTCGGCTGGCTGAGCTGTGGAGTTGCCGGCTGCATCGCGATCTGTTGGTTTATTTTCTTCAGTCCCGGTCAGAGTGGGTCTAAAGCGGACTGGTTCTTCGGTGCGGTGGTCTTCGGTGTCGTCCTGGTCGCCATCTGGCAGACCGTGACCATTCAGCGCCAGGCGGCGCAGCACATGGCCGAAGCGGCCGAACACCTACGGAAAGAGTTCATCGCCGCCGAAGAGCGGGCGGCGCGTGAAGTGGCCATCACGCGCAGATTGCACCAGGAAGAAATGGAAGCCCAGCAGAGCCTGCATCGCGCGCAGATGGAGGCTCAGCGGGAGTTGGCTCGCGTTGAGCGCGGTCACCTGCTCAAGCTGCTACAGAAACAAGCGATGATCGAAGTGTCGCGCGCTGTCGGCTCGCATACCCAGATGCTGGCAACACTGTGGAACGAGGCCGCGAGAGTCTTGCGCATCGAGGACCGCGAGGAGCGGGAACTGGCGATGAACCCGATCTTCGAAAGGATCAGCCAAGTCGTCAACGACTTCTCGGTCGAAATCAGCAATGCTCACCTCTTGGTCGACGACAACCGGCTGCACCAGGCGCTGCATCGCGTGAACGAAGCAGCGCTGATGGCGGTTCAGGTCGCGGAGGATCTACACGTCGCCGTGGTCGACGGCCATGCACCCGAGCCGAATCCGATCCCGCCAGTCCGGCAGCTCATGTTGAACAGAGCAGCGGAAGCTCGTCACCTCGCGTGGGAGTTACTGCGAACCGGCCTGGACGACGGCGCAGCCGCGAACACCGTTTGAGCACAAAGTGTTACACGCAAATGGTGCTGGCCCGCATCCGCTGAGCTTCGGGCAGGTCGAGGTAGCGCTCGATGTTGCGGTGCATGTTGATCACACGCCGCTCCTCGCTCGAGAGCACGAGGTGCGTGAAGCCGGGTTGATGCATTCCCCGTTGTAAGCCCGCGAGCAGCTGGATGTCTTGGGTCAGCACCACACCCGGTTCGGCCTGTGCGGCGGTCGTGCGCACATCGGTGGGCTTGTTTCGCGGTGCACCCGGTGGCATCCGCGTCGTCAAGAACATGACCATTTCGCCGTGATCGGGGTCGGGACCGGGTCGCGAGCACATGATGGTCAAGTGGTCGGCGTTGGTTAGAAACGTCATGTTCGGAAACACGTTGTACTGGTGCAGCCGGGTAATCCGGTCGGTGTCGGCCCAACCGAGGTCGACTCCGCGTTCCGCCGCGAACGCTCGCGTCCGTGCCGCGATCAGGTCCTGGACCGTCTCCCCGGACTGCAGTTCGTCGGACGGGAACGGCGTGCCCTCAGCTACACGCATCAGCGCGCCCTGCGTGTAAACATAGGCGTCCCAGACCTCTTCGTCGCTGAGCGTGCCGCCACATCGCGGACTTGGTACGCCGTATGGCTGGTCGGACTTGCTGGTGTGGCGCCAGATTCGTTGTGGTGCATGGATATCGTCGACGCAACGCAGCAATTCGGGATGCAGGGTCTGGATATGGTACGTCTCGCTGTAGCCATCAGCGATCGTCTTCCAATTGGCGTCGACCTCGACGGTGAGCGTGGCGTAACAGCGAAAGTCGCTGAGATTGCACCAGCCGATGTCGTCGGGTATTTGCTCCAGGTACTCGAGCAACGGGATGGCATCACGATCGAGGTTGACGAAGACCATCCCCTCCCAGGTCTCGACCCGGATCGGAATAAGAGGAAAGTCCGAGAGCCGTAACGAGCCGAAGCCCTTGCGGTCGGGCACTCGCTTGAGGGTGCCGGCCAGATCCCACGTCCAGCCGTGATAACCGCACTTGAGCTCATGCAGCCCCGAACCCGAGCCCATGCACAACGAGTTGCCGCGATGGCGGCACACATTCTGGAACGCCCGCAGCTCACCGTCGCCGCCGCGGATGATCAGCACCCCGTATGGGCCGCAACGGTATTCGAAGTGGTCGCCGGGCTCAGCGACCTGGTAGAGCAGGCACGCAATCTGCCACACTTTCGGCCACATTCGTTCGATCTCCAGCCGAGCGAAGTTGGCGGAGTAGTAGCGCTCGGCGGGCACCAGTGTGGGGCGCTCGGCTGGGGTGCCGATGGCGTCCTCGTCGCGAGCGCGAACCGGGTTGCCGGCGGGCACGTTCACGGCAGGGCTCTTAACGCGCGCCGCGCACCAGGCGCCCGGGGCGGGCGCCGGTGTCGACGTCGTTGCTCCGGGTCACCGTTCCACTGACGATGGTCGCCGTGTAGCCACTTGCTTTTTGCAGGATCCGGTGGCCGCCGGCGGGCAGGTCGTAGGCCATCGCCGCGGGATGCAGTGTCAGCGCGTCCATGTCGATGACGTTGATGTCGGCCTTCTTGCCGGGCTCGATCGTGCCCCGGTCGGTGAGACCGAACAGATAAGCGGTGTCACGCGACTGTTTGCGGATGACATATTCCAGCGACAGCTTCTCGCCCCGGCTGCGATCGCGCGCCCAGTGCGTCAGCAGAAACGTGGGATAGGAAGCGTCGCAGATCATTCCGCAGTGCGCGCCGCCGTCGGAAAGCCCCAGCACGCCAGCGGGGTGCAACAACATCTCGCGGATCACATCGCAGTTCCCGTCGGCGTAGTTGAAGAACGGCAGCATCAGCATGGCGGTCGCATTCGACTCGAGCATGAGGTCGTAGAGGGTCGTCAGCGGATCGTCGCCGCGCTGTTTGGCGATCGCGGCGACGGTGCGGTCGGGGGTGGGCTCGTAGTCAGGTGGATCGCCGAGCGCATAGAGCCGGTCCAGTGAGTACTGCACGAAGGTGGACATGCCGTCGAACAGCACGGTTGGGTCGATGGGCAGATCGTCCTCGGACAAGATGGCGGCCTTCACCGCCGGATCAGCGAGGCGCTGGTCGAGTTCTTCCGGGCTGCATTCGGACTTCAGCTTGCGATAGGTGGGTCGATGCCCGAAGGCGTGGTGGCCATGGAAGCCGATCATCATCCCGAACGGGCGTGCTGCGATCTGCGGATGCAACCGACTGCCTTCAGCATGGGCAGCCGCCGAGAGCTCCAACTGCTCGCGCCACAGGGTCGGGTCGGCATCCACTTGAATAAGGGCGAACGAGACAGCGCGGTCGATCTCGCCACTCAACCTCCGCATCCAGTCCAGTTCCTTCTTAGGGCCGACAATGTCTTCGCCCGCCGCTCCCTGCGGGGCCAGCTCGAACACCGCCTGACCGCCGGCCGCCATCGCCCGGCCGAGACCGAACAGTTCTTCTTCGGCGGCGAACGTCCCCGGCACAGGCTCGCCGTCCATCGCTCGGTGGGCCAGCGTGCGAGACGTGGAGAACCCAAGCCCGCCGGCTTCGATTCCTTCTCGGACGAGCCGGCCCATCGCCGCAATGTCGTCGGGCGTCGCCGGCTCGTTACGGGCACCCCGCTCGCCCATCGCATACGCACGAACCGCGCCGTGCGGGATCTGGCTGCCGACGTCGATCGCGAACTTCCGTTCGCCCATCATGTCGAGGTACTGCGGATAGGTTTCCCAGCCCCACGTGATGCCCTCGGTAAGAGCAGTGCCGGGAATGTCCTCGACACCCTCCATCAACTTGATCAGCCACTCCTCGCGGCCCGGCCGCACCGGGGCGAAGCCGACACCGCAGTTGCCGGTGACCACGGTCGTGACCCCGTGCCCACTCGACGGTTCGAGCAAGCTGTCCCAGCTCATCTGGCCGTCGTAGTGGGTGTGGATGTCGACGAAGCCAGGAGCCACCACATGCCTTGTCGCATCGATGATTTCCGCGCTGTCGCCGCCCATCTCCGGGTCATCGCGGCCACGCCGGACAACCTCGACGATCGTGCCGTCCTTGATGCCAATGTCAGCCCGGAAACGCTCCGCCCCGGTTCCGTCGACGACAGTGCCACCGATGATTTTCAGGTCGAACAAGAGTCTCCTCCTTGTCGCCGCGGGCCTGCTGACCCGAGAGGCGGCACACCGGTTGCGCAGCAGACGAACCAGAACTCAAACCCATTACGCTACGCAGCGTAGCGTAACCATTGACGGTAATCGTCTGGCTCGGTCGAGTCAATGACTGGCGCGCCTGTCCAAAAGTGTCCTCGTGATCGAAGTTGGGTACTCAGAGCAAACGACGTCACAGGAGGCATCATGGCGAAGGACCACGGGTCAAGCGTCAAGAATGACAAGCAGTACGAGGGCTTGCGCAAGAAAGGGATGAGCAAGTCCCGAGCGGCTGCGATTGCCAACTCGCCCGGTGCGTCCAGTAGAGGTGGCAAGAGCTCGGGCAGCAGCAAGAGCAGTCGCAGCAGCGGTAGCGGCAGCGGGGGCAACCAGTCCCAGAAGAAGGCCGCCGGCCGAAAAGGCGGCAAGAAGTCGAGCTAATCCCGAGCGGTCACCCGCGCTTTGCGCGGACCCACTGGAACGTGCCGACGTTCTTGGTGCGCACGGTGGCGAAGCCGTGGTCTTCCAGAATGTCGCCGATCTCGTCTTCGCCGAACACATAGGCTCCGCCGTTCGGTAGTGCCCGCCACAACCGAGCGGCGCGCCCGGCTGTCGGCACCATCACAGTCAGCCGTCCACCGGGCCGCAGTACCCGCGCCATCTCAGCCAGAGCTGCCGCAGGATCGGGAATCAGTTGCAGCACGGCGATCGAGACCACGGCATCGACTGTGTCGTCGCGCAGCGGAAGCCGTTGTGCGTCAGCCCGCAAGAAGCCCACCTGTGGTCCCCACCCGCCGTGGACAGCGCGGGCCAACATAGCCTCGGATAAGTCGACGCCCAACACCAGCCCGTCTTCGCCTACAGCTCGGGCGAGCGACCCGGTGATACTGGCTGGACCGCAGCCGACGTCCAAGACCACGCCCCCGGGTGAAATGTTCAGCCATTGGGTAGGCGGCTGCAGGACGCGAAGGAGCCTGCGCAGCACAGTTTGCTGGGTATCGTAGATCTTCGCCACCACAGGCGAGCTCCACATCGCCTGGATCATGCCGGTGTTCTTTACGGATGCGGCTTCTTCATCCGACCAGGCGCCGAGCACGTCGAGGTAACCCTTGCTGACATCGGGCTCCGCCGGCGGATCGGTAAGCAGCTCCACTGCCCTACGCAATGCGGGAGGCAACGTGGTCGTGTTCACTTCCGTCATAGACATTCCTTTCGCCAAATACCAAGCGGTATCGCCAATTACGCAGCCGAATACGCATTCAGCGCTGTCGGTTCGAAGCCTACGCTCCGCCACTGCTGCAGCCGTTAACGCGACGAAAAAACCCGGCAAACCAACAGCCGGTGGTTTCGAGCCGGCTCGGCTTCGCGCGTAGCGTGTCCGTGACGGCGCACAGGAGGATGCAATGCACATGACCGGCAACACCGTTGTGGTGACCGGCGGCGGCACCGGAATCGGCCGCGGCCTGGCCGAAGCATTCCACCGGTTAGGCAACCGAGTAGTCGTCGCAGGCCGGCGCCTAGAGCCGCTGCGGGCGATCACCGAGGGCAACCCGGGTATGCAGTACCTGCCGCTCGACCAGGGTGACCTCGCCAGCATCCAGCAATTCGCCGCCGAGCTAACCGGCCGCTACCCGGACCTCAATGTCGTGATCAACAACGCCGGCATCCAGCGCGTCGAGGATCTTACCGCCAGCGATACCGCGGTGGCGGAGGAGACCGTGGCGATCAACCTGCTGGGCCCGATTCGCCTTATCGCGGCGCTGCTGCCTTCATTGCTCGCAAAGCCCAACGCGGCGATTGTCAACGTCACGTCGGGGCTGGCATTCATGCCGAGCGCATTGACACCGACCTATTGCGCCACTAAAGCAGCGCTGCATTCCTACACCCAGTCGCTGCGCTTTCAGCTGCGGGACAGCTCGGTGCAGGTGATCGAAATCGTTCCGCCG
Organism: Mycobacterium noviomagense; assembly: GCF_010731635.1. Taxonomy (NCBI): domain Bacteria; kingdom Bacillati; phylum Actinomycetota; class Actinomycetes; order Mycobacteriales; family Mycobacteriaceae; genus Mycobacterium; species Mycobacterium noviomagense. The sequence goes on from NZ_AP022583.1 coordinate 1,915,325, forward strand.
CAAGTGCAGACGGCATTGCAGGGCGAGCGGGGGTTCGACCCCAACGCGATGCCCTTGGACGACTACATCGCCGAGACGATGACGCTGTTGCAGACCCAACCGCAGGCCGACGAGATCATCGTCGAGCGTGTCAAGCGGTTCCGCTTCGCCGAACGCGACGGGGTGTACGACGACATCTACCCCACCTTCAACCGGGCGATCACAGCCTCGCTGCGCCGGTGAGCAAGAACTTAGGAGAACAGCGATGCGAGTCTTGATGGTGGGAGCAACGGGACGCCATGCCCACTGGGTCTTGCGTGAGCTGACCAAGCGAGGCGTCGCGGTGCGGGCGTTGGTCCGTAATCGGGAGCGAGCGAAGGTAGCCCGGGATAGCGGCGTCGACGAGACGGTCATCGGCGACCTGACTGATCCGGCCGGCCTCACCGAAACAGTCGCGGGCATGGATGGCGTCTTCCACATCGGCCCGGCGCATGCGGCGGGAGAGGCGCAGATGGGCCTGGCAATGGTCGATGCCGCGCGGGCAGCGGGGGTGCAGAAGTTCGTCTTTTCCGGGGTCATTCACCCGTCGATCTCGGCGATGACCAATCACGCCGCCAAGCTGCCCGTCGAGGAGGCCCTCTACAGCTCGGAGATGGATTTCACGGTGCTGCAGCCGGCGCGGTTCATGCAGAATTTCGAGCGCTCCTGGGACGACATTGTCCAGCATGACCGGTTGGCGCAGCCTTACTCCCTGTCGTCGAAGATGTGCTCGGTGGACTACCGCGACGTCGCCGAGGTCGCCGCGATAGCGATGACCGGCAATCGACTCAGCTACGGCACCTTCGAGCTGTGTGCACCCGGGATGCTGGATAGCTACGAAACTGCCGCACTCCTCAGCGAGGTGCTCGGAAGGCCGATCACAGCCGTGCAGATACCGATTGACGAATTCGCCTCCCAGCTGCCCGAGGGGCCCTTCCGGGACGGCATGCGGCGGATGATGGCCCACTATGACGAACACGGTTTGCCGGGCGGAAATGCGGTGGTGCTGCGGGCGATCCTGGGTCGAGAACCACGATCGCTCAAAGACTACTTCGCCGAACTCGCTTCGCGAGCCGACTGACCGGCATGCCATACGGGACCGACCGCTTCACGGTGGGCGCGGACTGGTGAGAATAGTTCCATGAACGTCGGGGCCAAGGTGATCGACAAACTAGTCAACCCGGCGCGGGTTTCAGATCCCGACAAGTTGCGCCGTGCCGTCTCCGGCAAAACCGTGCTGGTGACCGGGGCGTCATACGGCGTGGGCGAGGCGACCGCTCGAGCGCTTGGCGCGGCACGCGCGACCGTACTGGCCGTCGCTCGCTCGGCCGAACGCCTTGATGACTTGGCGGCATCCATCAACACCGGTGGGGGACGAGCGGTCGCCTACCCGGCCGATCTCACCGACGAATCCGCCGTCAACACGCTGACCAAACGCATCGCCGACGACCACGGGCCACTCGACATTGTGGTGAGCAATGCCGGTAAGTCGATCCGACGGTCGTTGCATCATCAATATGACCGCCCGCACGATTTTCAGCGCACCATCGACATCAACTACCTGGGGCCGATCCGGTTGCTGCTGGGAGTTCTTCCGGCGATGCGGGAGCATGGGGGCGGGCACATCATCAGCGTTTCGAGCGTCGGAGTACGGGTTCCGCCCGGCCCGCAGTGGGGTGCCTATCAGGCATCCAAGGGAGCATTCGACATCTGGCTGCGCAGCGTCGCTCCAGAGCTGCACGCTGACGGTGTCGACGTCACGTCGATTTACCTCGCGCTGGTCCGCACCAGGATGACCGAGCCCACGCCGCTGCTACGCAAACTCCCGGGGCTGTCCGCCGAGGAAGCCGCCGATGTGGTCGCCAAAGCGATCATTGAACGGCCGCGCACGATCGAGCCGTGGTGGGCGTGGCCCGCAGAGCTCACCTCGGTGGCGCTGGCCGGGCCTGTGGATTGGGCGGCGCGACTCTGGTATCGGTACGCCATCGAAAACAAGCGCCACCAATGACGACGACGAGCGTGATCACCACGGCTCGGGCCCTGCTGCGCTCCCGACTACTCAGTCCACCAGGCCCGGCCGGGTGACATGCCTGCTTCGCGAAGTGGGTCGTGGCGGCACAAATCCGTTACCTTGGGGCGATGGCAACCGCACTGGCCGAACATTGCGACATCGCGGACAACGCGGTGATTGGTGTGCCTGACGAGCGGTTCGGGCAGCGCCTGGCGCCTAAGTCGTTCCGCGACCCGGCAGCGGCATCAGCGAAAGGTGAACCGCGAAGTCCCTGTGTGGCAGGGTTTCCTGCTTCGGATAGCCAGAGACATCCACATCGTCATGAGTATTTCACGCAACCCCGCCGACAAGGGTGCTGTGAAAAGAACTGCCTGCGTAGCCTTCTCGCCCGGCACCTGCTGCGGTTGATCACGATTAGGCGGGATGTGCTGCGAAGAACTGCCAGAACGTTTGGGTGGCGTTCAGCGAATGCGACGTCGGGCTTCCCCGTTCGAGGAATGTGGTGCCGCCTGGCCATTGGTGCCCGCCGCCGTCGATGGTGATCAGCACCACGCTGCGGTTGTGCGGGCACGCAGCGGTCGAAGTGGTGACCGGACCGGCGTTGCTGAGGGCAGGTGGCCCGCAGTGGTCAACTTGACGCCAGAAGGCGTTGACGTCGGCAATCGACGGTCCGTTGACGACACTGGCGCCCTGCCCCCCGTTATAGGGGACCAACCGGTCGGCGGTGCCGTGGATGTGCATCACCGAGGTCGGGTGCGGTGTGGCGCAGGCGTCGAGTTGGGTGGCCGAATCCGGCCCGATGGCGGCAAAGACGCCGCTGTTGCAGGCCAGTGTGTAGCTCATGAGGCCGCCGTTACTGATGCCGGTGGCATACACACGCGCACGGTCGATACCGATAGAGTCGCCGATCCGTCCCACCATCGCGGTGATGAAGCCGACGTCATCGATCCCGTCACGGGCGGGCCGCCCGCAGCAGCCGTGAGCGTTCCAGGCCCGGCCGATCCCGTCCGGGTAGGCGACGACGAACTTGGCGGAGTCGGCCAACTGATCCCAGCCGTATGAGTTTTCAGCTTGCTCTCCGGTGCCGAATCCGCCGTGCAACATGACGACCAGCGGGGCAGCCGCGGGTAAGCCGGCGGGCTTGTACACCCGGTAGGCGCGGTCGAGCCCGTCGAACCTCAGGTTGTGCGCACTGGTGCCGTCGGGATACGCGGTCTCGGGCGAGCCCGCCACTGAACACGCCGCCACCGCAAGCAACATACCGAGCAGCGCGGCGAGCCGAATAATCACCGCTTCAACCTAGGCCGGGGGCTGTCCGCGCTACTGCGCGGTGGCGAAGGAACGGTTCACACAGTCGGGTCGGGTATCTGCTGCGAGACACCGACAGTTTTGACCAACCAAGTCGGTGCGACCACCGATAAGGCAGTGGCCGTTGCCGTCGCGCCGGCCACCCCCGTCCACGCCACCGGGCCCAGCGGCGTACACCCGAAGAAGTGGCTGACACCTGGGGTTTGCACGACGGCGACCAGGACCGCCGCGCTGCCGAGCGCCGTCGCCACGACGAGCGGGCTGTGGCGGCGAGTCATCAGCGTCTGCGCCAGCTGCGTTGCCACCAAAGCGGTCAATCCCATTGTCGCGGTGCGTCGTTCGGTGCCCGGTGTCCAACGTCCGATAGCCCACGCGGCGGTAGCGCCGGCGGCTGTGACGGCGCCGCGGGTGACGATCTGCCGCATCAGCGGCACGTCGAGCGACGGCGTCGGCTCGGTCAGTACCGCACGCTGGTAGGCACGGCGGGCTTCTTCGTCCTCCTGGTCGGCCTGGTCCTCGGATTCGTCGAGTTGCGGATGCTGTGAGGTGACGGCAACCGCAAGCGCAGGGAACATATCGGTGAGCAAATTCACGAGCAGCAGCTGCCGGGTCCCGATCGGCGCCCGGCCCGCGCCGAATGCTGTCCCGATAATCGTGAACAGCACCTCGCCCACATTGCCGCCAACCAAGATCGTCACCGCATCGCGCACACCGGCCCACATACCGCGGCCCTCGACCAGTGCGTCGATCAGCACGCCCAGATCGTCGTCGGTCAGCACGATGTCAGCGGCGCCGCGGGCGGCTGAGGATCCGCGAGCAGTCACCCCGATGCCCACGTCGGCCATCCGGATGGCGGCGGCGTCATTGGCTCCGTCGCCGACCATCGCGGTCACTTGGCCGCAGCGTTGCAGCGCCGCAACGATCTGAACCTTTTGCTCGGGGCTGACACGGGCGAAGACCTGAACGTCGGCGGCGAGTTTGGTGCACGCTTCCTCGTCGAGCGCCGCAAGCTCGCTGCCGGTGACCACCCGCACATCCGACGGCAGGCCCAACTGGCGGGCGATCGCTCGTGCCGTCACCGGATGATCGCCGGTGATCAGTACCACCTTGCGTTCGGCATCCAGCAGCGCCTCGATCAGGGGCCGCGCCGAAGGCCGGGCAGTGTCGGCCAAGCCGACGTAGCCGAGCAATTCAAGGTCCTGCGCGGCGGCATCGACCTCGTCGGCGTCGGTGGCGTCTTCGGTGGTTTCTCCGTCCCAGCTGCGCTGTGCCACTGCAAGCACACGCAAGCCTTGTTCGGCCAGGCCGTGCACCAACGACTCCGCGTGGTCACCCTCGGCGTCGCGATCGGCGAATCGGCAACGCGGCAGGACCTGTTCGGGTGCGCCCTTAAGCATCAGCGTCGGCGGTTGCCCATCGGCGCTGGCAGTGCCGATGGCGGCCGCGTAGCCGCGACTGGACTCGAACGGTACCTCCGCGAGCACAGTCCATTCCGAATCGCCTTGGCCGCCCAGCGCATCCGCCGCGGTGAGGATCGCCTCGTCGGTGGCGTGCGCGTGCCCTTGGCCGTTGCGGGGCTGCGTACACGCGCGCGCGGCCGCCCGCAGCACCTCGGCCGCCCGCGGGTCGGCGGTGTCGAGGAACGGGCCCTCGGGCCGGGAGTCTTTCGGGACGGCACAAACCACGCGCAGCCGGTTCTCGGTAAGCGTGCCGGTCTTGTCGAAACACACGGTGTCGACGCGGCCCAGAGCTTCGACCGTGCGTGGAGCACGGACCAGCACGCCGCGCCGCGACAGCCGCTGTGCAGCGGCAAGCTGCGCCAGCGTGGCCACCAACGGCAAGCCCTCCGGGACAGCGGCCACCGCGATCGCCACACCGTCGGCGACCGCTTGGCGCAGCGTTGCGCGGCGCAGCAACGCAAGAGCGCTCACCGCTGCTCCGCCTGCGAGTGTCACCGGAAGAACCCGGCTGGTCAGCTGACGCAGCCGGGCTTGCACGCCCGCGGCCGGTTCGACATCGGCGACGGCCGAGATCGCGCGGTGCGCCGCGGTGCCCGCACCGGTCGCCACGACGATCGCCCGAGCGTGGCCGGCGACGATCGTGCTGCCCTCGAACAGCATGCTGGCGCGGTCGGGATCGGTTGCGGCGACGGGGTCAACCTGCTTGTCCACCGGGAGCGACTCACCGGTGAGGAACGACTCGTCGACCTCGACGTCCTCGGCCACCAGGACCCGGGCGTCCGCCGGCACGACGTCCGGAGCGGCGAGGTCGATGACGTCGCCGGGGCGCAAGGAACTTGCGGTTACGGTGACGACGCGATCAGAATGCCGGGCAACGTCCAACCGGCGCCGGGTCGTCGCCACGGCCGGGACCACGACCCGGCGCGCGAACTTCTCCTGTTCGGCGAACAGCTCAGCCGCCGCGGCCTCGGCCCGTAACCGTTGCACGCCACCGACTATCGCGTTGGCGGTCATCACACCGGTGACCAGTAGCGCGTCGACGTTGCTGCCGACAATCGCCGACGCCGCCGCTCCCACCGCCAGAATCGGCGTCAGCGGGTCGTTGAGCTCGGCGCGCGTCGCGGCAAGCAAGCGGCCGACCGCCGCCGCCGGCCCGCGCAGCGGTCTCACCAGTGGGGTGTAGGACAAGTCGTCGGCAACGCGGCGCCATGCCGCCGCGCCGGGCTCGATGACCAAGGGCCGCGTACGGCTGGTCAGCCGCGAGTAGACGATCTCCGGGTCGAGCGCATGCCAAGCGGTCAGCGGTTGCGGGGTCGGATCAGGCTGGCGCAGCACCTTTGCGGCCGAGAAAGCGCCCGACGCCAACGCGGTGGCTGCGGCGGCGTTGACGGGATTGAGCCAGCGCCGCATGGCCAGTGGGCTTCCGGCACCTGTGCGCGGGTCACCGGTGACCAGCAACAGCCCGGCCAGCGTGGTGCCGCCCTGAGCAAGGCGCACCGACGATTCGGTGGCTTGGCGGGCCGCCGGTAGTGCCGACAAAATCCGCACGGCCGCAGCCAGATCGGTGCCAGTGATGATGTCTGCGGTCCACGGTGTCGCCGCATGCGGGTCGTCGAGGGCCACCCCGACGTCGGCGACGGCCAGCGCCGCCAACGTGTCCGTCGACGCGAAATCCCGATGCAGCGCGGTGATCAGCAATACCGGCCCGCGATCCGAGCGCAGCTCACGGACCAACTTCAGCAGCGGAGTGCCCGGGGGATGAGCCTCTGCGACGCTCGCCGCCAGATCCTGGGTGCCCGCGACGTGCCGCAACACCACCCGCGCTCCGGTGCGGTGCGCGGTCTGCAGCAGTGCGATCGCGAAGGGGTCGACTTCCCAACCAACTTCGACGTTGCCCACGCATTCGCCGTCGACCACGAGGTCGGCACGTTCGAGGCCCTGGGCGGGTGTAGCCGCCGGTCCCTGCGCCGGGATCCAGCGCAGACGAGCCCCGGTGGCGGGAAACTCATCGGGATCGGGCTCGGGCGGCTGCTCAGCGTGCAGCAGCGCGTCGGCGACCTCATATACCCGGTCGTCATCCCAGCCGGGTGCATTTCCGCGTGCTTGCAGGACGGCCCGCGCATCACCGCGCAACGCCGCGCCGTCGATCAGGACCACCTTCACCCGATCCAACCGGCGCAGCGCGCCGGGGTCGAGGATCATCTGCCCGGCGTTGGCCAGACCGCGGCCCAGGACGGCGGCGAACGCCTGCCGGCCCATATGCGCTGCCTTGGGCACCCCGGCCAGGATCGTTCCGGCCGCGTCTTCGGCGCCGCCGCCTGCCAGCAACGCGCCCGCCGCGGCGACCAGCGAACCGTTGGCGGCCTGGTTGGCATACTCTTCCACCGGTCCGGCCATCGATCCCTTTGCCGTGTCGATCGCCGAGTCGATGGCCCCGTCGACGACGACGTGCGAAGCCTCACCGGCTGCTGCGGCCACCCAGTTGTGCCGGGGAGCGTGGGAATCGGGTCCAGCGGACGAGATGACGGGGACCACTGGTGCCTGCGGCCGCTTGGTCGAGGCCAGCTCGGGTTCTCGCTGCCGCCACCTGTCCCGGTGAGCCGCCGCCTCGGCGATCTGCAGGCCGCGTTGCGCCAGGTCCAACAGTGGTGTGCCGACCGCCTGCGTGAGGCCGTTGGCCGCTGCGCTGGAAGCGGCGAGCGCGAGATCGGTGCCCACTCGACCCAGGCGCGATTCCAAAAATGACACGATGCGCGGTTGGTTGCTGATCAGAGCGGCCGCGGCTCGGGTGGTTCGCGGGGCGGCTGGCAGTCGGACGACCCAACCGGTGACGGCGGCCCCGATCGCTACGACATCCATTGCCGCGGCGGTGACCGGCACCAGTATCGCCAGCGGATTACCGGGATCGGCGAACGGCGCGATGCGCGGTGCCGATTGCAAGCCTGCCGACATCAAGTCGGCGGCGACGGACTCGACTGCGTCACGCACGGTGTCGACGATGCGATCGGCGTCGGTGTCGTCCTCGAGTTCGAGCACCAGCCGGCCCAACGCGCCCTCGACATGAGCAGTCGTCACGCCGGGGATCTTGCGGACCGCCTCCTCTACTGCCGGCGCATGCTCGTGCCAGCGGGGAAACGGCAGCAGCGGATCCAGGTCCAGGTGCACCCGGCGTCCGCTCTGCCAACGCACCGGCGGCGCAGCTGCCTCAGCGGAGCCGTTGGAAGAATTGCCCATCCCCAGCACGCGGGCGGTCGATTGGCTGACCGATTGCACGACTGGAGTGGCCAGCATCTGCATCGCCGCGGCAGCCCCCGCCGCGCCTTGCACCCCGGTTCGCACCGCCTGCGCCGCTCCACCGGTTACGCCGCCGAGAACGTTGGCTACACCCGGAACCCTCATTGCGTCATCCTTCAGCCTTCGGCTACGTCTGCCGTGCCCAACCTACGGCTACTAGCTAACACTGCCCATAAAACACCCTGGTAAACGGCACCACTGTGCAGGCACTACGTGAGTGTCGGCGCTCGGCGGGACACCGGTGTCGGATTTACGCCGCCGCGTTCGTCGTCTAGGTGACGGCGGCTCGAGAGGAAAGCCGTCCTGACGAGAAAGGAGCGCAGACATGACCACCCACACAGTCGCAACTCGAGAAGAGCACCTTCAGGCTCGTCTGGCTGCTTGAGGCGGAAAAGGAACTTACCCGCCGCAGCGACGAGCTAGCCGTGCGACGGCGCGACCTTCCCTGGGTGCGAATCGAGAAGACCTACCGCTTCGACACCAACGAAGGAGAGAAAACCCTCGCCGAACTCTTCGACGGGCGCTCGCAGCCGCTGGTCTACCACTTCATGTTCGGACCGGACTGGACTGAGGCAGGCCGTCCTCGTTCCGTCCGTACGGCGCACGGCGCCATGACGAGTATCCGGCAGCGCCATGAGTGGCCGGCGTCAGCCCGCGCGACCGCCCTCCACACGTGGCTCCCCGCCGGGCCGCTTGATGAAAACACTGACGTACGAGATCAGGCCATCGCCGTCTTGCTCGAACACGAGGCATTCGGGGTACTCGGTGGGGACACCGTCGATCTCGAACGTCTCGGTCAGTTCTACATATGAAAGACGTTCGGACACAGCGGAAATCCGCTGCACCTGCAATTGGTAGCCCTGCAGATGGGAGAAAACGCCGCGCAGGAAGGCGATATAGGGTTCCTTTCCTTCGACGGCGTCGCAGAACGGGCCGTCGCGAACCAAGCCCTCGTCGGCGGTGGTGGCGGCCAGTCCATCCCAATCCTGAGAGCCCAGGCACGCCAAGTAGCGTTCTACCACTCCGCTGCCGGTCATGTCGCCCTACCTTTCAGGAGGATGCCGGCAAGATGCTATCCGCACAGAACGGATGTCGTATGCGAAATCGCTTTGCAATTCCGGTGTAAGGAACCGGTAGATACTGGCGGGGGGCCGCGTAATCTCTCGGTGGGTGGCGTCAGGATATCTGCTGATGAAGTTGTAGCCGCTAGCTTTTCACCCCGACGGTGATCAGGTCGGAGAGGATCTTCGTCCAAATGGGCCGCCGGACACGGTGTTGCTCAGTGACTGTGAAGCCGGCGCCCTCGAACAGTGCGTGCATCTCGGCGGGCGACGGATGGTGCGCAGGTTTCCACCGGATGGCCGACGGGGCCTGCAGACGGGGTTGACGCGCGCTGAGCGCCGCGACCGCGACCAGCCCAGCGGGGGCGAGCACACGGTGAAACTCGCGTAACGCCGCCGGCTGGTCGAAGAAGTGGAACGCCGACGTCGTCACGACGGCGTCGAGGGCGCCGTCGTCGAACGGCAGGTGCTCAGCCGGTCCCTTCAACCACTGCACCCGGTCAGTTCGCGCTCGGGCCTGGGCGAGCATCCCATCGGACATGTCGACCCCGTACAACTCCTCCGGCCCCAGCTCACGCTGGATCCGGTGAGTCAAAACGCCAGTCCCGCAGGCGACGTCAGCAATACGCGTACATCCGTGGGTACGCAGCTGCTCGATCACCTCATCGTGCGGCGGGCGATACACCCACTCCTGGAGAATTGGAAGGTTGTACGCGGGGGCGGCAAAACTCCAGAACCGGGTGACCGTCTCGTTGAAGCCGCGGCGTCGAGGTGTTTCCACAGATCGCCAGCCTAACCATCCGCCGAACGGCGGCGTGGCATGTGGGCAGGCGTCCTGTCGCTGGGGAACACGCTGACCACGTGGGGCGCCCTCTTCACGACACGTATGGTGATGCGCATGCGTGCGGTGGTGTTGCGCGACGGACAGCTCCACGTTGGGGAGACCGCGGACCCTGTACCCGGTCAGGGAGAGACGGTGCTGCGAACGCTGAGCACCGCGATCTGCGCCTCGGACGTGCATGTCACGGGGCACCCCCACCCGAACGGAGACATTTCGTGACCGACCGAGACGATCGCCAGGACATCGCCGATGTTCTGCTGCGCTACGCCACCGGGACAGATCGGCGCGGACTGGGACTTGTTTCGCACCGTGTTCAGCGATGACTGCCAACTCGACTACGGCGAAATCGGGCGCGGGGTCGACGCAGTCACCGACAAGGGCGTCGACGTGCTGGGTCTGATCCTCGGCAAGACCGACACACCGGCACTGCGTCGACTCGAACACAGCCGGGGACAGATCAGTCCCGAAGACGAGACGCCGCCGGATGCCGCCAGCGTCGACGAGGTCATCAGCGAGGCGTTCGACAACCTGACCAACGGGCCAACCTGGATCGTCGGCGAAAACATGCGCGCTGCAGCGCAAATGCTGGGCTCGATGACCCGCAACCAGGCTGTCCAGCTCTTAGCCCGAGCCAGTGCCGCCGCCATGGGCGGCAACAAGTGAAAGTGCCCGCGATGGATGACCCCACCGCTCTGCTGGAGATCCAGGCGATCAAACAGCTCAAGGCCCGGTACTGCCGATACCTGGACACCAAAGACTGGGAGGCATGGCGCGACGTTTTCACCGACGACTTCGTCAGCGATACCGCCGAGGCGGGCGGCAAGGTCATCATCGGCGCCGACGAGTTCGTCGCATTCATCCGTACGACACTGGGCAAGTCCTCTCAGCCCACCGTGCACCAGGTACACGCGCCGGAGATCGAGCTGACTTCGCCGACAACGGCCCGAGGTGTGTGGGCGTTAGAGGACGTGGTGCGGCTGGCGCCCGGGCTGAACCTCAACGGTTACGGCCACTACCACGAGACTTACGTCAAGATCGACGGACAGTGGCGCATCAAGACCTCCAAGCTGACCAGGCTTCGCGAGGATATCTTCAACCCCCTTTTCTCGCTGCGCATTTCGCCTCGGCTACGAAGAGCCGTAGCGAGGCTCGCGCGTCACGGGCTGGGGTTCAGCACCAGCTAATCCGCTGACGGATCTGCGTTGGCGCGCGATGCTACATGTTATGGCGACCAACACCGATCGCTATCGCGCCGCGCGGGACGAGGTCCTTGCGGGCAGGTTCGGGTGGCCGCGCATTACCGGTGTCTTCAACTGGGCGACCGACTGGTTCGACGTCATCGGGCGAGGCAACGACCAGACTGCTCTATGGGTCGTCGACGACGACGGCACCGAACAGAAAGTGAGCTTCGCCGAGATGGTCGAGCGGTCCGACCGCGTTGCAGCGTGGTTGCAGCACCTCGGCGTCGGCAAAGGTGATCGGGTCATCGTGATGCTGGGCAACCAGGTCGAGTTGTGGGAAACGATGCTGGCCGTCGCCAAACTCGGCGCCGTCATCATGCCGACCACCGCGGCGCTCGGTCCGGCCGACATTGCCGACCGCCTTCGTCGCGGCGGCGCAAGCTTCGTCGTCGCCAATGCGTCTGACACCGCCAAGTTCGACGGGATCGACGGTGACTACCGGCGCATTGCGGTCGGCGCACCGGTCGACGAGTGGCACCGCTACGCCGACGCCGCAGGCGCCGCCCCGACCGGTCCGTTCACGGCTCAAACCGCTGTTGACGATCCGATGCTGATTTATTTCACCTCGGGGACCACCAGCACGCCCAAGCTGGTGCAGCATTCCCAGATCAGCTATCCGGTAGGGCATTTGTCGACGATGGCCTGGATCGGCGTGCGGGCCGGCGACGTGCACTTGGCGATCAGCTCGCCGGGTTGGGCCAAACACGCCTGGAGTTGCTTCTTCGCGCCGTGGGCCGCAGAGGCGACGATCTTCGTCTACAACTACCGCCGCTTCGACGCGGCGGCATTGCTGGACCGAATTCGTGGCGCCGGGGTGACGACGTTCTGTGCGCCGCCGACGGTGTGGCGCATGCTCATTCAGTCCGATCTCGGTGACCGACCGGAACGGCTGCGCGAAATCGTGGCCGCCGGTGAACCTCTCAACGCGAACGTCATCGCCGAGGTCGAGCGAGCGTGGGGCCTAACCATCCGCGACGGCTACGGCCAGACCGAGACCACGCTGCTGATCGGCAACCTTCCCGGCCGGCCGGTCAAACCGGGATCGATGGGCCGGCCGTTGCCGGGTGTGCCCATTGTGCTGGTTGACCCGGTCAGCGGCGAACCCGCCGACGAGGGCGAGATCTGTCTCGACTTGACCGCCGACCCGGTCAACGTGATGACCGGCTATCTCGGCGACCCGCACAACCAGGCGACCGCAGGCCGCTACTACCACACCGGCGACGTCGCTCGCCGCGACGCCGAAGGCGACATCACCTACGTCGGCCGCACCGATGACGTGTTCAAGTCGTCGGACTACAAGGTGTCGCCGTTCGAACTGGAAAGCGTGCTCATCGAGCATCCGGCCGTCGTCGAGGCCGCTGTGGTGCCGCAGCCCGACGACACCCGGTTATCGGTCCCCAAGGCCTACATTTCGCTGTCCGCCGACTGGCGACCCGACGCCGACACCGCCCGGTCGATCATGCAGCACGTGCGCGACCGCGTCCCGCCGTATTTGAGGGTGCGGCGCGTCGAGTTCTTCGAACTGCCCAAGACGATCTCGGGCAAGATCCGCCGGGTCGAGCTACGGTGCCGCGAAGAGACCGCACACCGCGCCAGGACACCGATCGCGACGGAGTACCGGTACGAGGATCTGGTGGGCTGAGCAATGAAGGCCTACGACGCCGGTCCGACGGATACTCCTCTTCTCGAGGAGACGATCGGGGCGAACTTCGAGCGCATGGTCGCTACCCATCCCGACGCCGAGGCGCTCGTCGATGTTGCCGGGCACCGTCGCTGGTCCTATGCCGAGCTCAACCACGAAGTCGATGTCGTGGCAAGGGGTTTGATGTCTCTGGGCGTGGCCCGCGGCGAGCGTGTCGGCATCTGGGCACCGAACTGCCCGGAGTGGACTGTCGTGCAGTACGCCACCGCGAAGATCGGTGCGATCCTCGTCACCGTCAACCCCGCCTACCGCATCCACGAACTCGCCTATGTGCTGAAGCAGTCAGGTACGCGCACGCTGATCGCCGCGACGAAGTTCAAAACCTCCGACTACCGAAGCATGATCGCCGCCGTCCGTCCCGACTGCCCCGACCTCAAAGATGTTGTGTTTCTTGACGCTCGCGACTGGGACAACCTGAAACAGCACGCAGCGCCGGAGAATGAGCTCACAACCCGATCGTCGGCGTCAGCCAACACCGACCCGATCAACATCCAATACACCTCGGGGACAACCGGATTCCCCAAGGGCGCGACGTTGTCGCATCGCAACATCCTCAACAACGGCTTCTTCGTCACCGAATTGCTGAACCTGGGCCCGGATGACCGGCTCTGCGTCCCCGTGCCGTTCTACCACTGCTTCGGCATGGTGATGGGCAATCTCGGCTGCACCACGCACGGGGCCACGATCGTCATTCCGGCGCCCGCGTTCGACGCTGGGGCGACACTGGCCGCGATCGAAGCCGAACGCTGCACCGGCGTCTACGGCGTCCCGACCATGTTCATCGCCATGCTCAACCATCCCGATGTTGCCCATACCGACCTGTCGTCGCTGCGCACCGGCATCATGGCCGGATCGGTGTGCCCGGTCGAGGTGATGAAGCGCTGCCTCAGCGAGATGAACATGACGCCGGCCATCGCCTACGGCATGACCGAGACATCGCCGGTCTCCTGCCAAACACTCGTCGGCGACGATCTCGAGCGGCGAACCGCAACCGTCGGGCGCGCCCACCCCCATGTGGAAGTCAAAATCGTCGATCCGGACAGCGGCGGCATCGTCGAGCGAGGAGAGCCCGGTGAGTTCTGCGCCCGCGGCTACTTGGTGATGCTGGGGTACTGGCGCGACGAGCACCTGACCCGCGAGGTGGTCGATGCCGACGGGTGGATGCATAGCGGCGATCTTGCGGTTATGCGCGACGACGGGTACTGCACCATCGTCGGACGCTTGAAGGACATGGTGATCCGCGGCGGCGAGAACATCTATCCGCGCGAGGTCGAGGAATTCCTCTACACCCATCCCGACATCGACGAAGTGCAGGTCATCGGCGTGCCCGACGAGACGTACGGCGAAGAAGTCTGCGCCTGGATCAGGATGAAGCCGGGCCGGCCGGCCTTGGATGCCGACGCGGTGCGGGCTTTCGCCACCGACAAGCTCGCGCACTACAAGATCCCGCGCTACGTCCACGTCGTCGACGAGTTCCCGATGACGGTCACCGGCAAGGTGCGCAAAGTGGAGATGCGTGAGCACAGCATCCGCCTCTTCGGGCTCAAAGCGCCTCCCTCAGCGCCGAAAGACGAGCGGTGACACCGCGCTGCAATCCTGCCTTCAGGCCGGCGAATCTCTGCCGATCCGGACCCCAAACGGATACCGTCCATTCATGGCAAGACGCCAACGCTCGCCGGTGAAGAGGAGACAGCCATGCTGCATGATCTGATACTGGCCGCTCAGCAGAACCCGCAAGCCGCTGGGTTCATTCTGCGCGGCATCAAGGCGATATTCGTCGGCATCGGCAGCATCATCGCCGCGATCATCTGCGCGGTTATCGCCGGGATGAAGGGGCGCAATCCGCTTGGTTGGGGCATCCTCGGGCTGTTTTTCAGCATCATCACCCTGATCGTTGTGATCGTCATTCCAAGCAAGAGGTAGGTAGCGCGCGCCTATCGCGTCGAGACAGAGCCAGGGCTGTAAACTGCGATGCCGCAAAGCCGATCCGCAATGGAGACAGAAGCCCGAGACGGCGTGACGGTCATCGGCTTCGACCATCCGCCGGTGAATGCTCTTGACCTCGCGCTGCTCGACGACGTGGTCGCGACCATGCGCCGCGTCGACGGCCCAGTGGTCATCACTGGCAAAGGCAAGTGCTTTTCGGCCGGCGTCGACTTGCCGGCGCTCATCGGCGGCGGACCTGAGTACACCGATCGCTTCATCACCGCTCTCTCCGCGGCTTTCCTCGCCGTCTTCGACCACCCGGCGCCGGTGGTCGCGGCGATCAACGGGCATGCCATTGCGGGCGGATGCGTCTTCGCCATGTGCGCCGACATCCGACTCATGTCCGCCGGGACGATCGGCCTCACTGAGCTCGCAGTCGGGGTCCCGTTCCCAGTGGCCGCCCTCGAGATATGCCGCTCTGCGATGGGCACCTCGGTCACCCGGGCAGCGCTGCAAGCCAACACGATTGACGTGGATTCGGCGGCGGCTCGGGGCTGGGTCGATCTGGTGGTCCCCGCCGCCGAGCTCACAGCGGAGGCTGTTGCGATCGCGCGTCGACTCGGCGAGTATTCGCCGGCAGCGTACGCGGCTACCAAGGAACAGCTGCACCGGCCGGCTCACGAGGCGATCGCTGCCGGCGCCGAAGTGGATACGAAGACGCGGGCCGGCTGGCTGGCCGAAGACACTCGCGGCCGAATCACCGCGTTTGTCAAGGCGTTTGGGCGCGATCACCGCTAGGTCGATCTCTAGTGAGCTGGTGGACCGCGCAGGCCGAACGGACATTCACCGAAACGGTACCGGCCGCGCCCGAGCAGGTCCGTACGTTCTATGTCAACTTGGAGAACATGAAGCTGGTGCACCCGTTGGTCGTCGCAGTGCGGTCGACATCGCGGCGGAACACCGGCGATGGGTATATCCAAAGCTATCGGGTAACAGACCGGATCCGATTCGGGCCACTCGGTATTCGCATCAACTACCGCGCACGGCTCCAGGTTCCGGTGCACGGCGATGTGATCACGGAGGCCCGCCAGTTCCCCGGTGTCCGGCTACGCGGCGCAGTGACATTCGAGCCGATTCAGGTCGGCACCCGGATCATCGAGCGAATCCACATCTCAGCGCCCCGACCGCTGGCGGCAGTGACGATCCGCCAGGCAGCCAACGCACACATCGCGATGTTGGCAGGCATTCGACACCGTTTCGAGTGACTGTCCGTCCGGCGACGACCCGTCATGCCAACTGCTGCCGCAGTTCGCGCTTGAGTACCTTGCCGTAACTGTTCTTCGGCAACCGGTCGACGAAGACGTAACGCTTCGGGCGTTTGAAGCGGGCGATGCGTTGAAGTAGATGCGCACCGAGTTCATCGGCATCGACCGCGCCGACGATGAACGCGACCACCACCTCACCCCACTCCGCGTCCGGTGCGCCGACAACGCAAGCCTCCGACACACCGGGATGCTCGAGCAGCGCCTCCTCGACCTCTCGCGGATAGACGTTGCTGCCGCCACTGATCACGACGTCCTTCGAGCGGTCGCGCAGCGTCAGGTAGCCGCGCACATCGAAGGAGCCCATATCGCCGGTGCGCAGCCACCCGTTCTGCAGTGCCTCGCGGGTGGCGACCGGATCGTTCCAGTAGCCACACATGACGACGTCACTGCGACAGACGATCTCACCGACCTCGTCGACTGCTGCCGGTGTGCCGTCCCCGCGTAGCACTGCGACCTCTACACCGGATCGGGGGTAGCCGACCGAGCCCAGCACCGCGTCGTCGGCCGCTTCGTGGTCCACGCGGGGTAGGCCGGTGATGGTCATCGGCGATTCACCCTGGCCGTAGATCTGCGCGAAGATCGGGCCAAATGCTGCCAGCGCTTTCTTCATGCTCTCGACATACATCGGCCCCCCGCCGTAGATGATTGTCCCCAATTGCCGCGGCCGGGCCCGGCCGGTCTCGACCAAGCGCTGCACCATCGTCGGGGCGAGAAAAGCGCTGCAACCCGGATGGAACTCGCACAGCTCGAGGAATTCGTCTGCGTCAAAGCCGCTGCCGGCGGGCAACACTTGGCGGGCGCCGCGCAATACATAGGCGGGGATGTAGAGCCCAGAACCGTGCGACATCGGCGCGGCGTGCACCAGGCTGCAGCCTTGGTCGGGTCCATCGATGTCGGCGAGATGGGCGAGCGTCATCGCGATCAGGTTGCGATGGGTCAGCATGGCGCCCTTCGCCCGGCCGGTCGTCCCGCTGGTGTAGAAGAGCCATGCCAGCGTCGCCGGATCCGTGCACGGCGCTGGAACCGGGTCCGCGGTGAGCCGCTGCAAATACTCTTGGCTGCCAAGAGCTTCGATCGGAACGGTGGTGAGTGAGCCAAGATCGCTCGCGATCGTCGCGGAGGCGAAAACCTGAGATGCCCCGGCATCGTCGAGGATCTGCGCTGTTTCTCGCGGATGCAGCTTGTAATTGACTGGAACAGCCACACACTCGGCCGCCCAGACACCGAAGAGCAGTTCAACGATCTCAGGACGGTTCTCACTGGCGATCGCGATCCGGGCTCCCGCTGGGCAATGTCGTCGCAGAGAACCCGCAAGGCGCAGGGCACGCTCCCGCAGTTCTCGCCAGCTGCAGACGAGGCCCTGACCGTGGTACACCGCCCCACGGTCAGGGAAGCGCATCGCTGCCTGATTCAGCAGCGCGAACAGGTTCACCGCGCCGTCCACTGCGACGTCAGCGCGAAGTCCGAGAGGTATTTCGTGGAACTCCAGCCACCGTCGACGACGATCGTCTGCCCATTGACGAAACTGCCGCCCGGCGAGCACAAGAACGCCACGGCGCCTGCGACGTCGTCGACGGTGCCCAACCGCTGGTGCGGCGTCATCTCGATGTTCATCCGGCGAAACCGCTCGTCCTGCAATCGATTTTCGGTCATCGGAGTCTGGATGACGCCGGGAGCCACAGCGTTGCACCGTATTCCCTGCGACCCGTATTGACAGGCGATGTGGGTGGTCAGTGCCGTAAGCCCGCCCTTGGCAGCGGAATAGGCACCGCCACGAAGTCCGCCCACCACCGCGAACGTGGATGTCATGTTGACGATGGCCGAACCGGGCCGCATGTGCGGCAGCACTTCGCGCGCCAGCCGGAACGGTGCGCGCAGCATCAAAGCCAGGAAGTAGTCCAATGATTCGTCGTCGGTCTCATGCAACGGCTTGGGACTACCAACACCGGCGTTGTTGATCAGGAAGTCGACATGACCCCACCGCCCGACGGCGGCCTCGACAATCCGGCGGGGCGCGTCGTCATCGGTCAAGTCGACGGGGAGTGTGGTAACTCGGTCGGGCTCACCGATCGCTTGCTCGAGTTCGTCGAGTCTGCCCGCGTCGCGTCCCGTTCCCAGGATCGCCATGCCCATCTCGGCTAGCTTTGTCGCGCAACCAAATCCGATGGCACCGCTTGCGCCGGTGACGATCGCTACCTGCATCTCATCCATCCGTATTCGTGAGTGCCTCTTTGATTCGATGCTTCAGCACCTTGCCCGCGTCGTTCTTCGGCAGCGAATCGCAGATAACCACCTGCTCCGGCGCCTTGAACGTCGCCACTCCACGCTCCTGCAGAAAACTGCGCAGGCCGACCACGTCAGGCCCGGGTGCGGCGGTGGGCACGATTGCGGCGCAGGCCCGCTCGCCGGTGTGGGCGTCCGGCAGGCCAACGATGGCGATTTCGGCGATACCGGGGTGGCCGACGAGGATGTCCTCGATTTCTTTGGGCGAGATGTTTTCGCCGTTGCGGATGATGACGTCCTTGGCCCGGCCGGTGACGACAAGGTATTCGCCGTCGACCCAGCAGCCCAGATCGCCGGTGCGCAAATAGCCGTCGGCGTCGAACGAATCCGTCTCGTCTTCCGAATGCAGATATCCGAGCAGCATCTGCGGCCCGCGGACAAGAATTTCGCCGCCGACAGCAGCGGCTTCGTGAGCCAGCTTGACCTCGGCCAAGCCTGGGCGGCCGTCGGTGTCGGCGGCGTGGTCAACGTCGTCCGGCGACCCGATTGTGGTGATCGGGACTTCTGTGGAGCCATAAACCCGGGTAACGGTAGCGCGCTCGAAATAGCCTGCCGCCCGCCGGATCAGCGACGGCGGCACCGACGCACCGCCGCACACGAATACCTTCAGTTCGGGCAGCCGAGTGCCGGCGCGCTGCGCGGCGGTGAGCATCTGCTGCAAGAACGGGGTAGCACCAGCGATGTGCGTACAGCGCTCGGATTGCATCAGCCGCACCGCCTCGTCGGCGTTCCAGCGATCCATCAGCACCGCCGTGGTGCCTAGCAGCAGCGGGCACTCGAAAGCATAAATGGAGCCGCCGATGTGCGCGATCGGCGACGCAACCAGGAACCGGTCGCCCTGGTCGACCAGCCAGGGGTCGCGAATCTGGCAGATCAGCGCATGTATCGAATTATGGCTGTGCAAAACACCTTTCGGGCGACCCGCGGTGCCAGACGTGTACAGGATCATGCGTACCGCATCGGGCTCCAGTACCGGCAGCTCGGCTGCCGTAGACGGTCGGTCGAGCAGCGACGTAAACGACGTGTGCCGGTCGTGCTCGCCCCGAACGACGACGACATGGGGAGGCGACGCCAGCTGTGCGCTCACCCGCGTCAGCATCGACGCGAAGTCGTAGCCGCCGAAGCGGAACGGCACGAACACCATTCGCGCGTCGACGTCCTCCAATATGAAACGCAGCTCGCGGTCGCGCAGCGACGGAAGAATGGGATTGACCACCATTCCCGCCAACGTCGCCGCCAGGTAGATGACGGTGGCTTCATGCCAGTTCGGCAGCATGAACGACACCACGTTGCCCACCGGCATCCGGTCCAACAACGCGTGTGCCAAGCTCGTCGCCTGCTGGTAGAGCGTGCGGCAGTCCAGGCGGACGTCGCCGTCGACCACCAGCACCCGCTGCGGAGAATCCTGCGCCGCTTCTTGCAACGCGTCGGCCAGGGTGTGACGCACCCACACGCCGCGAGCATATGCGTCGGATGCGATTTCCTCGTCCCAGCGGACCGACCGTCCGCCGATTAGCCGTCTAGCCACATCCCACCGTGACAACGTGGATCGAGCTGCCCGAGTGTGCGGTTTCGTACGCGACACGCCGCTGGGGGCGTCCAGATCCGCACACTCGCGGACACCGCCGGCTCACCCTAACCCCGCACCCGTCGCATCGTCATCGCATGACGAAACCGCGATCCTGGATGGGTATTGATCGTCACCTGGGCGACCTCTCCATCGGACGTGGTGTATCTGCGGTGGATTTCCAAGGCCGGGGTTCCCGCCTCCACCTTGAGCGCGGTCGCCAGTTCCGGCCCGATCGACACCGCGGCGATCTCCTGGTCGACCTCCACGATGCTCAACCCGAACAGGTCCTCGATCAACGGGAAGATTGGCCCGGTGTGGCGTTGCAGCAGTCGGCCCACCGCGGCGAACGCCCGGTTGATGTAGTACTCCGTGCGGCAGAGCGGAATCTCCGCACCGTCGGTCTGCCGAAAGCCTTGGACGCTCAACCATTCTTCACCGCGGGCAAGGCCGGTCCGTTCGGCCAGCTCCGCGTCGATCGTCACCATCTTCACCGATTCGATCGCAAAACGGGCGCCGGTGGCGAAG
The DNA here is from genome assembly GCF_010731635.1 of Mycobacterium noviomagense. NCBI lineage: Bacteria > Bacillati > Actinomycetota > Actinomycetes > Mycobacteriales > Mycobacteriaceae > Mycobacterium > Mycobacterium noviomagense. The sequence continues at coordinate 1,935,890 of NZ_AP022583.1, forward strand.
GCTAGCAGGTCGTTGATCGACACGACGTCCTGCACGTAGGAGTCGGCAGACGCGCGGGGCACCACGAGGGTGCCGGTTCGCGGTCGCGACGACACCAAGTTGTCGTCACGCAGCCGTCGCAGCGCCTCCCGCACTGTGTAGCGGCTGACCGAAAACCGCTGAGACAGCTCATGTTCGGTGGGAAGTTGCGATCCGACCGGGTATACACCGTCCACGATCTCTTTGCGCAGCGTTCGCGCCACCTGCAGATAGCGGTGGTCGGCCGGTCGAGTATCAGGCATGACGATCGCCTTCCCGCCGAAACGCAAGCACACTGCCCTCGCCGTCGGCCGACACGTACAGCGTGCCGTCCGGCCCGGCCGCGATGCCGGCGAACGGCCCTTGCGGCCCGGAGAACGGCGGCATGCCGCGCAGCGGCTTGGGCACGACGCCGGGCGGGGCCCCGACCGGTAGCTCGGACGCAATGGTGTGCCTGACGCCGGTGTCAAGATCCACGGCGAGCAGCTCCTTGGCATCGGCATCGACGACGTACAGCTGCCCATCGCGCACCAGGACCCCCTGCGGGCGGCGCAAACCGTCCAGCACAGACTCGGTGCCGCCGTGGCTGACGGTGACCACCCGCCCAGCACCTGATTCGGAGACCAGGCAACGGCCGTCGGCAGCGATCGCCACCCCGACCGGTTCGCGCAAACCGTGGGCGAGCACCTCGACGTGCCCGTCGCGGACGCACAGCACTCGACCGGTTCCCAGTTCCGCGACCACGGCTGCACCATCGGGGGCGAGCGCAACGCCGTACAGCTGATCGAAACCGTCTGCGAGAACGTCGCTTTCGCTATCAGCAGGTCGGTATCGCGACACCTGCCCGCCGGACGTGGTGACCACGAACTCGCCCGCACCCGCGGGGGTAATCCCGCGTAAAAAGCCCGGATAGCCCGGCGTGAACAGCATCCCAAGCGTCTGCAACCCCCCGTCGGGAACCAGGGCGTAGAAGAAGGTCCCGTCGGCGACATAGAGATTGCCGTCATCGCCGACTGCCAGGCCCAGCGGCCAGTTCAAGCCGCCCGGCAACACGGTGTGGGTTGCTCCGCCGTCGCGGATTTCAGTGATCTGCCCGGTGAAATTCGAGACGAACAACCGATCGCCCACGAACGTCAAGTTGTCCAATCCAGGACTCAGTTGAGCCAGCACGCGGCGCTCGCCGGTGCGGGGATCGATACGCAGCACCTGTCCGCTGGCCACCTGGGTCGAGACGATCCGGCCCGCGGAATCGAACTTGACCGCATCGGGGACACCAAGCTCGGAGGCCACCCGTTGCGGCTGCCCGCCATCGGGATCTATCCGCCAGATCTCGTTGGCGCCCATCACCGGGAAGTACAGCAGGCCGTCCGGACCGACCTCCATGGCATTGGGCGACGGCACATCCTCCAGCAGCACCCGCGGTGCACCGCCGCTGCGATCCAGCTCCAGAAGACGCCCACCTTCCCGGCATTCACCGATGAACAACCGGCCTTGGTGGACGGTGATGCCGTTGGCACACGGGACGTCGTCGCGCAGCACCCGAGTACGGCCGTCGGTCCCGCGCACGCTGACCCGCCCGTCCATCACCTCGGTGGCATAGAGGTTGCCGCGCGGGTCGAACGCCACGTCGTCGGGGGCGATGATGTCGCCGCCTTTGACGCTGACGGTGTCCAGCTCGCCGGTTTCGATGTCAAGCGCGCTGATCTGGCTGCCAGTCACCTGAGCGATGTAGATACGCCCGTCCGGGCCGGTGCGCAGGCCGTTGGCGCCGAACAGTCGGCTCGGCTCCGTGAGCCGGGTCAAGCTCCAGCCTTCTGCCACGACGGGCGAACCCGGCACCGGGTAACGGCTCTGCTGCGACAACATCCTCGGCGACCTCCGCGATACTCCCGCCCAGCATATTCGTCCAGACAATACCCGCGGAGCCTTCTAGCGGTAGTCCTTGACGGCGGACCGCATGCGGAGAATCATGTTCTCAATTGCGTATATAAGGCTATCTTGTCCGGACAATTAGCAGCCGGACCGTTCGGCGCGGGTGGAAGCGGGTATTGGTGGCGGCAGACGACCTCCTGAGTCTCGAGGGCCGCATCGTCGTGGTGTCGGGTGCCGCGGGGGGCGGCATCGGCACCACCGTGACGAGGATGCTCGCCCAGGCGGGAGCGACGGTGATCGCGGTGAGCCGGTGTCGAGACAACCTCGACCGGCACATTGGGCCGCTTACGGCACAGGGCTTGCCGATCGTGTCGGTCGCGGCCGACGCATCCACCGACGAGGGTGTGGCAGCCACCGTGGACGCGGCGCGACGTACCGAAGGCGCTTTGCACGGGCTCGTCAACGTCGCGGGCGGTGCGGCACCGACCACCTGGATGCCGGCCACGCGGGTAACCCGATCGGATTGGCAGCAGCTGTTCCGAGACAATCTCGAAACGACGTTCTTCATGAGCCAGGCGATCGCCGCCGAGCTGAAGGCGCAGAAACGCCAAGGCTCGATCGTGTCGATCTCCTCGATCAGCGGCATGAATACCGCGCCGTTCCACATCGCCTACGGCACCGCAAAAGCGGCGATCGTCGCGATGACCCGCACGATGGCGGTCGAACTGGCCCTGGACGGCATCCGGGTCAACGCCGTGGCTCCGGGGGTCACCGAAACACCGGCTTCCGGCACGTATGTCGACGACGACCCGGAGCGGGACCGTCGCGCCATCGCAATGGGACGACGGGGCCGCCCGGACGAAATCGCCGGCGCCATCCTGTTTTTGATCTCGGATCTCTCCAGCTATATCACCGGCCAGACGCTGCTGGTCGACGGCGGGCTCGACCTCAAGTGGACCCATCTGGACGCCGACAACACGTCGCTGTTTCTCAAGGACGAGTCGTTCCGAGCGGCGCTAAGGAGCATGTGATGACTGACACCGAAGTCCAAGCAGCCGAAGAGCTTTCCGCGCCGGTGACGATCGGCGTCGATGCCTACCTGTCCGAGGAGTATGCGCGCGCCGAGCGCGACAAACTGTGGCGCAAGGTATGGCAGCAGGTCGGGCGGGTCGAAGATCTCCCCACAGTCGGCAGCTACCTGACCTACGACATTCTCGACGATTCCATCGTGGTCGTGCGCACGGGGCCCGACACGTTCAAGGCCCACCACAACGTCTGCATGCACCGTGCCCGCCGACTGGTCGACACCCCGGAGGGGGCCAAAAACGCGTGTGGCCGCAAGAAGTCGTTCGTCTGCGGATTCCACGGCTGGACATACGACCTGGACGGCAGCTGTATCCATGTGCCCGAGAAGCAGGACTGGCAGGGTGCGCTGACACCGCAGAACACCCATCTGGCGCCGGTCAACGTCGACACCTGGGGCGGCTGGGTGTGGATCAACATGGACCCCGACTGCGAGCCGCTGCGGGACTATCTCGAACCCGCCGCCACCATGCTCGACCCGTTCCAGCTGGACAAGATGCGGTGTAAATGGCGCAAATGGCTGCATTTCCAATGCAATTGGAAAGTCGCAATGGAGGCCTTCAACGAGACCTACCATGTCGCGACGACACATCCGCAGTTCAACAAGTTCGGCACCTTTCGCGGCTGGGCCAAGGCGCACGGCCGGCACAGCAACATCGGTTACGACGCGCCGAAGGACCTGGAGAAGACCAAATCCAAGATCCGGCTCGGCACCGGCGCCGACCCGCGCATCTCCACTGCGGAAATGCAGGTCTACACCTTGGAGGAAACCAACGCCACCACCACCAAGACGCTGGCCGACGCGGCGCGCCGACTGGTCGACGAACTACCCGAAGGCACCCCGGCCGACCAGGTGCTCGAGCACTGGCTGTCGTCGGCTCGCCGCGACGACGCAGCCCGCGGCGTGATCTGGCCGACCATCGATCCCGAACACCTCGCCAAGAGTGGGACCGCATGGCAGATTTTTCCGAACTTCCAGATCGGGCAGGGCTTGACCACCGCCCTGTGCTACAGCGCCCGCCCGTACGGCTACGACCCGAATATGTGCCTCTTCGAGGCATCCTGCTACGAGCTCTACCCGGAAGGCCAAGAGCCTCATCCAGAGTGGGAGTATCTTCCGCCCGATGACCCCAACTGGCGGACGGTGTTTCCGCAGGACTTCTCCAACATGGCCGCAGTGCAGCAAGGCATGAAATCACTTGGCTTCACAGGCACAAAACCCAACCCCTACATGGAACGCAGCACCGCCAACCTGCACCGCAACCTCGCCGAGTACATGGGTACCGGCGCACCGCGCGAACTGGGTAACGAAAGCTGACTATGGACTGCCCACCGACGCAGACTCCCGACGACATCGACATCGACGCGCTGCGGGAAAAATACCGGCACGAGCGCGACAAGCGGCTGCGCGCCGAAGGCTCCAAGCAATACGTCGAACTGACCGGGGAATTCGCCGACTTCTACGAAACCGACCCGCACACACCGTTCGTCCCCCGGGAGCCGATCTCGGCGGATATCGACGTTGCCGTGCTCGGCGGCGGCTTCGCCGGACTACTGTGCGCCGCGCACCTGAAACGAGCCGGCGTCGACGACGTCCGGATCATCGAGCTGGGCGGCGACTTCGGCGGCGTCTGGTACTGGAACCGCTTCCCAGGAATCCAGTGCGACAACGAGTCCTATTGCTACGTTCCGCTGCTCGAAGAGCTCAACTACATCCCCTCGAAGAAATTCGCGGACGGCACCGAGATCTACGAGCATTGCCGCAGAATCGGAAAGCACTACGGCCTCTACGATGCCGCGATCTTCTCCACCCTGGTTCGCGAACTGCACTGGGACGACGAGATCAAACGCTGGCGGATCGGTACCAAGCGCGACGACGACATCCGCGCCCGCTTCGTCGTCATGGCGTCGGGCAACTTCCACCGGCCGAAGCTGCCGGGCATCCCCGGAATCAAGGACTTCAAGGGACACAGCTTTCACTCGTCGCGGTGGGACTACGACTACACCGGCGGCGACGCCACCGGCGGGCTGGACAAGCTGCACGACAAGCGGGTCGCGATCGTCGGCACCGGCGCCACCGCCATCCAGGTAATCCCGTTCCTGGGCCGCTACACCAAGCACCTCTACGTCTTTCAGCGCACACCCTCAACCGTCGACGAGCGCAACAACATCCCAACCGATCCGGCGTGGGTGGCGTCGTTGCAGCCCGGATGGCAGAAGGAGCGGCAACGCAACTTCCATGCCTGGACCTTCGAAGGTGGCGCACCCGGCCAGCCCGACCTCGTCTGCGACTTCTGGACCGAACTCGGACGCAACACCGCCGCAAGGATTCTCGCGCTGGAAAACCCGGCCACAGTCACCCCCGAGCAATTCATGGCGATACGGGAAGAAGAAGACTACAAGGTGATGGAGCGGCTGCGCCGCCGCATCGAGGCCGTCGTCGAAGACAAGCAAACCGCCGAGATGCTCAAACCCTACTACCGGTTCCTGTGCAAGCGGCCCTGCTCCAACGACGACTACCTGCCGACCTTCAACCGACCGAACGTCACGCTGGTCGATGTCTCGGCATCAAAAGGCGTCGAAAAGGCCACCGAAAAGGGCTTGGTGGCCAACGGTATCGAATACGAAGTCGACTGCATTATCTACGCGAGCGGTTTCGAGATCACCACCGACATCAGCCGCCGCTACAGCATCGAGACGATCGAAGGCCGCGACGGCGTATCGCTGTTCGACTACTGGCGCGACGGTTTCCGTACCTTGCACGGCATGACCAGCCGCGGCTTTCCCAACCAGTTCTACACCGGCTTCACCCAAGTCGGTGTGTCGGCGAACATCAGCGCCAACTACGAGCTGCAAGGCGAACACATCGCCTACATCATCGCGCAGACCATGGCGCGCGGCGCGACGACCGTCGAACCCACCCAAGAGGCCCAGGACCAGTGGTGCCGGACCATCCGCGAGACCGCCGTCGACAACAGCCAATTCGAAATGGAGTGCACTCCGGGCTATTACAACAACGAGGGCGGCGGAGGCGGCGAGGGGATCCGCTCGCATCTCGGGGAACCGTATGGTCCTGGGTTCTACGCGTTCGGTGACCTGTTGGCCGAGTGGCGCGCAAAGGGCGACCTCGACGGCCTCATCCTCGGCGCATGATGGCTGAACTCAAGTTCGACGATCGGGTAGCCGTCATAACCGGGGCGGGCCGCGGACTTGGCCGTGCCTACGCGCTGTTGCTGGCGTCGAAAGGAGCCAAAGTCGTTGTCAACGACATCGGCGCCAGCCTGACGGGGAACGGTGTCGACGCCGGACCCGCGCAAGCTGTTGTGGACGAGATCAGGGCAGCCGGCGGGGAAGCGGTCGCGTGCACGGAAACCGTTGCGACACCGGACGGCGGCAAGGCGATCATTGAGGCGGCTCTCGATCACTACGGACGTATCGACATCCTCATCCACAATGCAGGCAACGTCCGTCGGGCGTCGTTGAAAGCGATGAGCTCCGACGATTTCGATGCGGTCATCGATGTTCATCTGCGGGGCGCCTTCCATGTGGTGCGGCCCGCGTTCCCGTTGATGTGCGCCACGCACTACGGCCGCATCGTCTTGACGTCGTCGATCGGCGGGCTCTACGGCAACCACGGCGTTGCGAACTACGCCGCCGCCAAGGCCGGCGTTATCGGGTTGTCCAATGTCATCGCGCTGGAGGGCGCCGCCGAGGGTGTGCAGTGCAACGTCATCGTGCCGGCGGCAGAGTCGCGGATGGCCGAAGGCATTGACACGTCGGCCTACCCGCCGTGGGGCCCGGAGCTGGTGGCGCCGGTGGTGGGCTGGCTGGCCCACGAATCCTGTTCGATCACCGGCGAAATTTTGATTGCCCTCGCCGGGCGGGTGGCCAAAGCCGTTGTTGCCGAGAGCCCTGGCGTGTATCGCCCGTCATGGTCGGTTGAGCAAGTTGGCGAAGACATCGACGCGATCCGCGACATGACGTCGCCGATGGTGTTTCCGGCCGTTCCCGACGGTCACGTCGAGCACATCCGCTACAGCTTCGAGATGGCCCGGGCCGAGGCCCGCTATGGCTAGCGCGACCGGGCCGCTGGCCGGAGTGCGGGTGCTCGATCTGACCGCGATGGTGATGGGCCCCTACTGCACCCAGATCATGGCCGACATGGGCGCTGACGTGATCAAAGTCGAGCCGCCGGAGGGCGATACGACCCGCTACATTTCGGTCGGACCGGTGCCCGGGATGAGCGGTGTCTTCGTCAACGTCAACCGCGGCAAGCGCAGCGTCGTCTTGGATCTGCAGACCGAAGCCGGCAAGACCGCGCTGCGGGCGCTGATCGAAACCGCGGACGTGTTCATCCATTCGATGCGCGCCAAGGCGATCGCTCGGCTCGGATTCAGTTATGACGAGGTCGTCGCCGTCAACCCGGCCATCATCTACACCAACTGCTACGGCTACGGCCGGCGCGGGCCCGACCGCGACCTGCCCGCCTATGACGACACCATCCAGGCCGAATGCGGGTTGCCCGCTGTCCAAAAGCAATTGACCGGCGAGGCAAGCTATGTCGGCACGATCATGGCCGACAAAGTGGCCGGCCTGACGGCGCTCTACGCCACCATGATGGCGCTGTTTCACCGCGAACGAACCGGCCAAGGGCAAGAGGTCGAGGTCAGCATGTTCGAGACCTTGGCCTCGTTCATGCTCGTCGAGCACGCCAACGGCGCCATCTTCGATCCGCCGCTCGGGCCCGCCGGCTACCCTCGAGCCTTGGCACCCAACCGGCGGCCCTACCGCACCAGCGACGGCTATATCGCCGCGCTGATCTACACCGACAAACATTGGGCCGCTTTCATCGACGCCGTGCGGCCCGCCTGGGCCAGCGACCAGTACGCGACACTCGAGCAGCGAGCACGCCAGATCGACTCCGTTTACGCCTTGGTGGCCGAGACAATGCAGGAGCGGACCACCGAGGAGTGGTTGAAGCTGTTCCGCGAGCTGGAGATACCTGCTGCGCCGATCCGCACACCGGGTGCACTGTTCGACAACCCGCAACTCAACGCTGTCGGGTTGTTCGAGACCGTCGACACCCCGCACGGTCGGATGCGCTTTCCCGGTGTGCCGACGTGGTTTTCGCGCACACCGGGCCGCGTCGCCGGCCCGGCACCGGAGCTGGGTGCAGACACCAGCGCGGTGCTCGACGAAGTTGGCCTGGCACCAGTTAGCGCGAGCAGACGCAAAAGCACCGGACACGCCGACGGAAAAGAGGCTTTTGCGTCTGCTCGCCCACGAAAGGAGACGTGACGATGGGCGTACCGGTCTACAAGCGCATTCTCGATCTGTTCGAGGTCGAGGGCGTGAACACGCTGTTCGGCATCCCCGACCCGAACTTCGTGCACATGTTCCGTGAAGCCGAAGCGCGTGGCTGGACGGTGGTTGCGCCGCATCACGAGGAAAGCGCGGGCTTCATGGCCGAAGCGGTGTCGCGCATGACCGGCAAGCCCGGTCTGTGCATCGGCACGCTGGGGCCCGGTGTGGCCAACCTGGCCGGAGCGATGATGTGCGCCAAGGTCGAAAACTCGCCGGTGATCTTCCTCGGCGGCCAGCGGGCACGCATCACTGAACGTCGAGTGCGCCGCGGACGCATCCAATTCGTCCAGCAGGAACGGCTTTTCGCGCCGTCGGTCAAGTTCAGCGCCTCGATCGAGTACGCCGACCAGACCGACGAGCTCGTGCACGAGGCCATCCGGCGTGCGATGTCCGGTACCCCGGGCCCGGCCTACATCGAATACCCCGCGCACGTGATCACCCAAGAGCTCGAGGTGGCAGAACCGTTGTCGCCCAACGCCTACCGGCTCGTCAACCAGGGCGCCGGCGCGCCGGAGATCGCTCGAGCGGCGGCGCTGATCCGCGACGCCAAGGCGCCGATCCTGCTGGTCGGTCACGCTGTGCACACGTCACGCAGCGGTCCTGCGGTCAAGGCGCTCGCCGATGTGATGGCGTGCCCGGTGATCCAGACCTCCGGCGGCACTTCGTTCATTGCTGGGCTTGAAGACCGCACCTTCCCTTACGGTTTCTCGTCGGCGGCGGTCGAGGCGGTGGTCACATCGGATCTATGCGTGGCACTCGGAACCGAGCTCGGTGAACCCGTCCATTACGGCACCACCCGCCACTGGGCCGACAACAACGCCCACCGCAAATGGATCTACGTCGAGCAGGACCCGTTGGCGATCGGAGTGAACCGGCCGGTCGACGTGGCGCTGGTGGGAGACCTGCGTGGCGTCGTGCCCCAACTGATCGAGGCACTCAGAGACAAACCACGCACACCGTCGGCCGATCTCGAACGCTGGATCAAACAGGACGTCGAGCACGTGGCCGAACTGGCCGAAACCGCGCCGAGCGGCCAAACCCCCATCCACACGGCACGTTTCGTGGTCGAAGCGACCAAGGCCTTCCCGAAGGCCGGCATCATGGTGCGTGACGGCGGCGCCACGGTCATCTTCCAGTGGACCTATTCACAGGCCAAGCCGCACGACGTCATCTGGAACCAGAACTTCGGCCACCTCGGCACCGGGCTGCCCTACGCGGTCGGCGCGTCGGTCGCCGACGGCGGCAAGCGGCCGGTCATGCTGCTGACCAGCGACTCGTCGTTCCTGTTCCATATCGCTGAACTGGAGACCGCCGCGCGGCTGAAACTGCCGTTGGTCTGTGTGGTCGGCGTCGACCACCAGTGGGGCCTCGAAGTCGGGGTCTACAAGCGCACCTTCGAGCAGCCGTCGTCACAGCCGGGCGTGCACTGGAGCAAGAACGTGCGCTTCGACAAGATCGCCGAGGGGCTGGGCTGCCACGGCGAGTACGTCGAGAAAGACGACGACATCGCCCCGGCAATCAAACGGGCCTACGCGAGCGGCAGACCCGCTGTCGTCCATGTCTGCATCGATCCCAAAGTCAATTCGGAAGAAATGCCCAACTACGGCGAATTCAGAACCTGGTACGCCGAGGGAACTCAGTAGGAGGATGGCTTCATGCGCGAATATGTGAAGTTCTACATCGATGGTCAGTGGGTCGATCCCGTGCGACCTAACCCTTTCGACATCGAAAATCCCGCTACTCAACAGATCACCGGCAAAATCTCACTTGGTTCGGCCGCCGACGTCGACGTGGCGGTGAATGCGGCCCGAAGGGCGTTCGCCACATGGTCGCAAAGCAGCCGCGAAGAGCGCCTTGATCTTCTGCAAGCGATTCTCGCGGAATACCAAAGACGCGCTGACGACCTTGCAGGAGCAGTGACGGAGGAGATGGGTGCGCCGCCATCGTTGGCCGCTGGGCCGCAGGTGCAGCTCGGCCTCGGTCACCTGATGACTGCCATAGATGTGCTGAAGAACTTTTCGTTCGAGGAACAGCACGGTGCAACCCTGGTGGTCAAGGAGCCGATCGGGGTATGCGGGCTGATCACACCGTGGAACTGGCCGCTCAACCAGATCGCAGTCAAGGTGTACCCGGCACTGGCGACCGGCTGCACGATGATCTTGAAGCCTTCGGAGGTTGCGCCCTACTCGGCATACATCTTCACCGAAATCCTCGATGCCGCAGGCGTTCCAGCAGGGGTATACAACCTGGTCAATGGCGACGGCCCGGGCGTGGGGGTGGCGCTGTCCCGTCACCCCGACATCGACATGGTTTCGTTTACCGGTTCCACCCGCGCCGGCATCGACGTGGCTGCAAACGCCGCCCCGACGGTGAAGCGAGTGACCCAGGAACTGGGGGGCAAGAGCCCGAACATCGTCCTGGACGATGCGGAATTCGAGAACAGCGTCCGTGCCGGCGTGGTCAACATGATGCTGAACACCGGCCAGAGCTGTAACGCGCCGTCGCGCATGCTGGTGCCTAAATCACGCATGGCCGAAGCGGTCGCAATTGCCCGCGAAGCCGCCGAACAGGTGAAGGTCGGCGACCCCGATGACAGCCGTGCAATCGGACCGCTTGCCTCAAGAGCGCAGTTCGACAAGGTTCAGCGCTTGATCCAAAAGGGTATCGACGAGGGCGCCATGCTGGTCACCGGCGGCACCGGCCGGCCAGATGGACTGGACACCGGCTACTACGTCAAGCCCACCGTCTTTGCCGACGTCACCAATGACATGACCATCGCCCGCGAGGAAATCTTCGGGCCGGTGCTGTGCATGATCGGTTACGACGACATCGACCACGCGATCGAAATTGCCAACGACACAGACTACGGTCTGGCCGGATACGTTTCGGGAGCCGACCTCGACAAGGCGCGCACCGTTGCGCGCCGGATCCGTGCTGGCTGGGTGACAATCAACCACGCCTTCGACATGAACGCGCCTTTCGGCGGCTACAAGGGAAGCGGCAACGGTCGCGAATGGAGTGAGTTCGGCTTCCACGAGTACTTGGAGATCAAAAGCGTCCTTGGCCACGCGCCCGAAAAGGCGGCAGGTTAGGCCTGTCTCCACTTGGGCCGTCGTGTCTTCCGCTCCTGCGGGCCGGTCGCATCTAAACTTGCTGCGATCCGACAGGCAGGGGGCGACGACGTATCGGCGGCAACTACAGCGCCGTCCGGCCGGGCGGTCCGGGCGCGCGACGAGCCAGCACTGAACCGGCCAGGGCTTACCCTGCGCCGGTTCGCTCGTCACAAGCGCCGCTCCTCCGCACCGCTCCGCGCTACATCGTCGCCGGCGCGGCTCGACGGCCGCGATGGGTTGCCCCAGTCCCGGAGCTAGCGCACCACCGACCGGGCTCGGGCATCGCCGCGCTGGACGGGTTGCGCGCCGTAGCTGTCACTTTGGTGCTCCTCGAGCACGGCGGCGTGCCCGGCATGGGCGGCGGCTTCATCGGCGTGGACATCTTCTTCGTGCTCAGCGGTTTTTTGATCACGTCGCTGCTGCTTGACGAACTGGGACGCACCGGCCGTATCGGATTGTCCGGCTTCTGGATTCGCCGCGCCCGTCGGCTGCTGCCCGCGCTTGTGCTGATGGTGCTGACCGTGGGCATCGCCCGCGACCTGCTTCCACAGGAAGCTGTCGCCGGACTGCGCGGCGACGCGATCGCCGCCTTCGTGTGGCTGGCCAACTGGCGATTCGTCGCGCAGAAGACGGACTACTTCACCCAAGGCGCGACACCGTCGCCGCTGCAACACACATGGTCGCTGGGAGTCGAGGAGCAGTACTACTTCCTCTGGCCGCTCCTGCTGATAGCGGTGGCCGTGTTGCTGGCGGCATGGGCCAAGCACTACCGGCTGTGGGCGACGCTGGCCGGCGTCCGCTTCCTCGTGTTCCTGATAGCCGCGCTGGGCGCGGCCAGTTCGGCCGCCGCGGTCATGGTCGTGTCCTCAGAGGCCGCGCATGACCGAATTTATTTCGGTACCGATACCCGTGCGCCGGCATTGCTGGCCGGTGCCGCGGCGTCGGCGCTGCTGGTGCGCGACTGGTCGGCGCTGAATCGCGGTCGCTGCATGATCCGCAACCGGTGGGCCAAATGGGCCACTCGCGTTCTACCGGTCGTCGGCCTCGTGGCATTGGCGGCGGCCGCACACTTCGCGCGGGGCAGTGCGCAGGAATTCCGCCACGGGTTGCTGATCGCGGTAGCGCTCGCCGCCGCCGCAGTGATCGCCCCTGTGGCACTAAACCAGCGCGCAGTGTTGGCCCGGGTGCTGTCGTGCCCGCCTTTGGTGTGGCTGGGCACCATCTCCTACGGGATCTACCTGTGGCATTGGCCAGTGTTCTTGGCGCTCAACGGGGAGCGCACCGGATGGTCGGGCTGGCGATTGTTCGCCGTCCGCTGCGCTGTCACGGTTGGGGTGGCCGCCGTGTCGTGGTGGGTGGTCGAACAGCCGATTCGACGGTGGCGCCCGATGCGCGTACCGCTGTTGCCGCTGGCCGGCGCCACTGTCGGCAGCGCGGTCGCGGCGACGCTGCTGATTGTTCCGGTGGGTATGGGCCCGCGTGCCGGAGTCGACAGCAGCCTGCCGCCGGGTGTTTCTTCGGTTGCTGCTGTTTCGCCCTCGCCACCGGTAGTTCCCGTACATCCCGTCGGACAGCGAAACCCCAACCGGCCATTCACCGTATCGGTTTTCGGTGACTCGATCGCCTGGACGTTGATGCACTACCTTCCTTCGACGCCGGGCTTCCACTTCGTCGATCACACGGTCATCGGGTGCAGCTTGGTGCGCGGCGGACCCTATCGGTACCTGGGCCAAACCCTGGACCAGAAACCGGAATGCGAAAACTGGCCGAGCCGATGGTCCGCACAGATCGCCGCGGATCAGCCCGACGTCGCGCTGTTGATCATCGGGCGCTGGGAGACGGTCGACCGGGTCAACGAGGGACGGTGGACCCACATCGGTGACCCGACGTTCGACGCATACCTCGCCGGCGAATTGCAACGCGCGGTAGATATCCTCAGCGGCACCGGTGTTCGACTGTCGGTGGCCACCGTGCCCTACAGCAGGCGGGGCGAACGCGCGGACGGAACGCTCTACCCGGAAGACCAACCGGATCGCGTTGACCAATGGAACGCGTTGCTGCGCCGCACGATCGGACAGCGCCCGAACGTGTCGCTGCTGGACCTGAACAAGAAGCTGTGTCCTGACGGCATCTACACCGCCAAGGTCGACGGGATTCAAGTCCGCAGCGACGGTGTGCACCTCACGCCGGAAGGTGTGAAATGGCTGACGCCGTGGCTGGAAGAATCGCTGCGGTAGCGCTCAGTTGGGCAGCAGAACGATTTTGCCGTGAGTGTGCCGCTGCTCGAGCTGCTCGAAAGCGTCGGCGACCTGGTCGAGCGGGTAGGTAGCGGCGATGTCGAAATCGATGGCGCCCGAGGCGACCAGCTCCGCCATTTCTGCGAGCACTTCCGGCGTCGAGGCGTCCATGCTGCCGTCGGTTTTGGCGCCGACTTCGGCAGCCTTTTGAAACGAGATGATGGTCTCGATGCGTTGCGGTGCCACCCCTAGATCGACCGCCAGTTGCACGTATTCGGGTCCGAACAAGTCGATGAACGCGTCGATACCGTCGGGTGCGGCTTCCCGCAACCGGTCGGCGAGGCCGTCGCCATATTCGACCGGGATGACGCCGTGGGCTTGCAGCCAGTCGGCGCTGTTTCGTGACGCGATCCCCAGGACTCGCGCTTTCTGGCGCACCAACAGTTGCACGACGAGGCTGCCGACCCCGCCGGCCGCCGCCGAAACCGCCACTGTCTCACCGGGTTGCGGCGCCACCGCGCGCACGGCTGCGTAAGCGGTGACGCCGACGACATAGAGGGAACCCGCTACCTCCCAACTCAATTGGGGCGGTTTACGGATCAACTGTCCTACCGGCACGACAGTGTGAGTGGCGTGGCTGGACCGGCGCAAGCTGAAGCCCATCACTTCATCACCGACCGAGAACTCGCTCACGTCAGGTCCCACCGCGACCACGACGCCGGCAAGGTCGCTGCCCTCCCCAGAAGGAAACGTGGCCGGAAATATCTCGTGCATGGCACCCTGACGGATCCCCGCCTCCCCGGGGTTGATGCCGGCGGCATGAACCTCGACGAGCACTTCCCCGCGGCCCGGGGAGGGCATGTCGATGTCGGTCACGTACAACACATCGCGCCCGCCGTAGCGGTCGAAACGCACCGCCCGCGCTTTTGTCGACGTCATCGAGACTCTCCTAACACCCGTTACTGTCAGACGCGGCAGCTGATTTCCATGCTGTCTGCTTCGCGGGCGCTGAAGTTGACGCTGACATAGCCGCTTTCGGTGTTGCGCACGTGGTCCAGGTAAGGCTTCGTGTCGGCCATCTCCGTGTTGTCCGCGACGATCAGGGCGCCGGGCGACAGCTGCGGTTCGAGCAGCTTGATGACCGGCAGATACAGCTCCTTCCACCCGTCGAGCAAGAGGAAGTTGACGGGGCCGTCCACGCTCGTCAGGGTCGACAATGCGTCGCCTTCGAGCACGGTGATCAGATCGTCCAGCCCGATGTCGGCGAACGTCTTCTTGGCCGCCGCGATTTTGGTGGCGCTGAGTTCCGTGGTGATGACACGGCCGCTGCCATTGTCGCGCACCGCCGACGCCAAGTGGATGGCCGAAATCCCGAATGACATGCCGAATTCGACGATTGTTGCCGGCCGAGCGGCTCGCACCAGCGAATACAGCAGCCGGCCGGCGTCGGGCGTGACCGGGATGTAGAAGTCGCTCATCGCGTCGGCGCGTTCCTGCGCGCTCAGCGAGGACAGCCGCCGCAACTCGTCGCGCTTGTCGCGCAACTGCGCCATCTGATCTCGCGTTTCGTCATACATCCGCTGAAGGGCGGTAGCGACTTTGGGGTCTTGCAGTGTGTTGGCCATGACGTCGAGGGTAGGCGCGCTACCCGATCGGCATGCCTCCCGCCCGGTCAGGCGTCCACGATGATCGGGTCGCCGATGTGCACGGTATCGAAATACCAGGCAGCGTTGTCGGGGCTGAGGTTGATGCAACCGTGGCTGACGTTCGCATAGCCCTGAGAGTCGACCGACCATGGCGCCGAGTGCACGTAGACACCGCTCCAAGTCACCCGCACGGCGTACTGCCCTTGAATGAGATAGCCCTCAGGCGAACTCAGTGGGATGCCGATCGTGCGCGAATCGAAGGTGACGGTGCGCTCTTTGGAGAGGGCGGTGAACGAGCCCATCGGTGTCGGACGGCTCGGCTTGCCCATCGACGCCGGCATCGTGCGGACCACCTCGCCGTTGATGCTGACGGTGAACGTATGTGCGGAGATACTGGCCACCGCCTTCACCGTGTCGCCGGTTTCGAACCCGGTGGTCAATGCGTGCACCTGCACTTTGACCGTGCTGTGAGGCGGCCAGTATTGGTCTGGCATCCACTGCACCGTGTTGTCGTCGACCCAGTTGAATCGCCCGGTCGTGTGGGTCGGGGAAATGATCTTGATCGTCCGCTCGACGGCGGGCCGGTCGATGACGGGCTCGCTAAAGGTGACGATGACCGGATGGGCGACGCCGACCAGCTCGCCGTTCGCTGGCTGGATCGATACGATGCCGGGAGCCGCCTGCGGCGGGGCACTTGCTGCCAAGCTAGGGCTTACCGACACCGCCATGGCCGCCAGCGCAGCCCCTGCCACGACAAATACATGTCGAAGCGCTCTTCGCATCCTGTCCACCCCTTCGAGCTGGTGCGCTGAATAGCACCACATTGCTTTCCTCAATATCTACCCTATTTCGCGCCCAGCAAACTCTGATTCGGTGCGGAACAGTGCAGCTTCGACTGCAAGGTCCGCCTTGAACCGGGTGTTCAGCAAAATGAACGGCGCCGATACGGTTGGTTCGTCGACGGACTCGTCGCGCAGCAGTTCCTCGGGGTGGTCGAAGAAGTTGATGCGGGCCGGCCGCAGTCTAGATGCGGTGGCGGTCGCCATTCAGAGCCCTCTTGTCGAAAGAGTATTTCGCGCCAGGGGCTTGCGCGCGACGGCCCGACCGTTGGCTTCAGCACCACGCGTGACCGGCAGCACTTATGCCTGCGTGAGAGGCTGACCGCGTCCGGCCAGGCGGGTTACGCTCCCCAATGTGGCAGAAGTGCTGCGGGTACCTGAAGCACTGCGGGCGGTGGCGTCCCGCTGCGGCGCACTGGCCAGTGAGGTAGCCGCCGGTGAGGCTCCGGTGTCGGGGCCGTCGAGCCGGCCCAGCGCGGCGGCGTGCAGCGCCGGGCACGCCGGTGTGGCGGCGGTCCAAGCGGCGTCGGCGGCGCGGATGCAGGCCACCCGCTCCGCGCTATCGGCGGCCAAGACAGCCTACGACGACAACGAAGATCAGTCAGCGGCCAAGCTGCGCGCTGTAGGCGGGCAGGTGGTGTAGATGGCAGGACTGGGAGCAGTTCCGGCTTGTCTGAGCTGATGTCGTGGGGCACCGATCACCTGACCGAGAGTGCCGACTACTGGGAGGGCTTCGCCGACCGGCTGGAGTCGGGATTCGCTGAGGTGAACAACCTGATCCGCACCTCCGGCTGGGAGGGGCAAGCCTACGAGCAGTCCGAGAGCCGGGCCGCCGCCGATGAGGATAAGGCCAGCGGCGTCGCCCAGCGCTACCGTGCAGCCGCGAAGATCGCCCGCGACGGCGCGTCCAACGAGTCCGCCGCCCAAAGCGCGCTGCGCTATGCAGTCGAGGACGCCTGGGACGCCGGGTTCAACGTCTACGACGACAGCACGGTCCAAGACGCCGGGATCGCCGCCACCGCCGCAGGGCAGGCCGCCCGGCAGGCGCAGGCCGAGGCGCGCGCGGGCAACATCCGCCAGCGGGCGGTGCAGCTGTTCAATCTCGATCAGCAGATCGGGTCCAGCATTACCACCGCCCTGGGCGACCTCACCGGCTTCAGCTTCGACGAGTCACCCGTGCCCACCGACGACACCATCGGCGACGGTGACGACAAACGACACGTCAGGCTTGTCGACCACGCGTGGAAGACCGGACCGGACCAGCCGCCGGCACCACCCTCAGGACCCAGCGGCGCCGATATCCGCGGGGTGCTCGACAAACCGCCGCAGGGCAGTAACCCACGGATTAGAGAAGTCCGCTCGCAGCAGGATCTCGACAACTTGTGGAACTGGATGAAACCAGCACGGAGTCGACCGGCCAGGAGGTTACGGTACGAAGCCGGGTGAAATGCGGGATTTGCCCGACGGCACCATCGTCGGGCGGCGCGAGGCCGCCGATTCCACCCAACAACCGGCACTTGATGTCCGAGTCCCTGGCGACAGCGGCTATATCAAGGTCCACATCAACCCTGAACGAGGAGGCGTACCGGAAATCCCGCCGCCAGCCAGCCCGGCGCGACCCGAGGCACCTCCACCGCGGGCGCCGGCCGAACCGCCACCTGCTGGCCGGCCGCAACCCGCGCCCCCAACCGCCGCGCCGCCGGCCGAGCGAGCTCCCGTCGAGCGAGCACCTGTCGAGCCGCCAGCTCCACTGCCCCCGGCGCCTAGAACAGGCGGCTTTGGTGGAGGAAGCATGGGCGGCGGTGAAGGAGGCCCATTACCCGGACAACATGGCGGTGTCTGGGAACCGACTGAATAAGACGCTTGGGAGTGCGTGAAACAATGACTCAACCCGATCAGGTGCGCGGCGCCGAAAACCAGCGCGCACAAGAGCGGCTCTGCAGGGAATTGCTCATCAGCGGACTCTACGACCAGGTGCCGCTGGCCGAAGTGGAATCGGTGATCACCGGTGAGCACCTTGCGCAGACCGTCGCGGCACAACAAGAACTGGCGCTGTCCGCTATACGGTCGCTCGTCGACGCCGGCCTCATGGAGTTTGACGGATGGGACGACCTTCCGCTGGACGCGGCAATGTCACGGGTATACGACCTGTTCGTTAACCACTACGACGATCCCGGAATGTGGGCATTCTCCGTCTGGCTCAAACTCACCGAAGCCGGCGCGCAGTATGCCAGAGAACTTAAGTCCAAGACTGCGCTTTAAGAGCTGGCAAGACCGTGCTCAGAGAACCGACCCGCACGGGTCGGGCAGTAGGTCAGAGCATGTCGGCCAGCACTGCCCGCGGCGAACAACTGCGCGAATTGACTTCGCACCATGCCAATTTGCCCGGAATAGTGAAGCCGGTTATTCGTTACGCAAACACATGCCCGTGGAGTTTCGATCTCCGTACCCCGCTAAAGCCGGCCGGCCGTCTGTTAGACAAGACCCATGAGCGATCCCTACACCCGTCCCGTGCCCGAGTCGGCGGCGCTCGTTCTCATCGATGTCCAGCGCGACTTCTACGCCGAGGATGCTCCCCTGCCCGTGGCGGGCACACGCGACGCCATTCCTCAGATGGCCAAGCTCGCAACAGCGTTCCGCCACAAAGGCTTACCGATCGTCCACGTCGTCAGGCTGTACCGACCGGACGGTGCCAACGTGGACCTGGTGCGACGGCGCTCGGTCGAGCAAGGGTCACGGATCGCCACACCCGGCAGCACAGGCTCGCAGATCGCACCCGAGCTGTTGCCGAATCCCGTTGAGCTCGACCACGAACACTTGCTAACAGGTGGCTTCCAACAGATCGGGCCCGCCGAGCATGTGATGTACAAGCCGCGGTGGGGTGCCTTCTACCAGACCAGCCTCGAGGAGCACTTGCGCGGCAACGGGACCGACACGCTCGTCTTCGCCGGCTGCAATTATCCCAACTGCCCGCGCACGTCGATCTACGAGGCGTCCGAACGCGACTTTCGAATTGTCCTTGTTTCCGACGCCATTTCAGGCTTGTACGACCGCGGCATAGACGAGTGCCGCGGCATCGGCGTCGACGTCAAAGACCTAGCCGCGACCCTAAACTGGCTGGGCCAGTAACGGATCAATCCGCTTTCTTCACTCGCGCCGCGATGGATTCAGGCATCGGCTCGTAGCGCACGAACGAGCGAGTGAAGGACGCAGCGCCGTGCGACAGCGAGCGCAAGTCGATGGCATAGCGTGTCAATTCAACCTGCGGCACTTCGGCTTTCACCACCGTGCGCTCGTCGCCCGCGGTATCGGTGCCCAGTACCCGTCCGCGCCGCCCGGAGAGATCGCTCATCACCGCGCCGACCAGATCGTCGGGCACCAGCACCGAGATTTCGTCGATCGGCTCGAGCAAGATCACCTTGGTCGCCGCGGCAGCATCTTTCAGCGCCAGCGCACCTGCCATCTGGAAGGCGAAGTCCGACGAGTCGACGCTGTGGGCCTTGCCGTCGAACAGGGTGACGCGGATGTCGACGACGGGATAACCGGCGTGCACACCCTTCTCCATCTGTGCCCGCACGCCCTTCTCCACGCTGGGAATGAATTGCCGCGGCACCGCGCCGCCGACCACCTTGTCGACAAACTCGAAGCCCGCACTCTCCGGCAGCGGTTCCACTTCGATATCGCAGACGGCGTACTGTCCGTGTCCACCGGATTGCTTGACGTGACGTCCATGGCCTTTCGCCTTGCCCGCGAAAGTTTCTCGCAGTGGTACGCGCAACTCCACAGTGTCCACGGTGACGCCGTAGCGATTGGACAGAGCATCGAGGACGACGCTGGAGTGGGCCTCACCCATGCACCAGAGCACGATCTGGTGGGTCTCCTGGTTCTGTTCGATCCGCAACGTCGGGTCTTCGGCAGCCAGCCGGCCCAACCCGACGGAGAGCTTGTCTTCGTCGGTCTTGGCGTGTGCCTGGATCGCGATCGGCAGCAGCGACTCCGGCATGGTCCAGGGCTTGAGCACCAGCGGCTCCGCCTTGTCGGAGAGCGTGTCGCCGGTTTCGGCCCGACTGAGCCGGCCGATCGCGCAGATGTCGCCGGCCACCACCACCGAAGCCGGGCGCTGCTGTTTGCCCAGCGGGAACGAAAGGGCTCCGATGCGTTCGTCCTCGTCGTGGTCGGCGTGGCCGTTGCCGGTGCCGAAGAACGACGTGACGTGGCCCGACACATGAACGGTCGCGTCGGGCTTGATGGTCCCGGAGAACACCCGGACCAGACTGATACGCCCGACATAGGGGTCCGACGTCGTCTTGACCACCTCCGCAAGCAGTGGGCCATTGGCGTCGCAGGCCAGGGGAAGGCGGGGTGCACCCTGCGGAGTGAAAACCTCGGGCAGCGGGTGTTCCAGCGGAGACGGAAACGCGCGGGTGATGATCTCGAGCAACTCCAGGGTGCCCACGCCGGTTGCGCTGCAGACCGGAATCACCGGGAAAAACGAACCGCGGGCAACCGCCTTTTCCAGATCGTCGATGAGCACCGACTCGTCGATTTTCTCGCCGCCGAGATAGCGGTCCATCAGCGATTCGTCTTCGGACTCCTCGATGATCCCCTCGATCAGGGCGCCGCGCTCCTCCTCGATTTGATCGGCGTGCGACGAGTCCGGTGGGTGCGTCGTGCGTTTGCCGCCGCCGTACTCGTAATGCGTCTGGGACAGCAGCCCGATCAGACCGTCACCCGCGGGTAGATACAGCGGTAAGACCTTGTCGCCGAAGGCATTCTGGGAAGTCGACAAGGCGTTCTGGTAGTTCGCCCGGGCATGGTCGAGTTTGGTGATCACCACCGCTCGCGGCATGCCGACCTGCTTGCACTCCTGCCAGAGCAATTTAGTGGGCTCGTCGACGCCCTCGCTTGCCGAGATGACGAACAGCGCGCAGTCTGCGGCTCGCAGGCCGGCGCGCAACTCGCCGACGAAGTCCGCATAACCTGGCGTGTCGATCAGGTTGACCTTGATGCCGTCGTGCGACAGCGATGCCAACGCAAGCCCGACCGACCGCTGCTGGCGGATCTCGGCATCGTCGTAGTCACAGACTGTGGTGCCGTCGACAACCGAGCCAGGTCGAGACAACACGCCCGCGGCGACCAGAAGCGCCTCGACCAGGGTGGTTTTGCCGCCGCCCGAGGGCCCCACCAGCACCACATTGCGAACGGCGGCCGGACTGTCTACAGCGGGGGCGGCTCCGGCGCCCTGAGCACTAGTCGTCTTGTCTGCCATGACGTTCCTCTCCTTGCGTCCCGGGTCGCGTCACTCGCCCACGCATCAAGGTGGCGATACCACCCTGCTGCGGGGGTGTGGCCCAGATCACGGACCTACTAGTCACCTTGCCCTTGCCGCCCACACAGCACAAGACCGAGGTCTGGTCTGTGCTGCAGAAATGGCCTGGCCGGCGGCGTGTTGAGATGCAGAAACGCCGGTGGGACAATCGGACCCATGAAGGCGGGCCCGCCGGTCCCGCTGGCTGGCCAAGGGCAAAGAACGGTCGCACGGTGATCGTGCTCGATGTGATCGCCGCGGCGGGAGTCATCGGCGCGCTCTTCCTGGCGAGCAGCGTGCGCGTGGTCAAGCAATTCGAGCGCGGCGTCGTCTTCCGGTTCGGGCGAGTCTTACCTAGCGTGCGCCAGCCTGGGCTCACCTGGCTGCTTCCGGTGGCTGATCGCATGCAAAAAGTCAACTTGCAGATCATCACGATGCCGGTGCCCGCCCAGGACGGCATTACCCGCGACAACGTCACCGTTCGGGTGGACGCGGTCATCTATTTCAAGGTGTCGGACCCGGTGCGCGCGGCTGTCGATGTTCAGGACTACATGTCGGCGATCGGACAGGTCGCGCAGACGTCGCTGCGATCGATTATCGGCAAGAGCAACCTCGACGACCTGCTGTGCAACCGGGAAGGACTCAACCAGGGATTGGAGCTGATGATCGACAGCCCGGCGCTGGGCTGGGGGATCCACATCGACCGCGTCGAGATCAAAGATGTGGTGCTGCCCGACTCGATGAAGAGGTCGATGTCGCGGCAGGCCGAGGCAGAACGCGAGCGACGCGCCCGGGTGATCACTGCGGACGGTGAGTTGCAGGCCTCCCAGAAACTGGCCAAAGCCGCGGAAGTGATGGCCGACCACCCGGCGGCGCTGGAGTTGCGTCTGCTGGAAACGGTGGTCGAGGTCGCTGCCGAGAAGAACTCGACGCTGGTTCTTCCTTTCCCGGTCGAGCTGTTGCGGTTTCTGGAAAGGGTCACGCCGCAGGACTCGGTGGCGAGTGAGGCCGACTCGACCCCGCCCTAACCCCGCGGCGCATCGAGATTGACTCTTTACTGCGAAAGTACGAGTAACGGCCCGCAAAACGCAGGTTTCGGCGGGTTAGGCGGGTGGAGATCGACGTCGATCAGGCATGCCAACTGGCCCAACGCTGCACCGCAACGGTGATCACCGAGCCGTCCAACGAAACCCGTTGGTACTGAGCATATTTCGCGCGTAACAGCTGATATCCGATCCGCCGGGCGTCCCCGTCGCGGTGAATTGTTGCCACGCCGTCGACACGGACCCACCACAGCTGCGTCCAGTCGTCGGCGTAGTGGTCGACCAGGACACTGACCTGCGGGTTGGTTTCGATATTGGTCAGCCGCCGCAGTCGTTGTGTCGTCTTGGGTTTGGCGTCAACAGCGGTGTAGACCACGTCATCGCGGAGCGCAAACACCACCGGCACCAGGTGGGGCATGCCGCCAGGCGTTACGGTGGCCAGTCGCGCGACGGGCGCTTGGGCGAACTGGGCCTTCGGGTCGAATTCGACCACGCGCCCAGCTTAGAACCGGCCCGCACGGTTAGCTTGACGTCATGTCGGCCGAGACGCAGATCACCAACCTCTTGTACCGCTATGCCGAGTACATGGACAGCGGCGATCTGGCTGGGGCGGCGTCTTTGTTCGAGCACGCCCGCCTACGGGTCGGCGGCGACGGCGACGGCACCGTCGACGCGGCGGCCATGCTCGCGCTCTGGAAGGCCACGGTGGTCATCTATCCGAACGGAACGCCTCGAACCAAGCACTTGGTCACCAACCCGGTCATCGAGGTCGACGAGGACGCCGGCACGGCGAGCTGTCGCAGCTACTACATGGTGCTGCAGCAGACCGGCGACTTTCCGCTCCAGCCAATCGTCGCCGGCCGCTACCACGATCGGTTCGAACGCGTCAATGGCGCGTGGAGGTTCTGCTTTCGCGACTACACACTCGTCGACATGGTGGGCGACCTGAGCCGCCATCTCACCGGCCCAATCACGCCGCGTCCCTGAGGGCGTCGCTTCGTTTGTCGAAGCGTTCGTCTGGCTATTCCGTATCCCGTGCCGGCTGCGGCACGCCACTGCAGGATGCGGACCTTGGCAGGGGGATGCAGACTACGGTGAAGACGCTGACAGGTTACTGTCAAGGCACAAAGGCTGCGACAATCCTTCAGTCTTACGCCTATCGGGAGGTAACGGGATGAGCGGATGGCACCGGCGGAAACCATGGTGGTCGTCGTGCTTACTGAGTTTGACGGCTGTTGCGGGATTGGCTTTTGCTATGGCACCCGCGTACGCGTCGCCGCCCACGCTGGACAGGTTCCGGGAGGCGCCCGCCCCTATTGACCCGCTGTCCGCCGTGTCGCAGGTCGGCCCGCAGATCGTCGACATCGACACCAAGATGGGCTACCAGAGCGCGGTAGGCGCCGGAACCGGCATCGTGATCGATCCGGGCGGCGTGGTGCTGACCAACAATCACGTCATCGCCGGCGCGACCGATATCAGCGCCAAGGACATCGGCAACGGTCAGTCCTACGCCGCTGAGGTAATCGGTTACGACCGCAACCATGACATCGCCGTGCTGCAGCTCGGCGGGGCAGGCGGACTGCCCGCGGCCAATATCGGCGACTCGTCCACAGTCAGGGTCGGCGACCCGATCGTCTCGCTGGGCAACGCCGGCGGTGTTGGCGGAGCTCCCAGCGCTGTCCCCGGGCGCGTCACCGCGCTGAACCAGACCGTGTCGGCTGCGGACGCCTTGACCGGTAGCTCCGAGACCCTCAGCGGTTTGATCCAGGTCGACGCGGCGATACGTCCCGGCGACTCGGGCGGCCCGACGGTCAACAGCGCCAACCAGGTGATCGGCATGAATACCGCCGCCTCCGATAACTACAAACTCGGCCGCGGTGAAGGTTTCGCGATCCCGATCAACCAAGCCATGGCCATCGCCGGCCAGATCCGCTCGGGCGCCGCGTCGCCTAGCGTGCACATCGGTCCCACCGGATTCCTCGGCATCGGCGTTTCCGACGCCAGGGGCGGCGCGGGGGCGGTAATCCAACGGGTGATATCCCCGGGTCCGGCCGCCGATTCGGGAATCACCCCAGGCGACGTGATCACCTCGGTCAACGGCCAGCCGGTCAACTCGGCCACTGCATTGACCAACATCCTCGACCAGCACCATCCCGGCGACACCGTCGCATTAGGCCTGCAAAGCGGGATGGGCGGGCCGCGTACCGTGAATGTGACATTGGCCCCGGGACCGCCTGGCTGATACCGGTGCGCAAGGCAACCACGCGGCGTGGCTCAATTCGATTGGGCCACAGAGGGTTAGCTGTGGTGGATCTCGGATACCTGTAGACTCGTGGACTTGACGAGAGACACGATAGACGCCGTCGAGCACGATCCGGCCGAGGGCAGCCACGTCCAAGCCGGCGTTGTCGAGCACCCCAGCGCAGACGACTTCGCCGATGCAGTTGCGCTGCCCGCCGATCGAACCTGGTACAAGCACGCCGTCTTCTACGAAGTGCTGGTGCGGGCGTTCTACGACGCCAACGCGGACGGCTGCGGCGACCTGAGTGGGCTGACCGAGAAGCTCGACTACCTGCAATGGCTGGGCGTCGACTGCATCTGGCTGCCCCCGTTCTACGATTCGCCGCTGCGTGACGGCGGCTACGACATCCGCGATTTCTACAAGGTGCTGCCCGAATTCGGCACCGTCGACGACTTCGTCACCTTGCTCGACGCCGCTCACCGCCGCGGCATTCGGGTCATCACCGACCTGGTGATGAACCACACATCTGACTCGCACCCGTGGTTTCAGGAGTCCCGCCATGACCCCGACGGCCCGTACGGCGACTACTACGTGTGGAGCGACACCAGCGACAAGTACGCCGACGCCCGGATCATCTTCGTCGACACCGAAGAGTCGAACTGGACGTTTGATCCGGTGCGACGCCAGTTCTACTGGCATCGCTTCTTCTCGCACCAGCCGGACCTGAACTACGACAACCCGGCGGTGCAGGAGGCGATGCTCGACGTCATTCGCTTCTGGCTCGACCTCGGGATCGACGGATTCCGATTGGACGCGGTGCCGTATCTGTTCGAGCGGGAGGGCACCAATTGCGAGAACCTGCCTGAGACGCACGCGTTTTTGAAGCGGGTCCGCAGAGTCGTTGACGACGAATTCCCGGGCCGGGTGCTGTTGGCCGAGGCCAACCAGTGGCCGAGCGATGTGGTCGAGTATTTCGGCGATCCTGATACCGGCGGCGACGAATGCCACATGGCATTCCACTTCCCGCTGATGCCCCGCATTTTCATGGCGGTCCGCCGCGAGTCCCGCTTCCCGATCTCGGAGATCCTGACCCAGACACCGCCGATTCCGAAGATGGCGCAGTGGGGAATCTTTTTGCGCAACCACGACGAGTTGACGCTGGAGATGGTCACCGACGAAGAACGCGACTACATGTACTCCGAGTACGCCAAAGACCCGCGGATGAAAGCGAACGTCGGGATCCGCCGCCGGCTGGCGTCGTTGCTGGAAAAAGACCGCAACCAGATCGAGCTGTTCACCGCGCTGCTGCTCTCGCTACCCGGCTCACCCGTCCTGTACTACGGCGACGAAATCGGCATGGGCGACGTGATCTGGCTCGGTGACCGCGATGGGGTGCGCACTCCGATGCAGTGGACACCCGACCGCAACGCCGGCTTCTCCACCGCCAACCCGGGCCGGTTGTATCTGCCGCCCATCCAGGATCCGGTTTATGGCTATCAGGCCGTCAACGTCGAAGCGCAGCGCGACACCACGTCGTCGTTGCTGAACTGGACGCGCACCATGCTGGCTGTACGCCGCCGTCACGAGGCGTTCGCCGTCGGCTCGTTCCGTGAACTCGGCGGCTCCAACCCGTCGGTGCTGGCGTATGTCCGGGAAGCCGACGGTGACGTGGTGCTGTGCATCAACAACCTGTCGCGCTTCCCGCAGCCCATCGAATTGAACCTGCAGCACTGGAACGGGTATACGCCGGTCGAGTTGAGCGGGCGCGTGGAGTTTCCGCGCATCGGCCAGCTCCCGTACCTACTGACCTTGCCAGGACACGGGTTCTACTGGTTCCAGCTGACCCCCTCTGAGGAGACGCAATGAGTTCCGCAGCCAATCTCCCTTGGTCAGAATGGCTTCCACAGCAACGTTGGTATGCCGGTCGCAACCGCGAGTTGAGTTCCGCTGAGGCGGAAGTAATCGTGCCCTTGCGCGACGATCTCGACTTGGCGCTTGTCGATGTGGCGTACTCCAACGGGTCGTCGGAACGCTACCAGGTGCTGGTCAGCTGGGATTCCGCACCACTGTCGGAGTACACCACGGTCGCCACTATCGGCGCCGACGACGATCGCACCGCGTATGACGCGCTGTACGACCCTGACTCAACGCAGTTTCTGCTGTCGCTGATCGACTCCTCAGCGGTACGCGACTTCTCAACTGGGCAGGTGAGATTCAGTAGAGAGCCGGCTGTGTCGCTGCCAGTGCAGGCGTTACCGCGGGTGTCGGAGGCTGAACAAAGCAACACCAGCGTGATCTTCGAAGAGAAGGCCATCCTCAAGGTGTTCCGCCGGCTCATCAGCGGTGTCAACCCCGACATCGAGCTGAACCGAGTGCTCGGCCGCGCCGGAAACCCCCATGTCGCCCGGCTGTTCGGCGCGTACGAAATCGCTTCGGCCGACGGCACCCCGTTCGCGCTGGGCATGGTGGCCGAATATGCCGCCAACTCGGCCGAAGGCTGGGCCATGGCCAACGCCAGCGTGCGCGACCTCTTCGCCGAGGGCGACCTCTACGCCTACGAGGTCGGCGGCGACTTCGCCGGCGAGTCCTACCGGCTCGGTGAGGCCGTGGCATCAGTGCATGCAACTCTCGCCGAGGAGCTCGGCACATCGGAGGCCACCTTCCCGGTCGACACCATGCTGTCTCGGCTCTCGTCGACGGTGGCCGCTGTGCCCGAGTTGGAGGAGTACGCCGCGACGATCGAACAGCGATTCCAAAAGCTGGCACAAGAGACGATCACCATTCAGCGGGTGCACGGTGATCTGCACCTGGGCCAGGTGCTGCGCACCCCGGACCGCTGGCTGTTGATCGACTTCGAAGGGGAGCCCGGTCAGCCGTTGGCCGAACGGCGCGCGCCGGACTCGCCATTGCGCGACGTGGCCGGCGTCTTGCGGTCCTACGAATACGCCGCCTACGGGCCGCTGGTGGATCTGGCGCCCGACAAGCAGCTGGCCGCCCGGGCTCGAGAATGGGTCGAGCGCAACCACACCGCGTTCTGCGACGGGTATGCCGCCGCAGCCGGAGTCGACCCGCGCGATTCGGCGCTCGTGCTGTTGGCCTACGAACTGGACAAGGCGGTCTACGAGGCGGGTTACGAGTCGCGGCACCGCCCGGGATGGCTGCCGATTCCGCTGCGCGCGATCGCCCGGCTCACGGCCGCTTAACGAAAACATCGGCAGCAGCGCGACGGTGCGCTGCTGCCGATGCTTTTCTTATGTGTCAGGCAGGGTTTGGTGCGGACGCGAGCACCCGTTGGATGTCGGGCTTCATGGCCACCAGTTGGTCGTTCCAGTACGGCCATGAGTGCGTGCCGTTGGCGGGGAAGTTGAACACGCCGTTTCTCCCGCCGGCCGCGATGTAGTTGTCCCGGAACTGTTCGTTGGTGCGCAGTGTGAAGCTTTCCAGGAACTTGGCCGGCATGTTGTCGCCACCCAGATCCGTCGGGGTGCCGTTACCGCAGTAAATCCAGATGCGGGTGTTGTTTTGGACCAACCGCGGAATTTGGACCATCGGGTCGTTGCGCTTCCATGCCGGGTCGCTGGTCGGACCCCACATGTTGGTGGCGTTGTATCCGCCGGCGTCGTTCATCGCCAGGCCGATCATGGTCGGCCACCAGCCCTCAGATGGGTTGAGGAAGCCGGACAGCGATGCGGCGTAAGGGAATTGCTGCGGATAGTAGTCGGCGAGAATCAAAGCCGAACCCCCCGACATCGACAGCCCGACAGCCGCATTGCCGGTGGGCGAGACCTGCTTGTTGGCCTGCAGCCAGGCCGGCAGTTCGCGGGTCAGGAACGTCTCCCACTTGTAGGTCTGGCATCCGGCTGAGCCGCAGGCAGGTTGATACCAGTCGGAATAGAAGCTGGACTGCCCGCCGACCGGCATGATCACCGACAAGCCCGACTTGTAGAACTCCTCGAACGCCGGAGTGTTGATGTCCCAGCCGTTGTAGTCGTCCTGGGCACGCAGGCCGTCGAGCAGATACACCGCGTGCGGGCCGCCGCCCTGGAATTGAACCTTGATGTTGCGCCCCATCGCTGGTGAGGGCACCTGCAGATACTCGACCGGTAGGCCTGGTTTGGAAAATGCCGCCGCGGTTGCCGAGCCACCGAAAACGCCGATCAGCCCAGGCAATAGGGCAGCCCCCATGGCCGCGATCGTCAGCCGTCGCGGCCAAACCGCTGCTGCGTCACGCAACTTTTCAACGAACTTCATAGCTCCTAACCATCCCAACTTTCATCTGCCGCTAGACGCGGTCGACTGCCTGTCCTCGGCAGTCAAACACAGCGGTATGGGGTCTGGCGTATGTCGACGCCGAAGTATGACGTCGCGGTTGGCTAACGATTAAGAGTCGGAGCGGACTCGGCCTAACGGACCACCCGGGGCAATAGTGCTGAGGCTGTGGCGATGCCGGCTACCGCCGCCACGGCCAACACCGCGATATCCATGAGCTGGTATCCGGGACCGATCAATAGGCCCCGCAGGGCGTCGACTTCGTAACTCAGTGGGTTGGTGCTACTGAGCACGCGCAGCCATTTGGGCATGACGTCGACGGGGTAGAGCGCGTTGGAGGCGAAGAACAACGGCATGGTGATGACCTGACCGATACCCATCAGACGATCCCGGTTGCGCACCAAGCCCGCCAATGTCATTGACAGGCATGCGAAAAACGCGGCACCGAGCATGACGACCGCGATTGCTGCGAGGACCCGTAACGGATTGGCGGTCAACTGCACGCCCATCAGATACGCCAGCCCTAGCACGCCGACGATCTGGGCGACTGACCGCACCCCGGCCGCGAACGACTTACCGGTGACGAGCGCCGACGCCGGCGCCGGAGTCACCATCAGTTTGGCCAGCACGCCGGAGTCGCGATCCCAAATGATCTGTATGCCATAGAAAATGGAGATGAACAACGCTGATTGGGCGATGATCCCGGGCGCCAGGAACGCCAGGTAGGACACCGGTCCGGTGTCGATGACGTGCAACTTGCTGAAGGTCGTACCGAAGATCAACAGCCACAGCGCGGGCTGCACCATGCGCATGATGAGCTCGGTGCGGTCATGCTGCAGCTTCTGCAGTTCGACAATCGCGAAAGCGCTGACCCGCGACCACATTCCGTGCAGTCGTCGCCATCCGCGGGGAGCGTGAACCAGACGAGCGCCTGTGGCGTAATCAACCGACACGACCCGCCGCCTTTCTGATGGAACGGATTTCATGCACACCCTGTGACGATGTGTCGTCATCCAAGCCGGAGCCCGCGTACTGACGAAACACATCCTCGAGAGTCGCTTCGTCTGACACGGTCGACTTCAACTCGGTAGGCGTTCCGACCGCCTGCAACCTGCCGCGGTGCATCAGCGCGACCCGGTCGCACAACGAATCGGCCTCCTCCATGTAGTGGGTGGTGACCAGAACGGTCATGCCGAACTGCGCCTGCATGTTTCGCACCTGCGCCCACACCCCGTCACGAGCGATCGGGTCCAGGCCGACGGTAGGTTCGTCAAGTATCAGCAGCGACGGCCGGTTCACCAGCGCCTGGGCCAGTTCCAGCCGGCGCACCATGCCGCCGGAGTAGGTGGCAGCCAGCCGGTCGGCGACGTCGAGCAACTGCATCGCTGTGAGTGCCGCGTCGACACGGTCGGCGCGTTCGGCGCGCGGCACACCGTAGAGGCGCGCGAACCATTCCACGTTCTGCCGGCCCGTCAGCGCTGGCTCCATCGAAAGCTGCTGGGGCACATAGCCGATATTGCAGCGGATGTCGACGGTGTCAGTGCGGGCGTCGAAACCCAGAATCTGCAGCTCACCATGCTGCACCGGTGTCAACGTGGTAAGCATGCGCACTACCGTGGTCTTTCCGGCGCCGTTGGGGCCCAGCAGGCCCATGGTCTCGCCGGACCGCACCTGCAGGGTGAAGTCATCGACGGCGGTGAACTGGCCGTAGCGGTATGTCAGATGCCGGCAATCGACAGCGAGCTCTGGGAATTGGTTCATGTTGAGCGTTCCCGCATCATCCGGGCCATGGTCTCGAGGACCTCCAATCCATCGGTCAGCGCTGCGATCTGGTCATGGTCGAGCTCGCCGAGCACGTCGGACAGCACTGCCCGGCGCGCGGCGCGAGACGCATCGACCATCTGCTGGGCGGATTCCGTGAGCTGCAACCTGCCCACTCGGCGGTCGGCGGTGTCGACGGTGCGGACCAGCAGCCCCTCGGCGGCCAGCTTGGACACCAGGGTGGAGGCGGTGTTGGGCACCAGCCCGAGTTCGGCCGCAGCGTGGCTCACCGAAATCCCTGGACGCCGTCCCACCAGCCACAACAGCTCCGCCTGTGATTCGGTCAACCGCGCGGCTGTGAATCCATGGCCAGCGGAGCGACGTAGCTGGCGGCGAAATCGCCCGATGACCCGGGACAACTCGGCGCCCAGGTCGGTAGATGTCTCCACGCCCGCAATAATACCTCTGTTTAGGAGCTATTTACGGGAGGCGGTGAAGCGCCACGTCGCTGAGGGTGCCGTCGATCGCCGTGGCGGTCATGTAGCTGCACGACGGTTGCCGGCGCCGATCGGTCGGGGAGCCCGGATTCAGCAGCCGCAGCCCGGTATCCGTCGTGGAATCCCACGGGATGTGGCTGTGCCCGAACACCAGGACGTCGGTGTCGGGATAGCGGCGCGACATCCGGACCTCCCGGCCGGCGCTACTGCCGGTTTCGTGCACAACCGTGAACCGCACACCGGCGAGCGTCACGTCCGCCCGCTCCGGCAGCCGCGACCGCAACGCCGGGCCGTCGTTGTTTCCCCAGCAGGCCACCAGTCGACGCGACCTGGATTCCAATTCGTCAAGCAACTGCGACGCCACCCAGTCTCCGGCGTGCAGCACGACATCGGCGGCCTCGATCTCCTCCCATACCTGGGCGGGCAGGTCTCGCGCCCGGTTCGGTACGTGAGTATCGGCAAGCAACAAGAGCCTCACCGGTTAATCCTGCGCCAGCGGTCTGGTTATCCGCGCTCGCTGCGGGCCTCGGCTCCGGTTTCGCCGGCATCGAGAGCATCGTCGGGATTAGTGCGACCGACGTAGCTGCCGTCGTCGGACTCGCCGCCCGCACGTGACCGTGTCTCGTGGCTCTCCGGCTCGACGTCCGACTCGGCCTTGTTGCCCTTGTTGGCGGTCATGTTCGTCCCTTCCGACGCCCCTTGTCGGGGTGCCTCGACGGTGACTACCCGAACGGGAATCCGCGCGAAACATTGCCAGCGGCTGGCAGGCGGCGCCAAGGGCGAATCACGAAGTGGCACGATGCTTACCACGTGGTCCAAATTTTCCGGCCAACGGAGGAGAACACCGAATGCGCACTTTCGAGTCAGTCGCCGAGCTCACCGCCGCGAAGGGCGAGACCATCGGCCAAAGCGACTGGGTGACGATCACTCAAAAAGAGGTCAACCTGTTCGCCGATGCGACCGGCGATCACCAGTGGATCCATGTCGACCCCGAAAGGGCCGCCAAGGGGCCGTTCGGCACGACCATCGCGCACGGGTTCATGACCTTGTCGTTGCTTCCGCGCCTCATGCACGACATCTACGAGGTGAAGGGCATCAAGCTGGCAGTCAATTACGGCCTCAACAAAGTTCGCTTTCCCGCGCCGGTGCCGGTCGGCTCGAAGATCCGCGCACAGAGCTCGCTGGTCGGCGTCGACGACCTCGGCAACGGCGCGGTGCAAGCCACTTTGTCGACAACCATCGAGATCGAGGGATCGGCAAAACCGGCGTGCGTGGCGGAAAGTATCGTCCGCTACATCTCCTGACGCGCCGTCGTCAGAATTCGGCGACCGCGTGTTCGAGGCGTTCAGCTAGTCGAGCTTGGGCTTCGGCGCGCCGGGTCGGCAAGTGCTGCGACGGGAAAGGCGTTGACACCGGCTCGTATTCACGCAAGGTGCGCCGGGCCACCGTCATTTTGTGCAGCTCGGTGGCGCCGTCCGCGATGCCCAGCGACTCGGCGGCCACCATCATTTTGACGAACGGCATCTCGTTGGACACGCCGAGCGCGCCGTGCAGGTGCATGGCGCGCTGCACCACGTCGTGCAACACCGCAGGCATGGCGACTTTCACCGCAGCGATGTCGCGGCGCACCTTCTGGTAGTCGTGATACTTGTCGATCAGCCAGGCCGTGCGCAGCACCAGCAGCCGGAACTGCTCGATCTGAATCCAGCTGTCGGCCACCTTCTCCTGCGTGATCTGCAAGTCAGCCAACCGCCCGAACCGGGTTTGCCGCGACACCGCGCGCTCGCACATCATGTCAAAAGCACGGCGCGCCAACGCGATAGTGCGCATCGCGTGATGCACGCGGCCGCCACCGAGCCGGGTCTGGGCGATCGCGAACGCTTGCCCTTCGCCGCCGAGCACATGGTCGTCCGGCACCCGAACGTCGGTGTAGCGCACGTAGCCGTGGCTGGCATGCTGCGACGACTCGGCTCCCACGCCGACATTGCGGACAATCTCGATGCCCGGAGTCTCTGCCGGAACGATGAACAGCGACATCTTCTCTCGGGTCCGCGCATCGGGCTTGGTGACGGCCATGACGATGAAGAACGAGGCATGCCTTGCGTTGGTGGAAAACCACTTTTCGCCGTTGATCACCCAGGAGTCGCCGTCGCGCTCGGCGCGAGTGACGAACATCCCCGGATCAGACCCGCCCTGCGGTTCGGTCATCGAGTAGCACGATGTGATCTCGCCGTCGAGCAGTGGTTGCAAGTAGCGAGCCTTCTGCTCGTCGGTGCCGAACATGGCCAGGATTTCGGCGTTGCCCGAATCCGGTGCCTGGCAGCCGAATACCGATGGTGCCCAACGTGATCGACCGAGAATTTCGTTGAGCAGCGCCAGCTTGACCTGGCCGTAGCCTTGACCGCCCAACTCGGGGCGCAGATGCGCGGCCCACAGACCTTGGTCCTTGACCTTCTGCTGCAAGGGCCGCAGGACGGCCATGGTGTCGGGGTTGTTCTTGTCGTACGGATCAAGCGCGACGAGATCGAGCGGCTCGACTTCGTCGAGCATGAATTTTTCGACCCAGTCGAGTTTCTGCTGATATTCAGGGTCTGTTTCGAAATCCCACACCGTCGGCCTCTCTGCCTTGGGGCTACTCGAGCTATCCCTGAGCTTAGGCTCGCGCTCGACAGCGCTTCGGCCATATAGCCTGGCCGATGTGACGATCGAGGCGCGTCCCGCTCGCAAAGCCGATATCGGCGAGTTGTCGCGCGTGCTGGGCCGAGCGTTCTACGACGACCCGGTCACCACCTGGATGCTGCCCCACGACAAGCAGCGGTCGGCGCGCTTGCCGGGGTTGTTCGCGACGCTGACGCGCCACCATCACCTTGCCGGCGGCGGCGTCGAAGTGGCTTGCGACGGGCCCGCCATCGGGGCGGCGGCACTCTGGGATCCGCCGAACCGGTGGAAACAGTCACCCGGTGAGCAGCTGGCGATGCTGCCCA
Organism: Mycobacterium noviomagense; assembly: GCF_010731635.1. NCBI lineage: Bacteria > Bacillati > Actinomycetota > Actinomycetes > Mycobacteriales > Mycobacteriaceae > Mycobacterium > Mycobacterium noviomagense. The sequence goes on from NZ_AP022583.1 coordinate 1,970,166, forward strand.
TGCTTATCCGGACATTTGGCCTGCGGCTGATTGGCGCGCGCGACGCGATCGAACTGATGACGCGCCACCACCCAGAGGAACCGCACTGGTATCTCGCCGTGATCGGCAGCGACACCGCGGTCCGCGGCCGCGGATTCGGCCAGGCCCTGATGCGTTCACGGCTGGACCGCTGCGACGCCGAGCACTGTCCGGCCTACCTGGAGTCGAGCAAACCCGACAATGTGCCGTACTACGAGCGTTTCGGCTTCACGGTCACCGGGCAGATCGCGCTGCCCAATGGCGGGCCGCCACTATGGCCGATGTGGCGGGCGCCCCGCTAGCCGACGCAATAGTGCCCGGACAGGGCTCGTGACCGCGATACCGTTGCCCCGTGGGATTCCAGCGGAAGACCGCATTCATCACCGGTGGCGCGACGGGATTAGGGCGAGCCTTCGCCCGCGCGCTGGCCGGTGAAGGCGCCAGCGTGGCAATCGCGGACATCGACCGCGCTGCCGCCGACCGCACCGTCGCCGACTTGACCTCCGAAGGGGCTCAGGCGATCGCCGTCACGTGCGACGTCACCGACGAACTCCAGGTGGACACCGCCGTCGGTACAGCGATCGAACAGCTGGGCGGCATTGACATCTTGATCAACAACGCCGGCCGCCACCTGACGAAGTACAACCAACCGTTTCACGTGCTGTCGCGCGACGACCTGCGCGACCTGTTCGAGGTAAATGTGATCGGTATCGTCAATTGCACTCTGGCGTGCCGGGATTCGATGCGTGAGCGCGGCGGCGGCGTGGTGCTGAACATCTCGTCGATGGCCGGGTTCATGAACATCAGCCCGTACGGTGTCTCCAAGCTCGCGGTGCGCGGCTTGACCGTCGCCTTCGCCTACGAGCTGTCCCCGGACCGGATCAGAGTCAACGCAATCGCTCCAGGATTGATGAACACCGAGAATGCGCTCGCCGATCTGCCACATGCGTTGGTGGACGACATCGTTCGGGAGCGCCAGCTCGTGCACCGGCTCGGCACCATGGGCGACGCCGTGTCGGCCATGCTGTACCTCTGTTCCGACGAGTCCTCCTTCATCACCGGGGAAACCCTGAAGGTCAGCGGTGGCTACCCGCTGAACTTCTGAATGGCCGCGGGGGAGCACGACCAGCGGTTTAGTCGCCCCACACCAGGGGCAACCGTGGCCTATGGCTACAGACAACGCCGACGAACTTGTCGGCCCGTCGGACTTCCCCGAAGAGGGAGGTCCGGGCGACACCCTGAATCAAAGCGAGTCAACCGACTCCGATGAGGTCCGCAACGACGACGGCGACATTGTGGTGGACCCGCCCGAGCACTGGAGCGAGGCGAACCGCTTCGGCATGACCGAACGCGAAGAACGCGAGGGACCATCCCTCGACGCCAGACTCGCCGCCGAACAGCCCGACGTGCTGGATGCCGCTTCCGACGAGCAACCTCCGACGGAGGAACCGCCCGGCCGGGCACATCATGGCCAGATCAGCGGGACGCCGGAAGACGGCGATTCGCTGTTCGAGGTCGCCGACGAGTGATCACGGTCAGAGGGTCGTGTCGCGCAGCGTCGCCCGGAACTGCATCACCCGATAAGGCCAACCGTGCGCGGTGTTCCACTGTGAAACTGCGAGACCGACGCCACCGGCGACATCGACTTGCGAACCGGGAAGAACGTATCCGCCGTAGAGCTGCGCGACCCGGTTGTTCGCGTGGTCTTCGTCATCCCATGTGCTGCCGACAATGGGCACCTGAACCGCTGCATCCGACACCGCGGTCGGCGAATCGATGACCCGATATCCCAGCGCATAGTGCGACGACAGGAATCCGCCGAGAATCCATTTCCCGCCGGCCAGTCGGCGCAGCGAGAGCTCACCCCAGGCTTCGCCGGGGGGAGTGATCAGGCTCGGTCTGTGGCCCCAGGACCAGCGACCGCGCGCCACGCCCCAGCCCGCGTACTGGCATAGGTCGCCGATACCGCTTGGGCGAACACGCCTCAAGATGATGCCTTTGTCACGCTGAAAGCCGGTGGACACCACGTAGACCCAGCCGTCGTCGGGGTCGTAGTCCCACGACCAGCACTGCGCGTGGCCCCGGTGCAGCCGGCCGGCGAACTTCGCGCGATCACCTAAGTGCCGCCACGAGATCCCGCTGTCGTCAGATCGCCAGATCTCAGTCCAGACGACATTGCCGAAACCGCGGTTCACGATCGCGTGCAGATAAAGGGCGTCGTCCACCCGCAACACATCGGACGGAATCACTGTGCTGATGCCGTGGCGGGTCGCACCGGTGTCGCAGTGCTGGTAGTGCCAGAGCTGCCGCGCGTAGTCGGGGTCGTCGCCGCCGGCGCGCTGGTAGCTGATCTCATGCGTGGCGTCGCCGGTGCCGATGAGGATCACCGGCGAACGCCAGTCGCCGCTCCCGACTTTGGCGCCGGAAAAGGTGTCGCCGAACACCGAAACCAGCGTGCCGTTGGGTGCCTGCACCGATGCGCCCAGATCGGCACACGTGACGCCCCACCGGTCGGTGATCCCCGGGCCGGTGAGGTCAGTCAGCTTGCCGGATGCGCGCGACGGCATCACCGTCAGCGGGACCACTGGGTGGCCGGGCGTTCCCGGCGCTCGCCGTCGACCACGATGTCCACGCGCTCGTCGAAAAAGGCGATTCGGTGTCTCACTGGCTCGGCGTCGTGCAGCGGCTGGTGGTAGGTCCAAGCCACATCGGCAGGACCGTCGGGCACCGAGAAGTACGACGCGCGACCCTTGTATGCGCAGTAGGTGACGGTCTCGCTCGGTTGAAGGTCGACGATCACGTCGTCGGGCGGTAGGTAGAACCGGACCGGCAGCAGCGTCTCGAACAGCAAAATCGGTCGCGACGATTCGGCGAGCAGGCGCCCGTCCAGTTCCACCCGGACGCGGCGGGTGCTGGCCAGGATGTCGATCCGTTTGAACGGGTCGTGCGGATGGGCCACGATCGGCTCGTTCTCTTCCCGCCACTCGAACGCGCCGAAGTCGAGCGCGACGTAGTCCGCGAGGTCGGGATCTTCGGGCCGGAACGCGGCCGCCGCCCGCCGTGTCCCATTGACCACGACGTCGAACACCGTGCCTGGGCACGTGTGCGCCGCGAACGGGATGCTCGGGTCCAGCAACCGGCGGTCGCTGGGATCTGCCTGGGTTTCGACGGGCTCGAGCAGCGCCGAGAGATCCGAGACCGGCACCGCGTACGTCGGCACCACACGCCGCGGTTCCCACAGCAACCGGCCATGACCGGTGTCCGCAACCAGCTCACCTTCGAGGTACGCGCGCAGCCGCTTCTCGGTGGGCTCGTAGCGCAAAGACTCCACTGCACTGCCGAGCAGATCTCTCATCCTGATGCCCATCGCTCCATCATCGCGCCGGGCACGTTGGTCACTGACTGCTGCGCCAGCCGGCCACGCCGATGGCAATCATGCGCAACTGCTTGATCGCGATCCGTTGGATCTCCTCGAGCGCTTCGGTGCTTTGCGCGTCCTCGATCGCCTCGGCGATCACGATCATCGAGTTGACGAAAAGGGTTGCCAGCACATTGAGATCCTCGGTGCTCCACGCGTTCAAGCCGGGAAAGCGGGCGAGGTCGGTCGCCAACTCTGAGGTGATGAGCCGGATCTCGGTGCGAATGGCGTAGCGCAGCACCGTCACTCCGCTCGAGCGCTCGCGTCCGATGAAGCGCCAGTGCTCGCGTCGCTCGGTCACGCTGGCGAGAAGGATCTCCACCGACGACTCGATGACCCGGTTCGGGTCCAGCTTGCCGGCACGGGCGCCACGCAGCATGTCACGCAAGGTCCGAAACGACTCGTCGATCAAGACCAGCCCAAGGGCCTCCATCGACTCGAAGTGGCGGTAGAACGCCGCGGGCACGATCCCGGCTTCGCGCGTGACCTCCCGCAAGCTCAGGCTGCCGAAGCTGCGGTCGTCGAGCAACTTCAGCGCGGCCGCGACGATGGCCCGCCGGGTGGTCTCCTTGCGTTCCTCTCGGGAGGGGCGCTCCCGGCTACGGGAATGGCCCGACCGCTGCAGCCGTGAATCAGGCGTACGACCGTTCACCATGTGAAAACTACCACATAGTGCCATAAGACCTTGACGAACCCACCCATGTCGCCGCACGGTGTACACATGTTCACTGAAATGCTTACCCGGACGGTGCAGCGGCGGTTGGCCGGATCCGGCCTGGTTGACCTGCTGACCGGTCCGCACGGCATCGACCGCTACACCGAGCTGGTCGCGCCGACCTGGACGCTGGACGAGGCGCGGGCCAAGGTCGTCGATGTGCGGCGGACCACCCCGCGCAGCGTCACTCTGACGCTCGCACCCAACGCCGCTTTCACCGCCGACCTCAAGGCCGGCCAGTACGTCACCCTCGCGGTCGAGATCAACGGTCGTCGGCACACGCGCTGCTACTCGCCGGCTAACGCCGAGGACGCTCGCCGCCTCGAGCTGACCATCGGGCGCCACGACGGCGGACTGGTCTCCAACTACCTGTATGAGCACGCCCGGACCGGTATGGTGCTCGGGCTCGACGGCGTCGGCGGCGACTTCGTGCTGCCAGCCCCGCGGCCGCGGCGGATTCTGTTTGTCGCCGGCGGCAGCGGCATCACCCCGGTGATGGCGATGCTGCGCACGTTGGTAGCCGAGGGCCACGACGGCGAGATCGCGTTCCTCCACTACGCGCGCAACCCGGCCGAGGCGTGCTACCGCGACGAGCTCGCCGCGATGCCGGGCGTGCGGGTATTGCACGGCTACACCCGGTCGGGCACCGGCGACGTGGTCGGCCGCTTCGGCTCGCAGCACCTGGACGCCGCGATGCCGGCACCGGATGCGGTGTACGTCTGTGGGCCTCCGGCCTTGGTGCAGGCGGTGCGCGACCTCTGCCCGAACGCCCGTGCGGAAAGCTTTGTGGCGCCGACGTTCGAGCCGCCGGCGAAAGCGTCGGGCGGACGAATCACGTTCGCCGACAGCGGTATCGAGACGGTCGACGACGGACGTCCGATACTCGAGCAGGCCGAAGCTGCCGGGCTGTCGCCGGAAAGCGGCTGCCGGATGGGCATCTGCCACACCTGCACCCGCCGCAAAACCTGCGGCGTCGTGCGCAACCTGACCACCGGCGCGGTATCGACAGCGCCCGACGAAGACGTGCAGATCTGCGTGTCCGTACCGGTCGGTGACGTCGAAGTGGTCCTGTAAGCCCCAAGGAGAAGTCATGTCACAGCCCACGATCACCCTTAGCCCTGAACAAGCCGAGGTGTTCGGTCGCGAACTCGACGCGATCAAGGAACGCGTCATGGCCGACCTCGGCGAACGCGATGCCGAGTACATCCGCGCCGTGATCAAAGCGCAGCGGGCACTCGAAATAGGCGGGCGCGCAATGTTGTTCGGCGGGATCATTCCGCCGTTCTGGCTGGCCGGCACCGCGATGCTCGCCCTGTCGAAAATCCTCGACAACATGGAGATCGGGCACAACGTCATGCACGGCCAGTACGACTGGATGCGTGACCCGTCGATCTCTGGGCGCCGCTTCGAATGGGACACCGCGTGCCCGGCCGATCAATGGCGGCACTCACACAACTACATGCACCACACCCACACCAACATCGTGGGGATGGACCGCGACATCGGCTACGGCATCCTGCGGATGAGCGAAGACCAGCGCTGGCATCCCTACTACCTGGGCAACCCCGTCTACGCGTTCCTGCTGATGGTGTTGTTCCAGTACGGCGTCGCGCTGCACGAACTGGAAACCGAACGCATCCGCGCCGGTGAGATCTCGCTGGCCGACAAGCGCGAGACGCTGAACGGGATCTGGCGCAAGACCCGTCGGCAGTTGCTGAAGGACTACGTCGCCTTCCCGCTGTTGGCCGGGCCATTTGCGCCGTTCGTCTTCACCGGAAACCTCTCGGCCAATCTGGTCCGCAATGTCTGGTCGTACATGATCATCTTCTGCGGACACTTCCCCGACGGAACGCAGGAATTCTCGATCGAAGAAACCCAGAACGAGTCCCGCGGCAGGTGGTACTTCCGCCAGATTCTCGGTTCGGCAAATCTTACCGGCGGCAAGCTCTTTCACCTGCTGTCCGGCAATCTGTCGCACCAGATCGAGCACCACCTCTTCCCGGACATGCCGGCGCGCCGCTACGCAGAGATTGCACCCGAAGTCCGGGCGATCTGCGAACGCTACGGCATCCCGTACAACAGCGGGCCGCTGCTACGCCAGTTCGGCACCGTGGTGCGCAAGATCGTCAAGCTGACGTTCCCGCCGAAGAGCTCCCCGCAGCGGGAGGTTCACGAAGAGGAGCGGGCCGCCGCCTAGGCGTCGCCTGTCGCGTCCGGTCGCCACGGCGAATACGCCAGTGCAGTAAGGGCTTCGGCGGTTCGGTCGCAGAACGCGTCGGCGTCGCGCAGCCCGACGGTCAGCGCCCGGATCGCCGTTGACGCTACGAGGAAGTCGAACACCGCATCGGCGTGGGCCTGCAGTCCGTCGGCGGCCAGCAGCTCGACCAGTTGCGCGCGGACATCCTCTTCGCTGCGCGACACCAGGCGCTCGTAGAGCGTGTCGTCGCGGTGATAGGCCACCAGCAAGCCGGGAATCGCCGCCCGGGTGACCGGGTCGGCCAACTGCACGAGGAACGCCTCCACCCACGCCCGCAGATCCGCGTGCAGATCGCCGGTCGGCGCGGGCAGCGGTGCGGGCTGTGCGTGAGCGAACGCGGCGTCCTCGATCAACGCTTCCCGGCGCGGCCAACGACGGTAGATGGTCGGCGCGCCGACCCCAGCCCGCCGGGCGACCGCGGCGATCGTGGTCTGCTGATAGCCGACTTCGACCAGCAACTGCCGGGTGGCGGCCAGCACGTCGCGATCCTTCTGCGGGTCACGCGGGCGGCCGGGAGCTGCACCATCGGGTTCCACAGCGCAAACCTACCCTAGTTTTATTACGTGACGTCATATAACGTAACCCTCCATGTTAACGTCACACGACGAGCTGTTGTGCCACCAGCTGTCGACCACGTTCGATCACGTCTCGCAGAGCGACCTGCGGTGGACCGAGCGCATTGTGATGTACGGGTTCGACAAATCCGGCGACATCAACGTGATGACGGGCCTGGCCCGCTACCCCAACCGCAACGTCACCGATGCGTACGCAATGGTGACCCGGCGCGGTGGCCAGACCAGCCTCGTGCGGATCTCGACCGAACTGCGGCCCGACACTGGGGAATTGGGCGCCTACACCGTGGGACCGTTCACCTACTCGATCGAAGAGCCGCTGAAGTGCGTGCGAGCCACGCTCGGGCCCAACGACTATGGGCTGAGCGTGGATCTGCGATTGCGCGGCCAATTCCCGGTGTATGAACAGACCCCGGCGTTCCATCGCAGCCGGGGCCGGGTGCGCGAAGACGCGCGGCGCTTCTACCAAAACGGTGAACTGGACGGCTGGATCCAGGTCGGGGAAGAGCGCATCGAGATCGACCCGCGGCGCTGGTGGTTCGGCCGCGATCATTCCTGGGGCGTGCGCCACGGACCCGGTGGCGGCAGCCTGCCGGAAGGCGCCGAGTTGCAGCCCGAAGAGATCCCCGACGGTGTGCTGTATTACATGGGCATCTTCCAGTTCGACGACGAGCTGGTGCATTTCGCGCAGCGGGAGACCAGCACCGGCGAGCGGTGGCAGTTCGAGGGCGAGCTGCTGTATCCGCTCGACAGCGGGCGGGAGCCGGGCAAGATCATCGACGTCGAACACGACCTGAAGTTCCGCGACGAGCTGCGCGTGATCCGCTCCGGCACGTTCACCGTGCACCGCGGCGACCGCAGCACCAGCACCATCGACGTCACTCCGCTGTGCGACTTCTGGCCCGGCCTGGCCGGCTACATGGAGGTCAACGGCTACGCCTCGGGCTATTGGCGGGGAACCGATTTCATCGACGGCTTCAGCGTCGACACCGGCGATCTGGATGTGATCCGGCCGGTGAGCATGCTCAGCGAAACACTGTGCGAAGTCCGCATGGACGGCAAGGTCGGCCACGGCCTGGTCGAAATGGTGTTCATGGGCGCCTACCCGCGCTACGGATACACAGGCTGGTAACCGTGGCGCGGCCGGCCGCAGAAGAGTTACCGCTGGCCCTGGAACCCATTGTGCGCAAAAGGGTTCCAGGCGCTGACTCAGCGAGGATCGCCAACTGGAGACGAGCCGAGGGCGGCTTTTCGACCGAAACGTTTCTGTTCGACCTCGTCGGAGTGAGCGGATCGTCAAACCTCGGACTGGTGTTTCGCCGCCCGCCCGAATACGCGGTGCTGCCCGACTATGACCTGCGCCGGCAGTTTCTGACCATTCAGCGACTGGCCGACTCGCCGGTCCCGGTGCCGAGCGTGCGCTGGATCGACGCCGATGGGCACGAACTCGGCACCCCGTACTTCGTGATGGATCGCATCGACGACGTCGTCACCGTCAGCGACGTCCCGCCCTACCATCAGTCCGGCATCTTCGCCGACGCGGACGACGAGGGCCGCGCCGCGCTGTGGAACGGCTGCCTGGACCTCATCGCCAAGGTGCACGCCGTCGACCCGGACCGTCATCGGCTGGGGTTCCTGGCGTTGTCGCAGTTCGGCAGCACGCCGCCGCAGCGGCTCGCCAATTTCCTGCGCTACGCGCTGAGTTGGGCCAGCGGCGACGCGCCGTTGCAGCCGGTGTTCACGCGGGCGCTCGATTGGCTCGACGCGCATCTGTACATCCCGGACCGGGTCACGTTGTGCTGGGGCGACAGCCGAATGTCCAACGTGCTCTACCGAAGTGACTACACGCCGGTTGCCGCGCTCGACTGGGAGATCGCTTATCTGGGTGATCCGGCCGGCGACGTGGCGTGGATGTTGATGACCGATTGGATCTCCAGCCCGTTCGAGGGACATGCTCCAGCACCCGGCACGCCGGGCCGCGAAGAAACCATCGAGCGCTACCAGCAGCTGACCGGTCATCGGCTGACCAATATGCGGTTCAGCGATGTGACGTCGGTGCTGCTGCTCGCAGTCGCGCTGATCCGGTTGAACACCAAGCTCGCGTTGGAGGGCGTTGACTTGGCTGAGATTTGTGCCCAGCGTGTCGAGTTCGTGCTCGGCGGGGACTGAATTCGGTTACCTTGTCACGTCATGGTCAGCTTGCCCGCTCTCGACGGCGTCGAGCACAGGTTTATCGACCTATCTGATGGTGTGACGATCCATGTCGCCGATGCCGGCCCCGCTGACGGCAGGGCGGTCATGCTGGTCCACGGCTTTCCGCAGAACTGGTGGCAGTGGCATGAGCTGATCGGCCCGTTGGCCGCCGACGGCTACCGGGTGCTGTGCCCCGACCTGCGTGGCGCGGGATGGAGTTCGGCGCCGCGTTCGCGCTATCTCAAGAACGACATGGCCGAGGGCCTCGCAGGCGTTGTCGATCGGCTCGGCGTTGGGCCGGTGAAGCTGGTCGCCCACGACTGGGGCGGCCCCGTCGCGTTCATCATGATGCTGCGCCATCCGGCGAAGGTGAGCGGGTTCTTCGGGCTGAACACCGTGGGCCCGTGGGCAACTCGCGACCTGACGATGATTCGGCACTTGTGGCGGTTCTGGTACCAGATTCCGATGTCACTTCCGGTCATCGGTCCACGTGTGATCTCACATCAGAAGTCGGGTTATTCCCGCATGCTGGTCTCGTGGGTGGGCGCCGGATTTACCCTCCCCGACGATGACCTCGAGATGTATGGGGAGTGCATGCGTGAGCCTGGGCACGCGGTGGCCGGGTCGCGCTGGTATCGCAGCTTCCAGACCACCGAGGTGTCGCGCTGGCTACGTGGCGAATACGCCGATGCTCGAGTCGATGTGCCGGTTCGCTGGCTGCATGGCACCGGCGACCCGGTGATCACCCCGGATCTTCTGCGCGGATACGCCGAGCGGATCAGTGATTTCGAGCTCGAGCTGGTCGACGGGGTCGGTCACTGGATCGTCGAACAACGCCCGGAGTTGGTGCTCGACCGAATTCGCACGTTCCTCGCGGCGTGATCGCCGCGTCAATGCCGCGGGCCCAGCAGCGCTACCGAGGCGTCAAAAGCGGGCTTGACGATCCGGCGGATGTCATGGCCGTCTTCGACCGCGAGCGCGGTGAGTTCTCGCAGGCCACCGATCAAGATCACCGCCAACGGCGGCGTCAGCGCCGGCAGGCCGGCCCGCTGAAAACCCGGGCTGCCGCTGAGATCGACCAGAAGGTCGGTCAACAGTTCTAGTCCGCGGCGCTGTACGGGCCGCGCGGCGGCGCCCAGCGAAGGAAGCTCGCGAATCCAGCTCAAGGTGATGGCAGGCCGCGACTCGATGCTGTCGACGTAGGCCTCGACCGCCTGACGAATCTGGTCATGCCAGTCGGCCTCGGGATCGACCGCCGCCCGGATTTCCTCGCTGAGCCGCTCGGTGTCGGCGCGCAACAGTTCGAGAAAGCACTGCTCCTTGCTGGCGAACTGGTCGTAGAAGGTGCGCTTCGAGGTGCGCGCATGCCGGACGATGTCGGCCACAGTCGTGGCGCGATATCCGTGCTCGCCGATCGAGGCGGCGAGGCCGTCGAGCAGCCGACGCCGAAACGGATCGATGTCGGTGGGAGCCGCGTCGTCGGCCACTGCCGTCACTGCCGCACCGCTTTCGCCGGATGTAGCCCTTGCCAGGGCTTGGTACCACAGAGTACCGTACCCGATAACAGCCTGGTACACCGCGGTACCACACAAGCGTTGGGAGCGCACCGCCATGAGCGAAGCAACCGTCGACACCCACGCCGCTGCAGCCCCGCCTGCGGTCAGGTTGCCGCCGGCGGTACGCATCCCGAAACCAGTTCTGGGAACAGCGTTTTCGCTGTCGCGGCGATGGACGGTGCAACAGCTCGGGTCCCGGTACGGCAACGTGTTCACGATCAGGCTCCCGATCTGGGGGCGCACCGTGCTTGTCGCCGATCCTCAGCTGGCCAAGCGGATTTTCACGACGAGCCCGGAAGAACTCGGCAACATCCAGCCGAACCTCAGTCGGCTGCTCGGGTCGGGGTCGGTGTTCGCGCTCGACGGTGACGATCACCGGCGCCGGCGGCGGCTGCTGGCGCCGCCGTTCCATGGCAAGAGCGTCACGAACTTCGAGCACATCATCGAAGAGGAAACGCTGCGCGAAACAGCAAGCTGGCCTCAAGGCAAGGAATTCCCAACACTGCCGTCGACGATGCGGATCACGCTCAACACGATCTTGCGCGCGGTCTTCGGGGCGGGCGGCGCCGAACTCGACAAGCTGCGGCGGATCATTCCGCCCTGGGTGACGCTGGGCTCACGGTTGGCAGCGCTGCCGAAACCGGGTCGGACCTATGGCCGCTACAGCCCGTGGGGGCGGCTGGCCGAGTGGCGGCGGCAGTACGACGCCGTCGTCGACAAGCTGATCAACGACGAGCGGTGCGACCCCAACTTCGAGGACCGCACCGACATCCTCGCGCTGATGCTGCGCAGCACCTACGAAGACGGTTCGCCCATGTCCCGCAAGGACGTCGGTGACGAGCTCTTGACCCTCTTGGCGGCCGGCCACGAAACCACCGCGGCGACGCTCGCCTGGGCCTTCGAGCGGCTGAGCCGGCATCCCGACGTTCTCGCGCAACTCGCCGAAGAAGCCGAGACCCATACCAACGAACTGCGCCAGGCGGCGATCCTCGAGGTGCAGCGCAACAGAACCGTCATCGATTTCGCCGGTCGCCACGTCTACGCGCCGGCATACGAGCTCGGCGAGTGGGTCATCCCCCGCGGGTATTCGATCGTGGTCAGCATCGCGCAGATACACACCGATCCCACGGTGTTCGCCGACCCGGAGCGTTTCGACCCACAGCGTTACATCGGCACCAAGCCACCTACTTTCGCGTGGATCCCATTCGGCGGCGGCACCCGACGCTGCGTCGGCGCCGCGTTCGCCAACATGGAAATGGATGTTGCGCTGCGAACAGTATTGCGGCACTTCACCATTGACACCACAACAGCTCCCGGTGAGAAATGGCACGCGAGAGGCGTCGCGTTCACCCCCAAGCGCGGCGGCCGGATCGTGGTGCATCGGCGTTTGCAGCGCTAGCGGCTGACTAGGATGGGCGGCTATGACCGCCGCACCCGATGCCGCCCAGGTTGTCGAGATGATGAACGCCGCAATGCCGTCCACCATCCCCACTGCCCACCAGATGGGCGTGCGAGTCGTCGAGGCGCGCCGCGGGTACGCCGCCGTCACCGTGCCCGCCGAGGGCAACGGCAACCACTTCGGCGTCGTCTACGCCGGTGTGCAGTTCACCGTTGCCGAAATGTTGGGCGGCGTCATTGCGCTGAGCACCTTCGACAACGCCAAGTACTTCCCGTTGGTCAAAAATGTCGACATCAAGTTCGTCGGCATGGCGCGATCGCAGCTGCGGGCTGAAGCCAGCCTCGACGAGGAGACGATCAGCCGCGTCGAAACCGAAGCCGACGAACGCGGAAAGGCGGACTTCACACTGGAAGCGGTGGTGACCGACGCAGACGGTAAGACCGTCGCAACCGCTCGCGGCCTCTATCAGCTGCGCGCGCAAGGAAAGTAGTCGTTAGCCCTCAGCGGTAGTTGCTCGTGCGATGCCTTGGATGGCGCGAAGCCGTCTCTCAGCGAGGGCGTGAGTGAGGTTCTTGGCTTTCCGCGCGAAGTCAGGCACGAATGCGTGCAGTCCGAGTGGACTCGGGGGCAGCGACAGCAGCGTCTGCATCGTTGTGCTTGCCTGATCGGTCAGGTCATCCCAGTGCTCGATCGTGAATCCCGACGACTCAATGAGCCCGCGCAACCGATCCGCAGTAACCAGGTGGCTGAGGCCGGGTTGGTCGGCCCATGGCAGCGGGTAGTCGACTTCCCCGTCGTCACCCGCCGCAATATCCCAAACGGCAAGCCGACCCCCGGCAGCGAGCACCCGGCGGGCCTCCCGGTAAAGGCGTGGTTTGTCAGCCACATTCATCTGCACATGCTGACTGAAGACGACCTGGAAGGTGCTGTCGGTAAAGGGCAGTTCGGTGACATCTGCTTGCCGAACGGAAATCCGCTTGTCCAACGAGACAAGTCGGTTGAGCCAGTTGGCCGTCTCGCAGTACTCCTCGGTCAAATCGACGGCGCTGACCTTGCACCCGCACCGGTCGGCGACATAGCGGGCGGTACCGCCAATCCCGGTGCCGGCGTCAAGCACCGCGTCTTCGAGGGATATGCCGAGCATGTCGACCAGTTGGCTTGTCGCGATGCGACCCATGGTGTGGAAGTCTTCGAGCGCCCACAGGTCTGCTGGCGCAAGGTGGTTGAGGTCCTTTCCGGCGGCGATGAGCGCCTGCTCGATGGCGCGCCGCGATACGCCGGTCGAGTAGTGGGTACGGATTTGCGTGCGATTCATCTCTGCTCCTTCGGGATTGGTTTGGGGGCAACCGAATTGCCGCAGTACGCGGCTAGGCGGATGCTGGGTGGGTCTCCAGTGATCCGAACTGACGCTGGGTCGGGACGGCCTGTGCGTGGTGTTCGTTTCGCCAGACCGCGGATTGTCCCGAAAGCCGAGGATGCGCGGGCTGGGGATGCTGTTGTCGTCGATCGAAGCTGTCGAGACGGTGCATCGGCACAATGCCGACCAACATGAACTCCCACAAGCGATGGATGAAATTGCCGGCGGTACGTCGGGAATCCGGGCCGGTGACGTAGCGGCGTGCGATTGTCAGAAAGTCTTCGGGCTCAACGCCGACGACATCGCGGACATGAGTCGTTGGGCCACCGACCTCCCACGTACCCAGCGCGTACTCGGGCAGGTAGTGGCGCAAACTGGACTCGAAGAACATATCCGCCCCGAGCCGCTTGGCGTTGACGCGGATGGCGCGCATGAACATCCATTGAGGAATGTCGATGTGACGCACGCGGCGGCCTAGCGCTTCACCCACCGCTTCGGCAATGTCGGCTCCCGACAACATCGTCGGACCTGTCGGGCGATAGGCCCGGCCATCATGGCGGTGGGGGTCAAGCAAAGCGCTTACCGCAACGCGCGCGATATCTTCGTTGGACGGAGGCGCATTGCGGCCGGCCCCAGTCGGCACCGGCAACACACCGAGCTGGGCGGCCAGCGGAACAAGCTGCAGGTAGTTGTCGGCGAAGAACCCGGGATCAACCGAGACATGGGCAGTGTCCGGCAGCAGATCGAACAGTCTGGCTGTCAGCCAGGCATGCCGGGTCATCAAAGATGGATGCTCAGGGCTGGCCAGCCACTGGCCCAACGCCACCACTGCCTTCACGCCTGAGCGCCGCGCGGCCACGGCAAAGGCAACCGCACTGTCCAGCGCATGCGGGTGGTACGGGGGATTGAAATATAGCCGGTCGACGCCGTCCAACGCGGCCTGAACCTGCTGGATGTCGAACATGTCCGCGGCGACGACTTCAGCGCCAAGGGTCTGCAGCCGGGCACTGCGTGCATCATGGCGGTGCACCATCGCCCTGGTTGGCACGTCCTTCTCCAACAGTTGGGCAGCAACCGCACTGCCGATCCTGCCCGTGGCGCCGGTTACCAGCACGCGAGTGTTTGTCATCAGATTTCCTGTCTCCTAGTTGGACCAACGCTGTTACTCAGCGAAGTGTGTGGGTCATCGAGCGGCCATGGCCCGGAACCTCGTTGTGCTGCACATGCTTTCCGTCACGCGATGGCCCGCGCGATTCGGGCCGTCCTGTGAACTCGGGTGCGGATCGGTGTTCTCGCGCGGGCAGCAGCGCCGCAACCGCGACCGCTGCGGCAAGCGCGATAGCGGCGCAGACCAGTGAGCCGATCTGCATGCCATCGAGGAAGGCGTGGTTGACAGCGCCACGAACGTCGGTCACCCGCGCCGCGGGCAGTTGCCCAATAACCTTGTAGGCGGCGGCCATTGAGTGTTGCATCGTCGACCGGACGTTTCCGGGAAGCGCCGCCAGCGACGACGCGGAGCCGATGCGGCCGGAGTACACCGAGGCGAACACGCTTCCCACAATCGCGACGCCGAGGGTGCCGCCCAGTTCACGTGTGGTGTCGTTGACGGCCGAACCGACGCCGGCCTTGTCGGCGGACAGCGATCCCATGATCGCCTCGGTGGCCGGCGCGGTGGTCAGGCCGAGGCCGCCGCCGAGAAGCACCATCTGCGCGGCGACCACGATGTAGGACGTGGCCGCATCGGCGGTGGACGCCCATGCCAGGCCGGCCGCGAAGATCCCCAGTCCCGCGGCAACGACCGCCGTGGTGCCGATTCGCTCGACCATCCGTGGACCGACGACGCTGGCGACCGCGATCGAGATGGCGACCGGCAATAAGCGCACACCGGTTTCAAACGCGCTGTAGCTCTTGATGAACTGGAAGTACTGGGTGATGACGAAGATGAAGCCGAACAGGGTAAGGAAGCCCGCCGTCACCGCGAGGCTCCCCCCAGAGAATCGGCGATTGGCGAACACCGACACATCGAGCATCGGATGCGTGCTGCGTCGTTCCCACAACGCAAAAGCGGCGAGGACAACCGTGGCGATGCCGAAGCCTGTCGCAGCACGTGAGCTGGTCCATCCCCAGTTGGGCGCCTCGATGACGGTGTAGACCAGCGTGGTCACTCCGACGGCGGACAGGACGAGCCCGGGTATATCGACTTTTGGAGCGGCCGGATCGCGGGAGGTCGGAACGAATAGGATCCCTCCGAGGATGGCGGCCGTTGCAACCGGCACATTCACCAGAAATATTGAGCCCCAGGAGAAGTGCTCAAGCAGCCAGCCGCCGGTCATCGGCCCGGCAGCGACGCCGACCCCGACCATCGCCGCCCATACGCCGATCGCTTTGGCCCGCGGTATGGGGTCGGTGAAAATGTTCGTGATGAGACCCAGCGTCGTCGGGAAGATAACCGCGGCGCCCACCCCCATCGCGGCGCGCGCCCCGATCAAGGCGTCCGCCGAATCCGCCTGCGCCGCAACGGCGGATGTGATTGCGAACAGGGCAACCCCGCCACTGAGCCACCCACGCCGGCCATAGCGGTCGCTTAGGCTGCCCACCGACAGCAGCAAGCCGGCCATCACGACGGTGTAGGCATCGACGATCCATTGCAGCTGGGAGGTGTCCGCGTTCAGGTCACGGGAGAGTGTCGGCAGGGCGACGTTGACGATGGTGGCGTCGACGCTGATGACGAAGACGCTCAGGCAGATGACGGCAAGTGCGGCGGTGGGATGGCCGCTGAACACGGTATGACGGAAGGAGGTACGCATGGAAGCGACAGTAAACTGAGAAGACAAATTAATCAAGTGATGAGTTGAAAAGTGCGTCGCGATGGTAGAGTGGCTGGTGTGGCGACAAGGAAGAGCTACAACCAGAACTGCCCGATAGCGCGCGGGCTGGACGTCCTCGGTGACCGGTGGACGCTGCTGATCTTGCGTGAGCTCATCGGTGGTGCGCGCCGCTACGCCGACTTACGGGCGGCGCTTCCCGGGATTGCTACCAACCTGCTCGCTGACCGGTTGCGCGAATTAGAAGACGCCGGCTTGATCGGCCGCACCGAACTACCGCCGCCGGTCGCCCGAACCGTTTACACCCTCAGCGAGATGGGCTGGCGCAAGGTACCGCCGGTGATTCAGGCGATCGCCACGTTCGGGCTGGATTTGCTCGAACCCGCCGACAGCGCGCTCACGCCGTTGAACGGCTTTCTGGCCGGAATCCTCCTCGGCATCGACCGGGCCCGCCTCGCAGAGCTGTCCGGTTCTTACCGTGTCGAAATCGACGGTCGCCGTTTCGAATTCGGAGTGGCCAGGGAAGGTCTCACCGCTGCCCACGGCCCACCGGCGGTCACCGTCACCGCGAGCGCGTCAGATCTGATCACCGCGCGTCTAGGGAGCACAGCCGCTGAACGGAAGGCTGCGCTGCGGCGGTGGAAATTCGACGGCAGCGAGGACGCCGTCAAAGCGATGCGCACCGCTTTCAGATTGACGGGAGATCCCGGGCTCTCGAGCCCGTAAGCGGCACGCTAGTTGTGCTCGCTTTTACCGCTCGACACCGGCTCGGCGAGGCAGCTTCCAATTCGGGCGCGGGTAGTGGCAGGTGTACCCGTTGGGATAGCGCTCCAGGTAGTCCTGATGCTCGGGCTCGGCCTCCCAGAACTCGTCGGCCGGGCTGACCTCCGTCACTACCTTGCCGGGCCACAAACCGGACGCATCGACGTCGGCGATGGTGTCCAAAGCGATCTGCTTCTGCTCGTCGTCGAGATAGAAGATCGCGGAGCGATAGCTGGTGCCGACGTCGTTGCCTTGGCGGTTCTTGGTCGTGGGGTCGTGGATTTGGAAGAAGAACTCCAGCAGCGTGCGGTAATCGGTGCGCGCCGGGTCGTAGATGATCTCGATCGCCTCTGCGTGCCCGGGGTGATTGCGGTAGGTGGGGTTAGCGTTCTGCCCGCCGGTGTAGCCGACGCGGGTGGAGATGACGCCCGGCTGCATGCGAAACAGGTCCTGCATGCCCCAGAAGCAGCCGCCCGCCAGAATCGCCTTCTTGGTATTCGTCATGGTTCAGCCTCCTTTATCCGAGCATAGGAAGTGCTCGACAAACCGAGGTAGAACGTGTTCTAGTTTTGACGTGACGACTCAGCGGTTCAGTCACGACGAGCTCGTCGACGCGTTCCACGGATACGAGCAGACCGTGGCCCGCGCCGCCGAAACGCGGGATTGGGACGCCTGGGTGCGGCAGTACACACCGGACGTGGAGTACATCGAGCATGCGGCGGGCACCATGAGAGGCCGCGACGAGGTGCTGGCCTGGATCCGCAAGACGATGACGACGTTTCCCGGCAGCCACATGGTCGCATTCCCGTCGTTGTGGTCGGTCATCGACGAGCCGACCGGGCGGGTCATCTGCGAGCTGGACAATCCCATGGTCGACCCCGGCGACGGCACCGTCATCAGCGCGACCAACATCTCGATCATCACCTACGCCGGCGATGGACTGTGGTGCCGTCAAGAAGACATCTACAACCCGCTGCGCTTCGCACGCGCGGCGATGAAGTGGTGCAAGAAGGCGCAAGAGCTCGGCACGCTCGACAAGGACGCCGCGCGCTGGATGCGCGAGTACGGAGGGCAGGAATGACTGCACGACCGAAACTGGTCATCGGCGCCAACGGTTTCCTGGGCTCACACGTGACCCGCCAGCTCGTCGCCGACGGCGCCGACGTGCGGGCGATGGTGCGGCCCCACCGCCAACACCCGCAGCATCGACGACCTCGCCGTCACCCGCTTCGAGGGCGACGTCTTCGACACCGCCACGTTGCGCGCCGCGATGGACGGTGTCGACGACGTGTACTACTGCGTCGTCGATACCCGGGCCTGGCTGCGTGACCCGTCCCCGCTGTTTCGCACCAACGTCGAAGGTTTACGCAATGTCCTCGACGTGGCGAAGGAGGCCGACCTACACAGGTTCGTGTTCACCAGCACCTACGCGACCATGGGCCGGCGCCACGGTCACATCGCCACCGAAGACGACCAGATCCGCCGCCGCGGACTCACCCCGTATGTCCAATCCCGCGTCCAGGCAGAGGATTTGGTGTTGCGTTACGTCGCCGAGCAAGGGCTGCCCGCGGTCGCGATGTGCGTCTCGACGACCTACGGCGCCGGCGACTGGGGCCGCACGCCACACGGCGCGTTCATCGCCGGCGCTGTCTTCGGCAAGCTGCCCTTTCTGATGGACGGCATCGAACTGGAAGTCGTCGGCGTGGACGACGCGGCGCGGGCATTGATCCTCGCCGCCGAGCGCGGACGCAACGGGGAACGCTACATCGTCTCGGAGCGGATGATGCCGCTGAAGGAGGTCGTGCGGATCGCGGCCGACGAAGCCGGCGTGCCGCCACCGCGCCGGTCCATCTCGGTGCCGGTGCTCTACGCGCTGGGGGCGCTAGGCAGCCTGAAGGCTCGGTTCACCGGTAAAGACGCCGAACTCAGCCTTCAGTCGGTTCGGATGATGCGCGCCGAAGCCCATGTCGACCACAGCAAGGCGGTTCGCGAATTGGGCTGGCAGCCAAGGCCGGTCGAGGAGTCGATCCGCGAGGCGGCGCGGTTCTGGATGGGGCTACGCGACGCCAGAGGCAAGAGCGCCGCCACAAGCTGAAGCCGACGGGAATCTTCCTCGCCGCCCGCTGTTACACCTGCTATCCACGCGTGAGGAGATTCCAACATGAGCGACCGGATTGTCTTAGAACCCAGCACCGAGCACCCGATCACGATCGAGCCCACCAGGGGCCGCGTGCAGGTCCGCGTCAACGGCCAGATCGTCGCCGACACGCAAGCGGCCCTAACCCTCCAGGAAGCTACTTTGCCTGCCGTGCAATACATTCCAATGACCGACGTGGTCCACGATGTGCTGACACGCAGCGACACCAAGACCTACTGCCCGTTCAAAGGCGAGGCCAGCTACTACAGCGTGTCCACCGGCGCCGGTGACACCGTCGACGACGCGATATGGACATACGAGGAGCCTTACCCCGCTGTGTCGGCAATCGCCGGCCACGTCGCCTTCTACCCCGACAAGGCCGAGATCACCATCGGCTAGGCCTCGGATAGCAACCGGGTATCGGAGTACTCCCGTAACGACACGATCTGGCCGTCGCGGGTGTCGACGATGAAGCAGTAGGGGCTTTCGTAGCGGGTCCCGGAGGCCGTTACGCCATCGCCTTGCGCCTCGATCACGACGCTGTCGCCGTCGCTGATGCATCGCAAAAGATCCAGGGTTAGCTCGACGTCGTGGCTGCGCCGCTCGATCTGCCTCTGTAACGCCGCCTTGTCCGCCGATTCCCGCGTAGCGACATTCCAGTAGGTGAAGTCGTCGCTGAGCAGAGCAAAACACTCGTCGACGTCCCCGCCCTGCAAGCACTGCAGGAACATCCACGCCAGTTCGGCCTGAGGGTTATCGAACGGCGTGATCATGTCGCCATCCTGTCTCGCGGCACACTGGCGGTCAATCACGCGCGACCGTGTCGCGGTGCCGGTCCGACCCTATGATCTGTGAAGTTCGGCAGTCGCGGGGTTGGCGTAGGGATATAGGTGAAGCGGGCTCGCACGGTCAGGTTCTCGGGCGTCGTCAGCCCCGGAATCACGTTGGCGCCGTTACAGCGCGGCCCACGCGATCCGTGCTTCCAAGTTCGCGACGGCGTGATTTGGCGGACCAGCTTGTTACCCAGCGGTCCCGTCACAGCACGGATCAGCCGCACGGCACCCAACGCCGTGAGGTGCGCGGCATGGGGCAGCGGCGCTGAGGAGTTCGTCGATGCGCTGCCGGCACTGGTGGGCGCCGACGACGACGCTTCGGATTTCCTCCCGCAAGAACCGACCGTCGCCGCCGCGCACCGAAGGCTCCCACACCTGCGGTTGGGCCGCACCGGGCGGGTGCTGGAAGCGTTGATTCCGGCGATCCTCGAGCAGCGGGTCCCCGGCGCCGACGCATTCCGGGCCTGGCGCGTCCTTGTCACCAAATTCGGCACCGGGGCGCCGGGTCCGGCCCCGGCGGGAATGCGCGTGCCGCCGTCGGCTGAGGCCTGGCGAGGCATTCCGTCGTGGGAGTTCCACCGCGCCAATGTGGACCCGGGACGAGCCCGCACCGTCGTGGGTTGCGCGCAGCGGGCGTCGTCGCTGGAACGGCTCGGGTCATGGCCGGCCGAGCGGGCCAGGGAGGCGCTCACCTCGCTGCCCGGGGTGGGCGTGTGGACCGCCGCCGAAACTGCGCAGCGAGCGTTCGGCGACGCCGACGCGTTGTCGGTCGGCGACTACCACATCCCCAAGATGATCGGGTGGACACTGCTGGGCCGGCCGATCGCCGACGACGTGATGGTCGAGCTGCTCGAGCCGATGCGTCCGCACCGCCACCGCGTGGTCCGCTTGCTCGAGGCCAGTGGATTGGCATACGAACCACGCCGCGGTCCGCGGCTGCCGGTGCACGACATCCGCGGCATTTGAGGCCGGGGGTATACCGGCATCGGTCCCTGGGTACTCGTCAGCGGACCGTGTGCCTATCACGTTAGGGAGTAATCGATGACACAGTTCACGATTCCAGGCTTGACCGACAAGCAGGCAGCGCGGCTCGTCGAGCTGCTGCAGAAACAGCTGAGCACCTACAACGATCTACACCTGACGCTCAAGCACATCCACTGGAATGTGGTCGGCCCGAACTTCATTGGCGTGCACGAAATGATCGATCCGCAAGTTGAAGCAGTGCGCGGCTACGCCGACGTGCTGGCCGAGCGCATCGCCGCGCTTGGCGCGTCCCCGCAGGGTACCCCGGGCGCGATCATCAGAGACCGCACCTGGGACGACTATTCGGTCGGCCGCGACACCGTGCAAGCGCACCTGGCGGCGCTCGACCTCGTCTACACGGGCGTAATCGAAGATATTCGCAAGGCCATTGACGAGACGGAAGAGCTCGACAAGGTCACCCAAGACATCCTGATCGAGCAGGCCGCCGAACTGGAAAAGTTCCAGTGGTTTGTCCGCGCCCACCTGGAAAGCGCGGGCGGAAAGCTGGCTCACGAGGGATCGGCCACCGAACAGGATGCCGCGAGCACGGCCCGGCGTAAGACCTGACATCAGGGCGGGGTCAGCAGCTGAGGCGTCAAGGTAGGCGAACGCCGCCACCGGGAATATCCGGACTCCGGTCCGGTTATATCGGTATCCCGGATTTATGGAGGTACCAGTGCCTGCCGTCACTGCTGACACGCTGAGCTTGCCCCGAGTGACCGTCGCGGGTCCGGGCGAGACCGAACGCCCGGTTCGTTCGATTACCACCGGACCACGCGGATCGGTGGGCCCCGGGGGGACCCGATCCAGCACGGCCAGTTGACGGTCCTCGGGCCCGGCGACCGGATAACCGTCGCCGCCGACGCGGCCCAGGATTTGCACCGGCCCACGTTCGAGGTGCTGATTCTGGGTGGGCGGCCCATTCGGGAACCGGTCTTCCACTACGGGCCCTTCGTGATGAACACCAAAGTCGAAGTCATCCAGGCGCTCGAAGACTTCCAGGCCGGCAAGTTCGGTGATATTCCGCCTGACGCGCTAATGCCACACAGCTACGGCCGCACGCCGTCGGTGTAGCAGCGCCGTCGGATGGCCGCGGCGCTGCTGGAGGCGAAAGCCATAGTGTGACCTGTGGCACAATTTAAGGGTGCCGCGAACCGGGAGTCGGGGACCGGGTCGCCCCCCGGCAGCGAAGGCTGCGGAAACACGAAAACGCATCATGCGCGCGGCTCGCGAGGTGTTCAGCGAACGGGGATATGAGGCCGCGACCTTTCAGGAGATCGCCGTCCGAGCCGACCTGACGCGGCCCGCGATCAACCACTACTTCACCAACAAACGGGTGCTGTATCTGGAAGTGGTCGCGCAGACGACCCAGCTCGTGGTTACCGCCGCAATCGAGCGGGCACAGCGCGAGACGACGCTGTTGGGCCGGTTGTCGCAATTCGTCGCGGCCACCATCGAAGCCGACGCGCAGAACCGGTCGTCTGCGGCCTTCCTTATCACCGCGGTGTTGGAGTCGAAACGGCATCCGGCGCTCAGTGGGGTCGAAAACGACTCTCTCCACGCCACACGGGGGTTCCTCAACGGCGTGCTCGACGACGCGATCCAGCGCGGCGAGCTGACCAGCGACACTGACGTCGCGTCGCTGACCGAGATGCTGGTGGCAGTGCTGTGCGGCGTGGGCTTCTACGCCGGTTTTGTGGGCAATCGGCAAGAGTTGGACGCCATCACCGCGCTACTGGGCCAGCTGATGGCCGGCCGGCTCTGGCAGCTGAGAAACTAGCCCGCCAGATCACGGCCCCGTGCGCTGCGCATCGGCGCAGTGATATCGCGCACACAACCATATAGGCTACCTAACTTATTCGGTAGCATAGGCGCGATATGACTGATCTGGACCAAGTGCGTTCGGTACGGACCGAGGGCGACAGCTGGAGCATCACCGAAAGCGTCGGTGCCACTGCGCTCAGTGTCGCCGCCGCACGCGCCGTCGAGACCGCGGCCGAACAGCCACTGATTCGCGACCAGTTCGCCTACCTTTTGGTGTCCTCCGCGGGACCGGCGTGGGCGCGGCTGGCCAGCGCCGACCTCGAGTGGATCGGCGACGACGAGCACGGCCGCCGAGCCCATCGGGTGACCTGCGACTACCAGGCCGTACGCACCCATTTCTTCGACGAGTACTTCGCCGCAGCCGTGCGCAGCGGTATCCGGCAAGTGGTGATCCTCGCGGCCGGACTGGACTCGCGGGCGTACCGACTGGACTGGCCGACTGGCACCACCGTCTACGAGATCGATCAGCCCAAGGTGTTGGAGTACAAGTCCAGCACTTTGCAGGCGCACGGCGCAGTCCCGATGGCAACCCGGCGCCCGGTCGCGGTGGATTTGCGCGACGACTGGCCGACCGCGCTGGCTGCCGCGGGTTTCGACCGCACCCAGCCAACGGCGTGGCTGGCCGAAGGACTGCTTCCCTATCTGCCTCCCGACGCTCAGGACCGCCTCTTCGCGAAGGTCACCGACCTCAGTGCGCTGGGCAGTCAGGTCGCCGTCGAAGCATTCAGCCTGGCTGCGCCCGTCAGCGAGCGGCGCAGGGCGGCGCGACGGGCTCGGTGGGCGCGAGTACGGGAACGACTGGGCCTCGACATCAACTTCGAAACGCTGACCTACAACGACACCAGCCGCGCCGATGCAGTGCAGTGGCTCACCGACCATGGCTGGCAAGTACATGCGGTGAGCAACGCCGACGAAATGGCACGGCTGGGCCGACCGATACCCGGCGACTTGGTCGAGGAGACGGTTAGCAGCAGGCTGCTACGTGCACGCCTGGTCGCCAATTGACCGGCCCGGCGAACCTGTGAAAGGAAGCTCGATGAGCACCATGCGCACCGATGACGACACCTGGGACATCACCACCAGCGTCGGCTCCACCGCGGTGATGGTGGCCGCTTCCCGCGCCACCGAGACCGATCGCCCCGATGCGCTGATCAACGATCCCTACGCCAAGTTGCTCGTCGCCAACGCCGGCACCGGCGTATGGGAAGCCCTGCTCGACGAATCGATGGTCGCCAAAGTAGAGGGCATGGATGCCGAGACCGCCGCGATCGTCCACCACATGCGCAGCTATCAGGCGGTCCGTACGCATTTCTTCGACGCCTACTTCGCCGATGCTGTCGCCGCGGGCATCCGCCAGGTGGTGATCTTGGCGTCCGGGCTGGATTCGCGCGCTTACCGGCTGGACTGGCCGGCCGGCACCGTCGTCTACGAGATCGACCAGCCGAAGGTGCTGGCCTACAAGTCCGCGACCCTGGCCGAGCATGACGTCAGGCCGTCGGCCGACCGCCGTGAGGTGCCCATCGACTTGCGGCAGGACTGGCCCGCCGCACTGCGCGCCGCCGGTTTTGACCCGGCGGCGCAGACCGCCTGGCTGGCCGAGGGACTGCTGATGTATCTGCCGGCCGCCGCCCAGGACCGGCTGTTCGAGCAGATCACCGAGCTCAGCGCCCCGGGCAGCCGGATCGCCGCCGAAACCGCGGCGCGCCACGCAGACGAGCGGCGTGAAGAGATGCGCGAGCGGTTCAAGCGGGTGGCCGACAAGCTGGGCTTCGAGCAGACCGTCGACGTGCAGGAGCTGATCTACAGCGACGAGGACCGTGCCGTTGTGGTGGATTGGCTGAACGAGCACGGCTGGCGGGCCACAGCGCAACACTCCCACGACGAGATGCGCCGGTTGGGCCGCTGGGTCGAGGGTGTGCCGATGGCCGACGACAAAGACGCGTTCGCTGATTTCGTGACCGCCGAGAAGCGATGAGCACCAGCCGCACCGACAACGACAGCTGGGACATCGCGACCAGCGTCGGCGCCACCGCCGTGATGGTGGCCGCTGCCCGGGCGGAAGAGACAGCCAGCGCCCAGCCGCTGATCCGCGACGAGTTCGCGCAGATCCTGATCGACGGGCCCGAACTGCGCGAGCTGGTGTCCCGGATGTCGAGGACATACGCGGCCGATCCCGAGATCGCGGCGGTGCATCGGCACATGGTCGACTACCAGGCTGCGCGCACCCACTTCTTCGACGCGTATTTCACCGCGGCGGCGGAGGCCGGGATTCGTCAGCACGTCATCTTGGCCGCCGGGCTGGATTCGCGGGCCTATCGGCTGAATTGGCCGGCCGGGACCACGGTCTATGAGGTCGACCAACCGAAAGTGCTGGAGTACAAAGCCGCAACCCTGGCGGCACATGGCGCCCAACCGTCCGCCGACCGCCGCGAGGTGCCCGCCGACCTTCGATTCGACTGGCCAACGATATTGCGAGACAAAGGCTTTGACCCCGACCAGCCAACCGCCTGGCTGGCTGAGGGATTGTTGATGTTCTTGCCGGGAGAGGCCGAGGAGCGGCTGTTCGCCGACATCGACACGCTGAGCGCACCGGGCAGCCGGTCCTGCATCGAGGAGTTCAGCTTGGACGACGCCGCCCGGGCGGCTTACCAGAAGCGCCGGGCCAAGACCGACGAGCTGCGCAAGCGGCTCGGCGACGAAAACGTCTTCGACCCCGGCGACCTGTGGTACACCGACGACGAGCGCCGGGATCCGGCGCGCTGGTTCGAAACGCACGGGTGGCGCGTGAAGTCTGTGTCCGGCAGCGACTACCTCACTCGAGTCGGTCGCGACCTTCCGGAGAACCCCGATGTCGAGACAACGTTCCGGGCCGTTTTCGTCTCCGCAGAGAAGCCGTAACCAGCGCCTGTTGCCCAACCGGGTGGTTGATTAAGATTGGGCTTCCGCCGGTCGGGAAGGGAAACCCATGACCCGCGCCGGCGACGATAAGTGCGCAGCGATGAGGAGGAGCGGCGCCTATGACTAGCGAAGCCGCCGCACAACCCAGCCCCGACACCGCCGCATCCGCTCGAACGGACATCCCGCAAACGGTCGCTCACCTACGGGAAACCTTCGCCACCGGCCGAAGCCGCAGCCTTGAGTGGCGGCGCACGCAGTTGCGCGCCATCGAGAAGATGATGGCCGAGAACGAGACCAAGATCGCCGAGGCGCTTCAAGCCGACCTGTGCCGCAAA
Organism: Mycobacterium noviomagense; assembly: GCF_010731635.1. Lineage (NCBI taxonomy): Bacteria > Bacillati > Actinomycetota > Actinomycetes > Mycobacteriales > Mycobacteriaceae > Mycobacterium > Mycobacterium noviomagense. The sequence goes on from NZ_AP022583.1 coordinate 1,996,288, forward strand.
CCATTCGAGGCGTGGATGGCCGACATCGCGGGCACCGCCGCCGAAGCGCGGTATGCGGCCAAGCACGTTGGCAGTTGGATGCGCCGTAAATACCGCCTGCTGGAACGCGCACAGCTGCCCGGCCTCGGCTGGGTGGAGTACGAACCCTACGGGACGGTGCTGATAATCGGTGCATGGAACTACCCATTTGTATTGACCCTTGGCCCAGCCATCGGGGCGATCGCTGCCGGAAACACTATGGTGCTCAAGCCTTCTGAGGTCACCCCAGCGTCTTCGCGGTTGATAGCCGAACTGGTGCCGCGATACCTGGACGGCGAAGCGATCGCGGTAGTCGAGGGCGACGCTGCGGTCAGCCAGCAGTTGATCGCCCAAGGCTTCGATCGGGTGGTGTTCACCGGCGGCACGGAGATCGGCCGCAAAGTCTATGAAGCTGCTGCACCACACTTGACTCCCGTCACTCTCGAACTGGGCGGTAAGAGCCCGGTGATCGTCGCTGCGGACGCTGACGTGGACGTCGCCGCCAAGCGCATCGCCTGGATCAAACTGCTCAACTCCGGCCAGACCTGCATTGCGCCGGACTATGTGCTGGCGGACGCGAGGATCCGCGACGAACTCGTCACCAAGATCGGCGAAGCCATCACCACGTTCGGCTCCGACGAGCCAGCCGGAATGCGCATCGTCAACCAACGCCAATTCGACCGGCTGACCGGTTACCTGGCCAACACGAAGGGTACCGTCGCCGTGGGAGGCACTTCAGCTGCTGCGGATCTGCGGATTCAGCCGACGGTGGTGGTCGACCCGGATCCGCAGGAACCGCTGATGACCAACGAGGTCTTTGGCCCGATTCTGCCCGTGGTCACGACCGAGTCTTTGGATGAGGCAATACGTTTCGTCAACTCGAGGCCCAAGCCGCTGGCGGCGTATCTGTTCACCAAGACCCGCGCCGTGCGTGAGCGGGTGATCAAGGAAGTGCCAGCGGGCGGCATGGTGGTCAACCACCTCGCCTTCCACTACTTCACGTCCAAGCTGCCGTTCGGTGGCGTCGGCCCGTCCGGCATGGGCGCCTACCACGGCCGTTGGGGGTTCGAGGAATTTAGCCACCGCAAGTCGGTGCTCACCAAGCCAACCCGCCCCGACTTATCGAGCTTTATCTACCCGCCGTATACAGAGAAGGCGTGGAAGTTGGCGCGCCGGCTCTTCTAGCGGTTGCCGGACGCTGACCCCGAGCGCAATCGACCCGAAAGGAAGTTCATGCCCGGAGTGCAGGATCGTGTCATCGTCGTCACCGGAGCCGGCGGGGGACTGGGCCGCGAATACGCCCTGACCTTGGCCCGAGAAGGCGCCAGCGTCGTGGTCAACGACCTCGGCGGAGCCCGCGACGGCACGGGAGCCGGACATTCGATGGCCGATCAGGTCGTGTCCGAGATCAAAGACGCCGGCGGCCGTGCGGTCGCCAACTACGACAGCGTCGCCGAGGCCGAGGGCGCGGCCAACATCATCCAGACCGCGCTCGACGAATTCGGGGCGGTGCATGGCGTGGTGAGCAACGCCGGGATTCTGCGCGACGGCACCTTCCACAAGATGTCGTTCGAGAACTGGGACGCGGTGCTCAAGGTGCACCTGTACGGCGGCTACAACGTGCTGCGCGCGGCTTGGCCACACTTCCGCGAACAGAGTTACGGCCGCGTCGTCGTCGCCACCTCCACCAGCGGCTTGTTCGGCAACTTCGGCCAATCCAACTACGGCGCAGCCAAGTTGGGCCTGGTCGGCCTGATCAACACGCTGGCGCTGGAAGGCGCCAAGTACAACATCCACGCCAACGCGGTCGCTCCAGTCGCGGCGACCCGGATGACGCAGGACATCTTGCCTCCAGAGGTGTTGGAAAAGCTCAAGCCCGAGTTCGTCGCGCCGATAGTGGCCTACCTGTGCACTGAAGAATCCAGCGACAACGGATCGGTGTTCGTCGTCGGCGGCGGCAGGGTGCAGCGGGTTGCGCTGTTCGAGAACGAGGGCGCCAACTTCGCCAATCCGCCGTCGGTTGACGAGGTCGCCTCCCAGTGGGCGCAGATCACCGATTTGTCCGGGGCGAAGCAGGCTAGCTTCTCCGTACGGTGAAAGCCTGCGTCGTCAAGGAACTTTCGGGTCCTGGTGGACTGGTCTACACCGACGTCGACGATGTGCAGGGAGGCGACGACATGGTGGTCGTCGATGTGCGCGCCGCTGGAGTCTGCTTTCCCGACCTGCTGCTGAGCAAAGAGGAGTCCCAGCTCAAGCTCCCGCCGCCGTTCATTCCCGGCATGGAGGTCGCGGGTGTGGTTCGCTCGGCACCGGAGGAGTCGGGTTTCAAGGTGGGCGAGCGGGTCTCGGCTCGGCCGGTGGCGTGGGCAGCGCCGCCGTCCAGGTGGCCAAGGCGATGGGCGCCGGTCAGGTGATCGCGATGGTGCATCGTACGGGCGCAACGGATTCCGTCGAGTCGCTGGGCGCTGACGTGGTATTGCCGTTGACCGACGGCTGGGCCCAGCGGGTGCGCGACGTGACCAACGGCCCGCGGCGTCGACATCGTGGTCGACCCCATCGGTGGGCCTGCGTTCGACGACGCCATCCGGGTACTGGCCATCGACGGCAAGCTGCTGGTGATCGGTTTTGCCGCCGGCGGCATCCCGAGCGTCAAGGTCAACCGGCTGCTGCTGCGCAACGTTGGCGTGTTCGGCGTGGCGTGGGGCGAATACCTGAACAAGGTTCCGGGTTATCCGCTGTCGGAAGGGCGTGCCGCACTGCAGAGCCTGGCCGATGGCGGTGTGTTCGGCAAGGTGGTGCTGGAACCGTAGACGCTCAGTCCAGCAGCGCGACCCGAAGCCGATGCACGTCGTCGTCGGTGATGCCCGCGTCACGCAGATAAACGTCCAGGGAGCCGAAGGTCTCGTCGATCGACTGGCGCGCAGCGGCCAGATACTCGGGGCGGACACCGAGGACCTCATCGGATAGGCGGGCCTCGGTGAACGTCATGACCTCGGGAGTCAGTTCGGTGTCTGAGCGCTGCTGGATCATCTCCATGATTCGGGCGCGCAGCTCTGGCGCCGCCTCGTTGCTGCGCAAGTAGTCGGCCAGAATATCGTCACGGTCCAGCCCGATCGCTTCCAGCACCACAGCGATGACGAAGCCGGTGCGGTCCTTGCCCGCAAAGCAGTGGGCCAGTACCGAGCGTCCGGCGGCTAGTAGCGAAACGACCTGCCGCACAGCGCGTTGCGCCCCGGGGTACGTGGGGAACCTGCGGTACTCGTCGACCATGTAGCGGCTGGCGGCCTCGGCGACCGACTCGTCGCTGGGCTTGTCGGTCATCAGCCGTTTGAACGCATGCTCATGCGGCGGCTCGCCGTCGGCCTCGCTTTGGTCGGCGGCGAGGTCAGGGATCGGCAACAGGTGAATGTCGACGCCGTCGGGCACCCGTCCCGGTCCGCGGCGCTGCACCTCGCGAGGCGAGCGCAAGTCGGCGACAGCGCTAACACCGAGCCGGCGCAGCGCTGCCCGCCCGTCGTCGTCCAGACTGGTCAACTCCCCTGAGCGGAACAGCCGCCCGGGCCGGATACCCGCGGCCACCGAAACGTCGCGGAAGTTCACCGCGCCGGGCAGTTCCCGGATCTCAGTGGTCACTGAGTAACCGCCGAAGCGAAAGCGCTTTTCTCGCGGCCGATTTCAGCACGGGCGATGGAGCGCAGGTGTACCTCGTCCGGCCCGTCGAAGATGCGCATCGCGCGGTGCCAGCCGTACAGCCGGGCCAGCGGGGTGTCGTCGCTGATCCCCGCCGCGCCATGCACTTGTATGGCGCGGTCGATCACATCGCAGGCCACCTGCGGTGCCACCGCCTTGATCTGCGAGACCAGTAGATGCGCGGCCTTGTTGCCGTGTTGGTCGATGGTCCATGCGGCTTTTTCACACAGCAGCCGAGCCTGGTCGATTTCGTTGCGCGACTTGGCAATCGACTGCTGCACCACGCCCTGCTCGGCCAGCGTCTTGCCGAAGGCCACTCGGCTGCGGGCCCGGTCGACCATCAACGCCAGCGCGCGCTCGGCGGCGCCGAGGGCACGCATGCAGTGGTGGATGCGGCCCGGACCCAGCCGGGCCTGCGCAATCGCGAAACCCGCACCCTCCTCGCCCAGCAGATTGGTCGCCGGGACCCGCACGTTGTCGTAGATGATCTCGCAGTGGCCGTGCTGATCCTGCCAGCCGAACACCGGAGTGGAGCGCACGACCGTCACACCCGGGGTGTCCATCGGCACCAGGATCATCGACTGCTGCTGGTGGGCCGCGGCATCGGGATTCGTGCGGCCCATCACGATCAGGATCTTGCAGCGCGGGTCGGCCGCGCCCGACGTCCACCACTTGCGGCCGTTGATGACGTAGTGGTCGCCGTCGCGGGTGATGGTGGTTTCGATGTTGCGGGCGTCGCTGCTGGCGACGGCCGGTTCGGTCATCGAGAACGCGCTGCGGATCTCGCCGTCGAGCAGCGGCTGCAGCCACTGGCAGCGCTGTTCGTCGGTGGCGAACAGGTGCAGGATCTCCATGTTGCCGGTATCCGGTGCGGCGCAGTTGAGCACTTCGGGCGCGATCTCCAGGCTCCAGCCCGTCAGCTCGGCCAGCGGCGCATAGTCGGCGTTCGTCAGCCCCGACTCGGCGGGCAGGAACAGGTTCCACAATCCACGCTCTTTGGCCTTGACTTTGAGGTCCTCGATGATCGGGGGCACAGTGTGGTCGCCCGGACCCGCTTCGTGGCGGTAACGGTCGTACTCGGCTTCGGCCGGAAAGACGTACTCGGTCATAAAGTCGGACAGCCGCTTGTGGTAGTCACTGGCCTTGGCCGACATGGCGAAATCCATGCCAGTCACGATAGGCGACCGGCTTGCCGTGCGAGTAGACGCATCGCGGGCTACATCGGCCCGAGGAGGAGCCGGGCCATCGGGTTAGGGTAGCGGGGCAATCCAACGGCGCAGGAAAGTAGATGTACGCGCGATGACAGATACGCAGACGACGGTTGGGGTGGTCGCCGAGTCAGGGACGGACGAGCGGCGGGTCGCGCTGGTGCCCAAGGCGGTGGCGCCGCTGACGAAAAGCGGTGTCGCGGTCGTCGTCGAATCCGGTGCGGGCGGAGGGGCGCTGCTGCCCGACGAGCTCTACACGGCCGTCGGTGCCAGCATCGGTGACGCGTGGGCCGCCGACATCGTCGTCAAGGTTGCGCCGCCGACCGCCGAGGAGGTCGCCCGGCTGCACCGCGGCCAGACCCTGATCGGCTTTCTTGCCCCACGCAACGCCGACAATCAGATCGAGGCGCTGCGGGCGGCGGGTGTGCAGGCGTTCGCGTTGGAGTCGATCCCGCGGATTTCGCGGGCGCAGTCGATGGATGCGCTTTCGTCGCAAGCCAACGTCGCGGGATACAAAGCGGTGCTGCTGGCCGCCTGGGAGTCGACACGGTTCTTCCCCATGCTGACCACCGCGGCAGGCACGGTGAAGCCGGCGACGGCGCTCGTGCTCGGCGTTGGCGTGGCCGGCCTGCAGGCGCTGGCGACGGCCAAACGACTGGGTGCGCGCACCACCGGCTACGACGTGCGGCCCGAGGTGGCCGACCAGGTCCGCTCGGTGGGGGCGCAGTGGCTGGAGTTGGGCATCGAAGCTACTGGTGAGGGCGGGTACGCACGCGAGCTCAGCGAAGAAGAACGCGAGCAGCAACAGAAAGCGTTGGAGGAGGCGATCACCGGGTTTGACGTGGTGATCACCACTGCTTTGGTTCCGGGCCGCCCGGCGCCACGGCTGGTGACCGCTGCGGCGGTGGAAGGGATGAAGCCGGGCAGTGTGGTGGTGGACCTGGCGGGGGAGGCCGGCGGAAACTGCGAGCTGACCGAGCCCGGCCGCACCGTCGTCAAGCACGACGTCACCATCGCCTCGCCGCTCAACCTGCCGGCGACCATGCCTGAGCACGCCAGCGAGCTTTACAGCAAAAACATCACGGCCCTGTTGGAGCTGTTGGTCAAGGACGGGAAGCTGGCGCCCGATTTCGACGATGAAGTGGTGGCGGCGGCATGCGTGACCGCAACAGCGGGAGAGGACAGCTAGATGTACAACGACCTTCTGGCCAATCTGGCGATCCTGGTGCTCGCCGGGTTTGTCGGCTTTGCGGTGATTTCCAAGGTGCCCAACACGCTGCACACCCCGCTGATGTCGGGCACCAACGCCATCCACGGCATCGTCGTCCTCGGCGCGCTGGTGCTGCTCGGTCGAATCGAGCACCCGTCGATCGCGTTGCAGATCATTCTGTTTGTCGCGTTGGTCTTCGGCACCCTGAACGTCATCGGCGGTTTCATTGTCACCGACCGGATGCTGGGCATGTTCAAAGGCAAGAAGCCGGCGCCTGTGACGTCCGGCGACGATGCGGCCCGAGGAGGAGCCGGACAATCGGGCCCCGTTAAAACTGGGACGGACGGGCAGGGTCGATGAGCTACCTGGTCACGATCCTCTACATCATCTCGTTCGCGCTGTTCATCTACGGCCTGATGGGTCTGACCGGGCCCAAGACCGCGGTCCGCGGCAACCTGATCGCCGCGGTGGGTATGGCCATCGCCGTGGCGGCGACCCTGGTCATGATCCGCCACACCCACCAGTGGCCGCTGATCATTGCCGGCCTGGTCCTGGGCGTCGTGCTCGGCGTTCCACCGGCACGGCTGACCAAGATGACCGCTATGCCGCAACTGGTGGCGTTCTTCAACGGCGTGGGCGGCGGCACCGTCGCGTTGATTTCGCTGTCGGAGTTCATCGAGACGGCTGGGTTCTCCGCATTCCGGTATGGCGAGTCGCCGACCGTGCACATCGTGGTCGCTTCGCTGTTCGCCGCGATCATCGGGTCGATCTCGTTCTGGGGGTCGATCATCGCGTTCGGCAAGCTCCAGGAGATCATCTCCGGCCGCCCGATTGGCATCGGCAAGGCGCAACAGCCGCTGAATCTGTTGTTGCTGGTGGCGGCCGTGGTGTGCGCAGTGGTCATCGGACTCGGCGCGCATCCGGGCACCGGCGGGGTGGCGTTGTGGTGGATGATCGGGCTGCTCGCCGCTGCCGGGGTGCTTGGCCTGATGGTGGTGCTGCCTATCGGCGGTGCCGACATGCCCGTCGTCATTTCGATGCTCAACGCGATGACCGGTCTGTCGGCCGCCGCAGCCGGCCTCGCGCTGAACAACACCGCGATGATCGTCGCCGGCATGATCGTCGGCGCCTCCGGTTCCATCCTGACCAACCTGATGGCCAAAGCGATGAACCGCTCCATCCCGGCGATCGTCGCCGGCGGGTTCGGTGGCGGCGGCGTGGCTCCCGGCGGCGACGGCGGCGGCGACAAGCACGTCAAGTCCACCTCGGCCGCCGACGCCGCGATCCAGATGGCCTACGCCAACCAGGTGATCGTCGTGCCTGGCTACGGCATGGCCGTCGCACAGGCCCAACACGCCGTCAAGGACATGGCGAGCCTGCTCGAATCCCGCGGCGTGCCGGTCAAATACGCGATCCACCCGGTCGCCGGCCGGATGCCCGGGCACATGAACGTGCTACTCGCCGAAGCCGAAGTCGACTACGACGCGATGAAGGACATGGACGACATCAACGACGAGTTCGCCCGGACCGACGTCACGCTCGTGATCGGCGCCAACGACGTCACCAACCCGGCCGCGCGCAACGAGCCGAACTCGCCCATCTATGGCATGCCGATCCTCAACGTGGACAAGTCCAAATCGGTGATCGTGCTCAAGCGGTCGATGAATTCGGGCTTCGCGGGCATCGACAACCCGCTGTTCTATGCCGAGGGCACCACCTTGCTGTTCGGTGACGCGAAGAAGTCAGTGTCCGAGGTGACCGAGGAACTGAAGGCGCTCTAAACCGGTGGATACGCCGGCGGCGGGTAGCCCTGGCCGTCGGTCACCCCGCGCAACCCCCAGGTGAAGTACTTGAAGAAGAACTCGAGCTCGTCGGAAAAGTCGTAGCTGGGATCCGGATCCATGTGACCACCTCATCTCGACCGCGACGTTTCTAGCTCCGCAGTCTAGTCCCACCCGGCAACGGCGCGACAGCCGATGAGCGGCTTGAATAGAGTATCCAACTAGTTGATCGACACTGCCGAAACGAGTAGACATGCCATCCGACAGCACCAGCCCGAATGGGCTTTCCCGCCGCGAGGAGCTGCTGGCCGTTGCCACCAAGCTGTTCGCCGCGCGCGGTTACCACGGCACCCGGATGGACGACGTCGCCGATGTCGTGGGGTTGAACAAGGCAACGGTGTATCACTACTACGCCAGCAAGTCGCTGATCCTCTTCGACATCTACCGCCGGGCTGCCGAGGGCACGCTGGCTGCCGTACACGATGACCCGTCGTGGACGGCCCGCGAGGCGCTCTACCAGTACACCGTCCGGCTGCTCACCGGAATCGCCGGCAACCCCGAGCAGGCCGCTGTGTATTTCCAGGAGCAGCCGTACATCACCGAATGGTTCACCGAGGAACAGGTCGCCGAGATCCGCGAAAAGGAAACCCAGGTCTACGAACACGTGCACGGCCTGATCGACCGCGGCATCGCCAGTGGCGAGTTCTACGACTGCGACTCCCACGTACTGGCGCTCGGCTACATCGGGATGACGCTGGGCAGCTACCGCTGGCTGCGGCCCAGCGGCCGACGCACCGCCAAGGAGATCGCCGCCGAATTCAGCACCGCGCTGCTGCGAGGCCTGATCCGCGACGAGTCGATCCGAGCGGAGTGGTCGCTCGGCGACGACGTCAAAACCGAAAGCGATACAGCCGGTCGATATTCCTGACGAACGGGATTGCGAACAGCATCCGATAAAGCAGCCGTTGCGGCCTCAGCGGAATCTTCGCCGGATCGATGAGCGGCGCCGTCTCAAGCAGCTCCAGCCGCGGGATCCACTGCATGAGTTCGCCGCCGCCTCGGGTGCCCCATTTGACGATGCCGGACGTAAAGATCCGGGAAAGCCTTGGGCCCCACGGTGATTCCAGGTCAGCCAGCAGTTCGCCAGTGCTGAAACGATCGGTCACCCGCTGCAGCAGATCACGGACTTCGGTTGCGGTGAGGTACATCAGCAGCCCTTCGGCGATCACCAACGCGGGGCCACCCGCAGGGGTCTGTTCCAGCCACTGCGGATCGGTCACCGACGAGCCGATCATCCGGTATCCGTCGTGGTCGTCGTACAACTTGCGCCGTAAGTCGATGACGTTGGGGACATCGACGTCGAACCACTGCACTGTCGGTGGCGTCTCAAGCCGAAACGCACGGGTATCCAGCCCGCAGCCCAGGTGCAGGACAACGGCATCGGGATGACGCTGCAGGAAGTCGGCGGCCCAGATGTCAAGCTGCTTGGCGCGGATTGTGACCATGAACTGGTTGGTCGCCGGCAGCATCGACCAACGCATCCGCGCGAAGTCATAGTCGATTCGGTCTACCGCCTCGGCGGCGGCGTGGTCACCGAGAACTGGGTGCGCCGAACGGCTTTCGTATGCCCGCAGGTAAAGAGTGCACAGGTTGGTCCACTCCACCGAACCCCAGCGCACGCTGCTGAAGTCGACCTTGTCCGACTGCTCTGTCATCGCTTTCTCCTGTCGGCGCGATACTCGCTCCACCGCCGCATCAGTTCGTCGCGGTAGTCGCTGACGCAGAACTCACAGAAGTCCCGGAAATCCTCCAGTCGCTCACGCTGTTCGGCGCGATCCTTGTCCAGCAGCGACAGGCCGAACTCGGCCACTTCGATGCCGGGCCGCATCAGTGCCAGTTGCACGTTCAAGACGCTGGTGAACCCCCCGGGGGTGACACGGTAATGATGTTGGCGCGACGCGGCGGGCAGCCGCTGGATCATGCCGCCCTCCTGGAGTTGACGCGCCACAGTGCTGACCGATGCTTTGCTCACCAACAGCGCCTCGGCGATTTGCGACAACGATTGCTGCGGCGGGTCACAGATCATCAGCCACCCGTAGACCCGGCCCATCGTTCGGGTGGCACCCAGCATCTCGAAGAACAAGCCGACACGGTCGACGAACTCCGCTTCGCCAGGAGACATTGCCACCTCGTCATGAACGTTCAGTACGGACTGAACGTAGTATAAGCTGCGCCTGGCGAGGGGCTACCGAGCGCCTGGCTTCAGATGCATGTCGAGGAAGGCCAGCTGATCCGCGACGACTCGGTCGAAAGCGTCTCCCACGTAGATGTCGAAGTGACCTTCTGGATAGACCTTAATTTCGCCTCGTGGCGCTTTGGCGCCGTGGCGCAGGGTGGCCGCGGCGGGTGCCACCGAGTCGCGTTCGCACACACAGAACAAGATCGGGCAAATGACCTTCGTGGCCGCACGGCCCGGCCGGTAGCTGAGGACCTTGATAGCGAAGCGGGCGGCGACCTCGTTCCGGAATTGCATCCCGTCGGGCAGCAGCCGCAGGAATCCCGGGTACGCGTCGGGTGCGTTCATCAGCGCGATCTCGTCCGGGTAGCCGACCACCGGCACCATCACCGGCGGCCTGCCGAGCCGGGCAGCGGCCAGATCGCGCAACGCTAATGCGGTAATGCGCGCGGTGATCAATGGGTTCATCTTGCGCGTAGAGGCGATGCCGTCGGTGAACGGGCACTGAGCGACGACGGCCGCGATACCCGGCAGCCGGGCCGCCGTGGCGATCACATGACCGCCACTAAAAGAGGTGCCCCACAAGCCGATTCGTTGATCGTCGACCCCTGGCAGCGTGCGGGCATAGGCAACAGCGGCCGCCCAGTCCTGCAATTGCATGCCGATGTCAAGCAGCTGGCGGGGCTCGCCTTCGCTGTCACCGAAGTTGCGGTAGTCGAACACCAGGCAGGCAAATCCCGCAGCACAGAAGCGTTCGGCGTAGGCGTCGAGCCGCATGGCGCGCACACCACCGAGCCCGTGCGCCATCACCAGCAGCGGCGCATCGCCGGTTGTTTCCGGCCGGTACAGCCAGGCGCTGATCCGTTCATGGCCGGAGTTGAACTGGACATCCGCACGCTGTCCCATCAATGCCTCCGTCTCGGCCTGGCGTCGCCATGTGATACTCCCACGCGATGACCGCACGCATGCTGCAGCGGCTGTCCACGGTCGTGGGAGCTAAGCACATCAGCGCCGATTCCGACGTCCTGGCCGCCCGCAGCGTCGACCACACCGGCCGCCACCGCGGTCAAGCGAGTGCGCTGGTGCGTCCCGGCTCCACCGACGAGGTCGCCGAGGTGCTGCGCGTGTGCCGCGACGCCGGCGCACACGTCACCGTTCAAGGCGGATGCACATCGCTGGTCGCCGGCACCGTCCCCGAGCACGACGATGTGCTGCTGTCCACCGAGCGACTGAACACCGTCGGGTCGGTCGGCAGCGTCGAGCGCCGTCTCCAGGTCGGCGCCGGGGCCACGCTGGCCGCCGTGCAGCAGGCTGCGAGTGGTGCCGGTCTGGTCTTCGGCGTCGACTTGGCCGCCCGCGACACGGCAACCGTCGGCGGCATGGCTTCCACCAATGCCGGCGGACTGCGCACTGTGCGCTACGGCAACATGGGCGCGCAGGTGCTCGGCTTGGACGTCGCGCTGCCCGACGGCTCGGTGCTGCGCCGGCACAGCAGGGTGCGTGCCGACAACACCGGCTACGACTTGCCCGCGCTGTTCGTCGGCGCCGAGGGAACCCTCGGCGTCATCACCGCGCTCGACCTGCGTCTGCACCCGGCGCCCTCGCACCGGGTGACCGCCATATGCGGCTTCTCCGACCTCGGCGCATTGGTCGATGCGGCGCGAGTGTTTCGCGATCTCGACGGCATCGCGGCGCTGGAACTGATCGACGGCCAAGCAAGTGCCCTGACCGCAGAACGTCTCGGAGTGGCGGCGCCGGTGAGCGGGGACTGGCTGCTGGTGGTGGAGTTGGCGGGCGATCACGACCAGACCCCGCGGCTGGCCGGCGCGTTGGACGGCGCGTGGCTGTGCGGCGAGCCCGCGGTCGGTGTGGATGTCGCCGCGCGGCAGCGGCTCTGGCGGGTGCGGGAATCGGTGCCGGAAGTTCTCGGCGCCTACGGTCCGCCAGTGAAATTCGACGTGTCACTGCCGCTGTCGGCGATCTGCGGCTTTGCCCACAAGGCTGCGAAGCTGGTGGACCGCTATGCTCCCGGCGCCCTGTCGCTGTTGTTCGGCCACATCGGCGAAGGCAATCTGCATCTGAACGTCCTGCGTTGCGGGCGCGAGCAGGAACCCGACCTGTGCGCGGCGATCATGGAGTTGATCGCCGCCTGCGGCGGCAACGTCAGCTCCGAACACGGCGTGGGTAGCCGCAAACGCGCTTACCTCGGCATGTCCCGCGAACCGGCCGACATCGCCGCGATGCGGACGGTCAAGAAGGCTTTCGACCCGACCGGCTACCTCAACGCCGCTGTGCTTTTCGACTAATCACTCGCTTTGATGCCCACAGCGTGGCGGAGTTGCGCCAAGAACTGCTCGGCGTCGTCGGCTCGGACCATGTAGTGCGAGATTGCGATCCGGATCGCGGCTGCGGCTTTGACCGCGCCGCCGGGCCCCGGAAGCAGGCGTTGCAGTCCTTCACGCATTTCCGGAAGGACACGGGAGAACTGCGCGATCACATGCTCGGGCTCGATGTCGATCATGCGCACGCCCGAGTAGGAGTATTGGTATTCGACGATGAAACGTAAGGCGGCGTCGAGCCTGTCGGCGCCCTTAAGACCGGCTGTTGCCTTGGCTAAACCGCTTTCGAAAGTCTGACGTTCGTAGCTCGAAAACGCATCCAGCAACTCCTCTTTCGACGCGAACCAGCGGTAGAGGGTCGGACGCGAGACATGCGCCTGCGCGGCGACGTCAGAGAGGCTGAGCTTGCGTTTGCCGTTGCGGCTGACCACCTCGGCGGTGGCCGCAAGGATCCGCTGCCGGGTCGAAGTGTCGGTGTCGGTGGTCGTCGGGTGGTTCACGTCTGAAAACTTTACAAACTTTGGTCGAAGTGTCACGCTGTTTTCGTGCCACTGTCTTGGTCCTTCGGGGGAGCCTTTCCGCCCGCCGGCGAGGTAACTGACCACCAAATCCTAGACGCTGGTCGTGACTGAAGCTGAGCCCGCCGTGCCGGCCCAGCCTCCGCGCGCCGTCATGCTGACCGGCGCATCGTCACCGGTAGCCCGCGCCACGGCGGCGCGATTGGCTCGTCGGGGCGATCTGGTGCTGATAGGCAGCCGGCGCCCCGAGATCTGTGAGCGGCTCGCCGCTCGTCTTCGGGCACAAGGCGCGACGGCGTTCGCTGCCTACCTCGATCTGGCCGACACGTCGTCGATCGATTTGTTCGTCGAGTCGGCGCGTTATCTCGTCGGCGAGGTGGACGTGCTGATCACCGACGCTGGCCTCTCAGCCGCCAGAAGCGATATGTTCGGCGCGCAACACCTTGCGGCACAAGTGATTCCGCCGATGATCAGGCGTGGCCGTGGCGACGTGGTTCTGGTCAGTCCGGACATCCTTGCCGGCGCGACGCCACCAAATGCGTGCCGGCGTGCCCTGGACGCGTGGTTATCGGGCTTGGACGCCGAATTCGTCGGCACCGGCGTGCGGGCGTCGATCATCCGGTCCGCCGGGATCGCCGCTCGCGTGGCACCGGCCGACGTCGCACGTGTGATCGCAGCCATGGTCGGGTCCGGCGAGTCGATGCACCTGCGGCTTGTTGAGGTCATCTCGCAGCACCCGGCGCCCGCACCGGCCAAAGAGCGAAAAGCTCGCTGAGCGTCGCCGACCGGCCCCACATCCTCGGCGGAAGCTAGGTTCGGCGGCGCACCAGCACGGACTGCTGAATGCCGCCCACCGCTTCGTGCTCGTCGAACAGGGTGCCCACGGTCGTTCCGATACCGTCTGGGCCGTAACTGGTTTCGGCGCGAATACCAATCCACTCGCCCTGCGGAATCCGGTGCACATGCACAACGAGGTCGTTGTTGAGAAATGTCCATTTGGTGATGTCGAGTTTCGACCCGATGCCATTGGCGCAATCAGCCACCGCGAAGAGTCGCTCCAGCGGCGACATCGTTTCACCCTTGACGAGATCGACGGTGGGCTTGATCCACGATTCGCCCGGCCCGGCATCGAGGGGCGGGGTGAGCCAGCGCCAATCCAGGCTGTGCACGTAGTTGCGGTCGAAATCTTTTTCCAGGTTGCGGCTGCGCCCTTGACTGAGCGGCCCGAGCGGCGGGGCTGGCGCGTTCACGACATCCGCTGTGTCGAGCTGCAGGAGCCGCCACCCGCTGGCCTGGGCGACGGGTCTGGGCTGACCGCCCGGCCCCAGGCCCAGCATCTCGGCGGTAAGCAACTCGATCTGCTTGCCGGGCCGTTCGATCCGCGAGCGAACCCAGAAGTCGCCTTCCGCCGGTACGGGACCCAGCAAGTCGACGACGACGCGGCTGAGCCGGGTGTCGTCGCGGCGAGCGCAGCGCTCGAGTGCCCGCACCAATAGCGCGGACACCGGTGCGGCGTGCTGCATCGACGCTGACCACGTGCTGCGCACCAGATCGGTTGCAGTGAACTTCTCGCCCAACGGATCGGCAGAGTCGACCAGCTCGTAGTACGAGTCGCTCATGCGTCTTTCGCCAGTGTCACGGCAGGCCGGCGCCGGGAATGTCGACGGTGACGGCGTCCAGCCGAGACAACCGAGTTCCCTTGAGCCGCTTGGGATACACATCGGTGCTCGACAACAGAAAAAGGGTACGGCGTGCCGGACCGCCGAGCGTGCAGGCGATGGCGGCCCGCTCGCCGATGTCGATGCGGTCCGTTACCACGCCGCCGGCGGTGATCCGTTCGAACTGGTGGCGCAGAGTCATCGCCGTCCACACCCCGCCGTCGGCGTCCAGCGCGATACCGTCGGGTGGTCCGTCCAGCCCGTCGGCGAAGGTCCGGCGGTCGGTGAGGGCACCGTCCTCGGTGATGCGGAAGGCGGTCAACCGGCGCGCCATCGACTCGGCGACGATCAACGTTCGGTCGGGCGTGATCACCATGCCGTTAGGGAAATCTAGGTCTTCAGCGACGACGCTCACCGAATTGTCGGGATCGAGGCGCACGATCACACCGCCGTGGAAGCCCTGGGACCCGATGTAGGCGCGCCCGGCGTCGTCGACGACCATATCGCCGAGCTCATCCGGTACCGCCTCGGCAAGGTCGGCGATCGTGGTCACGCTGTCGCCGTCATAGCGCAAAACCAGCCGGTCTTCGGTGGAGGTGATCAGCAGTGAGCCGTCCGGCCGAAAACCCAACCCGGACGGGCTGTGACCAGGCAGCGGCAACGTCGTCATCGAGCCGCCCAGCGTGACGGTGTGCACCGCCTCGCCGAGCATGTCGGAGAACCACAGCAGGCCCTCGAACCAACGTGGGCCTTCACCGAAGCAGAAGCCTTCGGCTAACGGCGTCAGCTGGTCAACTGTCAACGCCATTCGATGTGTCCTTACCTCCTGTGACGACGCCTACCGAAGGTTTACAGAGTAGCCGACAAGTGTCACGGAAGTTCCACCGACCGTGTACCGTTTCGGTGCAACGGCGCTACCAGCGAAACGGCGAGCATGTACTTCTCGATCACCCATCCCATGCACAGCCACCCGTATCATCCGGAATTGGTTAGCGGGCAGGGTGTTTCGACGGTCGCCGCAGCGGCTGAAGCGGCAGGCTTCCACGGATTCGGGTTCACCGACCACCCTGCTCCCACGCAGCGCTGGCTAGACGCCGGCGGTCATGACGCTCTGGACCCGTTTGTGGCGATGGGGTTCGCCGCCGCGCGCACGGCCACGTTGAGGCTGATCCCGAACATCGTGGTACTGCCCTACCGAAACCCGTTCCTGGTGGCCAAATCCGGCGCGACGCTGGATTTGTTGTCCGGTGGCCGGTTCACGCTGGCGGTCGGCGTGGGCTACCTCAAACGCGAGTTCGCGGCCCTCGGGGTCGACTACGACGAACGGGCCGAGCTGTTCGATGAGGCGCTGGAAGTGATCCGCGCGGTGTGGACCACCGACGGCCTGTCCTTCGACGGACGGCACTTCACCGCCCGAGGGATCACCGCGCATCCGCGGCCGGTGAGCCAGCCGCACCCGCCGATCTGGATCGGCGGCAATACCGGGGCGGCCCGCCGGCGCGTCATCAAGCACGGCGACGGCTGGTGTCCGTTCCCCGCCCCGGCGGCACTGGCCCAGACCGCCCGCACGGCCGCCATCGACTCGATCGAGCGGCTCGGCGCCGGCATCGAGGATTTGCGCCGCCGCTGTGAGGCGGCGGGCCGGGATTGGTCGGTAATCGACGTGGTATTCACCAACTTCGACGGCGGCAGGCCGGCAAGCGACGACTTCAATGCTGACGCCTTTCTGACCGGTCTCGACAAGCTGGCTGCGTTGGGCGTCACCTGGGTGCAGGTCAGCTTGCCAGGCGACAGCTTGGCGCACGCGCTGGAAACCATCGACCGGTTCCGGGCCTTGGTGATCGACTCGGGCCAACCGTAAGGCTTTACAAGTTTCGAGGGAAATGTCACCCTCCCTGTGTGACCACGGAATCTGAGCAGACCCATTGGTCGGTTACCGGCCTGCTTGACTTGTTCGACGTGCAGGCCGCCGAAGCCGACCGCTTCACCGGCGACACGGGGATCGCGGGCCAAGACGAGCGGCAGGTGGTGGAAGGCACCCAGGTGCTGGCGCAAGCGATTGTCGCAGTGGCCAAACGGTTTCCGGATAAGTCGGTGCGCTCCGCGCACGCGGTATTCGTCCGCGCCGTCATGGTCGGTCCGCCGGTCGAATTCGACATCGACGTCGTGCACGAGGGTCGCTCCACCGCAACCGCTGTCGTGTCGGTGCAGCAGAACGGCCGTCGCTGCATCACGGTGACCGCGCTCGCCGACGTCCCGTCGCCTGACGTCATCACCCACCACTTGCCGCGTCCCGAGGTGGCCCCGCCCGCTGCGGCGAACCCTTCGCCCATGCCGATGGCCGGTCGCGAAGTCCGGCTGGTCGACGTCATCGATGTCAACAGCCCCGACGAGGTCGGGCCGCCGGAGCTGTATGCCTGGCTGCACTACGACCCGATCCCCACCCGCGACGATCTGGCCAAGGCGCTGATCGCGTATTTCACCGGCCACCTGGGCATCTCGACCACGATGCGCGCCCACGAAGGCATCGGCACCAGCCAGGCGCACCTGACCGTGTCGACTGCGCCGATGACGATCGCGGTCAGCTTCCACGAACCCGTGTCGTGGACCGGTTGGTTGCTCTACACGCACGAGAGCACTCAGGTCGGGGCGGGCATGTCGTATGTCCGCGGCACGGTGCACACCGAAGAAGGTGAGTTGATCGCGTCGTTCGCTCAGGAAGCGCTGATCCGGCCGCTGAGGCAGACCGACACCGCGATCAAAGCCGAAGCGCGGCTCTAACTTCCGTTCATGTGTCTCACTGGCCACGCCAGTCTCTGCAGCGGGGGACTACCCGATGTGCCCGCCTTCGAGCGATTCCTAGCTGGGCTAATCGCTGCTAGGCGGGCACGTTGACTATCCACTCCGTGGCGTGACTCATGTGGCAGGCGGGAGTTCAGCAACGACGTCGGCGCGCGTCTCGTCGAAGCTGACGTAGCCCCTGATTGGCAGGCTCTCCGCAGGCGGGTCCGGATAGCTCCACGCCACGTCCTCGACCACAGTGTCGCCGATGACGGCCCGCCAATATGTCGCGAAACCCTTGTAGTTGCAATAGGTCGACGTATCGGTCTGCCGCAGCAGATCGGTGCGGACGTGCGACGGATCCACGTAGAGCCGCGGCTGCAGCGCGGTCTCGAAAACGATGACGGTGTCGTCGGTGTCGACCAATACCCCGCCTGCGATGTGAACGCGCAGCCGGCGCCGCGTCGGCCGGCAATCGACACGGTGATACGGATTGGGCGGATAGTGCACGAGCCGGCGGCCCTCCTCCAGCCACGTGTCGACCGCATCCCACGGCACATGCACGAACCCGGGTGCTTCCGGCACCGGCTCGTTGGGCAGCCCGTCGACCTCCGATGCGGGAAACGCGTAGCTGAGCGGTTGATTTCGGCGATGCACTAGCAATGCCCGCTCGGTGTCGATCACCATTCGTCCGTCTCGGAAACCCTGGACGCGACGCGGATGCGGCTCGACGTACACCGGGTCGTCGGGCAGCGGTGGCGAGAACCACCCGGCGGGATCGTTGCTCAGCGGGCCTCGCCCGGCGACCAAGCTCATAGTTCCTCCACGCCTCAGCTTACAAATCATGCCAGCTCTGTAAACACCGTCGAGCGATGGTTCATGGCAGGGTATGGCCATGGCCGGACCACTGGAAGGCGTCAAAGTCGTCGAGCTCGGTGTCTGGGTGGCCGGCCCGGCCGCCGGAGCCATCCTCGCGGACTGGGGTGCCGACGTCGTCAAAATCGAGCCGCCGACCGGCGACCCGGGACGCGCATTCGGGCGCATGCTGGGGCTCGATCTCGACACCAACCCACCGTTCGAGATGGACAATCGCTCCAAGCGCAGCATCGTCCTCGACCTCACCAGCGACGACAGCCGCACGACTGTATTCGAATTGCTCAGTGGCGCAGATGTTTTCGTGACGAACATCCGCCTCGGCGCGTTGCAGCGCCTCGGCTTGGATTACGAATCGCTGGCCGCCGACTTTCCCCGGCTGGTCTACGGGCTGATCACCGGCTACGGCGAAACCGGTCCCGACGGCGACCGGGCCGCCTACGACATCGCGGCGTTCTGGTCGCGTGCCGGGGTGGCTCATCTTTTGACCCGTCCCGGTGACACGCCACCGTTTCAACGGGGCGGCATGGGCGACCACATGGCCGGCATGACGCTGGCGGCCGCGATCTGCGCGGCGCTGATTGCCCGCGGCCGAACCGGCACCGGTCAGTTGGTCAGCACGTCGCTGTATCGCCAGGGCGCTTACACCGTGAGCTTCGACTTGAACACCTACCTGATGACGGGCCACACCATCGCCGTCGGGCAACGCGAGTCGATGGGCAACCCGTGCATGAACAACTACACGGCCGGTGACGGGCGGCGATTCTGGATCGTCGGCTTGCAAGGCGACCGGCACTGGCCTGCACTCTGCCGCGTCGTGGGCCACCCCGACTGGCTGACCGATCCTCGCTTTTCCGATGCCCGCGCCCGCGCGCACCACGCCGTCGAGCTCATCGCCCAGCTAGACGACATCTTCGCGACCAAACCGCTCGACGAGTGGGCGCAGATCTTCGCTGCCGAACCGGAGTTCTTCTGGTCGCCGGTCAACTCGCTCGAGGATGTCGTGGCCGACCCCCAGTTCCACGCCGCGGGCGGTCTGGTCGACGTACCGCACCCGGATGGAGCCGTCGCGATGGCCGCGACGCCCGCGGATTTCCACGGGACCCCGTTGACGCCGCGATCCACCGCACCAAAACTTGGTCAGCACACCGAGGAAGTCCTCGCCGAACTGAAGGCGCGTCGCGCCGGTCGGGACTGACCGACTTTACAGATCCGGCCGAAACTGTCACGCTGGGGTGGACCGGCGCGATGCTCCGGCGTGGCCTTGCTTGAACTGCCGAAGGGATGCGATGACGACCTCCACCCCGGTGCACAACCCGTGCTCATCGGAGCAACTCAGCGATCCCTATTGCGGGGTGCTGACGTATCGCCTCGACGTCGTCGCGAACACCGTCGTCGATGTGGTGCGCTCGGCGGGTGGATGGCTATATGACAGAGTGGCGGCCGGCTGGGATGTCCACGTTCTCTTGCCGCACCGCGGCGATACCCGACCGTTGCAGATCCTCGGCGTACACGCCGACGACCTCGACGAGCAGTTTGCGCCCGCGAGCGCACCGTGGCTCGGCCAAGGGTTAGCCGTCAGCGCCGACGTATTCGCAGCCCATCCACGTATCCGCGAGTTGGTGTTCGAGGCCCTGGACCATCGCCTGACGGAAGTCGCGCTCTGGGATGACGGTTGGCCGTTGGCGGTCGGGCGCCGCACGACCACTGTGCAGCATGTGCTCAGCGGAGCGGCCCGGATTTTCAAGAGTTATGCCCTTGCGGAAGCGGGGATTTCAGCGCAGCCCGCCGGCCCCACGGAGACACTGCGCAGCGACATGAAGACATGTTTGCCCGTCGCTTCAGACTTGGTGCCGGTTTAGTCAAACGTGATCAGTTGCCGGATGGCGGCGCCGTCGGCGAGATGATCCATCGCCTCGTTGATGTCCTCAAGCGCGATCCTCGACGACACCAGCGATTCCACCGGAAGCCGGCCCGATCGCCACAGTTCCACAAACCGGGGAATGTCGCGGCTGGGCACCGCCGAACCCAGGTAGCTGCCGATCAGCGAACGCCCCTCAGCGACAAAGCCCAACGGCGACAAGCTGATTCGAGCTTCTGGTGGCGGCAGCCCGACCGTGATCGTCCGACCGCCCGGAGCGGTCAAGTCGATCGCCGTCTGCAACGCGGCGGGGTGTCCGACGGCCTCGATCACCACGGCGGCCTTCACCCCGGCATCGGCGGCCTGCTGCGGCGTGTAGGCCTCGTGTGCGCCGAGGCCGCGGGCCGCCCCTAATTTCTCCGGCAGTTGGTCGACGCCGACGACACGAACGTCGTCGTAGGCCAATGCGGTCAGCACTGCAGCCATCCCCACACCCCCGAGTCCGACGACGGCGACCGTCCGACCGGGTTGCGGGACGCCGACGTTGAGCACCGCTCCGCCGCCAGTCAGCACGGCGCAGCCGAGCAGCGCGGCGACGGGAGCAGGGACGTCATTGGGCACCGGTACGACGCTGGCACGGTTGACCACGGCGCGAGTCGCAAACCCCGATACGCCGAGATGGTGATATACCGGCTGGCCGTCCCGGGTCAGCCGCATACCGCCGCCGAGCAAAGTGCCGGCAGTATTCGCGGCGCTGCCCGGTTCGCACGGGGTAAGCCCTTCGGTGGCACACGCCGCGCAGTGTCCACAGCGTGGCAAGAACGCCATCACCACCCGCTGGCCGACCACCAGATCGGTGACGCCGTCACCGACCTGCTCGACGACACCGGCCGCTTCGTGGCCGAGCAGCATGGGTACCGGTCGTACCCGGTTGCCGTCGACCACCGACAAGTCCGAGTGACACACCCCGGCTGCTTCGATGCGAACGAGAAGCTCGCCGGTTGCAGGCGGCGCCAAACCAAGCTCCACCACAGTGATGGGCTTCGATCGCGCGTAGGGCCGCGGCAGTCCGATCCGCTCCAGCACGGCGCCGCGAATTCGAAACATGTTGGAATACAACCATGACGTCGGTTCCGCCTACACCGGACAGCCTCACCAGCCGCGACTTTCCGGTGCTTTGGCCGGTGCTCACCCGGTGGGCCGACAATGACATGTTCGGCCATCTCAACAACGCCGTCTACTACCAACTGTTCGACACCGCGATCAACGGCTGGATCAACACCAACGTCGAAGTGAACCCGGTCACCATGCCGGCCCAGGGAATCGTCGCCGAGTCGGGCTGCCGCTACTTCTCCGAACTCCACTTCCCGCAACGCCTCGTCGTCGGCCTGGCGGTGACTCGGCTCGGACGCACCAGCGTCACCTATCGACTCGGACTATTCCGGGCAGCCGAGGAACTCGCCGCTGACGAGCCGCAGCCGCCCGCCGCGCTCGGCCACTGGGTTCACGTCTACGTCGATCGGACCAGCCGCAAACCGGTACCGATTCCCGATGCCATTCGAGCGCTGCTGTCGACTGCCTGTGTCAGTTAGCGGTTCGGCCCTCCCACGTATGCTCGGCCAATGCCGTTCGTGAGCAAGACGGTCGAGGTTGCGGCCCATGCGGCCTCCGTCATCGGCATTGTTGCCGACTTCGAGTCCTACCCCCAGTGGAATGAGGAGATCAAAGGTCTTTGGGTGCTGGCCCGCTACGACGACGGGCGTCCCAGCCAGCTGCGCCTGGACATGGCGTGGCAGGGCATCGAAGGCACTTACATCCAGGCCGTGTACTACCCGAGCCCGACGCAGATTCAGACGGTCATGCAGCAGGGCGACCACTTCACCAAGCACGAGCAGCTGTTCAGCGTGGTGGAGATGGGTCCGACGTCGCTGTTGACGGTCGACATGGACGTCGAGACCGAGATGTCGGTGCCCAGCCTGATGGTCAAGAAGATGGTCAACGACGTGCTGGACTACCTTGCCGACAACCTCAAGCGGCGGGCCGAGCAGCTAGCGGCCAATCAACATAGGCCCGGTTAGCACCAGATTCCCGTCCGTTCCAGCTTCTCAGTGAGCCGACGTGCCCCGTCGGTGAATTGCCACGCGGTGTGCTCGACCACCGCAGCGGTGTCGCGGCGGCGCAGCGCACCGATCAACTGCCGGTGATTGTCCGCCGCGGCCGCACCCCACTCCGGGTCGGAGGCATAGACCAGTGCTGGCATATAACGCGCGGCATGCAGCAGAAACCACGCCAGTTTGATCCGGCCGCTGGCGAGATTGAAGGAGCGGTGGAAAACGAACTCGGCCGACGCGATCGCTTCGGTGTCGCCGGATCCGACAGCTGCGGTGAACTCGTCGTTGAGGTGGTCAAGCTCGTCGATCTGGGCGTCGGTGATCAGATTGGCGGCAGCGGCGGCCAGCTCCTTGGCGATGGTGGCCTGCAACCAGAAAATATCGGCGATGTCTTGGCGGGTCAGCGGCAGCACGACGTGGCCGCGGTGCGGTTCAAGCTGCACCATGCCCTCGCCGCGAAGTTTGAGTAGCGCCTCCCGTACCGGTGTGACGCTGACGCCGAGCTGGGCTGCGGTCTCGTCGAGCCGGATGAACGTCCCAGGACGCAGCGTGCCGGACATGATCGCCGCACGCAGATGTGCTGCGACCTCATCGGACAACTGCGCGCGGCGCACACGACGCCAGCTGCGCGGCTGCCTGGAAGGAGATGCCTTAAGGGGTGCGTTCACCTTGGATTTCCGGGGGACTTGTCTCAGCTGCCGTCAGGCCATAATGTGACCCACACAACACGAAGTTTGATCAAATATCAACCCGACTTGAGCCGAACGCCGAGGAAGGGGCATCACTAGTTGACCGCGCTGATGACCGGACAGACGGCCGCCTCCACGGACCAGCCCTACCTCTCGCGACGCCAGAACTGGGTCAACCAACTCGAGCGTCATGCGCTGATGCAACCGCAAGCGGCGGCGTTGAGATTCTTGGGCAAAACCCTGACCTGGGGGCAGCTGCGGCACCGGGTGGCCGCGCTGGCCGATGCGTTGAGCCGTCGAGGGGTCGGCTTCGGCGATCGGGTGATGATCCTGATGCTCAACCGCCCGGAGTTCATGGAAGCCGTGCTGGCGGCCAACATGATCGGCGCGATCGCGGTACCGGTGAACTTCCGGCTGACACCGACCGAGGTCGCCTTCCTGGTAGGCGACTGCGACGCGCAGGTGATGATCACCGAACCGGTGCTGGCTGCGGTGGCGACTGCCGTTCGCGACATAGAGCCGAGCCTGAGCGCGATCGTGGTCGCCGGTGGCGCCACCGAGGACGGCCTGCTGGGCTACGAAGATCTGGTGAACGAGGCCGGGGATCCACACCAACCGGTCGACGTTCCCAATGACTCGCCGGCGCTGATCATGTATACCTCCGGAACCACCGGACGGCCGAAGGGCGCCGTGCTCACCCACACCAATCTCACCGGCCAGACGATGACGGCGCTCTACACCCACGGCGCCGACGTGAACGACGTCGGGTTCATCGGTGTCCCGTTCTTCCACATTGCCGGGATCGGCAACATGCTGACCGGCATGCTGCTCGGCCTCCCCACGGTGATTCATCCACTGAGCGCTTTCGACCCTGGTCAGCTACTGGATGTGTTGGCGGCAGAGAAAGTCACCGGGATCTTCCTGGTTCCCGCACAGTGGCAGGCGGTATGCGCCGAGCAGCAGGCCCATCCGCGCGACCTTCGATTGCGGGTGATCTCGTGGGGGGCGGCGCCGGCGTCGGATACGTTGCTGCGGCAGATGTGTGAGACCTTCCCCGGCGCTCAGATATTGGCGGCGTTCGGCCAGACCGAGATGTCGCCGGTCACCTGCATGCTGCTCGGCGAGGACGCCATCAGAAAGCGGGGATCGGTCGGCAAGGTGATCCCGACCGTGGCCGCCCGTGTGGTCGACGACGACATGAACGACGTACCGGTCGGCGAAGTCGGCGAAATCGTCTACCGCGCGCCCACGTTGATGAGCGGCTACTGGAACAACCCGGAAGCCACCGCCGAGGCGTTCGCCGGCGGCTGGTTCCACTCCGGCGACCTCGTGCGCATGGACGACGAGGGCTACGTCTGGGTTGTCGACCGCAAGAAGGACATGATCATCTCCGGTGGAGAGAACATCTACTGCGCCGAGGTGGAGAACGTCCTCGCGGGCCATCCCGCCATCGTCGAAGTTGCCGTCATCGGGCGAGCGGACGAGAAGTGGGGAGAGGTACCCATTGCCGTCGCAGCGGTGGGTCCCGAGACCGAGCTGAGCCTCGCTGATCTTGACGAGTTCCTCAACGACCGGCTGGCGCGCTACAAGCATCCCAAGGGCCTGGAAATCGTCGACGCGCTGCCGCGCAACCCGGCCGGAAAGGTGCTCAAGACCGAGCTCCGCCGGCGCTACGGCGGCGCACCGGAGGCCCGCTCAGGCCCCGAAAACAGCTGTCCTCCAGCCAGAACAGATAACTGACGATAACGACAATTTCACTATGGGTGTCATGAGAGGCCAATTGTGCGGATTGCGATGTGCGGTCCTGAAGGCATCGGGTACAGTCCTGTGGTCTCTCTTACTACCTGTGAGTAGGGAGGCGGCGGTCACACCACCCAGGGGCGGGGCAAGGAGGAGGCGTGCGACATGAACCGCCGCTACACCTGGGGGCTCGCGGTCGGATCGTGAGGGGGCACTAGTGACGACGACGCAGCAGCCACGGCTCACCGACTATGTGCGTGACCAAGTGGGTCCGCCGCTCAAAACCGTCGGCGGCTTCTTCCGGATGTGTGTGCTGACCGGCAAGGCGCTCCTTCACTGGCCGCCACAATGGCGAGAGTTCATCCTGCAGTGCTGGTTCATCATGCGGGTCGGCATCTTGCCGACTATTGCGGTTTCGATCCCGTTGACGGTGCTGCTTACCTTCACACTCAACGTGTTGCTGGCCCAGGCCGGTGCTGCCGACATCTCGGGCGCGGGTGCGGCGATCGGCGCTGTCACCCAGCTCGGCCCGCTGACCACGGTGCTGGTGGTGGCCGGCGCGGGCTCAACGGCCATCTGCGCCGACTTGGGCGCGCGCACCATCCGCGAAGAGATCGACGCGATGGAGGTGCTCGGCATCGACCCGATCCACCGACTGGTCGTGCCCCGCGTCCTCGCTGCGACCGTGGTCGCCACCCTGCTGAATGGACTCGTGATCATGGTGGGACTGGTCGGCGGCTACATCTTCGGCGTCTATCTGCAAAACGTGTCGGGCGGCGCCTACCTCAGCTCGCTGACCTTGATCACCGGTTTGCCCGAAGTCGTCATCGCGACCGTCAAAGCCGCCGTTTTCGGACTGATCGCCGGTCTGGTCGGCTGCTACCGCGGGCTGACCGTCCGGGGTGGCTCGAAGGGGTTAGGAGTGGCCGTCAACGAGACCGTGGTGCTGTGTGTGGTCGCCTTATACGCCGTCAACGTGATACTGACGACCATCGGTGTCCGATTCGGAACGGGGCGCTGACATGTCGACGATCGCCGTACTGCGCTCCCGATTCCCCCGAGCCACTCGCAACGTCAGCCGCTCCGCCAGCGCCGCGGTTGGGGGATTCGATAAAGCGGGGCGCATGGCCGTGTTTGCGGTCGAAGGCGCCATCGGGTTTGCCTGGGTACTGCGTCATTACCGCAAAGAGGTACTGCGGCTCATCGCTGAGATCGGCATGGGCACCGGCGCCATGGCTGTCGTGGGTGGCACCGTCGCGATTGTCGCTTTCGTGACGCTGTCCGGTAGCTCGCTGGTCGCCATCCAGGGCTTTGCGTCGCTGGGCTACATCGGTTTCGACGTCTTCACCGGTTTCTTCGCCGCGCTGATCAACGTGCGCATCGCCGCCCCTGTGGTGACCGGAGTCGCACTCGCGGCCACGGTCGGCGCGGGCGCGACGGCCGAGTTGGGCGCCATGCGGATCAGTGAGGAGATCGACGCGCTCGAGGTCATGGGCATCAAGTCCATCGCATATCTGGTGTCCACCCGGGCGCTGGCCGGCCTGATCGTGATCATCCCGCTGTATGCAGCGGCGATGCTGATGTCGTTCATCTCCCCGCAGCTCGTCACGACGGTCTTATACGGCCAGCCCTCGGGCACTTACGACCACTATTTCCGGTCATTCCTGCGTCCCGAGGACGTGCTGTGGTCGTTCGTCGAGGCCATCATCATCGCCGGTCTGGTGATGCTCACGCACTGCTACTACGGATACACCGCCAGCGGCGGCCCGGTCGGCGTCGGTGAGGCCGTCGGCCGGTCGATGCGGTTCTCGCTGGTTTCGGTTCAGGTCATTGCCCTGTTTGCCGCGTTGGCGCTCTACGGCGTCAACCCCAACTTCAATCTCACGATGTAACCGCCATGACGACACCACGAGGGAAAGAGAACGTCATCCGCACCCCGCCGTACAAGACGGCGGGGATAGTCGCTTTGGTGCTGGCGCTGGTCGTGACCGGGCTGGTGTATTGGCAGTTCCGGGGCAATTTCACACCCAAGACGCCGCTGACAATGCTGTCTTCGCGGGCGGGTTTGGTGATGGACCCCGGTAACCCGGTGACCTATAACGGCGTCCAGATCGGCCGGGTGGGCAGCATCTCCGAAACGCAGCATAACGGCAAGCCTGCGGCAAAGTTCACGCTGAACGTGAATCCCAAGTACATCAAGCTGATTCCGGCCAACGTGAACGCCAACATCAGGGCCACCACGATTTTCGGCAACAAGTATGTGGCACTGACGTCGCCGAAAAACCCGAGCCCCCAACGGATTACACCGCAGCACGTGATCGATGCAACGTCGGTGACCACGGAGATCAACACGTTGTTCCAGACGATCACCTCGATCACCAGCAAGGTGGATCCGGTCAAGGTCAACCTGACGCTGAGTGCGGCTGCGGAGGCGTTCAACGGGTTGGGCGACAAGTTCGGTCAGTCGCTGGTCAAGGCGAACGCCGTGCTCGACGACGTCAATCCCCAGCAGCCGCAAGTTCGTCGCGACATTCAGCAGTTGGCGGCGCTCGGCGACACCTATGCCAATGCCGCACCGGATCTGATCGACTTCCTCAACAATGCGGTGATCACGGCGCGTACGTTGCATCGCCAGGAAAAAGATCTGGATCAGGCTCTGCTGGCTGCGGCCGGTTTAGGCAACACCGGTGAGGACATTTTCCGCAGGGGCGGACCGTATTTGGAGCGGGGAGCCGCCGATCTGGTTCCGACTGCCAAGCTGCTCGACACCTACAGCCCGGAACTGTATTGCACGGTCCGCAACTATCACGATGTCGAGCCCAAGATCGCGGCGGGGACAGGTGGCCGCGGAGGCTACGCGCTGCGAACCGAGACGGAGTTGCTGTCGGGGTTGGGGGCCATACTGACTCCTGCCGGATTGACCGGCACCATACTTACGCAGGGCTTGCTTGGGATAGCCGGGCTGGTCGGCGGGGCGCCCAATCCCTATATCTATCCGGAGAACTTGCCGCGCGTGAACGCTCACGGGGGTCCTGGCGGTGCACCGGGCTGCTGGCAGACAATCACCCGTGATTTCTGGCCCGCTCCCGAGTTGGTGATGGACACCGGCAACAGCATCGCACCGTACAACCACATCGAGGTCGGCTCACCGTACGCGATCGAGTATGTCTGGGGCCGCCAGGTAGGGGACAACACGATCAACCCATGAAAATCACCGGTACCGCTGTCAGGCTCGGCATCATCGCGGTGGTGCTGCTGCTGTTCACTGTGCTGATCATTGTGGTGTTTGGTCAGATGCGCTTCGACCGGACCTACAGCTATTCCGCGGAGTTCAGCAATGCCAGCGGGCTGCGCAATGGCCAGTTCGTCCGCGCTTCGGGAGTCGAAGTAGGCAAGGTCACGAATGTCAAGCTGATTGACGGCGGCCGGCGGGTGCGGGTGGACTTCAACGTCGACCGCTCGATACCGCTGTACCAGTCCACGACCGCGCAGATCCGCTATCAGGATCTGATCGGCAACCGCTACGTCGAACTCAAACGCGGCCAGGGCGGGGGAGCAGACCGGGTGCTGCCGCCGGGAGGATTCATCCCGCTGTCGCGCACGTCGCCCGCCCTGGATCTCGACGCGCTGATCGGTGGTTTCAAACCGCTGTTCCGGGCGCTCGACCCACAGAAGGTCAACACCATCGCGAGCGCGATTATCACGGTGTTCCAGGGTCAGGGCGGGACGATCAACGACATCCTTGACCAGACCGCGCAATTGACGTCCCATATCGCCGAACGTGACGAAGCGATCGGCGAGGTGATCAAGAACCTCAACCTCGTGCTGGACACCACGGCCAAACACCGCAAGCAGTTCGACCAGACACTGGACAACTTCGAGAAGCTGATAACCGGGCTGAAGAACCACGCCGACCCACTGGCCGCCGGCACCGCCAACATCAGCAACGCCGCAGGCACGGTCGCTGACCTGCTGGCCGACAACCGCGCCCTGTTGCATAAGGAGCTGGGTTACCTGGAGGCTATTCAGCAACCGATCATCGACGAACGGGATCAGTACGACGACCAGCTTCGCCGGACGCCGCCCGCGCTGAACCAAATCGGCCGCGGCATCGGCCTTTACGGCGACTGGGTGAATTTCTACGCCTGCGACATCACGATCAAATGGAACGGGCTGCAAGCCGGTGGCCCGGTGCGCACAGTCAGGGTTTGGCAGCAGCCGACGGGCAGGTGCACACCGCAATGAGAACGCTCGAACCCCCCAACCGGCTACGCATCGGGCTCATGGGCCTGGTGGTGGTGTTGATGGTCGTAGCCTTCGGCCAAACCATGACCAGCGTCCCCATGCTGTTCGCCCAGCCCAGCTATTACGGGCAGTTCACCGACAGCGGCCAACTCAACAAAGGCGACAAGGTGCGCATCGCCGGGGTGAACGTCGGCGTCGTGCAAGCACTCAAGATCGACGGCGACCACGTGGTGATCAAGTTTTCGACCGGCAGCAACCCCATCGGCACCGAAAGCCGGCTGGCGATCAAGACCGACACCATCCTGGGTAAGAAGGTGCTCGAGGTTGAACCGCGCGGCACCCAGCAACTGCGCCCTAACGGAGTACTGCCGCTGGGCCAGAGCTCCACCCCGTATCAGATCTATGACGCGTTCTTCGACGTGACCAAGGCGGCCTCTGGCTGGGACATCGACACCGTGAAGCGGTCGCTGAACGTGCTGACCCAGACTATCGACCAGACGTACCCGCACCTGAGCCCGCTCCTCGACGGGGTGGCCAAGCTGTCCGACACCGTGGGCAAACGCGACGAAGAGGTCAAACACCTTCTCGCGCAGGCTAATAAGGTTGCCAGCGTACTGGGTGACCGCAGCCAGCAGATTGACCGGCTGCTGGTCAACGCGAAGACCCTGTTGGCCGCCTTCAACGCACGCAGCCAGGCCATCAGTGCGCTGCTTGGCAACGTATCGTACTTTTCGCTTCAGGTGCAGGGTCTCATCAACGACAACCCGAACCTGAACCACGTCTTGGAGCAGTTGCGGATCGTCAGTGACCTGCTGGTCAGGCGTAAGGACGACCTGGCTCAGGCGCTCACAATCATCGGTAAATTCGCCGCAGCTGTAAACGAGACCATCGCGTCGGGACCGTACTTCAAGGTGGTCCTGTCTAACCTGCTGCCGTACTGGATCCTGCAGCCCTGGGTCGACGCGGCGTTCAAGAAACGCGGCATCGACCCCGAGGAGTTCTGGCGCAATGCCGGGTTGCCCGCATTCCGGTTCCCCGATCCGAATGGAACCCGGTTCCCCAATGGCGCGCCGCCGCCGGCGCCGCCCGTGTTGGAGGGCACCCCGGACCATCCGGGGCCGGCTGTCCCGCCCGGATCGCCGTGCTCGTACACGCCGACGCCGGAACTGCTGCCGCGGCCGTGGAACCCGCTGCCGTGCGCGGGCATCAATCAAAACCAAGGCCCGTTCGGCCCA
Source organism: Mycobacterium noviomagense (assembly GCF_010731635.1). Taxonomy (NCBI): domain Bacteria; kingdom Bacillati; phylum Actinomycetota; class Actinomycetes; order Mycobacteriales; family Mycobacteriaceae; genus Mycobacterium; species Mycobacterium noviomagense. The sequence goes on from NZ_AP022583.1 coordinate 2,026,481, forward strand.
TTGTCGGGCCCGGACCTGGCCCCGCCCGACGTCATGGCATCGCCGCCGAACCCGAACGGACTTCCGCCGACACCGGGTATTCCGATCGCCGGGCGGCCGGGTGAAATCCCGCCGGACGTTCCCGGTACCCCGGTTCCGCTGCCACCGAACGCGCCGCCGGGGGCCCGCAGCGAGCCACCCAACGCACCGGTGGCGGGCCCGGCTCCCGCGAATCCTGCGGCGGCACCGCCGCCGCCACCACTGGCCCCGGGGCCGCCGGCGCCGCCAGGTCCGGGGCAACAGCTGCCGGCGCCCTTTATCCCGCCCGGTGTGCTGGGAAGCCAGCCGGGCGGCGGCGGAGGAAGCTTGGGAGGTGGCCAGCAGTGAGCACGATCTTCGATATCCGGAACATGCGACTGCCCCGGCTGTCGCGGGCATCGGTGATCATCGCGTCACTGGCGGTAGTGCTGGCCATCGTCGCCTTCTTCGTCGGTCGGGAGATCCTGCAGAAGTTGACCAACAACACCGTGGTCGCCTACTTCACCGAAACGAATGGGCTCTATGCCGGGGACAAGGTCCAGATCATGGGTGTGAAGGTGGGGACGATCGACAAGATCGAGCCCGCCGGCGACAAGATGAAAGTGACCTTCCACTACAGCAACAAGTACAAGGTGCCAGCCAACGCCTCGGCGGTGATCCTGAACCCGACCCTGGTGGCGGCCCGGAATATCCAGCTGACACCGCCCTACAAAGGCGGCCCGGTACTTCCCGACAACGCAGTGATACCGATCGAGCGTACTCAGGTGCCAACTGAGTACGACCAACTGCGCAACAGCATCACCAACATCATCTCGAAACTCGGCCCAACCAAGGAGCAACCCAAGGGACCCTTCGGTGACGTGATCGAGTCATTCGCCAACGGGCTGGAGGGTAAAGGCAAACAGATCAACACCACATTCGACGCCCTGTCGCGCGCGTTGACCGCGCTGAACGAGGGCCGTGGTGACTTCTTCGCAGTTCTGCGCAGCCTGGCGCTGTTCGTCAACGCCCTACACCAGGACGACCAGCAGTTCGTCGCGTTGAACCAAAACCTGGCTCAGTTCACCGACAACCTGGTCGGCTCCGACCGGGATCTGGCCAATGCGCTCCAGCAGACCGACAGTTTGTTCGCCACCCTGCGGCCGTTCCTGGACAAGAACCGTGAGGTGCTGACGCACGACGTCAACAACCTCGCCACTGCGACCACCACCCTGGTCCAGCCGGAGCCGTTGAACGGGTTGGAGACCGGTCTGCACGTTCTGCCCACGGCCGCCGCGAACATCAACCAGATCTATCACCCGTCGCACGGCGGTGTCGTCGCGATTTCGGAGATTCCAAACTTCACCAATCCAATGCAGTTCATCTGCAGCGCGATTCAGGCCGCCAGCCGGCAAGGGTATCAGGAGTCCGCCGAACTGTGCGCACAATACCTGGCACCGATTCTCGATGCGATCAAGTTCAACTACCTGCCGTTCGGCCTGAACTTGTTCAGCACCGCCGAGACGCTGCCTAAAGAAATCGCCTACTCCGAGCCGCGGCTGCAGCCACCGAACGGCTACAAGGACACCACCGTTCCGGGCATCTGGGTGCCGGACACACCAACCTCGCACAAAAACACCCAACACGGCTGGGTCGTCGCGCCAGGCATGCAAGGAACGCAAGTGGGTCCGATCACCGCGGGTCTGATGACACCGGACTCGCTGGCCGAACTCATGGGCGGCCCGGATGCGCCGCCGCCGCCAGGCGGGCTGCAGACACCGCCGGGACCGCCGAATGCGTACGACGAGTACCCGGTGCTGCCACCGATCGGCGTGCAAGCACCGCAGGTGCCGATCCCGCCACCGCCGCCGGCACCGGCGGTGGTCCCGGGTCCGGTGCCGCCGACACCTGCGCCGGTGTCGGCACCTTCGCCGGGATCGGCGTCTGCGCCGGCCGGTCCGCCGCTGCCCGCTGAGGCAGGTGGCCAGTGAAGGGGGTGACGCGCGCCGTGGGCGCCATCGGTTGTCGGGCCCGACGCCGCATCTGGCAAGGACTGGCCCTGCTTCTGGCGGCTGTGATGCTGAGCTCCTGCGGCTGGCGTGGAATCGCGAACGTGGCGATTCCCGGCGGTCCCGGCACCGGAGCCGGCTCGTACACGATCTATGTGCAGATGCCGGAAACCTTGGCGCTCAACAACAACAGCCGAGTTTTGGTGGCTGATGTCTTCGTCGGCTCCGTGCGTGCAATCAAACTGAAGAACTGGATCGCCACGCTGACATTGAGGTTGGACAAGACCGTCAAGTTGCCGAAGAACGCCACCGCGAAGATCGGTCAGACCAGCTTGCTGGGTTCTCAGCATGTGGAGCTGGCGGCGCCGCCGCACCCGTCGCCGCAGCTGCTGAAGAATGGGGACACCATCCCACTGAAGAACTCGTCGGCGTATCCCACGATCGAGCAAACTCTGGCCAGTCTCGCCATGATCCTGCGCGGAGGCGGTATCCCGAACCTCGAAGTGCTGCAGAACGAGATCTACAACATCGTCAACGGGCGAGCCGATCAGATCCGCGCTCTGCTAGGGAGGCTGGACACCTTCACCCGGCAGGTCAACGAGCAGCGGTATGACATCACCCACGCCATCGACTCCACCAACCGGCTGCTGGCCTACGTCGGTCCCCGCTCCGACGTGATTGACCGGGTGCTCACCGAATTTCCGCCGCTGATCAAGCATTTCAACGAAAGACAGGATCTGCTGATCAACGCGGTCGATGCGCTGGGCCGGCTCAGCTACCAAGCCGACCGCTACCTTTCCGGTACGCGGCCCAACCTGCACCAGGATCTGCAGTCGCTGCAGTGCCCGTTGAGGGAACTTGGCCGTGCCGCACCGGATCTACGCGGCGCACTCAAGCTGCTCCTCACTCAGCCCTTCGACATCGACACCGTGCCGAAGTTGCTTCGAGGCGACTACATGAACGTCTCGCTGGAGTTGGACCTGACCCTCTCCGCCGTCGACAACGCGTTCCTGACCGGGACTGGGTTCTCCGGGATGTTGCGAGCACTTGAGCAGTCCTATGGCCGTGATCCGGAAACAATGATCCCGGACGTTCGCTACACACCGAATCCGAATGACGCGCCCGGCGGGCCGCTGGTCGAAAGGGCGACATGCTAAGTCGGTTTCTCAGGCGGCAGCTGATCCTGTTCAGCATTTTGACGGCCATCGCGATTGTCGTGCTGGGCGTGTACTACTTGCGTCTCCCCACCTTAGCGGGTATCGGTCAGTACACTCTCAAGGCGGACCTGCCCTCATCGGGCGGTCTGTATCGAACGTCTAACGTCACCTACCGCGGTATCACCATCGGCAAGGTCACCGACGTCCAGCCCACGGAAAGCGGTGCCCAAGCGACGATGAGCATCGACAGCCGCTACAAAATCCCGCGCGACGCGACAGCCAACGTACATTCGGTGTCGGCCGTCGGTGAGCAGTACCTGGACCTGGTCTCCACTGGCAACTCGCGCCAGTACTTCTCAAACGGAGACACCATCACCAAGGGAACCGTTCCCGCTGAGATCGGGCCGGCTCTGGACACCGCCAACCGTGGGCTGGAAGTGTTGCCCAAGGACAAGATCGGGACGTTGCTCGACGAAACCGCGCAAGCAGTTGGCGGGTTGGGTCCGTCGCTGCAACGGCTGGTCGACGCGACCCAAGCCATCACCAGCGACTTCAACACCAATATTCGTGACGTCAACGACATCATCCAGCACTCCGGGCCGATCCTGGAAAGCCAGGTTAATTCCGGCAACGCGATCGAGCGCTGGGCACGCAATTTGAACAACCTCGGTGCACAGGCAGCGGAAAACGACCAGCACCTCCAAAGCGTCCTAAGGCAAGCAGCGCCGACGGCTGACCAGGTTAACGAAGTTTTCAACGATGTCCGGGAGTCGCTGCCGCAGACGCTGGCCAATCTCGAGATCGTGCTCGAGATGCTCAAGCGATACCACAGCGGTGTCGAGCAAGCCCTAGTGTTCTTGCCGCAGGGCGCGTCGATTGCCCAGGCGGTGGCGGCACCTTCCGAGCGCGATGGGCGTCTTTCGCTCCCCCTTGCACTGTCGATCAATCAGCCGCCGCCGTGTCTGACCGGGTTCCTTCCGGCATCGGAATGGCGGTCGGCGGCGGACACCAGCCTGCTGCCGTTGCCCGAAGGCATCTACTGCAGGATTCCGAAGGAGACGCCAGCCAATGCGGTCCGCGGGTCGCGCAACATTCCTTGTGTCGACGTCCCGGGTAAACGTGCTGCGACGCCGCGCGATTGCCGCGACCCTAAGCCGTACGTTCCGCTGGGGACAAACCCCTGGTATGGCGACCCGAACCAGGTCAAAAACTGCCCCGCGCCCGGCGCTCGCTGCGATCAGCCGATCAATCCAGGCCAGGTGATACCGGCACCGTCGATCAACACCGGCCTGAACCCGGCACCGGCCGACCGCGTAGCAGGGACGCCACCTCCGATCAGCGATCCGCTGCAGCGGCCTGGTTCAGGTACGGTGCAGTGCAACGGACAGCAACCGAATCCCTGCGTCTACACTCCCAGCGGGCCTCCCGCGGCGGTCTACAGTCCCCAGAGCGGTGAACTGATCGGGCCCGATGGTGTCAAGTACGCCGTCGAAAACTCGAAGAAAACAGGAGACGACGGATGGAAGGAGATGCTGGCGCCAGCCAGCTGAATCCCACCGATGCGGACGACTCTTCGTTTGTTCACGTGACGGTTGAACACTCGTCAGAATCCGAAGTGGGTGCCGACCAGACCAGTCCTGAAGTGACCGCGGAGGATTCGGCCGAATCCGATGGTCGAGCCGCGCAGACGAACACAGAGTTGACAGCGGAGGATTCGGCGACCGCTGACGATATATCCGAGGCAGGCCCACCGCCCGCCGGTGTCGAGCGAGGCCCCTCGCGCCTGGGCCGGCGGTGGTTCGCCGGGATCGCTGTGGCGCTTCTTCTTTTGGCCGGCGGCATCGGCGCCGGAGGATACTTTGCACTGCGCGCGCACCGGCACAGCCAGAACGTGGCCCGCGCCGAGGCGGCGGCCATAGTGGCGGCCAAGGACTGTGTCGGAGCAACGCAGGCACCGGACACCGGTGCCATGGCCGAGAGCGGACGGAAGATCATCGAGTGTTCCACCGGCGACTTCGGTGCCCAAGCCGCGATGTACAGCAGTCTGCTCGTCGATGCCTATCAGGCGGCAAACGCCCATGTTCAGGTATCGGACATGCGTGCGGCGGTAGAGCGCAACAACGGCGATGGTTCGGTCGACGTACTGGTGGCACTGCGCGTCAAGGTGACCAACGCTGAAGCCAAAGACCAGGAAACCGGCTACCGCCTGCGGGTCAAGATGGCATCCGATGATGGGCGATACAAGATTTCAAAGCTCGAACAGGTGACGAAGTGACGGTAGCGGTCGAGGACACCGCAACCGCACAGGCTGCCAACGTCGAGCCGAAGGATCGCCTGGCGCCGTGGCACATTCGTGCCGGCGCGTTGGGGGTGGACTTTTTGCCCGGCGTCGCGGTCATCGCGACAATGGGACTGAGCGCCAAGGCGTTGGCATCGCCTCTACATAGCACGTGGTTTTGGCTGGCGGTTTCGCTCATTGGCCTGGTTTTCCTGCTCACGGCCGTCAACCGGGTACTGCTACCGGCGATCACCGGTTGGAGCTTGGGCCGTGCGGTTTGCGGTATCAGAGTGGTGCGAGACGACGGCGAAGCGGTCGGACCGTGGCGTTTGTTGCTCCGAGATCTGGCACACGTGCTGGACACGGTATCGGTGTTCGTGGGTTGGCTTTGGCCGCTATGGGATTCGCGGCGGCGCACCTTCGCCGACTTGCTGTTGCACACCGAGGTCCGCCAGGTCCATTCCGATCAGCGGCCGCGCAACCTCCGTCGCCTGACCGGGACGGTGGTGCTGACCGCGGCCCTGCTGTGCCTGGCAGGAACTGCGATGGGCTACTTGGTGGTCTACCGCCATGACCGTGCGCTCGACCAGGTTCGTGCACAGATTGCGCTACAGGGCCCGAGGATTGTCACGGAAATGCTGACCTACGATCCCAAAACGTTGCAGAGCGACTTCGAACATGCCCGGTCGTTGACTACCGACAACTACCGTGACCAACTCGCCGCCCAACAGCAGGCGGTACAGAAAGGTAAACCGGTCATCAACCAGTACCGGGTGGTGGACAGCGCGATCCGGTCGGTGTCGACCGATCGTGCAACGATGCTGTTGTTCATGCAGGGGCAGCGCGGCTTACCGCCGGGGGAGCGGTACCTCAGCGCAACTGTCCGGGTGACATTCGCCAAGGGCGCGGACGCGCAGTGGCGTGTCGATGACCTGACGGTGTTGACCAAACCCGGGCCGGTGGGTCACAAAAAATGAGCCCGCGCCGCAAGATTCAATCCGACGAGCAACCGCTGCTCGTCGCGCGCACCGGGACGCGGCCGCGGCAGCTGGCGCTGCGGCTGCGTGAGCGGTTGCGCCCGCAAGCTTTGGCGCTACGGCTCCGGGCGGCTGCGCGGTCGCGACGATGGGCGTGGCCGCTGGCCACCATGGTGTCCGCCGTCGTCATGGTGGGCGCAATCTCGGCGTGCGCTCTCATGCTGTTTTCGCACGAATCGCACCGGCGGACTGCCACGAAGGAGGCGGCGGTGCTGACCTACGTGAATTCTTTTATGACGCAGTTCACCTCCGTTGACCCGTTTCACGCCAACGACTATGTGGATCGCGTATTGGCCGAAGCCACCGGTGATTTCGCCAAGCAGTACCAGGATAAAGAGAACGAGATCCTCATCCAGGTCGCCAAGCAGGAACCGACGAGAGGCACGGTCCTCGACGCTGGGGTGGAAAGGTGGACCGACGACGGCGGCGCCGACGTGCTGGTCGCCGTCGACGTCACCTCCAAGTCTCCGGACGGCAAGCAGACATTCGAGAACGCGACTCGATGGATGGCGACAGCTAAGCAGGAAGGGAACCAGTGGAAGATCAGCAACCTGACACAGGTGATCTGACCAAAACCCGACCGTCACACCGGATGCCGCGGTGGTGGGAGCGTCGTCGACAAGCCCGGGCCAGCGCAGCAACAACGCCGACCGAAAGCGTCGACGAGGCCTCTGGTGAGGAATCCGGTTCCGGCGGCGCCGTCGAGGCCGAACCTATCGAAACTTATGCGCCACAGCGCGAGTCCGAGGAAGCCCAGACGGAATCCGTCGACGACGACGTAGCCGAGAACGCTGAAACCGTCGGCGCCACAAGCGAAGACGCCGAGACGGACAGCGACGAGGCCCCAGAGAGCGAAAGCGGGGGAGAAGCAGCGGAAAGCGCCGAAGAGGGTGACACACGGGCCCGACGACCGGCCGGCAAGCGGCTCGCTGTCGCGGTGGGCATGGCCGCGGCTTTGTTCGTCGGCTCAGCGGCCTTCGCGGGTGCAACCGTGCAGCCTTATCTCGCCGATCAGGCCGCGGTGGCCACCAAGCTCGAGATCGCCCGAACCGCAGCAGATGCCATCACGACGTTGTGGACCTACACACCGGACAACATGAGCACGTTGGCGGATCGGGCGGCGAATTACCTCAGCGGTGATTTCGAAGCTCAGTACCGCAAATTCGTCGACGGGATCGCGCCGACCAACAAACAGGCAAAGATTACGAACAACACTCAGGTGACCGGGGTGGCGGTGGAATCGCTGGATGTGCCGGATGCCGTCGCGATCGTGTACACCAACACCACCTCGACCAGCCCGCTGACCAAAGGCATTCCGTCGCTGAAGTACCTGTCCTACCGGCTCTTCATGAAGCGGGCCCATGGGCGCTGGCTCGTCAACCGGATGACGACGATTACGTCGCTGGATTTGACGCCACGGGTTTAAGCGCCGGGCGGCGGCGACGGCCATCGTGAAAAGGCAGCTGGTTGTGGTGGAAGCCGAGGGCGCTACAAGCGGCGTGTTTAGGGCGGGAATCGGCGGGTAGCACTGAGAGGTTCAGACCATACGGTGGACGGGAGGAACCATGGCAACCGGAGAAACCGGATTCAGCGACGTCACCTTCGACCTCATCTCCGTGCAGTATCACTCGCTGAAAGCCGGTCACGACTATGGGCAGTACGTGCGTGATGCGAAGAACGCGGGCCTGGATGAGGTTGCCTCGTTTTTCGAGGAGGTCATGGCTCAAGACTCAGACCGGGCCAAGCGCTGTCACGAATTGCTGGCTAAGTTACAGGCTTCCTCGCAGGGTGGGCCTGCGGTGAAGTGACCACGTCGCCGGCCGCAGCCTAGATCTTATCGTAATCTTAGATATCGCTTATTTTTCTTATTTTTGGATGTAGTGTCGCGTCCTGATGTGCCCCGGTACCGGAAAAGGAGCGCGATGAACGAACCAGCGAAGCGTGCGGTCGTCTGCGGGGCAGGCATGGCTGGGCTTTTCGCCGCGCGGGTCCTGTCCGAGTTCTACGAGACCGTGACCCTCGTCGAGCGTGATCGGTTAACCAGCGATGAGTCCGAGCGCCGGGGGGTGCCCCAGGGTCGGCACTTTCATGCCCTTTCGATCGGCGGTTTCCCAACTGCTGGGGCGATTGTTCCTCGGGCTGCCCGATGCAATCGTGGCCGCGGGCGCGAGGATGTGCGATGACGCCAATCTGTCCCGGGTCTGTTTCCGCGCGGGCGGACACGAGCTCAACCGGTCAGGCCAGTTCAGTGATCCGGCCACCAGAGTGCTTTTCTCTGCCAGCCGCTCACTCCTGGAATCCCGTGTCCGACGACGCGTTCGCGCACTCCCGAACGTCGTCGTGTTGGACGGTCATGACGTGGTCGGGCCAATTGCGTCACAGCCGGACCGAATCACCGGCGCGCGGGTCGTCGATCGGGACACCGGTACGGAGACGGTTCTCGACGCCGACTTGGTCGTTGATGCGATGGGCCGCAGCGCGCGCACACCCGCCTTCCTGGAGAACTTGGGCTATGGCCGCCCCGTTGAGCAACGCGCGCTGATGCACGGCAGCTATTCGAGCCAGTTGCTGCGGATCCCGGACGGAATGATTCCCGAGCTGCTGATCTTTGTCTGCCCGGAAGCGGATCGACCGACCGGCGGAGCGTTATCGGCGTATGAGAACGGCACGTGGATACTGTCGGTCGGATGCGTCGACAGGCGTGAGCCACCCCGTGACCTTGCCGGCATGATCAGCGTGTTTGCGCAATTTGCACCTGCTGCCGCCGCGGCGGCGGTGCGCGCCGGCGAAACCCTCGGGGAAGTGGCGGTGATCCGCCATCGCGGGGTGTGGCGACGCTATGACAAGATGCCGACATTCCCGACCGGCCTGTTGGCGTTCGGCGACGCGATATGCAGCCTCAACCCGATTTACGGCCAGGGCATCACCATGGCGCTACTTGAGGCGGTTACGTTGCGCGAGTGCCTATTACGTGCAGATGCCGACCTGAGCAAGCGATTCTTTCGGGCTGCCGCCCAACGGATCGGGCCGGTCTGGGTCGCTAACCAAGCCAACGACCTCTACTTGACCAAGGCAGCGCGGCCGCATTCGCATTGCCGCTGAAACCGTAATCCGGCGCTGCCCAGGCTGCGTAGCACCAACCACGCCTCGAACGGGCCGAGAATCGCTCCGCTGAGCAGCCGTTCACGTTCGATCGCAGCGATGAGGTCCGGCTGGATACCGGCCACGTATCCGGCTAGAACGTCACTGTGTCCCCCCAATGCCTTTGCGGCACTGGCAACCACCAAGTCGGCGCCTAATGACAACGGCTGTTGGCCGAGCGGTGTGGCGGTTGTGTTGTCGACAACGAGTGTGGCGCCACGGCTATGGCAGACCGCCGCCAGTCGGTTCAGGTCGACCACATCAAGGCCGGGGTTGGTCGGAGTCTCCGCCACAACGAGATCGGCGCGTGCTGCGGCGTCGAATATCTCCGAACTGTCGGCTTCGATCACGGTAACGCCGAGGCCACCGAGATGTTCGGTGGCATACCGGCGCACCTGGTAGTAGCCGTCGGCCGGCACGACCACCACCGACTGCGGCTCAGCCAGCACCCGCAACATCGAGGTGATCGCTGCCATTCCGGAGCCGAAAACCAATGCTGCCGTTGCGCCTTCCAGCGTCGCTATCGCCGATTCGAGCCGTCGCCACGTTGGATTGGAATTGCGACCGTAGGTGTCGAGGCCACCAGCGTCGTCGGGGTGCCGTTCAGCCGGTAGATGGTAGGTCGACGCAAAAACAGGAGACGGTGCGACCGGTTGGCCAGGGATAGCCGGAGATCGAACGGCTTTGACGCTGCGTGTGGAATCGCCGTATGGATGGGTCACCGCGGTGGCGCCAGACGCATTGCAAGCTTACTCAATTGAAGGCGAGCCAGCTCGGCAGCGCCCGCTCGTGGGAGTCGCAGAGCACCTGACGGGTGTCGCAGTTTCCCTTCGGCGCTCCATCGCCCGCCCACATGCCACCGGTATCGCGGCGCAGCACGATCGCCGACGACCCGCCACCGTCGAGCAGCACCGCGGTATCGCTGCCCAGGCCGCGGAACAGGTCTTGGATGTTGTCCGGGGTGTAGCTACCGCCTTGAAACACATACATTTCGTCCTTTGGCCGCGAATACGCGATTGCGGTGCGGGCGGCGTTGGGTCCGCCGTCGTTGAGCTGGCCCGTGTCGCCGGGCGACAACAGCCCGATCCCGCTGACCGCCACAAACCGGGCACCCTTGTCGACCAGTCCCTGGATGACCGGCGCCGCCACATCGTAATCGTTGCTGCTTCGTGGCCGAATCACCGACGGCGCGCCCTCCGTCGGCAAGATCATGGTGCTCAAAGCAGACCAGTTGTTGTCTCCACCGGAGAGCCCCTGTTTTCCGGCGTAGGCGACGGTTCCGGTCACCGCCTGGTTGGCCCGGCCCTGGCCGCGGGTGTTGTCGACGAACGCGCCCAGCGGCGAGCTGCAACCGGTTGACTTCCACGACCCGCCTTTCTGCCCGCGGATGTCGAAGAAGTTGGCGTTGATCGCGATAGTCGGTTGACCCAACGCCTGCCAAGCCTGCAGCGGCGGATAGGTTTCCGACGCCTGCATCAACCCTTCTCCGGTGCGCGCCCCCGGGTTGCGCTCACAGCGAGCCTGATAACCACTGTGGCTGTCCACCAGTAGATGGGGCGAAAGCCGTTGCGAGGCAGCCTTGATGATCATTAGATGACCGCCGCTGTTCCCGTCGTACCAGTTACCGCCCGCATTAAGCATGGGGGCTGGGTGCCCGGCGCCGAAGTTGTACACCAGATATGTACCCCGCGTATTGGCAATGGCGGCGGCCAGCAGGTCACGAGACTCTGCGTGGGCGACCGGCTGTCCGGTGCTCGTGGCCAGCGCCGCACAGACTACCGCTGCGCAGCTGGCTGCCATCCGCCGGAGGGTGACGGCGAGACTCGGCACAGGTTGCCCTTTCGGCGCGGCGTCGTATTAGTATCACAACATTAGCCACACCTAAACCAGTGTCAACTTATGTCACATTAGCGTGACGCTTTGGCCGCAGGCGAATCACGTTCCGCTGCTTGAACTTTGATGAGGGCTACTCGCCTGAGGGTGAGCACCGCTGGAGTCGGGCTCAGACCTTGATCGACGGCAGCAGCCTGGTCAGGTTCCACAGTCGATTACGCCTGGCCGATAGAGACGAGATCGCCAATGAGACAGCCCATATGCCGATCAGCACGATCACCGCTTGCCACAACCGGAAATCGATCCCGCCCAATATAAGTTGACGTAATCCGTTGACGCCGTATGTCATGGGGTCAAAGTGGTGGAATACCTGGAACGGCTTAGACGTGGTCTCCACGGGGTACATCCCGCCGGCGCTGACCAGCTGCAGCATCAGTAGCGCCATGATCAGCACGCGCCCTACAGCCGGGCCGACGAGTGCGTTGATCGCCTGTGTCGCGGCAACGAACGCCCAGGAGACCAGGATCATGAAAGCCAGCATCGCGACCGGGTGAGCCGCGTGCATGCCGAGGGCGAATCGCACCACGCCGTAGAGGATGACCGCTTGTGCGATTCCGATCACTGCTGCGGGTACGTAGCTGGAAAGCGCAACGCGCAGGGCGATCACCTCTGCGGCGATCGCGCGGTTCTGCAACGGTCGCAGCACCATCCACAGCACGAGCGCACCGAAGAACAAGGCCAGGGTGAGGAAGAACGGCGCCATGCCGGTGCCGAAGTTGGGCGCGGCGTTCTCATGGGTGGTTTCCAGCTGGACCGGGCCACCGATGGTGTTGGCGATCGCCTCTTTCTGTTGGGTCGTCCAGTTGGGTACCTGCTTGGCGCCTTCGGCGAGTTTGGTGGCCAGTTCGGCCGATCCTGCCCTGAGTTGCCCGGTTCCCGATGCCAGCTGTTGCGCCCCGTCATCGAGTTTGGCTATACCGCTTGCCAACTCGGCGTTTCCGGCGGCGAGCTGCTGGGCGCCGTTCCGCAGCTGGGTGAGCTTGTTCGTCAGGTCCTGTCCCTTGTTGCCGACCTGGTCCAGGGCCGATTTCAGCGGGCCTGCGGCGTTTTGGGCATCGGTGAGCTGCTGGCGGATCTGCGGTGTGAACTGGTGTTGTCGGAGCTGATCCTGTATTCCGCGTAGCGCAGCGGCGGCATTGCGTGCGGCTGGGTCTTGGCTCGCCGAGAGCTGATCAATCACCGATGACAGGCCGTTAGCGGCGGCCTCTTGCGCGACCGCAATGCCGTTGATCTGATCGGCGGCCTGCTGCATCGCGGTCGCAGCCTGGCCGCTGTTGCCGCCGACCGTCGAGAGCGCTTTGCTCACCGCTAGCAGCGGGTCGGTGGCCTCGTTGGTGCCGTCGGAAAGCTGCTTGGCGCCGGTGGCAAGCTGCGCTGAGCCGGATCGGGCGGTGTGCAGGCCCGCTGAAAGCTGACTGGCGCCGTCGTCGACCCGCGCTGCGCCGTCGGCGAGTTGCCTGGCCGCGTCAGCGGCCTGCTTGATCCCTGAACCGGACGACACGACCACAGACAGCACCTGATTGACCGCCTGCCCGGATATTCGGGCTGATACGGCATTGAGCACCTGGCTGATGGCTGTGCGGCCAATGCTGGTCGAGATGTAGTTGTTGGCGTCGTTGTAGACGGCGATGAGGTTGGCTTGTCTGGGTTGCCCGGTCACCGGTGATGCGATCGCCGCGCTGAAGTCGGGCGGCAGCTCGAGCATGAAGTAGTACTTGCCGTGTCCGACGCCATCACGCGCCTCTTCGGGGTTCACGACGTGCCAGTCCAGGCTGCGGTCGGCCGTCAGGCCCTTGGCGATCTCGGCGCCGGCATTGATTTGCTGCCCGGACACGACAGCGCCGCGGTCAGAGTTGACCAGCGCCACGGGCATCTTGTTGACGTGTCCGAAGGGGTCCCAGTACGCCCACAGGTACAGCGCTCCGTAGACCAGCGGGAGCAACATCAAGACCACGATGGCTGCGCGAGTCATTCTGCTGCGGCCGAAACGTTTTATTTCCGAACCAAATGCGAGCCCGGCAAGCATCGTCAGCCCTTTCCGGTCAAGGTGCGGTGATCGTGTAGCTCGTGGTCGGGTGCTTCAGCGCCAAGCGGGTTGGTCACCCCGACGACGACGGTGCGCTGCGCGGCGATTGCGCCCAGCCTCTCGACCGCGATCGCCCGCCGCGACTCGTCGCGGACCTGCTCGAGATCACCGACCACCAAGATTGGGCGGTTTGACAACAGCGCCAATGTGATTCGCAGCAAGAACAGTTCCAGATCCGACAAGTCCATGATGTAGGACTCGGCCGACGGCGGGGGCATCTCGCCCATGACTTCGCCCAGTTCGGTCTGGCCGGACTGGGCCGGTACCCGCGCATACCACGACGCCAGCCACCTGCACTGCTCGGCCAGCACGGTCTGCACTGTCACTGTTTCCTCCAAGTCATCGATGTCAGCGAATGCCGCGATCGAGCAGTGCCGGCGGATCGTCCGCGGTTCCGAATCGCCGAGCACTGTCACCGACCCGTGGGTGGCCTTGAGCCGTCCGGCGAGTGTCAACAGGAGTGCTGTCTGCCCCGGTCCTCCGGGCATTCGAATGGCGTGGAACCCCGGTGTGAGTGCCAGATCGATGCCCGAGAAAAGCGGTCCGTGCTCGCCGTCCACCCCTAGGCCGGCGGCGGTGATCAGCGGGGACCCAGACTCGGTGTTCGTCGGCGGCGGTGCAGCATCCTGCTCGTCATGGGCGTTCATGGGTTCTGCTCATTTCTGGCGATGGCTCGATCCATTCGATCAAACGCGCGACCTCCAGGCGAGTGTTGGTGCTCACGGCGGCAAGTTAGGCAGAGCCGTCAATCGGGCATCCCGGTATGAAGGCAGTTGGCGGGCGCCTGAGGAGCGGAGGGCACCATGGTCGGCACTGTTGTCAGCGCCGTTATCGCCATTGCCATCTACCTGGCAGTGACTGGCCCCAACCGCATCCGGCGTTAGTCAGCCGACTGTACGCTCAGCCGCCAAGTTTTGCGTGCATCTCCCACACCAGAATCTCCGCCGGCTCGGTTGCGGTCACCCGTCGCCCTTCGGATGCGGTGAACCGGACCGCGTCGCCCTCATGCAGATCGCCGAGACCCTCAACCGACACCAGGCCGGACGTCACGAACAGATGCACGTACGGCGCCGACGGCAACTCGACACTGTCGCCGGGCCGCAGCCGCGCTCCGTGCAACGCCGCATTGCGGTTGTGCAGGGTGATGGCGGCCTCGTGGCCGGTCATACCGGAGGCGATGGTCGTCAGCCCACTGGTCAGCAGTTGGTCGTCGGTCTCGTGTTGCTGATAGCTGGGCTCGATACCGGTCTCGTCGGGTAGCACCCACATCTGGATGAAATGCACTGGCTCGCTTGCCGAGTCGTTCTTTTCCGAGTGCAGAATGCCGCTGCCGGCCGACATGCGTTGCGCCAGTCCGGGATAGATCACACCGTGGTTTCCGGTCGAGTCCTGATGGGTCAGCGCGCCCTCCAGCACCCAGGTGACGATCTCCATGTCCCGGTGCGGGTGGGTGGCAAACCCGGTACGCGGCGCGACGATGTCGTCGTTGTTGACCAGCAGCAGGCCGTGGTGAGTGTTGGCCGGGTCGTAGTGGTCGGCGAACGAAAAGGAATGCCGGGAATTCAGCCAGGACGTCTTCGTGACAAACCGGTCGGCCGCGCGCCGGATCTCCGCGGTGGCAGGCATAGCCCTCAGGGTAGTCCCGTGGACATGCCTGTGCGGCTCACCAGTCGGCGTCGGTGTAGCGGATGACGCCCCGGATGTTCTTGCCGTCCAGCATGTCCTGATAGCCCTCGTTGATGTCTTCCAGCCGATAGGTGTTCGTCACCATCTCGTCGATCTTGAGCAGCCCGGACTTGTACAGACCCACCAGCCGTGGCGTTTCGACGTGCGAGCTGCCGCCACCGAAGATGTTGCCTTTCAACGTCTTTTGCAACATCGCAAACAAGAACAAGTTGAGCTTGACGTCGACGTCGGTCATCGCACCCATCCCGGTCACCACGCAGGTCCCGGTCTTGGCGGTCAGGGTCAGCGCTTCTTCGATGTATTCCCCGCGCATCTCGCCGACCGCGATGATGGTCTTGTCGGCCATCAGGCCGTAGGTCAGATCCATCATCGGTGCGATCGCGGCGGACATCGACTCGTATACGTGGGTGGCGCCGAACTTCACGGCTTGCTCCCGCTTGAATTCGACGGGGTCGATTGCGATGACGTGCTTGGCGCCGGACAATACCGCGCCCTGCAGCGCGCTCATCCCGATGCCGCCCACGCCGACAATCGCGACCGTCTCACCCGGCTGGACCTCGGCGACATTCGTCGCCGAGCCGAACCCAGTCGGCACCGCACAACCCATAATCGCCGCCGACTCGAACGGCACACCGGGGTCAATCTTGACGACCGAATCCTTGTGCACGGTCATGTAGGGCGCGAAAGTGCCGAGCAGGTTCATCGGCGAGACGTCATGCGATCCGGCTTTAATGCGGGAGGTGCCGTCGGCGATCGCTTTGCCGCCGAGCAACAGGGCGCCGCGGTCGCAGAGCGACCGGAAACCTTTCAAGCACGGTGGACAATCGCCGCAGGCCGGGATGAACGCCAAGATGACGTGGTCGCCTTCGCTGATTCCGGTGACGCCCTTGCCGACTTTGGTGACGACGCCGGCGCCCTCATGCCCGCCCAGTGCCGGCAAGCCGATCGGGGTGGCTCCGGTGGTCAGGTGGTAGTCGGAGTGGCACATGCCGGCGGCATGCACCTGGATCTGAACTTCGTCGTCGACCGGATCGCCGACCTCGATTTCGTCGACCCGAAACGGCGAGTTCAGCTCCCATAGCAGTGCGCCCTTGGTCTTCATGCCCGGGATATTAGCGAACGAGCCAGAACGTGTTCCAATCCACGCGTTGAAACGCTGCTTTACCTGCGTGAATGGACTGCTACATCGTCTCGTTGGTCAGGCTGTGGCGGGGGTCAGCAGGGTTTGCGCTTGTCTCAGCGCGGCGTCCAGCCCGGGAAGTGTCAGTTTTCGCGCGCCGCCCAGATGAATTTCGATCTGGTACTCTGGCTGACCGTCGCGTCCGAAGATCGGTAAGACGACGAATTCAGTTGCCGGCAGCTCCGTTTCGAGAGTATGCGTCACTGACCGCAGCGTCACCATCGTCATCAGCGTGCTGAGTTGGCGGGTTATCTGTGCGGCGGGCTGCAGCGATGCCAGGACGGCGGCGAGCCGGTCGTGCAGTGCGGCGTGGGCGTCGTCGAAGCGCCAGGCGCCGTAGCCGCGGTGGCGGATGTCGGCGAGCACACGGCGATGTGCGGTGATGTCGGCGCGGGTGAGCCGGGGTGTGACCCGATGCAGCCAGTCCTCGACCGCGGTGTCGTCGCGCCAGGCCATCGCAACCAGCCCGAACGGCGGAGCGATCGGGAAGCGCTGCCCTACGGCGTGCTCGCCGTCGGTGCTGTGGCCGACCGCGTCCACCGTCGTCAGCTGCCGGTCGCCGATTTTCGACATCGAGCAGCCCGCTGCGAGTGTGGTGTTCAAGAAGGTGAGCGCTTCGCGGCCGCGGTCCAGCAACAGGAATTGCGCCCGGAGACCATGGACGATTCCGAACAGGCCGCTGCCCAGCGCATAGCGATCGACCACCCGCAGCTGGAGCTGGTCGACCTCGTAGTGCACAGCGATGCCAAGGCCGGCCTGGACGCCGGGCAGCTCTGCGGCGTCGAGCCGGTGGAGTCGTGGCAACGCAGGATCCTGGTGCGATGCTGACCGGTGACGCCGACATGGTGCTCTATGCCGCCGCGGCCAATCTGCGGCCGCTGGAGGCAGTCGAGGACATGGCGGCGATCCTGGAGACCGGCAAAAACGTGGTGTCGTGCTCGGTGGTGCCTCTTGTCTTTCCCGACGCCGTCGACGCCGCGTTCACCGAACCGCTGCGGGAGGCGGCGCGTGCGGGCGGCGCGTCGTTCTTCACCACCGGCATCGACACTGGGTTCGCCAACGATGTTCTGCCCCTGGTGCTTTCGGGAGTGTCGCGGGTTGTCGAGAGCGTCCGCGTCAGCGAGATTTCCAACTACGCTACCTACCCCGACAAATCGGCGGTGTACGAGAACCTCGGGTTCGGCAAGCCGCCTGAGGTCACCCCGTTCGCGGCTACCACTGGCGTCTTCACCTTCGGCTGGGGCCCGGTGCTGCACCAGCTTGCCGCCGGGCTGGGTGTGCAGATCGACCACATCGACGAACGCGTTGACCGCGTGGCCGCTGCGGAATCGTTCGACACGCCCACCGGCCACATCGCGGCCGGGACAATAGCGGCGATGCGCTCGACCCTGACCGGATATGTCTGAGACAGGTTGACTTTCGTCGTCGACCACGTCACCCGCATGCACGACGACATCGCTCCGGACTGGCCACAGCCACATATCGCGATTCCGCCGCGCGACCTCGGCTACGGCGGGGCTTCCGGTCGCGGGGTCTACCGCGTCGAAATCGACGGCTCACCGAGCATGCGCTGCGAGCTTGAATTGGCCGACGACCACGACCACGATCTCGGCGCGCGGGTAGCCGGCGCATCGCGGATGGTCAACGCCATCCCGGCGGTATGCGAAGCGCCGCCCGGCCTGCTGTCGGCGCTGGATCTGCCACTGATCACCGGACGCGGTTTGGTGCGGCCGGTATCCGGACCGCCACCGGACAGCCGACTGTTCTAGCCATTTCGGCGAGTGGTCCAGTTATTGCACGCTTTTCGCTCGAATGCGTGTCATAACTGGCCACTCGCGGAGCGTTTATCCACAGGTCGGCTCAGCGCGGCCGACATGGTCGGCGGACTGCTGTCAAAGTCAGCGCGTGGCGGAGGGCGACTGGCCGTTCATCGGGACCGAAGCGCTGGCCGACGGCCAGGTAAGTAGACGCGCACTGCACAGCCGACACCGGCGCGTCTACCGCAACGTCTACCTGCCGAACGATCACGATCTCACCGCAGTCACCCGAGGAGTCGCGGCATGGCTGTGGTCCGGGCGCACGGCCACGGCCGCAGGATTGTCGGCCGCCGCGTTGCACGGCTCGGATTGGATTGACCCACGACTTCCCGCAGAGTTGTACCGCCGTAACGGCAAGCCTGTTGAAGGCATCGTTATCCATCGTGATGAGTTGTCGGACGACGAGGTATGCACGGTTCGCGGGATACCGGCCACTACGCCAACACGCACGGCGTTCGATCTCGGTCGCCGAAAAGGTTTGGTCCGCGCGGTAATTCACCTGGATGCGTTGGCGCGCGCCACCAGGCTGACGGTCGACGAGGTCGAGGAGTTGGTGCGACGGCGTAACGGTGTGCGTGGCCTGGTCCAATTGCGACGGGCGCTCGATTTGATGGACGGTGGTGCTGAGTCTCCGCAGGAAACCCGGACACGGCTGGTGCTGATCGACGCCGGCTTACCACGGCCGCAAACCCAGATCGTGGTGTGTGACCGGTACGGCGCCCCGTTCGCGCGGATCGACATGGGTTACGAAGATTTCAAAGTCGGTGTGGAGTACGACGGTATCCAGCACTGGACTGATCCGGCACGACGGGCATACGACATCGACAAACATGCGGAGTTGGTGGCAGTTGGTTGGAGGGTCGTCCGTGTTGGGGCAAACATGCTGCGCTACCGGCATAACGTCATCGTCGCCCGGACGTGTGCTGCGCTTCGCGAAGCCGGCGCTGACTGGCCAGTTATTGCACGCTTTTCGCTCGAATGCGTGTCATAACTGGCCACTCGGCCATTAGAGGCGCTCGGGCAGGCCGAATTTCGGGAAAAGGGTGGTGTCTAAGAACGCGACGACATGGCTGACACCGGAGTCGGTGATGTCGAGGACCTGCAGCTGAAACGGCAGATGCTGGTCGCCGTCGCGCATGTACATCGCGGCCGCGGGTTGCCCGTTGGCCAGCAACGGGATCAGCCGCATATCGCCGGTGGCTTGCGCGGGGCACTGCTGGCGCACCAATGTGGCGATCGCTTGCGGACCCTGGTACCAGCCGACGTATGGCGGCATCTCCCAGATCGCCTCGGTGGTGAACAGCTCGACCAGCCGGTCGACGTCGTAGGCCTCGAACGCTGAGATGTAGCGGGCCAGCCGATCCTGTGTGTCCGCCGAATCGGGCGCCGCCAGCCGGTCCTCGGCACAGGGACCGACCGCCTCCAATTGCGTGCGGGCCCGTTGCAGCAGGCTGTTGACGGCCGCGGTGCTGGTGCCGATTGCCTCGGCCACTTCCGCGGCCTTCCACTGCAGCACGTCGCGCAGCACCAGCACTGCCCGCTGCCGGGGCGACAGGTGTTGCAGGGCCGCGATGAACGCCAACCGCACCGACTCCCGCGATTCGACGATGTCCGAGGGATCGCTGGTGGTGTCCGGCAGCGGCTCGAGCCAGGCAATCTCCGTTCGCTCAACCAGCTCTGCAGTGGGATCGGCGCTGGGCGCCCCCAGCCCGGTAGGCAACGGCCGGCGTTGCCGGCCCTCCAGCGCGGTCAGGCAGGTGTTGGTGGCGATGCGGTGCAGCCACGTCCGCACCGAGGACTTGCCCTCGAAGCGGTCGTAGGCCTTCCAGGCCCGCAGATACGTTTCCTGAACCAGGTCCTCGGCGTCGTGCAGCGAACCCGTCATCCGATAGCAGTGCGCGAGCAGTTCCCGCCGGTACAGCTCAGCCTGCGCGGAGAAGTCGCCGTCGAGGCTTTCGGTGAGCAGACTCACGCGCACGAGCTTACGCAGGCAGCCTGACATCCGCGTCCGCTGACGAGGCGCGCCGCAGAGCGGCGCGCTGAGCAGGAGCCGGGCGCCTCGGTCTACGCTGCCTCTGATGCCTACCACCCGCACGGAACGGACATTCGACGGCGTCGGCGGCGTGCGCATCGTCTACGACGTCTGGACACCAGACACCACACCGAAAGCGGTGGTCGTCCTCTCGCACGGCCTGGGCGAACACGCTCGCCGCTACGACCACGTCGCGCAGCGGTTCGGCGACGACGGGCTAGTCACCTACGCGCTAGACCACCGTGGGCACGGCCGTTCGGGCGGCAAGCGGGTGCTGGTCAACGACATTTCGGAGTACACCGGCGACTTCGACACGCTGGTTGGCATCGCCACCAAAGAGCATCCCGGCTGTAAATGCATCGTGTTGGGGCACAGCATGGGCGGTGGCATCGTGTTCGCCTACGGCGTCGAGCGCCCCGACAACTACGACCTGATGGTGTTGTCGGGTCCGGCGGTGGCGGCGCAGACCGGCGTGTCGCCGGTGTTGGCGTTTGTCGCCAAGGCCGTCGGCGCGATCGCCCCGGGCCTGCCCGTGCAGGAACTCGACGTCGACGCGATATCCCGCGACCCCGCAGTCGTAAGTGCATACAAAACCGATCCGCTGGTGCATCACGGCAAGGTGCCGGCGGGCATTGCCCGGGCCCTGCTCCTGGTGGGCGAAACCATGCCGCAACGCGCCGCGGCGTTGACAGCGCCGCTATTGGTCGTGCACGGTTCGGAGGATCGCCTCATCTGCGTCGACGGCAGCCATCAACTCGTCGAGTGTGTGGGCAGCTCCGACGTCGACCTGAAGGTTTATCCGGGGCTCTACCACGAGGTGTTCAACGAGCCGGAGCGCGAGCAGGTGCTCGACGACGTGGTCAGCTGGATCAATGCCCGGCTGTGAATGGCGGAACGGAAATGTCGGGCGTATCCCGTAATTTGGCGCTTATGACTCGCGCTGGCGACGATGCAGAGCGAAGCGATGAGGAAGAGCGGCGCTTATGACTGACGACAAGATGCTGGCACGCATCGCTGCCTTGCTGCGCCAGGCCGAAGGCACCGACAATCCGCATGAGGCCGAGGCGTTCATGGCGGCAGCGCAACGCTTGGCCACGGCGACGTCCATCGACTTGGCGGTAGCCCGCTCGCACGCCGATAAGCGCACCCGCGCACAGACCCCGGTCCAACGCACCATCACCATCGGAGCGGCCGGCACAAAGGGGCTGCGCACGTATGTGCAGCTGTTCGTGGTCATCGCCCATGCCAACGACGTGCGCTGCGACGTGGCGTCGAATTCGACGTTCGTGTACGCCTACGGGTTCGCCGAGGACATCGACGTGAGCCACGCCCTGTACGCCAGCCTGGTGGTCCAGATGGTGCGGGCATCGGACGCCTACATCGCCTCAGGCGCGCATCGACCGACGCCGACGATAACCGCTCGGCTGAACTTTCAGCTGGCGTTCGGAGCGCGGGTGGGCCAGCGGTTGGCCGAGGCCCGCGAGCAGGCGCAGCAAGAGGCGAAAAGGGACCGTGGCCGTTCGCCCGGCACCGCTATTGCGCTGCGGGACAAGGAAATCGAGTTGCACGACTACTACCGCAGCGCGTCGAAGGCACGCGGCACGTGGCAGGCCTACCGGGCCTCGGCCGGCTATTCGTCGGCCGCGCGGCGGGCAGGGGACCGAGCCGGTCGGCGGGCCCGGCTCGGCAACAGCCCCGAGTTGTCGTCGGCGCGGCACGCACTGGAGTAATGGGCACTGCCGAGCGAGACCAGCAGCGGTCGAAGGTTTACGCGGCGGAGGACTTCGTGCGGACGTTGTTCGACCGCGCGGCCCAGCATGGTTCGCCGGCCGTCGAATTTTTCGGCACACAGCTGACGCTCCCGCCGGAAGGGCGGTTCGGCTCGCTGGCGGCGGTGCAGCGTTACGTCGACGACGTGCTCGCGTTGCCCGCGGTGCGGCGCCGCTGGCCGGCGACACCGCCGCTGACGGTTCGCGCGCGGCGCGCCGCTAGCGCCGCGCACTACGAAAGCCACGACGGCTCAGGTGTTATCGCAGTTCCCGACCGCGACACCGCCGACTGGGCGATGCGTGAGTTGGTGGTCTTGCACGAAGTGGCACACCACCTCTGTCAAGCGGCGCCGCCGCACGGACCGGAATTCGTCGACACCATGTGTGCGCTGGCTGAGCTGGTGATGGGACCGGAGCTCGGGCATGTGCTGCGCGTCGTTTACGCCAAAGAGGGTGTGCGCTAATCGCCACGTCTTAACGTTGGCCAGGTGACCGAGGTAGGAGCCGCTCTGGGCGGCATCGACACCGAGGCCGACGTTCGGGCGCGCGAGGTCGAAGCGCAGATGACCGACGACGAGCGGTTCTCGCTGCTGATCAGCGTGATGGGCGCTAACGAGCTGCTGCCCGTGCGCGACGAGCGCATCCCCGCCGACGTTCCGATGAGCGCCGGGTACGTGCCCGGCATCCCACGCCTTGGCGTGCCGGCGCTGTTGATGACCGATGCCAGCCTCGGCGTCACCAACCCCGGCTACCGCCCCGGCGACACCGCGACCGCGTTTCCCGCCGGGCTCGCCCTGGCCGCCAGCTTCAACCCGGCACTCGCACGCGCCTCGGGCGCGGGGATCGGGCGTGAAGCCCGCAGTCGGGGATTCAACGTGCTGCTCGCGGGCGGAATCAACCTCGCCCGCGACCCACGCAACGGTCGCAACTTCGAATACGTCTCCGAAGACCCGCTTTTGAGCGCGACGATCGCTGCAGAGTCGATCACCGGCATCCAGCAACAGGGCGTCATCTCAACGATCAAGCACTATTCGCTGAACTGTAACGAGACCAACCGCAACTGGCTCGACGCGGTCATCGACCCGGACGCCCATCGCGAATCCGACCTGCTGGCTTTCGAAATCGCGATCGGGCGAGCGCAGCCCGGCGCCGTGATGACCGCATACAACAAGGTCAATGGCGAATACGCCAGCGGCAACGACGTTTTGCTCAACGACATCCTGAAAGTCGCCTGGGGCTACCGAGGCTGGGCGATGTCGGACTGGGGCGCCACGCCGAGCTGGGAGTTCGCGCTCAAGGGACTCGACCAGGAATCCGGCGCACAAATAGACCGGTTGCTCTGGGGTGCGGAGGCGTTCACCGACCAGCTCAAAGCCGCGTATGCCGACGGTCAACTGCCCGGACAACGCCTGTCCGATATGGTGCGCCGGATCCTACGTTCGATATTCGCCGTCGGCGCCGATCGGTGGGACGCCACGCCGTCACCGGATATGGCCGCCCACAATGCAATTGCGCTGGATATCGCTCGGCAGGGACTCGTGCTGCTGCAAAACCGCGGGGTGCTGCCATTGGGGCCGGACTGCACGGCGCGCATCGCCGTCATCGGTGGCTACGCGCAGGTCGGTGTGCCGATCGGCTGCGGGTCGAGCGCCGTCGTTCCGCCTGGAGGCTATGCCGCGGTCATCCCGATCGGCGCGCCCGGGCTGATGGGCAGCGCGCGCAATCTCTATCTGCTGCCGACGAGCCCGCTCGCGGAGCTGCGAAACATGTTGCCCGGTACGGTCATTGAATTCGACCCGGGAATCAGCCCGGCTGAATCGGTACTCGCCGCGCGGCGGGCCGACATCGCGATCGTGTTTGCGGTGCGCGTCGAAGGAGAGGGCCTGGACAACGCCGACCTGTCGTTGCCATGGGGGCAGGACGCGGTGATCGCCGCGGTCGCCGAGGCCCAGCCCGATACGGTCGTGGTGCTGGAAACTGGCAACCCGGTTGCCATGCCATGGCGGGAGAAAGTGAACGCGATCCTGCAAGCCTGGTATCCCGGGCAAGCCGGAGGCCGAGCGATCGCCGAGGTGCTACTCGGCACGGTCAATCCGTCCGGCCGGCTGCCCATCACGTTCCCGGCCGATCTCAGCCAGACGCCGCGACCCGAGCTACCCGGGCTCGGTGATCCGTGGGGAACGCCGGTGACAATCCGCTACACCGAAGGAGCCGAGGTCGGCTACCGATGGTTCGCGCAGCAGGGGCACAGCCCGATGTTCGCGTTCGGTCACGGCCTGTCTTACACCATATTTGAGTACCGCGACCTCACAGTCAGCGGCGGCGACACCATCACGGCCGGCTTCACCGTCGTCAATACCGGCGAGCGCGCCGGCGCCGACGTTCCACAGCTTTATCTGACGGCCGGGCCAGAGGGGCAACGGTTGCGGCTACTGGGATTCGAGCGTGTCGAGCTTGAGCCAGGCGAGTCGTGCACTGTCACCATCGAGGCGGATCCGCGGGTGCTTGCCCGCTACGACGGCAGTGCTGGCAGCTGGCGCATCGAAGAGGGCACTTACGCAGTGGCAGTAGGTGTTGCCGCGGTGAAGCCGGAGCTTAGCGCCGACGTCGACCTGGTCGGCCGGACGTTCGGGCGTTGATGTCGGGCCCCGGCTCCACCGCGCCAGGGTCAGTCGCTGACGGCGACCAATTCCTCGCCGCATGTGCAGCGGTACGGCTCGCCCGCCTCGTTGCAGTGGCATTCAACCTCGATGCGAACGCGGCACCCACAACCATCGTGGCTACAGGTCAGCACGGTGCCTTGGTCGTAGTTCGCCATTGGCCTCACCCCTATCTGATCGGGATTCCGAAGCGCGGAATCCAGCGGTACTCCGCTCTGGAGCCTATACCCCATAGGGGTATGGAGTAAAGAGCCTTTGCCGGCGATTCGACTAGCGTCGGAAGGCATGAGTCAGGAACCGACCCCTCGAGACGTCGACGCGTTTCTGGACAGCACACTGGTCGGCGACGATCCGGCGCTGTCGGCGGCATTGGAAGCCAGCGCCGCGGCCGGATTGCCGTCCATCGCCGTGTCGGCGCAGCAGGGAAAGTTCTTGTGCTTACTGGCCGCCGCGATGGGGGCGCGCCGCATCCTCGAGATCGGCACGCTGGGTGGCTACAGCACCATCTGGCTGGCGCGCGGCGCGGGCCCGGAGGGGCGGGTGGTGACGCTGGAATATGAGCCGAAGCATGCCGAGGTGGCACGGGCCAACCTGCAACGCGCCGGTGTCGCCGACCGCGTGGAGGTGATCGTCGGCGCCGCGCTGGACACGCTTCCGAGCGTGACCGGCGGGCCGTTCGATTTGGTGTTCGTCGATGCCGACAAGGAGAACAACCTCGCGTATGTGGAGTGGGCGGTGAGGCTGACACGGCCGGGCTCAATCATCGTCGTGGACAACGTCATACGGGACGGGCAGATTCTGGCGCCGGCACCGGACGACCGTCTGATGCAGGCAGTGCGCCAAACGATCGAGCTGATGGGTAAGCACCCACAGCTGGATACCGCGGCGCTGCAGACGGTCGGCGCCAAGAACTGGGACGGCTTCGCCATGGCGTTGGTAAAGTGACCGTCAGGGTGCCAGATCTGCGAGAGCTTGTTCGGCCGAAGTGATTTGGTTGATCCGCAGCGCTGTTTCACCGGCGTAGAGCGCCGCGCGATCGACCCAGGAATCCGGCATTCCCGCCAACGGCGCCAGCGGCGTGAACACCGGGCGCCCCGGTGACTGCAGTCGCATCAACGCCCCGGCATCGAGGTAGCCGAGCACGGCCAGCGCGCGGCTTCCGGCGTTGAGGGCAGTGGGGAGCGCTTTGGCGCTGCCGTCGCTGTGGCACCACCGGCGGGTAGCGGCGTTGGGAACGACACGGTGCCGCAGCGGCCAGCTCAACCCGAACAATGTGGTTTCGAGCGTCTTGTCCGCGTTGATCACGCGTCGCCGGTACTCGGGATGCGCGTTGGATTCGTGCGTCATCAGAAACCGGGTTCCGGCGATGACGCCGCTGGCCCCGGCGTCCAGGGCGGCACGGGTGTCGGCCCCGGTGGCAATCCCGCCGGCGAGAAACACCGGACGTTCACCGGCAACGGCGCACGCCTGCGGCAGGAAGTCGAGCGCCGGCATGGTCCCGACGAGATGACCGCCGGCCTCCTGCCCCTGGGCGATCAGACCGTCGACGCCCCAGCCGATAGCTTCGCGCGCCCGGGCTTCGGTGCCGACCATTACGAAGACGAAGATGCCGGCGTCGCGGAGATGCTCGACCAGTCTGCGGTCACCGCCGAAGGCCACGACTACGACGTCGACGTGGGCGTCGACGCATACCTGGACGTGGCGGCGACGGGTGAAGGACGACAACAGGTTCACTGCGACGGCGCGTCCGGGGGCCTCGGCGCGCACCTGATCGATCGACGTACGCAACTGGCTCGGTGTCGTGAGCCCCAGTGTTCCCAGGCCGCCGGCCTTGGCGACCGCAGCGGCCAACGGTGCCCCGGCCAGTCCGCCGCCCATTCCTGCTTGACCCACCGGAACGTCGAGCCGAAGCCGATCCAAGATATCCATGTCTCACCTCGCTTCAGCTTGACGCTACGGGTAGCCACCAGTGCTCGTCTATGCAGGTGGGCCCGCCTGGTTTTCGTTGCTGGGGCGGCGCCGACCAGCGTAATCTTGGGACAGATGGATGGGTTGCGGAGAGCCCAAAAGGCTTGCCGCATAACAGAAAGGTCACAAAATGAGCACAGTGCATCCATCAATCGAACAACACCCGGATTTGTTGGCTCTGCGCGCCAACTACGAGCGTGCCGCGGAGTCAATGACCGCGCAGTTCACCTTCGGTCTGGCACTGCTGGCCGGGATCTACGCGGCCGTGTCGCCGTGGGTGGTCGGCTTCAGCATGACGAGACCCTTGGCCCGCAACGATCTGATCTGCGGGATAGCGGTGGCAGTACTGGCGTTTTGCTTCGCGTCGGCGCTGGACCGCACGCACGGAATGACCTGGACGCTGCCGGTGTTCGGCGTGTGGCTGATCGTTTCGCCGTGGGTCGTCATGCACGGTGTCTCCCCGACCGCGGGCATGATCTGGTCGAATGTGGTCGCAGGCGCGGTGATCACGGTGATGGGCCTGATCGCCGTGTACTTCGGTATGCGTGCGCGCAGCTACGTAGCAAAGCACGTGTAGCCTGACGGAAAGTTCGACAATCCCGGCCGGGATCAGCCGGCCGGGATGCGGCTCAACCGCAGACTGCTCCGGTGGCGGCCGAACCCACCAGCTTGACGTACTTGGCCAGCACACCGCTGGTGTAACGCGGCGGCAGCGGAGTGAAACCCGCACGGCGCGAAGCGAATTCGTCTGGGTCGACCAAGACGTCTAAGGTCGCCCCGGCGACGTCGACCCGGATCCGGTCGCCGTCGCGCAGGAAAGCGATCGGCCCGCCGTCGGCCGCTTCGGGGGCGATGTGTCCCACGCACAGTCCGGTAGTGCCCCCGGAGAACCGGCCGTCGGTCAACAACAGCACGTCTTTACCCAAGCCGGCGCCCTTGATAGCGCCGGTGATGGCGAGCATTTCGCGCATTCCCGGGCCGCCTTTGGGGCCCTCGTACCGGATCACCACGGCATCACCGGCCGTGATGGTCCCGTCCTCCAACGCATCCAACGCGGCCCGCTCACGGTCGAAAACCCTTGCGGTGCCTTCGAATACGTCGGTGTCGAAACCTGCGGTCTTGACCACCGCGCCTTCCGGTGCCAGCGATCCATGCAAGATCGTGATCCCCCCGGTCGGATGGATCGGGTTGTCCAATGCCCGCAGTACCCTTCCGTCGGGATCGGGCGGGGCGATGCGCGCGAGGTTCTCGGCCACTGTCCGGCCGGTCACCGTCAGGCAGTCCCCGTGCAGCAGACCGGCATCCAGCAGCGCCTTCATGACCACCGGCACCCCGCCGATGCGGTCGACGTCGACCATCACGTGCTGCCCGAAGGGCTTCACATCGGCCAAGTGCGGCACCCGTGAACCGATGCGGCTGAAATCCTCCAGCGACAGCTTGACGTTGGCCTCGTAGGCGATCGCCAACAGGTGCAGTACGGCGTTGGTGGAGCCCCCGAACGCCATCACCACCGCGATCGCGTTCTCGAACGCCTCCTTGGTGAGAATGTCGCGTGCAGTGACGCCGCGGCGCAGCAACTCGACGACGGCCTCGCCGCTGCGGCGCGCGAATCCGTCGCGGCGGCGATCAGTCGCCGGCGGCGCCGCGCTGCCCGGCAGCGACATACCCAGCGCCTCGGCAGCACTGGCCATCGTGTTGGCGGTGTACATACCGGCGCATGCGCCTTCACCGGGACAGATGGCCCGTTCGATGGCGTCGACGTCTTCGCGCGGCATCAGGCCGCGCGTGCAGGCACCGACCGCCTCGAACGCATCGATGATCGTGACCTCGCGCTCGCTGCCGTCGGACAGCTTGGTGCGCCCGGGCAGAATCGTGCCCGCGTAGAGGAATACCGCGGCAAGGTCCAGCCGGGCGGCGGCCATCAGCATGCCCGGCAGTGACTTGTCGCATCCGGCGAGCAGGACCATCGCGTCGAAGCGTTCGGCCTGCATCACCGTCTCGACGCTGTCGGCGATCAGCTCCCGCGACACCAGCGAGAAGTGCATGCCCTCGTGGCCCATCGAAATGCCGTCGGACACCGAGATCGTGCAGAACTCAAGCGGATACCCGCCGGCGGCAAACACGCCGTCCTTGGCTCCCTTGGCCAACCGGTCCAGCGACAGGTTGCAGGGCGTGATCTCGTTCCACGACGACGCCACGCCAATCTGCGGCTTGGTGAAGTCGTCGTCGTCCATGCCGACCGCTCGGAGCATGCCCCGGGCAGCGGCTTTTTCCAGACCGTCGGTGACATCGCGGCTGCGGGGTTTGATATCGACGGACTGCGACACGGACCTGCCCTCGATCGTTTCGGCCATCGTCTCAGTATGCGCGTGGCGATATAGTCGCCAAAATTGCGCTGATACCCACAGGGGGTATATTGCGAGTGGGTATGGTGGCTGGTATGGCAACTCGTGTCGCTCGCATCGTGGCTGCTATGGCGCTGGTCGCCGCGGCGGGACTGTCCGCGTGCGGCGGATCTTCGACGCAAAAAGGCGCTGCCGGCAGCCAGGCTGATCAGTCGGCCAGTCACAACCGCGCCGATATCGCCTTCGCCGCCAACATGATTCCGCACCACCAACAGGCCGTCGACCTGTCGGCGCCCGTGCCGAGCCATACAGGGAACGCCGAGTTGGTCAAGTTGGCCTCTGGTATCGGCAGCGCTCAGCATTCGGAGATTCAGAAACTTCAGGGATTTCTGGTGCAGTGGAGCACCCAGCCCGACGCTGATACGCGGGGGCCCGCCGACACGGCGATGACGGGGATGGTCGACCAAGCCACCATGGCCAAGCTGGGATCGTTGCAGGGCGCCGATTACGACAAGTTGTGGCTGCAGTCCATGATCAGTCACCATCAAGGGGCCATCGACATGGCAAACACCGAGATCACGAACGGGCGCAACAGCGACGCGATCGCGATGGCCAAGCGCATGGTCAGTACGCAGCAGGGGGAGATAGACCAGATGAAGAAGATGCTTGGAGGGTGAATGGCATCGACACACGGCTATTCGCAGCAGAAGGACAACTACGCCAAGCGCCTGCGCCGCATCGAAGGCCAGGTGCGTGGCATCGCCAAGATGATCGAAGAGGATAAGTACTGCATCGACGTCCTCACCCAGATCAGCGCAGCCAACAGTGCCCTGCGGTCTGTGGCGCTGAACCTCCTTGACGAGCACCTCGGCCACTGCGTCAGCCGCGCCATCGCCGCCGGCGGCGACGAAGCCGACGCGAAAATCGCGGAAGCCTCCGCCGCCATCGCCCGACTCGTTCGCTCTTGATCGTTAACCCGTGGGGAAACCCATGGTTGAGTAGTGGCCGTGGGGCAGGTGCATACCGAGGGAGCGGCGCGATCGCGCCGTCGTCCACGCGACGCTTCAGCCCGCATGATCGGCCCCGACACCGGCCGCGCCGGACCGTGGACGCCGCGGATCGCGGTGCAGTTGACGGTGCTGGCGGCCGCTGCCTTTATTTACGTCACTGCTGAAATCCTGCCGGTCGGTGCGCTGCCCGCGATCGCGCGCGACCTGCACGTCAGCGTGCCCTTGGTCGGTACCTTGCTGGCCTGGTATGCGCTGGTTGCCGCGGTGACCACCATTCCGCTGGTGCGCTGGACCGCGCACTGGCCGCGGCGCCGGACCTTGCTGGTGACCCTGGTGTGCCTGACCGCCTCCCAGGCCATCTCCGCGGTGGCGCCCACTTTCTCCATGCTTGCCGTCGGTCGGGTGTTGTGTGCAGTCACCCACGGCCTGATGTTGTCCGTGGTGGCGCCCATCGCCACCCGGTTAGTGCCGGCCAGCCACTCCGGTCGCGCGACGACGGTCGTCTACGTGGGCATCAGTCTGGCCGTCGTCGTCGGCAGCCCGGCGACGGCGGCGATGAGCCTGCTGTGGGGCTGGCGGCTGGCGGTCGTGTGTATCACCGTGGCCGCGGCAGCCGTCACCGCGGCGGCCTGGGTGGTATTGCCGACGATGGTGCTCAGCGACGACCAGCTCGCCACCGTCGGCCCGCGGGCCCGCCACCACCGCAACGGGCGGCTCATCCGGGTCAGCCTGCTCACGCTGGTCGCCGTCACCGGCCACTACATCGCCTACACGTACATCGTGGTGATCATCCGCGATGTCGTCGGCGTGCGCGGGCCGAATCTGGCGTGGCTGCTGGCCGCCTACGGCATTGCCGGTCTGCTGGCGATGCCGGTGGTGGCCTGGCCCTCGGACCGTCGGCCCAAAGCCGCCGTGATCAGCTGCATGGTCGGGCTGTGGGCGGCGTTGTTCCTGCTGACCGCGTTGTCGTTCGGCTCGCCCACCACGGCGACCGCGCTGATCGGCACTGCGGCCATCGCGCTGTGGGGCGCGGCGGCCAACGCGGCGTCCCCGATGCTGCAAGCCGCCGCGATGCGGGCCGGCGCCGACGATCCCGACGGGGCGTCGGGGCTGTACATGGCGGCCTTTCAGGTCGGCATCATGGCCGGCTCGCTGGCGGGTGGACTGCTCTACGAACGCAGCGTGCCGGTGATGCTGGCCGCCTCCGCGGTCCTGATGGGCGCCGCATTGGGTGGCATGGCGGCCAGCCGTCAGCTGTTCGACGTAGGTGAACTGGCCAAGCGGCCGTAACGGTGGCCGCGTGGCGGCGATTAACACTGCAGGTCAGACAGCATGTTGGGGCTGTTCTCCGGCCGTTCACCGGTCGCTGCAGGCAAAGTCGGCTGCGTCGCTATGCGACACTGGGCTACGAACTGTGACTGGAGGTATGCATATGTCGCGATCGACGAGAGGCACGCTTCTCGCCGCTCTCAGCACGGGCGCGTTGGCTGCTGTGGTGATGCTGGGCACCGGCCCGGCGCTGGCCGACCCCGACCAGCCGCCCGGTGATCCGGGCGTGGTCGACCCGGCCCCGGGTGACGCACCGCCGCCGCCCCCGCCCGCCGCGCCCGTGGCACCGCCCGCGGGTGATCCACTGGCAGCGCCACCGCCTCCCGGGGACCCGGCGGCCTCGCCGCCGGCGGCGCCCGCGCAGCCTGTTGCGACACCGTCCGGGCCCGCCGCGGGACAGGACCCCACACCGTTCGTCGGTGAGCCGCCGTTCCTGCCGCCCTCGTTCAACCCGGCCAACGGCGCGACCGTCGGTGTGGCCAAGCCGATCGTTATCAACTTCCAGCGGCCCATTGCCGACCCGGCGATGGCCGAAAAAGCAATCCACATTTCCTCGGAGCCGCCGGTCCCCGGCAAGTTCTACTGGATGACTCCGACCCAGGTGCGGTGGCGTCCACTGAGCTTCTGGCCCGCCCACACCGCGGTCCACATCGACGCAGCCGGCACCACGTCGGACTTCCACACCGGTGACGCGCTGGTGGCCACGGCCGACGACGGCACCCACACGATGACCGTCACCCGCAACGGGAAGGTGGAAAAGACCATCCCGATGTCGATGGGGATGTCGTCGGGTGGCCACCAGACCCCCAACGGCACGTACTACGTGCTCGACAAGAAGGCCTCGGTGGTGATGGACTCCTCCACCTACGGCGTGCCCGTCAACTCGACCTACGGCTACAAGGTCACGGTCAACGACGCCGTGCAGTTCGACAACAGCGGCGACTATGTGCACAGCGCGCCGTGGTCGGTGGCCGATCAGGGTGTGCGCGACGTCAGCCACGGATGCATCAACATCAGCCCGGCCAACGCCAAGTGGTTCTTCGACAACTTCGGCAGCGGCGACCCCATCGTGGTGAAGAACTCCAGCGGTGGTACCTACAGCAAGAACGACGGCTCCAACGACTGGCAGATCTAGTTCGCCGAGCAGACGCAAAAGCCCCCATTTCGCAAGGAAATTGGGGGCTTTTGCGTCTGCTCGCGGTTAGTTCCAGATGTGCACGCGGCGGTGGGGTACCAGGTATAACTGGTCGTCGGGCGTGACGTCGAACGCGTCGTAGAACGCGTCGATGTTGCGCACGACGCCGTTGCAGCGGAACTCGGGCGGCGAGTGCGGGTCGATCGCCAGCCGTCGGATCGCCTCGGCTTGGCGGGCTTTGGTGCGCCACACCTGAGCCCAGCCGAAGAACACCCGTTGCACGCCGGTGAGCCCGTCGATGACCGGCGCGGGTTTGCCGTTCAGCGACAGCTGATAGGCCAGCAGCGCGATCGACAGCCCGCCCAGATCGCCGATGTTCTCACCGACCGTGAACGCGCCGTTGACGTGGTGATCGTTGCCGAGATCCCTTGGCGTGTAAGCGTCGTACTGCTCGATCAGCGCTTTCGTGCGGGCGGCGAACTCGTCGCGGTCCTCGTCGGTCCACCAGTCGGCCAGATTGCCGTCGCCGTCGTATTTGGCGCCCTGGTCGTCGAAGCCGTGGCCGATCTCATGTCCGATCACCGCGCCGATGCCACCGTAGTTGGCGGCGTCGTCAGCCTCGGGGTCGAAGAACGGCGGCTGCAGAATGGCTGCGGGAAAGACGATTTCGTTCATGCCCGGGTTGTAGTAGGCGTTGACCGTTTGCGGCGTCATGAACCACTCGTCGCGGTCGACGGGTCCACCCAGCTTGGCCAGTTCGCGGTCGTAGTTGACCGCGTACCCGCGTCGGTAGTTGCCGTACAGATCGCCGCGGTCGATCACTAGCGCGGAGTAGTCGCGCCACTTCTTCGGGTAGCCGACCTTCGGGGTGAACTTGTCCAGCTTGGCCAGGGCACGCTCGCGGGTCTGCGGCGTCATCCAGTCCAGGCCCTCGATGCTGATCCGATACGCCTCACGCAGATTGTCGACCAAGGCGTCGATGCGGGCCTTCGCGTCCGGCGGGAAATGGCGTTGCACGTAAAGCTTTCCGACCGCGTCACCCATCAGGCTTTGCACCAGCGATACGCCGCGCTTCCAGCGCTCGCGGATCTGCTCGGCGCCCGTCAGCGTGCGACCGTAGAACTCGAAATCCTCGCGCACCAGTGCGTCGGTGAGCATCCCCGCTCGCGAGTGGATCACCCGCCAACGGACCCAACGCTTCCACTCGTCGAGAGGTTCGCTGCCCCACAGCTGCGCGAACGCGGTCAGGTAATCTGGTTGGCGCACAACGATTTCCGCTACCAGCTCCGGTGTGCTGCCCAGCGCGCCGACCCAGCCGGCCCAGTCGAACCCAGCGGCCTCGGCCTGCACCTCGGCGAAGGTCCGCAGGTTGTAGGTGAGCGCGACGTCGCGGCGTTTCACCACGTCCCAGTGCGCCGCTGCCAGCTTGGATTCCAGCGCCACGATGCGCGCCGCGGTCTCGGCGTGCTGTTGTGCATCACCGCCGTAGACCAGCGCGAACATTCGCGCGATGTGGCCGGGGTAGCCGGCCAGGATCTGCGCGTGCTGCTCGTCGCGGTAGTACGACTCGTCGGGCAACCCGAGGCCGGACTGCGTGACATGAAGCAGGTAGCGGGTGGAGTTTTTGGCGTCCGTGTCCACATATAGGCCGACGCCGCCGCCGACTCCGGTGCGTTGCAGCGCGCCGAGCACAGCGGCCAGCGCGTCGGGATCGGCGGCGTCCTCGATTGCGGCCAGCTCCTCGAGCAGCGGGTGCACACCGCGCTGTTCGACGGTCTCTTCATCGAGGAAGCTGGCGTAGAGGTCGCCGATGCGCTGTTCGTCGGTGCCCGGCGCGGCAGCGGCGGCAGCCGTCTCGGCGATCAGGTCGCGGACCTGGGCCTCGGCCCGGTCGAACAACGACCGGAACGCGCCGTCGACCGCGCGATCCGGCGGAATGTCGTATTCGGCCAGCCAGCGGCCGTTCACGTGGCCGAATAGGTCGTCTTGGGGGCGGATACCGGCGTCGACATTGGTCAGGTCGATGCCGGAGTGCAGCGCTTCTACCGTCACCCCGCCATCCTTCCATCACCGGCCGGGTAGCCTCACGGCCATGCCCGACGACGGCGAGCGGACGGGGTCACCGGCCGAGGATGACGACGCCGCGCCCGCTGCGGCGGCCCGCGACGCCGAACCATCGGACGGGGGGATCATCACCGCGTACGGCGTCGCATCTGCCGTGCTGGGCGTGCTGTCGATCGCGGCGATCGCATTGGGCTTGACCATCTGGTCGGTGCACCGCGACGAGGTTGGCGAACGCGGCTACCAGAGCCGGGTCCTGCAAACCGCCGCCGACTGGACGGGCGTGCTGATCAACATGAACACCGACAACGTCGACGCCAGCTTGCAGCGGCTGCACGACGGAACCGTCGGTGAGCTCAACGTCGACTTCGACGCCACCGTGCAGCCGTATCGGGAAGTGGTGCAGCGGCTCAAGTCCCGCAGCGAGGGCCGGATCGAGGCGGTGGCGATCGAAGCTTTGCACCACGACCCCGACGCCCGACCGAACGTCGGCCCGCCCAACTCGCACCTTCCTCCGGTCGCCAGCCGCACCGACACCGTCATGGTGGTCGCCACATCGGTCGCAGAAAGCGTCGGCGGCAAACCGCAAACCGTGCACTGGAACCTGCGACTTGACGTCTCCGATGTGGACGGCAAGCTGCTTGTCTCACGGCTGGGGTCGATCAAATGAGAAACCTCTGGCGGGTGTTGGCGTTCGACGTTGCGGCACCGCTGGGCGCGATCGGCGCGCTGGCGATGATCGGCATCGTGCTGGCCTGGCCGCTGTGGTGGGTGTCGCTGTGCTCGGTGCTGATGCTGCTGATCGTCGAAGGGGTCGTCGTCAATTTCGTGCTGGCCCGGCGTGATTCGGTGACGGTCGGTACCGATGACGACGCGCCCGCGCTGCGGCTGGCGGTGGTAGCGGTGTGCGCGATTGCTTTGGTGGCGGCCGTGATCACCGGTTACGCGCGCTGGTCCATGCCCGACCGCGACTTCGACCGCGACTCCCGGGACGTGGTACGGATCGCCTCCGGCATGGCGGAGGCGACGGCGACGTTCTCCCCGAGCGATCCGGCCGCGTCCGTCGACCGGGCCGCCGCGATGATGGTGCCCGAACACGCGACGGCATTCAAAGACCAATTCGCCAAGTCGACAAAGGATTTGGCGCAGCACAATGTGACCGCGCAGGCTTCGACGTTATCGGCCGGCGTGGAGGCCCAAGGTCCGTCGGCGGCCAGTGTGGCGGTCGTGCTCCGCGCGATCCAGAACACACCCGGGCAGCCGCCGAGCCGTGCCGTGCTCGCGCTGCGGGTGACGCTGACCAAGAAGAGCGGTCACTGGCTGGTGTTCGACGTGTCGCCGATCAACTCGCGGTAGTTGCTCAGCGTCGGCACAGGCGGGAGTGGTCGACCTTCAGGCAACGGTCCATCACGACTTGCAGGCCGGCGGCCTCGGCCTCGCGGGCCACCTCCTCATGCCACAGGCCTTGCTGCAACCACAGATATTTGGGCCGCGGCTGTAAGGCAAGCGTGTCGGCCAACACCGACGGCAGCTCGTCGTAGCGGCGGAATACGTCGACCATGTCAGGAACGACGGGAAGGTCCGCCAGGCTCGGATAGACTGGCGCGCCGTCGATTCCAGTGATGGTCGGGTTGACCGGATACACCTCGTAGTCGCCGGTCGACACCAGATACGAGTAGACGCCGTGACTCGGCCGGCCCGGCTTGTCCGACGCGCCGACCACCGCAATGCTGCGCGTTTGGCGCAGGATCTCTTGCAGCGCGGCGGCGTCGGGTTGGCCGGTCATGAATTACCGGCCGGACGCTGCGACCTCAATTTGGCGAACCGGTCGGACAGGCGGCGCATGCGGATCATCAGAGAGGCCGACGGGCTGACCCTGGCGTCGAGGTAGGCGGCGAGGTCCTCGGCGGGAACTCCGATGCGGGAGGCGAATTCCTGCTCCCGCAAACCGGACCGTTCGATCAGCAGCCGCACGTGGCGGGCCACCTCTGCGCGTTCGTCGGCTTCCAAGTGTGCGCGGGCGCGTTCCAGCACCTCTGCCATCGCTTTGGAGATGCCGTATGGCCGTGAGCCCGCGAGAACCTCTTCGACCTGGCGGGCGGTCCGCCCGTACGGGTCGCGTTTGAGCGCGACTGCGATCTGCTTCCAGGTGCCGATGTCCCCGCTCTCCAGCGCCGAGTGGATAGCGGCGGTCGGCCAGAACTCGACCGGGCGGTCGGTGTACCGCGGCTGGGTGGGGGGCCGACGCGGCATCGGTCCAGGCCGTCGGTCCGCTGCCAACGTCACCTCGCCTCCTCCAGCATCGCTACGGCCACCGATAGGCAGCGCTGCCTGACCTCTTCCCACTCGGCCCGGGCACCCGGGTCCGACAAGTCCTCGTCGTCGATGTCGGACGGGTGCGGATCCGCAAGCCGACGGACCAACTGGCTGGCGACCCATTGTCGCCTCGGTTGTTGACAACAGTAATACCTGTCCATCCCCGCCAGGACCACAGCAGCGGTTTCCGGTTCCATTGCGTCGACGAGTTCAGCAAACTCGGCGTAGTCGCGGCTGCTGTTGCGGCACATGATCAAGTAACCCTTCATGCGCAGGGTTTCTGCGCCGGTCGGGATCTGCAGCCGGTCGCCGGTGGGCAATTGGACGTTGGTGGTCTCCACCGGACTGCGCCGCTCGAACGTCGGGTCAACCGCATCGGCCTGGGCTTCCAGTGCGTCGAGGGCCACGGAAAGCCGGCCGCGCCACAGGGTGACCGGATGCACCGGTCGTGCCGTGCTCCGGCCGGTGCCGTTGCGGTACGGCAAGCCGCCGAACTTTCTCGCCACCGCCGACCCGTTGGCCGCGACAGTGGTGCCTGCCATCGCGGTGCGACGGGTGGTGGCCTCTTCACCGCCGTTATCCCGGCCGCCGCACCCGGTAAACGCCAGCGGATCCGTCACCGAGATCGCGTCGGGAACCAGGCGCTTAAGCCGTGCCGCCGACTTGATCACCACGCGCAGATCGGCGCTGGGCACCACCGGCGCGGAGATGTCGTCGGGAATCATCACCACGTCGCCGAGCTCCACCTTGGGCAGCGGCTTTTCGAAGTCGACCGACGGCAGTATGCGGTGCAGCCACCGCGGCAGCCACCAGTTCCACTGCTCGAACATCGCCATCAGCGCCGGCACCAGGACCAGCCTCACCACCGTGGCGTCGACGGCGATCGCCACGGCGCAGGCCACCCCGATCTCGGCGACCAGCGGCATACCGGCGAACGCGAAGCCGATGAACACTGCGATCATGATCAGCGCTGCGCTGGTGATCGTGCGCGCACTGGTGCTCACACCGTAGGCGACAGCGTCGCGGGTATGCCCGGACTGCAGGAAACGTTCCCTAATCCGGGTCAGCAGAAAGATCTCGTAGTCCATCGACAGCCCGAAGGTCATCGCCAACACCAGGGGCGGCACGGTGGAATCGATGGAACTGATGCGCTCGAAACCAAGCTTTTCCAGCCAGCCCCACTGGAAGACCATCACCAGGCTGCCGTAGGCGGCGGCGACCGACAGCATCGTCATCAGCACGCCCTTGAACGCCAAGAACACCGACTGGATCGAGATCAGCAGCATCACAAAAGCGATCGTCGCGACGAAAACCAATACCAGCGGCTCGGTTTCGGCCACGCGATCGTCGAAGTCTTTGATGAGCGCGGTGGGTCCGCCGACATCGACGCGCAGCGAGCCGGCGCCCGGGACGTCGGGCAGGTGGGCGCGCATCCAGTCCACGCTGTGCCGTGCGCTCATATCCTCGGGATCCACCGACAGCACCGCATTGAGCAGCGCGCTGGTGTTGTCGTCAGCGAATACCGGCGCTGTCACCGACACGATGTCGGGAGCGCTCGCCAGTTCGCGACCGATCGCCGCGAGGGTGTCCTGGTGCTCGGGTGAGGATGCATCGGCGTCGGGGAAGGTGACCAGCACCTGCACCGGGCCCAGCGCCCCGGGCCCGAGCGCCTGGGCCGCCGCGGCCACCCCTGAGCGGATCTCGTGCGTGGAGTCGAACTGGCGCAGCAGGCTGTTGCCCAGCACCATCGATACCGACGGTGCCGCCATCGCGATGAGGATTGCCGCCGCGCCCAATGCCGACGCCCACGGGCGGCGCATGACCCACCCGATCCAGCGGGTCCAAAACCGCGACTGGGTGGACTCAGGCCGCCGCGACCAGTGCAGCACCGCTG
The DNA here is from genome assembly GCF_010731635.1 of Mycobacterium noviomagense. NCBI lineage: Bacteria > Bacillati > Actinomycetota > Actinomycetes > Mycobacteriales > Mycobacteriaceae > Mycobacterium > Mycobacterium noviomagense. The sequence goes on from NZ_AP022583.1 coordinate 2,065,281, forward strand.
AGCGCTTGGCGGCGGCGCGCCCGAAGGTCGCCAGCACCGCCGGCGTCATCGTCGCCGACGTCAGCATCGCGACCGCGACAGCGAGGATCGCGCCGGTGGCCATCGACGCCAGCGCCGGAGTGCCGATCAGATAAATCCCGGTCAGCGAGGCGACGACGGTCATGCCGGACAACACCACCGCCAGGCCCGAGGTGCCCATCGCCGCGTCGATGGCTTCCTGCGGTTGGCGACCGGCGCGCAGCTCCTCGCGGAAGCGCATCAGGATGAACAGGGAGTAGTCGACGGCCAGCGCAATGCCGAACATCGACACCGTAGAGGTGACGAACACCGACATCGTGGTGTACGCCGACAGCAGGTACACCAGGCCCATGGTGATCGCGACGGTGCAGATGCCCAGCGCCAGCGGGATCGCGGCCGCGGCCAGCGAACCGAACACCGCGAGCAAGACGATCAGAATGATCGGCAGGTTCCACCGTTCGGCGGCGGCGATGTCGTGTTTGGTGTTTCCCGCCGCGGCTGTAGACAGCGCGCCCTGACCGATGACATAGAGCCGGACCCGGCCGTTGTTGATGCTGCCCGCTTTGTCGCCGTGCACGCCGACCTTGTCCCGCAGCTTTTTGGCGACATCGCTGGCGCCGCTGTTGTTGAAGTCCAGCCGCAGCGACACCACATAGGGGCGGTCCGGCTGCGGGGCCGGCTGGCGTGGGTCGGTAACCACCGACACGTTGGGAACCTCGCGGGCCACTCGGTTGAGCAGCGCGACGGCGTCGTTCATGTCCGCGTAGGTGGCGTCGGCGCGGGGGGATGCCACCAACGCCAGCGGAGAAGCGCCCTGATCGGGGTAGTGGTCCTCGAGCTGATCGTGAACAAGCAGCGACTGTGAGCCCGAAACTTCGAAACCGCCGCCGGTCAAATGACCCGACTGGGTCATCGTCAGATAAATCGCGGGAATTAGTGCCAGCAGCCAACCCGTGAACACAAGCCAGCGATATCTGCGCAGGTTGCTGCTCAGACGCATCATGAACTGCTGGATTTCTTTCCCCGCCTTCTACCCCGTTGCGTGGACGCGAGCCTACCGCAGCTTGCTGTAAAGTAACTCGACTTATCGGCTCTGAGCTGCGGTGACTCCAAATCGTGATGGTCTTGATGCCCCGATCCCGACGCTGGACCGTGAGCGGATTCTCAGCGTCCTCAATTGGCGGCGTCCTTGCAGTAGATGGCACGATGTCAGGTGGCCGTCACCGGGTCGGGCCAAAGACCCTGGGCCTCAGCCCGTTTGCGAGACATGTGGATATTCGCAAACCGTAAGGAGTTATCCATGAAACCGACTGCTGCGACCTTGCGTCACGGGCTTTTCGGGGTGTTGACGGCTGCGGCGTTGGGTGGCGTCGCCACCGCTGTGCTTGCTGTGCCCTCGGCAACGGGTGCACAGGATCCGTGCGCGGCAAGCGAGATGGCCAGGACGGTCGGTTCGGTGGCCAAGTCGGCAGGCGACTACCTGGACTCGCACCCTGAGACCAACCAGGCGATGACGTCGATCTTGCAGCAGCCGGCGGGGCCCCAGTCGGTCACGTCGCTGAAAAGCTATTTCGAAGCCAATCCCAAGGTGGCTAGCGATCTGCAGACGATCTCGGCGCCGCTGACCGGGCTGGGAACAAAGTGCAAGCTGCCGATCACGCTTCCGCAGATGCTCGGGCTCGTGCAGGGCGCCCAGAACGGGCTCCCGGGTGGTCTGCCCGGCGGCATTCCGCCGGCCCAGCCGGTTGCCGGGACGCCCGGCGGCGCGCCGGCCGCACCAGCGGCCCCACCGGCCGGGACCGGACCTCAGCCGGGTCCCGCGACCGGACTCCAGCCGGGTGCGCCGGCCGCATCGCCGATAACCGCTGTCAGGTAATCACTAACCGCGTCGTGCCGTAGCTACGGGCTGCCGAGCGGGTTGCGCGGAGTGCTGCGCCGGTCGGCGGATGCGGCGTCTGGATTGGCCGGTAGTAGCGGGCCCGGCAACGCGGCGTCGGGCGGTGTGGGGTGCGGCAGCTCGACTTGGCTGTTCGACTCGGCGACCGGGCCTGAGCCAGCTGCCTGTGGCGCGGCGGCTTCGGCGTCGGCGACGACGGCGTCGGGTTCTGCCTTGTTTTCGGTGCGGAACATGAAGAAGAACACCACCCACCCGATGGCGGCGATGAGCAACCAGCTGATCGCCCGGTAGATCAGCATGGCCGAAATTGCGCCCGGCAGCGACATGCCGCTCGAAACGAGGCCGGGCACCAGGACCGCCTCAACGACCAGCAGGCCGCCCGGCATCAGCGGGATCGTGCCGACCGCACGCGCAGCCGCACAGGCGACCGTCAAACCCGCGAGCGACGCCGTGCCGCCCGTGGCATAAGCGGCACAGCCGAGGCAAGCGACGTCGGTGATGCGGTTAGCAAGCGACCAACTGAACGCCACGGTCAAGTCGCGGCGGCTCAGACTGACCGACTCCAGTTGCGTCAGAATCTCGCGCCACTTCTGCACACCGGTGCCGGCGGGTTTGCCGCGAATCGAGTTCACCCACGACAGAACGCGAAGCCCGATCCCGTCGATCAGCTCCGGACGCGATGCCACCGCCTGCGCCAGTAGCAACAAGGTAAGGAAGCCGCCGAGCGTGAAAAGCAACGAAAACGGATTGTTCTTCGCGCCCAGCAAGAACGCGCCGCCCAGACCGAGCAGCGCCAACCCGACCGCCTGCAGGACGCCCGCCATCACCAGCTGCCAGGACGCCACCAGCGTCGAAGCACCCCAAAGGCGTTGCTGCCGAAGCAGAAACGTGGCCGCGAGCACGGGCCCGCCCGGCAGCGTGGTGCTCAACGAGTTGGCCGCATAGTAGGCGGCTTCAGAGCGCAGTTGCCTGACTTGTACCCCGGCCGATCTCAGCAGCGTGCGCTGGATCTGCGCAAAGCTGTGCATCGATGCGATTGCCGCCACCGTGGCCGCCACCAACCACCACCACTTGGCCGACAGCACCGTCGTCCAGGCCTTGGCCAACTGATCCCACACCAGCCCCACTTCGACCGCGAGCACGGTCGCCACGACGGCCAGAACGACCCAGCGCAACCACCAGTATTTGCCCCGGGAAGGTCCTTCCTGCTGAGGGCGAAGGGGGCCAGCCTGTGCGTCATACGGCACTGCTTAAGGGTAGCGGTGCACGTCGCGGCGTCAGCGTCGCGCGGCTTCGCCGGGGTGTCGGCTTGTGGCGCAGGGTTTCGGCCGTTTCAGCGCGGACAAGGTGGATACGCTACCGGGATGTCTGTGCTGGAAGACGAATCCGTCCACCCGCTTGTGCGCAAGGCGGCCGCGTGGTCATGGCGACTGTTGGTGATGTTCGCCGCCCTGGTGGTGGTGCTGTGGCTGATCAAGCGGCTGGAGGTCGTCACCGTTCCGCTGGCGCTGGCGCTGATCCTCTCGGCACTGCTGTTGCCCGGCGTCGACTGGCTGGACCGGCACGGGGTGCAGCGTGGGCTCGCGGTGTTTTTGCTGTTGCTCACCGGGTTCGCCGCGATCGGCGGAGTTCTGGCTTTCGTCGTCACCCAGTTCATCGACGGTCTGCCGGGGCTGGTCAATCAGGTGACGCACTTAATCGACTCGACCCGTAAGTGGCTCGTCGAAGGCCCGATCCACATGAGCCGGGACCAGGTCAACAACATCGGCAACACCGTGACCGACATGCTGCAAAAGAATCAGTCCAAGCTGACGAGCGGCGCACTGTCGACAGCGACCACCATCACCGAGATCGTCACCGGCGCGTTCGTGGTGCTGTTCACGCTGATCTTCTTCTTGTACGGCGGCCGCAACATCTGGCAGTTCGTGGTCAAGATCTTCCCGAGCGACGTACGCGAGAAGGTCCACAAAGCCGGCATCGCTGGGTTCCAGTCGTTGATCGGTTACGTGCGGGCGACTTTCCTTGTGGCGCTGGTCGACGCAGCCGGTGTCGGTACCGGTCTGGCGATCATGAGTGTGCCGCTGGCTTTGCCGCTCGCCTCGCTGGTGTTTCTCGGCGCCTTCATCCCGTTGGTCGGGGCGGTGGTCAGCGGATTGGTGGCGGTGATAGTGGCGCTGATCGCAAAAGGATGGATTTATGCCTTGATCACGCTGGGGGTGATCATCGGGGTCAACCAATTGGAGGGGCACGTGCTGCAGCCGCTGGTCATGGGGCGCGCGGTGTCAATCCATCCGTTAGGCGTAGTGGTGGGTATTTCAACCGGCGGCATCCTCGCGGGCATCGTCGGCGCTTTGCTGGCCGTCCCGACCATCGCGTTCTTCGACCGTGCGGTACGGGCGCTGATGGCATCCGGTCCCGCCCCGGAGGTGGAGGCGACAGCCGACAGCGGCCCGGCGCTCGTCCATGCCGAACCGGACAGCGTCGAATCGGATTCGTCACCGCATGGTGGCGAGTCCAAGCAACATACCGCGGACTAGTTAGAACCGGCCTTCGCGGCGCAGCAGATCTTGGGCGCTGACGCTGCCGCGCTGGCGGGGCTGCTCGCCGCTGTTGCCTCGCCGGCCGCGCGAGTTCAGCTTCTCGGTAGCCACGTCTGAGTCGCTTTCCTCCGATGGCGGAGTAGGGATCGCGGTGGTGGCGTCAGCGTCGCTGGCCGGCGCGTCGGAATGGTTGTCCGGAACGGGCAGACCGGGGGTCTGCTCGGCCGACGGCGTGGGCGTCGCGGCCTGTGCTGCGCCGTGCAGATCCGCCGGACGGTCACCTTGGCGGTCGCGAGCCGGTGGACGCTCCTCGCGTTCACGGCGTGGTTGGTTATCCCGCTCACCCGGCCGCGGCGGCGCTGGGGGCACGTCCCGGTCGTGGGGCGGCCGGTCCCGGGGCACGTCCAGACCGTCGCGCAATTCGCTGAGCCACGACTCGATTTCGCGGTCATGCGGCGCAGCCGGCTGCTGCGGGCGCCGGTTGGTCGGCGCCGCATTCGTGACAGTGCTCTTCGGTGTGGACAAGCGGGTCGTCGGCGGCTCCGCTGGCTCACCACCCCCAGCTGGCATCCGCGTGGTGGCGGCACCGGAGGGGGTCGGTTGAGCGGGCGGCCGGGACGGGGGCCGCCCAGCCGTGCGAGGACGCGACGGTCCCTCTATGCCGGGATGGGTTGGATCGTGCGGCGGACGCGGCGGCCGGCCAGCTGAGGCCATCGCCGCGGCCGGTGTCCGCTCGGCCGGAGGACGTTCGGCCCTGCGGCGGGGGACCGGCAGCTTACGTTCGTCGGGCAGGTGGATCTCGCCCAGCCCGATGCGGTTTTGCAGGCGTTTCATCCACGCCGGCGCCCACCAGCAGTCGTCGCCGAGCAGTTTCATCACCGACGGCACCAGGAACATCCGCACCACGGTGGCGTCAAGCAACAGCGCCGCCATCAACCCGAACGCCAGGTACTTCATCATCACGAGGTCGGAGAACACGAAGGAGCCGGCGACCACGGCAAGCACGGTCGCCGCCGCGGTAATGATGCGACCGGTGGTCGCTGTGCCGATCCGGATCGCTTCCGCGGTGGACATGCCGCGTTCCCGCGCCTCGACCATCCGGGAGACCAGGAACACCTCGTAGTCGGTCGACAACCCGAAGACGACCGCGATGATCAAGCCGATCACCGGCGCGGTCAGCGGTGTCGGCGTGAAATTCAGCCACTTGGAGAAGTGACCGTCGACGAAGATCCACGTCAAAATGCCCATCGTCGAGCCGAGTGTCAGCGCGCTCATCACCGTTGCCTTCAGCGGCAGCACCAGCGACCCGAATGCCAGGAACATCAGCAGCGTGGTGGTGGTCAGCAGGATCACCAACATCAGCGGCAGCTTGGCGAAGATGCCGTGGATGCTGTCCTGCACGAGGGCCTGGGTACCGCCGACCATGATGTTGAGGCCCTTGGGTGGGGTGATCTCCCGCAGCTCGGCGATCTTCTTCTTTGCATCGTTGGGGTTGACCAAGCCGTTCTGGATGACCCGGACCGTGTCGTCCTTCGGATGGGTGGTGCCGTTAGGTCCCGGGACGCACGGATTACCCGCGATATTCGGGCATGGACGTTCGTCCCACGTCTTGGCGGTGAACCCGTTGATCGGCGCCTTGCTGCGGATGTCAGCGACCTGCTGATCGGTCACCTTGCTGTGGTTGGTGCTCTGGATGACCAGGGTCACCTGCTCGGTGCGGTAGCCGGGGAACAGCTTGTCGAAGTGCTCCTGGGCTTGGCGCACCGGATTGCTGGGCGGCAGGTACTTCTCGCTGAAGCCGCCGAGCTCCAGCTTGAACAGCGGCATGATCAGCAAGATCATCGCGACGACGATCGGAAGGGCGAACAGCAACGGGCGCTTCATCACCCGGTTGACCAGCTTGCCCCAGAACTCGTGCTCGACCTCTTCGCGGGTCTTGGTCTTCTGCAGCAAATCCGCCAGCCAGTTCAGGTATGCCCGGGACACTTTCCAGTTCGCGAGGAACGGAACCCGGAACAGCGTCCGCACGCCCAGGGCGTCGACGTGGTGGCCCAGGATGCCGAGCACGGCCGGCAGGATGGTGATCGACAGAATCGCCGAGAGCATGACCGCCGCGATCGTGGCGTAGGTCAACGACTTCAGGAAGCCCTGCGGGAACACCAGCATGCTGGCCGCTGATACCGCGATCAGCACTGCCGAGAACGTGACGGTGCGCCCGGCCGTCATCATGGTTCGGCGAACCGCGACCTCGCTGTCGTAGCCCTCGGCGATCTCTTCTCGGAACCGGCTCACCACGAACAACCCGTAGTCGACGGCGATACCGAGGCCGATCATGGTCACGACGGGTTGGGCGAAGAAGTGAACCGGCCCGAAGATCGCGATGAAGCGCATGATGCCCAGCGCCCCGGCGATGGCCAGACCACCGACGATCGCCGGCAGACAGGCGGCGACCACGCCACCGAACACCAGGAACAGCACCACCGCCACCAGCGGCAGCGCCAGCACTTCCATACGGCGCTGGTCGGTTTCGATGGTTCCGGTCAGCGCGTTGGCTACCGGTTCGAGCCCGGCCAGTTCGATCTTTCCGCCGTCAAGTTTTTGCAGGTCGGGCGCGATCGCCTTGTAATTGTTGAGGATGGTGTCGTCGTCGTCGCCCTTGAGCGGGATCGACACGAACGTGTGCTTCTTGTCCGCGGTTGCCATCCCCTTGACCACCGGATCGGTGGTGTTGGGCGCGGCCAGGTAACCGACCCAGCCCAGAACCTGCTTGGGATGGTCGGCCTTGAACTTGTTGAGCTGGTCCTTGATCTGTTTCGACCAGACCGGGTCGTCGACCGTTTTGCCCGGCGGTGCGGGGAACGTCGCGACGATGTGGCTGGTGCGGTCGCGCCCGTAAACCTGGTCGCCCAGCACCGATGCCTTCACCGACTGGCTGCTGTCGTCGTAGAAACCGCTCTGCGTGACGTGCTTGCCGAGCGTCAGCCCGAAGATGCCGCCGCAGAGGCAAAGCGCCACCATGACTCCGATTACGATGAACCGGTAGCGGTAGACCATTCGGCCCCACCAGGCGAACACGTAATCTCCTTACTGGATCTGCTGAAAAACCCCGTGACCCGCGGCGTTTTATCTAGTTTTTTTACACACGCGAGGCCAGTAGCGAGGACAGCGGCCGGAACGGCTGCAGCCACGCCCCTTCTTCAGGCAGCGAATCCAAACCGATCCGCGGCAGCGGCTCCCGGAAAACGCCTGCAATGTCCTCCAGGTCGACGAACTCCAAGCTATCCGACGCTAGCGCCCAACTCGCATGTTCGCGAAATCCGAGCACTTGGACGGGTACCCCGCCGCGCGCAATGTCTTCCAGCGGTTGCCGGAAGGCCTGACCATCAGCGGAGGCCACCACCAGCGCGGCAAGACCCTCATTGCACCGTAGCGCGATGTGCCGCAGCATGTCGCCGTCGACGTCGCTGTTGTCGTCGACCTTCGGTTTGGCGAAGACGGCGAAGCCCACGTTACGCAACGCGTCCACCCACGGGCGCACGACATCGGCGCTTCCTGCGGCGATGTTGGTGAACACGGTGGCCTCAGGTTCGACGGACACATCGGAGCGACCCGCGGCCAATTCGGCGGTGCGGGCGAGCAGCCAGCGGCCCAGCGCGTCGAACCGCGGACGCTCCAGCGCCGTCGGGCGCCGGCCCAGGATGGAGCCCAGGCCCATGTCGAGGTTGGGGGCGTCCCACACCAACAGCACACGGCGAACCGGCTGAGCGAATCCGCCGACGCCGTTCCCATAGGAGTCGGTCGAGGCCGCCGGGGGAGGGAAAGGTTCGGGTGTGTGTGTTTCTTGCGTCAGGCTCATGGCTGTCTTTCCCAGAGCAACTCCGTTACGGCACTGCCCGCGTGCCGGGCTTTCGTTTCATATTTAGTCGTCGGGCGCTCGACCGAGATGGCCAGCGACCGCGTACCGGGATCAACCCGGACAAGGCGCGGCTCACCGTCACCGGCCTGAGCGATCTGCTCGGCGTAGCCGGCGTGGTCGGTCGCCACATGCAGCACGCCGCCGGGTCGCAGCCGCTCGGCGATCAACGCGAACGTCGCCGGTTGCAGCAACCGGCGCTTATGGTGGCGAGCTTTGGGCCACGGGTCGGGAAAGAAGACGCGGACCCCGGCCAGCGAACCGGGCGCGATCAGGTGTTGGAGCACGTCGACGGCGTCGCCGCGGATCAGCCGGATATTGCCGACGTCTTCACGCGCGACGGCACAGAGCAGCTGCGCCAACCCGCGCCGGTACACATCCACCGCGATGACGTCGACATGCGGCTCGCCCTGAGCCATCGCCAGCGTGGAAGTGCCTGCGCCGCAGCCGATCTCGAGCACTACCGGCGCCTCGCGGCCGAACCAGGCGGCGGTGTCCACCGGGCTGGTGTCGACGGTCGCGGTCGGATGGCCCCCGGAGCGGGGGGCATCGAGGCCGTACACCGGCCAGAGCCGTTCCCATGTCTGTTGCTGTGCGCTGGAGAGCGCGGAACGCCGGGACCGAAAGCTGGTGACCCGGGGATAGCGCGGCGCAGACAGATCGGTGTCGGGCAGCTCCGCCGATGTCGCTGCTGCCCCGCGCTGCGCATGCATCCGTCCATCGTGGCCCATGAACCCATGGTGCAGCCGCCCCGTGGTGCAGATTGATACCCAACAGTTGCCTTCTGCTGCTATGGCGTGGCTCGCGTCACGGCGGCGCAGATGCCACCATTCGTGGGCATGAGCGAGCAGGGGCACCAGTTCTTCGTCGATGAGCTGGCACGATTCGCGGACGAGGTCGACGATCCTGCGCTGAGCGATGTCGCGCGGCGGGTAGCGGCGCCGCTGCGCGTGGCGGTCCACGGGCGGCGCGGGGTTGGCCGCGGTACGGTCGCGCGGGCGTTGGCCGGCGCGGGTGTGCACATCACCACATGGGAAGCCGACGTCGACGTCTACGTGGTCGCCGAGGTGGTCAAGCCCGAGGACCGCGACGCCATCGCCGCGGCGCGCCAGCCGGCGGTGGGGGTGCTGACCAAGGCGGATCTGATGGGACCGACGGCGGCGGCGCACTGTGCACTCCTGTCCGAGGTCACCGGAATCGCGGTCGAGCCGATGATCGGGTTGCTCGCCGCCGCCGCGATCGAGTGTGATGACGCGCTGTGGCCGCCGCTACAGCTGCTGGCCGCCCAGCCCGCCGATCTGACCTCGGCAGATGCGTTTCTGGCCGCCGCGCACCGACTGCCGCGCACTACCCGGCAGCGGCTGGTGGAGACTTTCGACATGTTCGGCATCTCGCTGGCGGTCGCGGCGGCGCGGCAGGGGAGATCTTTTGGGCAGGTCCGCGCCTGGTTGCGGCGCGCCAGCTGCGTCGACGTCGTCGTCGACCGGATCAACGCGGCCGGCGCCGAGGTGCGCTACCGGCGCATCCTCGACGCGCTCGACGAACTGGAGACGTTGGCTGTGTGCGACCAGCGGATCAGCGGCTTCTTGTCCCGCGACGACACGGTGATCGCCCGGATGGCCGCCGCGGTGGACGTCGTCGAAGCCGCTGGTCTAAGCGTCGACCCGGGTGACGGCCGGGCTGCCCACCTGCGGCGGGCCGTGACGTGGCAGCGCTACAGCCGCGGACCGGTGTCAGCCGTGCACCGCAGTTGCGGCGCGGACATCGCCAGGGGATCGCTGCGGCTGTGGTCGCACGCTGGGGGGTCGCCGTGATCGAGACGGACCGCCAGGATCCGGCCGCCGAAGTCGACGCCTTGGTCGCCGCGATCGGGCCCCGGTTGGCAGCGCCGAGCGTGCAGCGCCGAGATGCCGTCCTGGTGATGGGCCCGTGGCTGGCCGGCGTCAGCGCTGTGGCATCGGCGCTGCGTGAACGGCTGCCTGAGCACACCTTCATCGAATCGGCCGACTTGGCGCCGGGCGAGGTGCCGACCGCGGTGGTGTTCGTGGTGTCGGCGGCGGCCGAGCTGACCAGCTCCGACTGCGCGCTGCTCGACGCCGCGGCCGCCGACACCGACGTGGTGATCGGCGCGGTGTCGAAGATCGACGTGCACCACAAGTGGTGTGACATGCTGGCGATCGACCGTGACCTGCTGGCCGCCCATGCGCCGCACTACCGCAACGTGACGTGGGTGGGAGTGGCCGCCGCACCCCAGACCGGCGAGCCACGCGTCGACGACCTGGTCGCCGAAGTCGGCAAGCAACTGGCCGACCCGGACGTCGCGCGGCGAAATCGGTTGCGCGCGTGGGAATCTCGCCTGCAGATGATTGCCCGCCGATACGAACGCGATGCCGAGGGCGCCGGCCGGCAGGCCCGGGTGGCCGCATTGCGCGACGAGCGCAGCACCGCCCTGCGGCAGCGACGGCTGTCGAAATCCGAGCGCACCATCGCGCTGCGCAGCCAAACCCAGCAGGCGCGCGTCCAGCTGTCCTACTTCGCCCGCAACCGGTGTGCTTCCGTGCGCAGCGAGTTGCAGGAGGACGTGGCTGGGTTGACCCGGCGCAAGCTGGCGGGCTTCGAACCCTATGCCCGTGACCGGATCACCGAGGTTGTGGCCGACGTGAACGACGGCAGCAGCCAGCACCTGGCCGACATGGCCCAAAGCCTGGGTTTGTCTGTCGAGCTGCCGGCCGCGCCGCAGCCGCCCGTGGCCGAGGTGCCAGCGCCGCCGCTGAAATCCCGACGGCTGGAGACCCGGCTGATGATGGCGCTGGGCGCCGGTTTCGGCTTGGGCGTGGCCCTGACGCTGAGCCGGCTACTGGCGAACCTGGCCCCGGGCCTGACTGCGGCGGGGATCGTCGCGTGTGTGGCGATCGGGCTTGCGGTCACCGTGTGGGTGGTGGGCACACGAGGATTGCTGCATGACCGCGCGGTGCTCGACCGCTGGGTGGGTGAGGCGACCGCGTCGCTGCGAGCAGCGGTCGAGCAGCTGGTTGCGACCCGGGTGCTCGCCGCCGACACCGTGCTGAGCGCCGCTCTGGGCGAGCAGGACGAACTCGACCATGCAAGGGTCGCCGCTCGGGTGAAAGCGATTGACAGCGAACTGCGCGAGCACGCCGTGGCCACGGCGCGGGCGACTGCGGTGCGCGACCGCGAGATGCCGACGCTGCACGCCGCGCTGGCAGCGGTTCGACGCGAGCTGGGCGAACTGGACGAGCCGGAAATTGACGAGCCTGACGTCGACGACGAAACGGCGCCGCTGGCTGGCGCCACAACCAGCGCAGACGATTCGGCCGCACCCGAGGAGAACCGCGAGTGACGCTCATCTGAATCGTTCCTGTGAGTGAGCTGATACACGCCCGAGCCATCCTGGGTATATCACCCGCGATAACCTGTTCTTAGAGCCACAGCGAATCCCAGGGACGAAACACGTCCGAGATTGATACGTACGCAGGAGAAGCTAATGACCTCAGCGACCGTTCCCGGTCTCGATACCGCGCCGACGAACCATCAGGGTCTTTTGGCCTGGGTGGAGGAGGTCGCCGAGCTGACCCAGCCGGACCGGGTGGTCTTTGCTGACGGCTCCGACGAAGAGTGGCAGCGGCTGTGCGATCACCTGGTTGAGGCGGGCACCTTCAAGAAGCTGAACGAGAAGAAGCGCCCCAACTCCTACTTGGCGCTGTCCGATCCGTCCGATGTGGCGCGAGTGGAGTCTCGGACCTTCATCTGCTCGGAGCGCAAGGAAGACGCCGGCCCGACCAACAACTGGATGGACCCCGCGGAGATGCGGGCGACCATGACCGAGCTCTACCGCGGCTGTATGCGCGGCCGCACCATGTGGGTGGTGCCGTTCTGCATGGGCCCGCTGGGCGCCGACGACCCCAAGCTGGGCGTCGAGATCACCGACTCCGAGTACGTCGTCGTCTCGATGAAAGTGATGACCCGGATGGGCAAGGCTGCCCTGGAGAAGATGGGTGACGACGGCTTCTTCGTCAAGGCGTTGCATTCGGTCGGGGCGCCGCTGGAGCCCGGCCAAAAAGACGTGCCGTGGCCGTGCAACGACACCAAGTACATCACCCACTTCCCGGAGACCCGCGAAATCTGGAGCTACGGCTCCGGTTACGGCGGCAACGCGCTACTGGGCAAGAAGTGCTACTCGCTGCGCATCGCGTCGGTGATGGCCCGCGACGAGGGCTGGCTGGCCGAGCACATGCTGATCCTCAAGCTGATCTCGCCGGAAAACAAGGCCTACTACTTCGCTGCGGCGTTCCCGTCGGCCTGTGGCAAGACGAACCTGGCGATGATCCAGCCGACCATCCCGGGGTGGCGCGCCGAAACGCTCGGCGACGACATCGCCTGGATGCGGTTCGGCAAGGACGGCCGGCTCTACGCGGTCAACCCGGAGGCCGGCTTCTTCGGCGTCGCGCCCGGCACCAACTGGAAGTCCAACCCCAACGCGATGCGCACCATCGCCGCCGGCAACACCGTGTTCACCAACGTCGCACTCACCGACGACGGCGACGTGTGGTGGGAAGGTCTGGAAGGCGAGCCGGACCACCTGATCGACTGGAAGGGCAACGACTGGGTTATCCGCGAGACGGAAACCAAAGCCGCTCACCCGAACTCGCGCTACTGCACCCCAATGTCGCAGTGCCCGATCCTGGCGCCGGAGTGGGACGACCCGCAGGGCGTGCCGATCTCCGGCATTCTGTTCGGCGCCCGCCGCAAGACCACGGTTCCGCTGGTGACCGAGGCCCGCGACTGGCAGCACGGGGTGTTCATGGGCGCCACCATGGGCAGCGAGCAGACGGCCGCCGCCGAGGGCAAGGTCGGCACGGTGCGCCGCGACCCGATGGCGATGCTGCCGTTCTGTGGCTACCACGTCGGCGACTACTTCCAGCACTGGCTGGACCTCGGTAAGAACCATGACGAGTCCAAGCTGCCCAAGGTGTTCTTCGTCAACTGGTTCCGCCGCGGCGACGACGGCAAGTTCCTGTGGCCGGGCTTCGGCGAGAACAGCCGGGTGCTCAAGTGGATCGTCGACCGCATCGAAGGCAGGGCCGGCGGTCGGGAGACCCCGATCGGCATCGTGCCCAACGTCGACGACCTCGACTTGGATGGCCTCGACGTCGACGGCGACGATGTGGCGAAGGCGCTTGCCGTCGACGCCTCCGAATGGCGCCGCGAACTGCCAATGATCGAGGATTGGTTCGAGTTCGTCGGTGAAAAACTGCCCACCGGCGTCAAAGACGAGTTCGAGGCACTCAAGCAGCGACTCGCCGAATAAGCGCGAACAGACGTAAAGGCCCCCAACACGCCTGGCGTGTTGGGGCCTTTACGTCTTCTCGGCAGGCATGCGTCGCAAGGACTTCGGTAAGTAGACCGCACCTGGGCCGGCTCCCGCTGCGGAGTCGGCGGGATTGGAGATCGCGCACCGCTTCAGCGACAGACAACCACACCCTATGCAGGAGTCCAGGTTGTCGCGCAGTGCCATCAGACCGGCGATCTGGTCGTCGAGTCGCGCCCGCCAATCCTTCGACAACCGGTTCCAGTCGGCGCGAGTCGGCGTGCGGCCGTCGGGCAGCTTCGCCAGCGCGGCGGCGATCTCGTCGAGGCTGAGCCCCACATTGCGGGCCGCACGGATAAATGCCAAGCGGCGCAGCATGTTTCGTTCGAATCGACGCTGGCCGCCAGACGTCCGTGACGCGGTGATCAGCCCGGCATTCTCGTAGAAGCGGATTGCCGACACCGCGAATCCGCTGCGCTGCGCAAGTTCGCCGACGGTCAGTAGATCTCGACTGTCCATGTGACCTACCTCACTCCACGTTGACTTAAAGTTAACTTCAACTACCAGTATGCCGGTATGACGCAAACTCAGAACACCAGACCCGTTGCCATCGTCACCGGCGCCGCACGCGGCTTCGGTCAAGCGCTGACCGCGGCCTTGCTGGACCGCGGCTGGACTGTCGTCGGTGACGGCCGCCGCGGCAACGAACTAGAAGTACTTGCCCACCAACTGAACTCACCCCAGTTCATCCCATTGCCCGGTGACGTCACGGACGCCGCGCATCGCGCCGGACTGCTCGCCGCCGCCGTCGACGCCGGACCGCTCACCCTGCTGGTGAACAATGCCAGCCGGCTGGGCCCCAGCCCGCAGCCTGCGCTGGCCGACTACCCGCCCGCCGAACTGCGCGCGGTCTACAACACGAACGTCTTTGCCCCGCTTGACCTGATCCAGGCGGCACTGCCGGCGCTGGTCGCCAACCGCGGCGCGATCGTCAACCTGACGTCCGATGCGGCCGTCGAGCCCTACCCGGGCTGGGGTGGATACGGGTCGTCCAAGGCTGCGCTCGACCAGCTCACCGCGATCCTGGCCGCCGAGACTCCCGGTGTTCCGGTCTACGCCTTCGACCCCGGCGACATGCGCACCGAGATGCACCAAGCCGCGTTCCCCGGCGAGGACATCTCGGATCGTGCCGAGCCGGCATCGGTGGTGCCGGCACTGCTGCGGCTGCTCGACACCCGTCCGCCAGCCGGGCGCTACCGCGCCGCCGACCTCAAGGTGGCGCGCTCATGAACCTTCCCAGCCCACTGACCGCTTTTCAGCGCCCGCCGGGCTCCGATGCCACCGGCCCGCCCGAAGCACGCGGCGTCGCCCGCGACGCGGTCAAACTGCTCGTCGCCCAGCCGAGCGGCATCAGCCACGCCCGCTTCACCGACCTCGGCGACTATCTGCGCCCCGGCGACCTGCTGGTGGTGAACAACTCGGCCACACTGCCGGCCGCTGTCGACGGCCGCCGGCGTGGACAGCCCGTCACCGTCCACTTCTCCACCGCGCGTACCGCCAACACCTGGGTGGTCGAAGTGCGACCGGCTGGCACCGCGACCGCGCATCTGCCCGACATCCGCCCCGGCGAGCGCATCGACCTGCCCCACGGCGCTGCACTAGACGTCCGCTCGTCCTACCCCGTAGCGGGCGTCGAAGGGGCACGACTGTGGACGGCGCGCGTGGCGGTCGAGGGTGGCGTCCCGTCGTACCTGGGCCGGCATGGCCGACCGATCCGCTACGCCTATGTGCCGCGGCAATGGCCGCTCAGCTACTACCAAACCGTCTTCGCCCGCCGCCCCGGCAGCGCTGAAATGCCGAGCGCAGCAAGGCCATTCAGCACCGAACTCGTCACGGCGCTGGTGGCCGCCGGTGTCGTTATCGCGCCGATCACCCTGCACGCCGGGGTCTCGTCAGCGGAGGCGGGAGAGCCGCCCGCACCCGAACCGTTCGAGGTCCCGGCAGCCACCGCGCGCCTGGTGAACCTGGCGCACGCCATGGGCCGCCGGGTGATTGCGGTGGGCACCACGGTGACCCGTGCTCTCGAGTCTGCCGCCGACGGCAGGGGCATGGTTATTCCGAGGGTGGGGTGGACCAACCTCGTCCTCGGGCCGGACCATCCGGCTCGTGTGGTCGACGGCCTGATCACCGGATGGCACGACGCCGGCGTCTCGCACCTGTTGCTGCTCGAGGCCGTCGCCGGCCCCGACATGGTGGCCGCTGCCTACCGGGAAGCCGTCGACCACGGTTATCTCTGGCATGAATTCGGAGACAGCGCCCTGTTGTTCCCTGCACCGACCACTTGACACCTGTCAACTTTCGCAGCGGTACAGTCTGCGCATGCAGATCCGCGAACATCTGGGCGCCGACAAGCCCGCCGTCATCCTGCATCCGTCCGGCACCGTCGTGACCTTCGACGACCTGGAAGCCCGCGCCAACCGGCTGGCGCACTACTTCCGGCGCGCCGGCCTGCGGGAGGGCGACACCGTTGCGATCCTCATGGAGAACAACGAGCACATCCATGCGGCCATGTGGGCGGCCCGGCGCAGCGGTCTGTACTACGTGCCGATCAACACCCACCTCACTGCCGCGGAGGCGGCCTACATCGTCGACAACAGCAGCGCCCAGGCGATCATCGGCTCGGCTGCGCTGCGCAAGACTTGCGAGAACCTGGCCGAGCATCTTCCGAGAGGCTTGCCGGCCCTGTTGTTGATCGCCGACGACGACCTCGACGGTTGGCTGCGCTACCCCGAATGCGTTGCCGACCAACCCGATACGCCGATCGACGACGAAGTCGAAGGCGATCTGCTGCAGTACTCGTCGGGCACCACCGGGCGGCCGAAAGGCATCAAACGCGAACTGCCGCACGTCTCCCCGGCCGAGGCGCCCGGCATGATGTCGGCCTTGGTCGGCTTCTGGATGGACCCCGATGCGGTCTATCTGAGCCCCGCCCCGCTATATCACACCGCGCCGTCGGTGTGGTCGATGAGCGTGCAAGCCGGAGGGATCACGACGGTCGTCCTGGAGAAGTTCGATCCCGAGAGCTGCCTGGACGCCATCCAGCGCTACCGGGTCACCCACGCGCAGTTCGTGCCGGCCATGTTCACCCGCATGCTGAAACTGCCTGAATCTGTTCGCAATTCATACAACGTGTCCAGCCTGAAGCGGGTGATGCACGCGGCGGCGCCCTGCCCCGTAGAAATCAAAAAGCAGATGATGCAGTGGTGGGGTCCGATCATCGACGAGTACTACGCATCCTCGGAGGCGATCGGGTCGACGTTGATCAGCGCCGAGGAGTGGCTGGCGCACCCCGGTTCGGTCGGCAAGCCGATGCTCGGCGCGGTGCACATCTCGGACGAAAACGGTGACGAGCTGCCCCCAGGGCAGCCGGGCGAGATCTACTTCGAAGGCGGCTATTCCTTCGAATACCTCAACGACCCGGAGAAAACCGCCGCATCGAAAGACAAGCACGGCTGGGTCACCGTCGGCGACGTCGGCTATCTCGACGACGAGGGCTACCTCTATCTGACCGACCGACGTCACCACATGATCATCTCCGGCGGAGTCAACATCTATCCCCAGGAAACCGAGAACCTGCTCGTCACCCACCCGAAAGTGCTCGACGCGGCGGTCTTCGGCATACCCGACGCGGAGATGGGCCAAAGCGTCAAGGCGGTAGTGCAGACCGTCGACCCCGCCGATGCGACCGACCAGTTCGCCGACGAGCTGCTGGCCTGGTTGCGAGATCGGTTGGCGCATTACAAATGTCCACGGTCGATCTCGTTCGAGGCGCAGCTGCCGCGCACCGAGACGGGCAAGCTGTTCAAACGCGAACTGGTCGAGAAGTATTCGGCGTAAACCATGCTTCGGGTGGTCGACCTGTCGGCGGCGCCGGACGCCGACGTCGCACCGCCGCCCGGGGTAATCGTGGCATTCGGTTCAGCTGCTGAACTTGCCGCGCCTGACGCTGAGCCATGGCTTGCCACAGCAACTTTCACCCTGACCGAAGATCCCAGCAGCGACCTGCGGGTGATCACGGTCGACTCGGTGCCCGACGCCCTGGCCACGTTGCGCGAACGCTGCACCCGATGGCCGCATGCCAGCGCCGTCTGCGACGACGTGCTGCGCAGTATCGATCCGCTTGGGCCCGCCCTGGCCGGGGTGGTGACCGAGTCGCTGGCCTACTCCACCCTGCAGGCCGGCCCGGAGTTCGCCCGCTGGCTTGCCGAGCGCGGCCCGGCCCAGTTGCCCGAGATGCCCGACCCGGTACTGAGCGTGCGCGACGGCAATACGCTGCGGATCACGTTCAACCGGCCGCAGCGCCACAACGCGTTTTCCACCGATGCGCGCTCCGCGCTGCTGGAAGCATTGACGGTCGCGCAGCTCGACACGTCGGTGCAGGAGGTGGTGCTGACAGGCAACGGGCCGTCGTTTTGCAGCGGCGGAGACCTCGCTGAATTTGGTACATTCGACGACCCGGCCAGCGCGCATCTGGCCCGCACCCGGCACAGCCCGGCCCTGGTGCTCGACGCGATCGCCGCCCGGCTCGGGTCGGCCTGCCGCGCCGAGGTGCATGGCCGGGTGCTGGGCAGCGGACTGGAGATGGCGGCGTTTTGCGGCCGGGTGGTGTGCCGACCCGACGCTGTCTTCGGCTTACCCGAGCTGAGTCTGGGACTGATCCCCGGGGCCGGCGGCACCGTCAGCGTGACACGACGCATCGGTCGTTGGCGCACCGCGTATTTGGTGCTCTCGGGCACGAACATCGACCCGGACACCGCGCTGCAGTGGGGGCTGGTCGATGCGATCGCCTAGCCGCCGAGCACGCCGTGCTCACGCAAGAACCGCACGATCGCGTCGATCATCACCGGGCCGTCGAGCAGCTCCATGCTGTTGTGGTCGGCGCCCGGCACCAAGACGAATTCCTTTGGCTGGCGGGCTTTGTCGTAGAGCCGCCGGCTGAGCTGCGCCGGCACCAGCGTGTCGCGATCACCGGCGATCACCAGCAACGGTGCAGCCACCCGCGAGATTCGGTCGATCGACGGGTAGCGGTCGGCCAGCACTGCGGCGACCGGGAGCCACGGGTAATGCAACCGGCCGACGTCGATCAGCGACGTGAACGGTGAACGCAACACCAGCGCAGCCGGTGGCGACTCGAGCGCGAGGCGAACCGCGACCGCCGCGCCCAGCGACTCACCGAAGTAGGCGACTCGCGCGGGATCGACTTGCGGCCGGGCGACCAGGAAAGCTCGCGCCGCGCGGGCGTCGGCGGCCAATCCGTCTTCCGACGGGCGACCCGAATTGCCGCCGTAGCCACGGTAGTCGAACAGCAGCACCGACAAGCCTGCACGACACAGCGCAGCGGCCAGCGGCGCGCGCAGCGTGCGGTCACCCCCGTTGCCATTGCAGATCAGCACCGCAGGCCCACGGGCCGGCGCCGGCAAGAACCATGCGCTCAGCTGCAGTCCGTCATCGGTGTCGAGCACCACGTCTTCACCGCCGGGCAGCAGGGTGCGGACAGACGGCAGCGGCCCGGGCGTCGGGAAGTAGATCAACCGCCGCTGCACTGACGCCAGCAGCGGTATGTCCACAGGGAAGCGCGGCATCAGCAACACTTAACACGGCCCGGCCGCCGGTTGGCCAGTTACCGCACGCGACGCGGCGAAACACCCTGCCGTAACTGGCCACTCGGCGCGCTGAGCCTGCTCAGTGGCGGACGATGGGCCGCAGCCAGCGACGCGCCCAGTGCAGATGCTGACGGTCTCCGGTGCGACCATTGTCGCGCCGGCCGGCCTCGATGGCGATCTTGCGCGCTTTGGCAGCAGTGTCCAGCGGAATCGTCAGCCGCAGAACCCCATTGGTGTAGTCGGCGCTGATCCTGTCGCTGTCCAGCTGCTCGTTGAGGTAGAACTGGCGGATGAACACGCCGTGTGGACGCTCGGACGTTACCCAGACGCGGTCGCCGTCAGCGGGCTCCTCGCGTTCGGCGCGCACCGTCAGCACACCTCTTTCGACGGTGACGTCAAGCGAGTTTGCGTTGATGCCAGGCACGTCGAGCTCCGCAATCATGGTGTCGCCGTCGCGCCAGGCATCCATCCGCATCAACGCGGGGTGGGCGGCGGTGCCGAGGATTCGTGGAAGTCGTGCGGATAGCCGGTCGAGGTCGTCAACGAATGGATCGAGCAAGCTGGTCATCACCTTTCACCTCCTTCAAGAGTACGTCGCCGGATACCTGCGATTGGTGAGCGAAGACCGCCCTGGCGCAGGCGGTTCCAGGGCGGCCCTCGCTGTGGACTTACTCCGGTTCAGCCAGGCCGCCTCAGGCGTCGATGGCCTTGTGGGCGCCGGTCTCGATGGCGATCTTGCGGGGTTTGGCCGCCTCGGCCACCGGAATGCTCAGCCGCAACACGCCGTCGCTGTAGTTGGCGCTGATCTTGTCGGCGTCCAGGCTGTTGCCCAGGAATAGCTGCCGGCTGAACACGCCGTACGGGCGTTCGGCGACAACCCAGTTGCGCTCTTCCGTGGCGGCGGGGCGTTCGGCTTTCACCGTTACCGTGTCGTGCTCGACACTGACGTCGATGGAGTCCGGCTTGATGCCTGGAAGGTCAAGTTCCACGACGTAGTGGTCGCCCTCGCGCCAGGCGTCGATCGGCATCACCACGGGACGGGTGGCGGTGCCCAGCGTGGTGCCTAACAGCTGCTTGGTGAGTCGATCGAAGTCACGCAGGAACGGATCAAACGTCAGCATCGTCATCACTCCCTTCTGCGACATCGATGTGCTGGTTTCGGCACAGATAACCTCTGTCTGCGGCCGCATATTCCTGGCCTCCGCCGAGCGGCCACTAAATGCACGCCGGCGGCGAGAAACCGTGCCATAAGTGGCCGCTCGGCGGCGAGGACCTAAATCCCGCCGCGCGCGACCAGCTGCCCGGCGATGACGTTGCGCTGGATTTCGTTGGTGCCTTCACCGACGATCATCAGCGGTGCATCGCGGAAGTAGCGTTCGACGTCGTATTCGGTCGAATAGCCGTAGCCGCCGTGGATGCGCACGGCGTCGAGGGCGATCTGCATCGCCACCTCGGAGGCGAACAGCTTGGCCATCCCGGCCTCCATGTCGCAGCGCTCGCCGCTGTCGTAGCGCTCGGCGGCATAGCGGGTGAGCTGGCGAGCGGCGGTGAGCTTGGTCGCCATGTCGGCCAGATAGTTGCCGACGGCCTGGTGCTTCCAGATCGGCTTGCCGAAGCTTTCCCGCTGCTGGGCGTACGCCAGCGCGTCGTCCAACGCTGCCGTGGCCACTCCCAGCGCACGAGCGGCCACTTGAATACGGCCGGTCTCAAGGCCTTTCATCATCTGCGCGAAGCCTTTTCCGGGCACCGCGCCCAGGATCGCCGACGCCGGCACGCGGCAGTTGTCGAAGGACAGCTCGCAGGCCTCCACCCCCTTGTAGCCCAGCTTGGGCAGATCCCGCGACACCGAGAGCCCGGCGCAAGGATTCTCCACCAGCAATACCGAAATCCCTTGGTGCCGCGGCGTCGCGTCCGGGTCGGTCTTGCACAGCAAGGCGATCAGCCCGGAACGCCGGGCATTGGAAATCCAGGTCTTGGATCCGTTGACCACCAGGTCCTGGGAATGGGGGCTGTCGGGCAGGGCCGTGGTCGACATGTTCTGCAGATCCGAGCCGCCGCCGGGCTCGGTCAGCGCCATGGTCGCCCGCAGCTCACCGCTGGCCATCGGCGGCAGATAGCGGCGCTTCTGCTCCTCGGTGCCGAACAGCGACAGCAGCTTCGCAACCACGGTGTGCCCACCCATCGCGCCGGCCAGGCTCATCCACCCCCGCGCCAGCTCCTGGGTGACCTGCACGTAGCACGGCATCGACACCGGCGACCCGCCGTACTCGTCGGGAATAGCCAAGCCGTAGATCCCGATCCGCTTCATCTGCTCGATCCACGCCTCGGGGTAGGCGTTGGCGTGCTCGACCTCGCGCACCGTGGGCTTCACGTCGCGGTCGATGAACTCTCGCACCGTGGCGACCAGCATGGCTTCTTCGTCGTTGAGACCCATCGATCACCTTCCGCGTGTGCCAGGATCTGTACCGCCATACTGACGCACGGGAGGTGCGATGAGAGGCGGGCCCTATTTCGACGACCTCGTGGTGGGCCAGGTGTTCGACTGGGCGCCGTCGGTGACGCTGACTGTCGGGATGGCCGCGGTTCACCAGGCGATCGTGGGTGATCGGTTGCGGCTGCCGCTGGACGCCGACCTGTCGGCCGCGGTCACTGGCGCGCCCGCCGCGCTGGCGCATCCGGGACTGGTCTGCGATGTCGCGATCGGGCAGACGACGCTGGCCACCCAGCGCGTCAAAGCCAACCTGTTCTACCGCGGGCTGGTGTTTCACCGGTTCTCGGTCATCGGCGACACCCTTTACACCCGCACCGAAGTGCTGGGGCTGCGGGCCAACTCGGTCAAGCCGGGGCGCGCGCCGACCGGGCTGGCGGCGCTGCGGATGACCACCATCGACCAGGCCGACCGGTTGGTGCTCGACTTCTACCGCTGCGCCATGCTGCCCGCCAGTCCCGACTGGCGGCCCGACGGTCAGCCCGGCGACGACCTCTCCACCATTGGCGCCGACGCGGTGGCACCTGCGCATGACCCGACCGCCGAGTGGGACGCCGCCGCGTTTCGCCGACGGGTGCCGGGCCCGCATTTCGACGCCGGTCTCGCCGGTACGGTGTTGCACAGCAGCGCCGACGTGGTGAGCAGCGCACCCGAGTTGGCGAGGCTCACGCTGAACATCGCTGCCACCCATCATGATTCACGGGTGAGCGGACGCCGGCTGGTGTACGGTGGCCACACCATCGGCTTGGCACTCGCGCAGGCCACCCGGCTGCTGCCCAACCTGGTGACCGTGCTGGGCTGGCAGTCGTGCGACCACACCGGTCCGGTGCACGAGGGCGACACGCTCTACAGCGACCTGCATGTCGAATCCGCCGAGCCGGTCGCGAACGGCGGTGTGCTGGGCTTGCGGTCGCTGGTCTACGCGGTCAGCAGTTCTCCCACAGAGCCCGACCAACAGGTGCTGGATTGGCGGTTCACCGCGCTGCACTTCTAGACGCGTCCGGTTGGTGCATCCGGGTGACGCCGTTGCTGCCACGTAAACGTTCTCCGTAAGGGTGGCGAAGGGTCTTGCAATCGCCTTAATTAGCGCCGCTGCGGCAGTACGCTGCGCAGCGTACTAGGTCTTCAGCCACGAGGATCGGAGTGCTGATGCGCATCGTCATCGATCTGAATCGCTGTTTGGGGTATGCGCAGTGTGTGCCGCTGGCACCGGAGGTGCTCAAGCTCAGCGGCGAAGAAGCCCTCACCTACGACCCCAACCCGGATGACACGCAGCATTTGCGGGTATTGCGTGCCGCGGCATCGTGCCCAGTGCAGGCGATCATCGTCGAACAGCTCGATCAATGAACGGCAATGGCTTCAAAGAAAAGGGCCGCATCGTCATCGTCGGTGCCTCGCTCGCCGGGCTTCGGGCAGCCGAAGCGCTACGGGAAGAGGGTTTTCGGGGGCATCTGACCATCATCGGCGACGAGCCGGGCGAACCCTATGACCGGCCCCCACTGTCCAAACAGGTCCTCAAGGGATGGGTGGCAGCCGATCACACAAAGCTGCCGCGCCTGCGCGCGGTAGATGCCGAGTGGCGACTCGGCGTGGCCGCCACCGGGCTGGATCGAGTCAACCGGCTGGTGCGCCTGGCTGACGGCAGCGAGGTGCCGGGCGATCGGCTGCTGATCGCCACCGGTGTGCGGGCCCGACGATGGCCCAACGCGGAGGAAGCCGCACTTGAGGGCGTCTACACCCTGCGCACGAGCGGCGATGCCGCGCGACTGCAGGCCGCCTTGGCCGCTCGACCGCGGCGGGTGCTGATCATCGGCTCGGGGTTCATCGGCTCGGAGGTGGCCTCGGTGTGCCGCGAACTTGGTCTGGACGTCACCGTCACCGAGCGCGGCCCGGCCCCGCTGTCCGGAGCGCTCGGCGGGGTGATCGGCGCGATCGCTGCCCAGATGCAGCGCGAGGCCGGGGTGGATCTTCGTACCGGTGTCGCGGTGCTGGGCTTGGAGGGCGATGCGGGCGGGCACGTACGCCGCGCGCGGCTATCCGACGGCAGCGTGCTCGACGTCGATGTGGTGGTGACATCGTTAGGGTCGATCCGCAATGTCGAATGGCTCGACGGCTCCGGGCTAGCGGCCGGGTTCTGGGGGGTGGGTTGCGATGCGGGCTGCCGCGCGTTCGATATCAACGGCCTGATCACCATCAATATCTTCGTCGCCGGCGACATTGCGCGTGCCCCGCATGTGCTCTACGACTACCAGTTCCTGGCGATGGAACACTGGGACAATGCCGTGCTGGGTGCTCAGGTCGCCGCACACAACATGGTCTGCGAAGAGGTCGATCGCTGGCCACACTTGCTGATTCCCCAGTTCTGGTCGGGCCAGTTCGGTGTGAACGTGAAATCCGTTGGCGTGCCATCCTTTGGCGACGAGATCGCCTTCACCCAGGGCTCGGTGAAGCAGCGACGGTTCGCCGCCGCTTATGGTTGCCGCGGCCGCATCGTTGGCGCCGTTACCTTCAACCACGGCAAGTGGATCAACTACTACCGGGACCAGATCGCGCGGTCGGGACCGTTTCCACCGCATCCGCCGGGTTTCGATTTCCCTGAGGACATGCGCGTCATGCCCGCCGACTTCCCGCCGCGCGGCGTGCCGACGGAGGCCCCGGACGTGGTGTTGACGGGGCACGACCCCAGCCAACGCCGCGCCGAGTTCCGCCCACGGCGGCGATGAGTGAGGAATTCGAATGACACCCGAAGAAGCCTTCGACGCCGCAATGCGGCATGAAAACCGCGCCAATCCCTATCCGTTTTTCGACGAGCTGCGCAAGACGCCGGTCGCGCGAGTGACGAACGGCATCTACGCCGTAACCGGATACGAGGAGCTCATCGCGCTCGCCCACGACCCGCGGGTGAGTTCCGACCGTCGCAAAGGTCGCCCTCCCGTCACCGGCCACCGGCAGGTGGCCGAGGAGTCCGTGATGGAGTTGATGGAGGCCTACGATCACCAGCCGAGCTTTATCGCGTCAGACCCGCCCGACCACGACCGTGCGCGGCGGCAGTGTATGCGCTTTTTCGGGCCGCCGCATTCGCCGGATGTGATTCCCAGCCAGGAGCCGCTGTGCAAGCTGATCGTCAACCAGCTGCTCGACAAGGCCTCTGAAAAGGGCGGGGCCAAAACCCACATGAATGTTGTCGACGAGTTCGCCTATCCGCTGCCGGTCAACGTGATGTGCCGGATCATCGGCGTGCCGATCGAAGACGAGCCGCAGTTTCACACCTGGATCGCCGACGCGATAACCGGCCTCTTCGATCTCGGCCCCGAGATCGCCACCGAGGAGGGCCAGGCTCGCCGGGCCAAAGGGGAAGCGAGCAACCTTGCGTTCAAGAAATACATCATCGGCTTGGTCGAGAAAGCCGAGAAATCCCCCGGTCCGGGCATGATTTCGCAGTTTGTGCACGACGACGGACCGGATGGAAGGATGTCCCCCAGTGAGATCGTCAACAACACCATGCTGCTGTTTGCCGCAGGTCATGACTCGACGGTCAACCTGATCTCACACTGCGTGCTCACCGTGCTGCGCAACCCCTGGGCGATCGAGTTGTTGCGCAGCCGACCGGATTTGATTCCCGCCGCCATCGAGGAAGTGCTGCGGCTGCAGTCGTCGGTGCAGTTCTTCCCGACTCGTTCGGCGCTGGCCGACATCGAAATCGCCGGCACAACGATCCCCAAGGGTTCACCCATCTATCTGATATACGCGGCAGCCAACCGAGATCCGCGACGCTTCCGCGACCCCAACACTTTCGACCCCCAACGCGTCGACAACGAGCACGTGGGCTGGGGACGCGGTATTCACGTCTGTTTCGGCGGTCCGCTGGCCCGGCTGGAAGTCAATACTGCGTTCGAGGCCTTCCTTCGCCGGGTGGAAAACCCGCGGCTCGTCGAGGATCCGCCGCCCTACCGGATCAGCCAAGTCTTCCGCGGCCCACGGCATCTACTCGTCGATTACAACCAGATCCGGCCCGACGGCGAGCAGGCGTAAAAGCCGGACAGTTCGTCCGCTAAGGTGAGCCCGTGCCGACTGCGGGAGATCCCCAGCGCGCGGTCGAGGATGTGCCACAAGCACAATGGGAGCGTGGACTCGGCCGCGGCTGACTGGGCCGCTAGCGGGCTGGCCCACTTGACCGGGCCCGCCGACGGGCCGCCGGACTTCTCGCGCGCCGGCGTGCTGGCCGAGGCGCGGCGGCTGACCGCCGACATCGGCCAACTGCTCGGCGTCGAAACCGACGCCGCCACAATCTTGGCCGGCCGGGCCGCGCTGCTCGGCCTGACGCGGCAGGGCCGCGTCTCCGCCGGTCGCGCGACGCGGCTGCTGGCCACCGCTGACGGGTGGTGCGCGATAGCGCTGCCGCGCGCCGACGACGTTGCCGCACTGCCGGCGCTGCTGGAAGCCGACACCATTCCGGCGGACCCGTGGCCGGCGCTAACGGACTGGGCGGCAACGCATTCCAGCGAAGCGGTTGTCGCCCGCGCGCAGCTGCTCGACATCGCCGCCGCGGCGCTGGGCGAGACGGCGGCGGCGCCACCCGTCGTACGACGCGCCGGCACCGCGACCGAGACGCGGGAGGCCGACGGGC
Organism: Mycobacterium noviomagense; assembly: GCF_010731635.1. NCBI lineage: Bacteria > Bacillati > Actinomycetota > Actinomycetes > Mycobacteriales > Mycobacteriaceae > Mycobacterium > Mycobacterium noviomagense. The sequence goes on from NZ_AP022583.1 coordinate 2,091,753, forward strand.
TGCTGGTGGCCGACCTGTCGCCGCTGTGGGCGGGCCCGTTGTGTGCTCAGCTGCTCGCCCGGGCAGGCGCAGTCGTGGTCAAGGTGGAAAGCCCGGCCCGCCCCGACGGCACGCGCCGCGGGGAGCCGGCGTTTTTCGATTGGATGAACTTCGGAAAGCTCTCCTACGCAGTCGATTTCGACAACGACGTCGACGAGCTGCGGCGGCTGCTGTCAGCCGCCGATGTCGTCATCGAAGCCTCGCGCCCAGCTGGGCTGCAGCGGCGCCGCTTGAGCGCCGACGACGTGCCGGCCCGACCGGGGCGGGTGTGGCTGCGCATCAACGGTTACCGCGATCAGCCCGACCGCGCAGCGTTCGGTGACGACGCCGCGGTGGCAGGCGGGCTCGTCGGCTCCGACAGCGACGGACCTGTGTTCTGCGGCGACGCCATCGCCGACCCGCTCAGCGGCCTGGAAGCCGCGCGCGCAGTCGCGCAGTCGCTGCACCGCGGCGGCGGTGAGGTGATCGAGGTGTCGATGGCGGCGGTCGCCGCCAGGTATGCCGGGCTGCCGCGCGAATCGTCGATCTCGGATTCACCTGTCGCGGCGCCGCAGCCGCCGCCACCGAGCCCGTCGGCGCCGCCGCTGGGCGCCGACAACGCCGCAGTGCGGCACATCGTCGCCGAACGGCTCTGCACCCCATGCTGATCCAGCGCGCCACCACGCTGGACGGCACGGCGGTCGACGTCCGGGTAGGGACGCAGATCGAGGAGGTCGACGTCCACCTAACGCCACGGCACGGCGAGGCGGTGTTCGACGCCGCCGGCGGGACCGTGCTGCCCGGGCTGCACGACCACCACGTGCATCTGTATTCGGCTGCGGCCGCGGAGGATTCGGTGCGGGTCGGGCCGCCGCAGGTGCGCAACCGCGAGGAGCTGACCCTCGCGTTGGCCACCGCCGAAGTCGGCGGCGACGGCTGGATCCGCGCCGTCGGTTACCACGATTCGGTCGCCGGCCCGCTGGATCGCGCAGTGCTCGACGCCATCTCTCCGCCGGTGCCGGTGCGCGTCCAGCACCGCAGTGGGGTGCTGTGGATCCTTAACTCGCCGGCCCTGGACAGGGTCGGGTTGTCCGATCACCCCGACGGCAGGTTGCGCAGTTCGGACCCCGATTGGTCAGACGCGCTGGGGCGCCGCGAAACCAACCTGGCCCCGGTCAGCCGCAGACTGGCTCGCTACGGCGTCACCGGCGTCACCGACGCCACACCGGATCTCGGGGTCGGCGACATCGTGACACTGACCGAACTGCACCGGCGCGGGACATTGCTGCAACACGTGCGCTGTCTGTCGCCGGGCAAGCGCATCCTGCATGACGACAGCCTGGACCTCGACGCGCTGGCGGGCTGGATCGCCGAGCGCCACCGTGCCGGCGGCTCGGTCGCCATCCATTGTGTGACCGCCGCGCAGCTGGTAGTGGCCATCGCGGCGCTGCGCCAGGCCGGCGCACGCCCGGGCGACCGGATCGAGCATGCCGCCGTGGCGCCGCCCGACTCGCTTGCCGACCTTGCCGAGCTCCGCGTCATCGTGGTCACCCAACCCAACTTCGTCGCCGAACGCGGCGATCAGTACCTCGCCGAAGTCCCGGTTGGTGAGCATGACCAGCTGTGGCGGGTGGCATCGCTGGTCAACGCCGGCGTTCCGGTCGCACTGTCCACCGATATGCCGTTCGGCGGCGACGATCCGTGGGCGGCGATGCGCGCAGCAGTGCGCCGCGCCACGCCCAGCGGCGCTGTCCTCAATCAGAGCGAATGCATCACGGCGCGAACGGCTTTGTCGATGTTCTTCGGTCGGGCCGGCGAGCCCGACCGACCACGTGCCGTCGAACCGGGACAGCCCGGGGATCTGTGCATTCTGAGCGTGCCGGCGCACACGGCGCTGGGCGAACTCGATGCCGAGATGGTCGCCGCGACCATCGTCAGCGGGGAGGTGGTGCATCCTTCGGGGTGAGAAGCGCTGCCCGCAAACTGGCGCACTGGCTAGCGAAAAACGCCTGCGACACTGAAGCTTTGCGTGCCACACGATCGAAACCGTGGAACGCGCCCGGAATGACCTCGACCGAGCACGGTACCCCGGCCCGGTTGAGCCGCTCGGCGTAGGCGAGATCTTCGTCGTAGAAGAGGTCGTGTGTTCCGACGCCGATCCACGCGGGCGGCAGCCCGCTCAGGTCGTCGCGACGGGCGGGCACCGCCACCTGCGGATCGGCGTCAGCGAGATATGCACTCCAGCCGAACCGATTGCAAGCGGGGTCCCATAGCCGGTAATTCGGGTTTGTCGGGTTTGCCGCGCTGCGGTCGTCGAGCATCGGGTAGGCCAGCAGCTGTAGAACCGGAGCGACCTCGCCGCGGTCCCGGGCCAAGAACGCCAGCGCCGCGGCCATACCACCACCGGCGCTGGCGCCGCCAATCGCCACTCGCGTTGGGTCCACCGCAGGAAGCTCCGCCACCCAGGTCAACGCCGAATAGCAGTCCTCCAGCCCTGCCGGATAGGGGAATTCGGGTGCCAGCCGGTATTCCACCGACGCGACCGTAATAGCGAGCGTGTCGGCCACCCGGCGACACCAGGCGTCGTCCATCCGAGCGCGGCCCAGCACGTACCCACCGCCGTGGATCCATAGCAGCGCGGGGGCGGGCTCGATAACCCCGGCGGGCCGGAACAGCCGGACACCGGCACCGGAGCCCAAGGTCAGCACCTCCACATCGCTCGGCCCGCGAATCCCCATCACAAAGTGAAGTGCACGCATCAGCCCCAGCGTGCGGCCGAGCCCTAGGCCTCGCGGCAGGACGCGGGCGATAGTGCGAAGGTCAGGGTGAAAGTCTGTGCCGGACATCGGTTCAGTATCGCGTGTCTTGGTCGCGCCGCAGGACCGATACCGAAATCGGTACCGGGCAATCAGACCGGAGCTTGGCCGAGCAGCTCAGCACGACCGATCTGGGTCACCAGACTTGCCGAATCGAAATAGATTCGCTCGTTGACGATGCGGTCAGCGTCGAAGAAAAACACCGCAACGACCGGTACCCGAAACGCCTTGCCCGTCGGCGGAAGGCCGTAGAATTCGCCGAGATTGGTGCCCAGTAGGTCGAATTCGACGATCACCGCGTCATCGGCGATGTGGTAACGGACGTTGTCGTGGCGCTGATCGGGAAACGCCGCCCGGGTGGTTCGGTAGTAACCCATGACCTCGTCGTCGCCGTCGAAAACCTGGCCCGTCGCCATGATCTCGTAGTGCGGGTGCCCATTGAACGTGGCTAGCGTGCGGTCGAAGTCCTGGGTTACTTCGGTGTCCAGGTGCTCGCGGATGACTTCCAGCCGGCGCCGCCGCAGATCATTACTGAGCATCGGTTACTCCTATTCGGTGAATGCCGGCACCTGGTGCCCCAGGAGTTGTCTGGGCGCTCGCGAATGCGGTGGCGAGCCACTCGCCAAGGACGGTGGCCAGTGTCTCGCGGTTTTCCCGTTTAGCGATGTCATGACCGTCGTCTTCGAATAGCAGGAAGCGCACATCTCGGCCCCGCTCACGCAGCGCCTCGACGATCTGCTCGGATTCGCTCGGCGGCACATTGGTGTCGTTGGCGCCGTGCACGACCAGCAGCGGCGCCGTCAACGCGTCGACGCGGCGCAGCGGCGACAGTTGCTCGAACAATGCGCGGTCGTGGACTGGGTGGCCGTACTCAGAAAATGCAGCCTCGGCGATCCACGGTTCGGTATTGCGGTAGAACGTGGACAGGTCGCTCATCCCGCAGATGCTGACCCCGGCGGCGAAAAGCTCCGGATGAAACGTGAGCGCAGCCAGCGTCAGAAAACCGCCGTACGACCGGCCAGCACATGCGATCCGGTTCTCCTCGGCGAAGCCCCCCTCAATCAAAAACCGGACACAGTCGGCAACGTCATCGATCGCGGCGAAGCGTTTCTCCTTGTCGTCGGCGTGCAGAAACGACCTCCCGAATCCCCCAGAGCCCCGGACATTCGGAGTAAACACCGTGACGCCCGCATTGAGCAGGTCCGGGAAAAACTCGTCATAGCCAGGCCTGGCCTGTCCCTCCGGGCCGCCATGTAGATACACCAGCGCCCCGGCGTGCGCCACCCAGGCCGGCGGCCGGTACAGCCAACCGGTAAACGTCAGACCGTCGCGCGCGGTGATCGTCTCCAGCGTGGGCCCAGTGCTGTGTCCGGCCACCACCGGTCCGCGGCTGGGTTCGCGCTCGATGCGCACCCATTCGCGAGATCGCGGATCCACCAGTTCCACTGTCCGCGGCATCGACGGGCCCTCGACGGTGAGCGCGACCATCGAGCCCGTGGCGCTGATGGACAGTTCGCTTGCCACCGGTCCCGGCAGCGGAATCGGTTCCTGCAGCGTGTAGTCGAGGAACGACATCATCTGTAGTTCACTGACGCCGTGGAGGTTCCACAACAGTGCAACTGTGCTGAGGTCGTCGCTGACGATGAACTCGTCAAGCTCGCAGTCAGGGCGTTCGGCCACCACGTGATAGACGACGCCGTCCTCGGTGGCGGTGGCCTCCAAGAGGCGGGCACGGTCGCAGCCGTTGTCGCTGCGGACCAGACAACGCACATAACCCTGCGGACTGTTGATGTCGTAGAACTTGTGTGGGTAGAAGCGTCTGGTCTGCTCACCCGTCGGGCCACAACGTATCCGGCGTGGATGATGGTCGTCGAGGATGATGCCTGCTTCGGTATTAGATCCAGGATCCGATGGCAGCAGCGCTGTTTCAGTCAGCCCGTGCAGCAAGATCAGCTCGTGGTAGCCGCGGGGGCCGACCCGCACCAGCGACGCGCCGGCCCATGCGTCGACCAGGTGGCCACCCGAACGTTTGTCAAGCACAATACAATTGCCGTCAGACGGGTCGATCAGGCAGGACGAGCCGATACCGTTTTCTTCGGTCAGGATCGCCGCTACCCGGGCGCCGTCCCAACCGACCAACTCGGCGGTACCATTCTCCTCCCGGTCGATTCGCCAAGCCGACGGATCGTCGGGATCGGTCGTAACCATCCAGATCTGGGTGCAGGTGCCGCCACCGGGCGCCACCTCGCAGGCCAGCCAGCGGTCGTTGGGGGAGTGGATCACCCGAGTGACCGGACCGTCGACCGGCAGCACGACATCACGTGAAGAGCTGGCTCGCCAGCCGCGCAAAAAGCGCTGTACCGCTCGTGGATAGCCGACGTCGTCGACGATGTGCGCGAAGACCCTCGCGTCAGGGGACAGTGACGCGCCGTAGTTCGCGCGTACGTGCCGTGTGACCACGTCAGCCCGCCATGCCCTGCAGCCACATCTCCAACACCGCAAGCTGCCAGAGCGCGTTGGCATCCAGCGTGGTGCGCGTCTTGTTGGGTTCGGCCAGCAGCGCATTCACCGTTTCGGCGCGGTACAGACCCCGCGCGCGAGCAGCGTTGTCGCTCAATGCCTCCCGAACCATGTCCAGCACCGGCCCATTCAAGTGCCGAATACCCGGCACCGGGAAATAGCCTTTGGTGCGGTCGATCACCTGCGACGGCAGCAGGGCCCGCGACGCGTCCTTGAGCACACCCTTGCCGTCCGAAGCCAACTTCAATTCCGGAGGACAGGTGGCGGCCAGCTCGACGAAGTCGTGGTCCAAAAACGGCACCCGGGCCTCCAGCCCCCACGCCATGGTCATCGTGTCGACGCGCTTGACGGGGTCTTCGACCAGCATCACCTGTGTGTCGAGCCGCAGCGCGGCGTCCACGGCGGTTTCGGCGCCGGGCGCAGACTGGTGCGCGGTCGCGAACTGACGGCTGACATCGACGTCGATTCCGTACTCGGGTGCAAAGATTTTCATCACGTCGCTATGACTGCGGTCGAAAAATACCTTGGCGTATGCCTCGGTGGTCTGCTCGCGTGCGACGTTGGCCAGCGGCGGGTACCAGTTGTATCCGCCCAAGATCTCGTCGGCGCCCTGGCCGGACTGCACCACCTTGACCGATTTGCTCACTTCCTCCGACAGCAGATAGAACGCCACGCAGTCGTGGCTGACCATCGGTTCGCTCATGGCGGCAATGGTTTTCGGAACCGCGGGCAGCAGCCGCGAGCTGTCGATATGGATCTTGTGGTGATCGGTCTCGAAGGTCTTGGCGATCAGATCCGAGTAGGCGTACTCGTCGCCGGATTCGCCGCCGGCAGAGTCGAACCCGATGGAGAAGGTGGCCAGCCCGTGCTGGCCCTGCTCAGCCAGCAGCGCCACCACAATCGAGGAGTCGATGCCGCCGGAAAGCAACACTCCGACCGGCACGTCGGCGACCATCCGTCTGTGTACGGCCGTGCGCAGCGCGTCCATCAGGGCGTCCTGCCAGTCCCGTTCGGACCAGGATGCGCGATCGGGATCGCGCTCGAAGGCGGGGTTCCAGTAGACGGTGTCGGTGTGGGTGCCGTCGGGCTGGATCACCCGGACGGTGGCTGGCGGCAGTTTGCGTACTCCCCGGTAGATCGTGCGGGGCGCGGGCACCACCGAGTGAAAGGTCATGTAGTGGTGCAGCGCGTGACGGTCCAGTTCGGTATCCACTTCGCCGGCGTCCAGCAGCGCGCGCACCGCCGAGGCGAACCGCAACCGGCCCGGGGTTTGGGCGAGATACAGCGGCTTGATGCCCAGCCGGTCACGGGCCAGGGTCACCACCCCGGAGTCGCGGTCGGCGATCGCGAACGCGAACATCCCTTTGAAGCGTTCCACACAGCGGGTTCCCCAGCGGTGGAACGCTTTGATCACGACCTCGCTGTCGGCGGTCGAAAAGAATTGGTAGCCAAACTTTTCCAGTTCACGGCGGAGGTCTTGGTAGTTGTAGATGCAGCCGTTGAAGACCAGCGTCAGCCCCAGGGCGCTGTCCACCATCGGTTGGGCGCCACGCGTGGACAGGTCGATGATCGACAGCCGGCGGTGTCCCAGCGCGACCGGCCCGTGTGCCACCAGGCCGTCGGAGTCCGGGCCGCGCGACCGCATCGCGTCGGCCATCCGGGCCACCGCAGCAACGTCCGCGGATCGCCCGTCGAACCGGATCTCACCGCCGATACCGCACATTCGTGGCCGCTCCCTCAGGCCGGTATCGTCTGGCGGTCGCGGTGTTCCGACGCACCGGTTATCGGTTGAGTCAAAATCCAGGTGTCCTTACTGCCGCCGCCGGCTGACGAGTTGACGATCCGTGACCCCCTGCTCGCCACCCGCGTCAGCGCGGCGGGCGCGACATGGGCCGATACCGACCCACTGGGGCGTGCGCGCAAGTGTACGAATGCGCGCAGGTCGACGTGATGCGGGTACATGCCTTCCCCGTCGAAAGTCGGGTGCGTCGACAGCGCGATCAACTCCTGGGCGATGAAACGCTCTGGCTGCAGCGTCATTTCGCGGCGGCGCGCCTCCAGCGCCGCGTCGCTGGCGTCCGGACCGATCAGCACGCCGCTGCCGCCGAGCCCGTCGATCGGCTTGACCACCAACTCGGAGAGGTGGCCCAGCACATAGTCGCGCTGGTCGCGTTCGGCGCAGATCCACGTCCGCACTTGCGGCAGCAGCGGCTTCTCGCCGAGGTAGTACTCGATCATCGCGGGCACATACGCGTAGATCGCCTTGTCGTCGGCAACCCCGTTGCCGAGCGCGTTCACGATGCTCAGATTGCCGCCGATGACCGCGTTGAGCAATCCGGCCCGCAGCGGCCCGCCGTCGTAACCCGTCGAGGACAACAGCATGTCTTCGTCCATCCGCGCGTAGACGACGTCGACGGGCCGGGTGCCGGTGCCGATATGACGCACCAGCCTGCGATCGCGCACCGACAGGTCGGACGGCTGCACCAACGGCACGCCCATCTCGTCCGCGAGGAACCTGTGCTCGAACCAGGCGGAGTCCTTCCAGCCGGCGGACAGCAGCGCGACGGCCGGTGCGCCGGTTGCGTGCGGCGGACCCGCCGCGGAGAGGGTTTCCAGCAGCATCTGGGGGACGCGGTCGAGGTCGGCGATCTCCTCTGGGGGCCGCAGTTCGGGCAGGTACTTGCGCATTAACCGGCGGTTGGCAACCGCGTATGCCACTCCCGACGGCACCCGCAGGTTGTCTTCGAGCACCAGCCAGTGGCCGTCGCCGTCGCAGGCCAGATCGGTTCCGCTGATGTGCGCGTGCACGGTGTCACCGGCCAGTCGGCCAGTCGAACGGAACCCGGGTGCGCGGTCCAGGGTCTCCATGCCGATGACCCCGTCGGCGAGAATCTGCTGAGCCGAATAGATGTCGCGCAGGAATGCGTCCAGCGCGCGGGCGCGCTGCCCGAGGCCGGTGGCCAACCGGTCCCATTCGTCGGCCGCCACCACGCGAGGCACCAGATCCAGCGGGAACACCTGGGCGCGGCTTTGACCGGTGACGCGGAACGTGATGTCCTCGGCGCGCTGCTCTTGCTCGATAGCGCCCTCCCGCGAGCGCAAGGCGGCCGCGCCGAGACTCGCCATCGTCTCAAGCACTTTGACGTAAGGGCGCCGCGGACGACCGCCGCCCACCGCTTCGTCATAACTGGCGAACACGTCGGCGGCAAGGCCTTGGGCGGAGCGGGCGGTGGGCTGATAACCGAAGAGCAGGCTGGGATCGTCGCCGAGCGCCACACCGGCGCTGCGCCAGCCTTCGGCGGTCTCGGCGATCAGCTGGTCGACAACGTCGGTGAGCCGGCCGCGGCGGCGCAGGGCGCGGCGCTGGCGCGCCGAGGAAGTACCGGCAACGAGTGCCTGCTGCGCCAGCTCGTCCAGGATCTCCCAGTCACCGGTCGCCTCGAGCTGTGGCCGCAACGAGCACACCAGGTCGCGCACCACGTCAGCCGCGGGGCGGGCCCGCGGCCGGCTGACGTCGACCAGCACACCTTCCAGGCCGGAGCGCGCCGCACGCCACAGTGCGGCCCGCTCCAGCGTCGGGGCAATCCGCGTCGGCGCCGCACCGGCCCGCAAGCCCTCGACCTCGCGCTGCACCAGCCCGCGAAACAGCCCGGCTATCAACACGATTGTGTCCACCAGCGGGCAGCTGTCGCACACCCGAAGTTCCAGTGTGGGCGCCACATTCGACGGGCGGACATCGAAGTAGACCATCCCGGGGTCGCTGATCACTCCGCTGGCGATCAGGTCCGACACCAGCTTGTCGTAGTCAGCAGCGGAATCCACCGGTGGCGCCGGGCCGGTGGTCGGCCACCGCTGCCAGACCAGGGTGCGCACGCTGGAGTAGCCGGTGTCGGCGCCGTCGGCCCAAAACGGCGAGCTGACCGAAAGCGCCAGCAGCGTTGGCAGGTGCGGGGCGATCCGGTTGGCTACCTTGACGGCAACATCGCGGTCCTCGACGCCGACATGCACCTGGGTGCCGCAGATCAGCTGTTCGCGCGCCAACAGCTGGTAGTCGGCCAGCATCTGCCGATACCTGGCGGTCTGGGTGACTTGCATTTCGGCCGGCACCGACAACGGCATCGTGCCGGCCGCCACTATCCCGATGCCGAGTTCGGTTGCGGTCTCGACCAGCACGCGCCGGTGGCGCACCAAGTCGTCGCGCAAGCCGTCCAGGGTGTCGAAAACCCCGCTACTGACCTCGACGACGCAGCACTGCAACTCGGCGACGAAGTCGTCGGACAATTCGTCCAGCAACTCGGGCGCGCGGGCGGTCAGGCGCCTCGTCTTCAGATCGACGAGGTGAAACTCCTCTTCGACACCCATGGTTCGCGGCGGCTCGCGTTGCACTCAGCAATGTTAAGCACAAGCGGACCTTTCCGCTTCGTAAACGGACACCAAACCGCCTGCCGGACCCGCGGACCTTTAGGCACGCCAAGGGTGTTACTCAGCGGAAACAGCGCGGAAACAATTGCGGCGTCAACGGAGAGATTGGATGAACCATCACAACTGATGCGTCGAGAACCATTGTCTGCCAATAGGATACAAGTTCCGAGCATCGCGGTTGTGGGCTGGCTATCCGAATACCCTGTGCCCCTGTATATTTCGGAAGCTTGGACTGGCGACAGGGGCGTTGGTCCGTCGCCGATCCCGTCGTCCGCAACCGCATGGCGTGGGATGGCTTATGTTGCAGCGATCGTCGGCTACCGCCGCATCGGATCCTTCCCGGTGGTGGCCGGGCAAATCGCGGCCGCTGATTTTGGACAGGTTGACCGGGCTACCACCGCGATATTGAAGAAGCGCGGCGCCCGACAATATCGACCGCTTTCCCGGCCCTAACGAGCCGGTCGCCGCCCCGCTGACCTGCGCAAACGATGTTGTTACCGAACAACTGGCTTGTTCACCGTTTGCTGCGGCACTGGCGGGGTACAGTCCGGGCATGACGGTACGACCGGCGACCCGCTATCCCGGCCCTACGATGGCCAGCCGCGTCAAATGGTTGCTGCGGGCGCGTCCCGGCGACTACATGCTCGCGCTAAGCGTTGCGTCAGCTTCGCTGCCTGTGGTGGGCAAGCATCTGGAGCCGCTGGGCGGCGTCACCGCGATGGGTGTCTGGGGCTGCCGGATATTGCCGGAATTCGCCTCCACCACCGCCAAGGCGTGGCTGACGCCCGGTATCACCGAGATCCGTCGCCGCGACCGTGACAAGACCCAAGCGGTCTCCGAAGCAGCGCTGCGTGGCATCATCCCCAGCGACGACCTGGCCATCGACTGGCCCGCGCCGCACCGAACGCCGCCGATTTGGCGAGCGCTGCAACATCGCCGACACCTGTACCGCGGCTCCGTGCGGTACGGCGAGCACCCCGCCCAGCTGCTGGACGTGTGGCGCTGCAAGGACCTGCCCACTCAGCCCGCGCCGGTCCTGATCTTCGTGCCGGGTGGCGCCTGGATCCAGGGCAGCCGCTCCCTGCAGGGCTATTCGCTGATGTCACACCTGGCCGAACTGGGCTGGGTGTGCCTGTCAGTGGGCTACCGGGTCTCGCCGCACCACCGCTGGCCGGCCCACATCGTGGACGTCAAAACCGCGATCGCGTGGGCGCGGGCGAACGTGGACAAATTCGGCGGCGACCGCAATTTCATTGCGGTGGCAGGATGTTCTGCCGGCGGGCACCTCGCCGCGCTGGCCGGGCTGACCGGCAATGACCCGGAGTTGCGGGCCGCGCTTCCCGAAGGTTCCGACACAGCGGTCGACGCCGTCGTCGGGATCTACGGCCGCTACGACTGGGAAGATCGCTCCACGGCTGAGCGGGTCCGCTTCGTGGACTTCCTGGAGCGCGTGGTGGTCAAGCAACGGATCGCGCGTCACCCCGATGTGTTCCGCAAGGCTTCCCCGATCGCGCGGGTGCACCCGAAAGCGCCGCCCTTCTTGGTGATTCACGGCAGCAAGGACACCGTCATCCCCGTGGAGCAAGCACGCAGCTTCGTCGAGCGGCTGCGCTCGGTCTCGCATTCCCCGGTCAGCTACATGGAGCTTCCCGGGGCGGGGCACGGGTTCGATTTGACCGACGGTGCCCGCACCGGCGCGATGGCCACGGCTGTCGGGCTGTTCCTCAACCAGGTCCACCGCAACCGGCCGCCGATTGGGGCCAAAGAGGTTATTTGACCGCGGCCCGAATGTAAGGTCCGTGCATGAGGAAGGCGCGACCGTGAAACGGCTGAGCGGGTGGGACGCGGTACTGCTGTACAGCGAAACGCCGAACGTCCACATGCACACGATCAAGGTCGGGGTGATCGAGCTGGACCCGGACCGGCGTGACTTCGGCATCGACGAATTCCGGCGGGTCATCCATAGTCGGCTCTACAAGCTCGAGCCGTTCTGCTACGAGCTGGTGGAGATCCCGTACAAGTTGCACCACCCGATGTGGCGGGAGAACTGCGACGTCGACCTGACCTACCACATCCGCCCGTGGCGGCTGCCGGCCCCGGGAGGGCGCCGCGAGCTCGACGAGGCCATCGGCCAGATCGCCAGCACCCCGCTGGACCGCAGTCGCCCGCTGTGGGAGATGTACTTCGTCGAGGGCCTGGCCAACAACCGGATAGCGGTGGTGGGCAAGATCCACCACGCGCTCGCCGACGGCGTGGCCTCGGCCAACCTGTTGGCCCGCGGGATGGACCTCCAGCCGAACTTCGAGCCCTCTCGCCGCTCGTATGAGGCGGACCCCGCACCGACCAGGGGGCAGCTGTTGCGCTCGGCATTCGGCGATCATCTGCGACATGTCGGCCGGCTTCCGCGCACCATCGGCTACACCACGCAGGGGTTGGCCCGGGTGCGCCGCAGCTCCCGCAAACTGTCGCCGGAACTCACTCGGCCGTTCACGCCGCCACCGACGTTCATCAACCACATGCTCACTCCCGAGCGCAAATTCGCCAGCGCGACTTTGGCGTTGGCTGATGTCAAGGAGACCGGCAAGTCGCTCGGCGCCACGATCAACGACATGGTGCTGGCCATGTCAGCCGGGGCGCTGCGCACCCTGCTGCTGCGCTATGACGGCAACGCTGACCATCCGTTGCTGGCGTCGGTGCCGGTGAGCTTCGACTTCTCCCCGGAGCGGGTTTCCGGCAACTACTTCACCGGGATGCTGGTGGCGCTGCCCGTCGACCTCGAGGACCCGTTGGAGCGGACGCGGCTGTGCCATGAAAACGCTGTGTCCGCCAAGGAAAGTCACCAGCTGATGGGACCAGAGCTGGTCAGCCGCTGGGCCGCCTACTTCCCGCCGGCACCGACCGAGGCTTTCTTCCGGTGGCTGGCCGGCCGCGACGGGCAGAACAAAATCCTGAACCTGAACATCTCCAATGTTCCCGGTCCGCGCGAGCGCGGCCGGGTCGGCGGTGCGCTGGTCACCGAAATCTATTCGGTGGGACCGCTGACTGCCGGCAGCGGGCTGAACATCACCGTGTGGAGTTATGTCGATCAGCTCAACATCTCGGTGCTGACCGATGGTGCCACCCTCAAGGACCCTCACGAGGTGACCGACGCGATGATCGATACCTTCGTGGAAATACGCAGGGCTGCAGGGCTTTCCGAAAAGCTGACCGTTGTCGAGACCGCGATGGCGCAGGCCTAGCGGCGCGACGTCGCGTAGACCCACGACAGAAAACGCCCAATCGCCGTAGCGCTGTGGCGGGCGCGGGGGGACCCGAAAATGTCGAAAGCGTGCTGGGCGCCCGGCAATTCCGCATAGGCGACGGGCGAGGTCGACACCTCGCGCAGTGCACTGACGAAATCACGCGCCTCGGACACCGGAATCAGCGAGTCATCGCGCCCGTGCAGCACGAAAAACGGTGGCGCACCCGAGGATAAGCGTTTGATCGGCGACGCGTCGAGAAATATCTGCGGATCATCGGCTCGTCGGCGCTTGACGACGAACCGCTCCAGAAACGCGATGAACTCGGCTCGTCCCGCGCCGTCCGTGGAGAACCAGTCATAGCGCCCGTACACCGGCACCGCAGCCACCACCGAGATGTCGACGTCGGCGAACCCGGGCTGGAACCGCGGATCGTTGGGCGTCAGCGCTGCCAGCGCTGCCAGGTGTCCGCCCGCCGACTCGCCGGTGAGCACCACGAAGTTCGGATCGCCGCCGGCGTCGGCGATGTTCTGCTTGACCCAGGCCAATGCCCGCTTGACGTCGACGATGTGATCCGGCCAGGTGTGCGCCGGGCTGACCCGGTAGTCGATCGACACGCATACCCAGCCGCTCGCGGCGAGATATCCCAACAGCGGGTAGCCCTGCCCGCGCCGCCAGCCCAACACCCACGCCCCGCCCGGGATGTGCACCAGCACCGGTGCGTGTCCGTCGCGCGGCAGGTCGCGGCGGCGCCAGATGTCGAGCGTGTTCGCGCGGCCATGCGGACCATAGCGGACAGTGGCCGTTTTCTCCACATATGTGCGGCGGGCCAAGCCGGTGCGCAACACACCTGTCGGGCGCGCTATGCGCGTGGCCGTATTCGATTGGACCGCACGGTAATCCGGGCCTAGCGCGTCACGCAGTGCCGCGTCGAGATACGGTGCCGACCGGACACCGCGGCGGTGGATGACCCACAACATCACCCATGCGACCACGGTCAGGCACAAGGCCAGACGACCCGGCACGCCGGCGAAGTCGCCGCGGCGGGCGCGGCGCAGCGCGTCGAGCAGCGAGCCGCCCAGCAGCCACGGCGCCAGCTCGGTGGTGGGCCAGCCCACCGCGAACACCGGAATCGTGACGTAGCCCTGGCGTGCCAGCGGCCGTAATCCGTTGGCGGCGTTGGCCAGTTCGGCGGCCGCGCGAAGCACGGTGCGGCTCGGATGGGTTGTCACGAAGCCGCTAGCCGGCGTTTCCGATCCGGGCAAGCAGCTCGCCGCGATGGATCTTGCCGGTGCTGCTGCGGGGCAGCTCGTCGAGGACCACGATCTCGCGGGGCACCTTGTAGTTGGCGAGGTTGTCGCGCACGTGCTGCTTGAGGTCATCCGGGGTGGCCGAGGCGCCGCTGGTCAGCACGACGAACGCCGCCAACCGTTGGCCGTATTGGTCGTCGTCGACCCCGAGCACCGCGGCCTCGTCGACCTCGGGATGGGCGGTCAGGGTCTTCTCCACCTCGATCGGATAGACGTTTTCCCCGCCGGAGACGATCATCTCGTCGTCGCGGCCCACGACGTAGAGCCGTCCGGCTTCGTCGAGGCGGCCGACGTCGCCGGAGGCCATGAATCCGTCGTGGAAGTCTTTGGTGGAGCACGTCGTATAGCCGTCGAACAGACTGGTGTTGCGCACGAAGATCTGACCGACCTCGCCGGTGGGCACCGGGCGGAACTCCGAATCCAGAATGCGAATCTCGGTCCCGGGCGCGGGCTTTCCCGCGGTGTCGGGTGCTGCCCGCAGATCCTCGGGAGTCGCCGTGGCGATCATGCCGGCCTCGGTTGCGTTGTAGTTGTTGTAGATCACGTCGCCGAACTCGTCCATGAACTTAGTGACGACGTCGGGGCGCATCCGCGAACCCGACGCGGTGGCGAACCGCAACGATCGTCCGCTGTACTTGCGGCGCACCTCGTCGGGCAGTTCCATGATCCGGTCGAACATCACCGGCACCACGCACAGTCCGGTGGCCTGGTAGCGGTCGATGAGCTCGAGGGTGGCTTCCGGGTCGAACTTGCGTCGGGTTACCACGGTGCAACCCAGCGATGCGGCGAACACGAGCTGCGAGAACCCCCAGGCGTGAAACATCGGCGCCACCACTACCGTCGTCTCCTCAGCGCGCCACGGCACCCGGTCTAGGATCGCTTTGAGTTCGCTGGTCCCACCGCCGGAACGCTTGGCGCCCTTGGGGCTTCCGGTAGTTCCCGACGTCAGCAGGATCAGTTTCCCCTTCTGCTGCGGCCTGGCCGGCCGCTCGCCGCTGTGCGCGGCAATGAGCTTTTCGACGGTCAGCTCGTGGTTGTCCGGATCATCCGTCCACGCAACGACGCGTGTGGTGTCCGGCCGGTCGGTCAGCGCGCGATCCACCGAGCCGGTGAACTCCTCGTCATAGATGATCGCGTCGGCGCCTTCCCGCTCGACGACCTCCGCCAGCGCGGGCCCGGCGAACGAGGTATTGAGCAACAGCACGTCGGCGCCGAGCCGGTTGGCGGCAACCAACGCCTCGACGAACCCGCGATGGTTGCGGCACATGATCGCGATGACCGGAGGGCTGCCGCCCGGTAATGCCTGCAGCGCCGCCGCCAACGCGTCGCAGCGCTGGTCGAGTTCGCGGTAGGTGAGCGTGCCCAGCTCGTCGATCAGCGCCGGGCGGTCGGGGCAGCGCTGCGCCGACATCGCGACGCCGCTTGTCATCGACATGCGCTCGCGGCGTCCTGCCGCGGCGATCCGAAGATACTTGTCCGGCCGCAGGGGTGCGATGATCCGCGCCCGGGCCAAAGTGCTGAGCAGACCGCCGATTTCGGTGAAGCGGGTCAGCGCGCTCGGGCCTGCCATCGCAGCCACCCGCTTAGCCGATCACCGGGAGGCGGCGTTCTTTGGCTAACGTGTCGAGCGCCTTTTGCATCACCCGGCGGACGTGCGCGTCGACCGCGTCGACGTCAGGTTCCGGGCCGAACTCGGCCGTGATGTCGATCGGCTCGAGCACCTGCATGACGATCTTGGTCGGCAGCGGGATATTGACCGGCAGCACCACCGAAGGTCCGAACGGGAAGCCAATGGAAATCGGCAAGATCTTGGACCGCATCAATTTGTCGAGCCGCAGCAGGCGCGCCAGACCCATACCGCGGGACAGGTAGAGCTGGTTTTCCTGACCGCCGATGCCCACGGCCGGCACGATCGGAACCCCGGCGTTCAGAGCCGCCCGCACATAACCGGTACGACCATCGAAATCGATCTTGTTCTCCGACAACGTCGGCCGGTACACGTCGTAGTCGCCGCCGGGGAACACCACGACCACCCCACCGGAGCGCAACGCCTGCTCGGCGTTTTCGTGGCTGGCGCGGATAAAGCCGGTGCGAATCAGAAAGTCGGCCGTCGGACCGTTGAACAGCAGGTCGTGACTCAACGTGTAGACGGGACGGTCATAGCCGAACTTCTCGTAGAAGCCGGTGGCGAAGACCGGAACGTCCATCGGGAACAGCCCGCCGGAGTGGTTCGACACCACCAGCGCACCGCCCGGTGGGAAGCTGTCGAGGCCGCGCACCTCCGCGCGGTGATAGCCCTTGATCAGCGGCCGGATCAAGCCGATGACGCGTTCGGTCAGGCCGGGATCCCACTTGGAGATCTCTGTGGGCTCCGTATCGATGGCAGTCAACGCGTCCCCCTGACCTAGCACGGATTTGCTGTGATGTTAGCCCGGCGACGATGCGGGCTGGGCGGCAGCCCGAGGAGGAGCCGGGCAATCGAATCGAGCCCGGCAACGATGCGGGCTGGGCGGCAGCCCGAGGAGCCGCACCCTCCGCGAGCGACGACCGCGGATACGATCGCCTGGTCATCTGTCCCTGAGTTGGAAGGGAGCGTCACAGCGTCGTGAGCGCAGAAGCCGAAAACAGCCAGCCCGTAGTCCTAACCGAACAGCGCGACCGCATCCTGATCATCACGATCAACCGCCCGGAGGCGAAGAACGCGGTCAACGCCGCGGTCAGCCAGGGCCTTGCCGATGCGATGGACCACCTCGACGGCGATACCGGGCTTTCGGTGGGGATTTTGACCGGGGCAGGTGGCTCGTTTTGTGCGGGCATGGATCTCAAGGCGTTCGCGCGTGGCGAGAACGTCATCGTCGAGGGCCGCGGCATGGGCTTCACCGAGCGTCCGCCCGCCAAACCGGTGATCGCCGCGGTCGAGGGCTACGCGCTGGCCGGCGGCACGGAACTGGCGTTGGCCACCGACCTGATCGTGGCGTCGACGGATTCGGCGTTCGGAATCCCCGAGGTCAAACGCGGGCTGGTCGCCGGCGGGGGAGGGTTGCTGCGGCTGCCGCAGCGCATCCCATACGCGATCGCCATGGAGCTGGCGCTCACCGGCGACAACCTGCCCGCGGAACGGGCGCATGCGCTGGGGCTGGTCAACGTGTTGGCCGAGCCCGGCAACGCACTGGACGAGGCGATCAAGCTCGCGGAGAAGATCACCGCCAACGGTCCACTTGCAGTGGCGGCCACCAAGCGGATCATCGTCGAGTCGCGCGGTTGGAGCCCGCAGACGATGTTCGCCGAGCAGATGAAAATCCTGATGCCGGTGTTCGCGTCCAACGACGCCAAGGAAGGGGCGATCGCGTTCGCCGAGAAGCGGGCGCCGCGCTGGACCGGGACGTGAGTTCGGCGCGCGATGGCTGAGCACGACATCGATGTGGCGGCCTATTTCGCGCGCATCGGGTATTCGGGGCCGCCCGACGCCACGTTGGAGACATTGACCGAGTTGGTGGCTGCCCACGGACGCTGTATCCCGTTCGAGAATCTCGATCCGTTGCTCGGAGTCCCGGTAGTCGATCTCGGGCCAACAGCGCTGGGCGACAAGCTGATCCGCCGCCGACGCGGTGGCTACTGCTACGAGCACAACAATCTCATGCGATATGTGCTGCAGCACTTGGGTTTCGAAGTCGATGCGCTGGTCGCGCGGGTGGTGTGGATGAGCACCCACGGATTAGACGGGCCGCCCACTGCAGAGGACCATCAGGCGCTTGCCGTACGTATCCCTGATGTCGACGACGTGTTCCTGGTGGACATCGGCTTCGGCGGCCAAACCCTGTCTTCGCCGATCCGCTTGGTAGCCGGGGTGATCCAGCAAACCAGACACGAGCCGTACCGGCTGCAGACCTATGGTCGAGGCTATGTGTTGGAGGCGCTGGTGCGCGATGTTTGGCAGCCTCTTTATACCTTTACCAACGAGCCGCGCCCGCTGATCGACCTCAAGGTCGGAAGTTGGTATGCCTCAACAAATCCCGAGTCGCCGTTCGTCACCGGGCTCACTGCTGCGCTGGTCACCGACGACGCCCGATGGAATCTACGGGGGCGCAACCTCGCCAGGCATTCCCGCAGCAAGACCGAGCGAACCCGATTCGATACCGCCGCTCAAGTACTCGACGCGCTGACCGACACGTTCAAGATCGACGTGTCCGGGCTGGGTGACGTCGAGGCGCGGGTGGCGGAGGTGCTTGACAGCTAGTACGGGTTCGGTTCGGTGAGGTAGCGCTGCACCGTCGGCCCCACCCAGGCAACCAGCTCCTCGACGGCGCTCGAGGCGATCGGCTCGATGCGAAGCTGGTAACGCGCGAAGGCGAGCCCGGCCAGGTGACTGGCCACCAGCTCCACGCGGAGTTCGGCATCGGCCACCCCGAATTCGGCGGCCACCCGCTCGGCGATCGGCCCGGCCATCGCGTCGTGCAGCACCTGGCGGGCCCGCGGCTGAATCGCCGCCGATCGCCACAACGTCAGGAACGGCTCGTAGACGCCGCCGTCGTCCCAGTGCTCGAGGAAGCGGCGCACCAGGCGCGGGCCGATCTGCTCGGCGCCCTCGTCGAGCAGCGTGGCCAGCTTGCTGATCTGGACGGTGGTGCTGTTCGACCGCGTCGGCGAGGGAACCCTCGGTCTGGGTGAGGTGATGGGAGAGCCGGTGCACCTCGTCGTACGGGGTCCCTATCAGCATGTGCGCAACCCGATGATCACCGGTGTGCTGTGCATTCTGCTCGGCGAGGCAGCTATCACCGCGTTGGCTTGGCTGCTGGCGTGGTTTGCGACGTTCCTGGTGTTCCAGGCCACTGCCATCCGGTTCTGGGAAGAGCCGCATCTCGCCGAGCGCTACGGCAGCGAATACCTGGACTATCGTCGCAATGTGCCGCGCTGGATCCCGCGAATTTCTGGATGGGAGCCGGCCAGGTAGACCTCTCGCAGCACTCCCGAAGGGCATTTCGGTTAGGTGGTCTACAATACAGTTTTGGGCGCGAGTGTCACGTCCCACCCAAAGGCTGATTTCGAAAAGGGTTTAGGCACAGAGGGATTCGAGGATGAGCATTTCGTTACTTCTCGAGATGGCTGTGTCGAGCAATCCGGATCGAACCGCCGTGGTCTGTGGCGACGTCCGGTTGACCACCCAGCAGCTGAGCGACCTGGCCGACGGCGGGGCGGGCGTCATCGCCGAATCGAACGTGCACCACGTCGCCTATGTCGGCACCGGCGGCGTGATGCTGCCGCTGCTGATCTTCGCGTCGGCGCGTGCCGGGCTGGCGTTCACGCCGATCAACTACCGGTTGTCCGCTGACGGTATTCAAACCTTGATCCGGCGGCTGCCAAAACCGCTGGTGATCGCCGACAGCCGCTACCGCGAGATGGTCGGCGACGTCGGCCGGCAAACGCTGTTGTCCGACCAATTCTTCAGCGACGCCGGCACCGCCGCACCGGCCGCGGAGTTTCCCGACCCCGACGCGGTGGCGATCGTGTTGTTCACCTCTGGCACCACCTCGCAGCCCAAAGCGGTCGAGTTGTCCCACAATAACCTCACCAGCTACATCACCGGCACGGTGGAATTCGACTCAGCGGAGCCTGACGACGCCGCGCTGATTTGCGTGCCGCCCTACCATGTCGCCGGGGTGGGCGCCGCGCTGTCCAACCTCTACGCGGGCCGCAAGATGGTCTACCTTCCCGACTTCGACCCCGAGGAATGGGTGCGGCTGGTCAACGCCGAACACGTCACCACCGCGACCGTGGTGCCCACCATGCTCGACCGCATCGCCCGGGTGCTGGAGCAAAGCGGCCACGAGCTGCCGTCGCTGCGCAACCTGGCCTACGGCGGCTCGAAGGTGGGGTTGCCGCTCGTCCGCCGCGCCCTTGAGCTGTTGCCGAACGTCGGTTTCGTCAACGCCTACGGGCTGACCGAAACCAGCTCGACGATCGCCGTGCTCACCCCGGAGGATCACCGGCAAGCCTTGGCCGCGTCCGATACCGCGGTGGCGAAGCGGCTCGGGTCGGTCGGCCAGGCCGTCCCGGGCATCGAACTGCAGATCCGCGACGAAAACGGTGCAGTGCTCGGGCCGGGCCAGACGGGTGAGTTGTTCGTCCGTGGGGATCAGGTGTCCGGCCGCTACACCGGAATCGGCTCAGTGCTCGACGACGACGGCTGGTTCCCGACCAAAGACATCGCCATGCTCGACGAGGACGGTTACCTGTTCATCGGCGGACGTAGCGACGACACCATCATTCGCGGTGGCGAGAACATCGCTCCGGCTGAGCTCGAGGACGTGCTGATCGAACATCCCCAGGTGCGCGACGTAGCAGTGGTGGGTGTCGACGACCCCCAGTGGGGGCAGGCGATCGTCGCGGTGGTCGTGCCGGCCGGAGGCGCCGAACCCGACCCCGAGGATCTGCGCGCATACGTCCGCAGAAGCTTGCGGGGTTCGCGTACGCCCGACCGGGTAGTGTTTCGTGACGAGCTGCCAACCAATGCGACCGGCAAGGTCCTGCGCCGCGTGTTAGTCGACGAACTTCGTGCCGCCCCGGCCGAGCAGTAATAGGGAAGCGACCAGTAGAGGACCACGCCATGATCAAGAACGGAACCCGCCTCGCCAGCCAGGTGTGCGACACCCAGGTGATCGTCGTGCGGACCGCCGACAGCCTCGAGGACTTGCGCTGCGGCGGTGCCCCGATGGTGCCGATCGGCGCCGAGCGGTCAGGCGAGCTGAACCCGGCGTTCGCCGACGGCACCGTGATGGGCAAGCGCTACGTCGACGAGAACGGCGCCGAAGTACTGGTGACGAAGGCCGGCGCCGGCACCCTGACCATTGGCGAGACCCCGCTGCAACTCAAAGAGGCCAAGCCGCTACCGGCCAGCGACTGACCGGTCCACCAATAGCCGCCTTCCGTTACCGCGGGCGATGCGGCACGCCATTGCGGCGGACGAAATCCCGTGCCTTGATAAGGAATTCGAGCTGGTCGGCGACTTCGCGTAGCGGTTCGGCGCTGCGCGTCGAGCGGCACAAAACGACGGCGCCTTCAAGCGCGGCGATCCACGTCACCGCCAGCGAGTCCGCGTCAGCCTGGTCGAAGCCGTCGGCGGCGAAGGCCCGGCTCAGTGCTGCGCGCCACCGGTCGAAAATCCGGCCCGCCTCGGTGGTCAGCCGCGGTTCGTCGTCGGCGGAGCCGATCGCTGCAGCCACCACCGGGCAGCCGGCAGTGAAGTTACTGTCGGCCAGCAACTGTTCCCAGTACTCGACGAAGTGACGTACCAGTGCCATCGCGCCTCGGTCGGCCGCCGCATCGATGGTGGCGGTGATCGCCTCACCGGAGTAGCGCAGGGCCTCGGTAAGGATCTGGTTGCGGCCGTTGGGAAAGTGGTAGTAGACCGAGCCGCGGGGTGCGCCGCTGCGGGTCAGCACTTCGTCGATGGTGACGCCGGCCGCGCCGCGCTCACGCATCACCTCAGCGGCGGTGACCAGCATGTTGGTGCGGGTGTCCCCCCGTTTCTTCCGCGCGGCGTCTACTGCCGTCGACACGATCGCCGTCCCCCTTGATGCCGGATCGTTTACGTCGTTTATGCAGCGGGCGAGTGACGGAGCTGCGAGGCGCGCCAGTGCAGGTGGCTTCGGCCGAACCGCACGCTCCGCCATGGCTGGCTGCGCTGGTCGGAGACCTCACGGGTGAACCGATGACCCGCAAAATTGAGCTCGATAACCCACATCCTTATCTCCTGACTCACAGGCCAGATGCGCCGACCCACGACTATGCACAAGAGCATACAACATACACACACGCTAACGAAGTAAGGCTTTGCTTCGACGAATTTACTGCCTAATCCCGAGGCTTTGGGCTGTTGGCGCATCCAGGAGTATGCAGGGTCGCATAATCACTGGTCCTGAAAACGGAGAGCGCCGTTATCGCGGCGAGGCGATCATTTATCCAAGGTTTGACCAACACGCCCAAGTGTGGTCGGTTAACTGAAGGTGAACCGATGGTAAACTGACGGTGCTTTCGTGCTCGAACCAACGCACCACCCCGAGAGGTGTGGTAATGCCGGACTTGCCGCCCATCGTTCTCGACAGTGATGTCGATCTCGCAGACCGGACAAGCGCGGTCGACTTCATCAACCGCGTGAACTTGCTGTTCGATGCCGGGGCCATCGATGCGATGGTCGAGGCCTTCCTCCCGAATTGCGTCATGTACCACACCCAAGGCGTCAATCGTGGCCATGCGGAGATACGGCGGTTCTTCCAGCAGGCCTACCCGTACAGTGTCCCGGGCGTCAGCCGGCTGGCGACCAACCCGATCGTCGATCGTGACGGTGACGGGGTGATCGTCCGCTACCACAACCTTCTCGTGAGGTATGCGGCGCCGGACGACGGCATGGTCACTGGCGAGGTGCTTGATACGCCGGAGGAGTTGCCGGCGATCTGGGTTTACTCCGCGATGACGGATCGCCTGCGGCGAACAGACCGCGGCTGGAGGATCTTCGAACGCCACGTCGGGCCGACGACCATGAATGACCGCTGGCGTCCGATTGCTTGCAGCCCGAGTTACGGCTCGGCCTATTTAGACCAGTACCTGCCTCGGGCAGTAGCGCGCTGACAATTTGGCGCGCAGCGTCAGTCGCGAACAAAACCCTTGGTGCGCATCAGAAAATCCGCCAGGAACCCGTCGTGCGGGACCTCGGGTGCGCTGTAGTAGGTCGGGTGGCGGCCGTAGTAAACGTTGGCGACGGTGGGCTCGGCTAGTAGCGCGTCGATCAACGCTTCGTCGTTGGTGATGGCGGTGACGACCAGCGAGTGCCGCAGCGGAACAGTCCCGTCGTCCCGCGACCACGGCGACACCCACACGCACGGAAACGGCAATTCGGTGTTGAGCTTGTTGACATCGGGCGCGGCCAGCACATGCACAGCGGGGCGCAGGGCGGCACAGCCATCGCCGAGCGTGGCGACCACGCGATCGGCGCCGAGCAACGGCGTCGTCCCCGCGGATTTGGCCGCAAGATAGTTCGCCAGTTGATGAGCCTTGTCCAGACTTTGGGTGGGCAGGATCGCGCGCTCGTCCTCGGTCGGTCGCGGCTCGATCGTCGACAAGCGCTCGGCGATCGCCTGCGCTAGCGGTGCCGGGTCGCCTTCATAGAGCACGGCGGTGGCATTGACGCAGGCCATCCCACCCAGGTGAGCGATCGAGTCCACGATGGTATCGAGGTGGTCGCGCCAATCCTGGTCTGCGGTGATCAGAATTTTGGCGCGTCCCGGGCCGTTGACGAACACTGTCGGATCGTTGGCGTATGCGTCGACGAGGTGCTGGTCGCCGTAGACCATGGCCAGGTCGGCCCATCGGATGACTTCGTCGGCTCCGTCATGGTCTGTCGGCAGATAGGTAACGTCCTCCGGACGAAAGCCGTTGTCCCGCAGAGCGTTTATGAGACGGTGCGCGGTGAACGGCTCGCGGCTCGACGGGCGGATCGCTACCCGGTAGCCCAGCGCCAGCGCCTGGGGCCACAGGCCGTGAACGCCGGGACCGTTGCCTGAGGCATGGACGGCGAACACCTCGCCGCGGCGGGTCCACACCGCGCCGCCGCTGCGTACGCACTCTTCGCGCCAGTCCAGCGCCGCCCCGCGAGGGCGAGCCGGCCGCACCGCATCGAATGCCGACGCGACGCGGTCGGCGACCCCGCGGGGCCCCGGCGCGGGTCACGGTGATCGGCAGTCCTGATACTCGGCTGGCGAGCCCGACGTAGGTCTCGAATTCCAGTCCGGCGATCACCGTCGTGGCGAACGCGTCGGCGGCGGCGGACAGCGCGGCCTGGCGCTGCGCGAGCGGCAACGGCTGCGTTTTGCGCTGCGCGCTGATGCTGCGCGAAACATAAAGCGGCGGCGCAATACTCAGCTCCGCAACCGGCACACCGGTCGTGGTGGCAATAACTTGGCGGTTGCGCGTCCGATACGGCCCGTCCGGGCCGAGTGCGTCGAGAAAGACCAAGCCGGTTGCAGCGCCGGCTTGTTGATTGGTCAGTGACGTCACGTCAATACACACCTTCGATGACGACCTCGCCGTCGAATGTGGCCACCGGCTGCACCTCGCTCAGCGAGTCGCCGACCTGTCCTGCTGGTCCCGGCATTCGAATTGCGCTGTCCCGTTCCAGGTTGTTCGGTATGAACATGCCCTTGCTGAGGTGGTTCATCACCACCTGACCGCGTTGCCCGTACCTCACCTGTTCCCCGGTGTCGGGGTCCACCACCGAGAACACCACATACGGTGTGCGCGGGTCGAAAACGAACGGCTCGCCGTCGCCGGCGCTGCGGGTGCTGGCTTGCGACAGGATCATGGTGCTGCCGAAAACCATCGTGATCGCGGTATCCGGAAAGATTCCACGAAGCAGATCCAGGGTGTCGGCGTCGACGTGGGCGCCGCTGAGCAACACGTAGCGAATCTTCTGGTTCACCAAGTCCACCACGTCATCGCGGCGGGCGATCATATCCAGCAGCGGGGGAGTGGTGTGCATGTTCGCGACATTTTGGCTCCGCAGAACGTGGACCGCCTGCTCGATCACGTGGTCGACGTAGGCAGGCACCTCGGATGCGGCGTTGCGGGCGGCAATCTTTTTGACCCAACGGGGATCGAGGTCGATCGAGTGGAAAATCGAGCCGAGCCGAGCAGAGACATGACGGGAAAAATAACCCACGCCGTGCGGTCCGCTGGGCATCATGCACAGGAAGCCGCGGCCCGGCAGAAAGCCGCCCGTAGCGAAATCCTCGGTCTGCCAGCGGATGACTTGCTCGATCCAATCGGGCATTTGCACGGTCCGTTTGGGGGGACCCGTGGTGCCACCGGACTCGAAGATTTGGGGAACTGGTGGCGGCGAACCGTACCCGCGTGGAATCAGCTCCTCCACCGGCGCATTGCGCAGTTCGTTGACAAGGTTGGGAAACAAGCGCAGATCCGCGAAGCTGTTGATGTCGGTCAGTGGGTCGAAGTTCAGTGTGGCGGCAGTGCGCAACCAGAACGGCGAACCGGTCTCTTCGGTGAAGTGCCATCCGACCACGGCACGCAGGTAGGCTCCCGGATCTTGAACCGGCTCTGAGCGGGGCACGTCCAACAACGACAGATCGACTCCTGCCACGCCACCGATCTTGGCGCACCACCGACCACCCGGCAATCGCAGGCGTCGTCTGCGAGGTCGTTAGCCGACGCCAACGCCGGCCGACACAATAAGACGATGAACGGTCGATCAAACAACGCGGAACCGGTCGTGGTGGTCGGTGCCGGGGTGAGCGGACTGACCACAGCGATCTGTTTGGCTGAGGCGGGTTCGCCGGTGCAGGTGTGGGCGGCGGAGCCGCCAGCGCAGACCACCTCCGTCGTCGCGGGAGCGCTCTGGGGGCCCGCCTTCCAGGAGTCGCCCACCCAAACTCTGGCGTGGATGGCGATATCACTGCGCGAGTTCCAGCAGCTGGCCACCGTTCCCGATACCGGGGTGCGGTTGGCGCCCGTGCTGGTAGTCGGCGAGTTGGCGAACGTCGACGAGCTGCCGCCGCAGGCCTACCTGATCCCCGAGCTTCGGCGCTGCGCTGCCGCGCAGGTTCCGGCGGGGTTCCGTCAGGGTTTTCAGGCGACGATGCCGCTGATCGACATGCCGCGCTACCTGCAGTACCTGGTGGGCCGTCTGGCCGCGGCGGGCGGACAGATCCACATCCGCCGGGTGGAGTCATTAGCCGATGCCGCCCAGTCCGCACCGATCGTGGTCAACTGCACCGGTCTGGGTGCGCGCGAACTCGCCGGCGACGACACGCTGGAACCGCTGTTCGGCCAGCACGTGGTGCTGAGCAATCCCGGGCTGGATCAGGTGTTCCTTGAATTGACCGAGGGTGCGGACTGGACGTGCGTCTTTCCGCATCCGCAACGAGTGGTCTGCGGTGGGATCAAGGTGCCGGGCCGCTGGGACCGAACACCCGAACCTGAAGTAACCGAGCGGATCCTGCAGCGATGCAGGGCGGTCGAGCCGCGTCTGGCCGACGCCGAGATTATCGAGATCGCCACTGGACTGCGGCCGGGCCGCCCAGCCGTGCGGGTCGAGGTCGAGCCCTTGGGCTCGGCACGCTGCGTGCACAATTACGGCCACGGCAGCAACGGAGTCACCCTCTCTTGGGGTTGTGCCCGCCAGGCCGCGAAACTGGCATTGGCGTCAACAGCGTCTCGGGAGTGATCCAGAGCCAAAAATCAAGTGGCACAATAGGAAAGCGTCGCTTCAGCGACCCGGCGTAGCTTTGACCCTATGCCGAATATCGATCGGCGGACGATGCTGTCCGTCATTGCCGCCACCTTCGCGGCGGCAGCAAGCCGGGCGGCGCCGGCGGGTGCCGGCCCGGTGCGGTGGGCGATTCCGCTGGCCCCGCTGCCCACGGCGGCCGGTGTGCTCACCCGATTGCCCGGAGGCGGTAATCAGTTGGCCCTCACTGTCGATGACGGTGCCAGCGTCCCGGTCGTGGGCGCGTTCGCCGAGTTTTGTCGCGACAGCGGCACTCGGCTCACCTTTTTCGTCACCGGTGCCAATCCGTCATGGTCGGCCAATGCCCCCGCGCTGCGGCCACTGGTCGACTCCGGGCAGGTCCAGATGGCCAACCACACCTGGTCACACCCATACCTCAACCGCATCGGGCTGGGCGCGGTAGCCGACCAGATTCGGCGCAACGCCGACTTTTTGCAAAGCACCTATGGTGTGGACGGCACCCCTTACTTTCGCCCGCCGTACGGCATCCACAACGCCGACATCGACCGCGTCGCCGCCGATCAGGGCTATACGACGATCACGATGTGGAGCAGTAGTCTGGGCGATTCCGCCCCGGAGAGCGAAGCCAGCCTCATCGCCAACGCCAGCAAGTCGTTTCAGCCGCAGCAGATCGTGCTCGCGCACGCCAACCTGCCCACCATCACCCGCTGCTATCCAGCGCTGCTCGACCTCATCCACAGCCGCAATCTGCGGACGGTGACGCTGAATGACGTCGCCGCCTAACCAAGCGCCGGTCAGCTGTCGATGGTGTAGCCCATGGGCATCAGCACGCTCTTCTGCTGCGTGAAGTGCTCGACGCCCTCAGGCCCATTCTCGCGGCCGATGCCGGAGTTTTTGTAGCCGCCGAACGGGCAGCAGGGATCGAACGCGTACCAGTTGATGGCATACGTTCCGGTGCGGATCTTCTCCGCAATCTCGATGCCGCGCGGAATGTTAGTGGTCCACACGCTGCCGGCCAGCCCGTACACCGAATCGTTGGCGATCGCGATCGCGTCCTCCTCGCTGTCGTACGGGATGATGGACAGCACCGGTCCGAAGATTTCTTCCTGCGCGATCGTCATGTTGTTGTCGACGTCGGCGAACACCGTCGGCTGCACGAAGTAGCCGCTGTCGAGGCCTTCGGGACGGCCGCCGCCACAGACCAGCCGCGCGCCTTCCTCGATGCCTTTGGCGATGTAACCCTCGACCCGGCTACGCTGCTTCTCCGAGATCAGCGAACCGATCTGGGCGACTGGGTCCGACGGCAGCCCGACCGGCAGTGCCTGCACGAAATCGCTGACCGCATCGACGATCTCGTCGTACCGCGACCGCGGCGCCAGGATACGGGTCTGAGCCACACAGGCCTGCCCGGTGTTCATGATCCCGGAGAACACCAACATCGGGATGGCAGAGGCCAGATCGACGTCGGCGAGGACGATGGCCGCCGATTTCCCGCCGAGTTCCAGGGTGCACGGCTTGAGCAGGTCCGCGGCGCGCCGACCGATCTCCTTCCCGACGGCCGAGCTGCCGGTGAAGGTGAAGATGTCGATGTCCGGGTTGGACGTCAATGCTTGCCCGGTCTCGATCCCACCGGGAACTATCGAGAGCACACCCTCGGGTAGGCCGGCTTCGACGAACACCTCCGCCAAAGCATTTGCGCTCAGCGGTGTTTCGGCGGCGGGCTTCAGCACCACCGTGCAGCCGGCCAGCAGCGCCGGACCCAGCTTGTTGACGGCTAGGAACAGCGGCACGTTCCACGCGACGATCGCGCCGACGACACCGAGCGGCTCGCGATAGACGATGCTTTGCCCGTATCCGCCGTTGCGGATCTCTTTCCACTTGACCTGTTCGACGGCGGGGCCGGCGAAGAAATTCAGCGCTCCGATCGAGCTCATCCAGTGCATCGTCTCGATGGTCGTCGGCGGCTGGCCGGTTTCGTCGGCGAGCAATCTGGTGAACAGCTCCTTGCGCTCTTCCATCACCTTGAGCGCATTGGCGATGACGGCCGCGCGCTCGGCCGGCGGGGTGGACGGCCAGGGCCCGGTGTCGAACGCCTTGCGGGCCGCCGCGACGGCGGCGTCGACGTCGGCGGCCGCCGCAAGCGGCACCTTGCCGACATACTCGCCGGTGGCCGGGCAGTGCACCTCGATCACGTCTGACGTCGACGGCTCCGTCCACTTGCCGCCGATGAAAAGCTTGTCGTACTCGGTCTTCTGGCTGTCGGGCATATGCGCCGCTCCTCCTCATCGCTCCGCTCTGCATCGTCGCCGGCGGCTATGCCCGCCACCCTACCCAGCCGACGGCAAAACGAGAACACGTTTCAGTCAAGAGACATTGTTGGCTTACTGTGGTCGCAGCACCAGCACCAAGTTGCTCACCAGAAACTCTCGCAGTACCGGCACGGACGTCATCCACCACGCCCATCGTGGGTGGTAGCGAGGGAAAGCGGCGACCAGCGCGCCCGTGCCTGCCGCCCACGTCAGCCCGTCGGCCGCCGACACCGCGAAAAGTGACGACCCATAGTTGTTCTTGGCGGGGTGACCGTGTTTTCGGGCGTAGCGCGCCGCGGCGCGGGCCCCGCCGATGTAGTGCGTGGGGCCCATTTCGTGGCCGCCGAAAGGGCCCAGCCACACGGTGTAGGACAGCAGCGCCAGGCCGCCCGGCTTCGTGACCCGCAGCATCTCGTTGCCCAGCTGCCAGGGTCGCGGCACGTGCTCGGCGACATTGGACGACAGGCAGACGTCCACGCTGTCGTCGGCGAAGGGCAGCGCCATCCCCGACGCCCGCACGAACACCCCCGAGTCGTCGCGGGCCGCCGGTCCGCGCGCATGCATCTCGGCGGGATGAGGCTCGACCCCGAGGTAGTGAGCACCGACATCGGCGAAGGCTGCCGCGAAATATCCCGGGCCGCCGCCAACGTCGAGCACGGTACGGCCAACTAGCGGGCTGTAATTGGCGGCGCGCCACAAGTCGGCGACCATCGCCGCGGTGTCCGCGGCCAGTGCGCCGTAGAACCGGGCCGGCTCCGACTGCTCGTAGCGGAACTCTGACAGCAGTCGCAGCGAGCGGGACAGTGTCGCCCGCCGAGCGAAGATGTCGGTGACGGCCATCGGGCCCAGGCTAGGCTGTCATCCAATGTCTGCCGCGCAACGTGAGCCCACGGGCCAGCGATCCCAGGGTGTCAGCGCGGTATTGCTGCTGTGCTGGCGGGACACCGGTCATCCGCAAGGCGGCGGCAGCGAAGCTTATCTGCAGCGCATCGGCGCCCAGCTGGTCGCTTCCGGGGTGGCTGTGACGCTGCGCACCGCGCGCTACCCGGGCGCGCTGCGACGGGAAGTGGTCGACGGTGTGCAGATCAGCCGTGCGGGCGGCCGGTATTCGGTGTACGTGTGGGCGCTGCTGGCGATGGCGGCCGCCCGGGTGGGGTTGGGGCCGCTGCGGCGGGTGCGGCCCGACGTGGTGATCGACACCCAGAACGGCTTGCCGTTTCTGGCCCGATTGCTCCACGGCCAAAAAGTCGCGGTGCTGGTGCACCATTGTCACCGCGAGCAGTGGCCGGTGGCCGGCCCCGTGCTCGGCCGACTTGGCTGGTTTGTCGAGTCGAAGTTGTCGCCGCGCGTGTACCGCCGCAATCAATACGTGACGGTGTCGCTGCCGTCGGCCCGCGACCTCGTCGACCTCGGCGTGCACAACGGTCGGATCGCCGTGGTGCGCAACGGGCTTGACGAGGCGCCACCGCAAACCCTCAGTGGTCCACGCGCGCAGTCGCCGCGCGTGGTTGTGCTGTCGCGGCTGGTGCCGCACAAGCAGATCGAGCACGCCCTGGACGCAGTGGCGCTGTTACGGCCACGGATACCGGGTCTGCACCTCGACGTCGTCGGCGGCGGATGGTGGCAGCCGCGCCTGGTCGACCATGCGGCGCGGCTCGGCATCAGCGACGCGGTGACATTTCACGGCCACGTCGACGACGTAACCAAACATCATGTCGTGCAACGGTCTTGGGTACACGTGTTGCCGTCACGCAAAGAAGGATGGGGCTTGGCTGTGGTCGAGGCGGCTCAGCATGGGGTGCCTACGATCGGCTACCGGTCCTCCGGCGGGCTGTGCGACTCGATCGTCGACGGGGTGACCGGGATATTGGTCGACGACCACGACGAGCTGGTGAGCCGGCTCGAAGAACTGCTGGCCGATCCGGTGCTGCGTGACGAACTCGGCGACAAGGCGCAGATTCGATGCGGTGAGTTCTCGTGGCGGCAAAGCGCTGACGCGATGCGCGGTGTGCTGGAGGCGGTGCAATCCGGCCGCCGGGTCAGCGGCTTGGTGTAACGCCTGGGCAAACCCCGGGCAGGTGCATGTGGGGCGCTCAGCTGATCAGCGACCACGAAGGACTCGTCGCGGTTGCCGATTTCCATAGCCTGCCGCTGCGACGTTGGCCGACAAAGCCTTTCATCCGCCGTGCCTACGAATTACGCAGTGCCCACACCGTCGCCGACGGCGTATATGTCGCGCTCGCCGAGGGACTTGCTGCGCCGTTGATCACCTGCGACGAGCGCCTGGCGCAATCCCAGGGCCATCGCGCAGAGATCGAACTGATCGCCGGATCACAAAGGCTGCCCCCGAACCACCCATTGGTCACCGACGTTCGCCGACGAGCGGTTCCCGAAACACACGACGCCAGCCGGCGGCGATCGACCCCGCAGCGCCACCAACGAGCAATGCCAGCCACGCCATGTGTGCGACCAGCACCGCAAACCGCCGGTGCGCCACCGGGCTTACCCGGTGGCCGCCGATGCGGTACAGCACCAGATCAGGGTCACGGTAGACCGCAGGCAGCGAGTCAAGGGTGCGGGCTGCCGCACCCATGTCGCCTGCGGTCCCCGACTCGACGACGAGCCACGCCACGCCGGCATCGCGCAGCGCGCCGGGATCGGCTCCTGCCAGCAGCAGGCCTTGCACTGCGCGTGCGTGGGCACCTTCGCCGGGAACGGTGACCCCCGAAACGGTCAGGTCACCGGTGGTCAGCACGTCCGCGCGCAGCCAGCGCGGCAGCGGATCGAGCACCGGTGCCCGACCCGACCAGGAGAAGCGGCGCATGGTGCCGGCCGGCAATGCCGCCACCGGGCCGGGGTCGCGGTTGATCAGCGACGACACGGCGGGCCAGCTGACGGGGTAGTGCACCGGCTCGAGCTTGCCCGCCACTCCCCAGGCCAGATCGGGCAGCCCCGCAACGAGCGCGACGCAGCACGCCACGGCCGTCACCGCCGGCTGCAGCCAACGCTGCAGGGTCAGCACCGCGCCGGCGCCGGCCAGTGCATATCCCGGCATGGCCAACGCCACCCACTTCTGACCGTCCCGCACCACCGCGAGTGCCGGAGCAACGTCGACCAGCGCTCGCAATAGCGCCAACCCAGGCCCGGTGGCCAGCAGCGCTGGCACGAACACGGCGGTCATTGCCAACCCGAGCAGGGGCACCGCCGCCGGCCGCCGGACCAATGCCGGCACACCAATCGCCACCACCGCCAGCAGCGCCACGGCTGCCACCAGGGCGAAAATCGTTGTGCGCGACGTTGGTACGGCCTCGGCGTTCCAGATTCCGCCGAGACTCGCCAGGCTGCCGAGAGTGCCCAAACCGGGTTCGGCGCGCGCGGCGAACACGGCAACCGCCGAAGTTTGCGCCCAAGTACGCGCACCCCAAGACGACCCCAGCGCCGACGCCGTCAACCAGGGCAGCGCCGCCACCACCGCGACGGCGACCGTCGCGCTCCCGCACAGCCAGCGCCCACAGCCGGAGCCGCGCGTCGCCGCGCACACCAGCGCGACGATCGCGGCCAGCATCAGCCCGGTCGGCGTCAATCCCGCCAACGCGACCCAGAAAGCCAACGCAAAAAACTTTCGACGACCGCCCGCCAACCGCAGACCGAGCATGATCGCCGCAACCCATGGCAGGCAGCCGTAGCCGACCAGCAGACTCCAATGCCCCTGCAATAGCCGCTCGGCGACATACGGGTTCCAGATCGCCAGCGTGGTCGCGACGAACTGACCGGACCGTCCCGACTCGGGCAGCACCACTGCGGCCAAATGGCCCGCGCCCCAGCCGGCCAGCCACAGCGCCAACACCAGCAGCGCTTTGATCACGATGCCGCCGTCGAGCACATGCGAGGCCAGCGCTACCGCGAAATCCTGTGGCGTTGCCCGCGGCGCCGACTCTCCCAACCCGAGCGCGGTATCGGACAGATACGACCGCGGCGTGGACACCGCGTCGCGCAGCAACAGATAGCCGGGGCCCAGCAACGGCCCCACCACGAGCAGCGCCAGCAGCAGGGCGTATCCCTGCGCCGACCACCGCAGAGCCCGGCGGAGTATCCGGGTCACAGTCGGCTAGAGACGCTCGGGCGGACCTGATTTGTGCGGACCGGAATCAGCCGGACCAGACTCGGCCGGCCCCGACTCGGGATGAGGTGCACCAGCGGTGGGCGTGCCTGACGGCGGTGCGGGCCCCGGGGGCGCGCCGGAGTGTGGTGGAGGGCTCTCGTCCTGCAAGTCGGGGCGCGTCGGCAGTATCTCGGTCTCGGCTTCAGCCCCCGACACGGGTTGGCCCGCTGTGTCGTCGCGGCCGAAGAAGCCGTGGTCGGCTCGGTCGAGGCCGGGGTCGATCAGCGCGGCTTCGGTCCGCAGGCTGAACCAGCCGAGTACAGCACCGCCGATCAGCGCGATCAGACCGGCCGCGGTGAACGTGATGGGCAAAACTCGTGACCACAGCGCCAGCCGGTCACGCTCGTCGCGGGCCGCGTTGACTTGCGACTCAATGGTTTCCTCGTTGGAGGTGAGTTTGTAGTCGGCGATCGTCACCTCGGGCTTGAGCGGGTCGCGGGCGAAGTAGTGGTTGGCGTGCTCTTGTTCCTTGACGATGGTGCCCGACACCGGGTCAACCCAGAACGTGCGCTGGGCCGCGTAATAGCGCGTCATGGTGATTTTTTCGTCCGGGTTGTCCCCGGGCACGCCCCACATCGCTGCCGATGCGGTGACTTTGCCGTCGTCGTCATTGGCGTAGAGGGAGGGGTATTTGACTGGGTCGACGAGCTTGCCGTCACCGTCGTAGCCGACGTTCTGGGTGAACCGGTAGGTGGTCAACCCGTTGACGTCGTCTTGGCCTTGGTAGTTGGCGTCGTACGCCTTCTGGGCGATCGGGTCGAAGTAGGGGTAGGTCTTTTTCTCGGTGTGGAACGGAAACCGGTAGGACAACCCGTCGTGTGGGAGCGCGATGTTGGTGGGCGGGCTCTCGTCGTTGATGCTGCGGGGTTTTTGCACCGAGCCGCCGGGATGGGTTTCGTCGGAGACGGCCATCGCCGTTTTGCGGTTGAGGGTGACGGTGTCGACGATCGCCAGCAGCAGCCCGGTGTCCTTTTGCTTGTCGCTGCGCCGCACCGTGCTGCCGACTTGCAGTGTGACGACGTCGGCGTTGGCGGGCGACTCGACGCTGATCTGCTGCTGCGACACCAGCGGCACGTTCTGGTTGACCACGTAGTGGTCGCCGGCCATCGACGCGGGATCGAGCGCGGTTCCGTTGCCGTCGCTGATCAACGTGGTGTCAAGATCAAGCGGGATCTTGGTGATCCTGCTGGTGGTGTATGTCCACAGCAGCAGCGCGGCGATCAGCAGAGCAGCCCCGAGCCCCATGATTCCGCACGCGGCGATCCGCAACATGACTGCTCGGTTCACGCTGCGTGACCTCCTTCTGGTCCGAGATCGCCGCCACCGGCGTGTGACCAGGCAGCGAGGCAAAACCCGTTCGACCCTAACAGCAGACCTTAAGGTCGCGGCTTATGTACCGCTTCTCGCTGCAAGCACATGCGGTGTACCCAGCTTGGGCAGTCCGACACCGCACGGCAGACTGTGCTCGTGACCGATAATGCGCGGGTTGGTGGCACCCGCAGCTTCCTGCCGGCCGTGGAAGGCATGCGCGCCTGTGCAGCTATCGGGGTGGTCGTCACCCACGTCGCTTTCCAGACCGGTCACTCCAGCGGTATCGATGGCCGCTTGTTCGGCCGTTTCGACTTCGCTGTCGCGGTGTTCTTCGCCCTGTCGGGTTTTTTGCTGTGGCGCGGGCATGCCGCGGCGGCACGAGGCCTCGGGTTCCCGCCGGCGACGGGTCACTATCTGCGCTCCCGGGTGGTACGTATCATGCCCGGCTACGTGGTGGCCGTCGTCGTGATCCTGTGCCTGCTGCCTGATGCCGATCACGCCAGCCTGACGGTGTGGCTGGCGAACCTGTCGCTCACCCAGATCTACGTTCCGCTCACCCTGACGGCGGGGTTGACGCAGATGTGGAGCTTGTCGGTTGAGGTCAGCTTCTATCTGGCCTTGCCTATCCTGGCGCTGCTGGCCCGGCGCATCCCGGTCCGGCTGCGGATACCGGTGATCGCGGCTGTCGCAGTCGCGAGTTGGGCATGGGGCTGGATCCCGTTCGGGGCGACGCCGGGGCTCAACCCGCTGAACTGGCCGCCGGCGTTTTTCTCGTGGTTCGCTGCAGGCATGCTGCTGGCCGAATGGCTTCACACCCCGCTC
Source organism: Mycobacterium noviomagense (assembly GCF_010731635.1). NCBI lineage: Bacteria > Bacillati > Actinomycetota > Actinomycetes > Mycobacteriales > Mycobacteriaceae > Mycobacterium > Mycobacterium noviomagense. The sequence continues at coordinate 2,126,938 of NZ_AP022583.1, forward strand.
GGGCTGCCGCACTGGTTGGCGCGGCGCAGGGTGCTAATCGCCGGCGTCGCACTGGCCGCGTACCTGATCGGGGCATCCCCGTTGGCCGGCCCGGCCGGGCTGACACCCAGCACCGCAGCGCAATTCACCGTCAAGACCGCGATGGGCGCGCTGCTGGCCTTCGCGTTGGTCGCGCCGCTGGTACTGGACCGGCCCGACACCCCGCACCGCTTCCTGGCCACTGCGGGCATGGTGACCTTGGGCCGCTGGTCTTATGGCATTTTCGTCTGGCACCTGGCCGCGTTGGCCATGGTGTTTCCGGTGATCGGTGAATTCGCGTTCAGCGGTTCGATGCCCGTCGTGCTGGTGTTGACGCTGATATTCGCCATCGCGATCGCCGCGGTCAGCTACGCGCTCGTCGAGTCACCGTGCCGAGAAGCGTTGCGCCGCTGGGAACATCGCAGCACGCAGCCAGGGCAAGACCCGCGGGATGTTCCGGGGCTCGAACCGGTCAGCAGTGTTGCCGCGCCTGCAACCGCGTAATGACATCGGCGCGCACCGCCGAGCGGCGCGCCTTACCGGCGTCGTCGCGCAGTGGGGCGTCGACGAATTCCACGGCGCGCGGCACCTTGTAAGCAGCGATACGCTCGCGTAGAAACGCTTGCAGCGCTTCCTCGTTCAGCGCCGACCCGTCGCAGGTGTGTACCAGCGCGTAGGGCACCTGACCCAGATCGTCATCGGGGGCACCCACGACCAGACACGACAGCACGTCGGGATGCGCCGATAGCGCATTCTCGATCTCGGCGGGATACACGTTGCGGCCGCCGACCGTGAACATGTCGACGCGGCGGTCCGACAGGTAGAGGTAGCCGTCGGCGTCGAAGTAGCCGAGATCACCCAGCGAGTCCCAGCCGTCGCGGGACTTGGCCGAGACACCGACGTAGCGATAGGTCGGCGGGGTGCCCGGGCTGGGCCGCATATAGATCTCGCCGACCACGCCGGGCGGGCACTCGCGGCCGTCGTCGTCGAGCACCTTCATTTCGCCGGCGACGACGACGCCCACCGACCCCGGGTGGGTCAGCCACTGCTCGCCGGAGATGAACGTCAACGCCTGAAGTTCGGTGCCGCCGTAGAGCTCCCACACCTTCTCCGGGCCGAGTAGGTCGATCCAGGCCTGTTTGATTGCGGGCGGGCACGGCGCCCCGAGATGCCAGAACCGCCGGATCGACGACAGGTCGTAGGCATCGGGGTTGGCGCAGTAGACCGGCAGCAGCCGCTGCATGATCGTCGGCACCGTCGTCAAGAAGGTGACGCGATGCTCGGTGATGAGGCGTAGAAACTCATGCGGCTCGAACCGGCTCATCAGCACCAGGTGGTGGCGCATCAGCAACGCGATCACCGCCGTCGTGAGGCCGGTGTTGTGGGTCAGCGGCACCGAGACCAGGGTGGTGTCGCCCTCCTGGGCGCCCAGCGGATAGCCGATGATGGGCGGTATCCGGCTGTCGCCGCCGGCTTCGATGAGCTTGGGACGTCCGGTGCTGCCGCCGGACGCCATCGACTTCCAGCACGGTGAAACCGCTTCCGGCAGCGGGGCGTCCGAGGTATCAGGCATGAAACCGGCTGGAATGCTTGGGATTTCACCTTTAGGATCTTCGCGCCCGACCAGCAGTGCTCGCGGCCGCAGTTCCAGTAAGCCCTCGAATTCCGGGCCGGGGAGCCGCGGGGACAACGGCTGGGGCACCGCCCCGAGTTTCCAGCACGCGACCGCCGCCTGTATCCATTCGACGGAGTTGGGCAGCACGATCGTCACGTAGTCGCCGACACCGACGCCGCGTTCGGCGTAGGCGCGGGCCAGCCGGTTGGTCGAGGTGTCCAGTTCGGCGCGGGTGATGGTGCGTCCGTCGCAGGTGACCGCCGGTTCGTCCGGCGCCATTTCGGCCAGCCGCGAGATCTGGGTGCTGATCGGCGGCACCGGTTCAGGCTGTGTCACTGGTACGCGCCCTGGCGTTCGAAGATGCGGCGCGGGTTGTCGACGAGCATGGTGTGCAGCTGCTCGTCGGTGACGCCGCGCTCCTTGAGCGCAGGGATCACGTCGTTGTGGATATGCAGGTAGTGCCAATTTGGCGCAGCAACCCGCAGCAGGTCTTCGGGCAGCGCATCGAAGAAGCAGTTGGCGTCGTGGGAGAGCACCATCTTGTCGGCGTGCCCGCGCTCGCACATCCGCGCCACGGTGTTCACCCGGTCTTCGAACGGCAGGAACGCGTCGATGCCGAACCGGTCCATGCCGATGTAAGACCCGTTGTTGATCAGCTCTTGCAGGTAGTCGATGTCGGTGGTGTCGCCGGAGTGACCGATCACCACGCGGGACAGGTCGACACCTTCCTCGGCGAAGATGCGTTGCTGCTCGAGGCCGCGCCGGGTGACCGCGTGGGTGTGGGTGGAGATCGGCACACCGGTGCGCTTGTGGGCCTGCGCGACGGCGCGCAGCACCCGTTCAACTCCGGGGGTGACGCCGGGTTCGTCGGTGGCGCACTTGAGGATTGCGGCTTTGACCCCGGTGTCGGCGATGCCCTGCTCGATGTCTCGGACGAACAGGTCCGTCATGATCTCGGGACCGTCCAGTGGCGCGCCCGGGCCGAGATAGTGGAAGCAGAACGGGACGTCGTTGTAGGTGTACAAGCCGGTCGCGACGACGATATTCAGCTCGGTGGCTTGTGCGATCCGCGCGATGCGCGGAATGTAGCGGCCCAGCCCGATGACCGTGAGGTCGACGATGGTGTCGACGCCGCGGGACTTCAGCTCGTTGAGGCGCTCGATCGCGTCGGCCTCGCGTCTGGCCTCGTCGCCCCAGCTTTCCGGGTAGTTCTGGACGACCTCGGTGGTCATGACGAACACGTGCTCGTGCATGAGGGTGACGCCGAGATCGGTGGTATTGATGGGTCCCCGTGCGGTATTCACTTGCGCCACGCAGCCGATGCTAGAGCGATCGGGTGGCGCTGTCGGTGGATTGGGAAGCGCGGGCTATCCGCTCCGGGACATCCCGAGTGTGCGGCGCGACGCGGGGCAGGGGCGTACGGATCCACACACCGGCTGGCCCTTGATGAGTGAACTGGCTCACACTAAAATGACCACTGGTCATCGACACGAGGAGGACCGATGCCGACAGTGACGTGGGCGCGGGTGGACCCGGCGCGTCGGGCAGCGGTGGTAGAGGCCGCGGAGGCGGAGTTCGGTGCGCATGGGTTTTCCCGCGGCAGCCTGAACGTCATCGCGCGGCGCGCCGGGGTGGCCAAAGGCAGCCTGTTCCAGTACTTCGCGGACAAGCGCGACCTCTACGCGTTCATCGCCGACGTCGGAAGCCAGCGGGTGCGGTCCTACATGGAAGCACGCATTCGCGAGCTCGATCCGAGCCGGCCGTTCTTCGAATTTCTCACCGACCTGCTCGACGACTGGGTCGCGTACTTCGCCGACCATCCCCGGGAGCGAGCGCTTCATGCCGCGGCGAGTTTCGAGGTAGATACCGACGCCCGCATCAGTGTGCGCTCCGTGATCCACCGGCATTACTTAGAGGTCTTGCGGCCGCTGGTGCGCGACGCTCAAGCTCGCGGTGATTTACGGGCGGACGCCGACACCGACGCATTGTTGTCGTTGCTGTTGCTGATCTTTCCGCACCTGGCGCTCGCACCCTACGTGCGTGGCATGGATCCGATCCTTGGCCTCGACGAGCCCACCCCCGAGCAGCCGGCGCTGGCAGTGCGCCGACTGGTCGCGGTGCTCTCGGCCGCGTTCTCGCCGGCTAAGCAGCCAATGAAAAAGGAGGTCACATGACACGCACACAGTACGGTTCACTGGCCGCGGGCGGCCTGAACTGGGACAGCTTGCCGCTCAAGCTCTTTGCCGGTGGCAACGAGAAATTCTGGAATCCCGCCGACATCGACTTCTCCCGCGACCGGGCCGATTGGGAGGCACTATCTGACCGGGAACGCGACTACGCCACCCGGCTGTGCGCGGAGTTCATCGCCGGCGAGGAAGCGGTCACCAAGGACATCCAGCCATTCATGGCCGCGATGCGGGCCGAAGGGCGGCTGGGCGACGAAATGTATCTGACGCAGTTCGCGTTCGAGGAGGCCAAGCACACCCAGGTGTTCCGGCTCTGGCTCGACGCCGTCGGCGTCACCGACGACCTGCACAGTTACTTCGACGACCTGCCGGCATACCGGCAGATCTTCAACGACGAACTGCCCGAATCGCTCAACGCGCTTTACGTGGATCCCTCGCCGGCCGCACAGGTTCGGGCGTCGGTGACCTACAACCACATCGTCGAGGGCATGTTGGCCCTGACCGGTTACTACGCCTGGCACAAGATCTGCGTAGAACGCGGCATTCTGCCCGGGATGCAGCAGTTGGTGCAGCACATCGGTGACGACGAGCGCCGCCACATGGCGTGGGGCACCTTCACCTGTCGGCGCCACGTCGCCGCCGACGACACGAATTGGACGGTGTTCGAAACCCGGATGAACGAGCTGATCCCGCTGGGCCAGCGCCTCATCGACGAGGGTTTTGCGCTGTATGCCCCCGACGTTCCGTTCGACCTGTCACTGGATGAGTTCATGGCCTACGCCACCGACAAAGGGATGCGACGACTCGGCACGATCAGCAGCGCCCGCGGACGTCCGCTCGACGAAATCGACCTCGACTATTCGCCGCTGCAACTGGAGGACACTTTCGGCGACGAGGACGCGAAGGCGCTGGCCGCTTCGGCCTGAGGCCATCTAGCGCTACTCGACCTTCTTCCCGCCGCCGGCGTCACCGCTGTCTGCTGAGCCGACCCACACGGTCTTGGCGTTGCAGAACTCGCGGATCCCGTGGCCGGAAAGCTCACGGCCGTAACCGGAGCGCTTTACGCCGCCGAACGGCAGCTCGGGGTAGGACACCACCATCCCGTTGATGAAGACCTGCCCGGCTTCGATGTCGTCGATGAAGCGCTGCTGTTCGTCCTCGTCGCGGGTCCAGGCGTTGGAGCCCAGCCCGAACGTGGTGGCGTTGGCGATCTCGATCGCCTCGTCGATGTCGGCGGCGCGATACACCGAGGCCACCGGCCCGAATACCTCCTCGCAGAAGATCGGAATATCGCGGCTGATGTCGGTGATCACCGTCGGGGGATAGAACCAGCCCGGCCGGTCCAGACGCTTTCCGCCGCAACGGATTACCGCGCCGGCGGCGGCGGCCTCGTCGACGAGCTTCTCGACGTCGGCGCGGCCGGACTCGGTGGCCAGCGGACCGACGTCGGTGTCCGGATCTGTCGGATCGCCGACCCGCAGCGCGGCCATCTTCTCGGCGAACTTGTCCACGAACTCGTCATAGATGTCGGTGTGGACGATGAACCGTTTGGCGGCAATGCAGGATTGGCCGTTGTTTTGCACCCGCGCAGTGACCGCGGTGCTGACCGCCGCATCGAGATCGGCCGACGGCATCACGATGAACGGGTCGCTGCCGCCGAGTTCGAGCACGGTCGGCTTGATCTCGTCGCCGGCGATCGCCGCCACCGACTGTCCCGCCGGCTCGCTGCCGGTCAGCGTCGCCGCCGCCACCCGTGGGTCACGCAGGATGGTTTCCACCGCGCTGGACGGGACGAGCAGCGTCTGGAAACAACCCTCCGGGAACCCGCCGCGAGCGATCACGTCAGCGAGATAGAGCGCCGTCTGCGGGACGTTGGAGGCGTGCTTGAGGATCCCGACATTGCCGGCCATCAGCGCGGGGGCGGCGAACCGCACCGCCTGCCAGAGCGGGAAGTTCCACGGCATGACGGCCAGCACCACCCCCAGCGGCTGATACCGGGTGTACGCCTTGGCCGCGTTCACCGCTGCAGCGTCGGCCGGCTCGTCGGCCAGCAGCTGCTCGGCGTTCTCGGCGTAATACCGAAATCCCTTGGCGCACTTGAGTACTTCGGCCTTGGATGCCGCCAGCGTCTTGCCCATCTCGAGGGTCATCATTGCCGCGGTCTCGTCGGCCTCGGCCTCCAGCAGGTCGGCCGTCGCGCGCGTCCACTCGGCACGCTGAGCGAAGCTGGTGCGGCGGTAGTCGAGGAAGCGGGCATGCGCCCGCGCGATGGCCGCGTCGATTTCCTCGTTGGTCGCCGGATTGAACGTCTTGACTGTCTCTCCAGTGGCCGGGTTGATCGTGGCGATGGGCATGCTGACATCCTTCTGCTACTCGACCTACTAAACCAACCTCCAGCCTGCCACCGCGGGCGCCGGCGCAGGCGCCTGATCGAAACAGCGACGTCTACCGCTACCCGCGTCCGATTCCTGGTAGGGCATCGCCGGCCAACTCCGCACGGACCGCGGCGTGGGCTCGCGGGGTCACCGGATCCAGCAGGTCGTCGTAACTCTCTTCCCTGTCGACGTAGGCCGCGACGCGAGGACACAGCGCCACGATGCGCTTACCTGTCGTGCGGGTGTCGTCGAGTGCCGTCATGATCAATCGGTCGGTCAGCCCACGGCTGCGGGATTCGTCGCTGACCTTGGTGTGGTAGAAGATGCGCTGCCTGTCGGTGTCGACGTAGGCCGTGAGCCCGACCTCGACGCCGTCGACGCTGATCGCATACCGCCGGTGTCTCAGCTCGGCGGCGTTGGTAATGACCGGGTCGCCGCTGACGCCCCGATCCGACTGCCGCCTCTTTCGAAGAAATGACATGGTGACATCCTGCGGCTGCTCGATCGACAGAACCGCCCTCCAGCCTGCCACTATCGAGTGCGAAGGATTGGATCCGCGCCCCTTTTTGACTGACGAAGCTGCGGCGTCACCCTTCAGTCCGGACGAGTGAACCACCGCTGCGAACGGTCTACGCACGCGGCCACCGGCGCCAGCCTTATCGCGGATGAAGTCAAGCTGCGGGTCCGGCTCGCGGTGGCACGAGCGCAGGAAGTGTTGGAGCCTCCCTGACTAACGCATGGTGAGTCGTGGCAACTGCCGTCAGGCGCAACAGCTCGCAGCCGTAGCGTCGCGCTTCCCCGCAGCCGCAGGTTTTGTCGGTAGGTCGTGGGATGCTCACAGCTGAGATGACTCGGCACACCACATTCCGGTTCTGCCTCGACCCGACGGTGGAACAGCACGAAGCGCTGACCCGGCACTCGGGGGCCTCCCGGTTCGCCTTCAACCAGTGCCTACGCATGGTGAAAACCTCGCTCACTCATCACAAAACCGACCCGGAGACGCCTGTGCCTTGGACCGGCTTCGATCTGATCAACGCGTTCAATGCATGGAAAAAGACCGAGAACGCTGGCCGAGTATTCACTGTCGACAGCTCCGGCGTGGCCGAAGTCGTGGTGACCGGCCTGTCATGGCGGCGCAGTGTGTGCCAGCAGGTGTTCGAGGAAGCTGCCATCGATTGTGGTCGGGCGCTTGGGGCCTGGTCGGACTCCCGCTCGGGGAAACGCAAGGGCAAGCGGGTCGGGTTCCCGCGTTTCAAAAGGAAAACCGACAACGTGGCTTCGTTCAGGCTGCGTAACAATCACAAAAAAGACCGGCCACCGCCGATTCGGGTTGGCGACAATAGCCTGCCCCGGTCGGTCACCCTGCCCGGCATTGGCGCAATCAAGATTCGTGATGACACCCGCCGGTTGCGGCGCATGCTCACCAAAAACCGCGCCAAGATTCTCTTCGCCACCGTTTCGCGGCACCGCGGGCGCTGGTGGGTCTCGCTAAACATCCAGGCCGCCGAGCTGCACCCCGCCCATCAACATGCACCGCGCGGCGAAGATGATTCTGGTGGGTGGGTCGGGGTGGATCGTGGCCTATCGGCTTTCCTCGTCGCCGCCACCAGCGACGGCGCCGAGGTCGCCCGAGTCGACAACGCTCCCAAGGCACTGCGCGCCGGGATGCGTCGCCAGCGGCGGTTGGCGAAGAAACTGTCACGCAAGAAGAAAGGATCGCAAAACCGCAAAGACGCCGGCGCCAAGCTCGGCCGGCACCACAACCACGTGGCCAACGTCCGACGACATTTCCTGCATCAGGTCTCCAACGCGCTGGTCAAGACCCACGACCGGCTCGTCATCGAAGACCTCAACGTGTCCGGAATGCTGACGAACCAGCGCTTGGCACAGTCGATCTCGGACGCGGGATGGGCCGAGTTCGCCAGGCAGCTGCGTTACAAGCAGGCATGGCGCTTCGGTCAAGTATTGACCGTCGACCGCTGGTTCCCATCGAGCAAGACGTGCTCGGCATGCGGCGGCGTGAACACAGCATTGACATTGGCCGATCGTGTGTTCACCTGCGGATGCGGGCATTCCGCGGATAGGGACACCAACGCAGCGGTGAATCTGGCCCGCTGGGGCCAGGCCCATCACGACCTTCATCGGTCCCCGGACCCCCAAGCAGGAGGCCGGGCCACCAACGCCCGCCGACGGGACGGCGCTGACCAGCACCCTACGTGTGCGGGTGAAACCAGCCCGGAAGAAGCGGGAACCGACGCTCACACCGCATCCGCGGCCTGAGCCGAGGACGCCCGAGAAGGGCGGTGCCGAACACTCCCAGGAGTTATTCGGCAGGCTTTATCGTGGCGAGGTGAGTACAGCCGCTCAGCTGATGGTGAAATGCCTCGAAAACGAAGGTGTGTCCGTGGTCTTCGGACTACCCGGCGAGGAGAACATCCACTTCGTGCAGGCGCTGGCCGCCTCCGATATCCGCTACGTGCTGACCCGCCATGAGCAGGGTGCGGCGTTCATGGCCGAGATGTACGGCCGGGTCACCGGCCGGGCCGCGGTTGTGTCGACGACGCTGGGACCCGGTGCGATCAACATGCAGCTCGGCGTCGCCGACGCCACCACCAACAGCACCCCGATGGTCGCGATCTCGGCTCAGGTCGGCCATGACCGCGAGTACAAGGAGTCGCACCAGTACGTCGACCTGGTGTCGATGTTCGCTCCGATCACCCGCTGGGCCGACGGTGTTCCCACCGCGCGGGCGATACCGGAAATGTTCCGAAAGGCGTTCAAGGTGGCCGAGACGGAACGCCCGGCCGCGGTATACCTGGCCGTGCCCGAGCACATCGACGCCGATGACGCCGACTACGACCTGACGCCGTTGCCCCGCAACGTGGTGCGCGCCGAGGCCCCGGCAGCCGGTCAAGTGCAGCGGGCGGTCGAGATTCTGCGCTCGGCGAAGCGCCCGGTGGTGCTGGCCGGCCACGGAGCCGCCCGCAACGACGCCAGCGCGGCCCTGGTGCGGTTCTCCGACGAGCTCGGTGTCCCGGTCGCCAACACATTCCACGGCAAGGGCGTCATGCCCGACGACCACCCCAACAGCATCGGCACGATCGGGTTCATGCGGCATGACTACGTCAACTTCGGGTTCGACAACGCCGACGTCGTCATCGCCGTCGGCTACGAGCTGCAGGAGTTCGATCCCGTCCAGATCAACCCGAGCGGCGACAAGAAGATCATTCACATTCACCGCTTCCCAGCCGAAGTCGATGTGCACTACCCGGTTGCCGTCGGCATCATCGGCGACATCAGCGCGTCTTTGAATGCACTCACCGACGCCTTAGCTGGGCAGCGCTACTCCAGTGACGCCGCCCCCGTGTGCCAGATGCTGGCCGATGAATTCGCTCGTGGACAACAAGATTCGCGGTTCCCGCTGGCGCCGCAGCGGGTGGTCGCCGACACCCGCGCGGCGCTGGGCCGCAGCGACGTCGTGCTGGTCGACACCGGGGCCACCAAGATGTGGATGGCGCGGCTGTATCCCACTTACGAGCGCAACACCTGTTTGATCTCAAACGGATTGTCCACCATGTCTTTTGCGCTGCCCGGAGCGCTCGGCGTCAAGCTGGCCCGCCCGGGCTGCAAGGTGCTGGCCGCGGTGGGCGACGGAGCGTTCCTGATGAACTCGCAGGAGATCGAGACCGCGGTTCGCGAGCGCATACCGCTGGTGGTGCTGATCTGGGACGACGGCGGCTACGGTCTCATCGAATGGAAAATGGACCTCGAACTCGGCGACCACTACTACGTCAAGTTCGGTAATCCCGACGTCGTGACCTATGCCGAAAGCTTCGGCGCCAAGGGCTATCGCATCGGCAGCGCAGACGAACTGCTGCCGACGCTCAAGCGGGCGCTCGACGACGACGGCGTGTCGGTGATCTCCTGCCCGGTCGACTACTCCGAGAACCTGCGGCTGACCGACCGGCTCGGCCAGCTGGACGCGACGTTGTAGCGGCTCACCCGAGACCGGTGGTCGAACCACTCACCCTCACGGTGTAATCGGCGCAGACTGAAACGGGTATGCCCCAAACCAGAAGCAGCTTGTCGGTAGTGAGTAAAAGGAGTAACGCCATGACCACGATCGCCGGGCGTTCGCCCGAGACGGTAGACACCGTTCTACTCAAGGAACTGGCCGATCGGGTGGTGGCGGCTGACGCGGATTCCCGCCTGGAGGTCAGCAACGCGATGACGGGCCACCTGCTCGGGGATGTTCCGCGGTGCACACCTGATGATGTGGCAGCTGCCGCGCAGCGCGCCCGTGCCGTGCAGCCGGCGTGGGCCGCGCGGCCGGTGCGCGAGCGGGCGGAGGTGCTGCTGCGCTTCCACGATCTCGTGCTCAAGCGCCAAGACGAAGTGCTCGATCTCATCCAGCTCGAGAACGGCAAGGCGCGCCGGCATGCTTTCGAGGAAGTTCTCGACGTCTGCCTGACGTCGCGCTACTACGCGAACACAGCGGCCGACTATCTGGCTCCCAAGCGTCGGCAGGGGGTGCAGTTGGCGCTGACCCAGGTGTGGGAGCACCATCACCCCAAAGGTTTGGTGGGAATCATCTCGCCGTGGAACTATCCGTTGACGCTGGGCATCAGTGACGCGATTCCGGCGATCGTTGCCGGCAATGCCGTACTGACCAAACCTGATCAGCAGACACCGTTTTCGGCGTTGTGGGCGGTTCAGCTGCTCGAGGAAGCCGGTATGCCGCCGGGTTTGGTGCAGGTGGTCACGGGCTCGGGCTCCGAGCTGGGGACACCGATCATCGAGCAGTCCGACTATCTGATGTTCACCGGTTCCACCGCGGTGGGCCGTACCGTGGCCGCGCAGGCCGGTGAGCGGCTGATCGATTGCTCGATGGAGCTGGGCGGCAAGAACGCGTTGCTGGTGCTTGACGACGCAGACGTCGGTAAGGCGGTGTCCGGCGCGGTGCGCGCCGCGTTCTCCAACGCCGGGCAGTTGTGCATCTCGATCGAACGCATCTACGTGCCCGCGACACTGTGGGATGAGTTCACGTCGAAGTTCGCCGCCGCCGCAAAGTCGCTGAAACTTTCTGCTGCTCTGGACTATTCGGCCGATATGGGGTCGTTGATCTCCGAGAAGCAACTGAAGGCGGTGGCGGAGCACGTCGACGACGCGGTGGCCAAGGGCGCCAGCGTGCTGGCCGGGGGTAAGCCGCGGCCCGACATCGGCCCCTACTTCTACGAGCCGACCATCCTGACCGGGGTCCGCGAAGGCATGGCCGCGTTCGCCGACGAGACGTTCGGCCCGGTGGTCTCTCTGTACCGTGTCGACAGCGAGGAAGAGGCGATCCAGAAGGCCAACGACAGCGACTACGGCCTAAACTTCAGTGTCTGGACCTCCGACCCGAAGCGCGGGCGGCGGGTCGCGACCCGGCTGCAGGCGGGCACCGTGAATGTCAACGAAGCATACGCGGCGGCCTGGGGTTCGATGGATGCGCCGATGGGCGGCATGAAGGCGTCCGGCATCGGGCGTCGCCACGGCGAGCACGGCATCCTGAAATACACTGAGCCCCAAACGATCGCGATCGAGCGTGTGCTGCCGGTCGGTGCGCCGCCGTGGATCAACGCCGGTCGCTATGCGCGTGTCATGACCACCGGCTTGCGCGCCCTCAAGCGACTGCCCGGCGTCAAATAGAGAGCCGCAAGACCTTCGATACGACGTCGTGGTGATCGGATCAGGCTTCGGTGGATTGGTGTCAGCGCTACGGCTGACCGAGAAGGTAATGCGGGTGGGGTTTAGAGGCCGGACCGCCAGCCGAGGATGACAACTGCCCAAGACCAACCGGCAGGAGCGCAAGTTCTTTGGCGATCGTTCTCGGTCAGCGCCGATACAGGCCGCCAAGCCGCTTGGCGAAAAACTCACCCAGTTTAAGGTGTTGCGCGCTCGCAACAAACGCGCGGGCCAGCGGCGATCGGGGCCCCTTGGAATTAACGGCAGCGGCGATCTGCGTCTCCAAGCTTGGATCGACGAGTTCGACCGCGCGAAGGCCAGCACTCATCAGGTTGGTCCACAGCCAGGTCTGCGGGACGATGCACGCCCTGTCACCACTAGCGGACTGCGCGAGCAACGTAGAGACCGAGTCGGTCTCAACTTGCGGACTCACAGTGATGCCATGGTGGGCAAAAGTCGCGTCGATCACCTGCCGGACACGCATGTCCGGGGTCAACAGCGCCAGCGGGTATTGGCCCGCATCCACCCACCGCAGTGTCAACGCATCTTCAGCAAGCATGTCTGTCGGCACGACGAATACATAGCGATCCTCGTAGAGCGGTACAACGTCCAAACCTTGGCTCTCTTCGGGCGCGACGGGGGCGATGGCGGCGTCGAGCTCGAACGCCCGCAACCGCCGGTACAAGTCGGAGGTGGCTAGTTGAGAACGGATTTGTACCTTAGCCCGCGGATGCGCTGAACAGAATGACGAAATCACCAGTGACGATGTGGTCGAAGCGGTCGGTATGGTCCCGAGCCGGAGTGTGCCGGCGATTTCCCCGGACTGCATCGCGCGAAGCTCGGCCCGGAAAATATCGTGCTCGGCCAGTATTCGTTTGGCCCACACCAGCAGCCTCTCTCCCTCAGGAGTAAGACCCTCGAAGCTGCGTCCGCGCTTGATCAGCGTGACATCCAATTCGCGTTCCAGCTTCGCGATCGCGGCCGAGAGCGCGGGCTGCGACACATAGCACTTCTCGGCCGCCCGAGCGAAGTGCCGCTCCTCGGCGACCGCGACGAAGTACTCCAGCTGCCGGAAGAGCACGAGATCTCCTTCCAAGGCTGCTACTGGGCCCGATCAGCCTAGTGTCCCGGATAAGGCTGGCAGCTGCGGACAAATCTGACAGCTCCTCACGCTGATCGGTAACCTCCTGTTGCCTAACACGACGTTGCCGCCGGGGATTTCGCACGACATGGCGCCAGCTGACGCTCGAGGCTGAAACTGCAACGCCGACCAATCCGCGGGCCTATGCTCGTCGCAAACCACCGATATGGAGGACTGCGATGCGATTGTCGACTCGAAACCAGCTCAAAGGGACCATTACCGATGTTGACCTCGGCAACGTCATGGCGATCGTGAAGGTTCGGCTCGATGGCGGCGACCAGGTTGTCACATCCTCGGTCACCAAGGATGCCGCGGAAGACCTCGGTCTGAAGGCGGGTCAGCCTGCGACGGTGTTCATCAAGTCGACGGAAGTAACGATCGGCGTCGATTGAGCACCCGGCTGTCACGCTGCGCTGTTTGCGCTTGACACCCAACACGGTGTGCTAGTGCAGGTTTCGACTATCTGTACCCCTCTAGATCCGTCTTCTCAATTGATTGTGCAAGCTGTTCGCCCTTGTCTGTGAGCTGCAACCACACCGAAAACATCCATCGCTCGGGGTCATCGTAGTGTCTGACGTAGACGAGGGAAATCTTATGCATCGAATGCTCGAGCGGGTCAGTCCAGGCAATGAAACGTTCAGGGGAGTGTTCTTTCTCCTGGGCCATGCCTCCCAGCCTGACCAGGCCATCGCTGACCAACGAGCGAATGACTTCCAGGGCCTCGTTCTGGACTTCCGAGGGTGATGCCGCCGGGTTCTGCTGTCTGACATGCCAATCGACAGCATTGAGATCCAATATATTACCGAGGCCGTCGAGGAGTAGTCCGTGGCGTGCCTTCTCGCGCGGCGTGCTCATCGCTGTTCACCTTGCATATCGCGAATCGTTCTGTCCTCACGCTACCGTTCGGGTTTTTCCGCAAAACCTCCCTTCCCGGGTTGCTGAAGCAATCTCAGTGTCATACGACGGCCTCCAGGGCGTCCAAGAGATGTTTCCGACTGGTTGATAAATCCGATCGATCAAGCCTTGGCTGTTGGGATCTGCACGCGTGCCGGTTGCCATCGGGGTGGTCATTCCCGGACTCGCCGTGTACTGGTCACAGGATGCTCCAACCTAATCACGTACTACCGCAGTCGAATTCGCAGAACCTACCCTGCATTGAAGCATTCAGCGGAGTCGTTACTTCATAAGCGGCGTGCATCGACCAATAACTTCTGCGTCTTGGACGGCCGACAGGACGGCCGACAAGACTAGTGGCGACGGCCAATGGCTCGCGTGCAAACCCAGTCCGAGGAGAAACTCATGTTAGAGGAACAACTCAGCGCCCAGGACGGAGCTCGCTTCGACTTTGTGATCGTTGGCGGCGGAACGGCGGGTTGCGTCGTCGCCGGCCGTCTTGCCGAGAACCCCAATGTCAACGTCTTGATCGTTGAGGCAGGCATCGGAAACCCCTGGGACGTTGAGCTGGTTACCACTCCGTCACTGGCTATGGAAATCCGCGGCACTGCGTCAGACTGGAACTACAAGGCGATGTTCGTCAACCGGAATGTTTGGCAGCGCATTGACAAGCAATGCACCCGCGGGCGGGTGCTCGGTGGTAGCTCCTCTGGCAACTACTTCAGCTGGATTCCTGGCTGCAAGCCGACCTTTGATCGGTGGGCGGAATACGGTGGGCAGGAATGGAGCTGGGAGCCGCTTGTCCCGTACCTCCGCAAGAGCGCGACCTACCACTGCGACCCCAAGGATGCCAAGCGTTACCCCGCCGAGCTCGAGAAGATCGGTGCCGGTGGCCCCATCCCCATTTCTCATGCCGACATCCCTGAGTTGCAAAACTTCCGCGACGCTCTCATAAAGGCGTGGACGTCGCGTGGGTTGCCCTTGACCGAAAACATTTATGACGGTGAGATGAACGGCCTCACCCATTCGATCAACAGCATCTACCAGGGCCAGCGCTCCGGCAGCTACCTGTTCGTGAAGGACAAGGCCAACATCACGATTTTGTCTGAAACTCGCTCGAAGCGTCTGATCATCGATTACGCCGATCGCACGTGCAAGGGTGTGACGGTCGTCGACGCTAGCGGCAACGAGCGCAACTTCTACGCCAACCGTGAAGTCATCCTGTCCCAAGGGGTCTTCGAGAGCCCTAAGCTGCTGATGCTCAGCGGTATCGGTCCTGCCCGCGAGTTGGCTAAGCACGGTATCGCCGTGATTGTCGACTCTCGCCACGTCGGCCAGCACCTGCTTGACCACCCCGGAGTGCCCTTCGTGCTGCGCATCAACGACGGCTTCGGTATGGACGACACCCTTATACGCCATGGTTCCAAGTACGAAGCTGCTGTTGCCGCCTACCGGAAGGACCATTCCGGACCCATCGGCTCGGGTCTGCTGGAAATGATCGGTTTCCCCCGCGTCGACGAGTACCTGGAGAAGGACCCCACTTACCGCGAGGCCAAGGCCGCCAACGGCGGGCTCGACCCGTTCTCTCCGGAGGGACAGCCGCACTTCGAACTCGATTTTGTCTCGATGTTCGGCAGTGCGTTTCAGTGGCAATACCCGACCCCCGAGGAAGGTGACCACCTCACGGTGATGGTTGACCTGGTCCGACCGG
Source organism: Mycobacterium noviomagense (assembly GCF_010731635.1). Classification (NCBI taxonomy): domain Bacteria; kingdom Bacillati; phylum Actinomycetota; class Actinomycetes; order Mycobacteriales; family Mycobacteriaceae; genus Mycobacterium; species Mycobacterium noviomagense. The sequence continues at coordinate 2,142,602 of NZ_AP022583.1, forward strand.
TGTCCGAAGGCGGTGAGGTGACACTCAACAGCGCCGACCCGCTCGTGCAGCCCAACATCAACCTGAACTTCCTCGCCGATGAGCTTGACATCATTGCCTTGCGTGAGGGCATCAGGTTCACCTATGACGTTGTCACCAAGGGTGACGGCTTCAAGGACCTCGTGGTCAGCCAGTACCCCTGGGATATGCCTCTCGATTCGGACGAGTTGATGAGGACGTCTATTCAGGACCGCGTCCAGACGTCATTCCACCCATGCGGTACCGCCCGGCTGTCAAAGAACATTGACCAGGGTGTGGTCGACCCGAAGCTCAAGGTCCACGGGGTCAACAACCTCCGTGTCATCGATGCTTCGGTCACCCCCGTCATCCCTGACTGCCGCATCCAAAACCATGTCTACATGATCGGCGAAAAGGGCGCGGACATGATCAAGGATGACCACAAGGACCTTTTCAAGTAACGCGCCCACCTTGACCTATCGGCGGGGCGCCCCCACGACCCAACCCGCCCCGCCGATTCCAACTCAATTGCCTTTCAGGGCCTCTGCACGGTATTGGCGTAGCTGCCTTGAGATTTCAAATGCAAGGAGATAGTGAAATGGCGGATAACTACACCACGACGAATGCGGGTGCTCCAGCGCCGAGTGACGAACTATCGTTGTCATTGGGCCCCGATGGGCCAATCCTGTTGCAGGATTCCTACCTTATCGAGCAGATGGCTGCGTTCAATCGGGAGCGGGTGCCGGAGCGTCAGCCGCACGCCAAGGGGGCTGGTGCGTTCGGTCGTTTCGAGGTCACCAATGATCTGAGCGCCTACACGAAGGCCGCGGTGTTCCAACCGGGAGCTACGACCGAGGTGTTTGTGCGGCTCGCGACCAATGCCGGTGAGCGCGGCAGCGCCGACACCCTGCGGGACACCCGGGGATTTTCGGTGAAGTTCTACACCACCGAGGGCAACTTAGACATCGTCGGCAACAATGTGCCGATCTTTTTCATCCGCGATCCCATCAAGTTTCCGCAGTTGATCCGCTCGGCCAAGCGCCGCGCGAACAACAATTGCCACGACCACAACATGCAGTGGGATTTTTGGACGCTGTCGCCCGAGACGGCTCATCTGGTGACGCTGGTGATGGGGGACCGCGGTATTCCCAAGACATTTCGGCACATGAACGGCTACGGCCTGCACGCGTTTAGCTGGATCAACACCGCTGGGGAGATCTGTTGGGTCAAATACCACTTCAAGACAAATCAGGGCATCCAATGGTTGACCCAGGAAGACGGGGATCGGCTGGCCGGCACCGACCCGGACTGCTGCATGCGCGACCTGCATGAGGCGATCGCGTGCGGGGAGTATCCGAGCTGGTCGCTCAAGGTGCAGATCATGCCGTTCGCCGACGCCAAGACCTACCGGCTCAATCCGTTTGATGTGACCAAGGTGTGGCCGCATTCCGACTATCCGCTCATCGATCTGGGCACGATGACGCTGGACCGCAACGTCACCGATCACCACACCGAGGTGGAGCAGGCCACCTTCGCGCCCCACGACCTGGTGCCCGGCACCGGGCTAAGCCCGGACAAGCTGTTGCTGGGGCGCAGTTTCGCCTACGCCGATGCGCACCGCTACCGCGTCGGGGCCAACCACAACCAGATCCCGGTCAACGCCCCTAGGTGTGAGGTGCGCAGCTATTCCAAGGACGGGCAGATGCGCTTTGTCAACTCCACCGACCCGGTGTATGCCCCCAACTCCGTCGGTGGGCCGAAGGCCGATCCCGATCGGGCGTCCGAGGTGCGCTGGTCGGCCGATGGAGAGATGGTGCGCGCCGCCTACACGCTGCGGCCGGATGATGACGATTGGAGTCAGGCCGGCACCCTGGTGCGCGAGGTCATGGACGACGCGGCACGCGAGCGCCTGGTGCACAATGTCGTTCATCACGTCTCCGATGGCGTGAAAGAACCCGTGCTGTCCCGAGTCGTCGAATACTGGTACAACATCGACGCCGACATAGGCAAGAAAATCGAGGACGGTATCCGCGCAGCCAACCTGAGCCGGTAAAAAGCGGAAGTCGCGGCACCCAGTGTCTACCGCTACGGTGCACCTTGAAAGCTGTTCCACCGTAAATGCCGGCGCGATATGGCGGAGAACAATACAACGACCTCCCACGACGCTCGCGACCGCGACCTGGTCACGCTGGTGACCGGCTGCAGCCAGCACATCTCAACGCGGCTGGCATGGCTACGAATGCGGATGAAAGCCGAAGCGCCGCAGGCGCTTCTGGTCGCATCCTGACTTCGGCATTAGGTTGAAATACGCGGTTTCCGGCGCCACCGATACCAGGAAGGGAATCTGTCATGACCACTTCAGTTCCGAGCACCCGTCGTGACGTCAACGATGTGCACATGTTCCAAGCTCCTGATAGCTTGCCGCAGAATCTGCAGAAGGTACTCGTGGACTTGATCGAGCTGCACCTCCAAAGCAAGCAAGCGCACTGGAACCTCGTCGGAACGAACTTCCGAGATCTGCACCTACAACTCGACAGCATCGTCGACACGGCACGCCGAGCCAGTGACACGATCGCCGAACGTATGCGGGCTCTTTGGGTCGTTCCGGACGGACGCTCCGACACGGTCGCGGCGACCACAACTGTCCCCGCCATAACACCAGGAGAGCTGAACACCACTGAAACGGTCGACACGATCACCGACCGGATCTATGCGGTGGTGGACACCATGCGCACAGTGCATGACGACGTGGGCGCCGCCGATCCGTCGACCGCTGACCTCTTACACGCCATCATTGATGCCCTGGAGAAGCAAGCCTGGATGCTTAAATCCGAAAACCGCAAAGCGTAAGTTATCCATTTGATCCGTTGAACTTGGGCGCAAGTGGTTTCGTCGTCTAAGGCCTGCTATGACAGCGTGGGATGCATGATCAAGAAGCAAGTCAAGAGAACTACCAGGTCAATCTGCCAACTGACAAACAGCTTTTCAACTACTTTGGCATCTCCCAGGTGCAAAAAGCAGTGGCGCAGTGTCAACGTGAAGTGGCTCAGGCGCGACGACGGTGCACTCGTCGCAAGCGACAGCCGACGCTTGATAGAACGCGGATACCGCCCGATAGCTGGCGCATCTTGGACTCCCCGCCAGATAAGGGATCACACTGGTTGTGGCGGCTACCGGCTGATCGGCTGATGGCCGTCCCGGAAATTGCATTTGAGGAGAAGTGATGGCGAAGTGTGTGATGGTTTTGTATCCCGATCCGGTCAACGGATACCCGCCGAAGTACGCTCGCGACAGCATCCCCGTGATCAAGAGCTACCCGGATGGGACGTCGTTGCCGACGCCGTCGAAGATCGACTTCACGCCCGGCGAACTGCTCGGCTGTGTATCGGGGGCGTTGGGATTGCGGAAGTTTTTCGAAGAGAACGGCCACGAGTTGGTGGTGACGTCGGACAAGGACGGTCCGGACTCAGAGTTCGAGCGGGAGCTGCCCGATGCCGACATCGTGATTTCTCAACCGTTTTGGCCTGCGTACATCACCAAAGAGCGGTTCGCCAAGGCGCCTAAACTCAAGCTGGCGCTCACCGCTGGCATCGGATCGGACCATGTGGATCTTGACGAAGCGCAAAAGCGCGGCGTCACCGTCGCCGAAGAAACCTGGAGCAACAGCGTCAGTGTCGCGGAGCACGCGGTGATGCAGATCCTGGCGTTAGTGCGGAACTTCGTCCCATCGCACCAATGGATAGTCGACGGTGGCTGGAACATTGCCGACTGTGTGGAGCGTGCCTACGACGTTGAAGGCATGGATGTCGGGGTGATCGCCGCCGGCCGCATAGGACGGGCCGTGCTGGAGCGCATGAAGCCGTTCGGAGTGCACCTGCATTACTTCGACGTTCATCGGTTGTCGCCCGAGGCGGAGAAGGAGCTCAACGTCACGTACCACCCCAGCGTGGAATCGCTGGCGAGCTCGGTAGATGTGGTGTCGATCCACTCACCGCTGATCTCGCAGACCCACCGCATGTTCAACGAGAAACTGCTGAAGAAAATGCGACGCGGCTCCTACATCGTCAACACCGCCCGGGCCGAGGAAACCGACCAGAAGGCGATCGTGGCGGCGCTGGAAAGCGGCCACCTCGCCGGCTACGCCGGTGACGTGTGGTTCCCCCAGCCGCCCCCGACGGACCACCCGTGGCGCACTATGCGCAACAACGCGATGACGCCGCACGTATCAGGCACCACCTTATCAGCGCAGGCGCGCTACGCCGCCGGCACCCGCGAAATCCTCGAAGACTGGTTGGCCGGCAAGCCCATCCGCTCGGAGTACTTGATCGTGGAGGGCGGAAAGTTCGCCGGCACCGGGGCGAAGTCCTACCAGCAGTAGCCGCCCACATCCAACCATCCGCGGGCGGCGGATTATCGGAAGCCGTCCGATTCCAATTCAATATTGGCTGGTCTTGAACGCTCTACTGGGATAGCACGCGATTGGCTATGCAGCGTGCGTGTTGAACCAATCCATCGGCAGTTCGGGGTGCTCGCCGAAGTAGTTGTAGCCGTCGAAGCGTCGGGTTGTTCCCTCGATCCAGTGCAGCTTCTTCTCCTCCGCGGGGATGGCGTCATAGATCGACTGCACATCCTCTGGGCGGGTCATCGAGTCGTGGTGAACCTGCACCACCAACGTGGGGATGCGGATCGACTTGGCGTACTCGATCGGCGACTGCTCGGACAGATGGAAACCGGTTCGTTCGTGGACCGCCTTGGCGAATCGCTCGTATCCGTCCGGAATGTTGTTGGCCCTGACGAACTCCTCGATGACCGGGTTCGCCGACACCGGCTGCAGCAGGATCAGCGACTTGATGTGCTCGAACTCCTCCGGGTGCTTGGCCATCGCGACGCAGGTCGAGTCACCGCCTAGGCACACGCTGAGCAGAAACGTGGTCATCGACGCGGTGTCTGGACGCGACTGGGCGTAGCGCACCGACCCGATCACGTCGCGATACTCCAGCAGACCGATTCCGGCGGTGCCGCCGTTGCGTGCTCCGCTCAGCCCGTGGTTGCTCATGTCGTAGCACAAGATGTTGTAGCCGGCGTCGTGCAGCGCCTTGTACTCGGGCAGGAAGTTCACCTCGAATCCACCCAACCCACCGAACTCCGGCAGATGGCCGGGATAGCCGTACCGATTGCCGGGCAGAAGTGGTTATGGATGATCAGCTTGTCCGAATCGGCTGGGATGAACCACCCTTCGAGCGGAACGCCGTCCATCGAGGGAAAGAACACCTCTTCGTACTCCAGGCCCACCTCCCCGGGACGGCGCAGCACCGGTGCACGCCGGCCTGCCGTCGTGCCCGTCACCCACATGTCCACGAAACTGTCGAGGGCTGCTTGACCCTGCTGGTCCTGGTTCGCCATGGCGGTGACTTCCTCGATGTCGACGTGAATGCGCTTGCCACATCGACGCTACGCAGGACCGGACCGGAAAGGCAGGTGCTGGTCCTAGGGGTACTGGCGGACCCTCCCTGCGACCGCGGCCCTTTGCCTACTGTGTTCCACATGGACATCGCCCAGGACATCAAGGGCTTCCTGGTGTCCCGCCGCGCGAGAATCACGCCCGAGCAGGTGGGCCTCCCGGCAGGGCGGCGACGGCGCGTTCCGGGCTGCGGCGCGAGGAAGTCGCACAGTTGGCCGGCGTGAGCATCGAGTACTACACCCAGATCGAGCGGGGAAACGTCACCGGCGTTTCCGACGCGGTGCTCGATGCCGTCGCCAGTGCGCTACGACTCACCGAGGCGGAGACCACGCACCTGTTCGATCTGGCCCGCGCCGCTACCACTAAGGCGGGTAGGACGCGGCTGCGGCGCACCGACCGGGGTGTCCCGGACGGGGTGCAGGCGTTGCTGGACAGCATGGTCACCGCACCGGCTGTCGTCATCAACGGCCACCTCGACATCGTCGCCGCCAATGCGCTTGGGCGGGCTCTGTATGCACCTGTCTTCGACCGGGCGACGGCGACGCCGAACCTGGCCCGGTTCGTCTTCTTCGATCCCTGCGCCGACTACCTCTTCCCGGAGTGGAACATCGCCGCCGATGATGCCGTGCCCTGCTGCGGGCCGAAGCTGCGCGGTCCCTGCACTCGACAGCTGTCACCGGACGTGTTGGGGAACTCGCCACTCGCAGCGAGCAATTCCGTACCCGCTGGGCAGCGCACAACGTCAAAGCACATCGTCACGGCGTCAAACGATTTCGGCACTCGGAGGTCGGCGAACTTTCGCTCACCTACAACGCCTTGGACATTACCGCCGCGGGAGGGTTGACCATGATCGGCTACACCGCGCAACCGCACTCACGGTCCGAAGAAGCCTTGCGTTTACTCGCCAGCTGGACCGCCACCGACCACGCCGCCACTGACGCCGAGCAAAGCACCGATGCATAGGTCGAGGCGGAATAAGCGCTGCGGCAACGTTATTCGAACCGTCAGTCGCCGGACGCCGGTGATGTTTTCGCCCTGCCCAGCGTGACCGGCCCGACGTATTCGCCAATAGGCGTGCGGTGCCACCATGCCCGGTCGCGCAACAGCTCACGCCAGGTGGTGTAGCGATACTCGTAGAACTGGACCCGCAAATACCGCGGCGGGGAATCGGGGAACGGATTGTGGCGCAGGAGGCGCAGCGTCGCCGGATCGTTTTCCAGCAGCCGCACCAGCAACGGACCCAGCCACCGCTCGGCGTACAGCGGTGAGATCGCAGCGAACCACATGAGCCAGTCCAGCCGCAGGTGGTATGGCGCCCATTGCGGCGGCAGCCGGCGTACATCGCCGGGCTTGCCCTTGAATTCGTATTCCTTCCATCCGGTCTGCTCGGTGACCTCCGGCTCATCGGTGCCCTCGATGACTAGCTCTCGGCGGATCCGGCCGATGCTGCCGAAGGCGCCGTAGGTGTTGATGAGGTGGAAGGGGTTGAACGACATGTTCATCCGCTGTTGGCGGGAAAGCATGTTGCGTATCGGCCAGTAGCTCAAGAACAGTGAGAACACCGTGAACGCGATCACCAGCGCGGCGAACCACAACGGCGGGCCGTGCCACACGGGGTGCTTGGGCAGCGGCAGCACCGTCGCCCACGACGAGTCGTCGATCACGCTGCAGCCCAACAAGATCGTCAGCCAGTTCAGCCAGGCGAAGTTGCCCGAGATCACCAGCCACAGCTGGGTGACGACGACGATCGCACCCGCCACACTGGCGACCGGTTGCGGGGCGAACAAGCCGAACGGCACCACGAGTTGGGCGAAGTGGTTGACCGCCACCTCCAACCGGTGCAGCGGCTTGGGCAGGTGATGGAAGAACCAGCTCAACGGCCCTGGCATCGGCTGAGTCTCGTGGTGGTAGTACAGGCAGGTGAGGTTGCGCCAGCACAGGTCGCCGCGCAGCTTGATCAGCCCGGCGCCGAACTCCAGCCGGAACAGCAGCAAGCGCGCCAGCCACATCGCGAGCACCGGCGGTCCAACGTGCTCGTTGCCGAGGAAGATCGCGAGGAAGCCGGTCTCCAGCAGCAGCGACTCCCAGCCGAACGAGTACCACGTCTGCCCGACATTGACGATCGACAGGTACAGCACCCACAGCACCAGCCACATCGGCATCGCCGCCCACAACGGCACAAGATCGGCGGCGCCGGCGACGATCGCGGCCGACAGCGCCGCGCCGAACCACGAAATGGTTGCGAAAAACCGGTCCGAATAGTGGAAATGAAACAGGCTCGGCGCCTGCCAAAACGTCTGCCGGGCCAGATAATGCGGTATCGGCAGCATTCCGCGCTCTCCGAGAAGCGCACGGAACTGCCTCGCCGCGGCGACGAATGCGATCACATAGACAGCCGCCACACCGCGCTCGAGTACCAGTCTGCCCAGCCAATATTCCGGTGCCGTAAACCATCCCATGTCCGCAACTCCCGGGACCGTGGACGTTGACAACCGCCTCTCTAGATCTCAGCCTAAAACGCGATGTCGCCGAAGGTCTGCAGTTACTGATCGCGCGATTCTGCGGGCCGCATCGTCACCGATGAAGACACCACCGCCAGCGACACCAGGGCCAGCAGCTGCACCCACGGCGAGTGTCCGACGTAGCCGTCGACCGACCGCCAGGGATGTCGCGACAGCGCTGCACCGGCCAGAATCAGCCCGCCGGCCGTCAAACCGAGCGTGATCGCGTCGCACCATCGCTGCCGCTCGCGCAGCGCATAGCGCAGCGCCAGCGCCGCACCGAACACGAAGAACCCGGCTACACCGGCGATCACGATGCCCGCGCCCAGCGCCGCGACCGCCCCCCACCGCCCGAGAGCCCACGGACGCGCCGGCACGTCGTCGTCACGCCGTCGTCGCGCCGGCCACCACGCGAGCAGGGCCAGCAGCGGCAGCAGAGCCAGTCCACCCAGCAGCCCGGCGCGGTACCACGAATTCGAGACGAAGGTCAGCGTGATCGTTCCCGAGGTGCCCGCGGGCACCACCCAGCCTTGCTGCCACCCGTTGACAGCGACCGGCGTCAACCGTGTTCCGTCGTCGGCGCGTGCCACCCAGCCGGGGTTGATGCTTTCCGGTACCACCAGTACCCGCGACGTGCTCGCCGGGGGCGCCTGGACCTCGCGGCGCGCCGGGCCCCATGCGCCAGTGACGGCGAACGCCTTTGTGGCCGTGGGTAATTCGGATGCTCCGGAAGCTGTCAACGCGGCACCGTCGACCGCGAACGCGTCGCCGGGACTGATGACCAACTCTTGCTGGCCGGCCGGCAGCGCAATGGGCTCACGTTCACACGGTTGGGCTGCCACTGGTTCGCCGTTGAGCAGCGCGCCCACCGTTGTGCGGATCGAGGTGTGCACAAAGCGGCCCGCTATCGCGATGACCGGGCCGTTGCCGCAGTCGACGGTGATTTCCCGCGACCGGTTGCGCCGTGCGTCGGGCGCAGCCACGGGTCGACCGTCACCGCCGAGGACCGCTACCTCGGCCAAGCCTGGTGGCTTGAGCTGGTCGAAACCCAGCGCGGTGCGGTCGATGATGTCCCGCCAGTCCAGCAGGCTGATTGTAACGGTGTCGGTGGTGCGCGGTTTGAGCCGTACTGTCTGCGGGGCCGTGCGGTCGCCTGATTTCAGTTCGCGAACCTGCGGACCGTCGCCGAGGTCGACGGCCACCATGGTCGGGTGGGCCGGCACTGCCGACATGCTCGGGGTGAGCTGCAGTCCGGTCACCTCCGTGGGCCGCGGCAAGGTGAGGGTGAGCGTCGGCGGGGTCTTGTGCGCAACGACATGCTGCGGTGCTGTCCACGCGGTGGCCGGATCACCGTCGGTGGCGGCGTATGCGGAGCCCAGCACGTCGATAAGGTCGGAGTCGCCGCGGGCCCGCACAGTGTCCGGCTCGGTGACGAGGTCGGCCAGCTTGGGGCCCTGCCGTGGCCGCACCCACACCGTCGGCGTCACGGACACCGCCCGCGGCACGCTGAGCGTCCGGCTGAAACCCACCTGCTCTTCGGGGGTCAGTGCCATGGACGCCGCGCAGTGCACGCCGTCGGGTCCCTTGGCACAGCCCGGTCGGCCGAGCGGCTCTGAGCCCAGATCCCATTGCCTGACAACCGAATTCGGTGACGGACCCGGAACCAGCACAGTGTGGCGCAGCTCGACCGGATGGGCGTAGCCGGACGCGTCGTACTGGGTGACCGACAGATCGGTGATACCGAACTGCACACCGGCGGACCCGTCGTCGGTGCCGATGGCGGTGATCCGCACCCACGGCGTTTCCCCGTAGGGCAGCGCCGCAGTGAGCGGCTTGCCGGCCTGGTCGAACCGCAGCGTGGTGGTGCCGTTGACGGTGGCGACCTGGATGCGGCGGATCTGGGCGCCGACGGCGGTGGCGCTGGGCGTCAGGGTGATGACGCCGTTGGTCACCGGATGGTCGAAATCGACCTGCAGCCATTGGCCGACCGCGGCCTGCAGCGCATTGGACACCCACGCCGTCGCCGGGTCGCCGTCGATGGCCGCAGCCGGTGAGGTGGCGGGCGCGACATCCGGCAGCGCGGTGGAGTCCGACGATGAACTCGACGCGCTGAGCCGGCCGCCGTTCCAACCGCCGAAAACCGTGTCGGCACCGGGCACCGGGTAGTCGGGCACCCGGTTGTAGGTGTGCCGGGCGTCGCCCGCGGCGCGGATCGCCGACGAGTGGTTGTCGACGCGGCCGTAGTCAGTCTCGCGGGCCAACGGGGTGTCGGTGACGGTCACCAACGGCACCGGCAGGCCGGCCCGGGCGGCGTCGGCGCTCAGCAGGACCGGGCCCAGCGCGGGTTGGTTGAGCAGGCGGCGTCGTTCGTCGAGACGCAGCAGCACCTCGGGGCCGCCGTCGACGCGGGCCAGCTGGTCGGTGTCGGCGAAGTAGGGCGCGCCCGGATTGCCGGCGGCGGCGACTCGGTAGATCTCCACCGCGGGATACCGCGGCCGCAGCCCGCTGTCGGTGACGAACCCCGACAGCGCGCCGGCACCGACCGGCGCCCCGAACTGTGCCACCTTTTCCAGCCCCGGCGACCCGGCGATCGCCCGGTGCACCAGAATCGGCCGCGCCGAGCGCGACGTCTGCGGGTCCAGGTCGTTGCGCACCACCACATACGAAATGCCTTGGCGGGCAAGCGTATCAACCAACCCCACTGATGGCCGCCCGGCGGCGAACAACCGCTGCACCGAGTCCAGGGCCCGGATGGTTTGCGGCGGCGTGAGTGGGATGGAGTCTCGGACGCCCCACGGGCTGTCACCCAACACCTGCAGCGGCTCGTCGTGGCTGGTGCCCCAGACCTGGGTCGCGAACGGCGCGCCGGGAACCACCAGCACCCGCCCGCGCGTCGGGGTGCCGGTGTTGTGCTCGGTGAGCCAGTCGGCGGCGTCACGCCAGTACTGCGGTATCGCGCGGAAGGTGCCCGGCGGCGCAAGCCGACCAGTCCAGGCCAGCGACGTGCCCGCCAGCAGCGCGATGAGGACGACGATGCCGACCGCAACCCGCTTGTCGCGTTCGGGATGAGAGAACGCGGCGACCCATTCGCGGACGGGCGTGCTGCCCGGCAGCGGTACCCGGCCCAGCAGCTGAGCCAGACCCAGCACGACGGGAATACGGATCAGCGACTCCAGCTTGTGGACGTTGCGCAGCGGTGCGCCGCCGGCGTCGAGAAACGCCTGCACCTGATGCGCCACCGGTGAGCCCAACCCACCGGAGTAGCCGGCGCCCAACAGCGTCACGCCGATCAGCAGCATCGTGACCAGCCGCCCGCTTCCGGGCGCGGCGCGCCCGGCGAGCCCAGTCAGTCCGGCCAAGCCGGCGGCCGCGACCAGGCAGGTGGCCAGGATGGCCACCGATCCGGTCACCAGCGGCGCGCCTGCGGTGGCGTGGGGTGCCACGAACGGCGTCCAGCTGTCCGTTCCGCGCAGCACCTCGACCAGCGATGACCATTGGGTGGTGACGCCGGAGGATTCGATGAAATCTAAAAACGGCGGGCTGATCCGGGCCAGCAGAATTAACGCCACCAGCCACCACAGCATCGCCAGCGCCAGGGCCAGCAGCCACCACGCGGTATAGCGCCACCACACCCGGTTCGGGCGATGGCATGCCCACCAGATCACGGCGGGTAGGCAGCCCGCCAGCGTCGCGATCGCGTTGACTGCGCCCATCAACGCGACCGCGAGCCCGGCCTGCCCGGCCAGCCGTCGCACCGATCTGCCCGGCTCCGGGCGCAGCGCCAGAATCGTCGGCAACAGCACCCAGGGGGCCAGCATGATCGGCAAGGTTTCCGACGAGATGGACCCCAGGGTGGTCAGCACCCGCGGCGACAACGCGAAGGCCGCAGCGGCGATCACCCGCGAGCTGGGGCTGCCGATGCCGAGCGCTTCGCCGACCCGCAACAATCCCCAAAACCCGACCGTGAGCAGCAGCGCCCACCACAACCGCTGGGTGACCCAGCCGGGTAGCCCGAGCAGGTGGCCGGCCAGGAAAAAGGTGCCGTGCGGAAACAGGTAGCCGTAGGCTTGGTTCTGAGCCTGGCCGAACGGCAGCTCGCTGTTCCACAGGTTGGTCGCGCGGGCCAAGAAGCGCAGCGGGTTGGCGGTCAGGTCGAGTTTGGTGTCGGGGGAGATCTGCCCGGGCGACTGCGCGAAGCTCAGCGCCAACGCGACTGCTGCGACCAACCACAACCAACGGCGTGGTAGCGGCGCCGCAGCCGACTGTGGAAAGGCAGCGTGGCTCGCTGCGCTCGATCTAGATCCGGGTTGCCCCGCGCTTCCCCGGGCCACCACATCGGCCCGCATCATGGGGCTACGTGCGGTTGCCGTACTCGACCCGGTTGAGCACCGACGACTGCGGATCGCCACCGGGCAGCGGCGGCTTGGTGTCCTGTTGCACCATCAGCGTGATCCCGAAGATCGCGGCGGCGCCGAGCAGCAGACCAACCACGACGCTAGCCGCCGCAGGCGCAACGAACCGGTTCATCGGTGGCTCCTCGAAATTGCACTCGTGGGTTGTCGCCAACCTAGCAGAAATCCCATTCCCGGCCGGTGGAGCGGCCGGTCGGTGGGCTTAATGCCGCATGTGGCCTCATGCCGTCCCCGATCGGCGTCGTGACAGCATGGGCTGATGTTTGTCGCCCGCATACTGGCCGTGCTGGCCGCCGTCTCAGTGCTGGCGGGATGCAGCCACGCCGAGCGCCCTGCACCGTCACGGCAGCCGAGCCCTGGCGCCTCAGCCAAACCGGTACCCCCGGCATGTGGGGATGGGACGGCGATGCTGGCCGCAATGTCGACCCGCGACAAGCTGGCCCAACTGCTGATGGTGGGAGTGCGCAACGCCGGCGATGCGAAAGCCGTTGTGGCCAACCATCACGTCGGAGGCATCTTCATCGGCAGCTGGACGGATCTATCGATGCTGACCGACGGGTCGCTGACCGCTATCGCTCGAAGCGCAGGCCCGTTGCCGCTGGCGGTGAGCGTTGACGAGGAGGGTGGCCGGGTGGCGCGGCTGTCCCCGCGGATAGGACCGGCCCCATCGGCCAGGGTGCTGGCCCAGACGAAAACCGCCGATCAGGTGTACGGCATGGCCCTGGACCGCGGCCACAAAATGCGCGGCCTGGGCATCACCATCGACTTCGCGCCGGTGGTCGACGTCACCGATGCCCCGGCCGACACGGTCATCGGCGACCGGTCGTTCGGATCGGATCCGGCTGTCGTCACCGCCTACGCCGGCGCCTACGCACGCGGTCTGCGCGACGCCGGGCTGCTGCCGGTGCTCAAGCATTTCCCCGGCCACGGGCACGGCTCCGGTGACTCGCACACCGGAGCCGTCACCACACCGCCGTTGGCCGACCTGCAACACGACGATCTGGTGCCGTATCGGACGTTGGTCACCGCCAGCCCCGTCGGGGTCATGATCGGTCACATGCAAGTTCCCGGCCTGACCGGGAACCAGCCGGCAAGCCTCAGCCGGGCCGCAGTGCAGTTGCTGCGCACCGGCGGCTACGGTGGCCCGCCGTTCGACGGGCCCGTTTTCAGCGACGACCTGTCAAGCATGGCCGCGATCTCGGACCGTTACGGCGTGGCGGAGGCGGTGTTGCGGACGTTGCAGGCCGGCACCGACACCGCGCTGTGGGTCACGACCGACGAGGTGCCCGCGGTGCTGGACCGACTGGAGAAGGCGCTGGCCGCAGGCGAGTTGACGGCGCAGGCGGTCGACAAATCGGTGTTGCGGATGGCCGCGGTGAAGGGCCCCAACCCGGCCTGTCGCCGGTAGAGCATGTGGGCGGCAAGCCCATTGCTTACTCTGGAGTCACATAACGTCGGATGACAACTCGGGCAGCTCAAGCTCGGCAGTTCGCGAAGGACAGCAGATGGCAGGTGGTACCAAACGGTTGCCTCGTGCTGTCCGCGAGCAGCAGATGCTCGATGCGGCCGTCCAGATGTTTTCCGTCAACGGCTATCACGAGACCTCGATGGATGCGATCGCCGCCAAGGCCGAGATCTCCAAGCCGATGCTGTACCTGTACTACGGGTCCAAAGAAGAATTGTTCGGTGCGTGCCTGAACCGCGAACTGTCGCGCTTCATCGAAGGCGTGCGCGAGGACATCGACTTCGAGCAGAGCCCGAAGGACTTGCTGCGCAACACCATCGTGTCGTTCCTGCGCTACATCGACGCCAACCGGGCGTCGTGGATCGTGATGTACACGCAGGCCACCAGCTCGCAGGCGTTCGCTCAAACCGTGCGCGAGGGCCGCGAGCGGATCATCGAGCTGGTCGCCCGCCTGCTGCGCTCGGGCACCCGCAATCCCGAGCCGGACACCGACTTCGAGATGATGGCCGTGGCGCTGGTGGGCGCGGGCGAGGCGGTGGCCACCCGGCTCAGTACCGGCGACACCGACGTCGACGAAGCGGCCGAGCTGATGATCAACCTCTTCTGGCGCGGTCTTAAGGCCTGGCCGGCCGATCGCGACGCCGGCACCGCATCCAAGGTCGCAACCGGCTCTTAGAGCGCGCGCACCGTCGCGGTGAGATATGGGTAGCGCTTGGTGATATTGCGCAACGCAAGATCCCAGCCGTCGTCGACGCGCTCCACGTACAACCCGGCCGTTGCGGGCAGCACCATCGGTTTGCCGAACCGCACCGAATAGCTCACCGCTTCCGGAAGGCGGGCCTCGATATTGGCCAATATCGCTGCGGCACTGAACATTCCGTGTGCAATCACAGTCGGGAACCCGAACAGCTTGGCCGCGATCGGGTTGGTGTGGATCGGATTGTGGTCGCCGCCCACCGCCGCATAGCGGCGAATCTGCCCGGGACTGACTCGCAGCACCACGTTGGGCGGCGGCAATTTTGGCTGCTTTTGCGGCGGCGGTTTGGGTTCGTCGGACAAACTGGTGCGCTGCTGGTGCAGGAAGGTCGTCACCTGGTGCCACGCCTTGTCGTTGCCGACGCTGACGTCGGTCACCAGGTCGACCAGAAGGCCCTTGCGGTGTTCGCGCAGGTTTTCCGCGTGGACCTTGATGCCGACGGTGTCGGTCACCGTAATGGGCCGGTATTGGGTGATGTGGTTTTCGGTGTGGATGGCTCCTATTGCGGCAAAAGGAAAGTCGAACGCGGTCACCAGTGACATCAACGTCGGGAAGGCCAACGCGAAGGGGTAGGTCAGCGGTACGGTATCGCCGTAGCGCAAGCCGGTGACCGCAGCGTAGGCGGCCACATGCGTGCGATCGATCGGCAGGTCGTCGACGCTGATCGTCCGGTCGGGCAGCCGGTCGTCGCGGGGAACCAACGGCAATGCCCCGGCCGCCGCTCGCACCAGGTTTTTCAGCCCACTCGGTTGAGTCACGCTCACGCTCCCAGCATTGCCTGGCCGCAGACGCGAATGACGTTGCCCGTCACCGCGTTCGACGCCGGGCTGGCGAAATACGCGATGGTTTCGGCGACGTCCACCGGCTGGCCACCCTGGAGCAGCGAATTCAGTCGGCGGCCCACCTCGCGGGTGGCCAGCGGAATGGCCGCGGTCATCTGCGTTTCGATGAACCCTGGCGCCACGGCGTTGATCGTGATGCCCTTCTCGGCGAGCCGGGGTGCCAACGCCTGGGTGATGCCGATCATGCCGGCCTTGGTGGTCGCGTAATTGGTCTGCCCCCGGTTGCCCGCGATACCGGCCATCGACGACAACCCGATCACCCGACCGCCTTCGCCGATCGAGCCGTTACCGACCAGCCCTTCGGTGAGACGAAGCGGCGCAAGCAAATTTACGGCCAGCACCGCGTCCCAGCGGGCATCGTCCATGTTGGCCAGCAGCTTGTCACGGGTGATGCCGGCGTTGTTGACCAGGACGTCGGCGTGACCGTTGTGGTGGTCGCGCAGATGCTGCGTGATCTGGTCGACGGCGTCGGCGGCAACCACATCGAGGGTCAGCGCGGTTCCCCCGACTCGGCTCGCGGTCTCGGCAAGCGGCTCGGCAGCGGCTTCCACGTCGATGGCCACGACGCGCGCGCCGTCGCGGGCGAACACTTCGGCGATTGTAGCGCCAATGCCTCGGGCGGCACCGGTCACCACCGCGACCTTGCCGTCCAGCGGGCGGTCCCAATCGGCCGGTGGTGTGGAGTCGGCCGCACCGACGTAAAACACCTGGCCGTCAACGTATGCCGATTTGGCCGACAGGATGAACCGCATCGTCGACTCCAAACCCGTCAGGGCCGGTTTGGCGTCCGGCGAAACGTAGACCAGCTGGACCGTCGCCCCGCGCCGCAGCTCCTTACCCAGGGAGCGGGTGAAACCCTCCAGCGCACGCTGCGCGATCCGCTCGTCGGTACTGCCGGCGGCCTCCGGGGTGGTGCCGACGACGACGACGCGGCCGCAGGCGCCCAGGTTGCGCAGCACCGGGGTGAAGAACTGATGCAGGCCCTTCAAACCGGTCGGTTCGGTGATCCCCGTGGCGTCGAAGACCAGCCCGCCGAACGAGTCGGCCCAACGGCCGCCGATGTTAGCGGCCACCACCTCGTAGTCTCGGTCCAACGCCGTCCGCAGCGGCTCGACGACGCGGCCTTCGCCCCCGATCAGCAGGGAGCCTTCCAGCGGCGGATCACCGACCCGGTAGCGACGCAGCGATGGGGGCTGCGGAACACCGAGCTGCTTGGCGAGAAACGACCCAGGACCGGAGTTGACGACCTGCGAGAATAGATCGGATGAGAGCTTCGGTGCCACTGAGCTGCCTTCCGTGTGAGTACGTGCCTTGGATCGAACAACGTGTACCAACGACGAACTTACTCCAGAGTAAGAACAGTGGGTAGTATGGCCTTCATCGGCGGACCTATTTCACATCGACAACACGGAGACAAACGTGGCCCCAGCAAGTGATTCGACTAGTTCTCAGGCGAGTACCCAGCCTGCCGGCAAAAGTATGCAGTCCCGGCGACGTGTCGCCGTGTTGGGCGGCAATCGCATCCCGTTCGCGCGCTCCGACGGCGCGTACGCAGACGCGTCCAACCAGGACATGTTCACCGCGGCGCTGAGCGGACTGGTGGAGCGGTTCAACCTGGCCGGCGAACAACTCGGCGCGGTCATCGGCGGCGCGGTGCTCAAGCACAGCCGCGACTTCAATCTAATGCGCGAATGTGTACTGGGATCGGCGCTTTCGCCGCATACCCCGGCCTTCGACATGCAGCAGGCCTGCGGCACCGGGCTGCAGGCGGCGATTGCCGCGGCCGACGGCATCGCCGCCGGCCGCTACGAGGTGGCCGCCGCGGGCGGTGTCGACACCACCTCCGATCCTCCGATCGGCTTGGGGGACAACCTGCGTCGCACGCTGCTCAAGCTGCGCCGCTCCAAGTCCAACCTGGAGCGGCTTCGGCTGGTGGGCATGCTGCCCGCCACCCTCGGCGTCGAAATCCCGGTGAACGCCGAACCCCGCACCGGGCTGTCGATGGGCGAGCATCAAGCCATCACCACCAAGCAGATGGGCATCAAGCGGGTCGACCAAGACGAACTCGCCGCGGCAAGCCACCGAAACATGGCCGCCGCGTACGACGGCGGCTTCTTCGACGATCTGGTGACCCCGTTTTTGGGTCTTTACCGCGATGACAACCTGCGCCCGGACGCGTCGTTGGAGAAGCTGGCCAAACTCAAGCCGGTGTTCGGGGTTAAAGCCGGTGACGCGACGATGACTGCGGGCAACTCCACGCCGCTCACCGACGGCGCGTCAGTCGCGTTGTTGGCCAGTGAGGACTGGGCGGCTCAGCACTCGCTGACACCGCTGGCCTACTTCGTCGATGCCGAAACAGCGGCAGCGGACTACGTCAGTGGCAACGACGGGCTGCTGATGGCGCCCACCTACGCCATTCCGCGACTGCTGGCGCGCAACGGATTGAGCTTGCAGGACTTCGACTTCTACGAGTTTCACGAGGCATTCGCATCGGTGGTGCTGGCGCACTTGCAAGCGTTGGAGTCCGAGGAATATTGCAAGCAGCGGCTGGGCCTAGACGCCGCGCTGGGACCGATTGATCGCTCCAAGCTCAACGTCAACGGCTCGTCTATCGCCGCCGGTCACCCGTTTGCGGCCACCGGTGGGCGCATCCTGGCGCAGACAGCGAAACTGCTGGCCCACAAGAAGGCTGAGCAAAAAGGTGCCGCCGGCAAGCCGCTGCGCGCGCTGATTTCGATCTGCGCGGCCGGCGGGCAGGGGGTGGCCGCCATTCTGGAGGCGTGAACCGCCGAACGCTGAATTCCGTTGGGAAGTTTAGTAACGCGGGCGTTTGGGTAAGCGAAATAACGGATAGCTCCGTGTTGTCGTCCGACCCCCCGACCCGATGGCAACGCGGGGCATCCCTGAATGGCCCTGATGGACCGTTGAGCCCCGGACACAGGGTCGGTCGGGAATGGCCGCCGCTGGAGTGAGGGGATCCAGCGGCGGCCTTCTGTCATTCTCGCCCTCCGGGCGTCCGCAGCGCCGCGGAGTCGGCAGCATATCGACCCAACAGACGCAAGATCCCCCGTTTCGGAGTGAAACGGGGGACCTTTGCGTCTGGTCGCCGGACAGGGCCCGACGTACGCGCTGTCAGAACGCGGCTTCGTCGAGCTCCATCAGGTCGTTGTCGATCGTCTCGATCACCTGGCGGGTGCTGGTCAACAGCGGCAGGAAGTTCTTCGCGAAGAACGACGCCACTGCGATCTTGCCCTCGTAGAAGGCCCGATCGGCGTCGCTGGCGCCCGCGTCGAGGGCCTCGACCGCCACGGCAGCCTGACGCTGCAGCAACCAACCGATCAGCAGGTCGCCAACGGCCATCAGGAACCGCACCGAGCCCAGGCCCACCTTGTAGACGCTGGAGATGTCCTCCTGCGCGGCCATCAGGTAGCCGGTCAGGGTCGCGGCCATGGCCTGCACATCGGTCAACGCGGTGGCCAACAGCTCACGCTCGGCCTTCAGCCGGCCGTTGCCGTTCTCGTTCTTGACGAACTCCTCGATTTGGCTGGCCACGTGGGCGAGCGCCACACCCTTGTCGCGGACGATCTTGCGGAAGAAGAAGTCCTGCGCCTGGATGGCCGTGGTGCCCTCGTAGAGCGAGTCGATCTTCGAGTCACGGATGTACTGCTCGATCGGGTAGTCCTGCAGGAAGCCCGATCCGCCGAAGGTCTGCAGGCTCTCGGTGAGCTTGGCGTAGGCCTGCTCGGAACCCACTCCCTTGACCACCGGCAGCAGCAGGTCGTTGACCTTGACAGCAAGCTCGGCGTTTACACCGTGCACCGCATCGGCCACCGCCTCGTCCTGGAACGTCGCTGCGTAGGTGTACAGCGCGCGCAAGCCCTCGGCGTAGGCCTTCTGTGTCATCAGGGACCGGCGTACGTCGGGGTGGTGGGTGATCGTCACCCGCGGCGCGGTCTTGTCGGTCATCTGGGTCATGTCCGCGCCCTGGATACGGGACTTGGCGTACTCCAGTGCGTTCAGGTAGCCGGTCGACAGCGTGGCGATTGCCTTGGTGCCCACCATCATCCGGGCCTGCTCGATGACCTCGAACATCTGCGCAATCCCGTTGTGCACGTCGCCGACCAGCCAGCCCTTGGCCGGCACGCCGTGCTGGCCGAACGACAGCTCACAGGTGGCGGAGACTTTCAGGCCCATCTTGTGCTCGACGTTGGTGACGAATACGCCGTTGCGTTCGCCCAGCTCGCCGGTCTCCGGGTCGAAGTGGAACTTCGGTACGAAGAACAACGACAGGCCCTTGGTGCCGGGCCCAGCGCCCTCGGGGCGGGCCAGCACCAGGTGGAAAATGTTCTCGAAGAGGTCGCCGGAGTCAGCCGAGGTGATGAACCGCTTGACGCCGTCGATGTGCCAGGAACCGTCGTCCTGCTGGATGGCCTTGGTGCGAGCAGCGCCCACGTCGGAACCGGCGTCCGGCTCGGTCAGCACCATGGTGGAGCCCCAGCCGCGCTCGGCGGCCAGCACAGCCCACTTCTTCTGCTCTTCGGTACCCAGGTGGTAGAGGATGTTGGCGAAGCCAGCGCCGCCGCCGTACATCCACACCGCCGGGTTGGCGCCCAGGAGGTGCTCATGCAGCGCCCACACCAGCGCCTTGGGCATCGGAGTGCCGCCCAGCGCCTCGTCGATACCGACTTTGTCCCAACCAGCCTCGAGCACCGCGTGCACCGAGTCCTTGAATGACTCCGGCAGCGTCACCGAGTGAGTTTCCGGATCGAAGACCGGCGGGTTACGGTCGCCCTCCACAAACGACGCCGCAACCGGGCCCTCAGCCAGCCGGCTCATCTCTGCCAACATCTCGCGGGCAGTGTCCACGTCCAGGTCGCTGTATGGTCCGTCGCCGAATGCCTTGTCGACACCGAAGACCTCGAACAGGTTGAATTCCTGGTCGCGGACATTGCTCTTGTAGTGGCTCACGTGCTTCCTCCTCGATGAGAACGCCACCAATGGTTGGGTACTAGGGCTAAGTTACCCACCAGTAACAGACCAAACTTAACGCGTCAGTAACTTCAAAGCAAGCGAGTGTGAGCTAAATAGCACTGCCTAACTAACCAACCGGTTGGGTTCCGGGTGATCTAGACCCTGGCAGACCGGCTGACCTGCAGTAATGATGTATCAATGGCCACTGTGTTGAGCACCACAGCCCTGCCGACGGTCGACCTCCGCGACGAACCCGGCGTGTTGCGCAAGCGGCTGCGCGATGCCGTTCACGACCTCGGTTTCTGCTATCTGATCGGGCACGGCGTGGCGCAGTCGCTGGCCGACGAGGTGCTCGACGTGGCGCGGTCGTTCTTTGCCCTGCCCCAGGCCGACAAAGACGCGATCGCGATGGTCAATAGCCCGCACTTCCGCGGCTACACGCGGCTAGGCGGGGAGTTGACCCTCGGTGCGGTGGACTGGCGCGAGCAGATCGACATCGGACCCGAGCGTGCGCCGGTCGGCGGGCCCGGTAAGCCCGAGTACCTGTGGCAGCAGGGGCCCAACCAGTGGCCGGCGAGGCTGCCGCAGTTGCGCGCCGTGATGGCCGAGTGGGATGGCGCACTGTCGGCGGTGGCTCGCAGCCTGTTGCGGCACTTGGCCATCGCCCTGGGCAGCCCGCCAGATGTGTTCGACGCGGCGTTCGCCAAAACACCGGCGACCCTGATCAAAATCGTCCGCTATCCGGCGCGTGCCGCTACCTCCCAAGGCGTGGGAGCCCACCGCGACGCCGGCGTGCTCACGTTGCTGTTAGCCGAACCGGGCAGCCGGGGCCTACAGGTGCGCCGCCCGCGCAGCGAGCACGACGAGGACGGCTGGATCGACGTTCCCGCTGTCGACGGGGCCTTCATCGTCAATATCGGTGAGCTGCTCGAGGTCGCCACCGGGGGCTACCTGCGGGCCACCGAGCATCGGGTGATCCAGCGTCAGCCGTCACGCGAGCGAATCTCCGTGCCGTACTTCTTCAATCCCCGGCTGGACGCGCAGATCCCGGTGTTGCAGCTCCCGCCGAAACTCGCGGCGCAGGCCCGGTTGCGAGTGGACCCGGCGGATCCCATCTTCTCCGTCTATGGCCGCAACGCATGGAAGAGCAGACTGCGGGCACACCCCGACGTCGCAGCCGCGCACGGCTATCCGCGCGATTGATCGATTGATTCTGGCGCGACGATCGGTACGGTTACGCCGCGTAGAGACGAGCCGTTACGGCCGTTGGCTGAGCTCCTCGCGGTAGCCCTGGATGCGCTGCTCGATCTCGGCGGCGTCGTCGTGGCGGCCCTCTTTGTGCGCGAGATCGGCGCGAACCGACAACTCCCGGATCGCGGTGCGAATGTCGTTGATGCTGGCAGGTTCACGTATGGCCATCGAAGCTGCCTTTCCGGTCGTTCCGTTGGGCTGCCCTACGGCATACCCGGATCAACCGAGCACTAAAGCTCTGGGATGAGCAGACGCAAAAGCACCCGTATTCGGCACGAAATAGGGTGCTTTTGCGTCTGCTCGGCGAGCGGCGCCTAGCGCCGGAACAGCTTGTTGCCCAGCCACACCACCGGATCGTATTTGCGATCGACCACGCGCTCTTTCATCGGGATCAGCGCATTGTCGGTGATCTTGATGCTCTCCGGGCAGACCTCGGTGCAGCACTTGGTGATGTTGCAGTAGCCCAGGCCATGGTCCTCCTGCGCTTGGCTGCGCCGGTCAAGCGTGTCCAGGGGATGCATTTCCAGCTCGGCGATTCGCATCAGGTAGCGCGGACCGGCGAATGCCTTTTTGTTCTCCTCGTGGTCGCGGATCACATGGCAGACGTTTTGGCACAGGAAGCATTCGATGCACTTACGGAATTCCTGCGAGCGCTGGACGTCGACTTGCGCCATCCGGTATTCGCCGGGCTGCAATTCCTTGGGCGGAGTGAAAGACGGGATCTCCCGGGCTTTTTCGTAGTTAAACGACACGTCGGTGACCAGGTCGCGAATCACCGGGAACGTCCGCAGCGGCGTGACGGTGACGACTTCGTCTTCGGCGAACGTCGACATCCGCGTCATGCACATCAGCCGCGGCTTGCCGTTGATCTCGGCCGAACACGAACCGCACTTGCCCGCCTTGCAGTTCCACCGCACTGCCAGATCCGGTGTCTGGGTCTGCTGCAGACGATGAATGACGTCGAGCACCACCTCGCCCTCGTTGACCTCGACGGTGAAGTCCTGCAGTGCGCCATTGGTGTCGTCGCCGCGCCAGACGCGCATGCTCGCGTTGTACGTCATTAGCCTCTCCGTCCTGGATGCTCGGCCAGCTCTTCGTCGGTGTAGTACTTCTCCAGTTCGGAGATCTCGAAGAGCTCCAGCAAATCTGGCCGCATCGGAACCTGTTCTTCGCGGCTGATGTCGATGTGCGGCAGGCTCCCCTCGCCACCTTGCGCGCGGCACACCAGCAGCACTTTGCGCCACTTGGAATCCATGGCGGGATGGTCGTCGCGGGTGTGCCCGCCGCGGCTTTCCGTGCGTTCCAGCGCGGCTTTGGCCACGCATTCGCTGACCAGCAGCATGTTGCGCAGGTCGATGGCCAGATGCCAGGCCGGGTTGTACTGCCGGTGTCCCTCGACCTGCAGGTTGGCGAACCGGGCTCGCAGCTCCTCTAACCGGTTCACCGCCTGGGTGATCTCGTCGGCTTTGCGGATGATGCCGACCAACTCGTTCATCGTGTCCTGCAGATCGATCTGCAGTTTGTACGGATTCTCCGCCGGCGAGCCGTCTTTGGGTCCGTCAAACGGTGACAGCGCAAGCTTGGCGGCTGCCTCGACGGCCTCCCCGGCGATCGCCGGTCGGCTCTTTAGCGCCCGGATATAGTCGGCGGCGCCCAGCCCGGCGCGCCGGCCGAACACCAGCAGGTCCGACAGCGAGTTACCGCCCAACCGGTTGGAGCCGTGCATACCGCCGGAGCACTCCCCGGCGGCGAACAGCCCGGGAACGGTGGCCGCTCCGGTGTCCGGGTCAACCTCGACGCCGCCCATCACGTAGTGACAGGTCGGGCCAACTTCCATTGGTTCCTTGGTGATGTCGACCCCGGCCAGCTCCATGAACTGGTGATACATCGACGGCAGCCGCCGCTTGATCTCCGCGGGTGTCAGCCGTGACGCGATGTCGAGGTAGACCCCGCCGTGGGGGGTGCCGCGGCCGGCCTTGACTTCGGAGTTGATGGCGCGAGCGACCTCGTCACGGGGCAGCAGGTCGGGGGTGCGCCGGGCCGAGTCGTTGTCCTTGAGCCACTGGTCGGCCTCCTGCTCGGTCTCGGCGTACTGGCCCTTGAACACCGGCGGAATGTAGTCGAACATGAACCGCTTACCGTCGGAGTTCTTCAGCACGCCGCCGTCACCGCGCACACCTTCGGTGACCAGGATCCCCTTGACGCTGGGCGGCCACACCATGCCGGTCGGGTGGAACTGGACGAACTCCATGTTGATCAGCGACGCGCCGGCCCGCAGCGCCAGGGCGTGCCCGTCGCCGGTGTACTCCCAGGAGTTCGACGTCACCTTGAACGACTTGCCGATGCCGCCGGTGGCCAGCACCACCGCCGGCGCCTCGAACAACAGGAACCGGCCGGTCTCGCGCCAGTATCCGAAGGCTCCGGCGATTTGGTCGCCGTCTTTGAGCAGCTCGGTAATGGTGCACTCGGCGAATACTTTGATCCGCGCCTCATAGTCGCCCAGTTCGGCGTGGTCCTCCTGTTGCAGTGACACGATCTTCTGCTGGAGCGTGCGGATCAGCTCCAACCCGGTGCGGTCACCGACGTGGGCCAGCCGCGCATAGGTGTGCCCGCCGAAGTTGCGTTGGCTGATGCGGCCATCTTTGGTGCGGTCGAACAGCGCGCCGTACGTCTCCAGCTCCCAGATACGGTCTGGCGCCTCCTTGGCGTGCAATTCGGCCATCCGCCAGTTGTTCAGGAACTTGCCGCCCCGCATGGTGTCGCCGAAGTGCGTCTTCCAATTGTCTTTCGGGTTGGCGTTACCCATCGCCGCCGCGGCGCCGCCCTCGGCCATCACCGTGTGCGCCTTACCGAACAACGACTTACACACCACCGCGACCTTCAGATCGCGTTCCCGCGCCTCGATCACCGCGCGCAACCCCGCGCCGCCGGCACCGATCACGACCACGTCGTAGGAGTGCCGTTCGACCTCAACCATGAAACCTCGCTAAACTAATCGGCGATACTGCTTGTCAGCCAATGAATCTCAAGTCGGAGATGGCTCCGCTGGACACCAGCATGATGTAGAAGTCGGTGAGCGCGAGCGTGCCCAGCGTGATCCACGCAAACTGCATGTGCCGCGTGTTCAACTTGCTGATCTGGGTCCACATCCAGTAGCGGACCGGGTGCCTGGAGAAGTGCTTGAGCCGCCCGCCGGTGGCGTGTCGGCACGAATGACAGCCCAACGTGTAGGCCCACAACAGCAGCACGTTGATCAGCAAAATCACGTTGCCCAAACCGAATCCGAAACCGGACGGGGAGTGGAACGCCACGATTGCGTCATAGGTATTGAGTGCCGCAAGCAAGAACGCAACATAGAAGAAGTACCGGTGGCTGTTCTGGATGATCAGCGGAAGCCGGGTCTCACCGCTGTAGTGCGCGCGCGGCTCGGGAATCGCACAGCTGGTCGGCGATTGCCACACGGCGCGGTAATAGGCCTTGCGGTAGTAGTAACAGGTGATCCGGAAGGCGAGCAGGAACGGTAATATGAACGCCCCCAACGGAAGCCACCATGGGAAGTGGCCGAACCAGACGCCGAGATGGCTGGATCCGGGCACACAGGACGCACTGATGCAGGGTGAATAGAACGGCGTCAGATAGTGGTACTGCTCGACCCAGTAGCTGCTGCCCCAAAACGCGCGTACGGTCGCGTAGGCGATGAATGCCGCCAGACCGAGGTCGGTCACCAGCGGTGGCAACCACCAGCGGTCGGTGCGTAAGGTGCGCTGATCTAGCTGTGCCCGGGCAGGTGAGAAGACGCCGGTCGCAGGACGGTTCGCCGTAGGTGCGCTCATCTGGTGTGATCCTCTTCTGGTTGCCTCGTCGGAGCGTACTGAAGAAGAGCGCACCCGCTATCGCGGGGGGTGTGTCAGGCCCTGCTGTGGCCGCCGACGCCCTCGTCGTCGACGTCGCGCCAGAACTCGGCGTTGTAGTCGGTGTCGGGGATTGCGATCTTCTCTCCCGATTCCGTCACGCCGGCCCGCGCCAAATCCAGCTCTCCGGCGTCGATATCGAGCAGCTCGATGTCAGCGAGAATCCGGTCAGCGTCGATGACGATGCGCCGCATCGCCGGTGTGTCGCCGTACCGGGACTTCAATGACGTGACGCACCGCCGTAGGCCACCGATGAGGTCGTGAAGTTCGGCTAGTTCAGTAGTGGTCGACAACGGATCTCCCTGCAGCTGACGTGTCACGGATCACAGTACGACCCCGATACTATCCAGCCCACACAACGGCGGCGACCGACGCATGGCCGTCATCCAAGGCTCGGCGTGTCCCCGCGTTGTGATCTTGATCTCCGGCTCGACTATGAGTCGCTCACGCTCAAGGCCCACCTGGGAATACACGCCGGCGCAACGGTGTCACCGGCCGCGCACAGCGGTGTGAGGACTCCGTCATGGCTGTGTGACACGAAGCGAAACATTGCGGCAATATCGCGTTCCTAGCCTCGGGGCCATGGCGGCAGCGGCACACCGGACGGCGATCCGTGAGGTCGTCGTTGTCGGGCACGGGATGGTGGGCCATCGGCTCGTCGAGGCGCTGCGGTCGCGCGACACCGATAGGCACTGGCGGATCACCGTGCTGGCAGAGGAGGCCGACGCTGCCTACGACCGGGTCGGGCTGACCGGCTACACCGAGCACTGGGACCGCGGCCTGCTCGCGCTGCCCGGCAACGACTATGCCGGCGACGACAACGTGCGGTTGCTGCTGCGAAGCCGCGTCGTCGAAATCGACCGTGCCGCCAAGTCCGTGCTGACCGCCGACGGGCACCGGTATGGGTACGACGCACTGGTGCTGGCCACCGGCTCGTACCCCTTCGTCCCGCCGGTGCCCGGACGTGACCTGCCGCCCTGCCACGTCTACCGCACTCTCGACGACCTCGACGCCATCCGAGCCGACGCCCAGCGCACGCTGGAGTCCGGGCACACCACGGCCGGCGTGGTCATCGGCGGCGGCTTGCTGGGGCTCGAGGCGGCCAACGCGTTGCGCCAGTTCGGCCTGCACACCCACATCGTCGAGATGATGCCGAGACTAATGGCCCAGCAGGTCGACGAGGCCGGCGGCGCGCTGCTGGCCCGGATGATCACCGAACTCGGGATCGCGGTACACCTCGAGGTGAAAACCGAGTGCCTCGAATCCGCTACTCGCCCAGACGGTTCGACGTCGGTGCGGGTGCGGCTCTCCGACGGAGAGACCATCGACGCCGGCGTGGTGATCTTCGCCGCCGGTATTCGCCCACGCGACGAACTAGCCGCCGCCGCTGGGCTCGCTATCGCTGACCGCGGCGGCGTCCTCACCGATTTATCCTGTCGCACAAGCGATCCCGACATCTATGCGGTCGGCGAGGTCGCGGCGATCGAAGGGCGTTGCTACGGCTTGGTCGGTCCTGGCTACACCAGCGCTGAGGTGGTGGTGGATCAGCTGCTGGGCGGCGCGGCGGAATTTCCCGAAGCCGACATGTCCACCAAGCTCAAACTGCTCGGCGTCGACGTGGCCAGCTTCGGCGACGCTATGGGCACCACGCCCAACTGCTTAGAGGTTGTGGTCAACGACGCGGTGAACCAGACCTACGCCAAGCTGGTGCTCTCCGACGACGCCAAGACGCTGCTCGGCGGGATCCTGGTAGGCGATGCCTCCACTTACGGCGTGCTACGTCCGATGGTTGGCTCCCAACTGCCGGGTGATCCATTGACACTGATCGCACCAGCCCAAAATGGCGGCGTTGCAGCAGGTTTGGGGGTCAGCGCCCTGCCGGACTCGGCCCAGATCTGCTCTTGCAACAACGTCACCAAAGGTGATCTGACCGCGGCCATCGCCAACGGTTGCGCTGACGTGCCGGCGCTGAAGTCGTGTACTTCCGCGGGCACCTCATGCGGTTCCTGCGTGCCGATGCTCAAGCAGCTGTTGGAAGCACAAGGGGTACAGCAGTCCAAGGCGCTGTGCGAACACTTCAGCCAGTCACGTCAAGAGCTGTTCGAGATCATCATGGCGACCGGAATCCGCACGTTCTCGGGCCTGTTGGCGCGGTTCGGCAGCGGAAAAGGTTGCGACATCTGCAAACCTGCGGTCGCCTCGATCCTGGCCTCTACCGGGTCCGAGCACATCCTCGACGGCGAGCAGGCGTCTTTGCAGGACTCCAACGACCACTTCCTGGCCAACATCCAGAAGAACGGCAGCTACTCGGTGGTGCCGCGGGTGCCCGGCGGCGACATCAAGCCGGAGCATCTGATTCTGATCGGCCAAATCGCGCAGGAATTCGGGCTGTACACCAAGATCACCGGGGGACAGCGGATCGACATGTTCGGTGCGAGAGTCGACCAGCTTCCCGCGATTTGGAAGCGGCTGGTCGACGCTGGGATGGAATCGGGCCACGCGTACGGCAAAGCTCTTCGCACCGTGAAAAGCTGTGTGGGAAACGACTGGTGCCGCTACGGTGTTCAGGATTCGGTGCAGCTGGCCATCGACTTGGAGCTGCGTTACCGCGGGCTGCGGGCACCGCACAAAATCAAAATGGGTGTCTCCGGGTGTGCCCGCGAGTGCGCCGAAGCGCGAAGTAAGGACGTCGGCGTCATCGCCACCGAAAAGGGCTGGAATCTCTACGTCGGCGGCAACGGCGGGTTCACCCCCAAGCACGCGCAACTGCTGGCCGGCGACCTCGACAAAGAGACTCTGATCCGCTATATCGACCGCTTCCTGATGTTCTACATCCGCACCGCCGACCGGCTGCAACGCACCGCGCCGTGGATCGAATCACTCGAGGGCGGACTGGATCACGTGCGTGACGTGGTGTGTAACGACTCCCTCGGGCTGGCCGAGGAGTTCGAGGCCGCGATCGCCCGCCACGTAGCGAACTACAAGTGCGAATGGAAAGGGGTGCTGGAGGACCCGGACAAGCTCTCCCGGTTCGTGTCGTTCGTCAACGCACCCGACACCCCTGACCCCACTGTGACATTCACCGAATACAACGGACGCAAGAGACCGGCGCCGCCCAACGACGGACAGGCTGATCCGGTGCTGATCGGTATGCCGCGAGTGCGGGCATGAACACCGAAGTAAGGAGATGCCATGACGCTGCTTGACGACACCACCGAATTGCTGTCCGTCTACGTCGAAACTTGGACGGCGGCTTGCTCTTACGACTATCTGGTTCCCAACCGGGGTGTCGGCGTGCTGCTCGCCGACGGCTCGCAGGCGGCGCTGTTCCGGCTTGACGACGGCTCCTTGCACGCGATCGGCAACATCGACCCGTTCACCGGCGCCGCGGTGATGTCGCGTGGCCTCGTCGGGGACCGCGCCGGACGGCCCATGGTCCAATCGCCCATCGGCAAGCAGGCATTCGCGCTCGACGACGGCCGCTGCTTCGACGATCCGTCAGTGGCGGTGCCGGTGTATCGCACCCGGCTGGTCAACGGAATGGTGGAGATCGGGCAATAGGGCGTCACGCCGGCAGCGGCATGCGGGCCCGCTGGAACCGGCTGGCAATCAGCCGTACCAGCCGCGGGTGGTTACCCAGCGGATCGGTAACGATGTCGGCGCCGCAGTTTCGCAGCTGCTGCGCAAACAGTCCGTCCGCCAGCAGATACGAGCCCACCACGACCGGGCGCGACGACCGGCGCCGTGCCTTGGCCACCGCATCGGCCACGCTGGGAGCACCGATGGCCGCAATCGCCAACTCCACCCGCGACCCCGTCAGCGCCGAGAGCAGTGTCGCGGTGGTGTGCAGATCGCTGCGGGCCGTTGCGTCCGATGTGCCTGCCGCGGCCAGGATTACCGAATCACCCTGATGCCAGCCAGCTTTCAGCAGCTGCTCGCCGAGTAGCCGCACGATATGTGGGCTTGGCCCCAGGGTCGGGGCGACGACGACGTGCGGATGCCCGCTGGCCGCCACATGGGCGGGCAGATCGATGCGGACGTGGTACCCGCGGGACAGGAAGGCTGGCACCACGATCACCGGCTCGTCGACCGGCGCCATGCTGGAGAGCACCTCAGTGGGCGTGGGCCCCAGCACGTCGACGAACGCAGCGTGCACCCTGCGGTCCAGCAACCGGCTGACATGGTCGGCGATGTCGCCGATCATGGCAACGCCGCTCGGCCGGCGCGTGCCGTGCGCGACGAGCAGGAGCGTCATGCCACCCCAGTCTGTTCGTCGATCGCCAATCGATAGCCGCGCTTGACCACCGTCACGACAATGCCCTTGTCTCCCAAGGCACCTCGCAGGCGAAGCACCGCGGTATCGACCGCGTGGGTGTCGCTGCCGTTGCCCGGCAGAGCGCGCAGCAGGTCGTCGCGGGAAACGACGGCACCCGGGCGTTGCGCGAGCACCCGCAGTATCGCCATTCCGGCCCGCGACAGCGACCTGACCACACCGTCGACCACCACGCAGGTACCACGGATCTCGATCACATGGCCGGCGGCGCGCACGGTGCGGGAACGCAGCAACGGCAGCTCATCTGCGATATGGCGGGCCAGCGCACCCAGCCGCATCCGCTCAGGTGAAGATGTCGGAATGCCTAATCGCGCCAAGGGCTGTGCGGTAACCGGGCCCACGCACATCGCCCGTACATCGGTGCGCAGCGCTTCCAATAACTGGTCGTGAAGCCCTAATTCGTCGGCCCGCATCAGCGTCGCTGCGGCCGCCGGTGCCGAGGTAAAGCTGACCGCGTCGACCTGCCGTTGGGCGATCTGCATGACAAGCTGGTCGAACTCGCCACCTCGGGGCGCGGGTCGCCATCGGTACACCCGGACTGGCACGACTTCGGCACCGGCGCGGCGCAATTCGTCGGCGAATTCCGGGAATGGGTCCCAATCATCGGTGGCGCCGTGCAGCTGAAGCGCGATGCACATGCCCGCGACGCCGTGTTCGAGCAGATAACGTAGCACCTCGCGGGACGATTCGGATTCTGGCGACCATGCCTCGCGCAAGCCGGCGGCGCGCAGCGCACCGGTCGCCTTCGGCCCGCGGGCCACGATCTTCGCGGTGGACAACGCCTCGATCAGCTGGTTGGCCAAACCCCATCCGTCGGCGGCGGAGATCCAGCCGCGGAACCCGATTCCAGTCGTCGCGATGAGGATATGCGGTGGTTTCGCGATCAAAGCCTTGGTGTGGCAGTGCAATTCGTCGTCTTCAGGCAGAGGCACCATGGTGATCGCGGCGGCGCTGCAGACCGTGGCGCCCTGGCGGGTCAGTAACGCGCACAGTTCCTCCGCGCGGCGCGCTGACGTCACCGCGACCCGGTAGCCGGTGAGCGGCGCCGCGGCTGGCTGACCCATATGAAGTGTGTATTCCCCATAGATTTCGGCTGCGTTACCAGGCAATTGCCGAAGCGTTGCCCGGTCTGCGGCCTCAGTCACAGCTGTGCCGGCGTCAACTCCGGCTGTGCACCCGCCCTGCGCGGAGCCGAGGCCGGCCGACGCACATACATCAGCCAGGTCAGCAACGACGCTAGAACATAGAACGCCAAGAACAACCAGAAGGCCGAGGTTTCCTCGCCGGTGCTCACGTAGGACTGACGCAGTGTCAGGTTGATCGCGACGCCGCCGAGAGCGCCGACCGCGCCGGCGAACCCGATCAGCGCTCCGGACATCGCCCGCGACCAGTGGCGGCGTTCTGATTCGCTGACGTCCAAGTCGCGGCTGCGTGCCTCGAAGATCGACGGAATCATCTTGAACACTGAGCCATTGCCGACCCCGGACAGTACGAAGAGGGCGACAAAGCCGACAACGTAGCCGACCATCACGATCCCGCTCGCCGCGGGGCGTCTGGTGCCGTCGTACGTACTGACTGCGACCAAAAGCCCTGCCGCGAGGATCATGCCGACGAACACCGCCAACGTGACGCGGCTGCCGCCGATGCGGTCGGCGAGCCGGCCGCCGTAGATCCGTGACAACGATCCCAACAGCGGGCCGAGAAAAGCGATCTGGGCGACGTGTAGCGACGCCTGGGAGGCCGTCTGCCCGCTGTCCATGAAATCGATGTAGAGCACCCGGCCGAACGCGAAGGAGAAGCCGATGAACGACCCGAAGGTGCCGATGTAGAGCAGCGAAATCACCCAGGTGTGGCGCACAAACAAGATCGCCTTCAAGTTGCCCACTTCGATGGCGTGGTCCAGGTTGTCCATGAACAGCGCCGCCGCGAGAGCGGCAACGGCCAACAGCACCAAATAGATTGCGCACACCCAGTACGGCTGGCGGTTGCCGGCGACCGCCAGCACCAGCAGGCCGACCACCTGGATTACCGCCACGCCGAGGTTGCCGCCGCCGGCGTTGACGGCCAGTGCCCGGCCCTTGAGCCGTTGCGGGTAGAACGCATTGACGTTGGCCAGGGACGCCGAATAGTTGCCGCCACCCAAACCGGTCAGCGCCGCACATGCCACGTACGGCCACAGCGGCAGCCCCGGGTTGGCCAACAGCGCGATGGTGCCGACGGTCGGGATGAGCAGCACCAGCGCCGAAAACATCGTCCAGTTACGGCCACCGAACTTCGCGATGCCCAATGTGTACGGGATGCGTACGCAGCCGCCGACGAACGTGGCGACGGCGCCCAAGAGAAATTTGTCGGCCGCGGAGAATCCGTAAACGTGCTGCGGCATGAACAGCACCATGACCGACCACAACGACCAGACCGAGAAGGCGACGTGGTCGGCGATCACCGTGCAGATCAAGTTGCGACGGGCGATCGTGTTGTTACCCGCTTGCCAGGCCGCCGTGTCGTCCGGATTCCAATCCGAAATGCGATGCGAACGGCCCATCAATTCTCCTCCTCAACTGCCGGCACTGACCGAGACGCGAATCTACGGCCGGTGGCTGGAAAGTGACAGTGTGAAAGCTGGGAGTCGGCAGTGATCCTGCCGACTCCCAGTGGCGCACACCACATCGGACGTAGATCCGCGCCTGGCGCACACCGTGTTTCAGCGACGCAGCGCTATGTGGATGCCGGAGCCAACTCGTCTCGCACGAGGTGTGGCAGGCCCGTCAGCACCGGGCGGCGGACGTACCGCAACCATGTCAGCGTTGCGGCCCCGACGTAGCAGAGGACAAACACCCAGAAGGCTGCTGTAGCCGAGCCGCTGGTCAAATACGACTGTCGCAGCGCCAGATTGATGCCGACACCGCCGAGTGCGCCGATGGCGCCGGCGAATCCGATTAGCGCCCCTGACATCGCTCGCGACCACTGCCGGCGTTCCGCCTCGCTGAGGGCCAGCGAGCGGCTGCGCGCCTCGAAAATCGACGGAATCATCTTGTATACCGAGCCGTTTCCGATGCCCGACAACACGAATAGCGCGACGAAGCCGACGACATAGCCGACCATCGTGGTGGCCGTCGCCGGGCCGGCTCGATGATCATCGACGGTGCTGACGGCGATGAGAAGGCTGGCCGCCAAGATCATCCCGCCGAAGGTGACTAGCGTGATACGGCCGCCGCCAATTCGGTCGGCGAGCCGGCCGCCGTACACCCGTGCAATGGATCCCAGCAGTGGGCCGATGAACGCGATCTGCGCAGAGTGCAGTGCGGCCTGGGCAGCGGTTTGGCCGCCGGCGGTGAAGTTGATCTGCAGGATCTGGCCGAACGCGAACGAAAAGCCGATGAAAGACCCGAAAGTGCCGATGTAGAGCATCGCGACGACCCAGGTGTCGCGCTCGGACAGGATGTCACGCATGGCCGTCACGTCAATCTTGTGCTGCGCGAGGTTGTCCATGAACAGGGCCGCGCCGATACCGGCGATGGCCAGCAACACCAGGTAAACCGCACATACCCAGTAGGGCGAGCGGTTGCCGGCGACGGCGATCACTAGCAGGCCGACCAGCTGGATCATCGGCACGCCGATGTTGCCGCCGCCGGCGTTGATACCCAGTGCCCAGCCTTTGAGCCGCTGCGGGTAGAAGGCGTTGATGTTGGTCATCGACGACGCGAAATTGCCGCCGCCGAACCCGGCAAGCGCCGCGCACACCAGATACACCCATAGCGGCAGGCCCGGGTGGGCCAGCAGCCACAGCGTGCCGAGTGTCGGGATCAGCAGTGCGAAGGCCGAAAACGTCGTCCAGTTGCGGCCGCCGAACGTCGCGGTGGCCAAGGTGTAGGGAATGCGCAGGCACGCACCTACCAGGGTGGCGGTGGCGCCCAACAGAAACTTGTCGGCGGCGGTGAACCCGTAGACCGCCTGTGGCATGAACAACACCATCACCGACCAGATCGACCAGATCGAGAAGCCGAGATGCTCGGCGACCACCGACCAAATCAGGTTGCGGCGAGCGATCTTCTTGTTGCCGGCCTCCCAAGCCACTGTGTCCTCGGGATCCCAGTCGGTTATCAGATGTGAACGTGGCATGGGGCCACGCTAAAAATGTTGTGTTGCCGACAATCTCCCTGGCGTCACCCAGGCGTGAATTTCACTTCACAATCGGGGGTCTCACATGTGAGACCGTGCAGCTGTGCACATGCGACGCGTACGGTCCCGCGTCGATTCACGCGTGCAATGTGGCGAAGTCCGCACCAAGTCGCTACCAGACTTTCCCGTCCCGCCAATCGCACGTCAGCCCGGCCGAGGTGTCCATGTTGATGCCGATCGGCAACACGAACACCGCTCCGTCGGCCTCGGGGGTGCGGGTCGGTCCGGTCGGAGCCAGTACCGAGGTGGGCCCCCGCCAGTGCAACCAGCCGCGCAACGTGAACATCTGCTGGCCCCGGTCCGACGAGGCCTTGATGGCACCGATTTGATAAGCGCCGCGCATCACCTGCTCGGCGGCGTCTAGCAGCGCGATCGCCAGCCCCTGACCGCGCCAATCTTCGCGGACCGCCACCCCTTCGACGTACCCGCAGCGCAGCGCGGCGCCGCGGTAGAGCAGCCGACGTTGCACGACGGCAGCGTGCGCGATGATCGCGCCGCGATGCCAGATCAGGGCATGCATCCCGCCGAGGGCGTGCTCCCAGTCGGTGTCGCTGAATTCATCGCCGAACGCCGCGCTGACCATTTGGCGGGCGCTGTGGTAGGTCTCGATGTCCAGGTCGGCAGTGTGAACTAGGCGTGCCGTGTGGACCTGGGTGCGCACACTCCCCGGTTTACCAGTTTGACGCCCCCGCCGCAGCCGAGGTCAATTCGGAACGCCGCGGCGACCGGGGCCGCGACCAATGCAGCCGGACATACTGGCCGGGCCGGATCTGGGCAACCTTGTCGAGATCGTCCTCGGCGACCACGCCGGCCACCGGGTAGCCGCCGGTCACCGGATGATCCGGGCCGAGAATGACCGGTAAACCGTTGGGCGGCACCTGAATTGCGCCGCGAGTGACACCTTCGCTGAGCAATTGACAATCCGGCCAGCGATACCGCAGTGGGCGTCCTTCCAACCGCATCCCCACCCGGTCGCTGCGGTCGGTGGCCATCCAAATCGTGTGCACCAGGGCGTCGGGGTCGACCAGCCAGTCGTCGCGGGGTCCCGGTACCACGAGCAGTTCCACCAGGTGCTCTTCGATGCCCGCCACCGGGGCCTGCTCGAGTTCGGGGTAGGCGTCGGTGTGCTCGCCGACCGGCAGCACGTCTCCTGCTTGCAACGGCAACGGCCCGATGCCCGACATCACGTCGTAGCTGCGCGACCCGAGCACGGGCGTTACATCAAATCCCCCGCGCACCGCTAGATAGCTGCGCAGTCCTACAAGCGGGGCGTCCATCGAAATGACGTCACCGTCACACACATGCTGAATGCTGTTGGTACCGAAGGCGATTCCATTGACGGACGGGTTGGTGTCGGCTCCGGTTACCGCGACGTCGACGCTGCCGCCGCGGATTCGGGCAGCGAAACCGCCGAATGTCACCTCGATGGTGGCGCGGTCGCCCGGATTTGCCACCAGCCTGTTGGCCAGGGTGTGCGAGCGACGGTCAGCGGCCCCCGAGCGGGTGACACCGAGGTGGGCCAGACCGACCCGCCCCAGGTCCTGAACGAGCGCCAGCGGCCCGGTGCGCAAGATTTCCAGGGTTGCCACCATGTCTCTCCTATGCGGCTCGAAACTGGACCCACATGCCCGGTGTCAACAGCGCCGGGTTGGGGCGGTCGATGTCCCACAGCACCGCATCGGTGTGCCCGATCAGTTGCCATCCGCCCGGCGATCGGCGGGGGTAGATCCCGCTGAACTCGCCGGCCAAGCCGACCGAGCCGGCGGGTACCGATGTCCGCGGTTCGGAGCGCCGCGGTACCGCCAGCCGCGGATCGCCGCCGACCAGGTAGGCGAAGCCCGGGGTGAAGCCGGCGAAACCGACCCGCCACGGTGTTGTGGTGTGCGCGTTGATGACCTGGGCGGTGGTGAGCCCGGTGAGGTCGGCGACCTCGGTGAGATCCACGCCGTCGTAGACGACGTCGATCACCACGTCGACACGACCGTCCGGCGGAGCGGTCTGGACGGCATCCGGGTTGATCTCCAGCTTGCGCAGCCGGTGCCGGGTGACTCCCTGGTAGCGGTTGCCGTCGAGCTTGACCAGCACGGTGCGCGCGGCCGGGACGATGTCGATCACGCCGGGCAGCGCCGCGTCGCGCACCGCGACCGTAGCCGCCAGGACGTCGGCGCTGCTGTCGAACTGCAATAGCAGCGCTTGGTCGCCGTAGTCGTGAACGCTGTCGGCGACGATCGGGTCTGTTGCCACGCTCATTACTCGACGGTAACCCCGGCTTGGGTGGGCGACGAGAAATTTTCGAGCACTGCCAGAGGTGCCTTAGTGAACACTCATACACCGCCCGGTGTGCCGTCCGGAAAGGCCTAGGCGGCGACGATTTTGGCGATCAGCGGCGGCAGTTGGTCGGCCACCAGTGGGTAGCTCAGCGGCGAGGCGAACGCGAGTGCACCGGCCTGCTCTTTGGTGGTGAAGATGCTGTGTGCCCGCAACCCCGCCACGTCGGCGTTGGCGAGCAACGCCTGCTGCTCGTCCGGGCTGTCGGTTGTCCAGATCAGCACATCGGCGGACTCGAGCGCGGACCTGATCTGGTTGCGCGGAACGAAGGCGCGCTGACCGTCGACAGCGAACGGTTGAATGCTGTCGGCGACCACCAAGCCCATCAGGGTCAAAAACTCGGTTCGCCAGCCCGGCAGGGTCGCCACCACGTTGTCCTGGTACAGGCTGCCCTGCAGTAACAGCACCTTCTTGGCTTTGAATTGCGGGTTCTGGTTGGCGACGGCGCGGAACTTGGCGTCGACGCCGTCGACCAACGTCTTCATCTGGTCGGCTTGGAAGACGGCTTGGCCGATCGCGGCGGCCTGGTCCTTCCACGGCTCGAAGAAGGCGTCGCCGTCGGATTGCGGGATGGTCGGCGCGATCGCCGAGAGCTTCTGGTAAGTGTCGGCATCCACGCCGGCGTTGGTGGCCACGATCAGATCCGGTTTCAGGCCCGCAATCTGGTCGACCTGTATTCCGTTGTCCAGGTTCAGCACCACCGGCTGGGCGCCGCCGAGCTTGGGTTGGGCCCACGGCCACACTGCGAACGGTTGATCGCCAAACCAGTTGGTCACCGCGATCGGCACCACGCCGAGCGCCAGGAGGTCGTCTTGCTCCGTGTAGCCGGCGCTAACCACCCGTTTGGGCGGGGCGGGAATACGGGTTTCCCCGAAGATGTGTCTGATCGTGACCGACCGTGCACTGCCCGCGCCAGGTGCGGATTTATGCGACGCGCACGCCGCTACTGTGCCGACCACCAGCACGCCTGCCCCGCATAGGAATTCGCGTCGACTCCGTTGGTTGGCCATCTTTACCTCACGTCAGCGGCATGCCGGCGTCGATGAAATCCATGGTGCGGTAGACCAGCTCGGCGGTGACCGGGGCGCCGTCCGAAGCCGCCATCATGGCGCCGGTGGCAGCACCGGCGAACACCCGGATTTCGAAATCGCTTGGGCTACGCCCGGTTCGGCGAGCTACCGCCTCGGCGATCACGGTGACGGTGCGCTGGTATTCCTCGTAAAGGGCGGCCTTGAGTTCGGGTATCGAGAAGATCAGCTGCTGCCGGGTTTCCTCGAA
The DNA here is from genome assembly GCF_010731635.1 of Mycobacterium noviomagense. NCBI lineage: Bacteria > Bacillati > Actinomycetota > Actinomycetes > Mycobacteriales > Mycobacteriaceae > Mycobacterium > Mycobacterium noviomagense. Next base: position 2,180,288 of record NZ_AP022583.1, read on the forward strand.
TTCACGCTGCTCTTCGGACATGTTGGCCATGACGGTCTGGTAGGCGCCGCGGAAAGCCTGGATGGGCGTGTGGTCGGGCGGTTGCTGGGCGAAGGCTTCCAGGATCAGCGGGTCCAAGTCATCGGCGAGCAGCACGGATTCCTTTGACGGGAAGTAGCGGAAGAAGGTGCTCGGCGAGACTTCGGCGGCCTCGGCAATCTGCTCGACAGTGGTGGCGGCGTACCCGTTCTCTTCGATCAGCCGGAACGCCGCGCGCCTGATCGCCTGGCGGGTTTTGATCTTCTTGCGTTCCCGCAGACCCAGCGCTTGCTCAGTCGCCCGCATGCTGCGATTCTCCCGCAGACTCGGCGGTGCCAGGGTTAGCGGCTCGGCCATGGGCTGTAATCGGCGATCAATTCCTCTTGCGGTGGGCGCTGATCGCGTGGCACGTGTTGCAGGTTGATCCGAATCCGGTACCAGATCGAACTGGGCCCGCGCATCCCGTCGACCAGCACGTCGGCCGGGTGCAGCTGCTCGGCGGCGGCGGGGTGGCGGTCGCGCCAGGTCTGCAGCGCGGCCATCGCCTCGTCTTTGGTTTTCGTGCGGGCGATCTCGATGAGCGGCATCGACGAAACCCGTCTGCCGACACGGCTTCTTCCCGCTCCCTTCGGCGGCTTCTCGGCCGGTCCCTGTTCGTCGGCCAGAGCCAGCAATGACTCGAGTCCGCCGGCGGAGTCGTCCATGCCTTCCCACGGGTCGCCGATGTCGGCGAACCTTTCGGGCACCGTCGTCATCGTGAACGCTTCAGGGCGGCAGTCGGCCACTTCGTTCCAGCTCAGCGGCGTGGACACCCGGGCGTCAGGCGTGGCTCGCACCGAGTACGCCGACGCCACCGTGCGATCTTTGGCGTTCTGGTTGAAGTCGACGAAGACTCCCTGGCGTTCTTCCTTCCACCAGCGGCTGGTGGCCAGATCGGGTGCGCGTCGCTCGACTTCGCGGGCCACCGCCTGGGCGGCCAGGCGTACTTGGCGAAAGGGCCATCGCGGCGCGATGCGTGCGTAGATGTGGAAGCCCCGTGATCCGGACGTCTTGGGCCAGGCCGTCAACCCGTAGTCCTGCAGCACGTCGCGGGCGACTGAGGCGACGTCGAGGATTTGCGCCCACTCCACACCGGGCATCGGGTCGAGGTCGACGCGCAATTCGTCGGGGTGGTCGAGGTCCTCGGCGAGCACCGGATGCGGGTTGAGGTCGATGCAGCCCAAGTTGATCACCCACGCCAGCCCGGCGGGGTCGCGGATGACCGCCTCTTCGGCCGAGGTGCCGCTTGCGTAGCGAAGTTGGGCGACGTCGACCCAGTCCGGCCGCTTCGCCGGTGCCCGCTTTTGGAAGATCGCCTCTTGGTCGATGCCCTTGATGAACCGCTTCAGGATCATTGGACGCCCGGCCACGCCGCGCAGCGCGCCGTCGGCCACGCTCAGGTAATAGCGGATCAGATCGAGCTTCGTGTGGCCGCCTCGACCGTCCTGGCCGGGAAACACCGCCTTGTCCGGATGCGTGACGGCGACCGAGCGTCCGTCCACCTCAAGGGACAGCGGACCGACCATGCCGATCATGCTAATTTCCCAGCCGCGCTGAGACGCCGGTCACATATTGTGGGGATATGCCGAAGCTCACTGATCTGCTCCCCTGGAACGCCGCGCCCAAAGCCCTGCAGTACGCCGACCGGGGCTTGGCCGAACTGCACTACCTCCGCAAAATCATTGAATCGGGCGCGTTCCGGCTGGAGCCGCCGCTGAACTACGCGGCGATGGCCGCCGACATCCGCCGCTGGGGTGAGATCGGCATGCTGCCGTCCTTCCAGGCCAGACGCACGCCCAACAAGACGGCGATCATCGACGACGAGGGCTCGATCACCTACAAAGAGCTCGATGAAGCCGCGAACGCAGTCGCCCACGGTCTGCTGGCCAAGGGTGTGCGTGGCGGCGACGGTGTCGCGATCCTGGCGCGTAACAGTCGCTGGTTTGCCATCGCGGGCTTCGGATGCGCGCGGGTCGGGGCACGCATCATTTTGCTCAACAGCTCGTTCTCGGGCCCGCAGATCAAGGAAGTGTCCGAGCGCGAAGACGCGAAGCTGATCATCTACGACGACGAGTACACCAAGGATGTCAGCCAGGCGAAGCCTGAGCTGGGCAAGCTGCGGGCACTCGGCACCAACCCGGACGCCGATAAGGAGTCCGGCAGCACCGACGAGACACTGGCCGACCTGATCGGCCACAGCAGCAAGGAGCCAGCGCCCAAGGCCAGCAAGCACTCGTCGATCATCATCCTGACCAGCGGAACTACCGGGACCCCAAAGGGCGCCAACCGGAGCACCCCGCCGAGCCTGGGCCCGATCGGCGGCATCTTGTCCCATGTGCCGTTCAAGGCCGGCGAGGTGACGTCGCTGCCGGCGCCGATCTTCCACGCCCTCGGCTTCCTGCACTTCACCATCGGAATGTTTCTCGGATCGACGTTGGTGCTGCACCGCAAGTTCAAGCCTGACGTGGTGTTACAAGACGTGGAAAAGCACAAGGTGACGGCGATCGTCGTCGTCCCCGTGATGCTCTCGCGCATGCTCGACGCGCTGGAAAAGATGGACAAAAAGCCTGACCTGTCAAGCCTGCGAATCATTTTCGTGTCCGGTTCGGCGCTGAATGCCGACGTGGCCGAACGGACGCTCAAGGAGTTCGGACCCGTCCTCTACAACATGTACGGCTCGACGGAGATCGCGTTCGCCACCATCGCGGAGCCCAAGCATCTGCAGAAGAACCCGTCGACGGCGGGACCGGTCGTCAAGGGTGTGAAGGTCAAGGTCTTCGACGACAACGGGAAGGAACTACCGCAGGGCGAGGTCGGGCGGATCTTCGTCGGCAGCAGCTTCCCGTTCGAAGGTTACACCGGTGGCGGCAACAAGCAGATCATCAACGGCATGTTGTCCTCTGGCGACGTCGGCTACTTCGACGAGGACGGCCTGCTCTTCATCAGCGGCCGCGACGACGAGATGATCGTCTCCGGCGGCGAGAACGTCTTCCCGGCCGAAGTCGAGGACTGCATCAGCGGGCTTCCCGACGTGGCGGAGGCCACCGCGATCGGCGTCGAGGACAAGGAGTGGGGTCACCGCCTCAAGGCCTTCGTGGTCAAGAAGGAGGGCTCCGACCTCGACGAGGACACCATCAAAAAGCACGTGCGTGACCAGCTGGCCAAGTACAAGGTTCCGCGAGAAGTGGTCTTCCTCGACGAGCTGCCGCGCAACCCGACCGGCAAGATCCTCAAGCGCGAACTGCGCGAGATGGACGGCGACAACGATCAGCAAGGCAAGAAAGGGGCCGGAGACCAGAAAGCCGACAAGTCCGCGAAAGCCGACAAAGAGTAGCGGCTACAAGCGGCTCAGCGGTCGTAATCCGGTTGCGTCGTCGAGTTGTTCACGCACATCATCGGTCGTCGCGGCCCTCCGCTCGATCCAGATTGCACTCAGGGTTGTGGTTTTCGCAGGATCACGACCATGGCTGCAATCTCGCGCGAGCAACTTACGGGTCTCGGGGCAGGCCGAGCAGCCGCTCAGCGATGATGTTGAGCTGCACTTCCGACGTGCCGCCGTAAATCGTCGTTGCCCGGCTGGCCAGCAGGTACTGGCCCCATTTGCCGGACAGTTCGTCGGGGTCACCGATCGCGGCGTCGGTGCCGAACGTCGACACCGCGAACTCGGCATAGCCCTGCGCTGTGCGCATCGACAGCAGCTTCGAGATCGCGGCTGAGGGCATGGCGTCTCCGCCGGCCAGCGTCAACAGCGTCGAACGCATGTTGAGCACCTTGGCGGCGTGGCCCTCGGCGATCAGCTGTCCGGCGCGGTTCTGGGCCACCTGATCGAACTGGCCGTCGCGCATGAAGTCGACGAAGCCCTCGAGGTTGGCCAGGAACGGTGCCTCGCTGCTGCCGATCGACACCCGCTCGGCGGTCAGGGTGTTGCGGCTGACCTCCCAGCCACGGTTCACCTCGCCGAGCACGCAGTCGTCGGGCACGAACACGTCGTCGATGAAGACGGTGTTAAACATCTCGCCGCCGGTCAGCTCGCGCAATGGCTTTACCTGCACGCCTTCGCTTTTCATGTCCAACAGGAAATATGTGATGCCGTTGTGCTTGGGTGCGCTGGGGTCGGTGCGGGCCAATAGCGCTCCCCAGTCGGAGAACTGCGCGGCTGTGGTCCAGATCTTCTGGCCGGTGATGCGCCAACCGCCCTCGGCTCTCGTCGCTTTCGTGGTCAGCCCGGCCAGGTCCGATCCGGCGCCCGGCTCGGAAAACAGCTGGCACCACATGATTTCGCCGCGGAACGTCGGCGGCAGGAACCGCTGCTTCTGCTCATCTGTGCCGAACGCCACGATCGACGGGACGATCCACGACGCGATGCCGATTATCGGACGCTTGACCCGTCCGGCGCTGAACTCCTGCTCGATGATGATCTGCTCAACCGGACTGGCCGCCCGGCCCCATGGTTTCGGCAGATACGGCAGTACCCAGCCGCCCTCGGCGATGGCGACGTTGCGTCCTTCGCGCGGTATCGCCTTGAGCGCGGCGACTTCGGCCCGGATCTCGGATCGCAGCTTTTCGGTCTCGGGATCCAGGTCGATGTTGAGCTTGCGCATGCCGGTGCTGGTCGCAGTGTCGACCACGCGCTGCGGGTAGTCCGTGCGGCGTCCGAAGGATGCGGCCAGGATCAACGCCCGGCGGTAGTACACGTTCGTGTCGTGCTCCCAGGTGAAGCCGATGCCACCGTGCACCTGGATGCAGTCCTGGGCGCAGCGCTGTGCGGCCGCCGGCGCCAGCGTCGCAGCCACCGCTGCGGCGAACTCGACCGCGGAACCCGCGGCGTGCCAACCGTTTTGACGAGCTTCGTCGAGTGCGCGGGCGGCGTCCCACACTGCAGCGGTGGCCCGCTCGGTGTCCGCGATCATTTCGGCGCACTTGTGCTTGACGGCCTGGAACTGGCCGATCGGCCGGCCGAACTGTTCACGGATCTTGGCGTATTGCGCCGCGGTGTCGGTGGCCCACCGCGCCACACCGATGGCCTCCGCCGATAGCAGGGTCGACATCAGCGCGTGGGCGGTGGTGGTGTTGAGGTTGCTCAGCACAGCGTCGTCGTCGACCTCGACGGCGTTGGCGCGCACGTGCGCGATCGGGCGCAGCGGGTCGATGCTGGCGACCGGTTCGATCTCGAGTTGATCGGCGCGCAGCACGATCCACTCCTCGCCGCTTTCGATGGCGACCGGCAGCACCAGGATTGACGCCTGAGCCGCCGCTGGGACCGCCCGCACCTCGCCGCGGATCACCAGCCCCGTATCCGACTGCGCGTGCCGGGTGGCGGTGAGCCCCGAACCCAATGCGTACGCGGCGATGGCGGCGCCGGACGCCAACGCGGCCAGCACTTTGGCCTCCGGGTCGTGCGCCGAGATGAGTGCACTGGCGATCGCCGACGGCACGAACGGCCCGGGCACCGCGCCGGAGCCGAATTCCGCAAGCACGATCGCCAATTCGAGGATGCCGAAACCCTGCCCACCGACCGATTCAGCCAGGTGCACACCTTGCAGCCCCTGTTCCGCGGCGGCCCGCCAGTACGGTGGGGGATTCTCGATCGGGTTCTCTAAGGCTTCGTGCAGCACCTCCGACGGCGCCATCCGCGCCACCAGTGACCGCACGGAGTCGGACAGGTCTTGATGCTCAGGAGTGATTGCGATCGGCATTGTTCGCCTTCCCTCGGTGACGTCCCCAATCTAATAACCGGTCGGTTGGTTGACCACATCGGCCAGCGCCTGCCCGTCGCGTAGCCGACGGCAGTTCGCGACCGCCGCGACGAGGTAGCGGTGCATGGTGTCGACCGTCCGGCGACGATGCGGGCCGTGGAGCGGCCTGAGGAGGAGCCGGACCATGGGGTCATGTACCAGCTGACATGCGGTGTGAGCACCACGTTGTCCAACCCCAGCAGGGGGTGTCCCGCTGCACCGGCTCGACTTCGAACACGTCCAGCCCCGCAGCGCCCAGCCGGCGCTCGCGCAACGCCTCGATCAGGGCAGCCTCGTCGACGATCGGCCCGCGCCGTGTTGACCAACACCGCCCCCGGCTTCATCCGGGCCAGCGCCTCACGGCCGAGCAGCCCGTGAATGGCAGGCGTCAACGGTAGGTGCAGCGAGACGACATCGCTGGCAGCCAGCAGCTCGCGGTAGAAAGCGGCGTCGTCATCCGCCGCGCACCATCGGATGTCAAGCCAATCCGCCTCGTGCGCAATGTATTCGAGTACCTTCCCGCCTGGGACAAAGTGCGCTAAAACTCTCAGCGCCACCGCTTGGCGATCCACCTGGCGATGGTATCGGCCTGCTCGCTGCGCGCCCCCGGGGTGGTGAAGTAGTGGTCGGTGTCGATTGAGACCTGAGCCTTGTCGGCGGTGCCCAACGCGTCGTAAATGCGTTGGGCATCCGAGGGAAAGACGCCGGTGTCCGCCTCAGCGTTGACCACCAGCGCCGGACAGGTGACGCGGGCCAGATGCGGCTCGGCGCGGGTCTGCGCAGTCCGCAGGCTCCACATGCCCAGCCAGTTGCGCAGGGTGCATGCCGCGGCGATCCCATGTGCGGAGCGGTTGGCCTTCGCTGGGGCGCCCGCATAACACATGTTGGGCTGACGCTTCGTCGGCTCGATGCTGGGGTCGACCATGCGCGGATCGGCCCACGTCCGCATCACTGTGAACGGCCGGTCCGAAAAACCAGCGGCTCGAACCCTTTTCAACTCCTTCTCCGCCCAATCGGTAATGGCGTGATTACGAGCGACCTGCGCTGCTCGGTAGCGGCTGAGAAACTCGGGCGAGTACGGCGGGCCGTTGCGCTCGTTGAACAGGTCCAGTTCGGGATCGGTGGCGACCGGGTCGTTTTCGTCGACGACGGCGGCGTCCATCCATGCGGTCAGCACGTCGGGGCGCCCGGGATGGGCGGCGCTGGCCACATAGCCGTCGGCGGGAAGCAAATCGGTGAGCCCGGCCGCCGGCCGCATGCCGGGCAACGGAGTGACGTTCGGCTCCACCGCCTGCGACTGGTAGGCGGCCATCAAGGATCCGCCACCGGAATTACCCAGCAACACAACGGCTTCCACGCCCTGAACGTCACGCAGCCAGCGCACACCGACACCGATGTCGACCAGCGCATGGTCGAGCAGGAAACTGCTCTCGAAGCCGCGAAAGCGGGTGTTCCAGCCGAGGAATCCGGTGCCGCGGGTGGCCATGTAGTCGGCCAGGTAATGCTCGGAGAAGTCGATCTGGTAGTGGGTGGCGATGATGGCCACTTTCGGTTTGCGGCCCACGCCGCGGTGATACAGCCCCTGGCAGGGGTGCCCGCCGGCGCCGGCGCGCCGGGCGGTGGGCGAGGGCAGCCCGATGAACTCGCGGATCACGCCGGGCGTCCCGGATGCACGAGTCATGTCAGCGGACCTCCCCCAGGTCGACGGCTCGAGGGAGAACGGTGGCCAGTGTCTTCGAATGACCGCGCGGACGGCCTCGATCGCTTTCCGTGTCCGCCGGCGGCGGTACGTCCGGAACTCGGCGTGCTGGTCCGTTGCTCGGACACCGTAGACACCCCCGCGCCTCCTCTCGTGGCGTTGGACGGATTATCGCGGGCTTGGGCTGGCTGGGAGAGCAGAATGTGGCGAACCTGGTGGTAATTTGGGTCCACGGTCTTGGCCAGACCGCCGAATACATCTCGGAGTTCACGGGGGCCGCGATGATCAAGCCGCACAACACCAACACCGAATTCGAATTGAGCGGGATCAACCACGTCGCTCTGGTGTGTTCGGATATGGCCTGCACTGTGGACTTTTACACCAACGTGCTCGGCATGCCGTTGATCAAATCGCTTGATTTGCCGAACGGTCAGGGGCAGCATTTCTTCTTCGATGCCGGCAACGGCGACTGTGTGGCGTTCTTCTGGTTCGCCGATGCGCCTGATGCGGTGCCCGGTATCTCCTCGCCGGCGGCCATTCCGGGCATCGGCGATATCACCAGCGCGGTCAGCACCATGAACCATCTTGCTTTCCACGTTCCTGCCGAGAAGTTCGACGCCTACCGCCAGCGGCTCAAGGACAAAGGTGTGCGGGTCGGCCCAGTGCTGAACCACGACGAAAGCGAAATGCAGGTTTCGCGCACCCTGCATCCCGGCGTCTACGTCCGCTCGTTCTACTTCCAGGACCCCGATGGGATCACGCTCGAGTTTGCTTGTTGGACAAAGGAATTCGGCGAGAGCGATACGCAAGCCGTCCCGAAGACCGCAGCAGACCGGCGTGTTCCTGCTGCGCGGTAACGGCGTCTAGTCGCGGTAGAGGCTCGGATCGGCGAGTTCGTCGAGCAGCGACGCCAGGTGGTCGACAAGCTGCTCGGCGCTCAGGCGTACCTGTCCGGCCAACCAGGCGCTCAGGGTTTGCCCGACGCCGCCGACGACGAAATGCGCCGCAGCCTTGATGCGGTCGTTTTCCGGGATGCGCAACGTGCTTCCCACGTGTTGGCCGGACAGCATCGCGAACAGGGCACTGGATTCGGCCCGCTTGCGAACCAGCACGGCGTTGGCCAACTGCGCGCTGAACAGCAGCCGCCCGACACGGGGGTCGCCGGCAATAGTGCGCACGATGTTGGCCATGCCCGCGCGGGTTTGTTCGCGGGGTGAGACGGCGGCGACCGCCGCCTGGGTGGTGGCGGCCAGATCGGCGATCACCCAATCGAACACCGCGCTGACGAACTCGTCCTTGTCGGCGAAGCTTTCGTAGAAATAGCGGGCGGCCAGCCCTGCTCGACGACAGATCGCGCGAACGGTCAACTCCGTCGGCTCATCGGCCCCGAGCAGATCCAGGCCGGCGGACAACAGCCTGCGCCGGCGCTCGGCAAGCCGGTCGGCGGCGTCGACGCCGCGATAGGGCCGCATGGTTTCGGCTAACCCGGATTTGGCGGCCATGGGCACCATCTTGACATTGCTGCTCGGCGCGCGGCAATATCAGGAAACAAGCGTTCTCACAATTAGCGGGCAGGTGCGGCTATGACGATCAGCGGACCCATCCAGCATGTTGAGCGCCCGGTCGCCGACCCGCCAGTCAGGAAGCCGCGGCGTCGCAGGGCGCGACGAGCCGGTATCGACGACGGCTTGATGGGTGTAGCACTGCTGGCGGGACCCGCCAACGTGATCATGCAGTTGGCGCGCCCCGGGGTCGGTTACGGCGTGCTGGAAAGCCGGGTGGAAAGCGGCCGGGTCGACTTGCACCCGATCAAGCGAGCACGCACCACGTTCACCTATCTTGCGGTGGCCACCGCGGGTACCGAGGCTCAGAAGCTGGCGTTCAGACGAGCAGTCAACCGAGCGCACGCCCAGGTGTACTCCACACCCGAGAGCCCCGTGCAGTACAACGCGTTCGACCCCGACCTGCAGCTGTGGGTGGGAGCGTGTCTGTACAAGGGCGCCGTCGATATCCACCGCATCTTTATCGGCGAGATGGACGACGAGGAGGCCGAACGCCACTATCGCGAGGGAATGGCGTTGGGCACCACACTGCAGGTGCCGCCGGAGATGTGGCCACCGGATCGCCACGCGTTCGACAAGTACTGGCACGAGTCGCTGGACAAGGTGCACATCGACGACGCCGTGCGCGAGTACCTGTATCCGATTGCCGCCGGCCGGATGCCGGGCGTGAGGCTGCCCGGCCCGCTGCAGCGCTGGTTGGACGGGATCGCGCTGCTGATCACCACGGGCTTTCTGCCGCAACGGTTCCGCGACGAGATGCGGTTTCCGTGGGATGCCGCCAAGCAACGACGCTTCGACCGGCTGATGGCGTTGCTGCGCACGGTGAACCACCTCATGCCGCGATTCGTGCGGCAGTTCCCGTTCAACGTTTTGCTGTGGGATCTCGACCGGCGGATCAGGACGGGCCGCCCGCTGGTGTGACAGCGTCCGAGTCATACCGACCAGGTCGCCTGCGAAGCCAGACTAAGCACTTTGGCGTAGGGTCGGTCGAGTGCGTAGCGAAAATGACACCTGGGACATCACGACAAGCGTCGGTTCGACCGCGTTATTTGTGGCCACCGCAAGAGCATTGGAGGCCCAGAAGCATGACCCGTTGTCCGTCGACCCATTCGCCGAGGTGTTCTGCCGCGCAGTGGGCGGTCCCGCGGCCGACGTCCTCGATGGCAAAGCGTTCGAACACCCGCTGAAGACAACGGACTTCGGCGAACATTTTGTGAACTTCCAGGGCGCGCGCACCAAGTATTTCGACGAGTACTTCGGTCGCGCCGCAGACGCCGGCGTGCGGCAGATCGCCATCTTGGCCGCGGGGCTGGACTCGCGGGCCTATCGGTTGCCGTGGCCCGACGGGACGACGATCTTCGAGTTGGACCAACCGCAGGTGCTGGAGTTCAAACGCGAGGTGCTCGCCGAGCACGGCGCCAAGCCCAAGGCCGAGCGCCGCGACGTGGCCGTCGACCTGCGCGAAGACTGGCCACAAGCGCTGCGCGACAGCGGATTTGACCCCGCCAAGCCGTCGGCCTGGATTGTCGAGGGTCTGCTGATCTACTTGCCCGCCACCGCGCAGCAGCAACTGTTCAGCGGCGTCGACGCGTTGGCGGCAGCGGGTAGCCACATCGCCGTCGAAGATGGGGCGCCGCTGCCGGCGCAGGAGTACGCCGCCAAGGTTGAGGAGGAACGCGAGGCCGTGGCTCGAGGCGAGCAGCGCTTGTTCTTCCAGTTGATCTACAACGAGCACTTCGCCCTGGCCGACCGGTGGTTGAGTGAGCACGGCTGGATCCCGGAGGCGACCCCGCTGGCCGACTACCTACGCGAGCTCGGCCGGCCCGTGCCGGGACCGGAGAATACCGCGGCCGGGCCGATGGTCTCCCGCAACACTCTGGTCAGCGCCGTCAAGGACTGAGCTGTCGCCACTCTGTGTTTAGGGTGTCGCTGGTGCATCTCCTGTTCACATACGGCACCTTGCGTGACCTATAGCTGCGCCCAGACGATCTTGGTTTGCAGGTACGTTTCCAGACCCGCTTTGCCGGATTCAAGACCCCAACCCGACTGCTTGTAGCCGCCGAACGGCATGGAGTGGTCGAACTGCATCTGGCAGTTCAGCCCCACGGTTCCGGCCTTGAGCCGCTTGGCAATTCGGTGTGCGCGGGCCAGGTTCGTCGTCCAGGCGGTGGCGGCCAGCCCGTAGGTGGTGTCGTTGGCCAGCGCAACCGCTTCGTCCTCGTCGTCGAACGGCAGCACCGCGACCACCGGCCCGAAAATCTCCTCCTGAAACAGCCTGCTCGTGGTGGCGACGTTGGTGAGCACGGTGGGATGCACGAAGTAGCCCTTGCGGTCGAGCCGGTGCCCGCCGGTGACGATGTCGACGCCGTCAGACTTGCCCTGGTCGAGGTAGCCCAGCACCCGGGTCAGCTGCTTTTGGCTGATCAGCGGGCCGATCATGGTGCCCTCGTCCTTGGGGCCGCCCAGCTGAAGGGTGTTCGCGATATTCGCCAGGCCTTCCACGACCTTCTCGTACACGCCGCGCTGGGCGAAGATCCGTGACCCGCACACACACGCCTGCCCGGAGTGGATGAACGTGCCGAAGGCCGCCATCGGGATGGCCGCGTTCAGGTCGGCGTCGTCGAAGATCAGCACCGGCGACTTGCCGCCGAGCTCCAACGTCACCTTCTTGAGGTTGCTTGAGCCGGCCGCATGGACGATTTCCCGGCCGACTTCGGTCGATCCGGTGAACGCAACCTTGTCGACGTCGGGGTGCGCAGTGATCGCCGCGCCGGCGGTGTGCCCGTAGCCGAGCAGCAAATTCGCGACACCGTCGGGCACCCCGGCTTCGCGCAGGATGTTGTCCAACACCAACGCCGACAGCGGAGTCTCCTCGGCGGGTTTGACGACGCTGCTGCAGCCCGCCGCGAGCGCCGGCGCGAGCTTGCAGCAGAAATTGAAGACCGGCCCATTCCACGGAAAGATCAGCCCGACCACGTCGTAGGGCTCTTTGAGGGTGTAGGCGTGCTGGTGGGAGTCGATGCCGGTGAGACCGCCGGTGTGCACGTCGGCGGCGATGCCCTCGATCTTGGTGCACCAGCCGGCGTAGTAGCGGAAGAACTCCGAACCGACGGTCACCGTTCCCTGGGCTTGCAGTGGGGTCATGCCGGCGTTGAGCGATTCGAGCTCGGCCAGGATCTCGGCGTTCTGGTCGATCAGCTCGCCGACCCGCCACAGGATCTTGGCCCGCTCGCTGGGTGCCATGTCCCGCCACACGCCCGACTCGGCGGTTTCTTTCGCCCGGGCCACCGCCTCGTTGACGGCTTCCGGGCCGCAGTCTTTGAACTCGGTGATCTGCTCTTCAGTGGCTGGATTGAAAACCGGGATCTCGTCACCGGTGCCTGGTCGTTTGCGAACCTCGTCCAGCACAGCCTGCACCGACATTGATGTCCCCTTCTCGCGTCTTTGCGGACGTTCTCGAAGCCGTAGGTTATGCGCTTAACCACGGGATGTCTAGGGCACCCGGTTTACGTCGAGGCGCGCACGATCAGCCGGGCGATGTCGGTGGGCTGCGGGGGCGCCGGCGCGGGATATCCGAGTTCGGTGAGGACGGCAGCGATCGCGGCGTCGGCGACGGCGGTGGGATTGAACTCCACCGTGGTCAGAGGCGGCGAACTGATCTCGCCCATCGGAGTGGCGTCGACGCCGATGACGGCGAGGTCGCGTGGGCAGCGCAGCCCTGCCTCGCGGATGCCGTAGAGGACTAGGTGCGCGATCTCGTCACTTTGCGCGCAGACCGCGGTGACGCCGTCGGCCACCCAGCGGGCGACCACGTCGGCAGCGCTGTCCACCGTGACGTCGTCGACCTTGACGGGCGGCAGACTGTGGGCCCGGGCGGCGCGAGCAACACCCTCGAGCCAAAAGTCGCCCAGTGCACGCCATTTGGCGATCGCAGTGTAGGCAAATGCAATTCGTCGGTGGCCTCGCGCTACTAGGTGGTCGACGCGCAGCGCGCCGACGGACAGATGCTGATCGCCCAGCGCGGGCAACGTCCCGATCTCGATGTAGGGAACGTTGGCGTCGCGCACCGCGCTCAGCGCACCACTGCTCAGTGGAAAGAGGCTGGTGACGGCAATCGGGTCAAGATTCTCGACCGCGTCGACCGCATGCTGGTCATCCTCGGTCTCGAAAATCTGTACTTGTACCAGGCCGCGGCGCGCCAGCGCGGTGGTCATCCGGCTGCCGGCCTGCATCGGCATGTCACCCACGGCTACCCGTGGGACCACATAGAGCACCACACCGCTCTTGCCGCTGGCGAGGTTGCGTGCTGCGGCATTGGGCCGATAGCCCAGCTGTTCGGCGGCGCGATACACCGCTTCCCGAGTGCGTGCCGAGATGCGTCGACCGCCAGCCCCGTTGAGGACGTAGCTGACCGTTGCGGTCGAAACGCCCGCCAGGCGCGCTACGTCAGCATGCGTGGGCCGCGTAACTTTGCCTGCGCTGGACACCTCGCCCTCCGCGTCGGCCATGCCCCATCGTGGCATGACGTACCGGCCGGCATCGGGACCGCCGTCCATTTCGGGGCCGCGGGCATGGCCCGCCACTGCACCGAGCCAGTGACGCAAGCTGGGCGAAAACTGGGAATCTCCGCATGGTTTGGTCAGGCGTCCCAAATGATTCGGTGTGTCGAGCCGGCGTGCAGATAGCCTGGCGATCTGTTGCTCAACGAGGACCGTGCTCGGCTCGGCTCGGCTCGTCCAGGTTTCGGGCAGCGCACCAGGCAGCGATGTCTGCTGCGAGGGCTTCGTAAAGCGCCCGCAACATCGGTTACTTGTCCCCGACCCTGCTCCGAGATCGCCCACCAGGTATGGGTAGACGGAACTTGTGCGCCCACCGCGCTTTGCGCGCCGACGGTGCCCTCCGTTCCCACGAGCGGCGGTGGCGGCCGGGCGCCCGGCGGGGGTGGAGCGGCGGGAGCAGAAGCCGACACCGGAACCGAGGCGGGCGCCGGCGCGGAGCTGACGACGGGAGCGGGCCCGGCTGCGGGCGCACTGGGCACCGCTGTGGCGGGCACCGGTGCCGGCGCGAGCGGAATCGGTGCGGCTACCGGCCGGCACCGCAGCGACCGCGCTGGCCAGGCCTGCCGCACTGCCTGCCACTCCCGCCCCGGCGGCTGCAACGGGCGCGGCAACCATCGGCGTCGCCAAGCCCAGCGAGTAGATCGGATTGGCCGCAATAAAGGCGGGCAGCAGCGCGGGATTGTTGAGAAGAATCCAGGTCAAGTCCAGGGTCCGGTGGACGACGAATTGGATGCCGAGAAGCAAGACAGCTTCGGCGAATTGCACCGGATTGTTTGCGTAGTTGGCCAGCATGGCTTCAGCCCGGGGCAGGAACGTCGCCAGACTCGGCTGCATCGTCTGGAACGAATTCGGTGAGAACGGGTTGAACTGCGGCGGAAATATGGCTTGGAGCCATTGCTCTGGCGTGGTGGGCAGGGTGGTGCCCATGCCGGGCATGTTGCCCATGCCACCGCCCATGCCAGAGCCGGACCCCATGCCGCCCGAGTTGCCCATGCCCGAACCCGACCCCATGCCCGAGCCGTTGTTCCCCATGCCGCTCGAATTGTTCGACTTCATGATCTGGGGTGCCGGTGTGGTCCGTGGCGCCGAAGCGAGCGCGGCCGTCGACGTCGCTTGATACGTGCTCATGGTTGTCGCGGCCTGAATCCACATCCGCACATAGGCGGCTTCGTTCAGTGCGATCGGAACCGTATTGATACCAAAGAAGTTCGTCGCCACCGACACCGCCTGGGTGGCGTGGTTGGCGGCCAACTCAGCCAACGTCGGCATCGCGGCCAGTGCGGCGGTATAAGCCGCCGCCGCAGTCTCGTGTGCGGTGGCTGTGGCAGCGCTGTCAGCGCTCGCTTGCAACAGCCACGCGAGATATGGCGCATGCGCGGCCACGTATTGCTCTGCCGTCGACCCCTCCCATGCACCCGCCTGTACAGCGCCCAGCAGGGCGGTGAGTTCGTCTGCCACCGAGGCGTACTCGACGCTCAGCGAGTTCCACGCCCCTGCCGCGGCAAGTAACGGGCCGGGGCCAGGGCCGCTGGACAGCAGAGCAGAATGCAACTCCGGCGGAAACGCCAGCCAGACCGGCGCCACCATGGCCGACCTCGCGCAACCGAACGCACCGGCGCCACCACACTTCGACGATCAACACCCGACGTCACTGCAGGCTCCCTTCGATTCGGGGCCACCCACCAGCGCCGCAGCTTCAGTGATCAACGCGGACGGCTGTCTGGTAGGACCGTCGCACATGATTACGCGCCTGCCATCCGCATACACGGATAAATATGCCGATTAACTCCGTCAATTACGGGTTTATGGCGCTATTATCGCCGCAGCAACCTCAGGCTTGTAACCAGGGGAAGGGCGTTCGGGTGGACGGGTGGTAGCCCGAGGACAACGAGCCATGTCTCGGAACCGATGCGGCCGCATTACCGACTACCTGAGCGGCGTTCGATCCGGATACCGCGAGCCGGTCCCCCGGGCACCAACAGAACTTCCGTCCGCCAGCAAGAGCAGAAAAGCGAACCAGTAACGACATTCGTTTTCACTAGCAGGGCCGATCTTAGATATGGTTCCAAAGGGCAAGTTGAAAATTGTTTTCATCACGGCGGGCCGGCCCTCGGGAGGCGGAAGGAGGCGGGTGTTACCTCATCGACAGTGGTTGGGCGCCTCGTCCAGCAATGGCAGAGGCCATGAATTAGCCAACTCCGCATCTCGACACTTAGCTTATGCAATGCTAACTTCAGCGAAGTTAGGTTGCACTAAGAAACCCTGGGAGGGTATGGGCCGTGGACGGCGGTGACATGGGGACGCTCACGGCTCGTCCCGCTGCTGTTCGGGTAGACGACGACGTCGTCAGCCGGTTTGCCACCTGTTGCCGGGCCCTCGGCCTGACGGTCTACGAGCGCCGACGCCCAGCCGACCTCGCCGCGGCCCGTTCCGGATTTTCCGCGCTGACCCGGATCGCGCACGACCACTGCGACGCGTGGACCGGCCTGGCCGCTGCCGGCGACGCGTCCACCCCAGTGCTCGAATCGATATCACGCACCACCGCTACTGCCGGCCTACTGCAACGCCGGATCGAGTTAGCGCCTGGCGCGCTGGGCTTCCAGTACGACACCGGGTTGTATTTGCGGTTCCGTGCCAGCGAGCCGGACGATTTCCACCTTGCCTATGCCGCGGCGCTGGCGGCCGACGGGCGATTCGCCGACGCGCATCGCCTGGCGTCAGACGTCATGCAACGCCGGCCGGAATGCCGTGAGGCTCGCTGGGTCTCGGCAGCCATCCACCACCGGGCGCAGCGGTGGTCGGATGTCGTTAAGCTGCTCACGCCGATCGTCAACGACTCTCAACTTGACGAGGTCTTCGCCCACGCAGCCAAGGTCACGCTGGGCATCGCGCTGGCCAGGCTGGGGATGTTCGCCCCGGCGTTGTCCTACTTGGAAGAACCCGACGGCCCCATCGCCGTCGCGGCGGTCGACGGCGCACTGGCCAAAGCTCTGGTGCTGCGCGCGCACGTGGACGAGGACAGCGCCAACGAGGTCTTGCAGGACCTCTATGCCGCCCACCCCGAAAACGAGGAGATCGAGCACGCCCTGACCGATCCCAGCTTCGGGATCGTCACCACCACCGCAGCGCGGATCGAGGCCCGCACCGATCCATGGGATCCCGAAACGGAGCCCAGCCCAGGCGATTTCGTCGACCCCGAGGCCAAGGAGCGCAAGCGGGTGCTGCTGGCAGAGGCCGAACGCGAGCTCGACGAGTTCATCGGCTTGGACAAGGTCAAAGACCAGGTGGCCCGGTTGAAGAGCTCAGTCGCCATGGAGGTGGTGCGCAAGCAACGGGGCCTTGAAGTGGCGCAGCGCACCCATCACCTGGTGTTCGCCGGGCCTCCCGGTACTGGTAAGACCACGATCGCTCGCGTGATCGCCAAGATCTACTGCGGCTTGGGCTTGTTGAAAAAGGAAAACATCCGAGAGGTCCACCGCGCCGACCTGATCGGCCAGCACATCGGCGAGACCGAGGCCAAGACCAACGCGATCATCGACAGCGCATTGGACGGGGTGCTGTTCCTCGACGAGGCCTACGCGTTGGTGGCCACCGGCGCCAAGAACGACTTCGGCTTGGTCGCCATCGACACGTTGCTGGCCCGGATGGAAAACGACCGCGATCGATTGGTGGTCATCATCGCCGGGTATCGCGCCGATCTGGACAAGTTCCTCGACACCAACCAAGGCCTGCGGTCGCGGTTCACCCGCAGCATCGACTTCCCGTCGTACAAGCCGGCCGAGTTGATCGAGATCGCGAAGTTTATGGCCGCCAAGCGCGACAGCGTTTTCGAGCAGGCCGCCCTCGACGACCTCGAAGCGTTGTTCGCGCATCTGGCTAACATCGCCAAACCCGACGCATCCGGGGTCGAACGTCGCGGGCTGGACATCGCCGGTAACGGCCGGTTCGTGCGCAACGTCGTCGAAAAATCCGAAGAGGAACGCGAATTCCGGCTGGACCACTCCGAGCACGCCGAAACCGGCGAGTTCACCGACGAGGAGCTGATGACGATCACCGCCGAAGACGTCCGCAACTCGGTGGAGCCGCTACTGCAAGGCCTCGGCCTGTTGGAGCCGGCATGACGCGCGCCGGCGACGATGCAGAGCGCAGCGATGAGGAGGAGCGGCGCCAATGAATGAGCCCGACGGCGAATGGGGAGAGGCACGTCGCTCGTTCACGTCGCGAACCCCGGTCAACGACAACCCCGACAAGGTGGTGTATCGCCGCGGCTTCGTTACCCGTCACCAGGTAACCGGGTGGCGATTTGTCATGCGCCGCATCGCTTCTGGCGTCGCGCTGCACGACACCAGGATGCTTGTCGACCCGTTGCGCACCCAGTCACGCGCGGTGTTGATGGGCGCGCTCATCCTGGTGACCGGTTTGATCGGGTGCTTCGTGTTCTCGCTGATTCGGCCCGGCGGGTCGGCGGGCACCAATCCGGTGCTGGCCGACCGGTCCACTGCCGCGCTGTATGTGCGAGTCGGTGACCAGCTGCACCCGGTGCTCAACTTGACCTCGGCGCGGCTGATCGCCGGCCGACCGGTCAACCCCACCACCGTGAGAAGCAGTGAGCTGGACAAGTTTCCGCGCGGCAACCTGATTGGTATTCCCGGCGCCCCGGAACGGATGGTGCAAGACACCTCGCAGAACGCCGAATGGACGGTGTGTGATGCGATCAGCGGAATCGGTCACGCCGCACACAGCACCGGTGTCACGGTGATCGGCGGACCGCTGGACACCAGCGGGGCGCGGGCGGCCGCGCTGCCCGCTGGGCAGGCGGAGCTGGTCGACTTCCCCAGTGACAGGGGCGCCGGCACCTGGCTGCTGTGGGATGGCAAACGCAGCCGGATCGATCTGGCCGACCATGCCGTCATCAACGCCTTGGGCCTCGGTACAGAGGTCCCCGCCGCACGGCCGATCGGGCAGGGTCTGTTCAACGCGGTTCCTGAGGCGCCGGCCTTGACGCCGCCGACCATCCCGGACGCGGGCAGCCCACCGCATTTCCCGCTGTCCCTGCCCGCGCCGGTGGGGGCCGTGGTCGTCGCTTACGCCGCGGACAACAGCACGTTGTACTACGCGGTGCTGCCCGACGGATTGCAGCCAATCTCACCGGTGCTCGCCGCGATCCTGCGCAACACCAACTCCTACGGCTTGGACCAGCCGCCGCGGCTGGGCGCTGATCAGGTTGCCCGCCTGCCGGTTTCGCGGATGCTGGACACCTCCCGTTACCCCGACCAGCGGCTAAGCCTGGTCGACGCCGCGCGCTCCCCGGTCACCTGCGCGTACTGGAGCAAGCCGGCCGGAGCCGCCACCAGCTCGCTGAAGTTGCTGTCCGGCTCGGCGCTGCCGGTGCCCGACACCACGCGCGCCGTGGAACTCGTCAGCGCCGGCGCGGGCGGGACCGCGGCGCGTGTCGCGCTGACCCCAGGTCGCGGATACTTCACGCAGACCGTCGGTCAAGACGCGACATCACCACCGGCCGGCTCGCTGTCCTGGATCGCCGACACCGGTGTCCGATACGGGATCGACAATGAAGCCGGGTCCAGCGGACACTCCAAAGCCGTTGAGGCACTTGGCTTGACACCGCCGCCCGTTCCGATCCCGTGGTCGGCGCTTTCGCTGTTCGCAGCGGGGCCGACGCTGTCCCGTGCTGACGCGTTGCTGGCCCACGACGGCCTGCCGCCCGACACCCGACGCAGCCGCCAAGCTTCAGCTCAACAGGAGACCCGATGAGCCGCCTGATTTTCGAGGCCCGCCGACGGCTGCCACCCCCGGTGACCCGCAAGGGCACCATCACCATCGAGGCGCCGCCGGAACTGCCGCGGGTGATCCCGCCGTCGCTGCTGCGCCGCGCGCTGCCTGTCGTGATCGTGATGCTGATCGTCGGGATGATCGTCGCGCTGTTCGCCACCGGGATGCGGGTGATCTCCCCACAGACACTGTTCTTCCCGTTCGTGCTACTGCTGGCCGCGACCGCGCTGTATCGCGGCACCGGCAACAAGACGCGCACCGAGGAAGTCGACGCCGAACGCGCCGACTACCTGCGTTACCTATCGGTGGTCCGCGACAACATCCGCAGCCAAGCCGCCGAGCAGCGCATGGCAGCCGAATGGTCGCACCCCGACCCGACGGAGTTGGCGAGCATCCCCGGCTCACGCCGGCAATGGGAGCGCGACCCGAACGACTCCGACTTCCTGGTGGTGCGCGCCGGCCGGCACACGGTGCCCCTGGCCACATCCGTGCGGGTCAACGACATCGCCGACGAGATCGACCTGGAACCGGTGTGCCACAGCGCGTTACGTAGCCTGCTGGACACCCAGCGCACGGTGCGCGACGTGCCGGTGGGCATCGACTTGGCCAAGGTCTCACGAATCACCGTGCTGGGCGAGGCCGACGAGGTGC
Organism: Mycobacterium noviomagense; assembly: GCF_010731635.1. Lineage (NCBI taxonomy): Bacteria > Bacillati > Actinomycetota > Actinomycetes > Mycobacteriales > Mycobacteriaceae > Mycobacterium > Mycobacterium noviomagense. The sequence goes on from NZ_AP022583.1 coordinate 2,200,341, forward strand.
GCGCCGCATTGCGGGCCTGGATCGCCCAGGCGGTGACGTGGCACGACCCGACGGTGCTCGGTGTCGCTTTGGCCACACCAGATTTAGAAGCAACGGACTGGTCGTGGCTGAAGTGGTTGCCGCACACCGACATCCCCGGCCAGCTCGACGGTGTCGGCCCGGCCCGGTACCTGACGGGCAACCCCGACGAGTTGTCCAGGCTGCTGGGCCCGGCGCTCGCGGATCGCCCGGCGTTCACCGGCGGCTCGTCGGAAGCGTTGCGTCACTTGCTGATTGTCGTCGACGGCCCGGACTACGAGCTGAACGCCTCGCCGCTTTCGGCCGCGCGGGCCGGCGTGACCGTCATCCAGCGCTCGGCGACACCGCCGCACCGCGAGCAGTATCCAGATCCCGAGCGCCCGATTCTGCGGATCACGAAGGGACGCATCGAGCGTTGGCAGACCGGCGGCTGGCAGCGCTACATCGACACCGCCGACCAGCTCGACGCCGACGAAGCCAACCACTTGGCCCGCCAGCTATCCCGCTGGGACTCCAACCCTACCCATGCCGGCCTGCGCTCTGCGGCCACCCGGGGCGCCACCTTCACCACCCTGCTGGGCATCCCTGACGCTTCCCGGCTCGACGTTCCCGCGCTGTGGGCGCCGCGGCCCCGGGAGGAGGAACTGCGGGTCCCGATCGGTGTCACCGCCACCGGCGAGCCGCTGATCTTCGACCTCAAAGACGAAGCCGAAGGCGGGATGGGCCCGCACGGGCTGATGATCGGGATGACCGGCTCCGGCAAGTCGCAGACACTGATGTCGATCCTGTTGTCGCTGTTGACAACTCACTCGGCCGACCGGCTCATCGTCATCTACGCCGACTTCAAGGGCGAGGCCGGCGCTGACAGCTTCCGCAATTTCCCCCAGGTCGTCGCAGTCATCTCGAACATGGCCGAAAAGAAGTCGCTGGCCGACCGGTTCGCCGACACGCTGCGCGGCGAGGTGGCCCGCCGCGAGGTGCTGCTGCGTGAGGCCGGACGGCGGGTTCAGGGCAGCGCATTCAACTCGGTCACTGAATACGAGAACGCGATTGCGGCCGGATATGACCTGGCCCCGATCCCAACGCTGTTCGTGGTCGCCGACGAGTTCACCCTGATGCTTGCCGACCATCCCGAATATGCCGAGCTTTTCGACTACGTGGCCCGCAAAGGCCGCTCGTTCCGCATCCACATCTTGTTCGCCTCGCAGACGCTGGACGTGGGCAGGATCAAGGACATCGACAAGAACACCTCGTACCGGATCGGTTTGAAGGTGGCCAGCCCGGCGGTGTCGCGGCAAATCATCGGCGTGGAGGACGCCTACCACATCGAATCGGGCAAGGAGCACAAGGGCGTGGGCTTCCTGGTGCCCGCTCCCGGCGCCGCGCCGATCAAGTTTCGCAGCACCTACGTCGACGGCATCTACGAACCGCCCCGGCCCACGAAAACCGTTGTGGTGCAATCGGCTCCGGAACCGAAGCTGTTCACCGCGGGGCGGGTGGAGCCGGACCCGGAGACGGTGCTCGCTGGAAGCGACGAGGAGGAGCCGAGCGGTCCGCCGCGCAAGCTGATCGCCACCATCGGCGAGCAGTTGGCCCGCTACGGGCCGCGCGCGCCGGAGCTGTGGCTGCCACCGCTGGACGACTCCATTCCGTTGCACACAGTGCTGGCCCGGGCCGCCATACCGCCACGGCAATGGCGCTGGCCACTGGGCGAGATCGACAAGCCCTTCGAGATGCGCCGTGACCCGCTGGTTTTCGACGCATTGTCGTCGGCCGGGAACATGGTCATCCACGGCGGTCCGAAATCCGGCAAGTCCACTGCGTTGCAGACGTTCATCCTGTCGGCCGCCAACCTGCACTCGCCGCGCGAGGTGACGTTCTACTGCCTGGACTACGGCGGCGGCCAGCTGCGCGCGCTCGAAGACCTCGCCCATGTCGGCAGCGTGGCCTCGCCGCTGGAACCCGAACGCATCCGGCGCACCTTCGGTGAACTCGAGCAGCTGCTGCTGGCTCGTCAGCGGCGGGAGGTCTTCCGGCATCGGCGCGGCAACGGCTCCTCCGGCATGGACGACGGGTACGGCGAGGTGTTCCTGGTCATCGACAACATCTACGCGTTCGGCCGCGACAACACCGACCAGTTCAACACCCGAAACCCGTTGCTGGCCAAAGTCACCGAGCTGGTCAACATCGGGTTGGCCTACGGCATCCACGTGGTCATCACCACCCCGAGCTGGCTCGAGGTGCCGCTGGCCATGCGCGACGGTCTGGGCCTGCGCCTCGAGCTCAAGCTGCACGACGCGCGCGACAGCAACGTGCGTGTCGTCGGGGCCCTGCGCCGCCCGGCCGAGGCGGTGCCGCCCGATCAGCCGGGCCGAGGTCTCACCATGGCCGCCGAGCACTTCCTGTTCGCCGAACCCGACCTCGACCAGATCGCCGAGATCAACGCCCGCTACACCGGCGTAAGCGCGCCACCGGTGCGGTTGTTGCCGACGAACCTGCCGCCGAACGCCGTTGGGAACATCTACCCGGGCCCGGAGCGGGTGGTCATCGGTCAGCGCGAGGAAGACCTCGCACCGGTCGAGCTCAACTTCGCCGACAACCCGCTGCTGATGGTGTTGGGCGACACCAAGTCCGGCAAGACCACGCTGCTGCGCCACATCATTCGCACCGTCCGCGACCACTCCACCCCGGATCAGGTCGCGTTCACGGTGGTGGACCGCCGGCTGCATCTTGTCGACGAACCGTTATTCCCCGACAACGAGTACACCGTCAACGTGGACCGGGTCCTGCCGGTGATGCTCGGCCTTTCAGCGCTCATCGAGTCGCGGCGGCCGCCGGCAGGCATGTCTGCGGCGCAGCTGACCAATTGGAACTACCAAGGCCACACCCATTACCTGATCATCGACGACGTCGACCAGATACCCGACACCCCGGCGATGAGCGGCGCATTCGTCGGCCAGCGGCCGTGGACCAGCCTCATCGGGCTGCTGTCACAGGCCAGCGACCTGGGGTTGCGGGTGATCGTCACCGCACGCGCCACCGGGTCGGCGCACGCGTTGATGACCAGCCCGCTGCTGCGCCGGCTCAACGAGCTACAGGCGACCACGCTGATGTTGTCGGGCAATCCGCAAGACGGCGGCAAGATCCGCGGACAGCGGTTCGGCCGACTGCCGGCCGGGCGGGCGATCCTGTTGGGCGACACCGATGTTCCGACGTATGTGCAGTTGGTCAACCCGCTCGTCGACGAAAGCGTGACCGTTGACGGTCGGTGAGATTTAACCGGAAGGAGAAGTTGTCATGACGCTACGAGTGGTTCCCGAAGGCCTGGCCGCCACCAGTGCAGCGGTCGAGGCGCTGACGGCCCGGTTGGCGGCCGCGCATGCCGGTGCGGCCCCGCTGATCACGGCAGTGATGCCGCCCGCGGCCGACCCGGTTTCACTGCAGACCGCGGTTGGGTTCAGCGCGCAGGGCAGCGAGCACGCTGCGGTGGCCGCCCAGGGTGTCGAAGAACTGGGTCGCGCTGGTGTGGGTGTCGGCGAGTCCGGCGTCAGTTACGCCACCGGCGATGCGGCCGCGGCGTCGACGTATATGGTCGCCGGCTCCTGACCATGACCGCACCGATCTGGATGGCTTCGCCGCCGGAGGTGCATTCGGCGTTGCTAAGCGCCGGACCGGGCCCGGGTTCGTTGTTGGCGGCGGCGGGAGCGTGGTCGTCGCTGAGCGCCGAATACGCCTCGGCAGCAAGCGAACTCAGTGCCCTCGTGACTCAGGCCCAGAGCTCGTGGGAAGGGCCCACCGCGGCACAGTATGTGGCCGCCCACATGCCGTATCTGGCGTGGCTGACCCAGGCTAGCCTCAACAGTGCGGGCGTGGCCGCCCAGCATGAGACCGCGGTGGCGGCCTACACCACGGCGTTGGCTGCAATGCCCACCTTGGGGGAGCTGGCCGCCAACCACGCGATCCATGCGGTGTTGGTGGCGACCAATTTCTTTGGCATCAACACGATTCCGATCGCCCTCAACGAGGCCGACTACGTGCGGATGTGGATACAGGCAGCCACCACGATGGCCACCTATCAGGCTGCCTCCGGCGTGGCGTTGGCGTCGGCGCCGCGCACCACGCCGGCGCCGATGGTGGTCCAACCCGGTGTCGGCGAGGCCGGCAACGCGATGGCCACCGCGGCGCAGACCGGCGCCCACGCCCAGGCCGTCCAGTCCGGGACGTCGCTGAACCTGTCGGATATCTGGTCGCAGTTGCTGCAATTTCTGCGAAACCCGCTGGGCAGCCTGCAGCAGATGCTGAGCGCCTTCGCGGCGAATCCGTTGGCGGCGCTGATCGCCTACGGACCATTCCTGTTCTTCGTCGGTGCTTTCGCTGCCTACGAAGTGATTTCGCCGATAGCGACCTACGGGCCCATGCTTGCACTGGCGGTGGCATTGCCCATCATCCTCGGGCTGGGCATCAACTACCTGCAGTCGCTGACCCCGCCGGTCGAGGCCGTCGACATCCCCGGCGCCGTGGGAGCCGCTCCGGTGACACCGGCCGCCCAGCCGTCCGCGACCGTCTCGCCAGTGGTGGCGCTGGCCCCGACGGTGGCGAGCCCGGCAGCGATCTCGACGTCTGCGCCGGCATCGACGCCGGCTGCCCCCGCGGGCACCGCAGCGCCAGCAGCTGCCGCTGGATTCGGCTACGTGGTCGGCGGTATCGACCCGGACGCCGAGGGCGGGCCGACCCTGCACGACCGCGAGGGAGCCAAGACGCCGGGTTCCGTTGTGCCCGCGGCAGCAGCGGCGGCACGTGTGCCGAGCCGCGAGGAGGCCCGCGCCCGGCGCCGTCGTCGCGCGAAGCAGCGCGGGCACGGCGATGCGTTCATGGACATGGATGTTGACGTCGACCCCGACTGGGGACCACCGCAGCAGGAGCCCGTCGCCGCGTCGGCGGCCTCCGATACGGGTGCGGGACCGCTGGGCTTCGCCGGCACTGTGCACAAGGACAGCGTTGCCGAGGCCGTGGGGTTGACGACGCTGGCCAGTGACGATTTCGGTGAGGGTCCTCGGATGCCGATGATGCCGGGCAGCTGGGAGCACGACGGACCCCCCGATGGGGAGGGGGGAGAACGCACCTGACGAAAAGCATTGCAGGACAAGGTAAACAGTCAAAGAGAAAGGGAAATCCATGAGTATGTTGGATGCTCATATTCCGCAGTTGGTGGCGGCGCAGTCGGCGTTTAGCGCCAAGGCGGCGTTGATGCGCTCGACGATCGGCCAAGCCGAGCAGGAAGCGATGTCGGCGCAGGCGTTTCACGTGGGCGAGTCCGCCGCGGCGTTTCAGGCAGCCCACGCCCGGTTTGTGGCGGTAGCGGCCAAGATCAACACGCTGCTGGATATCGCCCAGGCCAACCTCGGTGATGCGGCGGGCACCTACACCGCCGCCGATGCCGCGGCCGCGTCCACCTACACCGGTTTCTGAGCTGTCAACACTTGAGCGAAAGGGTTTGTGATGTCGCAGATCATGTACAACTACCCGGCCATGCTGGCTCATTCCGCCGATATGGCCGGTTATGCGGGCACGCTGCAGGCGCTGGGCTCCGACATCGCCAGTGAGCAGGCGGCGTTGTCGAGCGCCTGGCAAGGTGACACCGGGATGACGTATCAGGCTTGGCAGGCGCAGTGGAACCAGGCCATGGAGCAACTGGTGCTGTCGTATCGGGCGATGGCCGGCACCCACGAGACCAACACCACCTCGATGCTGGCGCGCGACCAAGCCGAAGCCGCCAAATGGGGCGGCTGACCCGGGTGAGCTCTGCAACCTAGATGGACGCTGAGCCCAACGCCGTCGAGCTGACCGTCGAGCAGGCGTGGTGCATCGCGGAAATCGTTGGCGCCGGGACGTTTCCATGGGTGCTCGCGATCACCGCGCCGTACTACGACGCTGCCCAGCGAGGGGCGTTCATGGATCGGCAGACCGCCGAGCTGAAGCGGATGGGCCTGATGTCGCCGGATGGCGTCGTCAACCCGGCGGTGGCCGATTGGATTCGGGTGGTGTGCTTCCCGGAACGGTGGCTCGACCTGCGCTATGTGGGGCGGTCCCTCGCCAGCGGCAGCGACCAGATGCTGCGCGGAATCGTCGCGCGGCGAGACGAGCGGACCGTGGTCGTGCTGCGGAACGCGCAGCTGGTCACGTTCACGTCGATGAAAATCGACGACCCGCGGGCGCTGGTCCCGGTCCTCGCTGTAGGCCTGGCGCAGCGGCCGCCGGCGCGGTTCGATGAGTTCAGCCTTCCGGCCCGGGTCGGCGCCCGCGCCGACGAGCGGCTGCGCGGCGGCGCACCGCTTTCCGAAGTCCTTGACTACCTGGGTATTCCGGAGTCCGCACGTCCGGTGGTCGAGTCGGTGTTCACGGGGCCGCGCAGCTATGTCGAGGTGGTTGCCGGCTGCCGCCACGACGGCCAGCACACCACCACCGAGGTCGGGATGAGCGTCGTCGACAGTACGGCAGGCCGGGTGCTGGTCAGCCCGTCAAGGGCCTTCGACGGCGAATGGGTATCGACGTTTCGGCCCGGGACACCGTTTGCGATCGCCGTCGCGCTCGAGCAGTTGATGTCGGAATTACCTGGCGGCCATTGGTTTCCGGGCCTGCGGCTGTCCCGAGATTTCACCAGCCAGTCGCCTTAGCGCTGGCCTACAAAGAGAGAAAGAGAAGACATGTCCCACCAACGTCTGAGGACCCGGTGATGTCGAGCGCTGTGATGCCGATCGTGCGGGTCGCCGTCCTCGCCGAAAGCCGGCTGACGGAAATGGCCCTGCCCGCGGAACTGCCGTTGCGCGAAATCCTGCCCGCGGTCCAGCGTTTGGTGGCTCCCGATGGCGACGCCGACGCGGCGGCGACACCGACTCGGCTCAGCCTCGCACCGATCGGTGGGGCGCCGTTCAGCCTGGACGCCAGCTTGGACACGGTCGGGGTCGTCGACGGCGACTTGCTCGCATTGCAGCCGGTGCCCACCGGACCGGCCGCACCCGGCATCGTCGAGGACATCGCCGACGCCGCGGTGATCTTCTCCGCCTCCCGGTTCAAACCATGGGGCATCACCCATATCCAGCGCGGGGCACTGGCCGCGGTCATCGTTGCGATTCTGGCGGCGACCGGGCTAGCGGTCACCCACCGCGTCGTCACCAAGGCGCCGGTGGGGCTGTTCGCGCTCGGCGCGATCGCGGTGCTGACTGCGCTGGCCGGTCTGGTGAGCAGGGCGCGGTCGCCGCGCACCGGCGTCGCGCTGTCGATCGCCGCACTGGTGCCGATCGCCGCCGTGCTGGCATTGGCGGTACCCGGCGCTTTCGGGCCGGCCCAGGTGATGCTGGGCGCGGCCGGAGTCGCCGCGTGGTCATTGATCAGCCTGATCCTGCCCGCGCGCGAACGGGAACGGGCGGTCGGACCTTTCACCGCCACCACGGTATTGGGGATTGCGGTGCTGCTGGCCGCCGGCGCCGAATTGCTCTGGCAGCTCCCGCTGTTGAGCATCGGATGCGGATTGATCGTGGTCGCGCTGCTGGTCACCGTCGAGGCCGCTCAATTGTCGGCGTTGTGTGCGCGCTTCCCGCTGCCGGTCATCCCCGCGCCGGGGGACCCCACACCGTCGGCGCCGTCGGTGCACCTCTTGGAAGACCTGCCCCGGCGGGTGCGTATCAGCGACGCCCACCAGAGCGGCTTCATCGCCGCCGCGGTGCTGATCAGCGTGCTGGGTTCGGTAGCGATCGCGCTGCACCCGGAGGCGGTGCCGGTGTTGGGCTGGTATGTCGTCGCGGCCACCGCGGCGGCCACCGCGCTGCGCGCCCGGGTCTGGGATTCGGCCGCCTGCAAGGCGTGGCTGCTGGCCGAGCCGTATCTGGTGAGCTCGGTGCTGCTGGCGCTCTACACCGCGACCGGACGCTACGTCCCGGCATTGTCCGCGGCCGGAGTACTTGCCGCACTGGTGTTGGTGTTGGTGGTGGTTGCCCTGAATCCGCCGATCGCCTCACCGGACAGCTACTCACTGCCGCTGCGGCGGCTGGTGAGCTTTGCCGCGTCAGGTCTCGACGGCTCGCTGATTCCGGTCATGGCGTATCTGGTCGGCCTCTTCGGCTGGGTGCTCAATCGATGACACGCTTTGGATTGGCCTGTCTCACTGCGGGTTTGGCCGCGGTGATGTGGACCTGTCCGTCAGCGCTGGCGATCACGCCGCCCGTCGTCGACCCCGGCGCCAAGCCGCCGGACGGCGCGCCGGGGCCGGTGCAGCCGATCGAGCGGCGCGCCGAGTGCAGCGCCTCCGCCATCATGCCGGGCACCGACCCCGCCGTCACCACACCCAACCAGACAATGCTGAATCTCCCTGCGGCCTGGCGGCTTTCGCGGGGCGAGGGCCAAGTGGTGGCGATCATCGACACCGGGGTGCGGCCTGGGCCGCGGCTGCCCAACGTCGACCCCGGCGGAGACTATCTGGAGACAACCGACGGGCTGACCGACTGCGACGGGCACGGAACACTGGTGGCCGGCATCGTTGCCGGCCAGCCCGGCGACGACGGGTTCTCCGGTGTGGCGCCCGCTGCGCGGGTGCTGGCGCTGCGGGCCGCGTCCGGCAAGTTCATGCCGAAGATGCCGGGCGGCGACCCGACGCTGGCCCAGGCGTCGGCCGACGTGGCTGCGATGGCCCGGGCAATCGTGCATGCCGCCGACCGCGGCGCCCGGGTGATCGCGATCTCCACGGTGACCTGCCTGCCGGCCGACCGCGGCGTCGACCAGACACAGCTCGGCGCGGCGATCCGCTATGCGGCGGTGGACAAAGACGCTGTGATAGTGGCTGCGGCCGGCAACACCGGGGCGACGGGTTCGTTGGGCGGAACCACGTGCGAGTCCAACCCGCTCACTGACCTGAGCCGCCCCGACGACCCGCGCAACTGGTCCGGTGTTACGTCGGTGTCGATCCCGTCGTGGTGGCAGCCCTACGTGCTCTCGGTGGCGTCGCTGACGCCGGAGGCGCAACCGTCGAAGTTCACCATGGCGGGCCCGTGGGTCGGAATTGCCGCACCCGGCGAGAACATCGTGTCGGTGAGCAACCGCGACGACGGCGGCTTGGCGAACGCGCTGCCCAACGAGAAGCAACAGTTGATTCCGCTCAACGGCACGAGCTACGCCGCCGGCTACGTGGCGGGCGTCGCGGCGCTGGTACGCAGCAAGTACCCGCAACTGACCGCGACGCAAGTGATGCAACGCATCACCGCAACCGCGCACAAGGGGGCCAGGGCGCCCTCCAATGTCGTCGGCGCCGGCACCGTGGACCCGGTCGCCGCACTGACCTGGGAGCTGCCGGCCACCAGCGACGCGCAAGCACCGGCGGTCAAGCAGCTCTCCGCACCGCCGGAACCGGCACCCAAAGACCCCACCCCGCGGATCGTCGCCTTTGCCGGCACCGCGGTCCTCGCGCTGGCCGTCGCAGTTGTCGCCGCGATAGCCGCGCGCCGACGAAAGGAGCCCACCCCGTGAGCCTGCGCCGATCGACCGTCTGGCCGGGCACTGGACGCGTCATGCTGGTGTTGCTGGCCGTCGCGTCCGCCGCCTTGGCGTACCCGTGGCAGTCGGTGCGCGACCGTTGGGTGCTCGGCGTCGCCGCCGCGGTGGCGATCCTGGTACTGGGCCGGTGGGGTGGGGTCTACGTCACCACGATCCTGCGTCGCCGGGTGGCGATGATCAGCCGCAACAGCGGGCTGCGGCCGGACCGCGAACCGGGCATCGATGTGCGGGCCACCGCACTGCTGCACGTCAGGCCGTCGACGGAAAGCGTTGACTCGCTTCCCATTCCGCTGCTCGCCGCATACCTGGACCGCTACGGCATTCGCGCCGACACGGTGCGCATCACCAGCCGCGACACCGGAGCTGACACGGGCGTGCCGCAGCGGGACACCTGGATCGGGATGACGGTGTCGGCGGTCGACAACCTGGCGGCCCTGCAAGCCCGTTCGTCGCAGATTCCCTTGGCCGAGACCACTGAGGTCGCGGTGCGCCGGCTCGCCGACCACCTGCGCGAGCAGGGATGGACAGTCAGCACCGCCGCAGCCGACGACATTCCGCGGCTGTTCAGCCGCTCAGCGCGGGAAGGCTGGCGGGGTGTCCGCGATCGCCACACGGAATACGTTGCGGCCTATCGGGTTAACGTCGATTCGGCGCTGCCCGACATGCTGGCGGCCATCCGCTCGCACGCCACACGTGAGACCTGGACGGCGCTGGAGATCAGCGGCACCAAAGACCGGCCCACGCTGGGCGTCGCCTGCGCCTTCCGCACCGAGGGCAAGCCCAGCGGTAGCTCGCCGCTGCCGGGGCTCACAGCGCAGAACGGCAACCACTGGCCCGCGCTGATGGCGCTCGACCCGGTATCCACCAGGCGCCTCGACGGCCACACCGACGTGCCCGTCAGCCTCCTGGAAAGGCTGCGCTGGTCCAGCACGGCCGGTCCGGCGCCGTCGAGGCCGCGGCACGCAGCCGCATTTTGAACCCGAATAGGGCCGCAGTGGCGCGCTATGCCGCACGCCAGCGAATGCCGTTAGGGCTCAAGGGTGTGCGGCAAGGAACGTCTCGTTTGGCAGTCCGGCGGCCAGGTCCGCGACATCAAACGGCCGGTCAAGCCGCGCGTGAAGCTCCTTCGGGTCGACGAGGCGGCTGATCTCGGCGGTTTGGCGAGCGACTAGCCGTCCGATCCGTGGGTAGAGCCAGCGCATGAGTGCCCGTTCCACCGGGGTGCAGCGCGCTGCACAGTAGCCGACGTGGCCGATCTCGTCGGTCAGAATCTCGTTGTAGAGTTGCTCGATCCGCGCGGTCACGTCGGGTTCGTCGGCGAACAGTTCGACGCCGACGCGGCGTAATTCGTCGAACATAATGCAACCGGCCATCTCGGCGGCGCCTACGAACGCGAATCCGATTCTCTCCGGAAGGAATACAGCAGTCTTGACGAACTGGCGCATGACCAGTGGCGGCGGGACGATGTGGAACGGCAGACCAAAAATGTCGAGTACATAGGCCAATAGGCGGGTGTGGTAGTGCTCCTCGAGCTCCATGTACACCCGCTCCGGCGGCGCGTCGTCGCCGCTGTTGTTTCCGTAGGTCTCGCCCAGGCCCACCCCGAACCGTTCGGCCTGATTCAGCTTGGCGGTGGCCAAGACAAACAGCATCGGCCGGTCCAGATCCGGTTCGGGCCGGCGGCGGTGCAGGTTGCGCACGAACACATCCCGGTCAATGACACGGGCTGAGCGAACTGGTTCGGCCTCCAACGCTCCGAAGAATCGCTCCCGGCCGGTAAGGCGTCGATGCAGCAGATCGGCATCGCCGTCGCGCTGCGCCAGATAGGTGCGGTAACCCTCAATACCCAAGGCGTTCATCAGTCCTCGATTCCTTGAACAATTGTCTCGACATACCGGTCGAGCAGCGCATTGCGCTTCCGCGGTGCGGCACGACCAGTGGCCAGCAGCGCGAACAGCCCGGTAAGGAAGATGACCGCGAGTTCCGCGGCGTCCGCGTGTTGCGACACTCGCCCGGCTGCCTGCGCGTCGGCGATCGCGGCAATGAGGAACTCTGCGAGCGGATGCTCAACCAGCTCGTCCTCGACCGGCCGGGTCGCCGAAAAGTGCAGCCCCAGCATGTCTCTGAACACAACTGGGCCTAATCGCCGTTCGGCGGCGAGCACGTGCCGCACCAGCAGCGTCAGCAGCGACATCAGGTCGCCGGGTTTGGCCTTTTCGAGGCTGGCCACGATGTTGGTCTCCTCGGCCCGCTCCAACTCGACCAGCACGTGCTCTTTGGTCGGGAAGTGGAAATAAAACGTGCCACGCGACACGCCGGCCGCTGCGGCGATTGCCGCGACATCTGCGCCCGCCAACCCAGACCGGCCGATTTCGGCCACCGTGGCCTCGAACACCCGCGCCCGCGTCTGCAGCCGCTGGTTCTCACGCATGCCGCTACGCGGCGAATCAGGCTTGGTGGTCGATGTTGTTGCCGCCACGTCGGCTACGCTACAGAATCAGACTGACGGATGTCAATGACGGTCGTCAGTGGAAGGATCCTCAGTATGCGATTAGGCAAAGATGGCGAAGACGGCGGACCAGAATGCTGGGCAGCCACTCGCCGACGTCGTCGACCTCAATCCACGTTGTCCGCTTCAGCAGGTTCGCAAGAACAACGCGCGCCTCCAGTCGGGCCAGCGCGGCGCCGACGCAGAAGTGGACACCTTTGCCGAAGGCCAAATGGTTCTTGGTGGCGGGCCGATCAAGCCGGAATTCGTCCGGCCCGTCGAACTGGGCCGGGTCTCGGTTGGCGGCACCCCAGAGAAGCAACAGGTGTGCATCGGCCGGCAGCGCGAAACCGGCAAGGGTGGTGTCGCGACGGACATGCCGGTAGTGGCCGCGGAACGGCGGCTCGTAACGCAAAACCTCTTCGATGAATGGCTCTAAGAGTGCCGGCCGGTCTCGAACTTGGCGCTGGATGTCCGCGCGGCTCGCAAGGATCCAGGCCGCGCTACCGAGTAGCGAGGCGGTGGACTCGCCGCCGGCGCTGAACAGCGTGAGCATGATCCCGAGCGCGGGCAACTGCTCGAGATCTCCCGCCGCACAGCGGCTCGCAAGATCCGACAGCAGTGTCTGCGGCGGTTGCGTGGAAGCCTTCTCGAAATGTTCGACGACGTAGCCCCCGAGTTCCATTGCGGCCGCAGTCGCGGCGCCGAGCTGCTCGGCAGCGACAACCCCGTCCAGCAGGGTGGTGGTCGCATAAGCCCATTGGGTGAGTCGGTCGACATCCTCGGCGGGAACTCCGATCAACCGCGCGACAACCATCATCGGCAATCGATTGGCGATACTGCTCATCCACTCGATACGTCCGCAGCGGGCGTTCTCAGCCCAGAGTCGGTCGGCGGTCTCGGCGACGAACGACTCAATCGCGCGCAGCCGTTTAGCCGCCAGATGTGGGATCAGCAGCTTGCGGTGCAGCGCATGCACTGGGTCATCGGCGGTCGCCAAAGCGTGCGACGGATCGCCAAGCGGCGCCATCGTGAACGGGCTCGCCGTTCCGTCATCGCCGTACACCATCGTCGCGGTCAGGTTCGACGAGAAATCATCCACGCGCGCAAGAACTTCGAGCACCGCGTCCCAGCCGGCAACCAGGTAGAACTCAGACTCGCCTACCCGGTGCACCGGCCCAGCGGCATGCATACGCGCATAGAGCGGGTAGGGATCTTGCAGGGCGGTGGGACCGAAGAACTCGGCGGCCTCGGCGAGGACAGCGGGCATAGGTTCAGGCTGAACCCCGGCCCGGCGCGCGGTCAACGCCGCGGGGCGAACCTGACAAGCCCGGATCGAAACAAGGGCTCGTAAATTCTCAGCGAGCCCCATTGAGCTGCAGATCACCGCGAAACATTGACCCGAAAGCTTCTCACCGTGCGAAAATCCCGACAAAGCTTATGGCGCCCATATCCGGAGAGCGATTTCTGCATGAGCCGCGAGGACTGGCTGATCGGACAAGACCGCGCTGCTGCGGCCGCCGAGCGCATCTATAGCGCCGCCGCTGAGCTAATCGCCCGTCACGGATTTGACGCCTTCACGATCGAGGCACTGGCCCGCAAAGTCCACTGTTCGCCGGCCACCATCTACCGCCACGCCGGAGGCAAAGCGGTGATCCGTGATGCTGTGACCTTGCGTCTCGCATCGCGCATCCTCGCCAACGTGCGTGAAGCCATCGACGGCCTGACCGGCTCTGAACGCGTAGTCACCGCGTCTGCCATTGCACTCCAACACATCCGCGCTGAGCCATTAGCGCAAGTGATGGGGCGCGCAATCCACGATCCAGACGCCGATCAATGGATCACCACGTCGCCGCTCATCATTGGGCTTGCCAAAGAAATGATCGGTTCGGCCACCGCCGATCCCGTCGCCGCGCAATGGCTCATCCGCGTAGTGCTCGCGCTATGGTGCTGGCCCCCTTCAGATCCCGACCTCGAGCACCAAATGCTGCAACGGTTCCTAGGCCCACCATTTGCCTCACTGCAGAGCAACCGGCACAGGGCTACGTAACGCCCCGTTTACAGGCAGTCGAACAGCCGCGCGGCGTTCTCGTAGAACACGCCACGCAGCCAGTCGTCGTCGATACCAGGCAACCGGATAATCGACCGCATCGCCTCGGAGTAGCCGTAGGGAATGTTCGGAAAGTCGCTGCCGAACAGGATGCGATCACCGAACTGCGGCAACCGATCTAGCTGCGCCGGCGGAAACGGCATAATTTCTTCGGCGAAAGGGGTGAACACCATCGTGGTGTCCAGCCGGACCTCCGGATAGCGCTCGCAGATGTCGAGAAACTCGGAGTATTCCGGCATTCCCATGTGCGCGACGATCAACCGCAGTCTCGGATACCGGCCAAGCAGGCGATGGATGGGCTCAGGCCCGGTGTGCTCGCCCGGCGCTGGGCCGGACCCACAGTGGATGACGACCGGTACGCCGGCGTCCTCGATGAGCCCCCAAACCTGGTCGAGCAGCGGGTCATTCGGGTCGTAGCGGCCGACCTGGACATGCGCCTTGAAGACACGGACGTCACCGTAGATGGCTTTCTCGACATAGTCAGGGGCCTCGGGTTCAGGGTAAAACGTCGCCGTGGCAAGGCAATCGGGCGTGTAGCGGGCGAACTGCGCTGCCCACTCGTTCAGCCACGACGCCATCTGCGGCTTGTGCGGGTAAACCAGCGCGGTAAACCGACGCACTCCGAACTGCCGCAGCGTCTGCAACCGTCGCGACTCGTTGATGCGGTACGCGATCGGCCAGGGACGCCCGACCAGTGGACCGGCCGAGTCGAAGTAGCGCCACACCTTGTCCAGCACCGACGTGGGCATGAAATGGGTGTGCACGTCGAACACACCCGGCAGCCCTAATGCGGACCAGACCTGCCGCACCCGCGCGGCCTCGTCGGCAACCGCGGTCACGCCGTATCCGCCGGTCTGGTGGGGCATTAGTTGTCCTCGCTTGGTAAGCATCCAGTAATAGGTTGTCTATATCAGCCGATGCTCGGCCGCGGTGAGCAGGAGGGCCACGATGTGGGATCCCGACACATACCTGGCCTTCGCCAGTCAGCGTGCCCGCCCGTTTTACGACCTGCTCTCCCGCGTTGCCGCGGAACGGCCGCGCCGGGTCGTCGACCTCGGCTGCGGGGGCGGCAACCTGACTCTGCAGCTGCCGCGGCGTTGGCCCGACGCGGTGATCGAGGCGTTGGACAGCTCACCGGAGATGGTCGCGGCGGCCCGTGAGCGCGGGCTCGATGCAACCGTGGGTGACCTGCGGGACTGGAAGCCGCACCGGGACACCGACGTGGTGGTCAGCAATTCCGCCATGCAGTGGGTGCCCGAGCATGCCGAGCTGATGGTCCGCTGGACCGGTCGCCTGGGCCCCGGCTCGTGGATCGCCGTCCAGATGCCCGGCAACTTCGAATCCCCGTCACACGCCGCGGTGCGCGCTGTTGCTCGGCGTGAGAAGTTCGCAAAAACCCTGCGCGACATTCCATTTCGGATCGGCTCAGCGGTCCAGCCGCCCGCTCGATACGCCGAGCTTCTCATCGACGCCGGCTGCACCGTCGACGTGTGGGAGACCACCTACCTGCACCAGCTGACCGGTGAGCACCCGGTGCTGGACTGGATCACCGGCACCGCGTTGGTTCCGGTGCGCGATCGCCTCAACGACGAGCAGTGGGAGCAGTTCCGCGGGGAGCTCATCCCCCTGCTTGCCGACGCATACCCGCCCCGCCCGGATGGCAGCACGTTCTTCCCATTCCGGCGGGTGTTCGTCGTCGCCCGGGTGAGATGACGCCGGCTAGTTCCTACACCGGAAGCCCTTTTTGTTGCGCCTCCTCGCGGTAGCGGTCCACCCATTCATCCGAGCGCTGGTCGGCTTGGCGTTCCAGCACCGGCTCCGGCGCCAGTCGGCGATCGACGCCGAGCGCCTCGAGGACGTCGCCGACGATGGTGGTGAGATTGCGCCACAGCACCGGATACGACACATCGATCGGGTTGATGTTCTCCTCGGCGAACCAATTGCGCCAGCCCTTCTCCTGCTCGCGCAGCATCGTGACGATGTAGCCGATGGCGCCGGCGTGGTATTCGGCCCGCTTGTCTCGCTCCGGGTCCGGGCGGCCCCGCCACACCTGAGTCTGTACCGCCCGCCAGAACGACACCGCCTGCGACACCACGTCGGGCCGGTAGACGTGGATGTAAACCGGCTCGCTGCCGATGACGTCGCGGATGGCCGAGCGCAGTCCTTCGCCGGAGCGGTCCGGCAGGCCTGCGGCCCTCTCCAGCAGCAGGGGAGTCTGGTTCCACATCAGCTTGCCGCCCCACACCCCATTAGGGGTGCGTCCTGAGCTGCGGATGTGCTCGCGCCAGGCAACCGGCGTCGCGGTGTCCGGTGTGCCGGGCTCGAGCGGGTCCAGCAGCCGCAAGATCGATTCGTCTTCGACGTCGGCGAACCATTCCCGTGGCTGCGGCGCCATGCCGGTTTTCGGCAGATACTGAAAGAACTCCTGGGGCTCGCCGGCACTTCCGGTTGCGCGCAGCGACTCGACCAGCAGCGTGCTGCCGCTGCGCTGGGAAGCCAGCACCAGATACGACTTCGGGGTGGTGGACACGACGTGAGCGTAATGCCCGACACGCCTGGGGGTGTTTGGTGAGCAGGCCATCGGGTATGGCTCGGTGGATGCGATAGGGAGAACCACCAGTGGGATATTTCGATGCTGCCCTGGACACCGCAAAAGAACAGCTGCGCCACGCGGTCGTCACCGTTGTCGACCGGTTGGGCCATCGTGAGCAGTCCCAATCGCTGACGATCAGCTGCCCCCGCGACGCCGTCCAGCGCTTCTTCCGAGATCCCGAGCAGCTGTCACAGGTGCTGGATGGCGTGGCCGACGTTGTCAAAGCCGGTGCCGATGACCGGCTGCGCGTGGTGATCAGAAAAGGGCCTCTGGACGGAATCAGCTGGGAGTGCCTGATGGTCGCCGAAGAGCGGCGGTTGCGTTTCGTCGACTCCGGCCGACACGACGGCATCGCCAGCGAGATCGTGCTGGATTTCCGCGAGGCACAGGGTGGGCGGGGCACAGAAGTCACTTTGCGGGTCAAAAGCCCTGCGCCCGGGCTGCTGTCGGGCGCAATGGCCTACAAGCTGTTGTACCGCGCCCGGGCGCTGCTGCAGACCGGGGAAATACCGACCATCTGATACAACCTCAGCGCACGACGGTCGGGCCGCTGACTACAGGAGGAATATCGATGCGAGCGCTGTGCTGGAACGGGGTCAACGAGCTATCGGTGGAAACCGTCGACGACCCAATGCTGTTGAACCCGCACGACGTCATCGTCAAGGTCGGGCTCACCACCACCTGTGGGTCGGATCTGCACTTCATCGACGGATACCTGCCCGGCATGCGAGCCGGCGACGTTTTCGGCCATGAGTTCATGGGCGAAGTCGTCGATGCGGGCCGCGAGGTGACTGACACCCGCGTCGGAGACCGCGTCGTTGTTCCGTCCTTCATCGCCTGCAACCGTTGCTGGTATTGCCAGCACGACCTGACCTCGCTGTGCGAAACCACCAACCCGAACGCCGAGTTGCAGCAACCGATTCTGGGCTTTCCGACCGGAGGTATCTACGGCTACACCCATCCGTTCGGGGGATACCAGGGTTCGCATGCCGAGTACATCCGGGTGCCGTTCGGCGACGCCAACTGCTTTGCCATCCCCGACGACGTCACCGACGAACAGGCGCTGTTCTTGTCCGACGCGGTGCCTACCGGATACATGGGTGCCGACTTCTGCGAGATCGACGCGGGCGACACCGTGGCGGTGTGGGGAGCGGGCGGTGTCGGGTTGATGGCCGCACGCAGCGCGTTGCTGCGGGGCGCCGAACGGGTGATCATCGTCGACCGCATGCCCGAAAGGCTTTCTCTAGCAGCGAAACTCGGCGCTGAAACGGTCGACTACACCGCAGTGGACAGCGTGCAGGAAACACTGCGGGAAGCCACCGGCGGCCGCGGTCCTGATGCCTGCATCGAGGCCGTCGGCATGGAAGGACACGGCACCGGCCTGCAGCAGCTCTACGACCGCACCATGCAACTGCTGCGCCTGCAAACCGACCGCGCCACCGCGCTTCGCCAAGCGATCTTGGCCTGCCGCAAGGGCGGCATCGTCGCTGTACTTGGTGTCTACGGGCTGACCGACAAGTTCCCGATGGGTGTCGTCACCAACAAAGGGCTGACCGTGAAAACGGCTCAACAACACGGGCATCGCTACATCCGGCAGTGCTTCGACTATGTGCAGCAGGGCGATCTGGACCCGTCGGTGCTGATCACCCACGACCTGCCGCTCGAAGACGGCGTCCGCGCCTACGACATGTTCAAGAACAAGCACGACGGCTGCATCCGCGTCGTCCTGCGGCCTTGAGCAACTAGTGCTCGGTGTGTTTGACCTCTTCCTCGATACCGCGATCCGCGGCGATCGCCGAGCGGCTGGTCGGCGCCCTGTGATGGATCTGGATATAGGTTTCGGTGTAGCGTTCCGAAATCCGGGTTCCGGCAAATTCCGACGGGATGACGTCGCCGGTCTGCTGGCGCCAATCATTAAGGCGCACAGCTAAATCGGCCGCGACTGCCTGCGCGCCATCCGGGTTGGCGTCGGTCAGCAGGTTGTTTGCCTCAGCGGGATCGGTGCGCAGATCGTAAAGTTCACGCTCGGGTCGTGACGCCGCCACCAGCGGTGCGACCACTTGCCCGGACGGGCTTTCTTCGATATCCCACGGCAGGTCCAGCAGCGGCCGGCGTGCGTAGTTCTCGATGTAGCTGTAATCCTTTGTGCGAATTGCACGAATGGGGTCGAACGAGTCGTGATAGGTCTTCATGGTGTACACGTGATCGCGTGGCGGCGCGGTGTGCGTGTCGGTCGCGAGAATGCTTCGCGCGTGCGACACGCCGTCGACGTCGGCGGGCGGGTTGACGCCGAGCAGCTCGAGCAACGTGGGCACCAGGTCGACCCCGCTGAACAGCTCGTCGTAGACGCGCGGCGCCACCGCCAGCCGGGTCGGTGGTCGGATGATCATCGCGATGCCGGTGCCGGCGTCGTAGAGCGTGGATTTCGCGCGGGGGAACGCCGGGCCGTGATCGGTGAAGAACACCACCCACGTGTTGGCGTCGAGCCCCGTGTCGGCGAGCGTATCCAGCAGTTGGCCGACGGCGGCGTCGGCGGTGGCGATTGACCCGTAAAAATCTGCCAGATCCTGACGCACCTCCGGGGTGTCGGGCAGGTAGTCTGGCAGCTTGACTTCGGCGGCGTCGGCCGGTTGATAGCGGTCATGCGGGTAGGGCCGGTGCGTTTCGAAGAATCCGGCCGTCAACAGGAACGGGCTGCTGCCGTCGTGGTCGCGCAGCCAACCCTGCGCCTTGTCGATCACGTACTCGCAGTACGAGTTCGACACGTCGAACTCGTCGAAGCCCAGCCGGCTCGGATACGATGTCTCATGCTGCATTCCGAAAAGTGCTGAGTACCAGCCTGAGTCGGCCAGAATCTGCGGCAGCGTCCGCACTCCCGAGCGGTACTCCCAGCCGTGGTGGGCCAAACCGACCAGGCCGTTGCTGTGCGGGTAGCGGCCGGTGAACAGTGAACCCCGCGACGGCGAGCACAGCGGCGCGGTGGCATGGGCGCGGGTGAAAAGGATCCCCTCGTGTGCCAGCCTGTCTAACCGGGGGCTGGACACGTCGGTGTGGCCGTAAATGCCTAAATAGCGTCCCAGGTCATGCCAGTGCACGATCAGCACATTGTCGCGCCGGGGCTGCGTCGCATCGCGGTCGCCGATTGCCGTCACGTCCCTAGCTTGCATCGGCGCGCCTTAGGGTTCGCTGTGGCCCCCTTTTTCCAGCCGTGATTTTTATCGAGGACCACGCTGATCGGTACTCGGCGGCTGGCAGGTGCTGTCGGACAATACGCAGGTTGTGGTCGCATCGCGCGGCTTGGCCGCTGCTATCGGTCGGGGAGCCGGCGTGCCCGCCGACCCGGCGCCGCTCGGTGGTGAGAAGGGCGGTCTCGTAACCTTCGAGCCTCCTGCGACTGTTGACAACCTCGGCGGAAGGAGTTGGCCGTGGCATCGTTTGTCGTGCATCTGGCCAGCGGCGAGTCGCTGACTGTGGACGGCGAATTCAGCATCGGCGGCAATGGCGTGCTCACCGTTGTGCGTAGTCAGCTCCCGCGTCCCGCGGTCACTCTTCATTTCGCACCGACCGCGTGGATCTCCGTCGAGACGACTGCTCAGCCGCCGTTGGCCGCGGTGGCCGCCGCCCAATAGCGGCCGTCGGTCTACTCGGGTTGCGTCGCGGTCGCGGGGACGCCCCAGCCGTTCTCTGAGACGAAATCCGTCAGCGGCCGCGCGAAAGCCCAGCCGTCCAGTTCCAGTGCCGGCCGATCCGGAAATTCGGGCACGGGGCCAAGGCACAGTATCGCCACCGGTTCAGCGTCGGGCGGCATCGACAGCAGTGCGGCCAGCCGCTGCGGGTCGAACAGCGACACCCACCCCATGCCGAGCCCTTCCGAGCGAGCCGATAGCCACAGGTTCTGGATGGCGCACGACACCGACGCCAGGTCCATCTGCGGCAAAGTCCGCCGCCCAAACACGTAGGCATCTCGGCCGTCACACAGCGCCACTACGAACAGTTCTGCGCAGTCGAGAACACCCTCCACCTTCAGCCGCAGAAACTCTTGGGCGCGTGGTCCCAGCGCCTCAGCGGTGAGCAGCCGCTCCTCGTCGACGAGGGCGTGGATGCGCCGCCGCAATGTGTCGTCGGTGATGCGGATGAACCGCCACGGCTGCATCAGCCCCACACTGGGTGCGGCATGCGCGGACCGCAGCACTCGGGATAACACGTCGTCGGGAACGATGCTGCCGGGCACGAACCGGCGCATGTCCCGGCGTTCAGAGATCACCCGGTAGACAGCGGCCCGCTCCTGCGGGCTGAACGCGTGACCGGTCATGCGGCCATCGTAGAAACCGCGATGCCTATCGCGTGGGAGGCCGAGGGCGCGGCAAGATGAGACCCACTCGGCGGACGGGGAGCGGCGCAATGAAAATCCCAGACATCTTCGACCAGTTGCCCACCGATGACGTGGTCGGGCGCGTCTTCGGCGAGCCTTTCCAGACGGGGGACGGCACCACCCTCATCCCTGCCGCCCGGATTCGTGGTGGCGCTCGCTTCGGCGACGGCTTGACGGCTACGCCGCTCGGGGCGTTCGTCATCCGCGGCGACAAGACGTCCTGGGTGGGAGCCGTCGACGTGAACCGGATAGCGCTGATCGGCGTGATCACCGGTCTTCTGGCAGCGGTGATCGGCAGTCTGGCGGTGCTGCGCCGCCCGCCGTGGCCGGATCTGCGAGGCTCGCTGCGTCAGGGACTGTAGGCCACACCGACCGCCCGGAACACGTATTCCGGGGGCACGTCGAACGCCAACGAGCGGCGCGGCAGCCCGGTGAGCACGTCACCGGGAATGGTGGCCTTGTAGTGCAGCGACAAATGACCGCTGAACCGCGAGTCGACGCGTGCGACGTCGAGTTCGACGTGCAGACCGGTCGACGCGACCTCGGCCGTTGCGGGGCCGGCGTGCGCCTCGTCCCATCGCACATCGACCGTGGGGCCGGCCAGCTTCGGCAGCGACGACAGCGTGGCCAGCACGCGTTGCGACGTCAACACCAGCGACCCCACGTAGCTGGCGACGCTGTGCGACGAGCGCAGACCGGGGATGGCGCCGCTGAACCGTCGGGTCACGGCGACGTAGTCGGCGAGGTAGATCAAGCCCTCGGCTTTCACCTCTTCGCGGAGGTCGTCGGGCAGCTTGCCGATCCCGAACAATCTGCGGACGAAGACTGCCATCAATCCAGTATGACGTCGGGTGCCCGACAAAGCGTTGGCCGGCGGGCTTTGGCTGGCGGTCAGGTAAGGCTGTCGTCCTGGTAGAGGTATAGCCATGCCTTCACTCCGGTCGACGGTCGTGACCGTTGCCATGGCTGTGCTCGCGGCGGTGGTGTATGCCGTGATGTGGGTGGGCTATCGGCATGGTTGGGGTTGGCTCGGATCGGCCGACACGTCGTCGTTGCAGGCTCTCTATGACGTCGGTGTCAAGCATCCGCTGTGGGTGCGCTTTTGGGACGTGGTGTGCACGGTGTTCAGCCCGGGCGCGTTTGAGCTGCTGGGTGTGGTGGCTGCGGTAGTCGCGCTGGCCAAGCGTCTGGTGCGGGAAGCGTTGTTTTTGGTTGCGGTTACCGAATTCAACGAACTGATCACGCACGTCGCCAAGCATCTGGCCCATCGTCCACGGCCGGCGACGCCGCTGGTCCACGCGTCGTCGTCTTCGTTTCCATCCGGGCACGCAGTGGGGGCCATGGCCGTCGTCTTGGCGTTGCTGACCATGCTGTTCCCCATACTTGGCCGGTCGATGCGCGTGGTTGCCGCGGCAGTGGGCGTGCTGATTGTGGTGGCCGTCGGATTCGGGCGCGTTGCGCTGAACGTGCACCACGTCTCCGACGTGGTTGCCGGCTGGGCGTTGGGTTATCTGTATTTTCTGTTGTGCGCGTTGGCATTTCGACCGAGAGCGCTCACGCGGGCTGGCGCGCTGAGGCGTTGAATCGAATGCCGCAGGGCGTCCACTTGTCATGGCCGGTGGTGGCGTTTCCTGAGTCGCCGTCGGCGTCACGGATAGCCCACTGCCTCTGGTCGATGTGATCGAGCTACCGAAGCCGAATCCGCAATGCCGATAGGAGTTGAACAACTGCACAGCTGATCCAGGAACCGTCGAGTCGGCAATACGCTCAGCGGGTTTGGTCCGCATCCTCCTCCGGCTTGACATCGGGGGCAAGGATTCGCCGTGCGGCCACCGGCTTGCCATGGACGCGCTTTGTTACTTCCGGTGCGGATGGCGGCGTGACCATACGCCCCTGGACAGGTGCACCATTCTTCACCGAAGGTGGAACAACACGTTTGGTGTCCGCCTTGGCGTCGTTACCTGTCGCCCCACCTCCGTGCATGGCACCCGGTGGCACCATCGGCATGCCGGACATTCCTCCTCGCGGGCCGCCCGTCTGCTCGGAAGGGCTTGGCGGCACGGGTGGTGGGGTAGGTGACGACATTGGGACCGTTCCGGCTGACGGAGCAGGCGGCGGCCCAAGCATTGCGGTCGGGGTGGTGCCGCCCAAGGCTCCGCCCGCTCCGCCTGCGGCGCCTGCCAATTCAGCTGCTCCACCACCCAGTCCGCCGCCAGCGCCAAGCAACTCACCCGGTAGGGCCTCAGCCGCTGCAGCGCCGCTACCTGCTCCATGCTGCAGCGCCCCCATGCCTGCCTGCATGGCTTGCTGACCCACTTGGGCGATTTGTTGCGGGACCTGCATCAGCGGGTTCATTAAACCGCCTAGGGCACCAGCGGCTGATTGGGCAGCACCTGTAGCCATCTGCGGCATCTGCTGGACCATCTGAAGCATCTGGTTCGGATCGCCGACGCCAGCAAGTTTCGATGCCGACTGCTCTTCATTGGCAGGGAATTTGGTTGTGGCTTCAGCGATCTTCGCTTCGCGTTCGGCGTGCCCGTCCTGCGCAGCGGCGTTGTCAGCTGGGTCGCCTCCGTTGGCGGCCAGACCCACCGCTGCTAGCAACGCATCGAAGGACGAACGTACCGGGGCCACCGGGTCGGAGGTGATCGGTGGCGGCGGAACATTCAACCCGTGCGCGGCCAGCCATTTCTCAAGTTCGAAAAGTAGGTCGTCGCCATTGCTCATCGCGCCGCTCCTCCCGCTGCCGGCTGGTCCAACCGTGAAACCAGTCGAACTGGTAACTTCCCCAGTCGCGTAACCCTTGACCCGTGTGCCGATACCTGCGAGCAGCCGCTAATTGTGCTAGCTGGCGTCGACAGTGTCTGGCTTCAGTTAAGCATGTGACCACAACTGACGGCGAGTCATTCATCGAGCATCGTGCGGTTATACGGCCCATCCCGCGCCTCCCGAACTGCCGGGATAAAGACCAGATAGCGGTGAATCTCCGCTGGCCGCTCGCACAAGGAGAGTCATTTGGCAAAGCATTCAGTCCAGCGGAACGGTTGTGTCGACACGGCGGGCGGCTAAGAAGTCGGCAACTGTGGCTCCTGGGCAGTGCTGGTCGATGAGACGTTGAGTCTGCGCGTTGATTTCGTCGACCGCACTAGCTACGCGCATGAGCAATTCCGTTCGGCTGATTCCGGCTTCCCGCAGCCTCGTTGGCGCAGCTGTGAGTAGGGCTAGATGCTCCGTGAGCGGAGCGATTATTTCGAAGATGCGCTCGTATCCTGCTTGGGCGATTTTCTTCAGGTCAGCGTAGTAACGGTCGTTGAGCTCAGCCCTGGCATTCTCCCGGTTCAGGGTGTCGATGACCACCGGGTCGACGGTTCCGCCTTCGGCTTGCAAGCGCGCGATTTCTTTTGCGTAGATTTTCCGGCGCCATCTCCAGGCGAGATCCTGATCGGCTTCGGCGGTTGACATGACCAAATTGACGGCCATGACGTACCCGGCTACGGCTTGATCGACCGGGGAATCCCCGCCTGGGACGTCGTCGGGCGTAGAGGTGGCTGGTCGAGGGTCGGCGGCAGCGGCGGCCAGCAAGGCGCCCAAGTCCATATCGGTCATCGAGCGATGCTCTTCGTCGCTCCGGTATGGCAGGCCAGAAACCAGGCCAGGTGGTAGTTGGCGACCGTTTTGTCGCCGACTACCAGCGCGTCGATGGCGGCCATCAATTGCCAATTGCCGATTTGCTCGTGATTGACACGATCGGGGTAGCTTTCAAGCACCTTGGCACTCAATTTCGCCAACTCTTCGTGGAGCACCTCTACTTCCTTCTCGACAACGCCGGTGCCTCTGAAGGCGGCGATAGCCAACGTGTGGGCGAGCCGGGGCAAGCCGTCGCGCCAATGAGTTGCTTGGTTAAGTTCCCAGCCCAGTTCTTCGATTTCCGGTGCGTGCCGCGGCCGCGGCGAGGTGGGAACCGGCTCGTCGCCTTGGGCGGGCAAAGAGTGGATAGGACTGTAGCTGGCGACGACGCTCACCTCGCCCAGCAGGGATTCGATTCCGCCGCGGCGGCGCGCCGGCTCGAGCAAGCTGACAGCGGCGGGCAGTTCGACGTCGGGTGGTATCCAACCGTTCGCCAGATCGGTCACTAATACCGTTGTGCCATCCGGGCGTTCGCCAGCGGCCCAGGCCAGCCGTGGTTCCTGGCGCGCCACAAAGTCCACAAGCCGCTGCAGCCGGGACCGCGCGGTCGCCTCGGCCGACGAAGCGCCCGCGACGGCGCCGGCCGCGGTGGCAGCGACGGTTTGAGCGCCCAGGCTCGACGAAGACGATGATCCCGCCGATGTCGACGGTGTGGTTGGTTGCCTCACCACAGCGGATTGACCAATGTTGGTTTGTGCGCCTGTTGGGTGGACCGGTGCCGATCCCGGTGCTGCGGCCGCGGGTGACGGCGGGGTAGGCGATGGTGCAGGTGTCGCAGGGGCTGCTGCAGCCGCAGGCCGCAGGTCGGCACCGTAGGCGGGCAACGGACCCGGGGTGGGCGGAGGTGGGGCAGGGGCCATCGCCGGGCCGGCCACCATCGGCGTGGGCGGCGGAGCTTCTGGCGCTGCTGCATGTTGGACCGGCGGAGGCGTGTCATACATGGGCGCGTGCACCGGCGCGTTGACTGCTGCCGTCGGCGTGGTCGGCGCGGTCGGTGGTGCCTGAGCCTCCGCTGGTGCTGTTGGAGCGGGAGGCATTGCGCTCTCGGCCAACGACCCCGGTGCACCTGCTTGCAGGCCCTGGTCGAAACTGTGCATCAAACTGGCCGGAGTCAACCCTTGGGGAGGGCCCTGTGCCGTGGTGAGCGGAGTGCCCGGGAGCGATGTTGGAGTAGAAGGTACCGATGCAGTGCTTGGCAGCGACGGGCTACCCGTGGCGGAGAACGATGGCGCAGCGGACGGGACAGGCGCTCTCGGCACGGGCGGCGCCGCGGGTGGCTGTCCGGGCTGTCTTAGATAAGTGTCAGGGGTACTTGGAATTCCGCCGGTTGCTGGCGGGAGTGGCGCGGCAGGCGCGGCTTGTCCGGGCTGCCTGGAGTAATTGTCAGGTGTACTTGCAGGGGTGCCAGTAGCTGGTGCGAGTGGTGGTGAGGGTGCGGCCTGTCCGGGCTGTCTTAAATAATTGTCAGAGGTAGATGTAGGTGAGCTGGGTTGGCCCAGCATGCTCTGCACTTGCCGTTGAATGGTATTTTCGTCTGGCTGTGGGTACAGGCTCTGGAGATCTATGCCATGGGATTTGGCAAACACGTACGCCGACTGGCCGCCCTCCTGGTTTAGAACACTCTGCATCGCGTCGATCACGTTGGCGCCGTACTTTGCTGCAGCCTGATTCGCTTGCCGTTGGCTGTCGGCGACCACACCCACAATTTTTGCAAGCTTCGTCGCCGCCGGCTCTTTCGACGTCTCGATGTCTTCTATCTGCTTATTGCCATGTGCCGCCAGTTCACGCAATTCGGATTGGAGGCTCTCGGCATTGTCGCGCGCGGTGTTATACATGTCCTTCTTGGCACCATTTTTTGAGGCTACTTCGCGAGCGTGGTTTTCTCCTTGCTGGAGCTTCTCACGCGTATCGTCCGCCGTTATGCCCTTTTGCTCGGGCAGCGCACCTGTGCGAGCTTTGAACAAGTTGTCCGCAAGATGGTTGTATCCCGTTTCGACGTTCGAACGGTTATCTGCACCGACGCCCATGGCTGCCAGTGCAGTGTCGTAGGGCCACTGAGGGCCGACGAGCAGCAAATCCCATTTGCCTTGTGGAAAATCACTCATGCGCACATCCGTTCGATCGACGCCGACACAGTTTTCTCTGTTTGTCGTGCGGAGTCGATTTCGGGATGGCTAACGTCAGCCATGTAATCGACCGCAAGCAACTGGTACACATTCGCGAGTTTGCGAACCGCCTGGGCGAGATCGGGGGGAGTTGCGGGCTCATCAACCAGGGCTGTCGTTAGATACCTGCTGCCACTATCGAGTGCCAGCCATCCCCCCACGGCTACTGTCTGTTTCGCGACCTGATCGTCGCCTAAGTACAGTGATCTGCCCAATTCGTTTGCATGGTGCACTTTCTGGTAGGCCGCACATACATTTGCTTTCGCCTCGCTGACTTCCTGACTTGTAAAGGTTGGCGCCGCCGGAGCAGGAGGTGGTTTATTGCCCGGCGTTGGACGAAACCAGGCGCCGATCGCGATGCCACCAATTACCGCGAGTGCGGTCACGAGCAGAATGCGCTTCACCCACTGCGATGGCTGCCGTGCCGTTGGCGGCCCTATGGGTGGCCATGGCGGTGGCACTGCCGATGGGCCCGGAGGTCGTGCAGATGGCGGGGGCGGCAACTGCGACATGGACTTGATCGTATCGCTCCTTCGCGATCACGGTAGTCACGTCTCTCGTGGCAGCTAGTTCGGCATTGCGTGGCGTCAATATGTTCCTGAATCCATGGCGGTCAGTGTGGCTCCCCTAGCTGTTGCCGAGACGCCGGCGCCTTCGGGTCTATAAAATGTCCCGCGCTAACCGTGTGAAATATTGCCGAGGCTTATTGCAGAATGCCTTTTGAGCGCGTGGTCGGACGGTGTTTCGAGACGAACATGCCGGGCGAAGCGACATCAGGGACCTCAAATGCAGGGTGTACTTAATCGTTAGATAACAATTCGCGGTCTGCAACGCACCGCATGGCCACAGGTGGAGGCTTGTGTCGTCTATGTATGCGGGAATGCCGAGCCTTGATCCGCTTCTATTTTCTAGCCTATTCGCACAACATCGATGGACTATTTGAGGCCCTCCCGTATCATCTGCTCAATCTCCTCAACCGATTTAGTCATCAGATGACTGAAAATAGTGGCGTTAACGACAGATAGTATGGCGCAATCATCATTCGAACAAATCTCATGGCCTCCCTCGGCCTGAGAAACTCTGATATCACGCGCGTATCCGCGCCTGGCAAGTTCGACGCCTAATGACCCAGATGCAAGGCTTTGACACGCGGTCGTTGCCCAGTCCCAGATAAGGTACTTCTCCGTGAGATCGAAACTCGATAGCTTAGCGGCGCCATTCCGCCGCTGTCCGCGGTCGTTTACAGTGTCCACTATCCACCAAGTTTCATCATTGCGGAGATGAACAGAATAGTCAGACGATCTGAAGAGGATTCGGCAGTCACTACAGTCCGTCGAGACAGAAATATTGCCGCCGCCCATTGCAGGTGCCCACTGGTACCAGTGCATCGACAACCGAGCAAAATCCACCACTAGTTGGTCCTCCTAAGAAATCCCCACCTGACCAGCTCTTCGACGCTACCACTGTTCCCGAATTCGTCGATTATTCGATACTGAGTGGCTCCACCAGGTTGATGAAACCATGGTGCTGCTTGGGACTGTTCTATACGCCAGCCAGGAGGAAGCGCGTTGGGGTCGTTGACGACGTATTTGAAATAGGGTTTGAGCGCGCTTTCTGGCGGAAGTGAGAGCTGGGCGAAGGGAGTTCCTTCCGGAGCCAGGTAGGCACCGCCCGGATAGCCGAAGCGGCCCAGCTCTGTCCCCGCCGGTAGGTGAGCATCGGGGATGACAGTGCCAGCTATGGCGTAGGGCTTGCTCGCAATACTGTCGTCCGGGTAGATGAGGCTACCGTCGGCGGCGGTGAATTCTGGACCCGGCTCGACGGGATGGTATCCCTCGAATAGCGGCGAATCGTGCGGTAAAGGTTGTGGGACCTGACCGGGCGGGTGGGGAACCTCCGGGCCGGCGCCCGGCAGTGCCGGTTCGTGCGTCGGCGGTGAAGCGGGATGCTCGGCTGCAGTTAACGGACCCGGGTGCTCGGCGGTAGGGGCGACCGGAGAGTGCGGCATCGAAGCTTGCTCGGCAAGGTTTTGCGCAGCACCTGCTGCCCTGGTCTCGGCCGCGGCGAAGGCTCGGGGCAAAACGTTGTCTGACGTGATACCAGCGCTAGAGGCGAGTCCTTCGCGGGTGAAAAGGGTCTTCAGGCCTTGCCAGGCGGCCTCGCCACCTGCCTTGAGTTCGGGCGCTCCAACCGCCAGGGTGACGGCGGTTAGAAGCGGTTCATCGGTGGCTTGGGCGCGGCCGGGGTCGAGCGTGCGAGTGCCTACAAGCTTTCCGTCCTTGAAGGTGTAGTAGGTACCCGTGCCCTGGTCGAAGATTTCGCCGGTGCCGTTCTTAAGCTGGCCGGTGACCTGTACTGGCTGCCCGTCGGCGGTGTAGCCGAACAGGAAATGGCCGTCGGGGCTGGAGCGCATCGCCGACGGGTCGACGTTGTTGTAATCGGGCAGATTGCCGAGGGTGTTCAGGGCATCGGCGAGGTTTTTCTTGAGCTGGGGCAGACTCGCCAAAGCGGCCTGTCCCTCGGGCGAGCCTTGGCCTTTGGTGTAGGCGGTGGCCAGTGCGTCATCGATGGCCTTCTGCGCGGCTCGCACCTTGGCCATCTGATCGACGACGGCCTGATTCGTGACCCGTCTGATGTCGGCTAGTTCGCTGGCCTCTAGCCCAGATGGTGGAATGTTCCCAGGGTCTTGATTTTTGGTCTCTTCCGCGTCGACTGCTTGGATCGCAGTCGGGTCGTATCCGTCAGTGCGCAGGCTGGCCGACGCCCGCTGCAGGTAGTCGGAGTAACCGGCGCGGATTGACTGCAGCTGGGCCAGGGTGGACGCCGTGTCGCCGATGGCTTCCTGCTCACAGTCGGCGATGTATTGTTCGAGCCTCGATATGTCGTCTTCAAGATCGGCGATGTCGTCGGGGTCGTCGGCTTCGGCAAGCAGGTACGCATCGTAGTTGATGAGTTCTTCTGCTTGGCCGATCCAGTCGTCGAGCGTTTTTAGTCGGTCGTCGAGAGTCGAAATCAGCACCCCGCAGGTTCGCTGCGCCTCCGCTAGCGTGGCGGCGACGTTTTCCAAATCAACAGCGATCTTGGGCAACTGGGCGGCCTGCGCCCCAAGCGACTGGGTAACTCGCTGCACCTCCGCAGAGTCGTTGATCGGATGCTGGCAGCCCTCCCGATTCCAGGACGACTCAAACCGGCGGCGGGCATCCGCGAATGCGCGATCGGACTCGGCGGTCGATTGACCCGCGTTGCGAAACGCCTCCGCCAGATCGGAAATCTGTGCCGGGCGGCCGGCTTGAAGGCTGTGGTTGATTGCCCACGGGTCGCCGCCGGCTGCGGCGATCAGCTTTCCGAGATCTATGTGTTGAAGTTGCACCTCACCGCGTCCAGCATCTACTTCTGGCGTTCGTGATATCGGTGGACGCCCACTCAGCCGTACCGACCTGGCCGTTGATGCTACGGGTATTCGGTGAGCTCGCCGTCTCGTCGTGGTGGGTGCGGAGTTGGCTGACCGCTCCGAGGCATTCAAGCGGTCCGGCGAACACGACGAATAATTCGCCGAGCGGTGACGTCCCGTAACGGGTTACGAACCCCAACATCGATATGCCTCCCGCCATGTACGGATCGGCCACGGCGCGCCGCGGTGACACGGTGTCGACGACTATCCCTATCCCTATCCGAAACTGCCATTAAGGGAGCGACGACACATTCCTTAGCGGTTTGGTGCCAGAAACGTTGTGCCACAGAACATCGCAGCACAGCCGCTTTGGGAGCTGGCATCCACCTGCCACGGGTCGCCACGGGCCGCGGCGATGAGCAGCGGGACGCTTATGTAGCGGAGTTCCACCGCACCGCGTCCAACTTCACCGTATTGCGGTCCTCCATATCGGTGAACGCCGTAGCAGCGGTACGGGCCTTGTTGGCGACGTCGCTGAGGGTCTGTTGGTGGGCCCGCAGTTTCGTAGTGTGGTGAGTGTGTGCCTGACTGACCGCCTCGTGGAACTCGTGCGCCGCCGGGAAGTCGCCGAACATCCCCGCCACCGCAGACGTGCCCGCCAGGTGAGCGGCGCCGTCACCGGCATGCCCGCCAGCGCGGTGGGAATCATCGGCTCCCGAATGCAGCAACCCAGTGTCGATGAACATCGTGACCCCTTCCGAAGCTGCAGTAACGCTACTCCGGGTTGCCACCCCGTCAATTCACCCCAACCGCCGCCAGCGGCTTAGCGAGCATGGCCGCGCGCCGGCAGGCGGAGCCTGAAGCGGACAAACACAGTTGCCACCAGTCCCAGTGCCGCCAGCATCCCCATATCCAAAAGCCAATAGCGCGGCGCATGCAGCCACAGCCGGTCGGCTGGCACGTCCACCTCTATGTGGCGCAGGTCCACCGTCGATGCCGACGCCGCTAAACCCCACCTCGCGGGCAGCAGCCACGACGCCTGCGACAGCCCGATCCGGCCGGTCACCGGGATCAACCCGCCGGCCAACACCATTGACACCATGATCGCCACGACCAGCATGGGCAGAATCTGTTCGGTGGAGCGCGCCAGCGACGACAACGCCAGCCCCACCATGGCCGACGTGATGGCGGTGGCCGCCAGTGTCGCGTACAGCTCGGCGACACCGTTGCCCAACAACACTGCGCCTCGGGTCGGGGCGCCCCTCCCGACAACCAAAATCGTTGTCAGGATCGCGGTTTGGATCAACGCCGCAAGGCTGTAGATCAGCACCTTGGCCAGCAGATAAGCCGACGCCGAAAGGCCCACGGCCTGTTCGCGTTTGAAGATCATGCGTTCACCGACCAGGTCGCGAATGGTCAACGCGGTTCCCATGAACACCGCCGCGACGTTGAGCAGGATCAGGATGTCGCTGGGCTCATTGGGTTGGGCTCCACGGGGATTGGCCACCCCCAGACCGGTGTTCCCCGGAACTGCCAGCAACAGCGCGCCGAGAACGAACGGCAACACGGCCAGGAACGCGAAATAGCCGCGGTCGGCCCTGATGAGCCGCATCTGACGGCGTGCGATCGTCGACACCTGCCGCCATAGGCTGGTATGCGGCGGAGTGCCCAGCGGCACTGCGCCCTCGGTCGTCGACGGCTGGCGCGGGGCAGCGGGATGCCGCGCCATAAATGCTCGGTGCACACCGTCGGGGTCGGTGCTGACGCGGGCGAAGATGTCGGCCCAGTCGGTGGTTCCCATTGCCGGACCGATCTGCTGGGGCGGGTCGGCGAAGGCGGTCTTGCCGCCGGGTGCCAGCAGCAGGATCTGGTCGCACATGTTCACGTAGGTCAGCGAATGGGTGACCACGATAACCACCCGACCGGCGTCGGCCAGCCGGCGCAGCATCGTCATCACCTGCCGGTCCAGCGCCGGGTCCAGGCCCGAGGTCGGTTCGTCGAGGATCAGCAGCGACGGACCGGTCAACAGCTCCATGGCCACCGACGCACGCTTGCGCTGACCGCCGGAAAGCTTGTCCACGCGTGTCTTTCGGTGCGGCGTCAGCTCCAGCTCGTCGAGCACCCGGGCGACGACCTGACGACGGTCAGCAGCCGAGGTGTCCGGAGGCAGCCGCAGTTCCGCGGCGTAGTTCAGCGCCTGCTCAACGGTCAATTGGCGGTGCACGACGTCGTCTTGGGGCACCATCCCGATGCGGGAGCGCATCGACGCGTATTCGGCGTGCACGTCGTGCCCGTCGAAGCTGACCACTCCGGCGCTCGGCGCCGTCGTGCCGCCAATCAGCTTGACCAAGGTCGATTTACCCGCACCGGATGGTCCGATGACCGCCGTGAGCGTCCCGGGCCGCGCGGTGAACGACACATCGGTCAACAGCGTGTGTCCGTCGATGCTCAAGCCCAGCCCGTGGGCGGTGAGTCCGCTGGTGCGCGCATGCGCGGTGCGCGGTACCAGCGTGTTGCCCACCGCCACGAGGTCGGTGTTGCCGATGGTGACGACGTCGCCCTCCCGCAGCACTGCGCTCCGGATGCGGGCGCCGTTGACGAACGTGCCGTTGCTGCTGTTGTTGTCGCGGATCTCGATACCGGCCGGGGTGGGAACGAGCATCGCGTGCACGCGCGATGCCAGCGCGTCGTCGACCACGACGTCGTTGTTTGTGAAGCGGCCGACAGTCTTCGACCCGCGCGGCGCGGAGCCGGTGCGCGGCGGCAGCAACAAGCGCATCGTGTCGCCGATGCGTTCGCGGCGACTCGGCTGCGGGCGGCCCGGTCGCGGCGGCGGTGGGATCCGCACACGCGGCGGTGAAATCGGCGGCGGGGTAAGCCGGGTCTTGTTGGCGCTGTCGGTCCGGCTTCGGCTGCTCGGCATGCGTTCCAGCGTTGGGGGATTGCGCGGCTCGAATGACGCAGCCGATGTCGCGGCGCGAAAGGTCAGCTGCGGCCCACGCGGGCTGCCGAGCGTGATTCGCCGGCGGTTGCCGATCGGCACCATCGGGGCGCGCACACCGTCGACGAAAACCCCGTTCTGGCTTTTGTCGACCACGACCCACTGCGCGCCGTCGAATCGCAGTATCGCGTGCATGCGCGATATCAGGCCAAGCTCGGCGCGGTCGCCGTCGTGCAGACAGATGTCACAGTCGCGGTCGCGGCCCACTGTGACGTCACGGTCGGTGGGAAACGTGTACATCGCCGATCCGAGCCAGACGGTCAGCGGTGATTTCTCTTCGGTTACTACGCCTAGCCGGGTGGTTTGTTCTTCGTGAGACGGCGTGGTGCCGCGGTTTGTTGGTGTCATCGACGCTCTCTGATCACCCCGGGGGACGGGTTGGACATTCGGTGCGGCCACTCAGTTGGCCGGGCGGCAAACGACCGTGAGATCGCCCTGTTCGTGAAAACTCAACGAGTCCAAGTCTTCTCGCCGCCCGACGAGGACATCGCAACCCGATCATATAGGCGCATCCGCCGATGCGCCGATGGCTGTTGCCGGCTCGAGCGCGGTCGGTGACCCAATCGAGTCTGAATCTTTACTTGACCCTGCGAATCTGGCGCGTCGATCATGAAACGGTGCGCCGACTAGTGGGCCTGCTTTGCGCTGCCCTGTGCGCGGCCGGGTTCATGCTGGCGGTCGCGCCGTTGAGCGCTGCGGTGGTCAACCCCTGGTTCGCGCGATCCGTCGGCAATGCCACCCAAGTGATTTCGGTTGTCGGAGTGGGTGGTTCGAACGCCAAGATGGACGTCTATCAGCGCGGTTCCACTGGCTGGCAGCCGATCGCGGCGGGCATACCCACCCACATCGGGTCGGCCGGTCTGGCGCCGCAGGCCAAGAGCGGATATCCGGCCACCCCGATGGGGGTCTTCACCTTGCCTTATGCCTTCGGCACCGCGCCGAATCCCGGTGGCGGGCTGAAGTATGTCCAAGTCGGCCCCGACCACTGGTGGAGCGGCGACGACCACAGCCCCACCTTCAACACCATGCAGGTCTGTCGAAAAGACCAGTGCGCATTCGACACCTCCGCAAGCGAAAACCTCGACATCCCGCAGTACAAACACGCCGTGGTAATGGGAGTCAACACCGCTCGCGTCCCGGGAAACGGCGCGGCGTTTTTCTTCCACACCACCGATGGCGGGCCGACCGAGGGATGCGTCGCCATCGACGACGACAGGCTGGTGCAGATCATCCGTTGGCTGCAACCTGGTGCGCTGATGGCGATCGGACAGTAGTCAGGCGAGCGCGCGGCCGGGTTTGACCTTGAAATCCAAGCCGGCCAACGACATTGTCGCCTCATAGGTCCGGTCATAGCCGGTGGAGCTGATCTTCCAGCCGTCAGTGGTACGCCGGTAGCGGTCGTGGTAGAACGCCGCACCGATCAGCATGAAATTGAACTCGGGCACGATGACGCGGTCTTGCAGGTACCAGGTAGCCGATGCCTCGTCACCGCTCACTGTGATCTCCGGATGGGTCACCCGGTGTTCGGTGATGATTGCGGGGCCCAGCGCGGAGCGCATGTAGTCGACCAGGTCGGTGCGGTTGGTGAAGTGCAGTTCCTCGCCCACCGACGACCCGTAGTCGCCGGTGACGTCCTCGGTCAGGGTATCGGCGAAGTCGTCCCAGTGCTTGGTGTCCAGTGCCCGCAGGTAGCGGTACTTGACCTGTTGGATCTCGGCGATGTCGGTGCTGACGTCGTGACGGCTCATCAGGTCATTGGAGCACAACGCTGCACGTAGTGGGTGACCATATCGATCAGCGCTCGCCGCTCCCGCTGCCAGTCGATCGGCATACCCGTGAGCATCTGAGCCAGCACCACGCCGCGGAGAGTCGCCCAAATCACCTCGGCCACACCGTCATTGGCTGGATCGTCGGAGACCAACGTGCCCAGCCGGTTGATCGCCGAGTTCATCTCGAGCAAATGCCGCCGCGAGGACTCACCAAGCCCGCCGCGGGTGGCCCGCAAGATTTCGAACGCCGCCATCGACGTGGGGCTGCTGTAACACGCCCAGGCGGTGTCGACGACGACCTCGATGCGCTGCCGCAGCGCCAACTCGCCGACTTCGGCCGACGAGAGGCTGTCGAGCAGTTTGGCCACCCCCTCGTCGACGACAGCCATCAGCAGGCCGTTGCGGTCGCCGAAGTGGTATTGGATGACGCCCCACGTCACACCCGCACGCTCGGCGACGTGCTTGGCGGTGGCGGCTTCGAACCCTTCCTCGATGATGCAGCGGACCGTCTCATCAATGATCTTGGCGCGCGTTTCGTCCCCGCGTTTGCGCGGCGCGGAGGTACGCCGAGTGGGCGAGACGGCCCGTCTTGCAGTAACAGTCATCGTTGACTTTATAACATAGTCGAGTCTATTTTTGCACTGTGAGCCAATCCCGGTACGCACAACTGTCGCGTGAGCAACTGGCCGTGTTGGTCCCAGAGCTGTTGCTGATCGGGCACATGATTGACCGCTCCGGGATGGCCTGGTGCATCAAGGAGTTCGGCCACGACGAGATGCTGCAGATCGCCATCGAGGAGTGGGCCGGCGCCAGCCCTGTCTATACCAAACGCATGCAGCGTGCGCTGAACTACGAGGGCGACGACGTGCCCACGATCTTCAAAGGGCTACAGCTCGACATCGGCGCGCCGCCGCAGTTCATGGACTTCCGCTACACCGTGCACGACCGCTGGCACGGCGAGTTCCACCTCGACCACTGCGGCGCGCTGCTCGACGTCGAGCCCATGGGCGACGGGTACGTGTTCGGCATGTGCCACACCATCGAGGACCCGACCTTCGACGCCACCGCGGTGGCAACCAACCCGCGAGCACAGATGCGGCCCATCCACCGACCGCCCCGGGTGCCTTCAGACCGGCATCCGCACTGCGCGTGGACGGTCATCATCGACGAGTCCTATCCGCCGGCCGAGAGCATCCCGGCCCTCGACGTCGTACGTCGAACTCGCGCTGCCACATGGGAACTCGACGCCATCGATCGCGCCGATGAAGGCCAAGCCGACTACTGCGGCCCGCTGGTATCCGACCTCGACTTCGGCGCATTCTCTCATTCGGCGCTGGTGCGCATGGCCGACGAAGTGTGTTTGCAGATGCACTTGCTCTATCTGTCGTTCGCGATCGCGGTGCGGGCACGCGCCGGAGCCGACGCCGACCTGGCCACCTCCGTGTGCACCCGGCAGCTGACCGGCGTGGCCGGGCTTGGCGCCGAACGGATTCAGCGTGCGTTGTCACTGCCCGGTGGGATCGGCGGTGTCTTAGCGGTTCTCGAACTGCATCCGCTGCTCAATCCCGCCGGCTACGTTATGGCCGAAATCGCCGGCGATCGGCTGGTGGTGCAGCGATCACCGGCTCACGACGACGGTGCCTGGATCTCGCTCTGCACGCCACAATCCGCGCAGCCGCTGCAGGCGATCGCCACGGCAGTTGACCCCCATATTCAAGTTCGCGTCACCGGGACCAGCAGCGACTGGAGCGTACAGTTCGTCGAAACAGACATCACGGCCGACGAATTGCCTGAGGTGTCGATTGCCAAGGTCAGCCGGGGATCGACATTCCAATTCCAGCCGAGGCGATCGCTGCCACTGACCGTGGTGTGAGACCGACGTAATCTGTCAAGACGACGGCGGTATCACTTCGGTGACGCAACCGCATCGACCGCATACCAATGGGGTTGTGCCCGATTCGAAAAAGTGCGCGTCGTGGCTATGGTTGACGCTGGCCACCGACCGCTATCGACGAAAGTATTCGCTCTATGTACGACCCGTTGGGGTTGTCGATCGGGACCACCAACCTAGTTGCGGTGCGTAACGGCAGTCCGACCGTCACCCGCCGCGCTGTGTTGACCCTCTACCCACACCGCTCACCGGAACTCGGCGTGCCCCTGGATGATTCGGATTCGGCCGAGCCTGGCATTCGGATGACCGGCTTTGTCGAAAGGGTCGGTGACTCCAACGCCGTAGTGTCCGCTACTGGTTCGGCTCACGACCCGGCACTGTTGCTGGTCGAGGCGCTCGACGCGATGATCGCAGCCACAGGAGCCGACGCCTCGACGTCCAAGATTGCGATCGCGGCACCCGCGCACTGGGAACTCCAAGCGCTTCGCGCGTTGCAGGAAGCGCTGAGTACCCACGCGGGTTTCGCCAGAATCGGAATGCCGCCGCGACTCGTTTCCGATGCTGTCACCGCGTTGACGGCGTTGAACAGTCAAGCACGCCTGCCAGCAGACGGCGTGGTGGCCCTGTTCGACTTTGGCGCCAGCGGCACCAGCATCACGCTGGCCGATGCGGCTTCTGGCTTCGCGCCTATCGCGAAAACGCTGCGCTATCGCGACTTCTCCGGCGAAGCGGTTGACCAGGCCTTGATGATGCACGCGTTGGACGGCATCGGCCACATCGGCCAGTCCGATCCCGCCAGCACTGCGGCGGTCGGAGACTTGGCCCAGCTGCTTGAGAAGTGCCGGCAGGCCAAGGAACGCTTGTCGACCGAGGAAGCGACCGAACTCGCCACCGAGCTTCCGGGACAAAGCGGCCGAATCCGGATTACCCGAGCCGATCTGGACCGCCTGGTCGAAGATCGCCTCAGCGGTGTGTTGCGCGCATTCGAGGATATGTTGACCCGCAACAAGATAGGCCGCAAGGATCTTGCTGCGGTGGCGGTGGCCGGCGGTATGGCGAGAATACCCTTGGTTGCCCAACGCCTTTCATCTCACGCCAATTCGCCTGTAGTCACGGCTGTGCAACCTGAGCTCGCAGCTGCTGTCGGTGCGATGATGCTCGCGGGGCAACCGCCGGTCGAGGCGCAGGCCGAGGACGAGATCGAAGCACCGACGGCGATGGCGGCGATGGCCGGCGCCTCCACCGGCAGCTTGACTGCGTCGACGGGCGGCTTCACTGCTCCGACAGGGGCTTTCGGCGCAGCAGACGGCGCGGTTGGCACGCTAGATGACGATTTCGGATTGTCTACCGGCGGCTTCGGCGCAATCAACGGCGATGTGCCTCTCGGTGATGACGCGACGCCTCGCCAGTTGGCCTGGTCGGAGGCCGACGACAGCGGCAAGGAACCGTTGCCGTTTACCGGTTCGTTCTACAGCTCTTATGCCGACCCCTTTGATGACGGGGCCCGCGCCGCCCCGTCTCAACTCCTGCCGACGATTGAGCCGCCCGCTGAGCGGAAACGGCGGCGGTACCGTCTGCCGCAGTTGGCTATCGGGCTCGCTGCCCTGACGTCGATGATCGCGATCGGCGGGGTGGCGTACTCGCTGACAAGCGCCACCGAGCACCACGCGCCTCCGGCGCGGCAGAGCACAAAGCCTCTCGCTCCGCCGCCGCCACTCAGCTCCCCGCCGCCGTCGCCGAGTCCGGCGGCACCGCCGCCCAGCGTGGCACCCGCGCCGAGCAGCGTTGCCCCGCCGCCACCGCCTCCTCCGTCGTCTGTGGAACCGCCGCCACCGCCGCCTCCTCCGGTCACCACGACGGATCGGCCGTCGCCGACGACCACGGCGCAGCAGACGACAACCACAACGACCACCACCACCACCACGACCACGACACCGCCGCCGAGCACGACGACCACCACAACCACCAGCACGACGGTGCCGATGACAACGGAGTACTTGACGCTTCCGCTGGTGCCGGTCCCGATACCGATTCAGGTTCCGCAGCAGAACCAGCCCCAGAACCCGTATGTGAATCCGGGCGGCGGTTACTGACAGCAAACGCTGCGTCACCCCGACCGGGGGGACCCAGCTACCCAGGGCAACGCCTCCCGTCCGGCAACGGCGAACAACGGTCGGCGTCGAAAACTAGCGGTAGGGTTGAAGTACCACGGTCGGCGAGGCCCGTAGCTGCTGGTGCCGTAGTCCGGGTGTAACGCCGCAGACAGGTGCGGCGACGAAGTTTGAAGATGGCGGCCGGCGCGGTGCACTCCTCCGCCAGACCGTGGCAGCAAAGTACTTTGGAGGAGTTGTGGACATCGTACTTGGGGTGTCGATGGCACCTACGACGGTCCGCATGGTGCTGATCGAGGGACAGAACGCGGACGGCGTCACCGTCGAAGAAGACAGCTTCGATGTGGCTGGCAACGGCGACTCGGCAACCTCAGCTGCGATCGGCGCGATCTTGGGCACGCGGGAAGCCGCGGTGGAGGCCGGCTATCAACTGATGTCGACCGGCGTGACGTGGACCGACCCTGGCGATGCCCCGGCGCTGCGTGACGCACTGGCTGCCCAGCAAATCCAAAACGTCATGCTGGTCGCCCCGCTACTGGCCGCTGCGGCACTCGCGCAGACCGTGGGCAGCGCACTGGCCTACCGGCATATCGCCCTGCTGTACATGGAACCCAACAGCGCCACCTTGGCCGTGGTCGACTGCGCCGACGGCTCGATCGTCGACTTGCACCGACGGCTGGTGAACAACGTGTGGGACGACGGCGATACGGCCGCGCTGTCGGCCGATGCGGCGGAGTTGACCTCGATGGTGTCTGGGCTGGAGTCGTGGGGATCCCGCCCAGACGGGGTGTTCATCGTCGGCTGCGGCGTTGACGTCGTCCCCATCAAGCCGCGAGTCGAGGAGGCCACCACCCTCCCGGTAACCGCGCCCGAAGAGCCGGACATGGCGTTGGCCCGGGGCGCGGCGCTGGCTTCGGCGAACGCGCCGCTGTTTGCCTCATCGACCGCTGCTCTGGCCTACGCCCAAGACCCCGGCACCGGTGAGGTGGACCGGTACGCGGTTGCGCCGACCTACCTCGACGTTTCCGGACACGCCGGCCTCAGCAGCGCGGCGCTGGCCTATAGCGCTCTGCCCGAGGACGACGGGGAGCCCGGTCAGCGGCCACGTCGACCAATCTTGCTGGTCGGCAGCGCGCTGGCGGCGGTGCTTTTGATCGGGGTTGTGGCGCTGATCGTTTCGCTGGTGGCCGATGTGCGCCCGACGGTCGGTCAGCGACCCAACCCCGGCGGAAATGTCGTCCTTCCCACCGAGCAGGCACCCGCGCCGCCACACGCGCAACCGCCTGCGCCGGCCGCTTCATCCCCGCCACCGGCAGCGCCGCCGCCCGCCGCGTCACCCGAGCCGGCGGCACCACCACCCCCCGCGACGGCTGCCCCCGCGCCGCCACCGGAAACGATCCCCGAGCCGGCGCCAGTGGTGGCCCCCAACCCAGCGCCGGTGCAGCGGGCACCGACCCGGCAAGCGCCGGCCTACCAGCCGCCTGCCGCACCGGCACCGCAGCCAGCTCCAGAGGCACCGCCTCCAGCGCCGGCCGCGCCGCCCCCACCGCCGCCTGCTGCACCACCTCCGCCGCCTCCGGCGCCGGCGATGCCGCCGATGACGGCGTATTTACATCTGCCGTTCGTTACGGTGCCGATTCCGATCAACCCGCCTCCGCCGCCGGCACCGCCGCCGGGACCGTAACGCGCGGCGCCGATACCGTTAGCTCGCGCGCGGGTTGTCGGTTGGCCCGGTGTGCGGGCTGTCGGTCGGCGCGGTGCGGGGGGCGTCCGTCGGGCCGACTTCACCAGGTTGCTGCTGTGCTTCCTCGGGGTGCGCCGTGGCGCGCGGGTCGAGGCTGTCGGCGTGTGCGCGCTGCTCATCGAGTTGCTCGCGCGCACCCGTGGCATTCGAGCGATGAGTTTCCGCGCGTTGTTGCAACCGCGCTGCTTCGGCGGCCTTGGCTTCGGCTTCGGCCTGCGCGGCGCGTGCCTTGGCGGCGGTCTCATCGGCAAGTGCTTCGCGACGCTGTACGTGCACCGACTCCTGGTCGACTCGCTGGCGGATCTGCTCGGCCTGAACTCGCCGACGATGTTCGCCGCGCCTGCGCACACCCCAGACGAGGACAGCAATGATCAGCAGGGCCGCGACTACCGCGATGACGATCCCGACAATGGTGCTGGCAGCCATGTCGAACTCCTTTGTTAGACAGCAACCCAACAGCGGGGCTTCCCGCGCTGGTCACCCGCCAAACCTGCGACGCCGGCGCGTCTGGAACGGTCCCGGTCGCGGGCTGTCGGCAACGCCTCCCAGCAAAACCGACGGGACGTGGCGAAACGTCCTTCCGGCGCGCACACTGAGGTGTGACCGGCGCGAGCCAGGAGGGTGTGATGAGCGACTACGGTGCCTTCGGTTTCGACCCCGAGGACTTCGATCGAGTGATCCGCGAGGCAAGCGAGGGCCTCCGCGACGTCCTCGAGCGGGTTGGCAGGTTCATCACCACTCCCGGCGAGCGGGCGGGCTGGTCTGCGTTTTTCGACGATTTCGGGCGACGTGGGCGACCTGAACCGGAAACCACCGGCGAGACCGGCGACGGCGTCTGGGTGATCTACACCGTGGGAGAGGACGGCGGCGCCCACATCGAAGAGGTGTACGCGACTGAACTCCATGCCCTGCGCGCAAACAAGAACAACACCGACCCGGCGCGCAAGGTCCGGTTCCTCCCATACGGCATTGCGGTCAGCGTGCTCGACGACGACGACCGCGAAGAGACTGCCTAGCGGTCGGCGCAGGCGCGCCGAGAACAACGTGGCTCAGATTTTCAGCACGGTCGGGAGACGGCCACCCGGGTTGGTTCGTCGCGCCCTCGTAGCACGACCTCGCTGTCAACGCGCCCGCAGACGCGCTCCGATTGGCTCGCGCAGTCAAGGGCGTCAGCAGACGCGAGGACTCGCCCGGGACGCGATTTCGCCAACTCGCACAATCGCGCTGCCTCATTGACGGGTCGCCGATAACGGTGTATTCGAACCGGTGCTTGGTGCCGACGTTGTCCGCAACCACTTGGCCGGCGCTCACTCCGATCCCAGCCGGGCAGTCGGGTACTTCCTCGCAGACGAGATCCGCTATCGAGCGTGCGCCTGACAACGCGGCGTCCCCGGGCTGCTCGAGTTGAAGCGACGCACCGAACACGGCCAGCGCAGCATCGCCCTCGAATTTGTTCACCAGGCCGTGGTGGCGATCCACTTCTTCGACGATGACGGCGAAGAACCGATTCAACAGTTCGATCGCCTCGATCGGCGCCGCACGGGCCACCAACTGGTCGAGCCGACGATGTCGACGAAAAGCACCGCAACATAACGCTC
Source organism: Mycobacterium noviomagense (assembly GCF_010731635.1). NCBI lineage: Bacteria > Bacillati > Actinomycetota > Actinomycetes > Mycobacteriales > Mycobacteriaceae > Mycobacterium > Mycobacterium noviomagense. Next base: position 2,242,822 of record NZ_AP022583.1, read on the forward strand.
TTCGCCGCCCAGTTGAATCTGTTGCTGTTCTGCAGCTTGGGCGACCTCGCGTCCGACATGGCGGCCGAATAGGTCTCGTAGGCGCTCACGTTCGCGCAGCCCGCCCACCATCGCGTTGAATCCGCGCTGCAATTCACCCAATTCGGTGCCGTCGAACGCGACCAGCCTGCAGCCGAGATCCAACCTCTTCTACGTTTTTGAGTGCCGCTCGCACACCACGCACCGGCGTGGCCCTTAGCCACGCCAGTCTGCAACCTCATCCACCCCACGACTGGGTTAACTGAACGGCTGATCGCCTCTAGCGACGACTACGGAGGATTACCCATTCGAACCGCCACGCATACAGCACCGGCAGCGACAAATACCCTGCTGAGCCCGCGCACGTCCAGCTATATGGATGGTGCGTCGCAGCGCAGAAAACGCAGTCGCTGAGGTTGCGACAGTGCCGCGATGAGGTAACCCTCCAACTGTGGCTGGGCCGTTGACCTGCGGCGACGGGCTTGACCTGCGGCGCGGCGCCGGGTCCTGCTGCGCAATCCCTGCAGCACATGGTTTCATTCGAGCTGTGGCTGAGTTGAATCGTCGCAGTCTGATGCTGATGACGGGTATCGGTGTGCTGGCTGCCGCGATGCCCGCTCCACCAGCTGCGGCTTCCGTGTCCGGACGGGACGCGCCGCTGGATCGGCTGCCGCCGCCCGCCGCGCCGCCCGGTAACGCGGCCAGCGGAAACTATCTTTTCCACGATGAATTCGACGGCCCGGCCGGCTCGGCCCCCGACCCGTCGAAGTGGACCGTGGCTCGGGCCCGGGAGCCGATGAAAGACCCGACATTTTGGGAGAGGCCGGAAAATGTCGGGCAATACCGTGACGATCGCCAAAACGTGTTCCTCGACGGCAAATCCAATCTTGTCCTGCGCGCCGCAAAAGACGGCCCCACCTACTACAGCGGCAAAGTCCAGAGCCCATGGCGCGGCGGCATCGGCCACACTTGGGAAGCCCGGATAAAACTCAACTGTCTGACCGCCGGTTGCTGGCCGGCTTTCTGGTTAGGCAACGACGATCGCGGCGAAATCGACATCCTCGAGTGGTACGGCAACGGCAACTGGCCGTCGGCGACCACCGTCCATACGAAAGCGAACGGCTCGCAATGGGCGACTCACAACATCGCGGTGGACAGCGGCTGGCACAATTGGCGATGCCAGTGGGACGACGCCGGTATCCGCTTCTGGCAGGACTATGTTGACGGCGCCCAGCCATACTTCACGGTTCCGGCGAACTCCATCGCGGATTGGCCGTTCAATGATCCTGGCTACCAGGCATTCCCGGTGCTGAACCTGGCGGTTGCCGGTTCCGGTGGCGGCGATCCGCGGCCGGGTACCTATCCGGCGGACATGCTCATTGATTGGGTGCGTGTCTGGTGAACACCAGTGTGTTAGTCCGAGATCTCGACACCGTGCGGGCCAGGCACGTCGTCGGATTGCGTCGCGCGGCTGGTGCTTCGCATGGTTTCATTCGAGCGCCGTTCGCGAACGTTGCGCCTACAGCGATTTGCGCCTTGTCTGATTCCCAGCCTGTTCTGATTGGTGGTATCTGAGATGGATCGTCGCAGCATGTTGTTGATGACGGGGCTCGGTGCGCTGGCAGCCGCAGTCCGGCTCCCCCAGGCGTGGGCGCATCCCCCTGCTCCGGACGCGCCGGTTCCGGTGCCACCGCCGGCCGCGCCGGCCGGTTCCTCGGGCGGAAACTACATTTTCTCCGACGAGTTCGACGGGCCGGCGGGCTCGGGCCCCGATCCGGGCAAGTGGACGGTGCAGACCTGGCAAGACGACGTGTTCCCGCCGGTCGAGGGAATCTACCGCGCCCAAAACGTTTTTCTCGACGGCAATTCCAATCTCGTGCTCCAAGCCACCCGAGAAGGCAACCAGTACTACAGCGGCAAAGTGCGAGGTAACTGGCGGGGCCCTATCGGCCACACTTGGGAAGCCCGCATAAAGCTGGATTGTCTGTACCCCGGCCTGTGGCCCTCGTTTTGGACGGTCAACGAGGATCCCATGCCAGACGGCGAGGTCGACATTTTCGAGTGGTACGGCAACGGCCAGTGGCCCCCGGGAACCACGGTCCACGCGGCATCCAACGGGAAAACGTGGGAAGGCAAATCGATTCCCGGCATGGTCGACGGTGCTTGGCACACCTGGCAAATGGCATGGCTCGAGGACGGCTTCCACTTCTCGCGCGACGGGGCTGCGTACTTCAGCGTTCCGGCGAAACCCATCCCGGTCCACGGCAATCCCGACGACAAGCGGTGGCCGTTCAACAATCCCGGCTACTGGATGACCCCCATGTTCACGCTTGCGGTCGGCGGCGTTGGCGCCGGCGATCCTGCCGCAGGAACGTTCCCGTCGCAGATGCTGATCGACTACATCCGCGTCTGGTGAACCGCCTCAAAGCCGCTGTAACCGAATAACCTTGCTGCGGTGCAGGATCCATTCGTGATTCACTTTGAATCCTTGCTGTTCCGTGGCATTCAGGACAGGCGACGGTGCGCTCCGATCGACGATTGCCCACAACGTCGTGCAGGCGGCTAGCCGGGGCCGCACCGCGTCGCTGTCGAGCGGAAGGTCCTGCGTCCACAACTGGGCCGCATACGGACCGGGCACACCGGCCGCAACATCGTCGAGCCGAGCGAACGCGTCGGGACGCGCAGCGGCAGCGGCCCGCAACGGTTCATGCTCTACTGACCCGAACGCGACGCAGTCGTGCGCTCGCGAATTGGTTTTGACGACGCGGGCGATTTCGGAATAGTCAGCGCCGCCGGGTTTTCCGTATGGACTGCGCTGTGTCACGAACGCCGTGCTTGAACTGAGTGTCAGAACTGTCAGGATTAGAACCAGGATTCGCGATCGCTCGCGCGCGATGGCGGTTGCACAGACTCCGAGCAGCAAGCCGAGACCTGGTGCGGTGTACGTCAAATATCGCGGCGCGTAGATGTCGGTGACGACGGCCGAGTAGCCGACCAGTGCCGCGGTCGGTACGACAACCCAGGGCAACGCCACCGCGAGAACATCCTGGCCGCTCTTTCTCTTGAGGAGGATTACCGATCCCCACGCCAACAGGATCACTGTTGCGCACATGAAAAGCCGTGAGGCGGTGAGCCATTGCTCCCAGAAGACACCGGTGAGGTAGCCGCCTCCGCTGATCCACCAGAGCTGGGTGTGGCGTTGACGGGCTGCCAACGCGAGGAGGGGTGACGCCAGAGCAAGCGCGACTGCGACCGCGGCCGAAAAAGGCAACAGCTGCCGCCATTTTCGTCGCAGCATGAGCGTGACAGCGTGCGCAAGCACCAACAGCCCGAGATACACGTAGGCGACGATCGCCAGCGAGAGTGTCAGAGCGTACAGAACCCACAGCGCAGACCCGCGTCGAGCCGCAGCGATCACCAGCACCACCGTCAGCCACACCGCGACCGCGGCGGTCAGCGCGTACGACCGGGCCTCGACCGCGGACCACAGCGTGCGCGGCAGCACGGTGAACGCGACCGCCGCGGCCCACGCGGTGGGCCGGTCGGCCACCAGCTTGCCCAGCACAACCACGCCGGCAGCGGCGGCGCCCACCGCTGCTGCACTGGGAAGTCGCGCCGTGAACTCGTTGATCGGCACCCACGACAACCAGGCATGCATGGCCAGGTAGTACAGGCCATGGACCGCGTCGAAGTTGAGCAACAACCGCAGGATGTCGATCTCCGATCGGTTCGCCGCGGCGACCGTGGCGGCCTCGTCGAACCAGAACGACGGCCGCCACGAGAAAAGCATTCCGAGCAGTGTGGCCGCGATCGCCGCTATCCAGGGATCGGCACGGTCGGGCACGTGGAGCCGCAATCGCCCGGGCGGCGGGTTGGCTCGACCCGTGGCGACGGAGCCACCATGTGGCTCCCCTGGATCGGTCATGTCGGAAATGTTGTCATCGGTCGCCGCGGCCCCCGTCGTTGCCCGTCGAATCTCGAGCGTCAGGTGGGGTTCCGGCACCGCCAGGCGAGGTGGCCTCAGATCTGCCGGTAGAATCTGCGGGCAAACAAACCGGTGGAGGTGGGGATGGGTAGCGGGCCCGAAGTTACTGGTGACGCCGCGGCAAGTAGCTGCGCTATCGAAGAACGGCAAATCGGCGACATCAGTGTCGTGTCGGTTACCGGCACGGTTGACATGCTTACCGCGCCCCAACTGCAAGAAGCCATATCTGCGGCGGGCCAGCGCCCACCGAAAGCAGTGGTCGTCGACCTGAAAGCCGTCGAATTCCTGGCGTCGGCAGGCATGGGCGTGCTGATGTCCGCGCACGATGAGCTCACTCCGTCGGTGCGCTTCGCGGTGGTGGCCGACGGGCCGGTCACCAGCAGGCCGCTCAAGGTCGTGGGCCTCGCCGACGTCATCGACCTTTACCCGACGCTGGACGAAGCACTTGCTGCTCTGACGAATTAGATATCGACACATTGGGTAGCCAAGTGTCCGAGATGTCAGCCCCCGAGGAGTCACGCCAGCGTACGCATTTTGCGCGAATGGACGCCAAGGCAGACCCGGTGACGGCCGCGCTAATTCGTGAAGAGTTCTCCGGCTGGCTGCGAACGCAATTCTCGCTCGACGCAGCCAAGATCAGCGACGTCGTCTTGGCCGTCAACGAGGCGTTGGCCAACGCGGCCGAATCCGCATACGCGGCCGCCGATCAGCCCGGAGCCATGCACGTGCTCGCCGAATACGACCCCGCCGCTGCTGTCCTGTCGGTTACCGTGACCGACGAAGGTTCCTGGTTGTCGGCCGACGGGAAGCCGCGCGATGTGGCCCGGGGTCGGGGTATTCCGTTAATGCATGCCCTCGCCGACCGGGCCGTGATCGACGGATCCGCGACGGGCACGCGAGTGCGCCTGGAATGGACGGGCATCGACGCGGTTTGAAGACCTCGCCGCCTCATGACTGCGGCAGTCGTACCACCTGCACAAAGAATTCGTCGATCTGCCGCACCGCGCTCATGAACTGGTCAAGGTCAACGGGTTTGGTGACATAGGCGTTCGCGTGCAGCTTGTAGCTGCGCAGGATGTCCTCCTCAGCCGACGAGGTGGTGAGGACGACGACCGGGATATGGCAGAGGTCCGGATCAGACTTGATGGTCTCGAGCAGTTGTCGCCCATCGTATTTCGGCAGGTTCAGATCCAGCAGAATCAGATCTGGCCGGGGTGCGCCTTCGTATTGCCCACGCCGGTAGAGGAAGTCCAGGCCCTCCTCGCCGTCGTGGGCCACGTGCAGTGTGTTGTTGATCTTGTTGTGTTCGAACGCTTCTCGGGTGATCAGCTCGTCGCCGGGATCGTCCTCGATCAGTAGGACGTCGATGGCTTGCGTAGCCGATGTCATTCGTGTGCTCCTTCCAGGAGGTTGGCCGATGTCTCCTCCGGCGGGGCGACAGGCACTGCGGGCAAGGTAAAGCGGAACCGGGTTCCGTCGGTGTATGACGTGTCGATCCAGATGGTTCCCCCGTGGTGCTCGACGATCTTCTTGCATAGCGCAAGACCGATTCCGGTGCCGCTGTAGGTGTCTCGACCGTGCAGGCGCTGGAAGATGACAAACACCTTGTCGGTGAACTCGTCGGCGATGCCGATGCCGTTGTCGGCCACCGAAAAGACCCACTTCTCGTCGGCGGGTTCGCAGTCGATGACGACTCGAGGAGCGACATTTTCTTGCCGGAACTTCACCGCGTTGCCGATGAGGTTCTGCCACACCATGACAAGCAGCGTCGGGTCGCCCTCGACGGTAGGCAGAGGATGCTCCGGACGAATGATCTGTGCGTCGGACTCTTCGATCGCGGTGGCCAGGTTGGCCAGCGCGGAATCCAAGGCATCATTGAGGTCCACGTCGGTGTGTGTGGCGTTGAGTCGCCCGACTCGTGAGAAGGTCAGCAAGTCGTTGATGAGCACCTGCATGCGCTTGGCGCCGTCAACGGCGAAGCCGATGTATTCGGTTCCGCGCTCATCGAGCTTGTCGCCATAACGCTTTTCGATCAGCTGACAAAACGATGCCACTTTTCGGAGCGGCTCTTGCAGGTCGTGCGAGGCGACGTAGGCGAACTGCTCGAGCTCGGCGTTGGACCGGCGCAACTCGAGTGCCTGTGCGTCGAGGCTCTCGCGAGCCGACCGCGACGCGTCGAGCTCCTCCACGATTCGCTGGCGCATCTCTTCGACGTCGCGTGCGATGGCGCGAATGTCTTTCGGCCCTCTGGGCACGATACGTTCGCTGAAGTTTCCGGCGGTGATGCGCCGGCATGAGGTGGCCAGCGCTGCGAGTGGACGCGTGACAGCGTTGCGCACCAACAAAGCCAACAGAACAGTCATGGCGAAGAACGCTGCCAACATGGCTGCCAAGACGGTGTCACGCCAGCGGCGAACCCGGGTCAGCTCATCGACCGCCGCGTCCCTGGCGAAAAGGAGGCGTTGGTTCTGCGCGTCGAAAAGCCCACGCAAGCGGTCGAAGTCGGCCTTGCCCTGTGTGGTGTTGGTGGTCGCGGCATTGCCGCCGCGGCTGACGCTTGCGATGAGCGGCTCAGCGTAGGTGCTGCGCCAGCTGGCGGCGGCGTTTTCGATGGCCTGCAGGTCGTCGATCATGGTGTGGTGGTGGGCCATACGGTTGCGGATGTCTTGGGCCGCCGCTTGCTCGTTGCGTTGTCCTTCGTAATACGGCATGAGGAACTGACGATCGGCGGTGATGACGTACCCGCGGACAGCGGTCTCCTGGTCGCGCAGAGCTGACTGCAATTGGTATGCGGCTACGCGCGTCGGCTCGATTTGGTCCACCAGCTCACGGGAGACGTGGTCGGTGCGAGTGAGCAACAGCCCGCCGGCCACCGCGCCCGCAAGAACCAGCACACCCATCACCGAGAGCACTACGTTTTGCCAGCCCTGGACCGTGAGGCGTCGAGCCCGCTGCTGACTCTTGTTCTCCGCGCTGCTCGCCTCGGTTGGTGGTTCGCTCATGTCGGGATTCGCTCCACCCGCACGACCGCGATGTCGTCGCTGATGCCGCCCTGCGCCTGCGCTCGCCGCTCCACTTCGTCGATGAGTGCGGCCACGAAATCCAGCCCCGGCAACGCGGCAAACGATCGAGCCACCTCGAGCAGTCCTTCCTCACCCAGGCGTTCCCTGCCCCGGCCCGAGTGACCTTCGAACAACCCGTCGGTCAGCAGCACCAGCCCCATGCCGGCCGGCAGCTCCAGCTGCTGAGGCCGCCAATCGCCGGCCCGCACGCCCAGGGCCGGTCCACCGGGTGGCTCGACCCACTGCACGGTGCCGTGACCATGCAGAAGCATGCCGGGATGGCCAGCCCGGACCGCGGTGATGGGGCCACCGTCGGGAGGGATGGCCAAGCTCAACATGGTCGCGAAAGTGCCCTTGCCGGCGCGTTCGGCATGAAGTACCCGCTCGAGTTGGCGCATCCTTTCCGAGCCGCGCAGGCCGGTGAAGGTCAGCGTCCGCCAGGCGATGCGCAATGCCACACCCAGCGCGGCCTCGTCGGGGCCGTGCCCGGAGACGTCGCCGATCATCACATGGACGATCCGGTCCGCGGTCTGCACGAAGTCGTAGAAGTCGCCGCCGAGCAGGGCGTTCTCCCGGCTTGGCCGATACTGCGCGACGATTTCCACCCCGGGATCGTCCAGCAGAAGCGGTGACGGGAGCAGGCCCCGTTCCAGCCGCGCGTTCTCCCGAGCGCGGAGCTGGCTGGCGTGCAATTCCACCGCGGTGAGCTCCGCACGTTTGCGCTCGATCGCATAGAGGACGGCGCGTCGCAGCGTTTCCGAGTCGACGCGTCCCTTTACCAGGTAGTCCTGCGCACCGGAGGCCAATGCCGAGACGCCGAAGTGCTCGTCATTGAGCCCGGTCAGCACGATGATCGGCAGTGTCGGATCGTGTTCGGCGACGCGCTTCAGTGCGAAAATGCCGTCGGCGTCGGGTAGGTGCAGGTCCAACAGGACGCAGTCCGGGCGGGCGAAGGCGAGCTCGCGTTCAGCGTCGGCCATTGTCTGCGCCCACGTGAGGCCGATGTCGGCCGCCGCGTCGGCGATGAGTTCCTCGACCAGCAGGCCATCGGCCCGATCGTCCTCTACCAACAGCAGCGATAGCTTGTGCCCGCCTACGCCACGGGCAGCGCCGATCGTGGGCGCAGACTCGGATTTAGCGTCAAATGGCGCGCGCATCGGGCATCGGTAATCATGTCCTCTCGTAACGTCACCCGGTCGCGCTGACCCTTTGCTTCAGTGACAATGCCTCGACAATACCGAGCCGCAGTCGTGGCCGCTCCCTCCAGCCCTGGCGCGGTCCACCCTGCATAAGCTTAGAATTTCAAGCATAGAAGCTCCGGTGGGCATGGTGAGGCACCATGTACGCTATATGCGTGGATAACAAAGCATAAGGAGTCCGATGGCTGGTCCTAGGCGCAGACGACCGCGTTCTGAACCGACTATGCCTAATATTGCACGCATAGGCCGAGGATTTGCCGAGCGCCGCATCGCATTACGGCTCACCCAACAGACCCTGGCAGACCTCGCTGGCGTGTCCCGTTCCAGTGTTCAAGCATTGGAGCGGGGGAGTGGCTCGATCAAGTTCGGTGCAGTCGTCGAAATTGCCGAGGTGCTCGGACTGCATATCGACATCAGTGCGGCGTCCAAATGACTACACCAACGCGGCTTGACCTACGTGAGGTTGCCGAAGCCGATGTGTACCTGGGCGATGATTTGGTGGCCCACTTGGTGCGTGGGCAACGCGACACGATCAGCTTCGACTACATTCCCGATCACGACTCAGCCGATGTACCGGTGCGCGAGCGCTCGGTGTCATGGTCACTCCTCCGCACGGATCGCTACCCCGTGATCACCACGGGTGGCGCAGTTCCAGCGTTCTTCGCAGGGCTCCTTCCCGAGGGCGTCCGGCTGGGTGTAGTGACATCATCGACAAAGACCTCAGCGGACGATCACCTGACATTGCTATTGGCGATTGGCGCGGACACTGTCGGCAACGTCAGGGTGGTGCCCTCCAGCGCAGAGAGTGTTCGACCGTTGCCGATGTTCGAGCCCGAGCGTGACACCGACTTTCGGGCCGTGTTCAACAAACTGGTCGGTTCGGTTGATGCAGATCCAGTCGGATTGGCGGGGGTTCAGCCGAAAGTGAGCGCTGCGATGATTTCGGCGCCTACACTGACTCGCTCCGGGCCGGCGATCCTCAAGCTAAATCCCGTGGAATATCCGTTGTTGGTTGAAAACGAGCACTTCTTTATGTCGATGGCTGCGGCTTGTGGACTACGGGTCGCCACAACGTCTTTGCTCCATGATGCTGACGGTCGGAGTGCATTGTTGGTAAGACGATTCGACCGTAACGGGCTGACGCGTATCGCGCAGGAAGACGCCTGCCAAGTCGCCGATATCTACCCGGCCTCCAAGTACCGCATCAAGGCCGAGACCGCGATCGGTGTCCTCGCCGATGCATGTGCGCGCGGCGGCGGTTCAAGGGCAGCGGGTGTACTGGAATTGCTTAAGACCGTTGTGTTCTCCTGGCTGATCGGCAACGGCGACCTGCATGGTAAGAATCTGTCGATCTACAACCCCGACGGCGCATGGCAACCGACACCTGCCTATGACTTGCTGTGCACCCAGCCCTACATGCGCTGGCGTGATCCTATGGCGCTCAGCCTATATGGCCGTGCTAATCGGCTTACCCGTGATCACGTCGTGGAAGCTGGCGAACGGCTCGGCCTGCGTCCACGCGCTACGTCGCGGACGATCGATTCGATCATCGACGCGGCGCAGGATTGGCCGGGTCGGTGCGGCGACATCGGTTTCGACGACCGGCAGACCGAGCTTCTTTCGGAGATGCTGCACAACAGGATCGGCACCCTCAAGAAGGCCGAAGCGTAAGCGGCGACGATCGTGACGTTCGAAGCCAGTGATGCCTGACGTTTCGGCCTCAGGCGGCGCCCGACAGCTACTACGGTTGATCCTTGACGTTGAGTTCGTTGAACCGCGACAGGGCCAAGTCGCGCTGGTTGTAGTCGAAGGCCTCGAAACGGCTGACGCGATAACCATCTAGGAAGGTGAGCGTGACGAGCGGAATCTCGATCGCGACTCCATCGGTCGATGTGCCCCTCAAGACCACATGGCTCGCGACGCCGATCGCCGAGTGCGTAAGGATTTCGGCGAGCTCGACCCAATAGTCGGGTATGAGCGACTCCATAGTTCGGAACGATGACATGTTGTCGGCGACCGTGTGGACGCCTGGAGTCGACAACTGCCGGTGGTTGACGTACGTCGCACCGGCGCTTAGTTCGGCGAACGCGTCCCGGTACCTATCGCGAGTCAGTCCGAGGCGAGATCCCCTGATGGCGAACGGCTCTGTCGCCAACCGCCATGACTTGGGTGCCTCGAACACTGCGCGTGCAACCTCGGGCCGCGCCGGGCGCTCGTCGCGCAGGACCTTTCGCTGGTCCTCATACCATCCGTCCGCAGACATGAGGGCGAGATAACCGTTCAAGTCGCGGCGGTTGAATGCATCGGCCAAACGTGCCCGGGCCCGGGTCGCGGCGTTCTCGAGGAGAGGCGCCGGCCGATCGAGCTCATCGAACCTCATGAGTGCGGCGTCGAGGTCTGCCTCGTCGAAGATCTCGAACCGGCAGAGCAGGTCGCCTTCAAATGCGAAAAGGCCGATCTCGCGCCACTCCGCATCGAAGCCCTCCCGTGAGGTCCCCGTCATGACCTCTGGTCCGCTTGGCTCGCTGCATTTTCGAGCCTCCGTGCCGGTTGGCTGAGTTCGTCGAACTGCGCGATTGCGGCGTCGAGGTCGGCCTCATCGAACATCTCGCAGCGGCTGTAGTGATTTCCGTCAACCATCACCACGGAGACTTCCCGCCAATCGGCGTCAAAGCCGTCTCGCGAAGTTCCGTGCACAGCAGTCGTTACGACGGCTCCGAGATTGCTCAGCCGGTGAACGGACTCGGCGTAAACATTGGTGTTCGGGACGATGTCCCAAGTGGCGCGAATGTACACCGAGAGTTCGCCCGGGTCGAACGCTCTCCCTCGCCGGTGATCGATGGTCACCCAGTCTGGCGTCGCCGGAGGAAGCTCGTTGCGATTGCCCGCAGCAATGGCGTGCATGATGACCGACCACGTGCGCGCGTACGGCGCTGCATCGCCGGCGAGATAGCGGGCGTCGAGTTCCGCTATGGCGGAGTCGAAGTCGTCGTGGTCGAACGCGACGCCGGCCACTAGTCGCTCGTCGGCGTTGATCTCATCGATGATGAGTACCTCTGTGAAGAACGCCTCGTGTCCCTGATCGCGGCTTGAGAGACCGATCCGAATGAGGGCAAGGCGCTCACCGCGGGTCGCCACGACGGTCGACATACGGTCTGGCCAAATCTCCGCGCGCGCCCGCATATCTGCTAGGTGGGCGTCTCGACCATGTCGAACTCCGGAGCCGACCACGCGACGGCGATCGTCACTCGAATAGTTTTCGGCCAATACATCTGCCATGGCCTGCCAGTCGCCCGCCGTGTAGTACGCCGTGAAGCGGGCGGCCACTCGGCTTGCCGCGTTTTCCAATCGCGGTGTAGACCTGCTGAGCTGATCGAACGTCGCGAGCGCGGCGTCGAGGTCAGCCTCATCGAAGAGTTCGCAGCGATTGATCGCGTCGTCTTGGACGGTGAGAAGCAAAACATCCCGCCACTCCGCGTCGAAACCAACTTGTGAGATCCCATTCGCTACATGGGTGACGACTGCGCCAACGTTGCTGAGCCGATGCACAGCCTCGATGTAGATCTTGGTGTCAGGCGAGTCGTCCCAGGCGGCTCGGATGTACGCGATCATGTCGCCGGGGGCGAAAGCTGCTGCGCGACGATGGTCAATGTTCACCCAGTCCGGCGTTGTCGTCGGGTGCTCGCGCCGGTTGAACGCGGCATACGCTTCGGCAATCACCGACCACGCATGCGCATGGGCGGCAGCTTCGCCGGCGAGGTAGCGCGAGTCGAGTTCGGCGACCGCAGCTTCGAGGTCGTCGGCGTCGAACATGACGTGGGCCGAGATCTGGTTGTCGGCGTTGACCTGGACAACGCCGGTGACGTCACTGGAAGGCTCGGCCCAGTCGCCGAAAGACACACAGTGGCGACAGAGGACGAGGCGCTCCGCACGGGTCGCAATGGCGGTAGGCGCGATGTTTAGGATTCCAATCTCGGCGAAAGACCGCATGTTCGTGATTTCGGCATCCCGCCCACGCCTGACCCCCGCGTTCACGACCCGTCGACGATCGTCCGTCACAAAGTCGTCGGTTAGCGTCTTGGCCATGACGTCCCAGTCGCGGGCCGCAAAGCGCGCGAAGTAGCGCTCAAGCACTCTGATTGCCGCGTTTTCGAGACGGTGCGCCTGCGGGCCCAGCTCCTCAAAGCGTGCAAGCGCGGCGTCGATGTTTGCCTCGTCGAACAGCTCGGAACGACTGATTGCGCCGGCTTGGACCGTCAATATCTGAACTCCTCGCCATTCGGCGTTGAAGCCATCTGATGAACTCCCATGCGCAGCATGGGTTACGACAGCTCCGAGGTTGTCCAGCCGGTGCACTGCCTCGATGTAGGTGTTGATGTCTTGCCCGAGGTCCCACCCGGCGCGGACATATGCAATCAGGTCACCGGGCGCGTACGCTGCCGCCCGGCGGTGGTCGACATTCACGAAGTCCGGAGTGGTTGAGGCGAGTTCGTGGCGGTTGATTGCTGAGTAGGCACCGGCGACGAGCGACCACGTTTGCGCGTGGGCGGCCGCTTCGCCGGCAAGATAGCGCGCGTCAAGCTCGGCGATCGCGGCGTCGACGTCGTCCACGTCGAACACGAGGTGTGCTACCAAGCGTTCGTCGGCGTCGACCTGGAGGATGTCAAGGTATTCCATTTGGAAATCACCAGTCGAGGCCCGAACACGACTGAGGACGAGGTGTGCGCCGCGGATCGCAATGACATCTGAAGTCAGGTGCTCAATTCCCACGTCGGCGATCGCCCTCAGTTCAGCGATCAGGGCATCGCGGCCTTGCCAGGCACCCGCATTGACTACCCGGCGACGGTCCTCTTTGCGAAGGTTCTCGGCGATCATGTCGGTTATCGCAGGCCAGTTGCGTGCCGCGAAGGACACCTTGAATCGCTCGTACAGTCGGCTTGCCGGGTTTTCGAGCCGCCGTGCCTTCGGCTGCTGCTCGTCGGAACGGCCGTGCACGGCATCGAGTTCGGCGATCGCGGCTTCCATGTGTGCGACGTCGAACCACACGTGTAGCGCCATGCGACCTTCCTCGTCGAGACCGCAAAGCTGCAACATTTTGTCTTCCGGCGCCCCGGCGCCCGCGTCTGCAGTGCCAATCTCCAGCCGCGTAAGAGCCAGACGCTCACCGCGCACAGCGACAACGATGTGGCGGTGTCGCACGCCGCCCATCTCACGCGCACTCCTCACCACGTCCCTGACCCATTGGCTAGGCGTAACGACCGCGCGCGGGAAGCCGACGATTCTGCGGCGACTCTCGAGTACGATTTCGGGTGCCAAATACTGCTCAATCTCTTCCCAGTTCTCCCGATGGGCCGCGCCGTCGATTTCTCGGACAACTCGCGCGCATGCATTCTCGAGCCGGCTGAGCTGATCGAATTTCGCGATTGCGGTGTCTAGGTCTGCCTCGTCGAAAAGCTCCGAGCGGTTGAACGCCTCACCATCAGTCGTGCAAAAGTGGACTTCTCGCCATTCCCCGTTGAAACCCTCGCTCGAGGTCCAATACGCCGCGTGAGTGATGACCGCTCCGAGTTCACTAAGCCGATGCACAGCCTCGATGTAAGGCTTGACGTCTTGCCCGAGGTCCCACCCGGCGCGTAGGTATTCGATCAGCTCGCCGGGAGCAAACGCTGTGCCGCGGCGATGATCGATGCTCGCAAAGTCCGGTGTCGTCACTGGAATTTCGCGTCGGTTAAGGGCAGTGTAGCCGCCAGCGATCACCGACCACGTCTTCGCGTACGGTGCCGCCTCGCCGGCGAGGTAGCGAGCGTCGAGTTCGGCGATTGCGGCGTCGATGTCTTCGAGGTCGAACCACACCTGAAGTGCGAATCGGCCGTCCTCGTCGATGCCGTATAGAGAAAGAAATTCGTCATACGGTGCTCCGGGGCTTGCGTCGGAGCTGTCAACCCTTAGTCGAGATAGGGCCAGGCGCTCGCCTCGCACGGCGATAACGACTTGCCTGAGCCGCATGGTGCCGGCCTCGAGATTGCGCCTGTTCGCCCGCACCCAGTCGGCCGAAGGCAAGTCGCTTTGCGTGAATCCGACTATCTTCCGGCGACTCTCGACGACTGGCTGGTTTGAAAACATTTGCTCGATTTGGTCGAAGTCTCGGCGTTCAACGGCAGCTAACAGCCGTTCACCCGCCCGCACGCACGCGTTGTCCAGCTCGACCCGCTCAGCCGGCGGACGTTGCGACTCGAATCGGGCGTGCATCGCGTCGAGCTCGGCCATAGCGGCGTCGATGTCTTCGACGTCGAACCAGACCTGTTGTGCGATTCGACCTTCGTCGTCGATGCCGTATAGCTGGAGAAATTCGTCGCGCGGCGCCCCAGCGCTCACGTCGGGAGTGCTAACCACCACTCGTTGAAGAGCTAGGCGCTCACCGCGCGCGGCGATAGCGACGCGGTCGACGCGCATGGCACCCGTCTCGAGATCGCGCCTCGTCTGACGCATCACCTCGTCCGAGCGAAACTCGCCCTGCCCAAAGCCGACAATCTTTCGGCGACTCTCAACGGAGCCATCGGGTGCGAAAAGCCCCTCGAACTCGTCCCATGCCTCGCGGTCAATAGCGGCCATCACGCGCTCGCCCGCTCGTACGGCCGCGGTTTCCAGCTCGACAGCCAGCGGTTCAGGCGGCGCCGGAGCCGTCGGCGGGACGTGCTTGTCGAGAACTTGCCGCGCCCTTTCGGCAAGTGCCGCAGCGCCTTTCTGTTCGTACAGATCCGCCGCTCGCTCAGCGGCGGCCCGCGCCGCGGCGGTGTCTCCGGCAGCTTCCCACACTGTCGCCAACGCTAGACACGCGTCGCCGTGGTCGACCAAGAGGTCCGTCCGCTCGGCCAGCGCGACGGCGGCCTCAGCAACCCGCCTCGCCTCGCCGTGCTCGCCTCGCCGCGAAAGCAGAAGCGCCCGAAGGGTGCGCCAGGCAATCGCAGCCTTCAACGCATGGCCAGCGAGCCGCTCACTCTCCGAACACAATTCGTCGGCCGCGGTATCGCGGTCGAGCGCCAGACACGTGCGACCCAGCAGCGCAGCGGTCTCGGCGGTATCCGCCTCAAGACCCATGCGGCGAAAACCGTTGTAGGCCTGGCGAAGATGTCGCTCCGCGGCAGCAGGATCGTCGCCAACCAGCTCGACAATGCCCGCAAACTGCTCAACCTCAAGCAGCGCATGGCGCAGGCCGAGTTCGGTGACGGTGCGCCGCGCCGAGTCGATCATCCGTCGGGCCGCGGTTGCCCGGCCGCGGAAGGCCTCCAACACCGCTTGGCATCGCGTCGAAGTCGCCTCCACTGCAGGCGAGTCCGTCGTGATCCGCAGCAGCCGCACAACGTCAAGACACCGCCCGCCCGCGCGCGGAACAGGATTCGGACCCCACAGCGCCGCCAGCGGCGCGCCCGCCAGAACCGCATTCACCCGCCGGTGATCACGTGCACGTCGCGCCGCAGTAAGAGCGTTGTCCAACGCGATTTCGCAGTCGGCGATTCGCCCGAGGCGGGCCAGGCATCCCGCCCGCACAGTGTGCGCCTTGGCTTCGCCTGCGGCGTCGTCTAATTCGGCCAGCTTGTTGGCGGCCACCCCCAACGCGGCCTCGACCTCATCCAATCGCTCGGGATGGACCAGCATCGAGAGCTGGCCGTCGAAGCACGTCGCCCAGGCCGCCAATCGCGCCGAATCGACTGTCGCGGACTGCAATTGTGAGACAGCGCCCGCCGCCGATACCACGTCACCTGCGGCCAGCAGTGCTTCGCAGCGCGCGACCAGTAGTTCGGCCTGCTGGTCTTCGCGGTCGGGCAGCTCCTCGTCAAGCTCCTCCAGCGCATGCACGGCGCGGTCGTAGAGGTCGGCAGCACCTTCGTAGGCGAGCCGTGCCATCGCCTGATCTGCCGCACGGCGGCAATACTCGACGGCCTTGGCCGCGTTGCCTGCCCACGCACATTCGAAGTAGTGATAAGCCAGCTCAGCCAGCAGCTCGTCGTCGGCGCCGGGCTCGTTCTCCAATGTTGTGGCGATGCGCTGGTGCAGTCGCATGCGCCGTACGGATGCCAGCTCGGCGAGCAGCGACTGGCGGACGATGGCGTGGTTGAACCGGTAGCGACCGCCGGGTTCTTCGATGACGATGCCGGCCTTGCACGCCTCGTCGAATGCGTCGACCAGGTCCTCGCCTACCACACGCTCGACGAGGTCCACCGCAAACCGGCTGCCCACGACCGCGGCTGCGGCAAGGGCTTTGTTCGTCTCTGCTGGAAGTCGAGAAAGCCGGCGGCTCACGGCTTCTCGCACACCCTGGGGCAGGGTACTGGGATCCCAAACCCCGCCGCTCTCGTCGACGTGGCGCAGCGCCTCGATGAGGAAGAACGGATTGCCACCCGTGACGGACGCCAATGCCCGGGCGAGTTCTTCGTCGTCGTAGCCGGCCTCAGCGACGTACGCGGTCACGTCGTCCTCGTCGAGACCGCCGAGGCTGATGCGGTTGTCGGTGCCGTCGCGGTGCAGATCGGCGAGCATCGCGGCCAGAGGGTGGGAGCGGTCGAGGTCGGTGCTGCGGTAGGTGCCCACGATCTGGACGGAGGCGTGCTCGCCGAAGCGCAGCAGGTGCCGCAACAGCAACAGCGTGGGTTTAGCGGCCCAGTGCAGGTCGTCGAGTATCAGGACGACCGGCGCGCTCGCAGAAGCGATTTCCAGCAGCGCGACGACGGCGTCGAACAGTGCATAGCGTTCCGTGTCGGGATCGGCGCGAGGCGGTGCTGAGAGGTCGGGGAGGACATCGGTCAGCCCGGGAACCAGCGGAAGTAACGCTTCGACACCGCGCAGTCCTCGCAGCCGGTTGGCGCCAAGGGACGGCACAAGGGAACGCAACGCTTCCGCGAACGGCTGATAGGGCGCGCCGAGATCCTCGTCGCAGCGGCCGTACAGCACGACCGCTCCTTGCTCGTAGGCGTGCCTGGACCATTCGCCGGCCAGGCGCGTCTTGCCGACACCCGGTTCGCCGGCGATCAGTACCGCTTGCGCGCCGCGCGCGAGCGCGGTCTGCCACGCGGATAGCAGCCGTTCAAGCTCGCGGACCCGACCGACGAACGGGCCGGCACCGACGAGTACCGCTGGCAGAGCAGGCCGCTCGACCGGCGCCTCGCTTGTCTGCGGTTTGGGCGCGTCTTCGGTTTCCAGGCGAAGTTCGAAGACGTGTTCCGGGCGCGCGAGGTTGCGCAGCTGGCGCATGCCCAAGTCGGCGAGCACGACGTCATCGGGCAGTGAGTCGATCACGAGCTCGGCGGTGGCACCCGAGCACAGGATCTGGCCGCCCGCAGCGAGCGACCGCAGCCGCGCGGCGCGATTGACCGCCCGGCCGAAGTAGTCGCCGTCGCGCAGCTCGACCTCGCCGGTGTGCAGTGCCACCCGGATGCGCATGGGATCCCTTAAGGCCCACGGCTCGTGGGTGATCGCGTCTTGCAGCTCGATGGCGGCGGCGGCCGCGGCAGACGGTCGATCGAAAACCGAGAACGTCGCATCGCCCTCGCCGCGGGTCTTGATCAGCCGTCCACCGCGGGAGGTGACGACTTGTTCGACGAGCTCGTCGTGGCGCGCGAGCGCCGCCGCCATCGCGTCGGCTTCCGCTTCCCAGGCGGCAGTCGACCCCTCGATGTCGGTGAGCAGGAACGTTACTGCGCGCGTCACCGTCGAAACCTGTTGCGCCACAGGCATGTCTAACTTGGCGTCTTGTGCAACGATTGCTGCTTGGAGCCGCCGAAGCTCAGGTCCCGGGTCGACACCTAGCTCATCGGCCAGCAGCGAGCGTGCTCGCTGATACGCGCCCAGGGCTTCGCCCTGCCGGCCAGCGCGGTAGAGCGCGAGCATCAGTTGTCCCCAACGCCTTTCGCGAAGCGGCGCCTCGGTGACCGCTGCCTCGAGTTCGCCGACGATCTCGGCCGCGCGACCCGTCGCCAGCAGTGCATCGGCGCGATCCTCGACCAACGCGGCGTGGCCTTCGCTCCAGCGCGTCCTTTCGGAGACTCCGCGCCGGGAATCGGGCAGCTCAGGGGTGCCGCGCCACAGAGTCAGCGCCTCGTCGAATCTCGCCACCGCGGTGCCGGTGTCACCGGCGGCCGCGGCGTCGCGGCCCATCTTGGCGGCCAGCTTGTATCGCGAGGCGTCGACTTCTGTCCCGGCCAGGGTCCAGCCCGCTCCCTCGGTGACGACGACACCGTCGCCCAGTGTGCGACGCAGCGAGGAGATGTGGGTCTGTAGCGCCTTGGCGGCGGTGCGCGGCGGATCGTCGCCCCAGAGCAGTTCGACGAGCGCGTCGGCCGATACGACCGAGCCGCTGTGCAGCCCGAGCATCGTGAGAATGGCGCGGGGTTTGGCGCCCGGGATCATGACGGGAGTGCCGTCTTGCCGGACCTGGAGAGGTCCCAAAACCCCCAGCTCCACCGTTGGAAGCGTAGTCACGTCGCTATCGTCGGGTGGGGGATTCAACACCTGGTCAAGGTGGAGTAAAGCCGTCGCGCCTGCGGCTGCGGGCCGTTTCTGTCCATCGCAGCGCGGCGTCGAGCAGTCGGTGCCCTGATCTGCTTCGGCCTGTCGCTCGTTTTGAACTCGTGTCGAGTAGCTGGGCGAAGCCGGGACCCAAGGAAGCGGCCGTCAGAGGCCTTTAGTTATCATTCCGTGACCCTTCCGCCATTTGCTCGTGAGGTGCATCGTGGGACGACATCGGCTACCTAGTCGCCGACCGGCGTCATCGGTGGTCGCGGCTGCAATGGGAGGCCCAGCCGCCGCCATATTCTTTGCCGTCAGCGGAAGCGCCCACCCAGTCCGTGCAACCGTTGAGGCCCAACCGGTTGGTGACGGCGTTGGCCCGTGCTGCGTGCAGCTTGTGGCAGCACCACCGGGCGCATTGTCGTCGGCTCGCTCACATAAGCAATTCGATCGCGACGAGTTGGTGCGAGCCTCGAGATTGCGGGTGGTGCACCAGGCAGCTGCGGAGGTGCTACCCCCTGGCAAAGCTCCGGAGCGCGGCCTGCAGGTCAGGACCATCTTGGTGTCTCGCACCATCAGCGCGATATTTCCCGAGATACAAAGCATCGGCGGTGTTCGACCGGATGCGCTGAGGTGGCACCCCAACGGCCTGGCGCTCGACGTGATGATTCCCAACCCCAGCAGCGCGGAGGGCATCGCGCTGGGCAACCAAATCGTCGCGTTCGTCCTCCAGAATGCCGATCGCTTCGGGATACAAGATGCCATCTGGCGCGACGTCTACTACACGCCTGCCGGTCCCCAAAGCTCTGGATACGGCCACTACGACCACGTCCACATCACAACCACCGGAGGTGGATATCCCACCGGTGGCGAGGTCTACATCCGCTGAAGGCCGGACGGTGCTACGGCGTTAGGTCGCTACCAGGTGTCGTGATTCGGCCGACATCGACTTGCCGTCTAGAGCTGCGTTTCTGAGGGACCACTTCGGGCCGAACGTCACCGTTTGGGCACGGCACGTCACCATTTGGAAACGACCGGTGCGCCGTGGCTCGTGCCCCGCCGCGGCCCCTAACAATTAGACCGTCGTCTAAACAGGACTTCCGTACGGCTATGCGGTTCTGCTGCACCGTTTGATAACGGAATCCGAGCGCGAATAAAGGAGCTGACGGTGATGATGATCTTTGATCGAGTGAGCATCAAAGTAGTTGCCGGCGCTGGGTTATGCGGAGCCGCAATAGCTTTGACCCCGAACGCGGCAGCCACGCCGCTCATAACGGGTGGCTACGCCTGCATGCAGGGACAGTCGGCCGAAGCTGCACCGTTGGTCCCCGAGAGCGGGACGGTACCGGCCGCCGGCGGACCGGTAGCCGGTGGAGGACTTGCGACTGCTGGCGGACCGGTGGCCGGTGCAGGGCCGGTGGCCGGCGGGGGACCGGTAACTGCTGGCGCGTGCACGGCTAGCGCTCCGCTCACTGACATGGCTGGTATCCCGCTAGTTACACCTGGGCCGGTCGGTGCTCCGGTGGGCGCGCCGGTGCCGGTTGGTGCTCCGGTCGGTGCGCCGGTGCCGGTTGGTGCTCCGGTCGGTGCACCGGTGCCGGTTGGCGCTCCCGTCGGTGCTCCAGTGCCGGTGGGTGCTCCATTGGCGGCGGGTGCTCCGGTCGCGGCTGGTGCCCCGGCGGTTGTTCCGATGCCGGATGGTGCTCCACTCATCGACATGTCTGGTACCTACGGGGGCAAGGGCCAGCCGACGAGTGCCGCGCCGGCCGGTGGACCGGTGCCCGGTCAGCCCGTCCTGCCCGGTCCTTCCTAGGCCGCCTGTTCCAGGCTGATCCTTCGGGACCCGCGGACGCGTCGCGTTGCTTCGCGGCAGCTAACGACGGTCGTGCCCCGTGGAGTGGTGTAAGTAAAGCGGGCGTTTCGCCTGAGGCTCTGCGGTTGTTCACTATGCCGTGAGGGCTGCCGATGTGGCAACGTTCTGCTCGGGTTTGGTGGCGGGATTGAGCAGGGCGAGTGTGGTTTCGGAGAGGTAGCGTTTGTCGGCGACCTGCCATTCGTCGTGGGCCTCGACGAGCACCGAGCCGGCGAGCCGCAACAGTGCGGCGGGGTTGGGAAAGACTCCGACGACGTCGGTGCGGCGCTTGATCTCTTTGTTGAGGCGCTCGAGTGGATTGGTCGACCAGATCTTTTTCCAGTGCGGCACAGGGAAATCGGCGAATGCGGTGATGTCTGGGCCGGCATCGCGCAGCATCGTTTCGACTTTAGGAAATTGGCGGCCAAGCATGGTGGCGATGGTGTCGAGCTGCTCGCGCACGTGCTCGGCGTCGGGTTGGGCGAAGATGGTGCGGATCGCTGCGGCGACCATCTCCGCCGAGCCTTTGGGAACCTGAGCCAACAGGTTGCGCAGGAAATGCACCCGGCAGCGTTGCCAACTCGCGCCGATCAGGATCGCCTCGATGGCGTTGCGCAGTCCGGTGTGGGCATCGGAGATCACCAACTGCACCCCAGACAGACCCCGCGATTTCAGCGAGCGCAAAAACGCCGTCCAAAACGCGCCGTCCTCGGAATCGCCGACATCAAAACCCAGCACTTCGCGGCGTCCGTCGGCGGCGACCCCGGTCGCGATGACCACCGCTTGGGAGACCACGCGGTGGTTGACGCGGGCCTTGCAGTAGGTGGCGTCTAAGAAGATGTACGGGAATCGTTGATCGGCCAGCGGCCGATCCCGAAAGGCGGCGACTTCGGTGTCCAGATCAGCGCAGATGCGCGACACCTCGGATTTGGAGATACCGCTGTCGGCGCCCAAGGCTTTGACCAGATCGTCGACCTTGCGGGTGGAGGTGCCGTGCAGGTAGGCCTCCATGACCACCGCGAACAGGCACTGATCGACCCGGCGGCGCCGTTCCAGCAGCGCCGGGAAGAACGATCCGCTGCGGAGCTTGGGGATCCGCAGCTCCAGATCCCCGGCCACTGTGGAAAGCGTGCGCGGCCGTGAGCCATTGCGCTGGTTGGTGCGGGCTTCGCTGCGCTCGTAGGGGCCAGCGCCGATCACCGCGGTCAGTTCGGCGTCGATCAACGCCTGATAAATGGTTTCGGCGGCCTGCTTAATCCGGCCAGCGGCATCGGCATTGCGTAGTGCGTCCAACACCTCCAGCAAGGCAGACTGATCCAGGGCCATCGCGATGTTCCTCTCGGTAGTGATACTTGGCGGTTTCACCACAGAGACTCACGCGATGGCCCCCTCTACATCAGAACCGACACGCCGCCATTTCCACCACACCCAGGGACGTCAACCTAACGACGCGTCGTCGGGTCAAGCTATGACTCCGAGCGCCACCCAGCGAGCACCGCTGCATCGACTCTTGCATGTGCATCTCGCGAGCGCCGATGTGTGGGCACGGCGCCGAAGCGTCAACTCTCTGGCCGCGGTTGACATCTGAGCTATGCGGGCATCGACAGCCGTACTACAACAGCAGCGTGGCGCTGCGCGCGCAGATCAACGAGGTGGGGAGCCTGGGGGAAGCCGGTGTGGTCGCTCTATTCCTGATTCCTCGACGATCACCGGGTCACCGATGTTGACCGTGTTGAAATACCACTCGGCGTCCGCGGGACTCAGGCTGATGCATCCGTGGCTGACGTTCTGACTGCCGAGTGAATTGATAGCCCACGGAGCTGAATGCACGAATAAGCCATGGCGGGTGATACGCACGGCGTACTCCACCGGGATCCGGTAACCGTCGGGATTGGTAACGGGGATGCCGACGCTGCTCGAATCCATAATCACCGAGCGTTCTTTGGACAGCACGGTGTAGGAGCCAACGGGCGTCGGGTATTCCGGCCTGCCCATCGAGGCCAGCATCACGCCCTCTTCGCCCCAGTGAGGTCGGTGGTGCGGCGCGGGTCGCCGGGGCGCTCCGTCGGCGACTCCGTCGATGCTGACGGTGAATGTGTGATCGGAGATATCGGCGATACCGATGACGGCTGGACCGGTTTTGAACTTTGTGGGCTGCCCGCCTACCGAAAGCGCCACAGTGCTGTGTGCGGGCCAGAACCGGTCGGGAACCCACTGCACGACATTGTCTTCGAGCCAGTCGAACCTGCCGGTCATCTCGGGCGTCGATCTGACGTCAATAGCGTTCTCGGCCAGGTGTCGATTGGCGACGGGAGCACGGAACGTCACGACCACGGGGTGCGCCACACCCACAACCTGTCCCAGCGTCGGTTGAACCGATGCGATGGCGAACCGATACGACTGGTTCGTCGCCGCAAGGCTTACGTCGGCCGGACCCGCAACCACCATCGCAGCGACACCAATCACCGCAAGAACACACCGAACTACGGCCCGCATGGCTCCAGGTCCTTATTAATCGACAGAGTTGTAATAGGGATGGTAGGGCGCTGTGACGTGGGAAAGCGCAAGGGCGCGTTAGCGACTCGATCAAGCCTTCGTCACGTTTCGGCTACGGCCGGCGAATCAACTTGATCGTCCGCGGGAGGCGAGGCACCCGTCATGGCGGCACGCTTGCGTCGGCGGCGATATGGAGCCGATGACGGGAATCGAACCCGCGTTCTCAGCTTGGGAAGCTGATGTTCTGCCATTGAACTACATCGGCGCGGTCGCTTCGGAAGGCTAGCATCCGGCGTTGCGTCGGTCATCGACATCGCGGGCGCGATATCAGCAGATACGCTCGCCGTGTGCTGCTCTCCGATCGTGATCTTAGGGCCGAAATCGATGCCGGGCGGCTGGTCATCGACCCGTTCGACGATTCCCTGGTGCAGCCGTCCAGTGTCGACGTCCGCCTCGACAGCCTGTTTCGGGTATTCAACAACACCCGCTACACCCACATCGACCCCGCCCAGCAGCAAGACGAGCTCACCAGCCTGGTGGAGCCGGTCGACGGTGAACCGTTCGTGCTGCACCCCGGAGAGTTCGTACTGGGATCCACGCTTGAGGTTTGCACGCTGCCCGAAGACCTTGCCGGCCGGTTGGAAGGCAAATCCTCGCTGGGCCGACTGGGCCTGTTGACCCACTCGACGGCGGGTTTCATCGACCCGGGCTTCAGCGGACACATCACGCTGGAGCTCTCCAACGTCGCCAACCTGCCGATCACCCTGTGGCCGGGCATGAAGATCGGTCAGCTGTGCATCCTGCGGTTGACCAGTCCGGCCGAGCACCCCTACGGCAGCGCTCGGGTTGGCTCGAAATACCAGGGCCAGCGGGGCCCGACGCCGTCGCGCTACTACCAAAACTTCATCGAGTCCACATAAAGAGCCCGACAGGACGGGCGTCTTCCGGCGACACGCAGTAAAGTCGAGCTACGGGACTGTGGGGGCTCAACGTCTCGCGCCTGCCAGAACTAGATACCGTCCAGCTAACTTTGGGGTATGACGCCGCACAACGCTGCGGCGATGAAGTGGGTGGCTGCCGGACCGAGGATGCGCAAGTCGGCGCAGATCTCAGGCGGCGAGCAAACGACTTGGAGGGGCAGTGGACACCGTACTTGGTGTGTCGATGGCACCCACGACGGTCCGCATGGTGTTAGTCGAAGGCGAAAACGCCGACGGCGTCACCGTCGACGAGGAAAACATCGAACTACCAGCGGACGACGAGTCAGCGCCGTCGACGGGAGCTGACCAGGTCATCTCTGCGATCCTGGGCACGCGCGAGGGCGCGACCGAGGCAGGCTACGAGCTGCGCTCGATCGGCGTGACCTGGACCGACCCGGTGCAAGCCAACGCTCTGCGGGACATGCTGGTCGCCCGCAAGGTCGAGAACGTCATGCTGGTCTCGTCGTTTTTGGCTGCGGCCGCGCTGGCGCAGACGGTGGGCAGCGCGACCGATCACCAGCACACCGCCCTGCTCTACGTCGAGCCGGACAGCGCGACCTTGGCCGTGGTCAACACCGCCGACGGATCCATCGCCGACGTGCACCGCGAGCTGCTGCCGGACGACGACGACGAAGCGGTGGCCAAGCTGGTCGAGATGGTCTCGGGCGCAAACCATCTGGAAGCACAACCGGAAAGCTTGTTCGTCATCGGCGCCGGCGTCGACATCCCGATGATCAAGCCGGCGTTGGAGGCGGCGAGCCCGCTTCCCGTCAGCGCACCCGAGGAGCCGGAGACCGCGCTGGCCCGCGGAGCGGCGCTCGCCTCAGCCAGCGCTCCGCTCTTCGCGTCGTCGACGGCTGCTCTGGCGTATGCCCAAGATCCCGGTACCGGCGCGGTGACTCCATACGCGGTGACTCCCGGCTATCTGGCCGCGGCAGAGGTGCCGGTTGGCGCCGACGCGGTAGACGAGGCCCTGGCCTATAGCGCTGTGCCCGACGAGGAGGCCGAGGCGTTCACGCTCGCCGCCGACGAACACCCGACCCCCTACGCCGCGGCGGTCGAGGAGGAAACCTACACCACGGGAATGTTCCCGGACTTCGGCGCCGAAGCCGCCGAGCAATCTAGCCGCCGGCCATTCCTGGCGGCGATGAGCGTGTTGACCATCTTCGTGGTCGGTGTTGTGGCGCTGGTACTTTCGCTCGCGGTCTCCATTCGGCCCCATGTTGCGCAGCGGCCCACCCTTGGTCAGAACGTGGTGGCTCCGGTGCAGCAGCTGCCCGCACCACCGCCGCCGAAAGCGGCGGTGCCGGCCCCGCCTGCGCCCGCTCCGGCGCCGGCCCCCGCGGCGGCGCCTGCCCCTGCTCCAGCGCCGGCTCCTGCGGCGGCACCTGCTCCGGCCCCCGCGCCGGAACCCGTTCGGATACCCGCTCCGGCGCCGGCGGCACCCGCTCCCGCGCCGCCGCCGCCCGCGTTGCCGCCGGTCGTCCCGATAATTCCCCAGATCGTTCCGCCTCCCGTCGTGATCGGACCACCGATAGGACCACGCGGTGGCGACGACGGCGGCTGGGGCCACGGCGGCTTCGGGATTCCCGGCCTCGGTGGCGGCCACGGCGGCTTCGGTGGCGGCCACGGCCGCGGTCACTGAGCCGTCACCTCGGCGCCGGCCGAAGCTAATCTTGGTGTCATAACACCGCATGATCTTTGCGGTGACGAACTTTGTGGTTGACGGCCTGAGCGGGCACCGATCGCGCGCGGTCGCGCAGCAAAGACTTCGGAGGGGGCAGTGGACACCGTACTTGGCGTGTCGATGGCGCCGACGGCGGTCCAAATGGTGCTGGTCGAAGGGGAGAGCGCCGCGGGCGCGACCGTCGACGAAGAGCAGTTCGAAATCTCCCCCAAGGGCAAAGCGCCAACCGTGCAGGCATCCGACCAGGTTGTGGCGGCGATCTTGGGCACCCGCGAAGGCGCGGCCGAGGCCGGCTACGAGCTGCGCTCGACAGGAGTGACCTGGAGCGACCCAGCTCAGGCCGCTGCGCTGCGGGATGCACTGGCGGCCCGAAAAGTCGAAAACGTCATGTTGGTCTCGGGGTTCTTGGCCGCGGCGGCTCTCGCGCAAGCGGTGGGGACCGCCACGGGCTATGAGCAGACCGCGTTGTTGTACATCGAGCCTGATACCGCGACGCTGGCCATGGTCGACTCCGCCGACGGCTCAGTGGCCGATGTGCGGCGCGAGATGTTGCCGGAAGACGACGACAAAGCGGTGGCCAAGCTGACCGATATGATCGCCCAAGTCGATGGCCTGGAATCGCACCCGGACGGGGTTTTTGTCGTCGGCTCCGGCGTGAACATTCCGATGATCAAACCGGCGCTGGAGGCGGCGACGTCGCTTCCCGTGAGCGTTCCCGAGGAGCCCGAGACCGCGCTGGCTCGAGGGGCGGCGCTGGCGTCGGCCGGCGCGCCGTTGTTCGCCTCCTCGACGGCTGCGCTGGCTTATGCCCAAGATCCCGGCACCGGTCTGGTGGACCCATATGCTGTGTCGCCGGGGTATTTGGCGGCGTCGCCCATCCCCGGTGCACGGGTGCTGGCCTACAGCGCTGTTCCCGACGAGGCCGACGCCTACACCGTGGCCGCCGATGCCTATCCCGGGGAGGAGCGACGGTTTACCACCGGCACCCTCGATGACATCGGTGCCGAAGCGACGGAGCAGTCCAGCCGCACACCATTTTTGGTGGCGCTGAGCGTGCTGACGATCTTCGTCGTTGGGGTAGTGGCGCTTGTACTTTCGCTGGCGATCAGTATCCGACCCCATGCCAACCAGCGACCCAACCTGAGCCAACACGCGGTCGCCCCAACCAAAGAGGCGCCGGCCCCGCCGGCGCCGAAAGCCCAGGTGCCAGCCCCGCCGGCCCCGGCCCCTGCACCTGCTCCCGCTCCTGCACCTGCTTCCGCTCCTGCGCCAGCACCTGCCCCGGCTCGTACACCTGCCCCTGCTCCTGCTCCGGCTCCTGCACCGGTGCGCATCCCGGCTCCTGCTCCTGCGCCGCCGCCTCCACCGCCGCCACCGCTTCCGCCGCTGCCGCAGATACTCGCACCGCCCGTACAAGGCCCGCCGATCCAACCGTGGGGTGGTGATCACGGTGGTGGCGGCTGGGGCCACGGCCGTGGCGGCGGTCCTGGCATCGGGGTCCAAGTCCCGTTGCCCGTCCCCGGACTCAAGCTGGGCATCGGGTTCTGACATGCCGGAATCTTCGGGGCGCCTGTGACGCCGCACCGACGTTTGGGACGGTGGCCTGCGTGGCTATTGCTTCAGAAGGATGTTGGCTAGCCGACCGAACTATGGAGGAATAGTGGACACCGTACTGGGCGTATCGATGGCGCCGAAGACGGTGCGCATGGTGTTAGTCGAAGGTGAGAACGCCGAGGGCGTCACGGTGGAGGAAGACAGCCTCGACGTCACCCGGGGCGGCGACTCGACAACTGTGAGCGCGGCGGATCAGGTGGTATCAGCGATCCTCGGCACGCAGGAAGGCGCGAAGGAAAGCGGCTACCAGCTGTCGTCGGCGGGGATCACCTGGACCGACCCCACTGACGCCGCCGCGCTGCGCGACGCGTTGGCGTCGCACAAGATGGAAAACGTCATGCTGGTCTCGGCGTTCTTGGCCGCGGCCGCATTGGCACAGAACGTCGGCAACGCGGTCGGCTACCAGAACACCGCGCTGCTGTTCGTCGAGCCCGACACCGCTACCTTGGCCGTCGTCGATTCGGCGGACGGTTCGGTCTCCGATGTGCGTCGACAGCCGCTGACCGGCGCCGACCCGACCTCCCAACTGACCGCGATTGTCGCTGGTGCAGAGGCGTTGCCGGAACGCCCGCAAGGGGTGTTCGTTGTGGGTTCCGGTGTCGACATTGCGGCGCTCAAGCCGCGGTTGGAAGCGGCCACCTCGCTACCGGTCAACGCCGCTGAAGAGCCGGAAACCGCGCTGGCCCGCGGCGCGGCGCTTGCGTCGGCCAACGCGCCGTTGTTCTCGTCCTCGACCGCTGCACTGGCTTATGCCCAAGATCCCGGCACCGGAGTCGTCGACCCGTACCGGGTCGCCCCCGGCTACTTCGACGTTCCCGACGCCGCCGAAGCAGGTGGCGAGCGGGCTCTGGCCTACAGCGCGGTGCCCGACGACGAAGCCGACGCCTACACCGCGGTGGCCGATGAGCCGGCCGTCAACGCCCGTGTGTACCGACCCGTCGTGCGCAAGCAGCGGCGCAGGCCGTTCATGCTGGTCGGCAGCGCGATAACGGCGATTTTCGTCGTCGGCGTTGTCGCGCTCGTGATCACGCTGGCGATGACCATTGGACCGTCGGTTGGCCTGCGGCCCACCCCCGGCCATAAGGCGGTCGCCCCGAATGCTCCGACACCCGCCGCGCCGGCCCCGGCTCCGCCCAACGCATCGCCACCCGCCGCACCGGCCCCGGCCCCGCCGCCGAATGCATCGCCACCGGCCGCGCCGCCACCTGCAGCGCCCGCGCCGGCGCCCGCACCTGCGGCTCCACCGCCGAGTCCCGCTCCCGTAGCGCCGGCCCCGGCTCCCGTAGCGCCGGCTCCCGCACCTGCTCCAGTGGCTCCGGCCCCCGCGCCGGTTGCGCCGGCCCCCGTAGCGCCAGCTCCCGTGCCTGCGGCACCTGCGCCTGTACCTGCGGCGCCGGCACCCGCTGCTCCGGCCCCGGCGCCCGCTGCCCCAGCGCCCGCTGCTCCCCAGATACCGCAATATTTCGGCCCGCCGGCTCAGGGGCCACCCATGCAACCGTGGGGCAGCGACCACGGTGGAGGTGGCTGGGGCCACGGCGGCGGGCCGCCGGGTGGCGGATTGCCGGGTGGCGGGATACCTGGTGGTGGGATCCCGGGTGGCGGAGGCGCTCCCGGCGGAGGTGGCGGTCCTCACGTGGGTATCGGGATACCCGGGTTCCACATCGGTTTCTAACCCGACACGCAGCAAACCGTCACCTGCAGTTCGTTTCCCGCTCAACACTGCGATGCAGTTAGCTCATCGCGGCCGCCTACATAGGGCAGTATGAGGTGCACCGTCTTCGGCACGGGCTATCTGGGCGCTACCCACGCTGCCGGGATGGCTGAACTGGGGCACGACGTCGTCGGCGTCGACATCGATCCCGGTAAGGTGGCCAAGCTGGCCGGCGGCGATATCCCGTTCTACGAGCCAGGGCTGCGAAAGATGTTGTCGGACAACATCGCTGCGGGCCGTCTACGGTTCACCACTGACTATGACCTCGCCGCCGACTTCGCCGACGTGCACTTTCTCGGTGTCGGCACTCCGCAGAAGAAAGGCGAGTACGGCGCTGACCTCCGGCACGTTCATGCTGTTATCGATGGCCTGGTGCCGCGGCTGACCCGGTCAGCGGTCATCGTCGGAAAGTCCACCGTGCCGGTCGGCACCGCCGCTGAGCTCGGCGAGCGGGCCCGGGCGCTGGCGCCGGCGGGAGTCGACGTGGAAGTCGCCTGGAATCCGGAGTTTTTGCGGGAGGGCTTCGCGGTGCAGGATACGCTGCGCCCAGACCGCATTGTGCTTGGTGTACAACCGGATTCGCGACGTGCCGAGCAGGCGGTCCGTGAACTGTACCGACCGCTGCTAGAGGCGGGCGTCCCGTTTCTGCTGACCGACTTGCAGACAGCGGAATTGGTCAAGGTTTCCGCCAATGCTTTTCTGGCAACGAAGATTTCGTTCATCAACGCGATCTCCGAGGTGTGCGAGGCCGCCGGTGCTGACGTCACCCTGCTTGCGGACGCGCTCGGACACGACCCGCGGATAGGACGACGATGCCTCAACGCGGGCCTGGGTTTCGGCGGCGGCTGTCTGCCCAAGGACATTCGCGCGTTTATGGCACGCGCCGGCGAATTGGGGGCCGACCAGGCCCTGACTTTCCTGCGTGAGGTCGACAACATCAACATGCGGCGCCGCACCCGGATGGTCGAATTGGCGACCATCGCCTGCGGAGGCTCGCTGCTTGGCGCCAACATCGCGGTGCTGGGCGCGGCGTTCAAACCCGAATCCGACGACGTGCGCGACTCACCGGCGCTCAATGTCGCCGGCCAATTGCAGCTCAACGGCGCCACGGTCAACGTCTACGACCCCAAGGCCCTCGAAAACGCTCAGCGAGTGTTTCCCACCCTGAACTACGCGGTGTCGGTGGCCGAAGCCTGCGAGCGCGCCGACGCGGTGCTGGTGCTCACCGAATGGCAGGAGTTCGTTGACCTCGACCCCGACGACCTCGCCGGCCGAGTGCGGGCCAAGGTCATTGTCGATGGCCGCAATTGCCTGGACGTGCATCGTTGGCTGGGCGCCGGTTGGCGGGTGCACTGTTTGGGCCGCCGCGTAGCCTAGCCGCGTGGACTACGCGGCAGCATTCCTCGAGCAAAACCGCGCCTTCGGAGAAGTCATCCGCAGCGGCGACCAATCGACCCCAGTGCCGACCTGCCCGGGCTGGACTTTCAAGGAGCTGTTTCGCCACGTCGGCCGCGGCGACCGGTGGGCCGCGCAGATCATCACCGACCGCGTCGAGCACTATCTCGACCCTCGCACGGTAGAAGGCGGCAAGCCGCCGGCGGATCCCGACGAGGCGATCGCCTGGCTGCACGACGGCGCGCAGCGGTTGATCGATGCCGTCGAACAGGCCGGACTCGACGCGCCAGTTTGGACGTTCATCGGGCAGCGGCCCGCGTATTGGTGGATCCGGCGCCGGCTGCACGAAGCGACCGTGCACCGAGCCGACGCCGCACTCGCGCTGGGCGCCGAGTACACGGTTGAACCGGCGTTGGCGGCCGACGCGATCAGCGAATGGCTGGAACGGGTCGCCAGCCAGGCCGGCCGCGAGGGCGAGCCGCTGCCCCTCGAGCCCGGCAACACCGTCCACCTGCACGCCACCGACCCCGGCCTGGGCGCCTCCGGCGAATGGACCATCCACGCCGACGACGGCAGGATCACCTGGTTGCACGAGCACGGCAAGGGCACGGTTGCGCTGCGCGGCACCGCCACCGACTTGATGCTGGCGATGGTGCGCCGGGTTCCGACGGCTGATACCGGCATCGCGGTGTTCGGCGACACCGCGGTGTGGCAGAACTGGCTTGACCACACGCCCTTTTAGCGCGGGCAATCATGTCAAGCCCAGCACCACGCACGGTACTTTTCACACCATGACCACATCGGAGATCGCCACCGTTTTGGCGTGGCATGACGCGCTGAACGCCGCCGACCTCGACACCCTGGTGGCATTGTCCAGCGAGGACAT
Source organism: Mycobacterium noviomagense (assembly GCF_010731635.1). Taxonomy (NCBI): domain Bacteria; kingdom Bacillati; phylum Actinomycetota; class Actinomycetes; order Mycobacteriales; family Mycobacteriaceae; genus Mycobacterium; species Mycobacterium noviomagense. The sequence continues at coordinate 2,274,210 of NZ_AP022583.1, forward strand.
CGAAGTCGGCGACGCTCACGGTGCCGTGCAAGGTCACCAGGCGTTGCGCAAGTGGGCGGCTGACACCAAGACCACCGCAGAGCCGGGCCGGATGTACGTCCATGACGGCGTCGTCGTCGTCGAAGAAAAAATCAGCAGCCCAGACAATCCCGAGGCCACCAGGACTGCCGCGTCGGCGTTTCGGGTGGTCCACGACCACGTCACTTCGGTGTTCCGCCACGACGATCTGGCGTCGGCGTTGGCGGCCACCGAACTCACCGAGGCCGACCTCGTCGACTGAGGAGTCGTTGATGCGCGGAATCATCCTGGCCGGCGGCTCAGGCACGCGGCTGTATCCGATCACCATGGGTGTGAGCAAGCAGTTGCTGCCGGTGTACGACAAGCCGCTGGTGTACTACCCGCTGTCCACGTTGATGATGGCGGGTATCCGCGACATTCTGGTCATCACCGCTCCTCACGATGCGCCTGCGTTCCACCGCGTGCTCGGCGACGGCGCCGTATTCGGCGTCAACATCAGCTACGCGTTTCAGGACCAACCTGAGGGCCTGGCGCAGGCCTTCGTCATCGGCGCCCACCACATCGGCACCGACACGGTGGCATTGGCGTTGGGCGACAACATCTTCTACGGTCCCGGCTTGGGCACGAGCCTTCGCCGCTTCCAAACAATCGACGGCGGAGCCATTTTCGCCTACTGGGTGGCCAACCCGTCGGCGTACGGCGTCGTCGAATTCGGCGACGACGGCATCGCGCTGTCGATCGAGGAGAAACCGGCCACACCGAAGTCGAACTACGCGGTGCCGGGCCTGTATTTCTACGACAACGACGTAATCGAGATCGCCCGGGGCCTAAAGAAATCCGCGCGCGGCGAATACGAGATCACCGAAGTCAACCAGATCTACCTCAACCAGGGCCGGCTCGCGGTCGAGGTGCTCGCCCGCGGCACCGCTTGGCTGGACACCGGAACCTTCGACTCGTTGCTGGACGCCAGCGACTATGTGCGCACCATCGAACGCCGGCAGGGCCTCAAGATCAGCATCCCGGAGGAAGCGGCGTGGCGGATGGGTTTCATCGACGACGAGCAGCTGGCCCGCCGCGCCCACACTCTGCTCAAGTCCGGCTATGGCCGGTACCTGCTGGAGCTGCTGGAACGACGCTGATGTCCCGTTGCTTCGCGCTGTGGTGCGGCGTGGCAAGCAACGCGGCGATCGCCGTCGTCAACGGCACCGAGAGCGCAAGCGCAATGCCACCCACGGCTGAACGAGCCAGCTCGATAGCCACGTTCTCGCTCGTCAGCACGTCGCCCAGGGAGCGGTTGGCCACGCTGAACAACAGCAGCAGCGGCAAAGCGCTGCCCGCGTAGGCCAGCACCAGGGTGTACACCGTGCTGGCGATGTGGTCGCGGCCCACTCGCATCGCACCGAGGAAGATGGCCCGTCGCGAGTTGTTGGTGCCCAGGTGGGCGAGCTCGAACACCGTCGACGCCTGCGTCACAGTGACGTCATTGAGCACGCCGAGGGATCCGATGATGAAGCCCGCCAGCAGCAGGCCGGTGATCGACACGTGGCCCAGATAGGCGGCGACCTGATTGTTCTGTTCCTCCGACAGCCCGGTAAGGTGCGCCAAACGGATTGCCGCCCAGGATAATCCAGCTGCGACCAACAGCGACGACAAGGTGCCCAGCAGCGCCGCGCTGGTCCGTAGATTCACCCCATGCGCCAGATAGATCACCGCATACAGGATTGCCGCGGAAGCTACCAGCGCCACCGGGACAGCAGGGGCGCCGTCGCGCAGTGCGGGCAACAAGAACACCACCAGCACGGTGAAGGCCACCACAACGCCGACAAGTGCCAGCAGGCCGCGCCAGCGTGCCACCGCGACGACCACCACCGCGAACGCCAAGGCAAGCAAGGCCAGCGGCCACGTGCGTTCGTAGTCGTAGAACGCGTAGCCGGTGGCGCCTTGCGCATCGAGCTGTCGGACGATGCGGATGTGCTCACCGGCGCTCAATTGGGGCTGACCAGGGCCGGGGGTGAACTCCAGCAGCGTGTCGGCCCCCGCGTTCGGTCCGGAATCGATCGCCACTACCGTGCGCACGCACTGTCCGCTACCGGGTATGCCGGGCAGCGGGTCCGCCGTGAGCACTTGACCTGCTGATCGGCTGCCGCAGTCGCCCAGCCCGCTGGAGCGCACGTGCCCGCTCACAGTGCTGACCGCGCCGCCCGCCGCGTTCTGGAACGGCATCGGAATGTCGACCTTCTGCCGGCTGGGCCACAGCCACACCGCTCCGGCGAGGACGGCCACGCCGATGGCGACCAGCAGCGCCACCACGATATTGGCGGCCATCCGGCCAAAAGGCGAGGTGGAGGACGACAAGCTGTGCGAATGCGAGTGGGTCACCGGTACAGCGTAGGGAGCGCAGTAATGGGCTAGTTGACGACGGGACGCTCGCCCGTGACTCCCGGGCCGCGGTCCGGGCGAACGTCCAGGCCAGTTGGGCGGGCTGAGCGGAAGGTTTCAGCAAAGTAGTAGCAGACGCGTCGCCCGGGGCGGCACACGATAACCGTTAGCACGCCTACGCTTGGTTACATAACGATGACAACGACACCAAATCCGCCGTCCGTGCCCGGCATGGCCGTGGTGGCCGCGCTGGTAGCCGCCATGGCAGCTATTGGCGGGGTGGTTGTTTACTACCGGGAACACGATCGCGTCGTACCGAGGCACACTACGCCCGATTCGCAGGCCATGTCCGCGCCGCCGACCGCTGCGCCATCGCAGCCACTGCTAGACAAAGATGGCCGATTCATCTTCCTGCTGACCGCTCAAGGGCTACAGGTACGGACAGCTCCCGACGCCACGATCAGTGACGCGCATCGCGTTTGCCTGCGCATTGCGCGCGGCGAAAGCGAACAGCAGGTCGTCCAAGACATTGTTCAGGGAACACCGGGCATGTCAGCGGATACCGCAACCGCTTTCGCCGAGACCGCTATCAGCGTGTACTGCCCGGAGGGCTCGATAGACGAGGCCACGGGTGACTAGGCGCACATCGGCGCCGAACCTGCGTTCACCGCGTCGACTCTGCGTCCACGGCGGCGAAAACGCGGGAAGCCGCGCCATACGCGCAGACTCGACGCCATAGGCGCAGACTCGACGCCGTACGCGCAGCCTCGACGGTATGACGGTATGCCGTCCCTACTGGCGGTAGCTGGCCAGGAAGTTACCCAGCCGCTCGATCGCGTTGGCCAAGTCCCGCGACCACGGCAGGGTGACGATGCGCAGGTGATCGGGTGCGGGCCAATTGAATCCAGTGCCCTGGGTGACGAGGATCTTCTCTTGGAGCAGTAGGTCCAACACAAGCTGCTCGTCGTCGTCGATCTCGTACACCTCGGGATCGAGCCGCGGAAACGTGTACAGCGCCCCAGCGGGTTTGACGCACGACACGCCGGGGATCTCATTGAGTTTGGTCCAGGCGACGTCGCGCTGCTCGAGCAGCCGGCCACCGGGCAGCACGAGGTCCTCGATGCTCTGGTGACCGCCCAGCGCCACCTGAATTGCATGCTGCGCAGGCACATTCGGGCACAGCCGCATGTTCGCCAATAGGCTGATGCCTTCGATGAAGCTGCCGGCGTGGTCCTTGGGACCGGTGATCACCAGCCAGCCGGCCCGGTATCCGGCCACTCTGTATGCCTTCGACAAACCGTTGAACGTCAGGCACAGCAGGTCGGGCGCTACCGAGGCCATGCTGATGTGCTTGGCGTCGTCGTAGAGGATCTTGTCGTAGATCTCGTCGGCGAGCAGCAGCAGCTGGTGCTTGCGCGCCAAATCGGCCATCTGAGTGAGGATTTCGCGGCTGTACACCGCTCCGGTCGGGTTGTTCGGGTTGATGACGACCAGCGCTTTGGTGCGCTCGGTGATTTTGGATTCCAGGTCGGCGATGTCGGGCTGCCAGCCCTGGGTCTCGTCGCACAGGTAATGCACGGGTGTGCCGCCGGCCAATGACGTAGACGCCGTCCACAGCGGGTAGTCCGGTGCGGGGATCAGCACCTGATCGCCGTTGTCCAGCAACGCCTGCAGCGTCATGGTGATCAACTCGGAAACACCGTTGCCGAGGTAGACGTCGTCGACGTCCAATTGCGGGAAGCCGTCGACGAGTTCGTAGCGGGTGACCACCGCGCGCCGGGCCGGCAGAATTCCTTTGGAGTCCGAGTAGCCCTGCGCGTACGGCAGCGCCTGGATGATGTCGCGCATGATCACGTCGGGCGCCTCGAAGCCGAACGGCGCGGGGTTGCCGATGTTCAGCTTGAGGATGCGGTGCCCTTCGGCTTCCAGCCGCGCAGCGTGCGCGTGCACAGGGCCGCGGATCTCGTAGAGGACATCCTGCAGTTTGGATGACTGCGCGAACGTGCGCTGCCGATGGTGGTGGGCGCTGGTATGCCAGGGCAGCTGGTGGGTCGTCACGTCAACCATAGTGCCACCCTTGTCCAATGAAATTTGGTGATGTCAGCGTTTGCCCGGCGGACGGGCGCCGCGGGCAATGCCCAAACCTTTCACGGGCGGCGTCTGCGTTTCCTGGTCACCGTCCTTGTCGGAAGCAGCGGGTTCGGTTTCCGGTTGTGGTGTTGGCTCCGGCTTTTGCTCTTCGGCGGCGGGTTGTGCCGCGGCCTTTTTGGCGCCGGGCCGCTTGGCGCCGGCAGCGATTCCCAAGCCCTTGACCGGTGCGGTCGACGGCTTTGCTTCTGCAGCTTCGGTTTTCGCTTCGTGTTCCGCGGTGGCAGCGGATTGTGTTGGTGCTGCGGCTTTCTTGGCGCCCGGTCGCTTGGCGCCGGCGGCAATACCCAGCCCCTTGGCGGGTGCGGCGGACGCCTTGGCTTCCTCGGCGGGCTTGGCTTCCTCGGCGGGCTTGGCTTCCGCGGTGGTTGGCTGCGCGGCCGCGGTTTTCTTGGCGCCGGGCCGCTTGGCACCCCCGGCGATGCCCAGACCTTTAGCGGCAGGCGGAGGCCCGGCTTTGGCGGGTTTTTCCGCCGCAGGCGCGGCGGCCTTAGTCGGTGCCTCTGTGGTCTCCTTGGCCGGAGCGGCTGGAGCGGCCGCCGCCGCCGCCGCGGCCTTCGGTGCCGCCTCGGCGGCCTGCTTGGCGGCCGTGCCCTTTTCCGGCAGTTTCACCGAGCTGCGGTCGATGGATTCCAGCAGGAGGTTGGCGACGTCGCGCACGTCGACGTCCTCGCGGCCGGCGGCTTCGGCGCGGTCGTTGACACCGTCGCTCACCATCACCCGGCAGAACGGGCAGGCGGTGGCGACCGTGGTGGCGCCGGTGCTCAGCGCCTCGTCGACGCGTTCGTGGTTGATTCGCTTGCCGATGTGCTCTTCCATCCACATGCGCGCCCCGCCGGCACCGCAGCAGAAGCTGCGCTCGGCGTGCCGGGGCATCTCGGTCAACGTCGCACCGGAGGCGCCGATCAGCTCGCGCGGCGCCTCGTAGACCTTGTTGTGCCGGCCCAGGTAGCACGGGTCGTGGTAGGTGATCGACGGTCCGCTGCCGTTGCCGTCGACGGGCTTGACCGGCACCAGCTTCTTGTCGCGCACCAGCCGGTTGAGCAGCTGGGTGTGGTGCAGCACGGTGTAATTGGCGCCCAGTTGCCTGTATTCGCGGCCGAGGGTGTTGAAACAGTGCGGGCAGGTGACCACGATCTTGCGGTCGACGGTCTCCACGCCCTCGAACACCCCATCCAGCGTCTCGACGGCCTGCTGGGCCAGCTGCTGGAACAAGAACTCGTTGCCGGAGCGGCGAGCGGAGTCGCCATTGCAGGTTTCTCCGTCGCCCAGAACCATGAACTTCACGCCGGCGATCGCCAGCAGTTCGGCGACCGCCTTGGTGGTCTTCTTGGCCTTGTCGTCGTAGGCGCCCGCGCAGCCCACCCAGAACAGGTACTCGTAGCCGTCGAAGCTGTCGACATCTTGGCCGTAGACCGGGACGTCGAAGTCGACTTCGTCGATCCAGTTGGTGCGGTCGGAGGCGTTCTGGCCCCACGGGTTGGCCTTGGTCTCAAGGTTTTTGAACAGCACCGACAGCTCGGAGGGGAACTCCGATTCCATCATCACCTGGTAGCGGCGCATATCGACGATGTGGTCGACGTGCTCGATGTCGACCGGGCACTGCTCGACGCAGGCGCCGCAGGTCACGCAGGACCACAAGACGTCGGGGTCGATCACGCCGCCCTGTTCGGCGGTGCCGACCAGCGGGCGGTTGACCTGCTCGGGCCCGGAGCCGGGTACCCGGCCGAACCCCGATTCGGGAACATGGTGGCCCTCGCCGCGACCGGACTCGATGTAACCGCCCTCGGCGTCGGCTTCCTTTTCCCCAAGGATGTAGGGCGCCTTGGCCATCCAGTGGTCGCGCAGATCCATGATGACGAGCTTGGGGGAGAGCGGCTTGCCGGTATTCCACGCCGGGCACTGCGACTGGCAGCGTCCACACTCGGTACAGGTGGCGAAGTCGAGCATCGCCTTCCAGCTGAAGTCCTCGATCTTGCCGCGGCCGAATTCCGCGTCGTCCGGCGGGTTTTCGAAGTCGATCGGCTTGCCGTCTGCCTCGATCGGCAGCAGCGGGCCCAGGCCGTCGGGCAGTCGCTTGAAGATGACGTTGATCGGTGCCAGGAAGATGTGCAGGTGCTTGGAGTGCAGCACGATGATCAGGAACGCCAGCATGACGCCGATGTGCAGCAGCAGGGCCACGGTTTCCAGGACTTCGTTGCCGGTGTGGCCGAGTGGCTTCAGGATCACGCCGAACAGTTGCGAGAGAAACGCTGCCTTGCCGTACGGCAGCGTGCTGTTGTTGACAGCGGAGCCGCGCACCAGCACGTAGGTCCAGATGACGTTGAAGATCATGAAGAGGATCAGCCAGGCGCCGCCGGTGTGTGAGCCGTAGAACCGGGACGTCCGGCCGATCTCGCGCGGGCTCCGCATCAAACGGATGATCGCGAACGTCGTGATACCGACGAACACCGCCGTCGCGAAGAAGTCCTGCAGAAAGCCCAGCACGTCCCAGCGGCCGATGATCGGGATGTGGAAGTTCGGCTGGAACAGCAGCCCGTAGGCCTCTATGTAGACCGTCAGCAAAATGAAGAAGCCCCACATCGTGAAGAAGTGGGCCAGGCCCGGAATTGACCATTTCAGCAGCCGGCGTTGCCCGAACACCTCAGCGACCTCGGTCCAGATCCGGGTGCCGATGTTGTCGGTGCGCCCGGTGGCCGGCTGGCCTGACAGCGTGAGCTTCGCCAGCCAGCCGACGCGCCTGGCGGCGAACAATCCCACGATCGCCGTCATGCCTAGGCCCACCACGAGTCTGATCAGCATCTGCGTGTCCACGGAGCGTCTCTCCAATTCGCGTTACTGAGCGGTAACCAAGCCAATGTTACTAGCCGGTAACTTGACCACTGCGCCTGCTGAGGTGCTGCTCGGCCTGCTCATAGTGACATCTTCGCGGGATTTGCCGCGACAAAGGCTGCCCTAACTTGACGCTGCCTACCGTTGCTCGCGCTAGGGACCGTAGTCGTTGACCGGCCCCGGATAGATCGGTATGGCGGGATTGGTGATCTGCGGCGGGCTGGACGTCACCCGCGGCGGGACGTATGGGGTCGTCGACCTGGTGGTTGTCGGCATAGCGGTAGTCGGCCGGGTGGTCGTGGTGGTGGGCGGCTGAGTCGTCGTGACGACGGTCGACGGGGGTGGTGTCACCACCGTCGTCTCGGTGGTGCCTTCTTGCGTCTCCGTCACCGTGACCACCGGCGGTGGTGATGCCGGCCGGGTGGTGGATGGTCGAGTGGTGGATGGTCGGCTCGGCGTCGTGACCTTGCTGGTGCTGTTGGTCGGCTTGGTGTTGGCCGTGCTGATCTTGACCGCCAGCACGGCCAATCCGCCGAGCACCACGAGCGCGGCGATGGCCGCCACGAAAAACAGCATTGGTGAACCTTTGAACCGGGCCCGGACTTCTGGCTCAGGAGCAGGCGCGGGGCGCGTGTACTGCACCGGCACGGGGGCAGCCGGCGGACCACCGCTGTACTCGCCGCTGTGGTCCTCGCCGGTGTAGGGCACCGGCTCCTCTCCGGTGCCTGGGTCTTGCGACCAGGCCAGCGCACGGTATGTCGCCGACTCAGCACCATCGACCGAGGACTCGTCCGCCGCGCTCAGCGCGGCGTTGGCCGCCCATGCCGACGGGGCCATATCCGTCGGGATCGGTGCGTCGAACCCGGGTGGGGCCCCCGGATCGAAAGCCGGCCGCACCCCTTCGGCGCGTTCGGTGGCCGCGCCGGCAGCGGATGCGGCGCTGACGGTGGCATCGGCGGCGGGCGGTGTGCTCGCAACGGCGCCCATCGCGGGTGATCTGCTCGCTGAGAATCGCTGCTGTGCCAGCACCGCCGCGCCGATGGCCGCGCTGAGCATCGGTGTCGGGGTCGTCACGATGGGCACACGGAGCCGATCCGACAGACGTTCGGTGATCAGTGGGATGCAGGCACCGCCGCCGACCGTCGCGATCGCGGCAAGTTTGGCAGCCGGAATCTCGTTGCGCTGCAATATCTGCTCGATGGTGGCCACGAATCGGTCCAACGGTTCGGAGACCATCTCTTCGAGCTCCGCGCGGGACAGGCGGACGTCCTGGCCGACACCCGGCATCTCTGCCGGGACGAGTGCGACAGTCGCGGCCGACAGTTGCTCTTTGGCCCGTCGACATTGGTCAAGCCGCCGAGCCAGCGACCCCACGGGCGCGGTTTTCGCGCCGTCGTCGTCGTAGGCCGAGGCGCCGTGCGCCTGCAGGTGGCGCAGAATCGCCTGGTCGACCTGGTGACCGGAGAATTCGGTGTAGCGCACCGTCTCGCCGATCTGCCGGAAATTCGATGCAGCGTCGGTGAGGGTAACGCTGGTGCCGCTGGCGCCGAAGTCGCAGAGCGCAACCATGCCGTCGGTCGGAAATCCCGGTTTGGCGTACAGCGCGGCGAGCGCGGCGGTGGCATCAGAGATCAGCGCCGGCGGCGCACCTTGGGGTGCCAAAGAAGGCTTGCCGCGTAGCGCCTCGCGCAGCGCGACGACGGACTCTTCGCGCCAATGCGCGGGAACCGCGACGGCGACCGGGGCCCCGTAATTGACGGTGCGCGCCACCGCCTCGAGCGCCTCGACCGCGAGTACGTCGCTGCGGTGGGTTGACCCGTCAGCCGCCACAAACGGAGTGGGGTCGCCGACCCGCTCGATGAAGCCCTGCAGCACCAGCCCAGGCTCGGTCAGGTTCGGGTTTTCGTCGGGAGTGCCGACCTCCGGTGGCCGGTGCCCGAACAGCGTCAATACGGAGCGTCGAGACACCGGCGGGCTGCCCACACGGGCTGCCACCAGATTCGCTATTCCAATTGACAACCCGAGCGAGTCGCTCGAGCCATGCATCCCTGCGTCGTTCATTCGGCTTTCAACAGCCCGTTTCCCCCATTCGACTTTCGGTGCCAGCGCATGCGGTGCTCCCTATTACTCCGCAGAGCAAACCGGAAGGGATTTCTGCTGATGATCGCCGCACATTTCGGGCTTGCCACGACGGCGAGCCGATCTTCAAGGCGGCACACGCCTGCTGTTAGACGCTAGCTTGAAACACCAAGCTGGTTACGAAGATACCCCTTACGGGTTAACGCCCGGGACGTGGATGCTGGGCGGAGTGTAGTCGTTCCACCAGTGATGGCGGTGCGTGCTCGTCGGCGAGGGTGCTACCGGCGCCGAGGTCGCGGTGGAAGGTGCGATGGGCGAGACCGGTACGGCGGTCGTCGTGGTCGCCGGGATCGGCGTGGTGGTCGCAGTGGTCGTGGTCGTCATGGTTGACGACTTGGTTGTCGACGACGTGGTGCGCTTCGACGGAGTGGTAGTCGATGGCGCGCCGCCGCCACCGCTACTGGCCAGCACGAGAAGCCCGTAGACGATGACCACGATCAAAATCACGACCATGAGGCCCCAAATGGCCAGCACCCACGGCTTGAGATACCACGCCGAAGACTGGTCGTCCTGATCCGCGGTTTGCTCGTCGAATTGCGAATCGTCATTGGAGCGGCGGTCTGCGTGATCCGGTGGTTCGCTGCCCCCCACAAACAGCGATCGTATCGACTACTGCACTGCAAAAACCAGTGGTGCGACCGAGGTCAGAGGCCCGGCGGCAAGTTGATGACGGTGGGCAAGGGCGGCAGCGTGATCTGCGACGGCGGGCTGAACGCGCCCGGTGGCGCGGTGCTCGTGCTGGTGGTCGTCGTTCCCGTGTCAGTCGTTGTAGTGGTGGTGGTGGTGGTCGTCGTTGTGGTTGTCGTAGTGGTCGTCGTGGTCGTGTCGGTCGTCGTCGGGGTGGTAGTGGTGGTTGCTGGCGCGGAGGTGGTCGGGGGAACGACCGGTGCGGCGGTGGTCGTCGGTGCTGCCGTCGTCGTCGCAGTGGTGGCCGATGTTGTCGACGACGGGGGAGCTGAGGGCTTGCCGTGCCCCTGGCTCGCCAGGGTGATGATGCCGTAGATGATCAGCGCGATCAGGATCGCGATAAGCACACCCAAGGCGACCAGGGCCCATGGCTTGCGATACCACGGGACGGGCTCTTCTGCCGGCTCTTGTGGGCTCTGGGCGTAGTCGGAGTATTCTGGCGCTCCCCCACTTTGGGGGTAATCGGCGGCGTACCGGGTGGGTTCGCCTTGCCCGTAGCTGGGGGCGTATTGGGTGGGCTCGCTTTCGCTGTAGTTACCGCCGTATCGGGTCGGCTCATCGCCGCTTTGGCCGTAGCCGGCGTATCTGGTCGGCTCGTCGTCGCCGCGGCCTCCTGGGGGTCCATAGTCCGTCACGGTCGCTGATGGTAGCGGTGAGCACCGCATAAACACCGCTGCCACGCGGGACGAAGGGGGACCGGCTTGCCGCGGTCAGCCGTCAGCGCCCGATGTGCGGCGGCAACGTAATCACGGTCGGCACTTGCGGGATCGTGATCACCGACGGCAGCGGCGGCAGGTTGGGGACGTGCGGTCGGTGCGGAGGCTGCTGGGCCGGTGGCGGCGCCTGCTGGGGCGGCGGAGCGGCGCCACCAGGCGGCGGCGGCGGTGGTGCCTCAGGTGCGCTGCTCTCGGTGGTCGTTGTGGTCGTGGTTGTCGGGCTCGTCGTGGTCGTGGTGGTCGTCGTGCTGGTCGACGACGTGGTGGAGGGCGCGCCACCGCCGCCACCACCGGTGGAAAGCTCGATGAGGCCGTAGATAATCAGTGCGATCAGTAGCACGACCAGCGCGCCCCATCCGACGAGCACCGCGCGCTTGCGATACCAAGGGGTGGGCGCGGCTTCGGCGTCGAGTGCTTCGAACTGGTCGGTGTTGTCCGGCTGCTCGGGCAACCCGTAAGCATCCGAATCGGGCCGCATCGGTCCGCCGGCGCCGTACTGCGCCATTTCGGTAGGCCGGTTGCTGGGGTCGTCCCGGCCGACGTCGCGTGCCACGGGACCGATCGTACTGATGCTGGGTAAACGCCGTGACCTTTGTTCGGGCTACCCGGTTCAGACCTGTCGCATCACCTGGGCGGCGAACAACTCCAGGTGATCGAGGTCAGCAAGATCCAGCAACTGCAGGTAAACCCGTTGCACGCCGGCCGAGGCGAAGGGACCCAGCCGATCAACGATCTGCTGGGGGCTGCCCACCACGGGGGAGTTGGAGCGCATCTCCTCGAGGTCGCGGCCGATGGCGCCCGCCCGGCGGGTGAGCTCGGCGTCGTCACGTCCGGCGCAGAGCACGAAAGCCGCGGAATAGGTTATCGAATCCGTAGAGCGGCCCACGGAGTCGACGGCGTCGGCGACGCGCTGGTATTGGGTCTGCACGGCGTCCAGCGTCGCGAACGGCACGTTGAACTCGTCGGCGAACGTCGCGGCCAACGCCGGCGTTCGCTTGGCACCTAACCCACCGATGACGATCGGCGGATGCGGGCGCTGCACCGGCTTGGGTAGTGCGGGGCAGTCACACAGCGCGTAATGGGTTCCGGCGTAATCGAATGTTTCGCCGACCGGCGTCGTCCACAGCCCGGTGATGATCTCCAGTTGTTCGGTCAGCCGGGCGAACCGCTCGCCGGGTGGTGGGAACGGGATCCCGTAGGCCTGGTGTTCGCGCTCGAACCAGCCGGTGCCCATGCCGAGCTCCACCCTCCCGTCGCTCATCGCGTCGACTTGGGCGACCGACACGGCCAGCGGCCCGGGATGACGAAATGTAGCCGAGGTGACCAACGTGCCGAGCCGGATCGAGGACGTTTCTCGAGCGATCGCGCCCAGCGTCACCCACGAATCGGTGGGTCCGGGCATCCCGTCGCCGCTCATCGCCACGTAGTGATCGGACCGGAAGAACGCCGAGTAACCCAATCCTTCAGCGGCTTGGGCCACGGCAAGTTGGTCGGTGTAGCTGGCGCCTTGCTGGGGTTCGACGAATACCCGGAAGTCCACGAGGCTCAGAGTACGGACAGCTCAGAACGTTTCGACGTTGTCGACGCTGACGAACATGCCATGGCCGGTGCGGTCGTTGGTGAACCGCGTTCCGTCGAGGGTCGCTGCGATGGTCCAGCCCTGCGCTGTGTAGGTGCGGTAATCGATGGTGACGGCGGGGATCGCGCCGATGTTGCCCAGCACCCACTGGACGGCGCCGCCGGCGGTGACGTTGACGCCGTTGGCGTGCTCACCTTCGGTCATGGGGGAGTTGGTGAACGGCGCCTCACAACCGACACTCTCGATATCGATCTGGCAGCGCGTCTTACCGGATTTGGTCTCGATGAACACATAGCCGTTCTCGTCGGGCGGCAGCGGGATGGCACCGGCCGGCGCTTGCGACGATGGCGGCGCCGGTTGCGGTGGGGTCTTGGGCGCCGGGGCCCGGCTGGGTCTGGGGAAGGACGGTTCGGTTGCCCCCGCCCCGGGCGACGCGATGGGTCTGCCGCCGACCGTCGAACTGCATCCTGCGACTATCAGGGCGCCAGCCAGCAGGCACCCAGCGGCCACGACAAGACGTTGTGTTTGCGATCTCCGCACCCGTGCTCCCCTACCTGCACTACTCCGTTTAGCCTACGCACGCTGTGACGGAAGTGACTGCAGTGACGCGCCCGGTCTCGGTCAACCGGCCATCGCCGCATAGCCGTGTGCGAGGCCACGCAGTTGTGCGGCGCCGTCACCGGTGAAGGAGGCGCCGTGCAATGAGCGCCAAAGTGGTGGGCTGCAGCTGCGCCAACCGCTCGAGCGTCGGTCCCAGGTTGGTGCTCATCGCGGTCGCGCGGAAAGCCGCTTCGGCTTCCAAAGCCGCTGCGGCACAGTCGGATTCGGTGAGTGCGGGGCACTGACGGGTATGGGTGAGCAGATCGCCGGCCAGCAGCGTCGCCGTTGTTTCATCGAACTACAGTCCGCTTTCCCAGCTGTGCGGCACATGCGGGGTGGCGATGAACCGTAGCCGGTGCCCCCGGCCGCGGTGACCGGGAAACCAGGGCGCAGGCACCTATCTGCGTGCCCGCGACCACGTCGAACACGTCGAGTGCAGCGACCTGGCCACCGGTCGCGACATCGACCAGCCCTAGTCGCCGCACGAGTACGGTACTGGTCTGTACTACCCAGTCAGCTCTATGGTGGGCGCTGTGACCCAAACTGCCGACACCGCCGCGGAGCCCTCACCGTGGTCACCCCGGGAGAGCGAGCTGCTTGCGGTGACGTTGCGGCTGCTGCAGGAACACGGGTACGACCGGTTGACCGTCGACGCGGTGGCCGCCACCGCGCGGGCCAGCAAGGCCACCGTCTACCGGCGCTGGCCGTCGAAAGCCGAATTGGTGTTGGCCGCGTTCATCGAGGGCATCCGACAAGTCGCCGTCGCACCCGAGACTGGCAGCCTGCGCGGCGATTTGGTGCGGGTCGGGGAAGTGATTTGCGAACATGGCCGCCAGCACGCCAGCACGATCCGCGCAGTGCTTGTCGAGGTGTCGCGCAACCCCGCGCTCAACGACGTCATGCAACACCAGTTCCTCGTCAAGCGCAAAGCATTGATCCGCCACATTCTGCAGCAGGCCATCGACCGCGGTGAGATCGACGAGGCCGCCATCAACGACGAACTGTGGGACCTGCTGCCCGGCTACCTCATCTTCCGGTCCATCATCGCGGGCCGGCCGCCCACGCTTGAGACCGTGCAGGCCCTAGTCGACGATGTCATGATCCCGAGCCTCACCCGGGTGGCTAAGTGACTACAGGTGACTGACGACGAAGGCCGCGGCGTCGTTGGTCATCCCGTTCGTCAAGTACGCCGCATGCGCGAGCGTCGGCGGCCCGCTGGGCGCGCCGTTGCAGATCGTGTCGTCGGGGGCGCACAAGTCGAGTGTTTTTGGCGCATACAGCGGGCCGATAGTGATCGGCGGTGCGCCGTTCTCCGTCAGAAACTGATTCGAGGGTCGGCCGAACAGCGTCACCGCGGCGACATGGTTGGCGATCTCCGGCGGCATCGGCTGGGGGATGTACGAGACGTACTGAGCGGGCACTTCCTTCGGTATGGCCGCTGAGGTGACGAAGCCGGCCAACGCCGCGCCTTGGGAATATCCGCCGAGCACGATCCTGGTGTTGGGGCAGTTCGCTGCCGTGGACTCGATGTGAGCGCCCGCGTCCCTAATGCCGTCGACAACTGTCCTGGCGAAGTCGATGCCCCCGCCGAAATCGCTGCTGGCGGCGTAGTTGACCGGATAGACCGCGACCGACCGGCCACCGGCTTGGGCGTTCAGCGCGTCGACGAAGGCCTGTCCCACCCCGCCGACTCCAGGCGGCTCGCCGGTGCCGCGGGCGAACACCACCTCGACGTCGGGGCACGGCTGTGCTGATGTGGACGCGGGCGGCATGCTCAGCAGCGCCGCCGCGCTCGCCACCACAACAGCACTAAGCAGGGGAAGGCGGCCCCTTATCGCTGCCTTCAGCCGGCCTGCCCATTGATTGCGCATAGATCTGACGTCGTTCATTGCCAACCCCCACTGTATGGCTCAATCCCGACCAGATGCCAACGCTACAGACAACTGATGACCCTGGTGAGCAGATGCTCAACGAGCAGCGCTCGGTCATCCGTTGTAGTGTCCGGTCCCGTACCGTACTGTTATTGCCGTCGACTCCCGCGTTGCAGACGGAGTCGCAAGCGGTCGCGTCGCCGGTTACCGAAAGGCCCAAAGGTGGCTGGGATTTCACCAACCCACGTCGTGAGGCGCTGGTGGATAGTGCTGGTCACCATCGCAGTGCTGGCGCTTGCGGGGTTCGGCGTATATAGGCTGCACGGCATCTTCGGATCACACAACGACACGTCCACCCCGACCGGCGTCCTGAGCGAGGGCGTGCCGTTCAATCCCAAACACGTGGTCTACGAGGTCTTCGGTGACCCCGGGGCGGTGGCAACCATCAACTACCAAGACATCCATGCTGCGCCGCAGCGAGTCGACCACGCGCCGCTGCCGTGGAAGTACGAGGCCACCACCACAGACCCCGCGGTCATCGCCAACCTGACCGCACAAGGTAACAGCAGCACCCTCGGGTGCCGCATCATCATCAACGACGAGGTGAAGGACGAGAGGACCGTCAACGAAGTGAACGCCTACACGTTCTGCCTGGACAAATCCGGATGAGCAACCACAACGCCATACCGCACACCGTCCGCCGGCTCGCGGTGCCGATCATCCTGTTCTGGCTGGGCATCGCTGCCGTCACCAACATTGCGGTACCGAGATTGGAGGCCGTGGCGAAGGCGCATCAGGTGGGCATGAGTTCGCCTAGCGCGCCAAGTCTGCAGGCGATGAAGCACATCGGCAAGGTGTTTCAACAGTTTGACTCCGACAGTGCTGCCATGATCGTGCTGGAGGGCGACAAGCCGCTGGGCGACGACGCCCACCGCTTCTACGACACGTTGATCCGCCGACTCGAGGCCGACAAGAAGCATGTCGAGCACATCCAGGATTTTTGGGGCGATCCGCTGACGGCCTCGGCCTCGCAGAGCAACGACGGCAAGGCCGCTTTGGTCCAGGTATATCTTGCCGGTAATCAAGGTGACGCATTAGCGGGCGAGTCCGTAGACGCCATCCGCGACATCGTCGATCACACGCCACCACCGAAGGGTGTCAAGGCCTATGTCGCCGGGCAGGCGCCGCTGATCACCGATCAGTTCGAGGTCGGCAACAAAGGAATATTGAAGGTCACGCTCATCACCTTCTTGGTGATCGTGGTGATGTTGGCTTGGGTCTATCGTTCCGCTGTCACCACACTGGTGGTACTAATCACGGTCCTTGTCGAACTGGCTGCGGCCCGGGGAGTCGTGGCCGTTCTGGGAAACCTGAACTTGATCCAGCTTTCGACTTTCTCGGTCAATATCCTCACGTTGCTGGCGATCGCCGCCGGCACAGACTACGCGATATTCGTTCTCGGCCGTTATCACGAGGCGCGTGCAGCCGGCGAAGATCGAAAGACCGCCTTCGACACGATGTTCCATGGCACCGCCCACGTCGTCTTGGGCTCGGGCCTGACGATCACCGGGGCGGTATTTTGCCTGAGGTTTGCCCGGCAGCCTTACTTTGAATCCATGGGCATTCCCTCCGCAGTGGGTATGCTGGTTTCGGTTCTGAGCGCGCTTACCCTGGGCCCCGCCGTACTAGCGGTGGGCAGTCGGCTCGGCCTACTCGAACCCAAGGTCACCATTAGAATGCGGGGATGGCGGCGCATCGGCACCGCCATCGTGCGCTGGCCGGCGCCCATCCTTGCGGTGGCAATCGCTGTTGCGCTTATCGGTCTGCTTGCCCTGCCGGGATACAGAACAAGTTACGACTCTAAGCCCTACTTGCCGGCCGCGACCCCGGCCAAGATCGGATATGCGGCCGCCGAGCGGCATTTTTCGCAGGCGCGGCTAAATCCTGAGCTGCTGATGGTCGAGGCGGATCATGACCTGCGCGATCCGGCCGACATGCTCCTCCTGGAGAGGGTGGCCAAAAACGTCTTCCACACCCCGGGTATCGCGAAGGTGCAGGCGATTACCCGGCCCTTGGGGACGCCGCTCGACCATAGCTCGATACCGTTTCAGCTCAGCCAGCAAAGCGTCGGTCAAGTCATGAACCTGAAATACCAGCAAGACCGAGCGGCCGACCTGTTAAAGCAGGCAGCCGAGCTAAGGAAAACGATCAACATATTGCAGCAGCAATATGCTCTCCAACAGCAGGCGGCCGCCGCTACCCACGAGCAGACGCAAAGCTTTCACGACACGATCGCCACGATCAATGACCTTCGGGACAAGATCGCCAACTTCGATGACTTCTTCCGGCCGATTCGCAGTTATTTTTACTGGGAGAAGCACTGCTACGATATCCCTGTTTGTTTCGCATTGAGAAATGTCTTTGACGCCATCGACGGCTTCGACGAGCTCGCCGAGCAGTTCACGAGTATCACCGCGTCGTTGGACAAATTGGATGCGCTCCAGCCGCAACTGGTGGCGCTGATACCTCCCCAGATAGACAGCCAGATGACGAATCTGGAACTGACGCTGTCCAACTACGCCACCAACTCCGGGATCACCAACCAGTCGGCGTATGCGAACGACAACCCGGCCGCGATGGGCCAAGCCTTCGACAAGGCAAAAAACGACGATTCCTTCTACCTGCCTCCGGAGGTGTTCTCGAACCCCGATTTCAAGCGGGGTCTGAAACTCTTTATGTCACCGAACGGCCGGGCCGCCGAGATGATCATCACCCATGAAGGTTATCCGGCGACGCCACAGGGCATCTCCCATGTTGACGCAATCAAGAATGCAGCAAAAGAGGCCGTGAAGGGAACTCCCCTGGAGGGCTCCCACATCTATCTCGCCGGAACGGCGGCGACCTACAAAGACATCCAGGAATCGGTGAAATATGACCTGATGATCGTTGGAATCGCAGCGTTGAGCCTGATTTTCCTGATCATGACGATCATCACCCGAAGCCTGGTCGCCGCGATCGTCATTGTGGGCACGGTGGCCCTGTCGCTGGGCGCCTCATTTGGGCTCTCCGTGCTGGTCTGGCAGGACATTCTCGGTATCCAGTTGTATTGGGTCGTGCTGGCGCTGGCGGTCATTCTGCTGTTGGCGGTCGGATCCGACTACAACCTGCTGCTGATCTCGCGATTCAAAGAGGAAATCGGCGCCGGCCTGAAAACTGGGATTATCCGCTCGATGGCTGGCTCTGGCTCGGTGGTCACGTCTGCTGGCCTGGTATTTGCTGCCACGATGGCGACTTTCGCCTTCGGTGCATTGGTGATTCTCGCTCAGGTGGGGACCACCATCGCGCTGGGCCTGCTGTTCGACACGCTGATCGTGCGGTCGTTTATGACTCCCTCTGTCGCAACGCTTTTGGGGCGCTGGTTCTGGTGGCCGCAGCGAGTGCGCCCGCGGCCGGCCAGTCAGATGCTTCGGCCCTACGGGCCGCGGTCGGCGGTTCGTCAACTGCTCTTGTGGGAAGACGACGATAAAGTCGTGACTCCGACCGTTTCACGGTGATCGACGCTCTCAGCGCCGCACCCGCACCGGTACGTGGGACCAGCCGGCAACGTTTTGCATGCTGACGCGTCGGCAGCCCTCCCAGATGACCTCGTAGCGCGGCATGAAGTCCAACAGTTTCTCCAACGCGATCGCGCTTTCCATGCGGGCCAGCGCAGCACCGAGGCAGCTGTGAATCCCGTAGCCGAAGCCGAGGTTTTGCGCCTCCGTGCGGTCGCGGTCGATGTCGAACTTGTCGGCATCGGTGAACGCATCAGGGTCGCGGTTGGCTGAGCCGCCGAGCAGAAAAACCGGCTTGCCGGCCGGGATCGTTACGCCGTGCAAGTACACCGGCTTGAGCGAATAGCGCACGTTGTACTGCGCGGGCGCCTCGTAGCGCAGCACTTCCTCCACTGCTGCCGGGATCTTGCTGCGATCGTCGAGTAGTTTTTGCCACTGATCGGGGTTGCGCGCGAACAGCACCACCGCATTGCCGACTAGCTTGGTGACGGTCTCGGCACCGGCACCGCCCAAAAGCACTGCGAAACCGGTGATTTCGACATCGTCCAGGCGAGTCGTCTGGCCGTCGTCACGCTCGACTTCGGCAGCAATCAGCGCGCTGATCATGTCGTCCTGCGGGTGCTCGCGCCGCTGCTGGATGAGATCGTAGTAGACTATTCCGATCTTGGTCACCGCGTCCCAGCCGCCCTCGTCCATCTCGATTTGGCCCGGTTCGCGGTGCAGCGATCTGTCGACCCAGTGGCGAATTTGTTGGCGGTGCTCGGGTGGCACACCGAGCATCGTGGTGATCACTTCCACCGGAAACAGCGCCGAAAAGTCTTGGACCACATCGAACTGGTCGGGGTTGACCGCCGACAGGAACCCGTCGATCAGTTCGGTGACCATCGGTTTCAACGCGCCGATCGCACGCGGGGTGAACACCTTGTTGACCAGGCTGCGCATCCGGCGATGTTCGGGCGGATCCATGAAGATAAGGGACTTCTGCTCCGGCGGCAGCCCGCCGCTCTTCACCATCGCCAGATCGACGCCGCGCGCCGAGGAATAGGTCTCGTGGTCCTTGAACGCGGCCGCGACGTCTTCATGGCGGGTCAGCGCATAGAAGTCGTGTTGCTCGTCGTAATAGACCGGTGCTTCCTGCCGCATTCGGCGGTAGGTCTCATACGGGTCGTTGAAGAACTCGTCTGAAAACGGATCGAACACCAACTGCGGCTTGGTCATCGCATCCCCTCGTCATCAATGCGACCCCGGTCGCCACTGCTGTTGTCGATGCAGAGCATCCGGCTCATGCTGAGCACCTGCTTAGCATGCGGCTGCTCGAGCGGTCAAGCTGCTGGGCCGCCGCCGAAAAGACCGGGTTTCGAAAGTCCACTGATGCGGCCTTGATCGGTGATTCGATGGAGCCACAAAGCGCGCCAGTCGAATCGGCGAGGTTGGTATGAAGCGGCTCAACGGTATGGATGCCATGCTGCTCTACAGCGAGACACCCAACCTGCACACGCACACCTTGAAGGTCGCGGTCGTCAACGCCGCCGACTTCGACGGGGAATTCAGCTTCGAGTTCTTTCGCGAGATCATCGAGCGTCGATTGCATTTGCTGGACCCGCTGCGCTTCAAGCTGATCGACATTCCGTACCGACTGCACCACCCGATGTGGTTGGAAAACTGCGAGGTCGACCTCGACTACCACCTGCGACGCGTCCAGGTACCCAGCCCAGGCGGCCGCAAAGAACTCGACGAGGTCATCGGCGAGATCGCCAGCACCCCGCTGGACCGCAGCCGTCCGCTTTGGGAATTCCACTTCGCCGAGGGCATGGCCGAAAACCGCTTCGCACTGATCGGCAAGGTGCACCACACGCTGGCCGACGGGGTGGCCTCGGCGAACCTGCTGGCGCGGCTGATGGATCTGGCCGGCTCGGCCACCGACGACGGTGCCGACTACCCCGTCTGCGCGATGCCGTCGAAGGGCGAGCTGCTGCGGGCAACCGGACGTGACCATCTGCAGCACGCGGCCGCCCTGCCCGGGTTGATGGCCGACGCCGTTCGCGGCTTTGTGCGGGTGCGGCGGCGCGCACGAGAGCGGCGTGACCACCCGGAGATGGCAAAGCTGTTCCGGACGCCGCCAACTTTTCTCAATCACGTCGTATCGCCGGTGCGGACATTCGCCACCGCGTCGTTGGCGCTGTCTGAGGTCAAAGCAATCGCGAAAAGTTTCGGCGTCACGTTCAACGACGTGGTGCTGGCGATTGCGGCCGGCGGGTTGCGCGAGTTGCTGTTGCGCTACGACGGCAGGGCCGACCGGCCGATCGTGGCGTCGGTGCCGGTCAGTACGGACAAGTCCGCCGACCGGATTACCGGCAACGAGATCAGCGGCCTGGTGGTGTCGCTGCCGGTGCACATCGACGATCCGCTGGAGCGGGTGCGGCTTATCGCATTGGCCACGGCAAGGGCCAAGGAAGACCTCGACCTGATGGGCCCGAAGTTGCAGGGCCGGCTGATGGAATACCTGCCACCGCTGTTGGCCCCGGCCATGTTTCGGTGGCAGTCCAAGCATGCTGACCACAACAAGCTGATGAATGTCGCGGTGTCCAACGTTCCCGGGCCGAGGGAACGGGGCCATCTCGGCGGTGCTCCGGTGAGTGAGATCTACTCCGTCGGAGTCCTCTCGGCCGGTAGTGCCTTCAACATGACGGTCTGGAGTTACGTCGACCAGGTCGACATCGCCGTATTGTCCGACGACCGGACGTTCAACGACGTCCACGAAGCCACCGACGCGATGGTTCATTCGTTCGCCGAACTCCGCCGTGCGGCCGGCTTCACCGGCAGCCCTACCGAGGTCACTACGGCGATGGGCCCGGCGCGCGCAAGCGGTTAGCACGGGTTCAGCCCAACACCGGGAACCGGCGCTGTCGCGCCAGCCCGTTCAGCGCCTCCTGCATCACGCCACGGACGTGCGCGTCGACTTCCTTGACGTCGGGATCCTGACCGAACTGGGCGACGACGTCGATCGGCTCGAGGACCTCGGTGACGACCTTGGATGGCAACGGCATGTTGGGCGGAAAGATCACGCTGACCCCGAACGGGAAACCGATGCTGACCGGCAGGATGTCCATCCGGGCACGGGTCAGGCCCAACCGCTTGGCCAGCCAGTTGCCGCGGGTGACGAACAGCTGTGTTTCCTGGGCTCCGATCGACACGACCGGCACGATCGGCACACCGGCCGCGATCGCGGTCCGCACGTATCCGGTGCGGCCGTCGAAGTCGATCACGTTCTCGCGCAGTGTCGGCCGGTAGGCGTCGTAGTCGCCGCCGGGAAACACCAGCACGACCGCACCGGAGCGCAGCGCCTTGGCGGCGTTTTCTCGGCTGGCGTAGATGACGCCGAGCCGGCGTAGTAGACCGGACAGCGGCCCGATGAATACGCCGTAGTGGGCCAGGGTGTAGACCGGGCGGTCATAGCCGAAGGTGTCGTAGAAGGCCGAGGAGAACACAAAAACGTCGGGCGTCAGCATGCCGCCGGAGTGATTGGACACCACCAGCGCGCCACCCGTGCGCGGAAAAGACTCCAGGCCCCGCACCTCGGCGCGAAACCATCGTTTGACGAGCGGCGCGACGACGTTGGTGATCTGCTTGGTGAAGCCGGGATCCCACTGTGCAACTTCCTGGCTGTCCGCAGAGTCGCCGCCCATCGCCCCCTCGCTTCTCGGAAATGCCTTCTGTCAGCGGATACGCTACTCTCTGATTTTGAGAATGTCATAATCGGGCCCGGGCTGGGGCCGAGCCGAAAGCAGGGGGACGGATGTCGGAGACGGTGCTTGTCACGGGCGGCTTCGGCTTGGTCGGATCGGTGACGGTACGACGGCTGGCCGCTGACGGGCGCCGGGTGGTGGCGACGGATCTGGGCACACCCGGCCACCGCAAAGTCGCCGAGACGCTGCCTGCGAGCGTGGCAGCTCGCTGGGTCGACCTGACCGACGCGGCGGCGGTCGACCGCCTGCTGGCCGAGGTGCGGCCCGCGGTGATCATTCACTTGGCCGCGATCATCCCCCCACACATCTACCGCGACGCCAAACTTGCCCGCCGGGTCAACGTCGACGTCACCGCCGCGTTGGTGCGCGCCGCAGCGGCGTGCACCGACCCGCCCCGGTTTGTCCAGGCGTCCAGCAACGCGGTGTACGGCGCCCGCAACCCGCACCGCTTCGCGGATGTGGTCCGCGCTGATACGCCGACGAAACCATGCGACCTCTACAGCGGACACAAACTCGAAGCCGAAGAGCACGTGCGCTCGTCGAACCTCGAGTGGGTGGTGCTGCGACTCGGCGGGGTGCTCAGCGTCGAGCCGGGTGCCATGCCGATCACCGCCGACGCGTTGCTCTTCGAAAGCATGCTGCCGACGGATGGGCGGCTACATAGCGTCGATGTGCGCGATGTCGCATCGGCCTTCGCCGCGGCCACCTCCGCAGACGTCGCGGGAGAGATCCTGTTGATTGCAGGCGACGACTCGCACCGGGTGAGACAGGGCGAGGTCGGACCGGCCCTGGCAGCCGCCCGGGGGCTGCCCGGCGTGTGGCCGGCCGGCCGGCCCGGAAATCCCGACAGTGACGACGACTGGTTTGTCACCGATTGGATGGACACCGCTCGCGCGCAGCAGGCGCTGGCGTTTCAGCAGCACTCTTGGCCCGACATGCTCGCGGAGATGCAGGAGCGCGCCGGCTGGAAGCGCCACGCGATGCGGCTCGTCGTTCCGGTCGCGCGCGAATTCCTAAAGCGCCGTGCGGTCTACCGTGACGCGCCGGGCCAGTACGCCGATCCCTGGGGAGCTATTCGGTCCAGGCTGGGGGAGCCGGGCCTCGACGTCAGCACTTGACGAGGGGTCAGCGAATCAGCTCGACTCGACACCTGAGTGCCGGTGCCCCGGCCAGCCGGGCATCACCGGTGAGGAGCGGAACGTCTAGGAGTGCGGACAGCCCCACGTACAAGGCGTCGTAGAAGGTGACGTTGTGCCGAAGCCCCCACGCGTGCTCGAGCAGTCTGGGCGTATGCGGGTAGCGGTTTTCGATGAGATCGGGCAGCGCCCGCAATGCCGTGAGCGCCACGTCTTCGGAGATCTCTCCATTGAGCAATGCTCGCCGCAACGCGTGCCCGACCTCTGCGTCGATCAAGTGCGGTGCGTGGCATGTTGAGTCCGCGAGCCGCGACCGCAACGCAATTCCCGTGGCGCCCTTTCCGGCCAGCGCGTCGACGGCCGCCGCAGCGTCGACGACGTATTCAGTCACCCCGTAGTTCCCGCCGCGATGCCTCGATGGTGTCGCGGCTGATCCCGGGTTTGGTGCTGCTGGCCAGCGTCTGCTCCAGAACCGCGATCACTTCCGCTTTGTCGCGCCGTCGCGCACCCTCGATCAGCTGCTCGCGCATGTAAGCCTGCAAAGACTTGCCGGCCGCCTCGGCGCGGCGTCGGTACGTTTGCGCTACCTCCTCGGGCACATCACGGATTTGAATGGTGGCCATAGCGCTATTCTAGCGCTGTTATAGCGCTAGTTCGGCGCTTCGTGGGCCACTGGGCCAAGTGATCAGTCGTCGGCGACGGCGGCCGGGCCGGCCACCGCCGGCGAACCCTTGGGCGCGGTCGACGACACTTCCTGGGCCGTGGCCGTCACCCGGTTGCGGACGATGAACCAGCCGCCGATGAGCGCGGGAACGCCGAGCACCAGCGTCGCGATGATCCACGGTCCGCGCTCGTGGTCGAACACCATCAGCACCAGTACGCCCGCCAAGAAGGCCAACGTCACGTAGCCGCTGTAGGGTGCCAGCGGCATCCGGAACCGCGGCCGCTGCATTGCGCCGGCTTTCGCCCTGCGGTATAGCCGGATTTGGCAGATCACGATCGTTGCCCAGGCCGCCATGATTCCCACCGCGGCGATGTTCAGCACGATCTCGAATGCTTGCCCGGGTTTGACTGCGTTGAGCACCACGCCGAACAGCCCGATGGTGCTGGTCAACAGGATTCCCCCATACGGCACACCGTTTTTCGACATCCTCCCGGTGAACTTCGGGCCGCTGCCGTTGACCGCCATCGACCGCAGGATCCGGCCGGTGGAGTACAGCCCCGCGTTCAGGCTCGAGAACGCGGCGGTGACGACCACGACGTTCATCACGCTGCCGGCGCCGTTGAAACCGATGTGGGAGAAGAAGGTAACGAAGGGGCTTTCGTGTTCCTTGTAGGTGGTGTAGGGCAGCAGCAGGGCCAGCAGCAGGACCGACCCGACGTAGAAGACCGCGATGCGCACCACGACGGAGTTGATCGCCCGTGGCATGACCTTCTCCGGCTCCGCCGTCTCGCCGGCTGCGGTGCCGACCAATTCGACTGCCGCATAAGCGAATACGACCCCGGAGGTGACGAGCACCAGCGGCAGTACGCCGGTCGGCAAGAACCCGCCGTGGCTTTTCCATAGGCCGAACCCCGTGCGCTGGCCGTCGACGTCGATGCGGCCGGCCAAAAAGACGCTCCCGACGACCAGGAACGTGACCAGCGCCAGCACCTTGATCGCCGCGGCCCAAAACTCGAACTCGCCGAAAGCCTTCACCGAGATCAGGTTGACCGACACCACCGTTACCAGCGCGATCAGCGCAAACGCCCACTGCGGTACGACTTGTAGCGCCTTCCAATAGTGCAGGTAGTTCGCGATCGCGGTGCTGTCGACGATGCTAGCCATCGCCCAGTTCAGGAAGTACATCCAGCCGGCGACGAAAGCCGCCTTCTCCCCGAAGAATTCGCGGGCGTACGAAACGAACGAGCCCGACGATGGGCGGTGCAGCACCAGTTCGCCGAGTGCGCGCAGGATCAGGAACACGAAGCCGCCGCAGATCGCGTAGACGATGAACAACCCGGGTCCCGCCGATGCGAGGCGTCCGCCCGCGCCGAGGAACAAGCCGGTGCCGATGGCGCCGCCGATCGCGATCATCTGCAGCTGCCGGCGGTGCAGGTCGTGGTGATACCCGGCATCCTCGCGAGTGAGCGAGTCGGGCGCGCCGGCCCTGGGGGCGGGTCGGGGTGCGCTGGGCAGCAGTGACATCAAGTTCCTATCGTGCGGCCTTCGTGCAACGCTGCGACGCGGGCACACCCCAAGATGGGTTGGCTGCAGGCTACCCCAACCGTCGCACCCCCGCGCGCGTGGACGAAGCCGAATGAGCGCGGCGATTGAACTCTGAACGACGAGCGCTCGTGTCGTCGTGCAGGGGCGAACCGCGCGGTGGAAGGAGCGGTAGGTGACGAAGTTTCTGGTGCTGTACAGAGCTCCACAGACGGCGGCTGAGCAGATGTTCGGCAGCGCCGAAGATCAGCAAGCCGGAATGGAGGACTGGATGGCCTGGGCGGGCAAGGCCGGCTCGGCCATCGTCGACCTCGGTTCACCGTTGCAGCCGACGCGTGACAGCGCGGGCGGCGGCGACCCCATCGGCGGATTCTCGATTCTCCAGGCCGATTCAGCCCAAGCACTCCAGCAAGTGCTGGAGGGTCATCCCCACACCACGCACGGGGGCACATCGAGGTCCTCGAGTTCCTGCCCATTCCGGGCATGTAGCACGTCGGCCCCGACAGCTCGCGGCCAATTGCGGGCCAGAGGCCAAGGACAATCACTCGATTCCAAATTCCTGGGCAGTTAGCGCCCGGTAAGACCGCGCATCGCTGGCTAGGCGGCAATCTAGGCTCAGCGCTCCTGCACACGAGCACTCCACATGACCGAGCCATTGAGGAACAAACCTGCCCGCTGTGCCGTTGATTCCGTCGATGAGTTGAGTGTGCTGCGCTCAAGTTGGTTGACAGCGCCAGCTGCCGGCGGGAGACTTGAGCGTGGCTCACTCAGCATAGTGCAGTAACGAAGCTCAACTATCAGGAGGATTCACCATGGCTCGTGCGGTCGGAATCGACCTCGGGACCACCAACTCCGTCATCTGCGTCCTCGAGGGCGGCGATCCCACCGTCATCGCCAACTCGGAGGGCTCCCGGACCACGCCGTCCATCGTCGCGTTCGCCCGTAACGGTGAGGTGTTGGTCGGCCAGCCTGCCAAGAACCAGGCGGTGACCAACGTCGAACGCACCGTGCGCTCGATCAAGCGCCACATGGGCACCGACTGGGCGATCGAGATCGACGGCAAGAAATACACGCCGCAGGAAATCAGCGCTCGCATCCTGATGAAGCTGAAGCGCGACGGCGAGGCCTACCTCGGTGAAGACATCACCGACGCGGTCATCACCGTGCCCGCCTACTTCAACGACGCCCAGCGGCAGGCCACCAAGGAGGCCGGGCAGATCGCAGGCCTCAACGTGCTGCGCATCATCAACGAGCCCACCGCCGCAGCGCTGGCTTACGGCTTGGACAAGGGCGAGAAAGAACAGACCATCCTGGTGTTCGACCTCGGCGGCGGCACCTTCGACGTCTCGCTGCTGGAGATCGGTGAGGGCGTGGTCGAGGTCCGTGCCACCTCCGGTGACAACCACCTCGGTGGTGACGACTGGGACCAGCGCATCGTCGACTGGTTGACCGACAAGTTCAAGGGGCAGACCGGCATCGACCTGACCAAGGACAAGATGGCGATGCAGCGGCTGCGGGAGGCGGCCGAGAAGGCCAAGATCGAGCTCTCCAGCTCGCCGAGCACCTCGATCAACCTGCCCTACATCACCGTTGACTCCGACAAAAACCCGCTGTTCCTCGACGAGCAGCTGACCCGCGCGGAGTTCCAGCGCATCACCCAGGATCTGCTGGACCGTTGCCGCAAGCCGTTCCAGCAGGTGATCGCCGACACCGGCATCTCCGTGTCGCAGATCGACCACGTCGTGCTGGTGGGTGGTTCGACCCGGATGCCTGCGGTGACCGACTTGGTCAAGGAGCTCACCGGCGGCAAGGAGCCCAACAAGGGCGTCAACCCCGACGAGGTCGTGGCCGTCGGCGCGGCGCTGCAGGCCGGTGTACTCAAGGGTGAGGTGAAAGACGTTCTGCTGCTGGACGTTACGCCACTGAGCCTCGGTATCGAGACCAAGGGTGGCGTGATGACCAAGCTGATCGAGCGCAACACCACGATCCCGACCAAGCGCAGCGAGACCTTCACCACGGCTGACGACAACCAGCCGTCGGTGATGATCCAGGTCTATCAGGGCGAGCGTGAGATCGCCGCGCACAACAAGCTGCTCGGCTCCTTCGAGCTGACCGGTATTCCGCCGGCGCCGCGGGGCGTGCCGCAGATCGAGGTCACCTTCGACATCGACGCCAACGGCATCGTGCACGTCACCGCCAAGGACAAGGGCACCGGCAAGGAGAACACGATCCGAATCCAGGAAGGCTCCGGCCTGTCCAAGGAGGAGATCGACCGGATGATCAAGGACGCCGAGGCGCATGCCGAGGAGGACCGCAAGCGCCGTGAGGAGGCCGACGTCCGCAACCAGGCCGAGACGCTGGTGTACCAGACGGAGAAGTTCGTCGCTGAACAAAGGGGTGCAGCGTCCGAATCCGGCGGCTCGAAGGTTCCGGAAGACACGCTGAGCAAGGTCGAGGCCGCGGTCAACGAAGCGAAAAAGGCCTTGGAAGGCACCGACATCGGCGCGATCAAGTCTGCGATGGAAAAGCTGGGCCACGAGTCGCAGGCGCTCGGCCAGGCAATCTACGAGGCCACTCAAGCCGCGCAGGGTGCCGGCGCAGCCAGCGGTCCCACCGGTGACGGCGCCGGCGGTGCCGACGACGTCGTTGACGCGGAGGTTGTCGACGATGACCGGGAGGCCAAGTGACAGAAGGTAACCCACGCGAACAGGTAACGGTCACCGACAAGCGGCGAATCGATCCGGAGACCGGCGAGGTTCGCCACGTCTCATCCGGTTCGGCGCCCAGCGAGCCGGCACCGGCGGCACCGTCGCCGGCGCCGGCCGCGACGGCGGCCCAGGACAAAGTCGCCGAGCTGACCGCCGATCTGCAGCGGGTGCAGGCCGACTTCACCAATTACCGCAGGCGCGCACTGCGTGACCAGCAGGCGGCGGCTGACCGGGCCAAGGCGACCGTGATCAGCCAATTACTGGGCGTGCTCGACGATCTCGACCGCGCCCGCAGCCACGGCGACTTGGAGTCGGGTCCACTGAAGTCGGTCGCCGACAAGCTGACCAGCGCGCTGACCGGACTGGGCCTGACGGCTTTCGGCGCCGAGGGCGACGACTTCGACCCGGTGCTGCACGAAGCCGTCCAGCACGAGGGCGACGGCGCCGAGGGCACCAAGCCGGTGATCGGCAGCGTGTTGCGGCAAGGCTACAAGCTCGGCGACCAAGTCCTGCGGCACGCGCTGGTGGTGGTCGTCGACACGGTGATCGAGAACGGTGCCGATGTGGCGGCCGAGACCGAGACTGCCGAAGCTGTACCTGCGGTGGCGGACACGGCTGACACGCCCGACGACGAGGCCACGGCGGGGGAGCAGGACGCAGAATCAGAACCGTCGGCCGAGTAAGCGCGGCCGGCGGCGCACAACTCAAGAGCAAGCCAGAGGAAGGCGGGAAGGGGGTGACGCAGCATGGCCCAACGCGAATGGGTCGAGAAGGACTTCTATAAGGAGCTAGGCGTCTCCCCTGACGCCAGCCAGGACGAGATCAAGCGCGCCTACCGGAAGTTGGCGCGCGAGCTGCACCCCGACGCCAACCGCGACGACCCGCGGGCCGCAGAGCGGTTCAAAGCGGTGTCGGAGGCGCACAGCGTGCTGTCGGACCCGGCCAAGCGCAAGGAGTACGACGAGACCCGACGGCTGTTCGCCGGCGGCGGCGGGTTCGGCCGGCGGTTCAGCGGCGCCAACTTCGGCGGCTTCGGCATGGGCGGCGACGGCGCCGAGTTCAACCTGAGCGATTTGTTCGACGCCGCCGGCCAGACCGGCGGCAGCACCATCGGCGACTTGTTCGGTGGCTTGTTCGGTCGTGGTGCCACCACGCGGCCCAGCCGACCCCGCCGCGGCAACGACCTCGAGACCGAGGCCGAGCTGAGTTTCGTGGAAGCCGCCAAGGGCGTGGCGATGCCGCTGCGGCTGACCAGCCCGGCGCCGTGCACCAACTGTCATGGCAGCGGCGCCCGGCCGGGCACCAGCCCGCGGGTGTGCCCCACCTGTAACGGCTCGGGTGTCATCAGCCGCAACCAAGGCGCTTTCGGATTCTCCGAACCGTGCACCGACTGCCGCGGAAGCGGGTCGATCATCGAGCATCCCTGCGACCAGTGCAAGGGAACCGGTGTGACGACCCGGACCCGCACCATCAACGTGCGGATCCCGCCGGGAGTCGAGGATGGCCAGCGCATCCGGTTGCCCGGACAGGGCGAGGCCGGCTTGCGCGGCGCCCCGTCAGGTGACCTGTACGTGACCGTGCACGTGCGGTCCGACCCCGTGTTCGGCCGTGATGGCGACGACCTCACCGTGACCGTCCCGGTCAGTTTTGCCGAATTGGCATTGGGCACAACGCTTTCGGTGCCGACGCTGGACGGACGGGTCGGTGTTCGGGTGCCGAAGGGTACCGCCAATGGACGCACCCTGCGGGTGCGCGGGCGCGGCGTGCCCAAGCGCGGCGGCGGCAGCGGCGACCTGCTGGTCACCGTTCAGGTCGCCGTCCCGCCGAACCTGGATGGTGCCGCCAAAGAGGCGCTGGAGGCCTACGCCGCCGCCGAGCGGGCTAGCGGCTTTGATCCGAGGGCCGGATGGGCAGGAAATCGCTGATGGCTAAAAAAGACGATTCTCGAACCTTTTTGATCTCGGTGGCGGCCGAGCTGGCCGGCATGCATGCTCAGACGCTGCGGACCTACGACCGGCTCGGCCTGGTCCGTCCGCAGCGCACTTCCGGTGGGGGACGCCGCTATTCCGAGCATGACGTGGAACTGCTGCGCGAGGTGCAGCGGCTTTCGCAGGACGAGGGCGTCAACCTTGCCGGCATCAAACGCATCATCGAGCTGACCAACCAGGTCGAGGCATTGCAGGCGCGGATCAAGGAGTTGACCGCGGAGGTCGACCGGCTGCGGTGCAGCCAGCGGCGCGACCTGGCGGTGCTGCCCAAGAGCACCGCGCTGGTGGTGTGGCAGCCCCGTCAGATGAGCTAGGGCGTTCGCGGGCCTCGACTCTGCGGTTTCGTACGGGACACGCTGGCGCGGTGTACAAATCCGCAGAGTCGAGCCTCGTGAGCCGCTAGACGCGGATCGAGAACACCGCGACCGCCGGCTCACCCGGGTTCGCGCTGCGGTAGCCGCCGCGGCGCAGCGCATCGGTGGGCGCGGCCATCGGCTCGAAGCACACCACTTCTTCACCGGCGGGCGCGAAGATCTGCGCCGCCGGATACCCCTGTTCAAAGTGCACCTCGATGCGACGCCCGCCGCCGGACACCGCGAACACCGCGCCCTCGGGCACCTCGTCGTAGCCGTCGTCGAACGCCTTGTGTCCCAACGGTTCATGGATCGGTGGTTGTTCCTCGGTCTCACCGGTCGGTAGGCCGTGGTCGTCGAGGAGAAGATGCCGCAGCCGCGGTGTTTCGATGAGCCATTCGGCGCGCGGTACCCCGGGCAGCTGCAGATACGGGTGAAAGCCGAAGCACAGCGGTACGGGCTTGTCGCCGATGGCGGACACCGTGCTGCGGACCGTGAGCGAGCGCTCGGCCAGCGTGACGCGGACTACCAGCAGATGCGGAAAGGGAAAGCTGGCCAGAAGTGCCGAGTCGGCGGCGAAGTCCAACTCGGCGGTGAGCTCGTTCGCCGACTCCGTCATCACCCGCCAGCTCGGGTAGCCGGCCAGCAAGCCGTGAAGCGGCAAGCCGTTCGGGTCGGTGCGGACGCCGAACGCATCGGCCGCCAGCGTGATTTCTTCACCGCGGACCGTGTAGCTGCGTCCGCCGAGCCGATTAGCCCACGGGTAAAGGATCGGGATGCCCATGGTCTTGCCGGCTGCCAGATAGGCATCCAAGCCCGCGCGCTGGCCGAGTAGCTCGACCCCGGAATCGGTCAGTGAGATACCGATCATGCCGGCGCTGGGTGCATACTGCGCCACCACTGGCGCCGAAGGGTCGCGCAGCGTGACGATGTGCACGACGGCCAGCGTAGTGCCTCGCGATCTAGCTAGAGAGCGGGTCGTGCTGAATGCGCTCTGGCGGTGCGCCTTTCGCGATGAGCGCGGCCTTGGTGGCGCGCACCATCTCAGGTCCGCCGCAGATCAGGATCTGCCGATCGCTCCAGCTGCCGTACTTGGTCACCACGTCGGGCAGCCGGCCGGTCTGGCGCACGTGCAACCCGCGCGGCGGCGTGACGTCGGGATAGTCGCTGGCCCAGGCCGGGTCACCGGTGTACTCCGACACCGGCGAGACCGACAGCCACGGATTGTGCGATGCGATCTGCCACAGTGTCGGCAGGTCGTAGAGCTCGCATGGATAGCGGGCGCCGAAGAACAGGTGCACCCGCGGGTTTTCGGCCCAGCGGGCGAGGTCCATGATGATCGAGCGCATCGGGGCCAGCCCGGTGCTGCCGGCCACCATCAGCACGTCACCGCCGTCGCGGTCGACCTGCAACCCGCCGTGCGGGTTAGACAGCCGCCAGCGGTCTCCGGGCCGCGTTTCGCCGACGATCGCGGTGCTGACCAGGCCGCCCGGAACGGCCCGGACATGGAATTCGATGGCGCCGCTCTCGTCGGGTGGGATGGCCGGGGTCAGGTAGCGCCAGCGCCGCGGGCACTGCGGGATCGAGGCGTGCACGTACTGGCCGGGGTGGTAGGGCAGCGGCCGGTCCAGTTGCAGCCGCACCACCGCCAGATCACGCGACACTCGCAGGTGCTCGATCACCGTGCCGTCCCACCAGGCGGGGCCATGGTCGGCGTCGGCGGCACCGCTCATCACGCCGGTGATCAGGTTCAGCGATTGGCGGGCGGCCTCGTCGACGGCATCGGTCCACTCGTCGGCCAGATCGCTGCGCAGCGTCGCATACAGCGCCTGACGCAGCGTCTCGTAATGCGCTTCGGTGACGCCGTATTTGCGGTGGTCTTTTCCCAGCTGGGCCAAGAACTGCACCGGCTCCTGTGCGCGCTGGGCCACCAGCTCGCCGTACACCCAGTTCAGGGCGTGCGCGAATGCGGCGCGCTGACCGGCCATATCGGGCGGGAACTTGTCCCGCAGTGAGATGTCGAGGGCAAACCAGCGGGTGTAGAAGCGACGAACCAATTCGTCGCCCGAGGCGCCTTCGTCAAACGCGGCATGCAAAACCCGCAGCGCATCCCGGTCTTCTAGGCCCACGGGCGACGATTTTAGAGGCCCGAGCGGGCCGCCCCGAGATCGCGAACAGCGGGCTCGGGCTGCCGGCGCGCTATAGGGCGTGGATCCCCTTGTACAACACCAGCAACCCGATCAGCACGAAGATGCCGGCGATCAGTGCGGCGTGGTGGCGCTCCATCCACTCCTTGAGCCGGGCCAGCGGATCGTCGAGACGGTGACCTGCGCCCGCGTAGGCCAGTATCGGGACTACGACTGTCGAGGCGGCCACGGCCACGAAGATCGCCGCGGGGATCCACGCGCGCGTGACGCCCAGCCCTGCGCTGCCGATCGCCAATCCCGCCGCCGCGCAGACGAACAACACCTCGGGCCGCACGATGGCCAACACCAGCCCCGTCACTGCTGCCCGAGCGGGAGTGAGGTTGGTCATCGACCGCATCCAGCCGGGTGTCTGGGTGTGGCGCTGGCGGGTCAGCCACCGGATGGCACCGAACACGATCAGCGCCGCGCCTACGCCGATGCGCAGCCACGACGCCCACGTCGGGGGCGACTTGTGCAGGCTGCCGAGTAGGCCTGAAACCGCGACGAAGATCGCGGTCAGGGCAACCAGCGCCGTCAGCCACCCGGCCAGGAAGGCGAGGCTGCCGGCCCGCGCCCGCGGCGTCTGCAACACCAGTACGGCCGGGATGAC
Organism: Mycobacterium noviomagense; assembly: GCF_010731635.1. Classification (NCBI taxonomy): domain Bacteria; kingdom Bacillati; phylum Actinomycetota; class Actinomycetes; order Mycobacteriales; family Mycobacteriaceae; genus Mycobacterium; species Mycobacterium noviomagense. The sequence continues at coordinate 2,307,666 of NZ_AP022583.1, forward strand.
CGAAAGGGGGGAGAGGGCGATGACGAGCGCGAGGGAAACGAGCCCGGTCAGCGCCGAACCCCAGCTGGCTGCCACGCGAGAACCGTAGCCGATGGTTTGACAGGTAGGAAAAATCCTACCTAATATGACCGGTATGCCTCTGCGCGCCAAGGCCAGCCGGACCGACGCCGTCTTCGCGGCGCTGGCCAACCCGACCCGCCGCGACATCCTCGACATGTTGCTCGGCGGCGAGCGCACTGTGATCAAGATCGCCGAGCGCTTCGATATGGCCCGGCCCAGCATCTCGGAACACCTCAAGGTATTGCGGGACTGCGGCTTGGTCGCCGAGGACAAACAGGGCAGGTTTCGGCGCTACCGCGTCAATGCCGAACCGCTGCAGGAGATTTCGACGTGGCTTAGCCCCTATGAACGGTTCTGGCGCGAGCGGCTGGCCGCGCTGGGTGAGGTGCTCGACGAGATGGAGGATGCATGACCCGCGCCGACGCCACGATCATCGAGGTCGACCAGTTCTATCCGCATCCACCCGAGCGGGTGTGGCGGGCATTGACCACACCGGAGCTGATGGCGCGCTGGCTGATGGAACCGGATGGCTTCGAGCCGGTGGTCGGCATCCGCTTCACGTTCCGCGGCCAGCCGATGCCCTCGGTCGGCTTTTCCGGTGAGGTCGCGTGCGAGGTTCTTGCCGTGGCGCCGGGTCAACAGCTGGCGATGAGCTGGGCCGACGCGCGCTCCGACAAGCCGGCGACCTGGGTGGTGACCTGGAGCTTGCACCCAGAGGGGCATGGCACCCGGGTCATCTTGCGCCACACCGGTTTCGATCCCGACGACGACGTCCAGCAACGAGCACGGACCGTCGTGGGCAACGGATGGATCCGTATCGCGGCCCGACTCGGCGACGTCCTGGGCGACTAGCCTTTCCGGCGCAGCGTCCAGGCCGGCACCCAATGTGTGACGGTTTTGCTCTTCGATCCGTAGGCCACCGGGTAGGTCACCAGCCCCCACCAATCGCCCTGCTCGCAGATGCCCCAGCAGGTCAGTCGGCCCTCGACGACCTTGTGCAGTTGCAGACCGTTGGGGTGATAGCGGCCCGAGCGGTGCGGCTCGCGGGGGAAGAGCACGGTGAGGTCGACCAGCACCGTGATCGGTGGACGCACGACCCGAAACGGGCTGCGGACCGGCTGCCCGTTGTAGCCGATCGACGCCAGCTGGCCCATTCATCGATCATACGTTCGAATACGATGCCAGGCTGCTGTATGGCACATCGGCGCCCGCGCTAGGACCGCTGAAATTCGCTAGAGTTGAGCGGAACAGACTCAACCTTGACGGCGTTGAACATCGCGACAAGCATTTTTGAGATACCCGAACGGAGGTGTCGTGGACTCTTTTAACCCGACTACCAAGACTCAGGCGGCGCTGACCTCGGCGCTACAGGCGGCATCGGCCGCCGGGCATCCCGAGATTCGGCCCGCTCATCTGCTGTTGGCGCTGCTGACGCAGAACGACGGGATCGCTGCGCCGCTGCTGGAAGCAGTCGGCGTCGAGCCCGCCACCATCCGCGCTGAAGCCCAGCGCATGATCGACCGGTTGCCCCAGGTCACCGGAGCCAGCTCGCAACCGCAGCTGTCCCGCGAGTCGCTGGCTGCGATCACGGCTGCCCAGCAGCTCGCCACCGAGATGGACGACGAGTACGTCTCCACCGAGCACCTGATGGTCGGCCTGGCCACGGGTGACTCCGAGGTCGCCAAGCTGTTGACCGGCCACGGCGCGTCTCCGCAAGCGTTGCGGGAGGCGTTCGTCAAGGTGCGCGGCAGCGCCCGCGTCACCAGCCCCGACCCCGAGGGCACCTACCAGGCGCTGGAGAAGTACTCGACCAACCTCACGGCCCAGGCCCGCGAGGGCAAGCTCGACCCGGTCATCGGGCGTGACACCGAGATCCGCCGCGTCGTGCAAGTGCTTTCAAGGCGCACCAAGAACAACCCGGTGCTCATTGGTGAGCCCGGTGTCGGTAAGACGGCGATCGTCGAGGGCCTGGCCCAGCGCATCGTCGCCGGCGACGTGCCGGAAAGCCTGCGCGACAAGACGATCATCGCGTTGGACCTCGGTTCGATGGTCGCCGGGTCGAAGTACCGCGGTGAATTCGAGGAGCGCCTCAAGGCGGTGCTCGAGGACATCAAGAACTCCGCCGGTCAGATCATCACGTTCATCGACGAGCTGCACACCATCGTCGGCGCTGGCGCGACCGGCGAAGGCTCGATGGACGCCGGCAACATGATCAAGCCGATGTTGGCCCGCGGCGAGCTGCGGCTGGTCGGTGCCACCACGCTCGACGAGTACCGCAAGTACATCGAGAAGGACGCCGCGTTGGAGCGCCGCTTCCAGCAGGTGTACGTCGGCGAGCCGTCGGTCGAGGACACCATCGGCATCCTGCGTGGGCTGAAGGACCGCTACGAGGTGCACCACGGTGTGCGGATCACCGACTCGGCGCTGGTGGCGGCGGCCACTTTGAGCGACCGCTACATCACCGCCCGCTTCCTGCCGGACAAGGCCATCGACCTGGTCGACGAGGCAGCCAGCCGCCTGCGCATGGAGATCGACTCCCGGCCCGTCGAGATCGACGAGGTCGAGCGGCTGGTGCGCCGGCTGGAAATCGAGGAGATGGCCCTCGCCAAGGAGGAGGACGACGCCTCCAAGGAGCGGCTGGAGAAGCTGCGCTCCGAGCTGGCCGACCAGAAAGAGAAGCTCTCCGAGCTGACCACACGCTGGCAGAACGAGAAGAACGCCATCGACACCGTTCGCGAGCTCAAGGAACAGCTGGAAACGCTGCGCGGCGAGTCCGAGCGCGCCGAGCGCGACGGCGAGCTGGCCAAAGCCGCCGAGCTGCGCTACGGGCGCATCCCCGAAGTGGAGAAGAAGCTCGAGGCCGCGCTGCCGCAAGCGCAGGCCCGCGAGGCCATGATGCTCAAGGAAGAGGTCGGCCCCGACGACATCGCGGAGGTGGTGTCGGCATGGACCGGCATCCCGGCCGGGCGGCTGCTCGAAGGCGAGACCGCCAAGCTTCTGCGGATGGAAGACGAGCTGGGCAAGCGGGTCGTCGGGCAGAAGAAAGCGGTGCAGGCTGTTTCTGATGCGGTGCGTCGCAGCCGGGCCGGTGTCGCCGACCCGAACCGGCCGACCGGGGCGTTCATGTTCCTCGGCCCGACCGGTGTCGGTAAGACGGAGCTGGCGAAGGCGCTGGCCGAGTTCCTGTTCGACGACGAGCGCGCGATGGTCCGCATCGACATGAGCGAGTACGGGGAAAGGCACTCGGTAGCCCGGCTGATCGGAGCCCCGCCGGGCTACGTCGGCTACGAGTCCGGTGGCCAGCTGACCGAGGCGGTGCGCCGGCGTCCGTACACGGTGATCCTGTTCGACGAGGTCGAGAAGGCCCACCAGGACGTGTTTGACGTGCTGCTGCAGGTTCTCGACGAGGGCCGGCTCACCGACGGGCAGGGCCGCACGGTCGACTTCCGCAACACGATCCTGATCCTGACGTCCAACCTCGGGTCAGGCGGCGACGAGGACATGGTGATGGCCGCGGTGCGGGCGACGTTCAAGCCGGAGTTCATCAACCGCCTCGACGACGTGATCATCTTCCACGGCCTCGAGCCCGGCGAGTTGGTGCAGATCGTCGACATCCAGCTGGCCCAGCTGCAGAAGCGGCTGGCGCAGCGACGGCTGCAGCTGGAGGTGTCGCTGGCAGCCAAGCAGTGGCTGGCCCATCGCGGGTTCGACCCGGTCTACGGGGCGCGCCCACTGCGCCGACTGGTGCAGCAGGCCATCGGCGACCAGCTGGCCAAGATGCTGCTCGCCGGCCAGGTGCACGACGGCGACACCGTGCCGGTCAACGTCAGCCCCGACGGCGATTCGTTGATTTTGGGTTGATTTCGCCCCGCGAGCAGACGCAAAAGCCCCCATTTCCAACGAAATTGGGGGCTTTTGTGTCTGCTCGCGAGGGGATTGTACGCGCGGACTAGCAAACCTTAATTTGGTTGTGACCTGCTCACATTCCCGGATCTGGGCTAACAGCAGATACGCTAGCCGGGATGGTCCCCCTGTGGTTCACCCTGTCCGCGCTGTGCTTTGTCGGCGCGGCGGTGCTGCTGTACGTCGACATCGATCGACGGCGCGGACGCAGCAGGCGGCGCAGGTCGTGGGCGCGCTCACACGGCTTCGACTACGAACCGGAGAACAGCGAACTGCCCCAGCGCTGGAAGCGCGGGGTGATGTCGACGGTCGGTGAGATCCCGGCCCGCAACGTCGTGCTTGGCCAGATCCGCGGCGAGGCGGTGTACATCTTCGACCTCGAAGAAGTCGCCACTGTCATCGCGCTGCACCGCAAGGTGGGCACCAGCGTCGTCGTCGACCTGCGGCTCAAGGGTCTCAAAGAGCCCCGGGAGAGCGACATTTGGCTGCTGGGAGCGATCGGGCCGCGGATGGTGTACTCCACCAACCTCGACGCCGCCCGCCGGGCCTGCGACCGGCGCATGGTCACCTTCGCGCACACCGCGCCGGATTGCGCCGAGATCATGTGGAACGAGCAGAACTGGACCTTGGTGAGCATGCCGGTCACCAGCGGCCGGGCCGAATGGGACGAGGGCCTGCGCACCGTGCGCCAGTTCAACGACTTGCTGCGGGTGTTGCCGCCGGTGCCGCAGGAAGTGTCGAAGCCCGCACCCCGCCGTAACGCGGCGCCGAGCCGCCCGCTGGCCCCGGCCGGCCGTGCCGAGTTGCCGCCGCGGCGCGGTGACACCGTGCCCCCACCTGATGCGGTTCGCCGCGCACCGGCCGACCCGGGCCGCCCGGACACGGGACGCGCGGCGCCCACCCAGCGCCCGCCCACCGGACGCAACGGTCAGCAGGCGCCGCACTACCAGCGGTGACGGCTCCGGGCCTGCGTTGTCGCCTTCGCTACGCTGTCGGTCATGCCCCGCCCTGTCGCCCTGATCACCGGACCGACGTCTGGAATCGGCGCCGGGTATGCGCGCCGCTATGCGGCCGACGGCTTCGACCTGGTGCTGGTCGCCCGCGACACCGCCCGGCTGACGCAACTGAGCGCCGAATTGCGCGACGAAGCCCGTTGCGGCGTCGAGGTTTTGGCCGCTGACCTAGCCGATGCCGCCGATCGCGGCAAGGTCGCCGACCGGCTGGCCGCCGGGGTGCGGGTGCTGGTGAACAACGCCGGCTTCGGCACGTCCGGCGAGTTCTGGACCGCCGATCCCGACCTGCTGCAAGCACAGCTGGACGTGAACGTGACCGCGGTGATGCAGCTGACGCGCGCCGCGCTGCCGCCCATGCTCGACGCCGGGGTGGGCACCGTGATCAACGTCGCCAGTGTCGCCGGGTTGCTGTCGGGCCGCGGATCGACGTACTCGGCGTCGAAGGCGTGGGTGGTGTCGTTCACCGAAGGGCTGGCCGGCGGGCTGAAAGGCACCGGCGTCGGCGTGCACGCGGTGTGCCCTGGATACGTGCGCACCGAATTTCATTCCCGGGCCGGGATCGACATGGAGTCGCTGCCGTCGTTCATGTGGCTCTCGGTCGACGACGTGATCCGGGAAAGCCTGGCCGACATCGCCCGCGGAAAGGTGCTCAGCATCCCCGGCGCGCAGTACAAGGCGCTGGTTGGTGCCGTACGGATCATGCCGCGAACCCTGGCGCGGGCCGCTGTGAACGCGATGGGCCGGGGACGTGGGCGCACCTGACCTGACCGTCACCGACCGCGAGGAGTTGGCCGAGCTGGTGCGCCGGCTTTCGGTGCGGCGTGGCAACTTCACGCTGTCCTCGGGGAAGCAAGCCGACTACTACGTCGACCTGCGCCGCGCCACCTTGCACCACCGCGCCGCCCCGCTGATCGGCCGGCTGATGCGCGAACTCACCGCCGATTGGGACTACGCCGCGGTCGGCGGCCTGACGTTGGGCGCCGATCCGGTCGCCACCGCCGTCATGCACGCGCCCGGCCGACCGATCGACGCGTTCGTGGTTCGCAAATCGGTGAAAACCCATGGCATGCAACGACTTATCGAAGGCGCCGACGTCTCCGGGCTGCGGGTGCTGGTGGTTGAGGACACCAGCACCACCGGCGCGTCGGCGCTGACCGCGGTGCGCGCGGTCCGCGACGCCGGCGGCCAAGTGGTCGGGGTGGCCACGGTGGTCGACCGTTCCACCGGCGCGGCCGAAGCCATCGAAGCCGAGGGCTTGCCCTACCGCAGCCTGCTGGGTCTGGCGGATCTGGGACTGGCCTAGAGAGCGTCGTGCGGGCTGTCACTGCGGTGTTGACGACGCTGGTCGTGGCGTGGACGGCGGCCTGCTCGAGCGCGAACCACCGGATCTACCGCGCGCCGACCGCGCGGCTGGGGGAGTCGCTGGTGGTGCTGGGCTGGAACATGTCGGTGTCCAACCTGCGCTGGAACGCCGACTACGTTCTGGTCGATGTCGATGCCGCACCGACTGACCCGTCGGCGCCGCACGCCAAACCCGACGACATCCGGTTCGGGCTCTACGGCGCATTGGCGCACCCGATGGAGGCCACCGGTGTCGGTAGCTGCGAGCACGTGAAAAATGTTGTCGTGCAATCGTTGTCGACGCCCACGCCTGACCGGATCACCGGCACGGTATGTCTGGGTCCGCTGACGGATCGCAGCGCTGTGCGCGGCGTGTACACCTACTCGCCCCGCGAGCGGCTCCCCGGCACCGCAGCGGCTTATCCGGCGGCGTTTCCGATGGGCATGCTGCCGACCACCCAGAACGACACCGGCCTGGTGGTCAAGACCACCAGTGTGTCGGCCTGGCGCGCCGACGGCACACAGCTCAGCCAGGCGTCGCTCGGTGATCCCGGGGTCTTCACCGGCAGCGGCTACATGCTGCTGGGGTTGACGGTCGACGCGGTCGCCGCCCGCTACCGCGACGACTCCGCCGCCCGCGGCGGCCCGATGATGCTGGTCGTCGCGCCCACCCTGCCCAGCCCGGGGCTGGGCCCGGCCTGCGCGGCCTACGGGGCGTCGGTGCTGATCCTGCCCGAGGCGTCGCTGGACGCGGTGCACGTCAGCCCGTCGCTGTGCACCCAGGGCGAGATCAACCAGGCGGTGCTGTATGCCACGGTGTCGGTGGTAGGCACCCATGCCGCAGTCTGGACCGTCAAATGACCGACCCGGGCCCCACCGAGTGGGGCGTACCGGCCAGCGGCGTCGGCCCGTGGGAAGGTCCGCTGCCGAGCGACCCTCGCTACGACCCGGCGCTGTTGCGCGAGGGTGACACCCGCAACGTCGTCGACGCCTACCGGTACTGGACGCGCGAGGCGATCATCGCCGACATCGACAAGCGCCGGCACCCGCTGCACATCGCGATCGAGAACTTCGGCCACGACGCCAATATCGGCGCGGTGGTGCGCACCGCCAACGCGTTCGCGGTCGACACCGTGCACATCGTCGGCCGGCGGCGCTGGAATCGCCGCGGCGCCATGGTCACCGACCGCTATCAACGGCTGTGCCACCACGACACCACCGCCGAGCTGATGGACTTCGCAGCGCACGCGGGGCTGACCGTCGTCGCCGTCGACAACATTCCCGGCGCTGCCCGCCTAGAGCAGACCGCGCTGCCGCGGCAGTGTCTGCTGGTGTTCGGACAGGAAGGCCCGGGGATCACCGACGACGCGAAAGCGGCTGCGGCGCTGACGGTATCGATCGCTCAATTCGGCTCGACCCGCAGTATCAACGTGGCCGTCGCCGCCGGAATCGCAATGCACGCCTGGATCGTCCAGCACGGAAATTTCTCCCGCGCGTGGTAGGGCGCTGGTGTCCTCAGGGGTATTCGGCTCGGACTTGCTGCGTGCCGTCGGTTGCCTGGTAGGCCGCGAATGGCCCGTAGGTCTCGGTCACCAATTGCCGGCGTCGAACAGGAAGATGGCTGTTGAGTGCGGGTCTATCCCCGCGTACGGCCCGGCGCCGCCGCATGAACTGGAGCCGCCGTTCCAAGCCGATTTGAGGACCACGGTCAGCACCGGGGGAACCGTGGGATCGGCAAGGCACCCGCTACGGCATGATCAGCAGGTATGGAACAGGTCTGGGCCAACCGGGCAGCCAGCGCCGAAGCCGCGGTCACTCGCCGGCATCTCAAACGACTGTGGGCCCTGCCGGGCACCCAGCTCGGCGTGGTGGCCTGGCCGCCGGCCCGCCGCGACCGCATGTTCGGGCACTGGCACTACTGGTGGCAGGCTCACCTGCTGGACTGCCTCATCGACGCACAGCTGCGTGATCCAAACCCCGAGCGCCGCAAGAGGATTCGCCGCCAGATCCGCTCGCACCGGCTGCGCAACGTCGGTAGGTGGATCAACGACTACTACGACGACATGGCGTGGCTGGCGTTGGCGCTGGAGCGCGCTTCCCGGCTGGTCGGCATCGACTGCCACCGGGCCCTGGACAAGCTGACCGACCAGTTCGTCAAAGCGTGGGTGCCCGAGGATGGCGGCGGCATCCCCTGGCGCAAACAAGACCAGTTCTTCAACGCCGCAGCCAACGGCCCGGCCGGAATCTTTTTGGCCCGCTATGGCGATCGGCTCAAACGGGCGCAGCAGATGGCCGACTGGATCGACGCCACGCTGATCGACCCGGAGACGCATCTGGTGTTCGACGGCATCAAAGCCGGTTCGCTTTCGCGCGCCCAGTACACCTACTGCCAGGGCGTAGTGCTCGGCCTGGAAACCGAATTGGCCGCGCGCACAGGCGATCCCCGGCACGCACCGCGAGTTTATCGGCTGGTCGACGCGGTCGATAAAGAAATGGCGCCAGCCGGGGTGATCAAGGGCGCCGGCGGTGGCGACGGCGGGCTGTTCGGCGGGGTCACCGCCCGCTACCTGGCTCTGGTGGCTACCACGCTGCCCGGTGATTCCGCCGACGACGTAGCCGCCCGCGACACCGCCCGAAAGCTGGTGCTGTCCTCTGCCCAGTCGGCGTGGGACTACCGCCAGACCGTCGGCGGGCTGCCCGTGTTCGGGCCGTTCTGGGATCGCACCGCCGAACTGCCCAGCACGGCCGGCGCGCAGGCGGAGTTCGTCGAAGGCGCGGTCACCGGCTCGGAGGTGCCCGAACGTGACCTGTCGGTGCAGCTGTCCGGGTGGATGCTGATGGAGGCCGCCTATAACGTGACTGCGGATAACGTGTCTGCCGAATCGTCGGACGAGTAGAGGAGCAACTACGTGAAAAAGGTCCACCCCGACGCTGCGTCAGCTCTGAATGGCTTGTTGAAGGACGGCATCACGATCGCGGCCGGCGGCTTTGGCCTTTGCGGCATCCCGGAAAACCTCATCCACGCGCTGGTGGACAGCGGCGTCAAGGACCTCACCATCGTCGGAAACAACGCCGGCGTCGACGATTTCGGGATGGGTCTACTGCTCAAGGGCCGCCAGGTGAAGAAGGTGATCGCCTCCTATGTAGGGGAAAACAAGGAGTTCGAGCGCCAGGTGCTGGCCGGCGAGCTCGACCTCACGCTCACCCCTCAGGGGACGCTGGCCGAGAAGTTGCGCGCCGGCGGCGCAGGCATTCCCGGCTTCTACACCCGCACGGCCTACGGCACCCCGCTCGCCGAAGGCAAAGACACCCGCGTCTTCGACGGCACGGAATACGTTCTGGAAGAAGGCATCCGCGCAGATCTGGCCATCGTCAAGGCGTGGAAGGGCGATACGGCCGGCAACCTCGTTTACCGCAAGACCGCGCGCAACTTCAACCCGATGATCGCCACCTGCGCCGCGGTGACGGTGGCCGAGGTGGAAGAGCTGGTCGAAGTTGGCGAACTGGATCCCGACCTGGTGCATACCCCCGGCATCTACGTCGACCGCATCATCGAAGGACGCGACTACGAGAAGCGCATCGAGTTTCGCACCACCAGCGGCGGTGCCGCGCTGAAGAACTACAGCCCCATTCGCGAGCTGATGGCCAGCCGCGCCGCCAAGGAATTACGCGACGGCTACTACGTGAACCTGGGCATCGGGATCCCGACCCTGGTGGCCAACTTCATTCCCGACGACATCGACGTGACGCTGCAGTCCGAAAACGGCTTGCTCGGCATCGGCGCCTACCCGAGCGACGACGCCGTCGACCCGGATCTGATCAACGCCGGCAAGCAGACCATCACCGCGATTCCAGGGTCGAGCTTTTTTTCCAGCGCCGATTCGTTCGCGATGATCCGCGGCGGCCACATCGACCTGTCCATCCTGGGTGGGCTCGAAGTGGCCGAAAACGGCGACCTGGCCAACTGGATGGTGCCGGGAAAAATGGTCAAGGGGCCAGGCGGCGCCATGGATCTGGTGTCGGGTGTCAAACGGGTGATCGTGGTCATGGACCACACCGCCAAAGACGGCAGCCCGAAGATCCTCAAACAGTGCACGCTGCCCATCACCGGCAAGGGAGTGGTGGACATGATCATCACGGACCTGTGCGTCTTCGACGTCGAGCCGGGGCAGGGACTAACCCTGACCGAGCTGCACCCCGGAGTCACGGTGGCCGACGTGCGCGCCAAGACCGGCTGCGATTTCCGGGTGACCGTCTGATCTAGCAGTGCGCAAATCTTGCGCGAAATTGCATCTACGGTCGCGAATTTCGCTCGATCACAACCGTGCACGCAATCTGAACGCCAGTGGCTAGCCGACACCTAGTCCGGCAACGGCAGCTTCTCGCGCTTCGGGGCGCGGCGACGGTTCAGCCACAGCCTTCCCGCCGAAATGAATGCGGGGATCATTGATACGAACAAGATCGCCAGGATGATCTTTTCCAGGTTGTGGTGGACGAAGTTGTTGTTGCCCAGGAAGTAGCCCAGCAGCGTCGCGCCCGCCCCCCAGGCGATGCCGCCGACGATGTCGAATCCGAGGAATACCGGGTAGCGCATGTAGGACACCCCGGCGACCACCGGGGTGAACGTCCGTATGAAGGGCATGAACCGGGCCATGATGATGGCCATCGGCCCATATTTCTCGAAGAACGCATGCGACTCCGTCACGTGGTGCTGCTTGAAGAAGCGCGAGTCCTCCTTCTTGAACAGTGCCGGGCCGATCCGCCGCCCGATGAAATAGCCGGTCTGGTCACCGAGCACCGCCACGATGGCCACGCAGGTGGCCAGCACCTGGATGCTGACCGGGGGATGGGCGCTGGCGGCCAGCAAGCCGCCGGTGAACAGCAGCGACTCACCGGGCAGCAGCGGGAAGAGCAGACCGGTCTCGACGAACACGATCAACAAAATGCCGGGCAGTACCGCATGGCCGAACACGCCGTTGGCGCCCAACCAGTACATCGGGTCGAGCAGGTTGGGCATGGCCAGGGTGGTAGTCATTGCCCATCAAGATACCGGCGGCCCCCGGCGGGCTGTTGACGCCGGATCGTTGTTGCGATACTGAGGTGCGCCGCAGCAGCCAGGAAGGAAGTTCGATGCCCATCGCAACGCCCGAGGTCTACGCCGAGATGTTGGAGCGCGCCAAGCAGAACTCCTACGCCTTCCCGGCCATCAACTGCACGTCGTCGGAGACCATCAACGCCGCACTGAAGGGTTTCGCCGACGCCGGCAGCGACGGCATCATCCAGTTCTCCACCGGCGGCGCGGAGTTCGGCTCCGGGCTCGGGGTGAAGAACATGGTGACCGGCGCGACGGCGCTCGCCGAGTTCGCCCACATCGTCGCGGCCAAGTACCCGATCAACGTCGCGCTGCACACCGACCACTGTCCGAAGGACAAGCTGGACGGCTACGTGCGGCCGCTGCTGGTCATCTCGCAGGAGCGGGTCTCCCAGGGCAAGAACCCGTTGTTCCAGTCCCACATGTGGGATGGCTCGGCGGTACCGATCGGCGAAAACTTGGCGATCGCCCAGGGACTGCTCAAGGAGGCGGCGTCCGCCAAGATCATCCTGGAAATCGAGATCGGCGTCGTCGGTGGCGAAGAGGACGGCGTCGCCAACGAGATCAACGAGAAGCTCTACACCACCCCGGACGACTTCGAGAAAACCATCGACGCGCTGGGGCACGGCGAGCACGGCAAATACCTTCTGGCCGCCACGTTCGGCAACGTCCACGGCGTCTACAAGCCCGGCAACGTCAAGTTGCGTCCCGACATCCTCGCCCAGGGCCAAAAGGTCGCCGCGGCCAAGCTCGGCTTACCCGAGGACGCCAAGCCGTTCGACTTCGTCTTCCACGGTGGTTCCGGCTCGGAGAAGTCGGAGATCGAAGAGGCGCTGCGCTACGGCGTGGTGAAGATGAACGTCGACACCGACACCCAGTACGCGTTCACCCGGCCGATCGCCGACCACATGTTCACCAACTACGACGGTGTGCTGAAGATCGACGGCGAAGTGGGCCGCAAGAAGGACTACGACCCGCGCAGCTACCTGAAGAAGGCCGAAGCCTCGATGACCGAGCGGGTCATCGAGGCCTGCAACGACCTGCACTGCGCCGGGAAGTCGCTAAGCGTTTAGCTGCTCGACGACTGGCAGATCTTCCACTGGTCGTCGCGGAACTGGAGGTCGAAGCTGCGGGTGGAGCGCACCTGCGGGGCATTGGCCATGAACGCGGTGACGTTGGCTTCGGCGTGTTCTCCGTTGACCACCACCTGGTCAATGCTGGCCACCACCGGAAACTGCTTGGCCGCCGCGACTTTCCGGTACGTGTCGTGCCACGCTTGCTCGTCGTAGTTGACGTACCCGTCGCGCTCGCTGCCACAGGTGATGCTGCGCAGTATCGACAGGTCGCCGGTTTGCACGGCGACGTCGAAGTTCTGGATGGTGGTGCGAACCTGCTCCTCTTGTGAGGCCTTGTGGTGTTTGCTGCGGGTCAGCAGCACGGTGCCGAGAACGGCGACCGCGGACAGCGCCAAGATGATCAGGATTAGCGCCAGCACCCAGCCCCAGCTGCGTTGGGTCGACGGCCGCAACTTCGCGCCCAGACGCGGCGGAATCAGCTGCGGTGTAGCGGTTTTCGGCGGCACGTTCAGCGGAGCTGCCGCTTTGGACTGGTGCTCGCGAGCGCGGAACACCTCGGTGGCGGGCTCGGCGGCGGTATCCATCACCACCGTCTCCTTGGCATCGAAACCCGGTGCGGTGAAGCGACGTTCACCGCGCTGCCGTTGTGATTGGGCGGCTTGACCCGGGCTCTCCTGACCGGGCTGGCTCATCACCTCGGTAGCCGGTTCGACGTCACTACCGGCCCGTGGATAGGCCTCGGTGACGTCGTCGGCTTCCGATGCGGCCGTCTGCTCCTCGACGGGGTCGCTCTCGGATGCGACCCGGTCGGCACCGCCGTCGTCGACGGCTTCAGGCTCGAGCCCGGCCGCGTTCGAGGCGTCGTTGCGGTCGGGCCCTGGTGGGTTGGGCATGGGCGTTGCTGTCCTCCGGCTATCGAGTCAGTAGGAAGCTTAGCGAGACCAGAATGCAATTGTGCGCCTGGCGATAATGCGGCGCGCCACAACGGCACAATGAAACCCATGACGCCGATGCGTGACCTTTTGGGGCCCGATCCGATCCTGCTGCCGGGCGACCGCGACGCCGAAGCCGAGCTGCGGGCCAACTGGAACCCGGCCATCGTCGCCGCCGCCCATCCGTCGGCGTCGGTCGCGTGGGCGGCGCTGGCCGAAGAGGCGCTGGCCGAGGACAAGGCCGTCACCGCATACGCCTATGCCCGCACCGGCTACCACCGCGGGCTCGATCAACTGCGGCGCAACGGGTGGAAGGGTTTCGGCCCGGTGCCGTATTCGCACGAACCCAACCGCGGGTTCTTGCGATGCGTGGCCGCCCTGGCGCGCGCCGCCGAGGCCATCGGCGAGACCGACGAATACCAACGCTGCCTGGACCTGCTCGACGACTGCGATCCCAGTGCCCGCTCGGAGCTGGGTTTTAGCTAGCTACCAGCTGGCCGAGCAGTCGCCGACGCCACCCGGCGGCTCGACCTGAACGGTGGCGTGCTGCAACCCACGCGCCGCCAGCACCGCGCGGGCGTCGTCGAGTACTCGCGTTGCGTCGCCCCGGCTGGTCAGGTGGGCGGTCGCCATGTCTTTGCCGGGTACCAGCGTCCACACGTGTAGATCGTGCACATCGGTGACGCCGTCGACGGCGCGCAGTGCCGCGCGTAGCTCGTCGACGTCGATGTGGCTCGGCGAGGATTCGGACAGGATGCGCAGCGCGCTACCGGCCAGCGAGATCGCTCGCGGCAGCACCCACAGCGCGACGAAAACGGCGACAACGACATCCGCGTAGGGCCAGTGTGTCGTCACGGTGACCAGCCCGGCGATCAGCACACCGATGCTGCCTACCGTGTCGGCGACGACCTCCATGTACGCGCCCTTGACGGCCAGGCTGCTGGTGGAATGCGACCGTAGCAGCAGCGCCACTGCGGTGTTGGTGGCCAGACCGCCGAGTGCGACGACGATCATCGGGATGCCCGGGATCGCCGGAGCGTTGTCGAACCGCTGCACCGCTTCGTAGAGGATGAACGCCGCTATCCCGATCAACAGCACCGCGTTCGCGACCGCGGTGAACACCTCGGCGCGATGCCAGCCGTAGGTGCGCCGCGGCGACGAGCTGCCGCGGCGCGCCAGGATCAGCGCGGCCAGCCCCATGAACGCGGCGGCCAGGTCGGTCAGCAGATGCCCGGCGTCGGCCAGCAGCGCAATGGAACCGATCAGCAGCGCGGTGCTCAATTCCACCGCGAAGAAGCCGGCGAGCAGCACGGCGGCGCTGATCATCCGCGATATGCGGGCGTCGGCGTCGCTGTGCGTGTGACCGGCGCCCATAGCCAGAAATATATGCGTGCTTATGCATATATGGCAAGGGCTGGGTCAGAACCAGGCGCTCCAGAACCGGGTCAGCCGCCCGCCGGCGACGGCCAGCCAGTGCGGCACCCCGGACAGGTCGAAAAGCCAGTACACGACGCCGAAGAACCACTGGTTCAGCGCCGGGGCGAGGAAGATCAGGAGGATCAGCAGGAAGCTGAACTGCTTGGCCGGTTCCAGCGCCCGCTGCGTCTCCGGGCTCAGGTGCGGTTCCAGCGCGCCGTAGCCGTCCAGGCCGGGGATGGGCAGCAGGTTCAGCACCACCGCGGTGAGCTGGAGGAAAGCCAGAAACGCCACGCCGGCCCACAGCACGGGGTGGTCGGGCTGGTAGCAGAGCTGGACCAGCACCAGCAGCAGCACGGCCAGCACCAGGTTGGCGAACGGCCCGGCCAGGCTGACGATCGTGCGCCGCGCCGGTGTCATGAACGAGGTTCGCAGGTACACCGCTGCACCCGGTAGGCCGATGCCGCCGAGCGCGATGAACAGCATCGGCAGCCCCAGCGACAGCATGGGGTTGCTGTAGCGCCGCGGGTCGAGGGTCAGGTAGCCGCGCACCGCGACGTCCCGGTCGCCGAATCGCCACGCGGTGACGGCGTGCCCGAATTCATGCAGGCACAGCGACACCAGCCAGCCCGAGATCACGAAGATGAACACCCCGACGTAGGCCAGCGCCTGGATGTCGGCCCCGGCTAGCCACGCCAGCACGCCGCCGAGCGCCGTCAGCCCGACCATTGCCAAAAAGATGGGGCTTGGTCGCACCGACTCATGCAGGCGGCTGATGCTCACCTCATGAAGCTACCGGCTGAGGTCAATGGGCCGGCTCCTCGCCCCTCGCGGCGCTCGTCACCGGACCAGTAGCCAGCCCTCGATGTGCCGATAGAACGTCGAGCGCCGCGCGGGGCGGCCGGCGGCCACGCCGTCGCGGGTAACCAGCACTCCGGTGCAACCCAGCTGAACCGCTCGCCCGAGCACCCAGCGACGAGGCCAACGGCTCACCACGCGGGCCCGCAGACCCGGCAGCGCCGCGGTCGGCATGATCTGTACACCGGTGACGTCGCCGTCGAACAGCGTCGCGTCGTCGACCACCGCCTCCCCGTGCAGCGGCCCGTCGACACCTCGCCACAACGCGCTGCCCACGATCACCGCCCCGGTCTCGTCGCGGATCAGCGGCACCCGCCGAGCAGAACCGCGGCGCGCCCGCCGGAGCGCCCGACGGCCCGCCGGCAGCCGGTAGACCCGGGTCGCCGTCGTGCGGCGGCGCGGCGCATAGCCGACCTCGACGTCGAGCCGGTCGGCCCGCAGCAGCCGGGTCAGCACTGTGGCCAGGTCAGCATCGGCACCTACCACCACCAGCCGTCGATACGGTCCCACCGCGGCGTCCACATCGGCCGGGCTTTTAACCCGTTGGGTGGGCAGGCTGCGCAGCGGACCGGGGGCACGACGATCGCCGAACAACAACACCGCCACGCTGGCGGCGTTCCCGCCGGTATTCATCGGTTCCGCGCAAACCTCCCGGGACAAGCCCTGCTAGCCGGTCTCCTCAAGCTATTCGATCTGCCGATCTGACCCCGGCTGTGGTGCGGTCCTGGCACGTGGCGATAGACGAGGACAGCGACGTCTGAGAGAGGGCTGGGTCGCCGTGACCGCGATGACGGCTCATATCCATTTAATAAACGTCATCTGTGACAATTGGCTGCCGGCTAGGTTCGGCAGGTTTATTTTTGTCGGCTGGCTACTGCCGTCCGCGTTCACCGTATATAAACTGGGATTGTCTATCTCGTGGGCGGATGGGCCTAGATACTTAAACACGACCTTTGTGCCATCATGATTGCCAATGGCATCTTTAACATCGGCAACATTTCCTTGGGGCAGTAAGGGCGTCTTGGACGCAGTGGTATCAATCTGAGGGCAACCTTTGTCGTCGGTGCCTTTGATCGCAACCTTGTTTATCTGTGTGGTGCTAGCCTCTACGGCATAATTGGGCCCCAGCCAATTCACTCTGATGCCGCACTGTAACAGCATAGAACCGTCATAATTGAGCACCCCCGTAGAGAAGACCTCGTTGCCAGTGCCCGATGCTACCTTTTGTGCATTGCTGGTCGACCCGGCCGCTAATTTATATCCTTCGACATCGCCACCGGTAATTTTGGTGTAGTAATAATTTCCGGCACCGTCGAAGCCAACCGACTGGTAGCTCGGCGCGTTACCCCCGAACGCGCCGGTTTCGAATTTTGGTGTAACCCTAGTGAAGTTTCCGGATGTGTCTATCCATCCAGCGCTTCGTTGTCCATCGATCATTTCCGTAGCTGCAAGTTTAGTCAAATCTGGCGACAGACTCACATCGCCGGTTTGCAGTCCACCAACTCCACCCGCGGTGTTTGCGAGATTGAAGGACGCGATTTTCGAATAGTTGCCGGAGCCAGGGTCGATGAAGCCATAGGTTCTCTCGGTGGTGGAACCCGTCGCCACGAGTACTCCCGACTTCGCCCCGCCCGACTTCGGCGCGGCTGCCGCCGGGCCGCTTGAGGAGGGTGCCCCTCCCCTCGAGCCGGAGCCGCCGGTCGCCGCCCCCTCGCCAGGGCTGGCTGTCCCCGCTTGGGAGGCCTGACCAGACTTCTGCCCGAAGAAGTGGCTGTACACCGGGAAGGCCACTTTCGAACTCGCCGGTATCGCCACCGCGATGACTAGCACCATGGCGCTGACGACCATGGCCTTGCGCGCGGCTGGTTGATGCGACCGGAGCGTGAAGAATGCGCCGATGGCCGCGATCGCAACGACAATCAAGATGCCTGGCAGGAACGAGCCGAACTTGACGCGGCCGGCCACGAACGCAGCAATGACCAATACCAGCGCAACGCCCGCGAGCACGGCCGCGGTCTTGATCGCGCCAGACGTAACCCGGCGCCCGCCGGCCGGCTGCGCCTCCGTCGGTGGAGGTGGCGGCACGTTCGGCGGGGGCGGTGGCGGCGGCGTCGACCAGCCGGGCGGCTGCGCCTGCGTGGGTGGAGGCGGTGGCACGTTCGGCGGGGGCGGCGGCGTGGACCTGCCGGGCGGCTGCGCCTGTGCGGGAGGCTGCGCCTGTGCGGGAGGCTGCGCCTGTGCGGGAGGCTGCTGCCGCGGTGCCGGCCGGGAAGCCGGCTTTCGCTGACGGTGTGGTGTCCAATCCTGACCGTCCCAGTAACGCTGCGCGTTCGGGTCATTCGGGTCGTCGTACCAGCCGGGCTGACGGGAGGTTGTCGCCATTGCTCTCTCCCCTGTGGATGTTGTGGTGCGGGGCCCTGGCAAAGTCTGGAGCGACCGTCTTGGAAGTTTCTTGACGCGGATCGTATGCCGACAGGGCACGGCTAGTGGCCGTTTGCCAGATGCGGGCAGATAAGGGCAGCCGGGCGGTTCGACGGCCTCTTCGCAAACAGCTGAGATAGTGTTGGTCACCGGCTGGACCACAATAAACAGGAGAACCATGCCGGCAGTCGTCCTGATCGGCGCCCAGTGGGGCGACGAGGGCAAAGGCAAGGCCACCGATCTGCTCGGCGGCCGAGCGCAGTGGGTAGTGCGCTACCAGGGCGGCAACAACGCCGGGCACACCGTGGTCTTGCCGACCGGTGAGAACTTCGCGCTGCACCTCATTCCCTCGGGCGTTCTGACGCCCGGAGTCACCAACGTCATCGGCAACGGGGTAGTGGTCGATCCCGGTGTGCTGCTCGACGAGCTGGCCGGTCTGGAGGCCCGCGGCGTCGACACCTCGCGGCTGCTGATCTCCGCCGACGCGCACCTGCTGCTGCCATATCACGTTGCGATCGACAAGGTCACCGAACGCTATATGGGCAACAAGAAGATCGGCACCACCGGCCGTGGCATCGGCCCGTGCTACCAGGACAAGATCGCCCGCATCGGGATCCGGGTGGCCGACGTGTTCGACCCGGAGTCGCTGACCCGCAAGATCGAGGCGGCGTGCGAGTTCAAAAACCAAGTGCTGGTCAAGATCTACAACCGCAAGGCGCTGGAGCCGGCCCAGGTGGTCGACACCTTGCTCAAGCAGGCCGAGGGTTTCAAGCATCGCATCGCCGACACTCGACTGCTGCTCAACGCGGCGCTGGAACGCGGCGAGACGGTGTTGCTGGAAGGCTCGCAGGGCACGCTGCTCGACGTCGACCATGGCACGTATCCGTATGTGACGTCGTCGAATCCGACGGCGGGCGGCGCGGCCGTCGGCTCGGGCATCGGCCCCACCCGCATCACCACCGTGCTGGGAATCCTCAAGGCCTACACCACCCGGGTGGGATCCGGTCCGTTCCCCACGGAGTTGTTCGACGAGAACGGCGAATATCTGTCCAAGACCGGCGGCGAGTTCGGGGTGACGACCGGCCGGCGCCGGCGCTGCGGCTGGTTCGACGCGGTGATCGCCCGCTACGCCACGCGCGTCAACGGCATCACCGACTACTTCCTGACCAAGCTCGACGTGCTCTCCAGCCTGCAAACCGTGCCGGTGTGCGTGGGTTATGAGATCCACGGCAAACGCACGTACGACATGCCGATGACGCAGAGCGAACTGGCGCATGCCGAACCGGTCTACGAGGAACTGCCCGGTTGGTGGGAGGACATCTCCCGGGCGCGGCAGTTCGACGACTTGCCGGCCAAGGCGCGCGATTATGTGCTGCGGCTGGAAGAGCTTGCGGGAGCGCCGGTTTCGTGCATCGGGGTCGGCCCGGGCCGCGACCAGACCATCGTGCGCCGCGATGTGCTGCAGGTTAACCCGTGAGCGACCAGCCGGAGGCGCAAGACCCCGAATACGAGCATCACGGCGGATTCCCGCGCTATGAGCCCGCGCGGCCGGGACCGGGCTTCGCCAAGTTCGTCACCGCGATGCGGCGCCTGCAAGACCTGGCGGTGTCGACCGATCCGGACGACGAGACCTGGGACGAAGCCGCCGAGCGAGCCGAAGAGCTGGTCAAGCTGCTCGACCCGTTCCAGGCGCCGGAGGGGGTCGCTCCCGCGGGACGGGTCCCGTCGCTGCCCGGCATGGGCAGCCTGCTGATGCCGCCGTGGACGATGGCGAAGTTCGACGCCGACGGTGTCGAGATGCGCGGCCAGTTCAGCCGCTACTACGTCGGCGGCAACATGGCGGTGCACGGCGGGGTGATACCGCTGGTCTTCGACTGGCTGTGCGGGATGGTGGTGCACGCCGCGGGCCGCCCGATCAGCCGCACGGCGTTCTTGAAGGTCGACTACCGCAACGTCACCCCGATCGACACCCCGCTGGCCGCCCGCGGGCGCATCGCCGAGACCGAGGGCCGCAAGGCGTTCATCACCGGAGAACTCGTCGACCAAGACGACACCGTGCTGGCCGAGGTGCATGCACTGATGGTGCGGTTGCTGCCGGGCCAGCCATAACGGGCCTACACCCGAGCCCAGGCAGTAATCAGCGCCGGCATCTGCACGAGAGCATTGGTGGCCGCGACCTCCTCGCGCAGGCGCGCCATGAGAGTGTCCGGATCTGCGAGTCCGCCGACGGCCAGGCCCAGCCCCTGGGCAGCCGGGAACAGCGAGCGCCACGTCTCGGCAACGAAGGCCATGGTGTCGGTGTCGTCGACGGTGCCCAGCGGTGCGCTCAGCGTCAGCCGCGGTCTCCCCAGCCCCGCGCGCTGGAACAGCCTGTGCAGTGTCGTGCCGAAGGCCGGGTCCAGGCCCATGCCGGTGAATGTCGCGCCGATGCCGTCGCGGGCGGCGCGCCACAGCGGCAGGTCCGGCACACTGCTGGCGGCTGTGGTGTCGAATTCCGAAAACGCGATCAGGCCACCCGGTCGCACCAGCGCCGCAAGCTGGCGCAGCACGGCAACCGGATCGGGCAGATGCATGAGGATCAATCGCCCGATCACCGCGTCGACGGGCTCGTCCAGGGTGAGGTCGGCGATCACGGTGTGTTCGAAGCGGACGGTCGACATGCCGCGCTCGGCGGCCCGGGCACGAGCGAACTCGATGATGTCGGGGGCCGCATCCACGCCCAGGACTCCCCCGGCGGGACCGACCAGCCGTGCGGCCACGAAGGACACGTCGCCAGGCCCGCAACCCACGTCCAGCGCCCGCATCCCTGGTCGCAAGCCCGCCAGGCGCAGAGCTTGCTCCGTGTGGTCGTCGTACAGCCGGGCCTGAAGCAGCAGTCGCCGAACTTCGGCGTCGGCATGACCCAGCACATAGGTGCTGTCGCCCGGTCTCGGTGACGTGTCAGTGGTGCTGCCTGTGGTCATTGCTGTTCCTTGAGACCTAGTTGATTGCGTGATGCAACTGACTATTGCATAGTCGATTGCATGAAGCAATAGACCTTTGGCTGGGCCGGGCTCAGCTGACGTCCCGCGCGCCTGGTCCTGGGCGCAGGTCGACGTCGTCCGGCCCCAAGTGCGCGCCGCAATCAGCGCAGGTCAGCCGCGGCGTGAGCCGCCCGCCGCAGCTGCGATGTGAGACCAGCAGCGGTGGGCCCTGCGGCGCGAGGTATCGGTCACCCCACGCGAGCAGCGACATCAACACCGGCCACAGGTCACGGCCCTGCTCGGTGAGGTGGTATTCGTAGCGGTCCGGGCGCTGTTGGTAAAGCCGGCGCTCGAGCACGCCGGCTTCAGTCAGCCGCGACAGCCGATCGCTGAGTACGTTGTGCGCGACGCCCAGCCGGGCGCGGAAGTCGTCGAACCGGCGCACACCGCGCAGCGCGTCACGAACGATCAGCAGCGTCCACCGGTCGCCGATCAGTTCCAAGCTGCGAGCGATCGAGCAGACTTGATGCTCGTACGTGCGGGGCAGCATAACGGCCATATTAGTTGCATCACGAAAGTCACCCCGGAGTGATGCCCCAGAACGGACTCATCGTCGCCTTAGCAAACGGCCCTATCCTGAGCAGCATGCAGCAGCAGGGGGCTGAGTTCGTGGCCGAGGATCGGACCGCCGAACATCACCAGGGGCAACCGGGCCATGCAAAACACGAGCAGGCACCCGGGCACGAAACAGCAAGCGACCCAGGCGATCAGCCTGCGCGGGCACACGACGGCGGCCACCGCACGAAGGTGATGCTGCTGGGTTCCGGTGAGCTGAGCCGGGAACTGGCGATTGCATTTCAGCGGCTCGGCGCCGAGGTGATCGCGGTCGAACGCTACGCCGACGCGCCAGCACACGGGGTCGCCGACCAGTCGCTGGTGGTCAAGATGACCGACGCCGACGAGCTGGCGGCGGTCATCGGACGCCTGCAGCCCGATTTCGTGGTGACGCTGACCGACGTGATCGCCGCCGATGCCCTGACCGCGGCCGAGGACACCGGTTTCAGCAAGGTGGTTCCCAGCGCCCGCAGCGTCCGGCTGTCCACCGACAGCGAGGGCTTGCGACGCCTGGCCGCCGACGAGCTGGGGCTGCCCACCGCGCCGTTCTGGTTCGCCGGCTCGCTCGACGAACTTCGGGCCGTCGCCGCCCACGCCGGCTACCCGCTGCTGGTGAAGCCAGTGGGGGTAGTGGCCAGTCAGGCTCGGTCGCTGGTGTCGCGACCCGACGACGTCGAACCCGCCTGGCAGCGTGCGGTAGCCGCCGGCGGGCGCGTCACCAGCACCCGGGTGCTGGCCGAAACCGTGGTCGAGGTCGACTACCACGTCACCCTGCTCACCGTGCGCAGCGACGGCCCGAAAGGGCCGGTGATGGAGTTCTGTGTGCCGATCGGGCACGACGAGGCGACTGGCGACGTCCGCGAATACTGGCAGCCGCAACAGATGAGCGATGCCGCGTTGGAAGCCGGCAAGTCGATCGCCGCGCGGATTGTCAAGGCGCTCGGCGGCCGCGGCCTCTTCGGTGTCGAGTTGATGGTGCGCGGCGACGAGGTCTACTTCTGCGACGTCACCGCCCGCCCCTATGAGAGCGGTCTGGTGACGCTGCGCACCCAGCGGTTGTCGGTATTCGAGCTGGCCGCCCGCGCGATTCTCGGGCTGGCGATCGACACCATCATGATCTCGCCAGGCGGGGCCCAGGTGATGTATGCGGGGCGGGAAGCCCTCGAGCCCAGGGCCGATGCCCGTGCCCTGGCCGACGCGCTGCGGGTGCCCGAGAGCGACATCCGGGTTTTCGCTCACCACGAGCCGGAAGCGCCGCGCAGGCTGGGGGTGGCACTGGCCACCGCCCCCGACGTGTCGGCAGCGCGTGATCGCGCGCGCCAGGTGTCGTCCGCCCTGCGCAGGTTGTGGCAACCGCCGAGTTCGCCGGGCCCGGGCTGAGTATGCGAGACTCACGCAAGTGAGCTACGCAGGAGATATCACTTGCCAGCAGGCATGGAAGCTGCTGAGTGATAACCCCGAGGCGGTGCTGGTCGACGTCCGCACCGACGCCGAATGGCGTTTCGTCGGGGTGCCCGACCTATCCAGCCTCGGCCGCGACGTCGTCTACATCGAATGGAACCGCTCCGACGGGCAGCGTAACGAGAACTTCGTCGCCGAGCTGCTGGAAAACGTTCCACCGCGCCAAGACCGCCCGGTGATCTTTTTGTGTCGCTCCGGCAACCGCTCAGTCGGCGCGGCTGAGGCTGCCACCGAGGTAGGCATCGCCCCGGCATACAACGTGCTGGACGGTTTCGAGGGCCACCTCGACGAAGCCGGACATCGCGGCGGGTCGGGCTGGCGGGCGATCGGCCTGCCATGGAAGCAGTCATGAGCGCCGGCGACGATGCAGAGCGCAGCGAAGAGGAGGAGCGGCGCAAATTGACTGCGCAGCGCTCGGCGCGGACCCCTGAGCCACTGCCCGAGGGTGTCGGACCGGCCACCATCGGGGTGCGCGGCGGAATCATCCGGTCGCAGTTCGAAGAGACCGCCGAAGCGCTGTATTTGACCTCGGGCTACGTCTACGAATCCGCCGATGCCGCGGAGAAGGCGTTCGCCGGCGAAACCGACCGCTACGTGTACTCGCGCTACGGCAACCCCACCATCAGCATGTTCGAGGAGCGGCTGCGCCTGATCGAGGGTGCGCCGGAGGCGTTCGCGACCGCGAGTGGCATGGCTGCGGTGTTCGTGTCACTGGGCGCGCTGCTGGGAGCCGGCGACCGGCTGGTGGCCGCGCGAAGCCTCTTCGGGTCGTGTTTCGTGGTGTGCGACGAAATCCTGCCGCGGTGGGGAATCAAGACCGTCTTCGTCGACGGCGACGACCTTTCGCAATGGGAGAAGGCGCTCTCCGAGCCAACTCAGGCGGTGTTCTTCGAGACACCGTCGAACCCGATGCAGTCGTTGGTCGACATCGCCGCGGTCACCGAGATGGCGCATGCTGCTGGTGCGAAAGTCGTGCTGGACAACGTCTTTGCCACACCGCTGCTGCAGCAGGGCTTCCCGCTCGGTGTCGACGTGGTGGTGTACTCGGGCACCAAGCACCTCGACGGGCAGGGCCGGGTGCTCGGCGGGGCCATCCTCGGCGACAAAGAGTACATCGACGGCCCGGTGCAGAAGCTGATGCGCCACACCGGCCCTGCGATCAGTGCCTTCAATGCGTGGCTGCTGCTGAAAGGCCTTGAGACACTGGCTATTCGGGTCGAGTACGCCAACGCCTCGGCGCAGCGGGTGGCGGAGTTCCTGGAGAGCCATCCGGCGGTGAGCTGGGTGCGCTACCCGTATCTGGCGTCGCATCCGCAGCACGACCTGGCCAAGCGTCAGATGACCGGCGGCGGCACCGTCGTGACTTTCGCGCTCGACGCACCGGAGCACGTGGCGAAGCAACGGGCTTTCGAGGTCGTCGACAAGCTGAGGTTGATCAACATCTCCAACAACCTCGGCGACGCGAAATCGCTTATCACTCACCCGGCGACCACCACGCACCGCGCGATGGGTCCCGAGGGGCGAGCCGCGATCGGGCTGGGCGACAACGTGGTGCGGATCTCGGTCGGGCTGGAAAGCACCAACGACCTGATCGCCGACCTCGACCAGGCGCTGGACTAGCCCGCTTCCTTGCGCCAACGTTTCGCGGGCCGGTACTCGAACTTCCGCTGCAAAGCGTCCATTTCGACGCCATCGGTCACGGCGGTGACGGTCAGATAACAATTCTCAACGCAAACTAGCCCGACTCGCTAAGCAGTTACCGGGGATTCGGCCTCAGCCAAATTATGGTCACTTCGTGTACCGTCGAACGGTCCTGAAGCTACCGCTGATGCTGGCAGGAGGCGCTGCACTGGCCCGAGCACCACGCGCCGCTGCGGAACCGCCCCGCGCCGCCGGCGAGGCAACCCGGTGGTCGCCGGACCGTGCCAACCGCTGGTATCAAGCGCAAGGCTGGCTCGTCGGCGCCAACTACATTCCCTCCAACGCCATCAATCAGCTAGAGATGTTTCAGTCGGGCACCTACGATCCCCGGCGCATCGACACCGAGCTCGGTTGGGCCCGGTTCCACGGACTCAACACGGTGCGGGTCTTCCTTCACGATCTGCTGTGGGCGCAGGATCACCGAGGCTTCCAGGTTCGGCTCGCCCAGTTCGTGGCCATCGCGGCGCGCCACCGTATCAAGCCGCTGTTTGTTCTGTTCGATTCCTGTTGGGACCCATTGCCGAAAGTGGGCCCGCAGCGCGCACCACGACCGGGGGTGCACAACTCCGGCTGGGTGCAAAGCCCCGGCGCAGAACGACTCGACGACCGCCGCTACATCCGCACGATGTACGACTATGTCACGGGAGTGGTGAGCCAATTCCGAAATGACGACAGGGTTTTGGGTTGGGATCTGTGGAATGAACCCGACAACCCGGCGCGCGTGTACAGCTCGGTCGAAAGGAAAGACAAGCTGCAGCTTGTCGCGGACCTGCTTCCTCAGGTGTTTCAATGGGCGCGTTCGGTGAACCCTAGTCAACCGCTGACGAGCGGCGTGTGGGACGGTACGTGGGCAGACGCCTCGCAGCGCAGCACAATTGCGGGTATTCAACTGGACAACGCCGACGTAATCACATTCCACTGCTATGGCGAGCCGGCGAACTTCGAGAGCCGCATCAATGAGCTCACCCCGCTGGGCCGGCCCATCCTCTGCACCGAGTACATGGCTCGTCCGCTCGGCAGCACTATTCAGGGCATCCTGCCAATTGCGAAGCGGTACAACGTCGGTGCAATCAACTGGGGCCTGGTCGCCGGCAAGACCCAGACGTATTTCCCCTGGGACTCGTGGGATCACCCGTACCAGACCATTCCCAACCCCTGGTTCCACGACCTGCTCCGTCCCGACGGACGGCCCTTCCAGGACAACGAAATCCAGGCGATCAAGTCGCTGAGCCTCGGCACCGCGTCCTAACCCGCCGCCTCCTGCTCGGCTTCCTCGGCGCGCTCGGCGGCGGCCAGGGCGCCCTGCTCCTGCTCGCCGAGCCTGCTCATCGCCAACCTGGCGTAGATCATCTGGCTGGTGATGGCCATCTGACTTCGGCTGCGGCCCAGGAAGGTTACTCCCCAGTGGATCAAGGTGGTGAAGCGGTTCTTGAACCCAACCAGATAGACCAGATGCAGGACCAGCCAGGCCAGCCAGGCCACAACGCCACCGAACTCCAGCTTGCCGACCTGTGCGACAGCACTGAACCGAGACACCGTCGCCATGCTGCCCTTGTCGAAGTACTTGAACGGCGCCCGCGAAGCGGGATCGTCATGGCCCTTCAGCGAACGCTTGATGCACTTGGTCGCATACTTCGCGCCCTGGATCGCGCCCTGTGCCATCCCCGGCACACCCGGTACGGCCATCAGATCGCCGACCACGAATACATACGGGTGGCCCTTGACCGTCAGGTCCGGCTCCACCAGCATCCGCCCCGCGCGGTCGACCTCCGTCCCGTCCGACTGCTCGGCGAGGATCTTGCCCAGCGGGCTGGCCTGCACACCGGCGGCCCACACCTTGCACGCGCATTGGATGCGATGTTCGCTGCCGTCTTTGTCCTTGACTGTAATACCTTGATAGTCAACGGTGGTCACCATTGCGTTGAGCTGAATCTCGACGCCCATCTTCTCCAGCCGGCGCTGCGCCTTGCCGCCGAGCTTCTCACCCATCGCAGGCATTACCGCCGGCGCGGCGTCCAGCAGAATCACCCGGCACTCGCTGGGATCGATGGTGCGAAACGACCCGGCCAGTGTGCGCTCGGCGAGTTCGGCTATCTGGCCGGCCAATTCGACCCCTGTCGGACCGGCGCCTACCACCACGAATGTCAGACGGCGTTGCCGCTCAGCAGGATCGGTGCTGACTTCGGCGGCCTCGAACGCGCCCAGAATCCGGCCGCGAAGCTCAAGCGCGTCGTCGATGGTCTTCATGCCCGGCGCGTAGGTGGCGAAGTGGTCGTTGCCGAAGTAGGACTGTTGAGCGCCGGCAGCGACGATGAGACTGTCGAACGGCGTGACGGTGTGCATGGTCATCAGCCGCGACGTCACCGTCTGCTCGTGAAGGTCGATGGCCTCCACATCGCCCAGCAGCACTCGGATGTTCTTCTGCCTGCGCAGAATCAGCCGAGTCGTGGGGGCGATCTCGCCCTCGGACAAGATCCCGGTGGCCACCTGATAGAGCAGTGGCTGGAACAGGTGGCTGGTGGTCTTGGAGATCAGGGTGACGTCGACGTCGGCGTGCTTCAACGCCTTGGCCGCGGTCAGGCCGCCGAACCCGGAGCCGATGATCACCACATGATGCCGGCCGGCCGCCCCCGTCATTGCCCGGCCCCCCGCGGCTCTGGCGGACCCGCCGGTTCCGCTGCGGTCGGACCGGCCGACGACGGCGCCGGTTCACGGTGAGCCGCAGGGCTTTCTGCGTCGAGACGCATGCCCGACCCACTGGGCACCTGGCGCCCGTCACTGACCCGGCTCCAGGGGCGCAAGCTGGCCTCGGCCATTTCCAAAGCTTTGTCCGTGAACACCCGATAGCCCAGATGCGGCTTATAGCCGTGGATTTCGGCGATATCGAGGCTGCGCATGAACGACAGGATCTGGGGGCTGAAGACCTGCCCGGGAACCAGGACAGGAAACCCCGGCGGATATGGGGTGACAAAGGTGGCCGAGACCACCGGTTGACCGGACTCCATCTTCTCCTCGATGTCGTCGGCACTTAAGTATTCGCACAAGCTGTCGTCGTAGCCGAGGTAGAACGCCCGGCGCAGATCACCGTCCGGTGTCGACGCCGCCTTGTCACCGTTCTTCTCGAGGAAGCAGGCGTGGAATCCGCTGAAATCGGGCAGCGCCGCCGACGGTGTCGTCAACCGCAGTACCGCCCGTTCGTGGTGCGCGCGCTCGGTCAAGCTCATGTCGCCGACCCGCTCGTCGAGCTCTTGGGCCAGCTTGACCAGAATCTCCACCAAATAGGCCACCGAGCTTCGAGTGGTGCCGATGTTAGTCATGAACAACACGGTGTTGCGCGACGTTTTGTTGATCTGAACCCCGTAGCGGTCCATCAATTCGGTGCGTTTGAAGGTGTCGCCGTCGATTCCGGTGGGCCCGATGTACAGGGTGATGCGACTGGGGTCGAGCACGAACTCGTCTTGGCCCCACGCGGTGGCCATGTTGGTCAAGCCCGTGCGCAGTGGCTGGTCGAGATGCGACGGGCGGAATCGATCGGGAATCATTTCCGCCGTCGACAGACAATGCATGTACTTGCTCAGCAGTGGGTGTTTGTCGATCGCATCCCGCAGCTGCATCGCGTTTTCGACCTGCTTTTGCACCAGCTCCACGCCTTCGAGGTCGGCTTGGCGCCGTCCGATGTCGAGCGACGCCAGAACCTGGTAGTTCGGCGATGTGGAGGTGTGTGCCATGTATGCCTCGTGGAAGGGTTCTTGCACCTTCTGATCGAAGTCTTGGTCGAAGACGTGGATCATCGAGCCCTGGCGCAGCGAGGTAAGCGTTTTGTGTGTGGATTGGGTGGCATACACCCGGACCCGGGCAGCGGCGGGATCAGGCATCAACCGGGTATCGAGCAGCGTCTGGTCGTCGGCGCCGGCGAACTGCTCGGCGTAGTCGTGGTAGGCCCGCCGATACTCCGGCGAGCGCAGCCGTTCGCGAATCACCCGTGCCGCGTGCATCGCAGTCCGTTTGCGGTACACGTGGTGGAACCGCGCGAACGCGAACCATGCTTCGTCCCAAAGGAATACCAGATCCGGCTTGATCGCCAGGCATTCCTCCATCACCCGCTCGACGTCGTAGACAATCCCGTCGAACGTGCAGTTGGTCAGCGCCAGCAGCTTGACCCGCTCGAGCTTGCCGGCCGCGCGCAGCGCGAGCAGCCGAGACTTGATCTCGCGCAATGGCACCCCGCCGTAGATCGAATACTGGTTGAGCGGATAGGCGTCCAGATAGGTGACTTGCGCGCCGGCCATCATCAGCCCGTAGTGATGGGACTGATGGCAGTTGCGGTCGATCAATACGATGTCGCCGGGCGCGACCAGCGCCTGCTCGACGATCTTGTTGGCCGTCGAAGTGCCGTTGGTGACGAAGTAGGTCTGCCGGGCGCCGAATGTCTTGGCCGCCAACTGCTGTGCGTCTCGCAGCGGCCCGGTCGGCTCCAGCAACGAGTCCAGCCCACCGCAGGTTGCCGAGGTCTCCGCCAAAAACAGCTCCAGCCCGTAGAACTGGACCATGTCGGAAATCCAGTGCGAGTTGACAATTGACTTGCCCTGCGAGATCGGGAGCGCGTGAAATACCCCGGTCGGCCGGTGGCTGTATTCGCGCAGAGCACTGAAAAACGGTGTCCGGTAGCGCGCTGCGACCCCCTCGAGCAGCGACAGATGCCGGTCGAGTGTGCCTTCCCCGGCATGAAAGACCCGTCGGAAGTGGTGGCCGAGCCGCGCGGCGACGTCCTCCACTTCGAGCTCGGTGATCAGATAGAGGTCGATCTCCGGGCGGGTTTCCCGCAGCGCTATGGCCAGAATTTCGGCTCGTTCCTCGGGCGTGTGATCAGCGAGGTCTTCGGCGACGTGGGCATCGCAGAAGTGCGCCAACGCTGAAAGATCGCGACGCGAGCGGTGCGAGAACCTCCGCGTTATCGCGCACGCCTGCACGTTGGCGTTCAGCCGGGCGGCGATCATTGCTTCGTCACCGCTGCCGACGACCACAATCTCGTAGACGAACGCGTCGTCCGGGCGGCGCCAGCTACGAATCTCGTTGGCTAACGCGCGTTCTTCGCCCTCGCTCATCGTCGCTACGATCAGCAGCTCGAAGTACGGCCGCATAGGCAGGTGGTGGCCCAGCACCTCGGCGATCGCCGGGCCCGCATTCAGTGCCTCGTTCTCGCCTTCCAGCGGTGATCCCAGCGCGCCGGTGCGGTAGGACTCGGTGACCAAGGCGCGGTTGATCTTGGCGACCGTCCTGCCGAATTTGTCGAATGCGCCGGTGGCGAAGAGCCGGTGCGTCTGGTTGAACACATGAATACCGGGGAAGGCCCAGTAGCGTTCGAACGGCCGTAGTTGAGCCAGCAGCCCCTCCACGATCTCGATGCTCGGCGCCGGATCGCGTCCGCGGGCCGCGGCGGTCGACAACCGCTCGCTGGCTTCTTCGAGCCGGCACCAGGCGTCTGCGCGGAATTGCCATGCGGTGTTGTACGCGTGAGGATTTACGTCGGTCATCTCCGAGCCTCCGCCCCACTTGATCGCTATGCCACGAGGCTATGCCAGTCACCGCAGTTCAGGCGGAGTTATTCAGTGACTCGACAGCTGGCCGACGCTTAATCGTTGTGCTCGACGACGCCGATCGCGTGTTGCGCGCGGTCCTCGTACGCCTGCCGTGCCCTGCTGTCGACGTGCAGGAATACCGTGTCGTTGCCCGTCTTTCTGTTCAGCCAGCGGCGGCCCCGGGTCGGCAGCAGCTGGGCCACGGTGGCGATGTAACGGCCCGAACTGGGCACGGACACTTGGGTTTTGGGCTTGCCGAGCAGCTTGACCACGGCCGCGGCGACGTCCTCGGGCGCCACCGGCTTCTGCGCGGCGCTGGGGTGGGTGCCGGAGATCAGTTCGGTATTGGTGAACGTGGGCAGCACCGCGCTGACGGTTACACCGTGCGGGGCGACCTCGTCGGCCAACGCGGTGGACAGACCCACCACCGCGAACTTGGTGCCGGCGTAGACGACCTGCCCTGGCACCGCCACCATGCCGGCCAGCGAGGCGATGTTGACGACGTGTCCACTGCGGCGCTGCACCATCTCGGGCAACACCAGCTGGCAACCGTTGAGCACGCCGTAGAAGTTGACCTCGATCGCCGAACGGATCGCCTCCTGCGACTGCTGCAGGAAGGGGCCGACCGGCATCACCCCGGCATTGTTGATCAGCACGTCGATGTGCCCGCCTCCGTCGGCGCGGGCCTTGTCGAGGAACGCCGCGAACGACTCGCGGTCGGTGACATCGAGCGGATGACCCGACACCGAGCCCAGACCGGCGAGGCCGGAGACGGCCTTTTCGAGCACGTCGACGTCGCGGTCGCCGATCACCACCCGCGCACCCCGGGCCAGCAGCGCTTTGGCGGTGGCGTAGCCAATGCCGCGCGCAGCGCCAGTGATGACGACGGTCTTGCCGCTGATCTTGTCCATGGGCAGGAACTTACAGGTGTCAAGTTCGCGGTGGGACGGTTATCCGGTCGGTGACTCTTCGTCCTGCTCGGCGGCTTCGTAGGCGATATCTAGCCGCTGTTCGGGACGGCGCGTTTCGGTGCGAAGCGCCTGGCTGTAGTACGCCTTGTCGGCCGCGATCAGCGGTGGCTGAACGATGCTGCGCGGCCACAAGTGGTTGGTACGCACGACATCGATTTCGATTGCGTAGACGATCACCGTCGCCTGCAGCGCCAGCCACGCCAACAGCCCGAGCACCGCGCCGAAGAAGCCGGCGACGGCCTGGGCGTGGCGCAACTGGTGGGTGACGATGTCGCCGGCCGCGGTGAGCAGTAGCTGCCAGCCCACGGCGCTGATCGCGGCGCCGGGAATCATGGCCCGGGTGACCACTTGCTTGGCGGCCGAGGCACGAAACAGCACCAGGAAGAACGCCGTCCCCAAGGCGCTGCCCACGACGAAGCTGACCGTGCGTGCCTGCCAGGCGCCGAAGCCCAAGGATGCCGCTTTGACCGCCGCGGCGCTCGAGGCCCCGGTGACCACGACGATGAGTCCTAGGACCAGCAGTGTCGCGACGGTGCGCACATACCGGTGCGGAAAGCCGGGCCAGTCCACTTTGGGAACGGCCCACAGCGTGTTGAGCGTGTTCTGCAGCGAGTAGGCGAATCCCCGCGCACCGTAGAGTGAGCCCAGGATGCCGATAGTCAGCGTGAACGTGTTGCCGAAGTGCTCCACACCGAGCTGCTGGTGAATTTGGCCACCGACGATCGGAAACTCGGCGAACGCCGAATTCACCAGGTGCTGTTGCAGTTTCGGGTGTGACCGCAGTACCACGCCGACGATCGCGGTCAGTGCCAGCAGCAGCGGAAACGCCGCGACGAAGCCGTAGTAGGCCAACAGCGACACGTGATAGCCCGCTTGGTCGTCGCCGAACTTCTTGACCACCGCGATCGGGAACCCGACCACCGGATGTCGCTGCTGCCACCCGTCGAAGCCACGAGCAGCCCGCTCTATCGGGTTCATCGCCTAGCCCGCCACCTTCTCCCGCATTTGTGAACTGCGTATACCCAAGACAGAGTTTTGCTCACCGTGAACGTAAGCCATTTCTGCGCTGGTATTTCGCTTTGGTTAGTCTTTCTTGATGCCGAACAGCCAGCCAGCGGTCCTCTCAACCGCGCCGACGGACGCGCGGCGCGTCGGCGAACTGCGGCTTTTGGAAGCCGAAGCGGTGCACATCATCCGCGAGGTCGTCGCCGAGCTGGAGCGGCCGGTGCTCCTGTTTTCAGCCGGCAAAGACTCGATTACGTTACTTCGCTTGGCGGAGAAGGCATTTCGCCCGCTGCCACTGCCGTTCCCGGTCATGCATGTCGACACCGGCCATAACTTTCCCGAGGTGATCGAGTTCCGCGACCGCAGGGTCACCGGCCATGGGCACAAGCTCATCGTCGCCTCGGTGCAGGAATCCATCGACAGCGGCCGCGTGCCAGACCCCGGACCCGGAGCCTCGCGCAACCGGGCGCAGACCCGCACCCTGCTCGACGCGCTGGAAGCCGGCGGCTTCGACGCGGCCTTCGGCGGTGCCCGCCGCGACGAGGAGCGCGCTCGCGCCAAGGAGCGGATCCTGAGCTTCCGCGACGAGTTCGGCCAGTGGGATCCTCGTGCGCAGCGCCCGGAGCCGTGGTCGCTCTACAACGGCCGGATCAAGAAGGGCGAGCAGGTGCGGGTGTTCCCGCTGAGCAACTGGACTGAGCTCGACGTGTGGCGCTACATCCAGCTGGAAGACCTCGAGCTGCCATCCATCTACTACGCCCACGAACGTGAGGTATTCGAACGCGACGGCATCCTGCTGGCGGTGTCCGAGTACGCCAAGCCGGGACCCGGGGAGAGCTCCGCGGTGGAGTGGGTGCGCTACCGCACCGTCGGCGACCTGACCATCACCGGTGCGGTGCGCTCACGCGCCACCGACATCGACGGGGTCATCGCCGAGATCGCAGCCGCGACGGTGTCTGAGCGCGGTGAAACCCGCGCCGACGACCGCACTTCCGCCGCCGCGATGGAAGACCGTAAGCGCGAGGGCTACTTCTGATGACAGGCGCTGAAAAAACCCTGCCGCCCAAGGGAATAACGCGCCAGTTACTGCGCATCGCCACTGCCGGCTCGGTGGACGACGGCAAGAGCACCCTGATCGGGCGGCTGCTGCACGACACCGACAGCCTGCCGCTGGATCACTTGGCGGCCGTCACCGGCGACGACGGCGTCGCCGACCTGGCCGCGCTGTCCGATGGCCTGCGCGCCGAACGCGAACAGGGCATCACGATCGACGTCGCGTACCGGTTCTTTTCCACCGACACGCGCAGCTACATCCTGGCCGACACGCCCGGTCACGAGCGCTACACCCGCAACATGTTCACCGGCGCATCCAACGCGCACGTGGCGATCTTGTTGGTCGACGCCCGCGCCGGGGTGCTGCGCCAGACCCGCCGGCACGCCTGGATCGCGAACCTGGTGGGCATCAAGAGCCTTGTCGCGGCGGTGAACAAGATGGACCTCGTCGACTTCGACCAGGTGCGGTTCACCGAGGTGGAGGACGAGCTGCGCCAGATGGCGGCCCGCCTCGGCGACGTGGAGATCACGGTGATCCCGATCGCGGCCAAGCTCGGTGACAACGTCGTGCACCGCTCCGGGAACACACCGTGGTACGGCGGACCCACACTGCTGGAATACCTGGAGAGCGTCGAGTTGGCCGCCCCGCAGGCCGAGGCGTCACGGCTGCGGCTGCCCGTCCAGTGGGTTTCGCGACCCACCGTTGAGGTCCGCCGCCGCTACACGGGCCGGCTCGCGGCCGGCACGCTCAGCGTGGGCGATCCGGTGGTGTCGCTGCCCGCCGGCACCCGTTCGACCGTGACCGCGCTGGACACCCTCGACGACGACCGCACGACAGCCGTTGCGCCGCTGTCGGTTTCGATCGAGCTGGCCGATGACATCGACGTGGGTCGCGGTGACGTGCTGATCAGCGCAGTCGACGACGCAGTGCCCCCGGTGCTGGCCCGAGAGCTCGATGCGACGGTCTGCTGGTTCGTCGACACCCCGCTGAGAGCCGGCGACCGGCTGGCTCTCAAGCAGACCACCAAGACCGTGCGGGCAACTGTGCAGGCGCTGCACTCCCGGGTGGACCCGGAGACGCTGGACGAGCTCGACGGACCGGTTGAGTTGGCGCTCAACGACATCGGCACCGTCACACTGCGGACCAGCTCGGTCGTCGTTGCCGACGCCTACGCCGACAACCGGGATACCGGCGCGTTCATCTTGATCGACGAGTCCACCAACGACACCGTCGGCGCGGGCACCATCCTGGAGGCACGGGAGATCAAGCCGGGCGCACATCCGCGCACCGACATCCGCTGGCACCCATCGGCGTTGGACCGCACCTACCGCTGGCGCGCCACTGGACAGCCAGGCGCGACGATCTGGTTCACCGGACTGCCCGCATCGGGCAAGTCGACCATCGCGGTAGCAGTGGAGCGCGCGCTGGTCGAATCCGGACGGGTGGCCTACCTGCTAGACGGCGACAACCTGCGCCACGGCCTGTCCGACGACCTGGGCTTCTCACCGGGCGACCGTGCTGAAAACATCAGGCGGGTCGGGCATTTGACGAGACTGCTGGCCGACGCCGGCGTGGTCGCGCTGGCGTCACTGGTCTCTCCGCTCAAGTCTGACCGCGAGATCGCCCGCGCCCTCAACGACGCCGCCAAGCTGCCCTTCATCGAGGTCTATGTCGCCACGCCGCTGACGGAATGCGAAAAGCGCGACCCCAAAGGTCTGTACGCGCGGGCGCGCAGCGGCCAGCTCGCCGGTCTGACCGGTGTGGATGCGCCGTACGAGCCGCCCGATCACCCCGACCTTGTGCTCGATACCACCAACGCCGACATCGAGCAACTCGCCGCACAAGTCATCGACCTGCTCAACGAGCGCAGCCCGCGCCCGCCCGGGTGATCTTTCGCGTATTTCACTGGGGCGTCGGCACTTGACGACACCGCTGTGTCGTGGCGTACCTCTGGTACCGGCTACGTGGTAGAGGCCTTCGGTGTCAGCGACCCGGTCAACATCGCGACGAAGTTCTCCAGCCGCTCACGCGGATAGGTCTCGGGATGGCGCACCGCGAGCCGTCCCAGCATCTCGGCGAATGACAGCAGCGTGTGGGCCAGCAAATGCGGATCGACCCCGGCGAGTTGCGGCATCAGCGCGGTCGCGGCGCGTGCCAGGTCTTCGGCCTGCGCCAAGATCGCTGAGCGGGTGACGCGCAGCGAGTCGCGGTAGGCGCGGGGGGCGCTGTCTGGTGCGGTCAGGATCAGTCGCCAGCGCGTCGGGTTGGCCAGCACGGATTGCAGAAACGCCGTGATGGACGCGGCGTAGGCGCCGGCCGGCCCCAGTGTCGTCAGATCGGTCGGCATCGCCGCGGCGATCTGGGCGATGCCGCGCTGGTGTTCGCGGGCCAAGAGGTCTGCGACCAACTCCGTTTTCGTCCGAAAGACGGTGTACACCACGGGTTTTGCGATGCCGGCCGCGGCGGCGACGGTCTCCATGGCGAGCTCGTGCAGCTCACAACCGGCCAGCACGTCCAGCGCGGCATCCAGCAGTTGCGCGCGGCGCGCCTCGCGTGAGAGCCGCGGTGCGTATTTGCGGCGCGGGCGCTCCTGCACGGGCATGTCCGCAATTTTACGGCACCGTTGTATTGATCCGCGCGGAAATGCTACGGTCGCGTTCTATTGACTTCGAACGGAGACACCGCGATGGCCCAGGGCACTGGATCCATGCAGCTCGCGCTGACCGACCCACGGTCGGTGGTCGCCTGGACAGCGCACTCGGCGCAGGTGACGCTGCGCCGTGTCATTGCGCTGGCGCCTGATCGACCGCGCCGATCGAGCCCTCGACGATATCGCCGAGCTGCGCCGCTCAGCCCAGTACATCGCAGAGAATCTCGCCGACCTGAGCAAAAGCGCGAAGGGAATCGACCGCAATTCCGCCGAGATCGCCCGAGAAATCACCGGCCTGACCAAAGCCGCGCAGGGCATCGACACCCAGGCCGAACGTCTTACGTCCGAAATACAGTCGGTGGCGCAGATTCTGCCCACCTTGCAACGCCTCACCGACATCGTGGACCCGCTCGACAACACCGTCGCGCGCCTGGGCCGCTTCGTCGACCGCTTGCCCGGGGGGCGGCGCACCGCCGCGCGCAGCACTCGAGCCGTCGACGCACAGGAGAAGCCCAGATGATTGTCAGCCGCCTGGCGGTTGTGATGGCGATCGCGGGAATCGTTGCCGCCGGCTGCTCGAGCGCTCCAGACCCGACCGGTCCGACCAGCGCGGCCGGCGTCACCACCCAGTGGTTCGCAGCCACGTCCGGCAAGTTCCTCCTGCAGGGCGCGATCCTGCAGAAATACAACGAAGTGGGCGCGTCGAACAGCCCGCTGGGGTCGCCGATCAGCAACGAGCAACCCGGCCCGGGCGGTGGCCGCTACAGCAAGTTCGAGGGCGGCGGAATCTACTGGACTCCGCAGACCGGTGCGCATGTCGTGCTGGGCGCCATCCGCGACCTCTGGAGGAACGACTACGGCGGCCCGGCCGGCCCGCTGGGTTACCCGACCGCCGACCAGCAGGAGATTCCCGGCGGCTGGCAGCAGACCTTCCAGCACGGCACCGTCACCTACACGGACGGGCAAACGCACATCCAGATGCAGCCCTGAGTAGCGCGGTCGTCGTTCAGGCGGCTCGCGCCAGCCACGTGAAGCTGCGCATTTCCGGGATTCGTGGCGCCAGCGCGTCAGCGACGTCGCGGCCGATGCGGTCGGCTACGGCGAGTGTGAGTCGGGGTCAAGAAGGTGTGGCACTGGTTATTTGGGGCAGCGCCATGGTCGCTGGAATCGAAAGTGTCATCAAAAAGCTGATCTGTCATGGCGCCACTACGGCGCTGGGATGGGGAATCGCCGCCGCGTCGGCCATGTCGGTTGGGAGGTGAGCCGGAACGTCGCGCACCGCCTATTGGATGGCGTTGAGCCTGAGATCCTCCATACCGCCGAAACCATCACCACCGCGGTGCCCCGGTGTGTCACCCATGCACATGCCCGGGCGTTTAAACGGAGATAGTCCACTGGCCCCTGTCGTTCACCAAGCCGAATGCGTTGGCAAACAATGTATCCGGTCAGCAAGGCTCCGTGCGGCACACATCGCGCAGCGCCTCGGCGCGGCGGCCACTGGCCAGAGTGTCCACCACGGAGTCAACCTGCGTCACCTACCAGAGACCCCCGAGTATCAGGTGTGCGTGCGAGTTTGGCGATGATCCTTCGCGGGAATGAGGGTCCGGGGAGAGGGCTTCGCCGAGCCAATAAGCCCTGCTCCGTTTCCATAGTCGCTGGGTGAAAGGGATTAAGCCGGTGTTTCTGCACAACAAGAAAATGATGTATACGGTTCACGCCGATGAGCCGAATCCGGAGTTCGCCAAGATGCTGCTTGAGCAGTTCGGTGGACCCAACGGGGAACTCGCCGCGGCGCTGCGCTACTTCCTCCAAGGTTGGAACGAGAACGACGGTCCGCGCCGCAGCATGTTGCTCGACATCGCCACCGAGGAACTATCTCATCTGGAGATGGTCGCTCAGATGCTGTCGTTGCTGCTCAAGGGGTCTCCCTCCGAGTTGGTGGACCAGGTCGAGGGCAGCTACCTCGGTGAGTTGCTCGACGGCAAACTGCCCGACCACGCCGCTTTCGCGCTCAACAGCGGAACCAACGTCCTGGGCGGTGGAGGGGCGCGTCTGACCGACTCCGAGGGCACACCGTTCACCGCCGCCTATGTCGACACCATCGGCGAACCTACGGCCGACCTGCGTTCCGATATTGCC
Source organism: Mycobacterium noviomagense (assembly GCF_010731635.1). NCBI lineage: Bacteria > Bacillati > Actinomycetota > Actinomycetes > Mycobacteriales > Mycobacteriaceae > Mycobacterium > Mycobacterium noviomagense. The sequence continues at coordinate 2,345,916 of NZ_AP022583.1, forward strand.
GCTGAGGCTCGCGCCAAGCTTGTCTACGAGCGGCTGATCAAACTCACCGATGACAACGGCGTCAAGGACACCTTGACCTTCCTGATGACCCGCGAGATCGCTCACCAGAAGATGTTCGAAGCCGCGCTTGCCTCCATCGACAACAACTTCCCGCCGGGAACGCTGCCCGGGGCGGAAAAGCTCGGACACGCCTACATCGCCGACTCCGGAACGTTTGGCGCCTCGGGGCAGTCCGGCGAAGCCGGCACTGAAGGTTTCGAACTTGCCGAGGCCAACAGCTCTTGGGGATTCACGCTCGATGACAAACCCGCAACCCATGCCGCACAGTAGTTAGGTGAGTCGCTTGCGATAGAAGGCAATCCGCCCGCCGCGGCGGCAAAACCAAATCAATCTCCGGGGCTAGTGGTTGTGTGGAGCATTTCGCGCTTCCCGTTAATCCGCGGGGTCACTGCGACGTTCGTCGGCGCGGCCGACTCGGAAATCCGATACCCCGGTCATCGGCCCCAGACATCGGGGGGTTACAGATGTTAGCGATCTGCGACAAGTGCGGCAACGGCTAAGACAGCGCATTTTACCGTGAACATGCGCCGATGGGCGAACCGCCACCCTCGACAGGGTCGAATGGGCTGCAAGGGACCTGCTGCCGCAGCTTCGCGCGTTCCGGACCTAAACGCTAACGTTCAGCGGCCGAACGCCGCATGAAGTGATCAAGGTCGGGGGACTCGCAGTTTTCGGTCTTCCGGTCTTGCTGAAGCTGCTCACTCGGGTGAGCCCGGTCCCGCCTTCGCGTCGGCGAATTCGCAGAACGCGTCGTAGGCGCGGGCGCCGTAAATTGTGGCCGGCCCACCGTGCATGAGAAACGTGACACCAATGGCTTCGGCCGCTTCTTCCTTGGATGCCCCAGCGCGCGCGGCCCCTTGGGCGTGCGAGGCGATGCACCCGTCGCAGCCGGCTACGACACCGATGGCCATCGCGATGAGCTCTTTGGTTTTCCTGTCCAATGCTCTCGGAGTCAGCGCGCCGTTGCTCATCTCGGCGAAGCCCTGGTAGACGTCAGGGATGATCTTGCGCAGCGCGCGGTGTTGGGGATGGAGGTCGTTGAGTACGTCCTGGTAGCAAGTGTGATCACTCATGACCAGTAGAATACCAATACCCGCGGGGGTATTCCAGCGATGCTGGCCGGATCAGACGGCGCTCAGTGACGTCACCATACCCCCGGGGGTACTATTGGCGATGCCGACTGGATTTTGGAGGACAAAATGATCGATAGCGATGAGGAAAGCATTGCCGCGGTGCTTAATCGGCTGCGACGCGCTCATGGGCAACTGGCCGGGGTGATCGCGATGATCGAGCAGGGCCGTGATTGCAAGGAGGTCGTGACGCAGCTTGCGGCGGTGTCGCGTGCCCTCGACCGGGCTGGGTTCAAGATCGTCGCATCAGGTCTCCGGCAGTGCATCGCGGGCAGCAGGAAAGCCGGCCCGCCCACACTGACGGAGGCCGAACTTGAAAAGTTGTTCCTGGCGCTGGCGTAATCCTCGGTGAGGGATCGCAATTGATGCGGTATTCGAAATTGGAGGAAGGACAAGCAATGGAAACACGACTGACCGCCACGCTGCACACCTCGTTCGAGGAGGCGGTCGAGCAGATCACTAGAGCGCTGGCCGATCAGGGTTTCGGCGTGCTGACCACGATCGACGTCAAAGCCACGCTGAAACAGAAGCTCGGGGAGGACATGGAGAACTACCTGATACTCGGTGCCTGCAATCCGGCGCTGGCGCATCGCGCGCTGGATGTGGATCGGCAGATCGGGCAGTTGTTGCCGTGCAACGTGGTGGTGCGAACCGATGCCGCCGACGCGGGCGACACCATCCTGGTCGAGGCGATGGACCCGCAGATTATGGTTCGGGTGGCTGACCAGCCCGGGCTTCAGGATATTGCCGACCAAGCCGCGGCGAAACTCCAGGCCGCGATCAGCGCGCTGAGTGACAAAGCGAAGGTATAACAACCTTGACGCTTCGAACCGCAGTCGACGATGGGCTGTGAGGCTGAGGTGAACCAGCTTCTCGAGGACTCCGGCAGCCGCGGGGATAAGCCATTCAGCCCCGCGGCAGCGGAACCGAACGCCAGTTCCGGCGATCAGCGAAAGTTGCTGTCTCACTTGAGCTATAGCCTGTCCTGGAAGCCGCCGAACTAAACGACACGCGGTCACTTAATTTATGTCAGGTTTCCCGGGCGATAGCTCGGCGGTATCAGTGCGTTCGGCGGGTGCCGATGCCGGTCGCAACCCAGACGATACCCCGGCGGGTATAGTGGGCACATTAGAGCAGCATATGCCCGGCGAGGAGGTGGCAGCGACCGCAACGTGGGACAGCCCTCGCCACGCCATTTACTGACGTTCCGCATGCAACCAAAACCAGGAGAGGGGAAAAAATCATGGTCACCGTTACAAGTGCGTCCACCGGCACAACCGACTTCGGTAAAATGGAAAGAACCCGAGAAGTGTTGAAGGACAACGGCGTCGGAGCCCTGACTGAGATTGACGTGCAGGCGACCCGCAAAGACAAGCTGGGGGAATCGATGGAACGTTACGTGATCGAGGCAATGAACACCCAGCTGATGGTCCAGTTCGTCGAGAACCCGGGGTTGTGGTCCGTCGCCGAACAAGCGACAGGGCAACTGCAGGCCGCGATAAGCACGCTTGCCGAGGAAATGCGATGACGTCGATCGATCTCTACGTCGACCCGATATGCCCATTTGCCTGGGTAACATCGCGTTGGTTGCTGGATGCAGTCAGCGGCACCGGTCGCCGTGTCGCACTGCGGCAGATGAGCTGGCGGTGCTCAACGACGGTCGCGACGTAGCGCCGGCGCAGCGTATCAAACTGGAGTGGTCCCGTCGGGTAGGCAGAGTTTGCGTCGCCGCGACAGACGAAGATGCGCCCAGCGCCTTCGGCAAGCTCTACGAAGCGTTGAGCGCCCGCATGCACCACAGCCACGCGGACTGGACTGACGCCATGGTCAAGGAGGCGCTGGCGGAGTCGGGCCGCAGTCCGGCGCTGGTCGGCGCGCTCGATGACCCGACGTGGGATGACGCCGTGAAGGCGGCTCATCAACGCAGTCAGGATGCGCTTGGCGGCAGTGGCGGTAGTCCGATCATGGCAGTCGAGGGCAGGGGATTTTTCGGGCCAGTGCTGACGGCGCTTCCCACTCGAGACGACGGGCGCGCGCTGCTCGACGCCGTGGTGACTGTGGCGTCGGCGCCCGAATTCGCCGCCCTGCAACGCCCCCACCAGGGGCCACCGTCGACGCCTGGTGCGCAGCGTCGCTGATGTGCCGTGCCGTGCGATGCCGGATCTGCGGCCTGAAGAGGCCCAATTGCTACTCGCAACTTCTAGCCGGTAAGGCCGACGGCCCTTTTGTCCGCAGCGGTAGGGGTCTGAAACTACTACGCGACTGGGCCGAGGCGTCAGCGAAGGGAAACGTTCGATGCCCGGATTTTTCAAGCGAGTTTGGGTACCGCTGGTCGTTGTGGTGGCGGTTGTCCTCGGTGGTGTCGCCGTCGTGCGACTCCGCGGTTTTTTCGGCGCAGACCAAATCTTTTCGGCGACCGAAAGCAGCGCCGAGCCACTGGTGCCGTCTCATGTCAAGCGGGTGACCTACGAGGTGTACGGGCCCACTGAAACAACCGGGACCGTGACCTACTTGAACAAAAATGTCCAGCCGGAACAGGCGAACTTCGTTGGCCTGCCTTGGATTTACACGCTGACGACGACGGTGCCGGCGGTAATGGCGAACGTGGTCGCGCAGGGCAACAGCGACAACATCGGGTGCCGCATCACGGTGGACGGTGAGGTCAAAGACGAGCAATCCTCGGCCGGACACCACGCCCAAACCTCCTGCCTGGTGAAAGTCGCATGAGCGGCAACGAGAACCCGCGACCGAGACTCATGCGAGCGGTCCGCACGTTCGCAGTGCCGATCATCCTCGCCTGGCTGCTCCTGACCGTGGCCCTGAATGTGCTTGTGCCGCCGATCGAATCGGTCGCGAGAAAGCATGCGGTGACCGCGTCGCCCAAAGATGCCCCGGCAGAGATTGCCGCGCGACGCATCGGCGCGAAGTTTCACGAGTCGGATTCCGACAGTATCGCGATGGTTGTCCTGGAAAGCGACAACGAACTCGGCGAGCAGGCGCACCGCTATTACGACGGTTTGGTAAAAGAGCTGCAGAGCGATCACAAACACGTGCAGCACGTCCACAACGTGTGGGGAGACCCACTCACCGCCGCCGGCGTCCAGAGCCGAGACGGCAAAGCCGCTTATGTCCAACTCAATTTGGCCGGCAACCAAGGCAGCACCCTGGGTAACGAGTCCGTCAAAGCGGTACGCGACATCGTCGACCGGTCAGCACCGCCGGAAGGCGTCAAAGTCTACGTCACCGGCCCGGCGCCGCTGACAACGGACATGAACGAAGCTGCCGACAAAAGCATGTTCAAAATGATGGGCGTCACCGGCGTGGTCATCATGACCATGCTCTTCATCACCTACCGCTCCATCAGCACGGTGCTGCTCGTTCTCGTCATGGTCGGCTTCGAGATGGGCACGGCCAGGGGGCTCGTCGCGCTTCTCGGACACTACGACCTACTCGGATTTTCGACCTTCGTCGTCGCGATGCTCTCGTCGCTGGCCATTGCGGCGGGAACTGACTACGCGATATTCCTGATCGGGCGTTACCACGAGGCGCGCCAAGCCGGCGAAGACCGGGAAAGGGCCTACTACAGCATGTTTCGCGGCACCTACCACGTCATCCTGGGCTCGGGACTGACGATCGCAGGTGCCACTTTTTGCCTGTACCTGGCGCGGCTGTCGTATAACAAGATGTTAGGTATTCCATCGGCATTGGGCCTGCTCGTGGTTATCGCGGGCGCACTGACCGCGGCGCCCGCCGTGGTCACCGTGGCCAGCCGCTTCGGCCTGCTGGAACCCAAGCGGCTGACCAAGACTCGCGGCTGGCGGCGCATCGGCACCGCTGCCGTGCGCTGGCCCGAGCCGGTGCTTGCCGCCTCGCTGGCCGTCGCCCTCGTCGGGATCCTCATCATGCCGAGCATGAAGGTCAGCTACAGCGATCGGTTCTACATCCCCCAGCATCTGGCCTCGGCTGTCGGATATGCGGCTGCAGGGCGTCATTTCAACGCTGCCACGATGAATCCCGACATCCTCATGGTCGAAAGGCGCAATAGCGGCGACATGATCATCTTAGACAGGCTTTCCAAGGATATCTTTCGTGCACCGGGAATCGCGATGGTGCAAAGCATCACCCGTCCGCTGGGTGGGCCCATCGAGCACACGTCAATACCTTTCCAAATCAGTGCTCAATCGATTCCGATACGCGAGAATCTGCAGTTCATGAGAGACCGGATGAGCGACATGCTCACAATGAGCAACGATCTCGGCACCATGATCGCGTCGATGGAACGCATGTACAGCCTAATGGGCCAGATGAGCAACACGACTCATCACATGCTCGGCGACATGCAGGAGATGAAGGCCACGCTTGACGAGATGCGGGATCATCTGGCGGATTTCGACGATTTCGCGCGGCCGTTGCGCAGCTATCTCTACTGGGAGCCGCACTGCTATGACATTCCGGTCTGCTGGGCGTCGCGGTCGGTGTTCGAGGCGATCGACGGGGTCGACAAATTCAGCGACGACATGAAAGCGCTGCTGAAGGACGTGAACAACATCGACACCGTGCTGCCGCAGATGATGCGACAGTTCCCGCCCATCATCGCCGTCGCGAAATCCATGCGGGGCAGCTTGCTGACCATGCACAGCAGCTTCTCCGGCCTCGTCACCCAAATGTCGCGGATGACAGACACTGCCAGCGCAATGGGCGAGGCCTTCGACGCCTCCAGGAGTGGCGACGATTTCTACCTGCCACCGGAGGCGTTCGACAACCCCGACTTTCAGCGCGGTCTGAAACTTTTTCTGTCACCTGACGGCACCGCCGCGCGCTTCATCATCACCCACGACACCGACCCGGCAACCCCAGCGGGTATTTCTGCGGTCATGCCGGAACTGACCGCCGCGCACCAAGCGGTGAAGGGAACAAAGCTAACCGGCGCCCGGTTTTACCTCACCGGGACCGCCGCCATCTACCGCGATATCCAGTCCGGCTCACACTACGACCTCCTGATCGTGGCAATAGCCGCCGTGACCCTGATATTCGTCGTGATGGTGATGATCACCCGGGCTCTGGTTGCCTCTGTGGCAATCGTCGGCACGGTGCTGCTATCGCTGGGCGCTGCCTTCGGCCTGTCGGTTCTGGTCTGGCAATACTTGTTGGGCGTGGATCTCAACTGGATCGCCCCCCTGTTCGGGTTGATCATTCTGCTGGCAGTCGGATCGGACTACAACCTGCTGCTGGTCTCGCGGTTCCAGGAGGAAATAGGCGCTGGATTAAAGACCGGCATTATCCGCTCGGTGGGCGAAACAGGGCAGGTCGTCACCGCGGCGGGCCTGGTATTCGCCTTCACCATGATGTCCATGGTCGCCAGCGACGTGCGCTCGATCGGTCAGGCCGGCAGCACGATGGGCCTGGGCCTGCTGTTCGATACCCTGGTGGTGCGCTCGCTGATGACTCCGTCGATCGCGTCGCTGCTCGGGCGCTGGTTCTGGTGGCCGCACCGGGTGCGGCCGCGCCCAGCCAGCGAGATGCTCCGTCCCTTCGGACCCCGTCGGCTGGTTCGTTCGCTGCTGCTCGGTGACGATGCGTAACGGTGCTGATCCTTGTCGGCGGCCGTGCTGTCTGTGGGTCTCGTCGAATAGTTGCGGGTAGCCTGCGCGCCGGTCATTTGGCGATACGCGCCCAGCACATGGCGGGTCTGCGACCAGACGTACTCGTCGAGGGTGTAGATCGGCCGGAAATGCCTGTGCTTTAACGCCCATCCATGTGCGAGCAGCATGATCTCGAACACCGCCAGATCCACGTCGATGTCGCGGAACGGCGGCGGCGATGCAGGCCTCGATCGCTGGGCGCAGCGGTGCTGCGGTGACGATTTCCAACTCCTTGGTCTGGGCGCGCCCGGCGGCATCCAGGTGAAGCTTCCCCGGTAGGTCAGCACCACCGCGTCCAGGTTCTCGTCAACGATCTCGATCTAGGGGACGGATACCGGTGGCCAACTGCTCGACGGGATCCTCGCCGGCGGCCGCCATGACCGGGGGCTAGCTGCTCACGAAACGCGTCCTCGATCCGCACGATCGTGGCCAGCAGCAGCAGATCCTCCTTCACCCCCTGGCTGTGCGCACCGCCTCCTCGACCGCAAGGTCAGCGTAATCGGTGGCCATCTACAGGCCCAGATCCTTGGCGATGATGGTCTTCATGATCTCGGTGGTGCCGCCGTAGATGGTCTGGATGCGGGCATCGACGAAAGCCCGCGCCACCGGGTATTCGCGCATGTAGCCGTAGCCGCCGTGCAATTGCAGGCAGCGGTCGGCGGTGCGAACCTGCAGCTCGGTTGTCCACCACTTCAGCCGGGCTGCCCGCGCGGCGGTCAGCTCGCCGGCCAGGTGCTCGGCGATGCAATCGTCGAGATACGTTCGAGCGACGTCGAGTTCGGTGGCCAGCTCGGCGAGCACGAATTGGGTGTTTTGGAAACTGGCGATCGGCGTGCCGAAAGCTCGCCGCTGCCGGACGTAGTCTAGCGTCTGGGCCAGCACTCCCTCCGCCGCCGCGACCGCACCTACCGCCAACGAAAGCCGCTCCTGCGGAAGATTTTCCATCAACTGGTAAAAGCCCCGGCCCTCTTCGCCGAGCAGGTTCTCAACGGGTACGCGCATGTCGGTGAAGGTCAGCTCGCTGGTGTCCTGGGCGTGCAGCCCAATTTTTTGCAGATTGCGGCCACGGCTGAAACCCGGTGTGTTGGCGTCGATGACCAGCAGCGACAGCCCCTTGTGCCGGTCGGGCGAGGTGCGTACCGCCACGACGAACAGGTCACCGTTTTGACCGTGGGAGACAAAGGTCTTCGCACCGTTGACCACGTAGTGGTCGCCCTCGCGGACCGCCGTCGTGCGGATTCCCGCCAGATCGCTGCCGACGCCCGGCTCGGTCATCGTGATGCCCAGCACCGTCTCACCGGTCACCACACCGGGCAGCCACCGCTGTTTCTGCTCGGCCGTGGTCAGCTCAGTCAGGTACGGCAGCACTATGTCGTTCTGTAGCGAGAATGCGACAGCCTCGGCCGCCGCACCGACCCGCTGCAGCCCCTCGATGAGGATCACGTGGTAGCGGAAGTCGTCGACGCCCGGGCCGCCGAACTCCTCGGACACCGGGAAGCCCAGCAGGCCGAGCTTTCCGGCCTCGGTGAACAGCGATCGGTCCCAACACCCGGCGTGTTCCCAGTTCTCGTGGGCGGGAAGCACAATCTGCTGCACGAAATCCCGCACCAGTTCCCGGAACTGGTGATGCTCGGCGGTGTAGGTCAGTGTCATCGGAAGGCGTCCAGACCCGTGAAGGCCTGGCCCAGTACCAGCTGGTGCATCTCTGGCGTGCCTTCGTAGGTGAGTACCGACTCCAGGTTGACCATGTGCCGGATCACCGGATACTCCAGCGATATCCCATTGCCCCCCAGAATGGTTCGGGCCGTGCGGCAGATCTCGATAGCCTCGCGGGTGTTGTTGAGCTTGCCAAAGCTCACCTGCTCGGGCCGCAACCCGGCGCTGTCTTTGAGCCGGCCCAGATGCAGCGCCAACAACTGGCCCTTGTGCAGTTCGACGGCCATGTCGACGAGTTTGGCTTGGGTCAGCTGGAATCCGGCGATCGGCCGGCCAAACTGCGTGCGCTGAGTGGCATAATCGAGCGCCGCCTGCCAGGCGGAGCGCGCCGCGCCCATCGCTCCCCACACGATCCCGTAGCGCGCCTCTGACAGGCATGCCAACGGCCCGCGAAGCCCAGTCGCCTTGGGCAGCAATGATTCTTGAGGCAGCCGCACGTCGTCGAGCACCAATTCGCTGGTGATCGACGCCCGCAGCGACAGCTTGTGGTGAATCGTGTTGGCTTTGAAGCCCGGGGTATTGGCGGGGACGATGAAGCCGCGGATGCCGTCGTCGGTGCCGGCCCAGACGATCGCCACGTCGGCGACCGTGCCGTTGGTGATCCACATCTTGCGCCCGTTGAGCACCCAGTCCGAACCGTCTTGCCGCGCGCGCGTTTTCATCGCCGCCGGGTCGGATCCGACGTCGGGTTCGGTCAACCCGAAGCAGCCGACCAGTTCACCGGCCGCCATCCCGGGCAGCCACTGCTGTTTTTGTTCTTCGGACCCGTAGTTCCAGATCGCGAACATGGCCAGCGATCCTTGCACCGACACCAAAGAGCGGATACCGGAGTCGGCGGCTTCCAGCTCCAGGCAGGCCAGCCCGTAGTGCACCGCCGACGCGCCCCCGCACCCGTACCCGTGCAAGTGCATGCCGAGCAGGCCCAGCTCGCCGAAGCCTTTCGCCAGGTCGCGCACTGGCAGGTCGCCGATCTCGAACCAGTCGGAGACATGCGGAGCGACGTGCTCGGCGCAGAACTGTCGGACGGTGTCGCGCACCGCGATCTCGTCGCTGGACAGCGACGCGTCCAGGCTGAGCGGGTCGATGGGGTCGAAGCTAGTCACCCGGCCATCGTAAGTCCGCCGCTGACGCTCAGGACCTGCCCGGTAATGAACGACGCCGCATCGGAGGCGAAGAACAGCACCGGCGCCGCCACCTCGTCCGGGCGCGCCAGCCGCCGAAACGGGATCGCCTTGATCAGCGCCTCTCTCAGGTTCTCGGGCATCGCCGCGAACAGCGGAGTGTCAGTCGGGCCCGGGCACACGCAATTCACGGTGATCTGGTGACGCGCCATCTCGCGGGCCAGCGACTTGGTCAGCGCAATCACCCCGCCCTTGGCGCCGGCGTAGATGGTTTCGCCCGCGCTGCCCACCCGGCCGGCGTCGCTGGCGAGGTTGATTACCCGCCCACCGCCGCCGGCCTCGATCATTCCCGGCAGGAACGCGCTGCACACGTGCACCGGCCCCAGGTAGTTGATAGCGACTACTTTCTCGGCGAATTCTGTTGTGGCTTCGATGAATTGAAGCATGCGATCCCACCCCGCGGCATTGACCACGACATTGGGCACCCCGACTTCGGCCCGTGTCCGGTCACGCAACACGTCCACCTTCTTACGGTCGGCGACGTCGACCGGCAGCGCGGTGATCAGGTCCGGCTGCTCCTTGGCAGTAGCCTCGGCGGCCGCTTCGTCGATGTCGGCGGCGACGACGCGATCGCCTTGAGCGGCGAATCCCAACGCGATCGCCTTGCCGATACCCGAGCCTGCGCCCGTCACGAGGGCGAGTTTGGCGGTCATCGGCATCTGGGTGAATCGGCATTCATTCGTGCCGAAGCTACATTCGTCATGCTCGCGAGATCAAGGTGGCAGGTACTGTCACGGCATGCAACGTGCGCCGTGGCTGGGCTTCGATGTCGGCTGCGTGCTGGTGTTCTGCGCGCTCGGCCGCCGCAGCCACGACGAAGGGCTCGACCTGGCAGGCGTCGCGACGACGGCGTGGCCGTTTCTGACTGGAACGGTCGTGGGCTGGCTGATCTCGCGGGCCTGGCGACGCCCGACCGCACTGGCCCCGACGGGGGTCGTCGTGTGGCTGTGCACGGTGGCGGTCGGCATGCTGTTGCGCAAAGTTACCGGGGCCGGTGTGGCCGCCAGCTTTGTCGCGGTGGCCGCAGCGGTCACCGCGGTGCTGCTGCTGGGGTGGCGGGCCGCGGCCGCGGTGGTGCGGCGCCACTCCGACGCGTGACGGGAGCGAGATGGCGCGCACTGACGACGACACGTGGAACCCCACCAGCGTCGAAGCCACGGCGACCCTGGCGGCGACAGCCCGCGCGGTGGCGACCAAGCGCGGACTGATCAGCGATCCGTTCGCCGACCCGTTGGTCCGTGCCGTCGGGATCGACTTCTTCACCCGGCTAGCGGACGGCGAGCTCGACATAGCCGACCTCGGCGACGATTTCGTGTTCGGGACGATGACCGACCTGTTGGCCGTGCGCACCCGTTTCTTCGACGGTTTTTGCGCCGATGCCGGGATCGCGGGCATCGGCCAAGTGGTGATTCTGGCCTCCGGGCTCGATGCCCGCCCCTATCGGCTGTGGTGGCCGCCCGGCACCACGGTGTACGAACTCGACAAGCCGGACGTGATCGAGTTCAAGACCCAGACCCTGCGCTCACTCGGCGCCGCGCCGACGGCCAACCGCCGCGCGGTGGGCGTCGATCTGCGCCAGGACTGGCCCGCGGCGCTGCGGCGAGTCGGTTTCGACGCCAGCCGGCCCAGTGCGTGGATCGCCGAAGGGTTGCTGATCGGATTGCTACCGCCCGACGCCCAGGATCGCCTGCTCGACAACATCACTGCGCTCAGCGCCGCCGGCAGCCGGTTCGCCGCCGACCACGGCGCAAGCCAGGCGCAGGCCGGCTACGACCCTGCCCTGGCTGCCCGATGGCGACAACACGGCCTGGGCATCGACATGAGCAAGCTGACCTTCCCGGGCGAGCACAACGACGTCGCCGAGTACCTGGCCGGCCACGGCTGGGAGACGGTCGACACCACGCTGGCCGACGTGTGCGGCATCACCGGTCTGCCCGGCCTGTGGCGCGGCCAGCGGGCCGACGCGCCGGTCGCGAGCTCGTATGTCACCGCGGTGCGTGTGGGGCAAGCTCGGAATGCGCGCGGCCGGTAGGCGTTAGACAGTTGAGTGATGTCCCAACCGCTGCAGTCCACCGCGGCGGGCCGACTGCGGTTCGTGTCGGCCGGCCAAGATGATCCGCTGGCGCAGCCGCTGCTGGCCGAGCTGGCCGTCGAATACGCTCAGCGCTATGGCGGCACGCCGCAAACCCACCTGACGTGGCTGCGGGTTCCGTCCGGCGAGTTGGCGCCGCCCGACGGCGGTTTGGTGATCGGCGTGGTCGACGACATGCCGGTCACCGGTGGGGCGTTTCGCCGCTACGACGCTCAGACCGTCGAATTCAAGCGGATCTGGACCGATCGCGCGCATCGCCGCCGCGGTTACGCCAAGGCGCTGCTGGCGGCGCTCGAGGACGAGACCGCTGCGCGCGGATACCGGCGGGTGTACCTGATCACCGGCAATCGGCAGCCGGAGGCCGAGGCTCTCTATGAAGCCAGCGGCTACACCCGCCTCGACGAGCCGCTGCCGTCCTGGGGGCCGTTTGAACCCATCGCGTTCGAAAAGTGGCTGCCGTGAGCGCGCCGCTGCAACTGGGCGTCGCGCTCGGGCCACGCGATCGGCGCTCGTTACGCCGACGCGGTGTTCACGTTGCACTCGACGCTAGACGACGCCCAGCGCTACTACTTCGACGTCAGGCGCCGGGCCGCGTCATGCGGACGAGACCCTAACGCGCTCAAGGTTTTTCTGGCTGCCACGTTCGTGCTGGGCGAGGTCGCCGAGGCCGAGAACCTGTCGACGCCGCACGGGCTAGACGAATTCGTCGACAAGGTGGTGCCGCTGTTGCAGGAACGCGGCGTGTTCCGTACCGAATACAGCGGCACCACCCTGCGCGATCATCTCGGGTTGGCGCCGGTTAGCCGGCCATGAATTCGTTGTAGGCCGACTGCAGGTCGGGCGACAATGCGGTGGTGTTGCACTGGCGCTCCGTGTCACCGATCGGCGCCAAGATGCCCCGCAGGTCGTAGTACTCCTGCGGGTGGGCGGTGAAGTAGCTACGCAGGTTGGCCGCCGCCTGGGGACGCGGCTGACTGAACGCTGATGTCACCGCCGCGTTGGCGTCCGGATGCGCGTCGAGGTATTGGCGCGCTTGATCCGTCGAGGAGCTGACGGTGTTGTTCACCGCGGCCGGGCTGCAGTCGGGCGCAGCAGAGGCGCTCGGTGCCGCCATGGTGGTCGCCGCCAGACCCCCGAGTACACAGGCGGTCGCAGCGATGCCGACGGCTTGGCTGCGCATGGTCATACCACTGGGTTTCATGCTTGCTTGTTCCTTTACGTTGCACATTCGGTCACAGATCCCCCGACCCGACAGCCAACGTACGCGAGACACTCGGCGGCTACCGGTCGCTGACGGCAACGAAAACCGCTGCTGGACAAGCGTTACCGGCAAAAGCGCGAGTTTTGCCGTAACTCAGGGCGATTTTCTTAGAGTACGCGCTCGATACTTAACAAATCGTGACAGTAAGCGTGATCGAATTGTGACGTATTGATCGGCGCTTAACGGGTACCGATCGACTCCACGAGCGCGGCGAGCTTGTCGAGCGCCATCCGGGTACCGAGCTCGTTGTCCGCAGCTGAAACTCCTGGCGGCAAGCCGTCGTGCAGCACGACCACGTCCGTGCCGTCAGCTGCCCCACGAGCGTTGTCGTCATCTGCATCAACGCCGCGCAGCGCAGGGTCCGCGGTTTCGAATTCGAGCTCTTCGACCACCCGCTCGTTGGGCACCAGTTCGACGAAACGGCCGTGATAGGTGTCGGTCGGTCCGGCGGTCTTGCCCGGCTGGTCCGCCGAGTTGTATGTCAGCGAGACGCGAAACGCACCGCCGACGCGGGGCTCGAACCTGTGCACCACGGCCGTCATCCCGTCCGCACCCGCCAATTGGCGATGGCGTCCGCCGAGACCAGCGCGTGAAAAATCGTCGCGCGGTCAGCGCGAATGTGCCGGGCGGTGCGGGTTCGGGTCACTAGCGGGCCAGCGCCGCGGCCTTCCCGGTGGCTTCCTGGATCGGGCCACGCCACAGGTCGCCGTGGCCGGGCGCCAGGATCTCGGTCTCCAGCAGCGCCAGCGCGGCAAGGCTGCGGACACAGTCGTTCTGGCTGTGGCTGAACACCGCGGGCAGGAGTTGCGGACCGCTGCGGCGCAGCAGCGGATGCCCGGTGACCAGGGCGTCGCCGCTGGCCAGCACACCGTCGACCACATACGAGCAGTGCCCGCTGGTGTGCCCCGGGGTGGGGATGGCCATCGGGTGGCCGGGCAGCTGGGCGGCGATGTCGGTGGTCAACGGTTGTGTGGTCGGGATGCCGTCGCGGATCAGACCGCCGTTGCGCACCACATGCGCACCCCACACCGCCCACCGGGGTCGCCAGATCCGCAAGGCGACGTCCACCGGGGAGGCTTGTTGCAGATACTCACGCTTGGCGTGCCCGACCTCGTCGGGGTGGCAATACACCGGGGTGCCGTGCTCTTTGGCGAACCAGATGGCCGAGCCCAAGTGGTCGATGTGGGCGTGCGTCAGCAAGATCGCCGTCACGTCGCCCGGCTGGTGGCCAAGCTGGCGCAGCGAGGCCAGCACGTCGTCGCGGTCACCGGGGTAGCCGGAATCGATCAGCATGACCCCGCTGTCGTCGCGGACGATCAGCCAGTTGACCGCTTCCCCCTGGGCGAGGTGCACGATGTCGGTGACATTTGTGAGCACCGGTGCCATGCCCGCGAGTTTAGGCACCGGGCGATCGCAAGCTCGGCGAAGCCGGGCGCAGCGGGTCGCCCGCCCGACCAGTATGGCGATCGCAAGCTCGGCGAAGCCGGGCGCAGCGGGTCGCCCGCCCGACCAGTATGGCGATCGCAAGCTCGGCGAAGCCGGGCGCAGCGGGTCGCCCGCCCGACCAGTATGGCGATCGCAAGCTCGGCGAAGCCGGGCGCAGCGGGTCGCCCGCCAAAAACAGGGAGTAGAAAAGACTGGTGGCTGAACTGAAACTGGGATACAAAGCGTCGGCAGAACAATTCGGGCCGCGCGAACTCGTCGAACTCGGAGTCGCCGCCGAAGCCCACGGCATGGACAGCGCCACCGTCAGCGACCACTTCCAGCCGTGGCGCCACAAGGGTGGGCACGCCCCGTTCTCGCTGTCGTGGATGACCGCCGTCGGCGAGCGCACGAAGAAGATCCAGTTGGGCACCTCGGTGCTCACCCCGACCTTCCGGTACAACCCCGCGGTCGTCGCCCAGGCCTTCGCCACCATGAGCTGCCTTTATCCGGGCCGGATCTTCCTGGGGGTCGGCACCGGCGAAGCGTTGAATGAGATCGCCACCGGCTACGAGGGCGCCTGGCCGGAGTTCAAGGAGCGGTTCGCCCGGTTGCGCGAGGCGGTTCGGCTGATGCGCGAGCTGTGGCGCGGCGACCGCGTCGACTTCGACGGCGAGTTCTACCACCTCAAGGGCGCCTCGATCTACGACGTGCCCGAGGGCGGAGTGCCGATCTACGTCGCCGCCGGCGGCCCGGCCGTGGCCAAATACGCCGGACGCGCCGGCGATGGGTTCATCTGCACCTCCGGCAAGGGCGAGGAGCTGTACCGCGAGAAGCTGATGCCGGCGGTGCAGGAGGGGGCCAAGGCCGCCGATCGCAATGTCGACGACATCGACAAGATGATCGAGATCAAGATCTCCTACGACCCCGACCCGAAGCTGGCGCTGGAGAACACCCGGTTTTGGGCGCCGCTGTCGCTGACCGCCGAGCAGAAGCATTCCATCGACGACCCGATCGAGATGGAGAAGGCCGCCGACGAGCTGCCGATCGAGCAGGTCGCCAAACGCTGGATCGTCGCGTCGGATCCCGACGAGGCGGTCGAGAAGGTCGGCCAATACGTCGAATGGGGACTCAACCACCTGGTGTTCCACGCACCGGGCCACGACCAGCGCCGCTTCCTGCAGCTCTTCGAAAAGGACCTGGCACCGAGGCTGCGGCGGCTGGCCTGATGTGTCTGGCATCTACATCGCCGCGCCCGAGGGAGACACCGGCAAGTCGACGATCGCGCTGGGCGTCCTGCACCGACTGACCGCGACCGTCCCCAAGGTCGGGGTGTTCCGGCCCATAGTCCGGTCGGGCCGCGGCGATCGCAAGCGCGGCGAAGCCGGGCGCGGCGGGTCGCCGCGAGTCGATGATCGCGACTACATCCTCGAGCTCCTGCTGACACATGCCAGCGCCGGCCTGCCATACGAGCGCTGTGTCGGCGTGACCTACCAGCAGCTGCACGCCGACGGCGACGCCGCGATCGCCGACATCGTCGAGCGCTACCACGCGATGGCCGACCAGTGCGACGCGGTGATGGTCGTGGGCAGCGACTACACCGACGTCACCAGCCCCGCCGAGCTGTCGGTCAACGCACGCATCGCGGCCAACCTCGGCGCACCGGTGCTGCTGGTGGTGCGGGCCAAAGGCCGCAGCGCCGACGACGTCGCGCACCTGGTCGAGGTCTGTCTGGCCGAGCTGGCCGAGCAGCACGCCCACACCGCGGCCGTAGTGGCGAACCGCTGTGAGCCCTCGCAACTTCGCGCGGTCGCCAAGGCGCTCGCCCGATTCACCCCGCGGACGTATGCGCTGCCTGACGAGCCGTTGCTGGTGGCGCCCACGGTGGCCGATCTGCAGCAGGCGGTGAACGGAAACCTGGTCAGCGGTGATCCCGCGCTGATGGGACGCGAAGTGATGGGGGTGGTGGTCGCCGGGATGATCGCCGAGCATGTGCTGGAACGGCTTTCCGAGGGTGCTGCGGTCATCACGCCTGGTGACCGCTCCGACGTTGTGCTGGCGGTAGCCAGCGCCCATGCGGCCGAAGGGTTTCCGTCGCTGTCGTGCATGATCCTCAACGGCGGGTTCCAGCTGCACCCGTCGATCGCGGCGTTGGTGGCAGGGCTGCGGTTGCGGCTGCCGATGATCGCCACCACGCTGGGCACGTTCGACACGGCCAGCGCCGTGGCGTCGGCGCGCGGCCGCGTCACCGTGGGATCGCAGCGCAAGATCGACACCGCGCTGGCGTTGGTCGAACGCCACGTCGACGTGTCGGACCTGTTGGCGCAGCTGGCCATCCCGATTCCGACGGTCACCACACCGCAGATGTTCACCTACCAGCTGCGAGAGCGGGCGCGCGCGGATCGCAAGCACATCGTGCTGCCCGAAGGCGACGACGACCGCATTCTCAAAGCGGCCGGGCGAGTGCTCCAGCGCAAAGTGGCCCAGCTGACCATCCTCGGTGACGAGAACCGAATCCGGTCGCGAGCAGCCGAACTCGGCGCCAACCTCGACGATGCCGCGGTAATCGATCCGACGTCGAGTGAGTTGTGCGACCAGTTCGCCGCCCAATATGCGCGATTGCGCAAGGGCAGAGGCGTGACCGTGGAACACGCCCGGGAGATCATGTGCGACGTCTCGTATTTCGGCACCATGCTGGTCTACAACGGCATCGTCGACGGCATGGTGTCAGGTGCTGCGCACACCACCGCGCACACCGTGCGTCCGGCGTTCGAAATCATCCGAACCGCACCAGGTGTCTCCACGGTGTCGAGTATTTTCCTGATGTGCCTACCGGATCGAGTGCTGGCGTACGGCGACTGCGCGATCGTTCCCGATCCGACGCCCGAGCAGCTCGCCGACATTGCAATCAGCTCCGCCCGCACCGCCGCGCAGTTCGGAATCGAGCCCCGGGTGGCGATGCTGTCGTACTCCACCGGCGAATCCGGTGCTGGCGCCGATGTCGACAAGGTCAGGACCGCAACACGATTGGTACGAAGCCGGGCGCCGCAGTTGCTGGTCGAGGGACCGATCCAATACGACGCCGCGGTGGACCCGTCAGTGGCGGCCACCAAGATGCATGACTCGCCCGTGGCCGGCCGGGCGACGGTGCTGATCTTCCCCGACCTCAACACCGGCAACAACACCTACAAGGCCGTCCAGCGCAGCGCCGGTGCGATCGCGATCGGCCCGGTGCTGCAGGGCCTGAACAGACCCGTCAACGACCTATCCCGTGGCGCGCTGATCGAAGACATCGTCAACACCATCGCCATCACTGCGATCCAAGCCCAGGGCACCCATGACTGAGTCCGTCGTGCTGGTGATCAACTCCGGTTCGTCATCGCTGAAATACCGCCTGCTCGAACCTGATTCAGGCAAGTCGCGGATAGACGGCATCGTCGAGCAGATCGGGGAGCGCTCCTCGCCGGTCGCCGACCACGAGGCGGCACTGCATTTGGCGTTCGACCGGTTCGCGCAGGCCGGCATTGACTTGGACAACTGTGGTCTGGTCGCGGTGGGCCACCGGGTGGTGCACGGAGGCAAGACGTTCTACCGGCCCACCGTCATAGACGAGGCCTTGATCGCCAAGGTGAAGGAACTCGCGCCGCTGGCGCCGCTGCACAACCCGCCCGCGGTGCAAGGGATCGAAGTGGCGCGCCGACTGCTGCCCGACGTGCCGCATGTCGCAGTGTTCGACACCGCGTTTTTCCACGACCTGCCCGCGGCGGCCGCGACGTATGCCATCGACCGGGAGGTCGCGGAAAAGTGGCGGATCCGCCGCTACGGATTTCACGGCACGTCGCACCAGTACGTCAGCGAGCAGGCCGCCGCTTTCCTGGGCAAACCGCTGGATAGTTTGAATCAGATTGTGCTGCATTTGGGTAACGGATCGTCGGCGTCGGCGATCGCCGCTGGAAGGCCGGTCGAGACGTCGATGGGACTGACCCCGATGGAGGGCCTGGTGATGGGAACCCGCAGCGGTGACATCGATCCCGGCATCATCAGCTACCTGTACCGGTCAGCGCAGATGAGCGTCGAGGACATCGAGTCCATGCTCAACCACCGCTCCGGGGTGCTGGGTATTGCCGGTGAACAGGACTTCCGACGATTGCGCGAAATGATCGAATCAGGCGACCATACAGCACAATTGGCCTATGACGTGTTCATCCACCGGCTGCGCAAATACATCGGCGCGTACCTTGCGGTGCTGGGCCGCACCGACGTGCTGACGTTCACCGCCGGCATCGGCGAAAACGCCGCGCAGGTGCGCCGCGATGCGCTGGCCGGGATGGCTGGCCTCGGCATCGAACTCGACGAGCACCGCAATACTGCCGCGGCCACCGAGGCGCGGCGGATCTCCGCAGACAACTCGACCGTCACCGTGCTGGTAATCCCGACCAACGAAGAACTGGCCATCGCTCGAGACTGCGTGCAAGCGATCGGGCAAGGCGATGGCTGACGAGCTTGACGACCGGCGTGTCGGAACCCGACTGGGGCGCTATGAGGTTCGGGCACTGCTCGCCCAGACCGGCGTAGGCCGGCTCTACCAGGCCCTCGACACCGCCAACAACCGCACGGTCGCGCTTACCCTGCTGCCGCCCGGCGTCGATCGCCAGCGGTTCGTCACCGAGTTGGCCATCGTCGCGCGGACCACTGACCCGCATCTCATCCCCGTTCACGATTGGGGTGAGATCGACGGTGTCTGCTACGTCGCGACACCGTTGACACGCGGTGAGACGCTGCGGTCGCTGCTGTCCACGTTCGGCCCGATGAGCCCGCAGCGGGCGGTGGCGATCGTCGGACAGGTTGCCGCAGCCCTAGATGCCGCCCGTGCCCATCGGTTGATCCACCGGGACGTCCGACCGGAGAACATCCTCGTCACTGACGACGACGTCGCCTACCTCCTGGGGTTCGGCGTCGCCGACCCGGAATTGTGCGCGCAGCGACCGACAGCTGGCTCGTATGCGTATACCGCACCGGAGCGTTTCGACAACGCGCTGCCCAGCACCCGGGCCGACGTGTATTCGCTTGCCTGCGTGCTGACCGAACTGCTGACCGGCGACCGCCCTTACCCGGCTGCGACGACGGTGGGCCAAGTAATCAAGGCCCACTTGACCGCAGCGCCGCCCAAGCCGAGCCTGGTTCGTCCGCAAGCGGTTTCACCCCGCTTCGACGCGGTGATCGCGCGGGGCATGGCCAAGAATCCGCAGCACCGGTACGCGACCGCGGGCGACCTCGCTCATGCAGCCCGCGAGGCGCTCTCGGCCGACGCGGTTGCAGAGCAGCCCACGATGGTTGGGCGGGCCAGCGACTTCGCCGCGGTGGCCGCCAAACGGCGGCCACCGCAATGCGTTTCGGAGCAGGTTCCCGAGGCGGACCCCTACGCGGATTCGCACCAGGACTTCTACTCCGAGTCCTACGCCGACGAGGTCGCCGAGCCGACGTGGCAGCGCTCGGCGCTGCTGACGCTGGCCCTCGCCGTGATGGTGGTGCTGGTGCTCGCGGCCGCCGGCATCGTCGTTTGGCGGCTCGCAGCCACTCACGGCCAACTGCCCGGGTCAACGAAACCCGCACCGACGGCTTATCGGGCCACCATTCTGCCGTTCACCGGCTTGACCGGGCCGGAGGGAGTGGCGGTGGACGCGGTTGGCAGCGTCTACGTGAGCAACATCGAAAACGACCGGGTGGTAAAGCTGCCGCCCGACTCCACCAGGCAGACCGTGCTGCCGTTCATCAACCTCAAGGAACCGTACGGCTTGGCAGTAGACAAGGACGGTGGCGTCTACGTCGGCGACACCGACAACGATCGCGTGGTGAAACTGGCCGCGGGGTCCACCAGCCAGACCGTGCTGCCGTTCAACGGCCTGAAGCGCCCGGAAGGATTGGCGGTGGGCAAAGACGGGAGTGTCTACGTCGTCGACACCGGCAACGACCGGGTGGTGCAACTGGCCGCGGGGTCGACCACCCAGACGGTGCTGCCGTTCAGCGACCTTGAACGTCCCAAGGGTGTGGCGGTGGACAAGGACGGCAGCGTCTACGTCGCCGATACCGGCAACAACCGGGTGTTGAAGCTGGCGACTGGATCAACCAGCCAGACCGTACTGCCGTTCACCAGCCTGAGGGATCCATCCGGTTTAGCGGTGGACCAGTCCAATAGCCTCTATGTCACCGACGGCAGTCGGGTGGTGAGATTGAACGCGGGGGCGACCAAACAGGTTGTGCTGCCGGTTCCCCAGCTCAACTACACCCACGGTGTGGCAGTGGACGGCGCGGGCAACATCTACGTCAGCGATTACGGCAACGACCAGGTGGTCAAGCTGGTCGCGAGTTGACGAGCCCGAACAGACACAAAAGTCCCCGAAACCCACTCGGATTAGGAGCTTTTGCGTCTCACTCGAAAATGAGGCGACCCCTTGCTGATGAGTCGCTGGCATTAGGTGTTAGGCGGCTTGGGTGGGTGGCTCGAGGGTGACTTTGTATCCCAGGCTCTCCAATTGCTTGATGGCTCGTGCCTTGGCTTTGCCGGGCTGGTGTCGGGTGTAGTAGTCGGGGCCGGGATCGCGGTAGAAGGCGCCGTTGGTCAGCATGTTCCAGGCGTCGGTGAGCATCTTGTGTTCGATGGAGACTAGGGCGATCTGGCCGGCGATCGACATACCGGCGGTTTTGTCTCTGCGCGATTGGGCGGCCCGGCGCCGGCCGGCGATGCGCCGGTAGCGGATGCTGTAGTAGGTGTCTTTGGTGCGAGCGGCCGACAGGGCTGCCACGCCGAGCGCGGCTTTAAGGTGACGGTTGCCCGGGCGGGTGGCGCCCGATTTGACCCGGCCTGCTGACTCGTCGCAGCCCGGCACCACCCGGCCCACGACGCCAGGTGCGCGGCGGTGGGAAATACGCTCATGTCCGCACCGGTTTCGGCGATGAACACATCGGCCACCAGCCGCGACCAGCCCGGGATGCTCATCAGCAACTCCCGGATGGGTCGAAGGAGCGATCGCCTCCTCGATGCGTGCATCCAGGCGGGCGATATCGGCGGTGTGGGCATCGATGCGATCCAAATACAACCGCACCATAAAGGCGTGATGCTCGGTGAACCGTCCGCGCAGCGCCTCGGTGAGCGCTGGGATCTTTTGACGCATCCGTTGTTTGGCCAGATCAGCGAGGACCACCGAATCGCGTTGGCCGGCGATCAGCGCTTCTAGCATTGCCCGCCCGGAGACTCCGACGATGTTGGAGGCCACCGCGGAGAGTTTGATTCCGGTGTCTTCGAGCAGCTTCTCCAGCCGCTGAATCTCTTTGGTGCGCGCCCGGGTGATGGTGGTGCGAGCCCGGGTCAGATCGCGTAACACCCGAATCGGCTCCGGCGGCACAAACGAGGCGCGCAGCAGCCCGTGGGCGCCCAGATCGGCCAGCCACGCCGCATCCGAGACATCGGTCTTGCGCCCGGGCACATTGCGCGCCGCCTTGGCATTGACCAGCATCACGTTCAGCTGGCCTTCGAGTAGGTAGTAAAACGGCTTCCAGTAATCGGAGGTGGATTCGATCACCACACAGGAGACCCGCTCAGCGAGCAGATGCTCGCGTAACGCCAGGATCTCGCCGGTGGTCGACCCCCACGTACTGACCGTTGTCGACGTGCCACGCCGCCCTCGGCCCTGAACCCGAACGCAGACCTTCGCGTCTTTCTTCGACACATCAATGCCCGCGCACCGCGGATGGATCACCTCCATGGCCGATCACACCCTTTCCGTCCAGATATCTTGTGGTGGAGCGTGTTTCGGAGAGGGCGAAAACAAAACAGGAGTCTCACTCACGTGCTCACAGGCAACAATCCACCGCCCCCGCACAACCACCAGGGGGTGCCCTCCAGCCACCAAGCTGCTCGCCGTGCTCACCGGCAACACAGACGCAACGGGGTCACCGAAACACCCCTAAAGCGTCAACCCGCACCGGCCCGCGAAGCAACCACCCACCCAGCCGAACGGCCAGTGCTAATTTTCATCTTCCACCGCGGGGCGAAGCCCCCCTGGCAGCTGCTCGCGCAATCAGCGCAATCAGAACGTGCTGGCGGGGCGTACCCGGTTGGCCATGTCGACCAAGGTGTAGCGGTGCGCCTGCGTGGGCGCAACTCGCGCCAGGGCCCGAAGCGACGCTTCGACCCCGAGCCGCAAACCGTGTCGGGTGAACGGGTAACCCAGAATGTGGTTGGTGCTGGCCTCGTGGTTTTCCAGCCAGTCCATCGCCGTGCCCAGCACCAATGCGCGGATCTGGAGCACCCGAGGTTCGGTGGGCGGCAAAGCCTCCACCCGCCGCGCCGCGTCGCGGATCTCCTCTTCGGTGATCTCTTTCTGCGATCGACCCGACAACAGCGTGACCGCGCTGGTCAACCGCGCGGTCGTGAAATGCCTTGAGGTGGCGGGTACTTCGTCGAGGGTGCGCACCGCGCCCGCTCGGTCGCCGGTCGCCGAGAGTGCTCGGGCCAGACCGAACGCCGCCGAGATCACTCCGTCGTCGGTCTGCCACACCGTCCGGTAGAACTTCTCCCCGTCGGGGTTGCCAGCCAGTTCGTGGGTGGCCGCCAGCGCCATCTTGGGCGCCAGCTCACCGGGGAAGGTGTCCAGCACCTCGCTGAAATGCTTGATGGCCGAGTCATAGTCGCCGGTCAACAGCTCCGACACGGCGCGATACCACACCAGCCGCCAGCGCCAGCCGACGCGTTCGGCTAGGTCGTCGAGTTTGCGGGTGGCGTTGCCGACGTCGCCGAGGTCAAGCAGCGCACGCACTTCCATCAGCGGCAGCTCGACCGACTCCGACAGGTCGATGCCCTCGGCGTCCAGCGAGCCGTGCCGGAAGGCGCGCAGCGAATCCAGGGTCTGCACGGGCTGCGAAAGGACGGTGGCCTGCAGCAGCGGGGCGGCGACATCGGCCGGATCTACCAGCGGCACCTGCAGCGCGGTGACGATCTCCTTGGCGGTCAGCTTCTCCGAGTGCACCTGGCCGTCCAGATACACGTCGGTGTGGCAGACCAGCAGGTCCACGCCGAATGTCGAACGGGAGCGGGAAAAGATCGTCGACAACCCGGGACGCGGCACCCGGGTGTCGTGGGCGACCACCTCGCGCAGCACGCCCATCAGCTGCCCGGACATCTCCTCGGCGCTGCTGAACCGCCGCCGTGGATCGGGGTCGATGGCGCGACGCAGCAACCGGCCGAACGAGTCGTACTTCTCCAGCACCGGGTCGTCGTCGGGCAGTCCCTCGACGTAGCGGCCGTTGCGGGTGCGCAGGTTCAACGTCAACGCGGCCAACGTGCGTCCGACCGTGTAGATGTCGGTGGCCACAGTCGGGCCGGTCCGCACGATCTCCGGCGCCTGGTAGCCGGGCGTGCCGTAGAGGTAGCCGAACGAGTTGATCCGCGACACCGCGCCGAGGTCGATCAGTTTCAGCTGCTCCTCGGTCAGCATGATGTTCTCCGGCTTGAGGTCGTTGTACACCAAGCCGATCGAATGCAAATAGCCCAGGGCAGGCAGGATTTCGAGGATGTAGGCGATCGCTTCGGCCACCGCGAGCTTGTCGCCCTTGCGTCGCTTGAGCGATTGCCCGCCGACGTACTCCATCACGATGTAGCCGACGGGGTTGCCGTGCCGGTCCGGGTGCTCGACGAAGTTGAAGATCTGCACGATCGACGGGTGCACCACTTCGGCCAGGAACTGCCGTTCGGCCATGGCGATCTTTTGCGCCTCGGCGTCGCCGGAATGCACCAGGCCTTTGAGCACCACCGGACGGTCGTTGACGTTTTTGTCGAACGCCAGGTACACCCAGCCCAGCCCGCCGTGCGCGATGCATCCCTTGACCTCGTACTGGCCGGCGACGATATCACCCGGGTTCAGTTGCGGCAGAAACGAATACGGGCTGCCGCAGTACGGGCACCATCCCTCTGAGGGCGACTCGCCGTCCGGTCCGGATCGGCCGACCGGGCGGCCACAGTTCCAGCAGAACCGCCGAGACTCCGGTACCACCGGATCGGTCATCAGCGCTTCGAGCGGATCGGTGTAGGGCACTCGCGGCACTTCCACCAGGCCACCGCCCAGCTTTCGCACCGGCGGCACCGTCCGAGTCGCGGTGGCGGGCAGCCGTTCCTGCGGTTCGGTTTCGACAGTGCGCACCGACGTGCGCTCCGAGTCGTCGAGATCCGGACGGAAAATGGCCTGGGTGGACATCGCGCGCCGCACCGAAGCCGAGTCGGCGAGCACGTCCGCAGGCTGGGTGCCCGGGCCCTCGTCGGGGAGGCGCTGCTGCTCCTCGCGTTCGTTGTCCATCGGCTCGCCCATCAGTCCACATACCTCGCGGCGGGCGGGGCCGGCGCCGGACCCAACACCGTTAACCATTTGCGGTACAACGTGTTCCAGGTTCCATCGCGGCGGATGCGTTCCAGCGTGCCGTTGACGAAGCGGACCAACCCGGTGTTGTTGAGGTTGATGCCGATGCCATAGGGCTGGGTGTCCATGTTGGGGCCGACGATGTGCAGGTAGGGATCTTGCGAGACCAGCCCGGCGAGGATGGAGTCGTCGGTGCTGACGGCATCGACCTGCCGCTGCTGCAGCGTGACCAGGCAGTCGGCCCAGTTGACGACCGACACGATGATCGGGGGCGGCGCGATTTCACGGATCCGTCGCAGCGACGTGGTGCCCTTGGCCACGCAGACCCGCTTGCCGGGCAAGTCGGACGGCTTGACGATCGACGAGTCACGCGGTGCCAGGATGCGCTGATAGGCGTCCAGGTAGACGGTGGAGAAGTTGACCAGCTTGCGCCGCTCGCAGGTGATCGTCATGGTCTTGACGACGATGTCGACCAACGACTTCTGCAGTGCGGTAATGCGCTCGTCCGACGACAGAATCCGGTACTCGACAGCAGTCGGGGTGCCGAAGATGTCGCGCGCGACCTCGCCGGCGATGTCGACGTCGAAGCCGGTGATCTCGCCGGTGATGGGATCGCGGAAGCTGAACAGGTTGCTGCCGATGTCGAGCCCGACGATCAGCCGGCCGCGGGCGCGGATGCCCTCCACGGCGGCGTCGGCTTCTTCCTTGGTGGGGAAGGGGCGCAGGCTCGCGGTCGGGTCGCAGTCGTTCCGCGAACTCTTCGGCGGGCTGGGCGGCTGGGGCGGCAACTCTTGCATCCCGGCCGGCGTGGGCGGCGGCAGTGTCGGCACCGACATCGCCACCGGCGGCGCTGGGTGCGCGCAGCCGGCCAGCACCGTCCCGGCGGCAAGTGCCGCCGCCAGGGCGTTCCACGGGATCTTGGGCATGGGCGTCATCACCGGTACTCGTTCAGCCGGGGCCACAGACCCAGCGCGACCGCGATCGCAGCGCTCAAGCTGAGCACCACGCCGCCCACCGTGGCGCCGGACAGCCCGCGTCGCGCATTGAGGATGTCGGTACGCAGTTGGTCGCGGCTCTGCTCCATGGTCTTGCCCAGCGCCTCGTCGAGCTTGTCGAACGCCGGGGTGGAGTCGTCTTCGCCATGGCCCAACGCCACCTCGGTGGCGGCCCGGTAGTTGCCGACCGCGATGTAGGTGTTGATCCGGTCGTTGGCCTGCCGCCACCGGGCCAGCAACTGGTCGGCGCCTTGCAGGTCGGTTTTGTCCACGGCGTCGGGGCGCGACAGGTACTCCGCGAGCTGTTTGTGCATGCTGGCGATGCGCTGATAGAAGGACTGCTTGCGAACATCTTCGTCGCCGCGGCGGATCAAGGACAGCGTCTCGTCGGCACGCGCTTGCTGGGCGGTGATCGAAAGGTTCGTGATCGTCTTAAGCGATTCTGCCGCAGTGTTTTTCGCATTGCGGCTGCCTGTCGTGGAAATTGTCAGCGCCGTCCCCACCCAAATCACCATAACGAGAATCGCCAGCGCGCCGGCGACCAGACCCGGGTTGATCCGCCGTTTGGTGCGCCGGGCCAGCCAGCGGTGTGAGTACGCGCCGAACAGCACAGTGGTGGCCACGATGAGGATCACCGGGGCAGGAATCTGGGTCGACGCCGTGGTTTCGCTGTCCACCCGCGCCGACGTCGCCTGGTAAAGACATTGCGCGTCGGGCAGGATCATCGACTGCATCAGCGCCGACGCCTCCGACAGATACGATGCGCCGACGGGGTTACCCGCCCGGTTGTTGGTGCGGGCGATCTCGATCAATCCGGTGTAAACGGACAGTTCGGCGTTGATCCGGCCCAACAACAGCACCCCCGACTCGCCGCGGTCACAGGTGCCCAGCGGCTCGTCGGTCAGCCCGCTGGACGCCCGGGTCACCGCGACTGCGGCGTCGGTGATGGCCTGCTCGTAGCGCTGGCGCACGGCGCGCGGCTCGGCCTGAGCGATGAACGCGGTCGCGGCTGCGGCGTCGGCCACCGACAGCGTGGTGTAGAGCCGGCCGGCGGCGAAGGCGAGCGGCTCGGTGTGGTTGAGCACCGTGGACAGCGCCTGTTGGCGGTGGTTGATGGTCGTCGAGGTCGCAAATGCGGTCGCACCGCCCAGCGCCGCCAAGATGATGCCGATGGTCAGGATGCGACCTGGTGTGGTCGAGATGAACCACCAACGCCGGTGAGCTGGTTCAGTCGGCGACCGCGACCCCAACGGCTCGGTCGACGGGTGCGCCAACTCAACGGTCACGTCTGTTCCGACCCCATCATCTTTCGGCCGATCCCCAAATTAACTGAAACGAACTATATAAGCGAAGTCTAAGAGCCGAAGTCGCTGACGGTGTGGCTTGCCGATAGATGTGTCTAGCGCGCGGCCATCTAAGCGGCCCGCATCGTCGCCGGGCGAATATCCTGGCTCCGTGCGCGGCGACGGTGACGGATGGGTGATCTCCGACAGCGGCGTCCGCTACTGGGGACGCTACGGTGCGGCCGGTCTATTGTTGCGCGCGCCGCGCCCCGACGGCACACCGGCCGTGCTGCTGCAGCATCGAGCTTGGTGGAGTCACCAAGGCGGCACCTGGGGCCTGCCCGGTGGCGCCCGCGACAGCCATGAGACGCCCGAGCAGACCGCGGTCCGGGAAGCCTCGGAGGAGGCGGGCTTGCCCGCCGAGCGCGTCGCGGTGCGTGGGGCGGTCGTCACCGCCGAGGTTTTCGGCGCCAGGGGTGCTCACTGGACCTACACCACGGTCGTCGCCGACGCCGACGAGTTGCTCTACACCACCCCGAACGGCGAAAGCGCCGAGCTGCGCTGGGTCGCCGAAGAGGACGTGGCCGACCTGCCCCTGCATCCGGGGTTTGCCGCCAGCTGGCAGCGCTTGCGCACCGCGGCGGCCACCGTGCCGCTGCATGACAGCGACGAGCGGCGGGTGCAGCTCCCATGCACGGTGCAGGTCGAGCCGGGCGTCTTCGTCTGGTGCATGCCGGGCCCGCCAGATCATGCACCCTCTCAGCTGAGTGACCGGATCAGCGCGCTGCTGCGAGCACCGAACTGAGCCGTTGGGCCGCCGCCGCCGGGTCGCCGGCCGCGGTGATCGCCCGCACCACCACGACCCGCCGGGCGCCGGCCTCGAGCACCTGCGGCAGCCGCTCCTCGTCGATGCCGCCGATCGCAAACCACGGCTTCTGGCCGGCCAACTCCGCCGCGGCCCGCACCAGCTGCAGGCCAGGCGCCCGCCGGCCGGGCTTGGTGGGAGTCGGCCAGCACGGGCCGACGCAGAAGTAGTCGACGTCGTCGGTGACGGCGCCCGCGATTTGATCGACGTCGTGGGTGGAGCGGCCGACCAGGGCGCCGGGCCGCACTATCTCCCGGGCCACCGACAACGGCAAATCGCGTTGGCCCAGATGCAGTACGTCGGCGCCGGCGGCGCGGGCGATGTCGGCGCGGTCGTTGACCGCCACCAAGGCGCTATGGCGGCGTGCCGCGTCGGCGAGAATCTCCAGCGCTGCCAGCTCGTCGCGCGCCTCCAGCGGGCCGAACCGCCGCTCACCTTCCGAGCCTTTGTCGCGCAGCTGGATGATGTCGACACCGCCGGCCAGGGCCGCATCGGCGAACTCGGCCAAGTCGCCGCGCTCGCGGCGGGCGTCGGTGCACAGGTAGAGCCTGGCTGTAGCCAGCCGCTTGGAAGCTTCGTGCACACCGCGACGCTAGCCGCTAGCGTGGAAAGCTGACGAATCACGGGAGTCCCAGGAACGGGGTCTGAGAGTGGGCGCGCCTGCCCTTACCGTTCGACCTGATCCGGATGATGCCGGCGAAGGGAGCGCAAGGAAATGTCACTCGGATCGCTGGCCGTGATCGGCGGCGGCGTCATCGGCCTGTCGGTGGCGCGCAGAGCCGCCCAGGCCGGCTGGTCGGTGCGGGTGCATCGCAGCGGTGAACCCGGCGCGTCGTGGGTGGCCGCAGGCATGCTCGCCCCACACAGCGAAGGCTGGCCCGGCGAAGAACGGTTGCTGCAGCTGGGTTTGGAGTCGCTGCGGCTCTGGCACCAGGGCGACTACCTGGACGGGCTGCCGGCGCAGGTGATCACCGCGCGCGAATCGCTGGTGGTGGCCGTCGACTCCGCCGACGCCGCCGAGCTGCGCACCGTCGCCGACTGGCTGGCCGCGCAAGGCCACCCAGTGGTGTGGGAGTCGGCCGCCCGCGACGTGGAACCGCTTCTGGCGCAAGGTATTCGGCATGGTTTTCGGGCGCCCACCGAGCTTGCGGTCGACAACCGCACCCTGTTGGCCGGGCTGGCAGCGGCATGCGAGCGGCTGGGCGTGCAGTGGGCGCCGCCGGTACGCGACCTCTCAGACGTCGAGCCCGACGCGGTCGTGATCGCCAACGGCATCGACGCCCCGGCGTTGTGGCCCGGCCTCCCGATCCGGCCGGTGAAGGGCGAGGTACTGCGGCTTCGCTGGCGCAAGGGCTGCATGCCGGTGCCGCAGCGGGTGATCCGGGCTCGCGTGCACGGTCGGCAGGTGTACCTGGTGCCGCGCCCCGACGGTGTCGTTGTCGGCGCCACACAGTACGAGCGCGGCCGCGACACCGCACCGGTCGTCTCGGGCGTGCGAGATCTGCTCGACGACGCCTGCGCGGTGCTGCCGGCCCTCGGCGAATACGAGCTGGCCGAATGTAGCGCCGGTTTGCGGCCGATGACGCCCGACAACCAGCCGCTCGTGCAGCGTCTTGACGAACGTACGCTGGTGGCGGCCGGCCACGGGCGCAACGGTTTCCTACTGGCGCCCTGGACCGCCGAACAGATTGCGTCCGAACTGGTTCCGATCGGAGCACACCCATGATGGTGCTGGTCAACGAGAAACAGGTCGAGGTCGACGAACAGACCACGGTCGCGGCGCTGCTGCAGACCCTGGGTTACCCCGACCGCGGTATCGCGGTCGCGCTGGACCAAGCCGTGCTCCCCCGAAACGACTGGCAGACAACACTTTCCGATGGCGCACGGCTTGAGGTGGTGACGGCGGTGCAGGGTGGCTGACCAGAAACTGACGATCGCCGGCCGTAGCTTCAGCTCCCGGCTGATCATGGGCACCGGCGGGGCGACCAACCTCGCGGTGCTCGAGGAGGCATTGGTCTCGTCGGGCACTGAGTTGACGACAGTTGCGATGCGCCGCGTCGACGCCGAGGGCGGCACCGGGATGCTGGATCTGCTGAACCGGCTCGGCATCACCCCGCTGCCCAACACCGCCGGCTGCCGCGGCGCCGCGGAGGCGGTGTTGACGGCGCAGCTGGCCCGCGAGGCGCTGGGCACCGAATGGATCAAGCTGGAAGTGATCGCCGACGAGCGCACCCTGCTGCCCGATCCCGTTGAATTAGTCAGGGCCGCAGAACAATTGGTGGACGACGGCTTCGTGGTTCTGCCCTACACCAACGACGACCCGGTGGTGGCCAAGCGACTGGAGGACACTGGCTGCGCGGCGGTGATGCCGCTGGGCTCGCCGATCGGCACCGGGCTGGGCATCGCCAACCCCCACAACATCGAGATGATCGTCGCAGCCGCGGGTGTTCCGGTCGTGCTCGACGCCGGCATCGGCACCGCCAGCGATGCCGCACTCGCAATGGAATTGGGCT
Organism: Mycobacterium noviomagense; assembly: GCF_010731635.1. Classification (NCBI taxonomy): domain Bacteria; kingdom Bacillati; phylum Actinomycetota; class Actinomycetes; order Mycobacteriales; family Mycobacteriaceae; genus Mycobacterium; species Mycobacterium noviomagense. Next base: position 2,376,485 of record NZ_AP022583.1, read on the forward strand.
GCGACGCGGTGCTGCTGGCCAGCGCGGTGACCCGGGCCGCCGACCCGCCCGCCATGGCCGCCGCGATGGCCGCCGCCGTCGCCGCCGGCTACCTGGCCCGCCGCGCGGGGCGCATCCCGAAACGGTTCTGGGCGCATGCGTCCAGCCCGCCCCTGTGAAGGCGACGGCGAGTAAGTGGAGCTTACGAGCAAGGAGCCGAGCCATCAACCGATGACAAAACGCTATGTGGCCCTGGGCAGTTCGATGGCAGCCGGTCCAGGTATCCAGCCGCGTGCCAAGGGCGCTCCGTGGGGCTCGGGCCGATCGGCCCGCAACTATCCGCATCTGGTGGCCCAGCGCCTGAACCTCGATCTGGTCGATGTGACGTTTTCCGGCGCGACCACCGCCAATATCCTCTCCGAACGTCAGCGCGGGGCACCGCCGCAGATCGAGGCGCTCAACGGTTCGGAAGCGCTGGTGACAATCACCATCGGTGGCAATGACGTCGGCTATGTCCCGCTGCTGATGGCCGCCTCCCTGCCCGTCCCTGCCCGGCTCATCCCGAAGATCGGTGGCCTGCTCGACCGCGACGCCCGCAACGAGGCGCTTGGCCACGTCGGCGACTCGCTACGCGCGGTCGGTGCGGCGGTGCGCCGGCGGGCCCCGGACGCGCGGGTGCTCTTCATCGACTACCTCACGCTGCTGCCGCCGGACGGGCAAAAAGCCGCGCCCCTGTCGAGGGCCGACGCCGACCTGGGCCGTCACGTCGCCGCCCGCTTGGAGGAATCCACCGCAGCAGCTGCACAGGCCAGCGGCTGCGAATTGGTGCGGGCGGGGCAGGCCAGCCGCGAACACCACGCCTGGTCGCAGGACCCCTGGACCGTCGGCGCGGTGTTGCCGCTGCCGTGGCGGCCGGCGCCGTTTCACCCCAACGCCGCGGGTATGCGCGCGGTCTCCGACCGGGTTACTGCACATGTGGGCAGGGACAATGGACGCGCGCGCCTCTGATTAAGCTGCCGTCACACCGGGTAGGCCCCGGCCGGAGCCAACTTGCTGGCTCTGCGCAGCGCTACCAAGTGGAGCCACCACATGACCGCGAGTACACCGGCTCACGACGCCGGCTTTGTGCACTCGGCGCTGTTCTATCGGTCAGAGCAGCAGTATCTGGATTTCGTGGTGAGGTCCGTCAGCGAAGCTCTGAACAACTATGAGCCGGTATGGGTGGCGGTACCGGGCGACAAGCTGGCAGCGCTGTCCGAGGCGTTAGGACCCGCGGCCGACGACACCGAGGTGACATTGGCCGACATGGCCGACGTGGGCCGTAATCCGGGCCGGCTGCTGGGTGTGGCGGGTGCGTTCGTGGAGCGGCATCGGCATCGGCCGGTGCGGTTGATCGGCGAACCGGTGTGGGCCGGTCGCACGGCGGTCGAATACCCCGCCTGCGTGCAGCATGAGGCGTTGGTGAACCTCGCGCTCGACGGGCACCGGGCGACGGCGGTTTGCCTGTACGACGCCTCCCAACTGGCCGAGGGCGTGTTGGCGGACGCCCGGACCACCCACCCACTGATCTGCGTGGACGGTTCCTATCAGCACAGCGCTGACTATGCATTCGACGTCGCCCTGCAGCGCTGTAACGAACCGCTGACGACGAGCCCGGCCGCGGTGACGTACACGGTCTCGGAATTGGCGAATCTCAGCGCCGCTCGCCAGCAGGGCAGCCGGTACGGCCGATTGCTCGGCATGGCGGCAGAGAGCATCGCCAACCTGCAACTGATCATCACCGAGCTGGCCACCAACAGCCTGCAGCACGGCGACGGGACATGCCGGCTTGCCTTCTGGGAACACAGCGGATATCTGGTCTGCGAGGCTCGCGACACGGGAATCCTCGACGACCCGCTGGCTGGGCGACGCCCGCCGAACGGGGACGGGAAAAGCCCGCGCGGGCTGTTCGTCGTCAATGCACTGGCCGACCTGGTGCGTATTCACGCCACCCCGGCCGGCACGACGATCCAGGTGTTTCTGCGCCTGGACCGGCCCGCCGAGGACGCCTCTTGATGCGCCGCCACGGCGTGGTCACCTCGGCCGTGGACCTTGTCCCGTTCGCTCACCTGGGCTGGGGATATCGCGACCGGGACGACTTCGGTGCCCGCGCCGCCGAATGCATTGTCGGCGCCCTTCGCGGCGACCAGCGCATCGAGTACGTCGGTAACGCCGGCCGCGAAGCCTTGCGCGCTGAACTGGCCGACCTCGGCTTCGACGAGCAGCTGCGGTCGGGGCGGATCCGGGTGATGCCGGTAGAGGACTCCTACGAGTTCTATCCCGATAGTGACGTCGTGGACGCTGAAGCGACGGTGGCCGAACGCGTCGAGGCGACCGACCAAGCGATCGCCGACGGCTACCGCGGCTTGTGCACGGTGAACGACGCGATCGAGCTGACGCGCACACCCGAGCAGCGCGACGCATGGGCGGCCTTCGAGTTTCTCATCGACCAAAGGATGCCGGTTCTGCCGTTTTCGGCGCTGTGCGCCTACGACGTCAACGGTCTGGGTCGGGCTGCGGCGGAGTTATTGTGCCTGCACCCGTTTGTGGGCCCAGATGAGGTGGGCTTTCGCATGTTCGCCGAGCCCGGCGTGGATTTCGTGCTGGTCGGCGAAATCGACGCGGCCAACGACGACGCCTTCACCGCGGCATTGCGCAGAACCTGGCCGCTGCTGGGCGAGGGCACCATCGTCATCGACGCGCACGGGCTTTCCTTCATCACCCACACGCAGCTGCGCACCCTCGACGACTACGCCCGCGCACAGGGCCGCCAAGTGGTGCTGCAAACCGACCAGTGCATCGTCGCCCGAGTCGCGGAGCTGCTCGAGTTGACCAACGTACGGGTGCAGGGCGCATCACCGGTGCGATCTTCGTGGCAGAGCTGTGACGCCTGACTCGGCGATTGGGGACCCGGTTGCTGGATGAAACCTCCGACAGGACTACGCCCCCCGTCCACGACGTCGTGCACACGGCGCTTTTCGACCGCTCAGAGCGCGAATATCTCAATTCCCTGGTGCCGCTGATATCCGGATGGTTGAGTAAGGCCGAGCCGGTCTTGGTCGCACTACCGGGAAACAAGATCGCGTTGCTGCAGGATGCGTTTGGCGCGCCGGCGGGGGATGTGACTGTGAACCTGACGATGACGGACATCACCGAGGCAGGCCGCGATCCCGGCCGAATCCTCGGGCTGGTGGCTGACTTAATGCAGGGGCATCCCAACCGGTCGGTGCACCTCATCGGTGAATCGGTGTGGCCCGAGCGCAGCGAGGTCGAATACCCCGCATGCGTCCAGCACGAGGCGCTGGTCAACATCGCCACCATTCACGCTTATCTGCGGCTTGACCGGTTCTCGAAGGGCGATGTCCCGTGATGCGCCAGCAGGGTGTGCTCACCTCCGCTGCAGGCCTCACCCCGTTCGGCCACGTGGGGTGGGGGTATCGGGACCAGTCGGAATTTCTGGCTCGCGCCGCGGAGTACATCGCCGATGGCCTGTCGCGCAACCAGCGGATCCTGTACGCGCGCGACAGCGGCCGTGCGGCGTTACGCGCGGAATTGCAGGAGATGGGGTTCGGCGACGCGGTCAGGTCAGGTCAGATCGCGGTGACGCCGGTCGACGAGCACTACATGTTTGTGCCTGGCACCGACGTGGTCGACCCCGAGGCGACGGTGGCTGCCGGCGTCGCCGCGATGGAGTACGTGGTCGCCATGGGCTGCAGTGGCTGCCGTGGGGTGGTCGACGCGGCGGTATTGGCGCGTGAACCCGAGCAGCGCGCCGCGTTCAGCCGCCTGGAATATCTCGTCGACCAGAAGATGGCGGTGCTGCCGTTCTCGGCGTTGTGCGCTTACAACCTGACACTGTTGGGGGAGACGGCCAAGCAGATGGTGTGCTTGCATCCGTTGGTCGGCCGCGGCACGGTCAGCTTCCGGCTTTATGCCCAACTCGGGATGGACTTCGGGTTGGCCGGTGAAATCGACGCCGCCGACAGCGAGGCGTTTATGTCCGCGCTACAACGGATCTGGCCGCTGGCGGCCGGCCACGAGGTGATCGTCGACGCGCGAGGTCTGGAGTTCGTTACGCACCGCGAGCTGATGACGTTGGACGAGCAGGCCGGCGCCGAGGGCCGGCGGGTTGTCCTGCGGACCGACCAGTGCGTGCTCGCGCGCCTGGTTGAACTGCTCGAATTGGAAAACGTCCGCGTCGAAGCATATCCGCGGCCCGTTGCGGACGCGTGCTGACTGGCGCCGGTCCTGCTGGCCGCCGAGACGCTTGAGCCGTCTAACGTGGTCGCCGTGAAAAACACATCGAAGGCGGTGCTTTCAGCGGTTGCGGTCCTTGTGCTTTTTGTCGCCGGATGCGGGGGCGCGGCGAGCACTTCTCAGCCGGCACGTGAGAAACCCGCCGGAGTCCAGTTCGGCGAGGGGTTACGTGGCCGGGTCACCACCGACGCGATGATGGCGCACCTGTCGAAACTGCAAGACATCGCCAATGCCAACAACGGCACCCGCGCGGTGGGCACCCCCGGTTATGACGCCAGTGTCGACTATGTGGCTAATACGTTGCGCGGCAAGGGCTTCGACGTGCAGACCCCAGAGTTCACCGCCCGCGTTTTTCACGCCGACCCGGGATCGGTGACGGTGGACGGCAAGACCGTCGAGGCGCATGCTGTGCAGTTCAGCTTGCCCACTCCGCCGGACGGAGTGAGCGGGCCGCTGGTGCCCGCGCCCGCCGATGACAGTCCCGGCTGCACCGCCTCCGACTACGACGGGTTGCCGGTGCAAGGCGCTGTGGTGTTGGTGGATCGTGGCACGTGCCCGTTCTCGCAGAAGGAAGACGCCGTCGTGCAGCGCGGTGCGGTGGCGCTGATCGTGGCCGACAACGTCGACGAGAAGGAGATGGGCGGCACCCTGGGCGAGCACACCGACGTCAAGATCCCGGTGGTCAGTGTCACCAAGGGCGACGGGGCGGCGCTGCGTGCCCAGCCCGGACCGACGACTGTCAAACTCAATGCGAACACCCAGGACCTGCGGGCTCGCAATGTCATTGCCCAGACGAAGACCGGCTCGACCGCCGACGTGGTGATGGCCGGCGCACATCTTGACAGCGTGCCGGAGGGCCCCGGCATCAACGACAACGGCTCCGGGGTCGCTGCTGTTCTGGAAACCGCTCTGCAGCTGGGTAATTCGCCGAAAGTACACAATACGGTGCGGTTCGCTTTCTGGGGTGCCGAGGAACTCGGGTTGATCGGGTCGCGTAAGTACGTCGAGTCTTTGGATGTCGAGGGGCTCAAAGACATTGCGCTGTATCTGAATTTCGACATGCTGGCCTCGCCCAATCCCGGCTATTTCACCTACGACGGGGACCAATCGCTGCCGGCGGACCAGCGGGGTAACCCGGTGGTTCCAGAGGGTTCAGCGGGTATCGAGCGCTCGCTGGTGGGCTACCTGAAGTCGGTCGGCAAGACCGCGCAGGACACGTCGTTCGACGGCCGGTCCGACTACGACGGATTCACCCGGGCCGGTGTCCCGTCGGGGGGACTGTTCTCCGGCGCTGAAAACAAGATGTCCGACGAGCAAGCCAAGCTGTGGGGCGGTACGGCCGGCGAGCCGTTCGACCCTAACTACCACAAGAAAACCGACACGTTGGATCAGATCAACCGCACGCCACTGGGCATCCTCGGTGGCGGCGTTGCCTATGCGGTCGGCCTGTACGCGCAGGATCTGAGCGGGCGCAACGGTATTCCGGTCCGGGATGACCGCACCCGCCACGTCGTCACCACGCCATGATTCGGCCGGCGGGTGCGGCCTTGGTGTTGACGGTCGTCCTGCTGGCGGGGTGCTCGTCGTCGCAGCCTGCGCCGCCGCGCTTGGGTGATGCGTTGGCTGCCAAGGTAACCGTGGATGCGATGTTCGACCACCTGCGCGCCCTGCAGGATATCGCCAACGCGAACAAGGGGAATCGGGCCGAGGGCACGCGAGGCTTTGACGCCAGTGTTGACTACGTCGTAAAAACGCTGCGCGACAAGGGTTTCGCTGTATCGACGCCGCAGTTTGACCGGCTGTACACGGCTGCGCCGGGACAACCGACGCTGACAGTGGACGGGCGCAACTACGCCGTTGATCAGGCGTCGCTGCTGGTGCGTACACCGCCCGGCGGGATAACGGCCCCGGTGGTGCGGCCGATCAAAGCGGCGGGGTGTGCCGCGAGCGACTACCCGGGCACTGTCCCGAAGGCTGCGATCGCCGTCGTCGACGACAGCGGCTGCACGGTGGTCGACAAGCAAAAAGCCGCGCTGGCCAAAGGTGCCGCCGCGGTGGTCGTCGTCAGCGAGCCCGGAAACCAGGGCGCGCCGCCCAAGCTGTTCAACTCCGGTTACTACAACCAGCTGACCGTGCCGGTCGCGGTCGTCGGCGCTGACGGGGCGTCCGCACTGCGCGACACCGCCGGGCCGGTGCGGCTCACGCTCGACACCGCCACCGTCAAGGTCACGTCGCGGAATGTCTTTGCGCAGACCAAGACCGGCTCCAGCCACGATGTCGTCGTGGTGGGCGCGCACCTGGACAGCGTTCACGAGGGGCCGGGCATCAACGACAACGCCACCGGGGTGGCCGCAGTGCTGGAGACCGCGCTGCAACTGGGCCCGTCACCGCAGGCGACGAACGCAGTGCGCTTCGCGTTCTGGGGTGGGGAGGAGTCAGGGCTGAACGGTTCGCTGGACTACGTCTTCGGCTTGCGCCGCGACGAACTCAACGACATCGCGCTGTATCTGAACTTCGACATGCTCGGTTCGCCGAACGCCGGCTTCTTCACCGACGACGGAGACCAGTCGTCCCCCGGCCCGGGTGTCGCGCCGCAGGACGTGCCCGCCGGTTCGGCCGGTATCGAACGCACGCTGGCGGCCTATCTGAACCTGGCCGGCAAGCGGCCTGAGGATCTGCCGCTGGGCACCCAGAGCGACTACAGCCCCTTCCTGGTTGCGGGTGTGCCGATCGGCGGCATGACGACCGGTTCGTCGCAGACGAAAACCCCTGTGCAGGCGCGGCTCTGGGGCGGCCAGGCCGGGGTGGCCTTCGACCCCAACTACCACACTGCCCGCGACACCGTGGACAAGGTGAACCGGGATGCGTTGGGAATCATGGGCGGCGGCGTCGCGTTCGCCGTCGGCACGTACGCACAGTCCATCGACGGCGTCAACGGCGTGCCGCCCCACGACAAGCGGAATCGAAAGCAAGTGCGCCCGTAGGGGTGTGGGTTCTTGTAAATTCGCCGAATCTACTCAAAACGGTGGTGGATCGTCGTCGTCGGCTGCGGGCGGGGCGGGTCCGAGGTCGAAGTAGCTGAGGCGTTTTTCTCGGTTGGCGATGCGGGCGTTGTGGTTGTGGCGGCGTTCGGTGGCGATGCGCTGGGCTCGGTCTTGGGCTCGGGTGCGCCGGCGCTTGGGCATCATCGCCGTGCGCTCGGCGCAGTAGTTAGCCGGCGGCTCGGCTGGCGGCACCGGCGGTTGGCCGGTGGGCCGGCACAGACTCGGGAACAGCAGCGCGCTGCCCGGGGTAGTGACATAGGTGTGCCCGCTCGGCGCGGTCACGATCAGCGTGCCATCCGGCAGCTGCTGGTCGCGCCAGCCCCAAAACGTCTTCACCAAATGATGCGCGCGGCAATAACATTTGAGGTTCGATGCATGCGTGGGCCCGCCCGCGGCATAGGGGATCGTGTGATCCAGGTCGCAGTCGAAGGCGGGGCGGTCGCAGCCCGGCCAGCGGCAGGTCAAATCCCGGCACCGCACAAAATCGGCCAGCGCCGTCGACGGCGCATAGCCGCGCTCGGGTGGGGCATCAGCGGGATGAGCCAGCGCCACCAGCTTGGCCGACTTGGCTAGTTCGGCCACCATTTCCGGGGAGATGAGCCCCTCGGCGCCGACCAGCGCCCCGGGCTCGCTTGCCGTGCCGGCGATGGTGGCCTGTTCGGCGATCACATGAACCACCACCGGCGAGGCGGGCCGCCGATCCCCGGCCACACAATCGGGGCGCGCGCAGCGACACCCCAACCGATCCGCCCCGGCCGCCAACGCCCCCAGCGCGTCGGCGCGGCGCTGGGCGCGGGTGCGCGGATCGTGCGCGCACACCGTGCCCGCCAACGTGTCCAGCCGCTGGTCCAGCGCCTGGGCGTCGGTGCTGAACAAGGTGCCGTGAATCTCGGCGGTGCCCTCCACCTCAGCGCCGATCCAGACCTCCCGATCGTTCTGGTACTGCTTGCGCCGGCGCACCGCGTCGGCATCGGCTGCAGCGACGATCTTGTCGATCTGTCCGGCCAGCCGGCCCTGGGTCAGCGACGGCCAGCGCGCCACCTGGATCGCCAGCTCGGCGTCGACGGCGGCCAGCACCGCGGGGTCGGTGATCAAATCGGTGCGAAACACGATGGTCTGAAACAGCCGCAACCCGATCTCGCCGGCTTCAAACACCGCGGCCACCTTGGGTAGCCGCTCCCGCATGGCCCGCGCATAGCGCAGCCGACTGCCCGCGAGCCCGCGGCTGATCCGCAACGCGGCGCCCACCTCGGCGCTCACCGCTTCTTCGGTGTCGATGGCCCAGTCTTCGGTCTCCGAGCAGCGGGATAGCCGATAGCCAAACAACTCACCAATGGCGACCAACTGCGCGGCCGCGGCCCGATTTTCGGCCCGCGCCGAGGCACAGATCTGATCGATAAGCGCCGCCGACTCGCGCGTGGTCGAGGGATGCCGGCGCTCGAAGAGCTCGTCAAAGCGAGCAATCACCTCCGCCCGCGCCGCCTCATCGAACATGCGTGCGAGTATGCCACGGTGGCCCGACAAATCACGCTGCCGACTTACGGGCTACGGAGAAACCAGATGCTCGCCGGCTGCGTCAACTGATTTCACGCAGCTTGGGCACCAACTCGTCGCCGAGGCGGCGCACAAACCCGACGGGATCGGGGTTGCCGGGCAGCGGACCGACATTGATCAAATCGACACCCAACTCGGCGTAGCGCTCGACGGTCCTCAGGTACGCCGGCATATCAGCGAACGGGTCGTTGAGCAGCCCTACGGTCTTTCGGATCTGCGCAGGATCCCGGCCGACCGTGCCGCAATGCCGGTTCAGCACGTCGATCTTGTGTATGAGCTCGTCGACGTCGGACACTGTGCTGTTCCACACATCGGCATACTGGGCAACCAGCCGCAATGTCTTCTTCTCGCCGGACCCGCCGATCAGGACTGGAGGAAGCCGAATCGGTTGCGGCACACAGATTGTCTCGGCCAACCGATAATGCTTGCCCTCGTAGGGCCCGTTGTTGTCGCTCCACATCTGAGCGCAGATTTGCAGCGCCTCCTCCAGCATCTCGAAGCGCTCACGCACCGGCGGATACGGGACACCGAGCGCTAAGTGCTCACGCTCGTACCATGCCGCCCCGATTCCGAGCATCGAGCGACCCTGCGAAAGCACGTCTAAAGTGCTGACCGTTTTCGCCAGCAATCCCGGATAGCGATACGTGACCCCGGTAACCAGCATGGTCAGTGTGATCGTCTGAGTCTGCCCCGCCAGAAAGCCCAGGGACGTGTAACCCTCGAGAAATGGATCGTCAGCCCGCCCAACGGTTTCCATTTGGAAGAAGTGATCTGCCAGCGTGAACGTCGTCGCGCCGCCTTGCTCTGCGGCCTGCGCTGTTGCCGCCAGCGTCGGGCCAAGCTTCGCTGGATCGCCGGGTAGGAAATCGATGAAATGCACGCCTAGTTGCATTGCGGTGTCCTTGCCTCGTTAGTCGTCAGACGCTCAAGTAGGCACAACGCATCGAGGACGACCGACGTTCCCGGCTAGGCGCGCGAAGGTTCCTCCTCCGGTTTCGGTTGGTGGTGCACCCAGGCGATCAGGAAACCGGTGACCAGCACCCATCCGGCGATCGCGGCCGGGATCGCCCAGACGCGACGCAGGAGCAGCGCGGTGCCGCACCGCTCGACGACGTGGTGGCCGTCAGGGCCGGCGAGAGCATCCGGTGAGATACCGGCGCTAAACCCTCTGCCGCAGCTGATCTGAACGCCGTACTGGTCGTACTGGTCGATGTAGACCGGCCACCACAGGGCCATGAGGCCTAACGCGACCAGCAGTGCGCCGACCAGACCGGCCAGCAATTGACGATCGCGCACATGCCTCCTTCCAACGAACGATGTGAATCTCGATACGCCGCTACCCGTACGCTGCCGTGGCGTCGGCACTCATGTCATGCAGACATTGGCAAACAACAGCACCGGCCAGCACACGATGGAACCGAGGAACGATACCGCCAGATCGATGCCGTGCATGTGGTGCAAATGCTCGGTATGGGTGGTCGACCAGATCACGCCGATCAGCAGGTATGGCGTTCCGAGGATCAACGCGATGCCGATCAGTTCGGCGATCGTGAGCTGGAAGCTGAGAGCTCGGCGAACTTTCTCCAGCATGGCCGTTCCTCCGACGGGTCTCTAGCACGTCCGCGCGTGGCGCAGAACCCCTGCCATGCCACGCAAGCATCCATTTATGTTAATAGTCATTCTGACCTTGCGGTAGGTCTTCGCGGCATCAATCGCCGGGTTAGGGTATGGCGATGCCTACCACTCGCGCCGCCACCGGGCCACCCGTCGTTCGGCGGCGACCCAAGGACCGCAAGGCTCAGATCGCCCGCGTGGCGGCGGAGTCGTTCAGCGTGCTGGGCTATCACGCGGTGAGCATGGAGGCGATCGCCGCTGAGGTGGGCATCTCCGCGGCCGCGCTGTACCGGCACTACGCGAACAAATACGACCTGTTCCGCGGTGCCGTCCTGAATCTCGGCCAACAACTCGTCGACTGCACCGACTTCGTTGACAATGAACCGGTCGATGCCGACCCGACGGCGACACTGGACCGATTGATCCACGCGCTGATCGACGTGACTTTGCTGAACCGGCAGTCCGGTGGGCTGTACCGGTGGCACGCACGCTACCTGCATGGCGACGACGAGGCGCAGCTGATGGACCAATTGCGGGTGGTCAACCGTCGAATTCAGCGGCCGCTCACCGCGATTCGGCCGTCACTGAGCTCTCGAGAGCGCTGGACACTGTCGTCGGGATTGCTCAGCGTCATTGGCAGCATCGTCGACCACCGCGTACGGCTGCCGTCTGACCAGATCCGCGAGGTCATCGCCGCCGCCGCCACGGCGGTGCTGGCCGCGAAGCTCCCCCGCCCGAAAGACGTCCTCAAGCGGCCGGCGGCACCGCGCATCTTCTCCTCGGACGCCGGGGTCTACGAGGCGTTGCTCCACGCGTCGATGGTGTTGTTCCACGACCGTGGATACCCCGAGACCAGCATGGCGCAGATCGCCGCGGCCGTCGGCATCCCGGTATCCGGCATCTACCGGTACTTCTCCGGCAAGTCCGAGATTTTGTCGACCGGTCTTCGCCGCGCCGCCGACCGGGTCTCCGCCCAGCTGGCGGCAGCCATGGACGGCCTCGGCGAACCGCGCGACGTTTTGAACCTGCTGATCGAGGCTTACGTGGCAACGTCTTTCGCCAACCCGGAGCTTGCCTCGATCTACTACACCGAGCGGGTCAACCTGTCACCGGCCGACCAGGAGTTGCTGCGCAACGTCCAGCGATCGACCATCGACTCCTGGGTGCGGCTGCTGACTGCCACACGCGGATTGGTGACCGCAACCCAGGCACGGTTTTTGGTGCATGGCGCGATGGCGTTGGTGGTCGACCTTGGACGGCTGGTCCACTACGAGGACTTGACCGACACCGGCTCCGACGAGTCGGCATACGCGCAGGCGTGTGTACGAAAACTGATGCAGGCTACGCTGTTTGGCGGTTGCGGATAACGCTACCGACCAGGTACCCGGCGTAGCCGATCAACCCGACGATCGTCAGGCTCCGAGTCTTTGGGTTGCTGAAACCCAGGCCCAGCACCGTCTCGATTCCGCCGTTGGTGTAGATATGACGGCGGGTGCGGCGCGGGAACACCGGCTTGACGATCGGTTCCCACAACTGCGGGCTGGCGAAGTGGGTCAGCCCAGCACCGGCCAAAGCCAAACCGGAGAACCATGCGACGCGCCTACTTCTCCTCGACATCGGTCCTCCTAGGCGATCGCGTAGTCGCTCAGCGGGAATCGCGACCCTTCCCGGACCGCATTGCGCCTCGATGTGGGTCGCAACAGGGTGGCCTCGCCATGGTGGTTGAAGTAGTAGGACCGCGACGTGGCGCAGTTGCCGCGGTAGAACACCGAGTTGTCGAGCGCCTTGGTCATCCGGTCCAGGAAACGCGCGTTGGCTTCTTCGGTGACCTCGAACGTTGTTGCGCCCCGGCGCTTGACTTCACCGAACAGCCGGTCCATGTGCCGCATCTGGTATTCCATCGTGTTGAAGAACGACAAGCCGGAAAAGGCGAACGGGCTGGCCAGGCTGAGGTAGTTGGGGAAATACGGGATCGACACCCCTTGGTAGGCCTGGAACCTGTTCTCCCGCCACCACTTTCCGAGGTTTCGGCCCTGCCGGCCGATCACCTCGATAGCCGGGAAATTGGCGTCCCACAGATCGAATCCCGTCGCGAGGACCAGGGTGTCGATCTGGGTCGTGTGGCCGTCCGCGGTGACGATACCGTCGGGTTCGATCCGCTCGATGCTGTTGGTCTCCAGGTGCACGTGCGGTTTGGTGAAGGTGCGGTAGTAACTGTTGGACCACGTCGGCCGCTTGCAGCCGAAGTCGTAGTCGGGCGTCAACTTGCGGCGCAGCTCCTTGTCACGCACCGAGATGAACCGGTTGATCTTCGCCAGGTCCGCCGCGGCGATGTTCAGCCGCCGAAACTGCCGGTAGTGCAGCACGGCGGTGACCGTCCCCAGCTCGAAAAGCGTGTCGGTCACCAGCCGGAAGGCTCGGTGCACCAACGGCACCCGGGAGAATACCTTCTGCAGCCAGGGCGGGATGCTGAAGTCGATCTTGGGGACGACGTGGATCGCGGTGCGCTGGTAGACGGTCAGGTCGGCGGCCTGTTTGGCCAGTTCGGGGATCAGCTGCACAGCGGTCGCGCCGGTGCCGATGATCGCAACCCGACGACCCGTGAACTCGTAGCTGTCATCCCAGGCGGTGGTATGGATGATCTTGCCGTCGAAGCTGGCGATGCCAGGGATATCCGGCATGTGGGGCTGTGACAAGAAGCCGGTTGCGGTGATCAAAAAGCGAGTGGTCAAGGTTTCACCGCCCGCCAAAGCGACCCGCCACAACTTCACGTCCTCGTCCCAACGGGCTCCTTCGACCGTCGTGTTGAACCGCATGTACCGGCGTACGTCGTGCTTGTCGGCAACCCGTTCGGCATATTGCTTGAGCTCGTGGCCCGGCGCGAACAACCGCGACCAATACGGATTGGGTTCGAACCAGTACGAATACGTCGTCGAGGGGATGTCGACGGCAAGGCCGGGATAGCGATTGACATGCCAGGTTCCCCCGAGATCCGCCTCACGATCCAGGATGACCATGTTGTCGTATCCGAGGCGCCTGAGCTGGATGGCCGCGCCGATGCCGCCGAAGCCTGCGCCAACGATGACGAAGTCATACTGCGGTGAATCCATGACGCGACTATACAGAACCCGCGGTACCGGCAAGAAGCTCAAGCCAGCTGCGTGCCGCCTTCTAGGCGCTGGAACTTTTGTCCTGGGCCGTCTTGCTTTGATGCGTCTTCGAGCCGGCGGTGCGGCTGCGCTTGTCTGATTTCAGCCGCATGTTGGCGGCGCGCAGGGCGGCGTTGTCGTCTTCTAGGTCCAAAATGCGTGCGATGCCTGCCAAGTTGACGCCAGCGGCGACCAACTCGGTGATGCGCTGCAGCCGAACCAAATCGTCCGCGCTGTAGCGGCGGGTACCGCCCTCACTGCGGGCCGGTGTGACGAGGCCATGGCGTTCGTAGAGCCGCAGGGACTGCGTGCCCGCCCCGGAAAGTTCAGCGGCCACGGAGATGCCGTACACGCCCTGATCGGGGGCAGGCACACCCCCCGGCACGGGCTGATCGCTCATGGCAGCACCGTTGGAATCCCTCACAGAAAACCTATTTACCACACTTGCACTGCTTTCGCATCAGTGCTATATCAAATCTGTATTCTGCGACATAGATTTATGCCGCACCGGACCTCAGATAGAGCTAGGGGTGACCATGATGCTGATGCGTACGGACCCGTTCCGGGAGCTGGACCGCCTCACCCAGCAACTACCGGGCACCGCCGCCCGCCCAGCCGCTATGCCGATGGACGCGTGGCGGGAGGGTGACAAGTTCGTCGTCGAGTTCGACCTCCCGGGCATCAACGAAGACTCGCTGGACCTCGGGATCGAGCGCAATGTGGTGACGGTGCGGGCGGAGCGCCCGGGCGTCGACCCGAACCACGAGATGCTGGCCGCCGAGCGGCCCCGAGGAGTGTTCAGCCGCCAGTTGGTACTCGGCGAAAACCTCGACACCGACCGGATCGAGGCCTCCTACCACGATGGCGTCTTGCGGCTGGACATCCCCGTCGCCGAGCGGGCCAAGCCACGGAAGATCACCGTCGCGCACGGCAACGGGCACCAGCCCGTCGGCGACACGACCGCCCAGCGGGAAGCCGTCAACGCCTAAGTCGTCCGGTGGGCGACGCGGCGGAGCGATCCGCAACGGCGGCAACGGTTCTCGGCGCTGGCGAGCCGGCGCACCTCCCGGACGCCGGGCAGCGGCACTGCCTCCCACCCGACACGGTAGTGCTGTTGGCCGGGGACGCTTGCGCTGCGGGCCCGCCGCCGCCCACCGGCACCTCCAGGTGCCCCCCGTGCTCAGGCCCGCAGTAGCTGCAGGGCCGTGTCGACCGCGAGCGCGGGCACGTCGTCGGTTTTCGAGCGCAGGTCGTGTCGGGCGCCCGTGATCTGGAGGACCTGTGTCGGCGCGGGTATCAATGCGGCGGCAGCGCGTATCTCGTCGGGTGTGCCGAACGGGTCGGAAGTGCCGTGGGTGAACACCGTCGGCACCGCGATCGCGGACAGGTGCTCGATGCGCAGACGTTCCGGCTTGCTCGGCGGATGCAGCGGATAAGAGAACAGCATCAGCAGGTCCGCCTGTGCCGAACCGTCCGCTACCACCATCGAGGTCTGCCGCCCGCCGTAGGAATGCCCGCCGGCGATCAACGGCCCGTTGGCGAGGCCGCGACACACCTCGATCGCCTCGACGATCCCGGCGCGGTCAGCGCCGCCCGAGCCCGACGGCGGGCCCGTCGGCCGGCGCCGCCGGTAGGGCAGGTTGTAGCGCACCGCCAGCCACCCGCGCCGCGCCCACTCCTGGCAAACCTGTTGCAGTAGCGGCGATTCCCGGCTTCCGCCGGCACCGTGGGTCAACACCACCACACCGGTCGTCTCACCGTCGGGTTCATGCGCGACACCGGCGATGCGCTCGAGATTCATGACAGCCGAAACAGCGGCGACACCGGGCCGTGGCCGTGCCCGAGCGGATAAGCGGCGCGCAGGCACTCGGTGACCCATTGCTTGCCGAACGCGACGGCGTCGGGAACCGGGTAGTCGTGTGCAAGCGCGCAGGCCACAGCGGCCGACAGGGTGTCGCCCGCGCCGTGGTCGTGGCTGGTATCCACGCGCGGTGAGTTGAACTCGTGAAAGTCGTTGCCGTCGAACAGCAGATCGGTGCTGGACTCCGACGGCCGCAGGTGTCCGCCCTTCACCAGCACCCACTGGGCTCCCAGCGCATGCAGGGCACGGGCCGCCTCTCGTTGCGACTTCGCGTCGACGACGTCGATATCGACCAGCAAGCGGACTTCGTGCAAGTTCGGGGTGACCAGCGTCGCCAGCGGAAACAGTTCGGCGCGAAGCGTTTCCAGCCCGCTGGGCTCCAACAATGGATCACCGTGCATCGACGCGCATACCGGGTCGACCACCAGCGGCACATCCGGGCTGTGGTCGCGCCAGGCCGCAGCGACGGCTCCGATGATCTCGGGTGATGCCAGCATGCCGGTCTTGGCTGCCTGAAACCCGATGTCGTGGGACACCACCTCGATCTGGGCGGTGATGACGCCCTCAGGGACCAAGTGAAAACCCTTGACCCCGACCGAGTTTTGCACCGTCACCGCGGTCACCGCGCAGAGCGCATGCACGCCGAGCAGGGCGCAGGTGCGGATGTCGGCCTGCAGGCCAGCGCCGCCACCGGAGTCAGAGCCGGCGATTGTCAGCACCCGCCGCGGCGTCTCACCCGGCGGTGGCAGCGGCAGGAAACTCACGCGAGCGGGAGATACACCCGGTTGCCGTGCTCGGCGAACTCGCGTGACTTCTCGGCCATCCCTTCGGCCAATACCGCTTCGATGGCTTCCTCGCTGTCGAGTCCGTGCTCGGCGGCGTAGTCGCGGACATCCTGCGTAATGCGCATCGAGCAGAACTTCGGCCCGCACATCGAGCAGAAGTGCGCGGTCTTGGCCGGCTCGGCGGGCAGTGTCTCGTCGTGGAACTCGCGCGCGGTGTCAGGGTCCAACGACAACGCGAACTGGTCGTTCCACCGGAACTCGAAACGCGCTGTGCTCAAAGCATCATCGCGTTCTTGGGCGCGCGGATGGCCCTTGGCGAGGTCCGCGGCGTGCGCGGCGATCTTGTAGGCGATCACCCCGTCCTTGACGTCCTTGCGGTCCGGCAGGCCCAGGTGCTCCTTGGGGGTCACGTAGCACAGCATCGCGGTACCGGCCTGCGCGATGATCGCAGCGCCGATCGCCGAGGTGATGTGGTCGTACGCCGGGGCGATGTCGGTGGCCAGCGGGCCCAGCGTGTAGAAGGGGGCCTCCTCGCACAGCTCTTCTTCCAGCCGCACGTTCTCTACGATCTTGTGCATCGGGATGTGCCCCGGACCTTCGATCATCACCTGTGCGCCACGGGCTTTCGCGATCTTGGTCAGCTCGCCCAAGGTGCGCAGCTCAGCGAACTGGGCGGCGTCGTTCGCGTCGGCGATCGAGCCGGGCCGCAGCCCGTCGCCCAGCGAGAACGTCACGTCGTAGCGGGCGAAGATGTCGGCCAGCTCCTCGAAGTGCGTGTACAGGAACGACTCCCGGTGATGTGCCAGACACCAGGCCGCCATGATCGACCCGCCGCGCGAGACGATGCCGGTGACCCGCTTGGCCGTCAGCGGCACATACCGCAGCAGCACCCCGGCGTGCACGGTCATGTAGTCCACACCCTGCTCGCACTGCTCGATCACGGTGTCGCGGTAGATCTCCCACGTCAGCTTGGTGGGGTCGCCTTTGACCTTCTCCAGCGCCTGATAGATCGGCACCGTGCCGACCGGCACCGGCGAATTCCGCAGAATCCACTCGCGGGTCTCGTGAATGTCCTTGCCGGTGGACAGGTCCATGATCGTGTCGGCGCCCCAGCGGGTGGCCCACACCATCTTGTCGACCTCTTCGGCGATCGAGCTGGTGACCGCCGAGTTGCCGATGTTGGCGTTAACCTTCACCGCGAACGCCTTGCCGATGATCATCGGCTCGCTCTCGGGGTGGTTGTGGTTGGCCGGGATGACCGCGCGCCCGCGGGCCACCTCGTCGCGCACCAGCTCGGCGGGCATGCCTTCGCGGGCGGCGATGAACGCCATCTCGGCGGTGATTTCCCCGGCGCCGGCACGCTGCAGCTGGGTGCCACGGTCACGCACCACGCCTGGGCGCGGCGGCAGCCCGCGGTGGACGTCGATCACCGCGTCGGGATCGGTGTAGGGACCGGAGGTGTCGTAGAGATCGAAATGCTCGCCGTTGGACAGGTGCACCCGCCGGAACGGCACCCGGGCGCCGGGAACCCCCTCCACCTCGCGGTAGGTCTTGCTGCTGCCGGCGATCGGGCCGGTGGTGACGGACGGGTCGACTGAAACAGAGGTCATGAGCATCTCCCTACGACGGCATTACCCGGTCAGGTTCGGACGGTCGACGGCCCCAGCCGTCCTCTCAGCGCACTCGGCGTGCGCTCCCGCGTG
The DNA here is from genome assembly GCF_010731635.1 of Mycobacterium noviomagense. NCBI lineage: Bacteria > Bacillati > Actinomycetota > Actinomycetes > Mycobacteriales > Mycobacteriaceae > Mycobacterium > Mycobacterium noviomagense. The sequence continues at coordinate 2,394,470 of NZ_AP022583.1, forward strand.
GATGTGATGGTGTCCACGCTAGCGCAGCACGACAGCAGTGCACACCCCGATGATCCGGACCAATCGGAGCCTGGAAGCTGTGGCTGCCAAGTGCCCGGCGTGGGATGATCGCCAACGTGCAACACAAGCCCAATAGCGCGGGCGCACCGGCGGACGGCAAACCCGTAACCGCGGCGATGGCGTCTGTCGCCGGCGAGAACCTGAACGTCGGTGCCTTCCGCTTTTGGTTTATCGGCCAGCGTTGGGAGTGGTCCGACGAGGTGGCAAGGATGCACGGCTACGAGCCCGGGTCGGTGCAGCCGACGACCGAACTGATGTTGTCGCACAAGCATCCCGACGATCGCGCGCACGTCCAGGAGCTTCTGGACTACGCACTGCAGTCGCAGGCGTCGTTCTCCAGTCGTCACCGCTTTATCGACACCGCTGGCAAGGTGCACGACGCGATCGTGGTGGCCGACCGGATGCTGGACGACAACGGCACAGTGGTGGGCACGGAAGGCTACTACATCGACCTCACCGACGTCTTCGACGAGACCCGCGACGAGACCCGTCAGGAGGTTCTCGACGAGGCCTTGCCGGATGTGCTGGAAGCCCGGGCGGTGATCGAGCAAGCCAAGGGCATGCTGATGGCCATCTATCGGATCAGCGCCGACCAGGCCTTCCGCATCCTGCAGTGGCGCTCGCAGGAGACCAACACCAAACTGCGGGTGCTGGCAAGGCAGCTGGTCTCTGAAGTGGTCACCCTGGTGCCCACGTCCTCAGCGGTGCAAACCCAGTTCGACCACCTGCTGCTGACGGTCCACGAGCGCATCGCGTCCGAGCCTGCTAAGTAACGGCGACGGTCCCTACCAACTGGACCTGACCCCGGGTTAGGCTCTGAATCATCTTGTACGGCGAAGACGGCGGATCGGGCACCGCGCCTTGTCTCTCGACCGGACCCTGCACACATGGTCTTAGGGCCGGCTGGAAGGAGCCGAGGCGAAAGCAATGGAAGCGTTGACGGTCCACCGTGAGCATGACGACGACGGGATCGTGGTACGGGTCAAGGGCGACATCGACTCTGGCACCGTCGGCGACCTCGTCACCGAGCTGACAACCGCGCTGAACCTAGCCTCCACGCACCCGGCTCGGCTGCTCGTCGTCGACCTGCAGGCGGTGACCTTCTTCGGAAGTGCCGGCCTGAACGCGGTGCTCAACTGTCACGACCAAGGCGCCGCCGCAGGGACATCGGTTCGTCTCGTGGCCAACCACGCCGAGGTGGTGCGCCCTATCGAGGTGACAAACCTGGACGGGGTGCTCGACGTCTATCCCACGCTCGACGACGCGCTGCGCTCACCCGAACCCGACAACCAAGCATGAGCCGGCCCGGCGCCTTGCCGGCCGACCTTGCCGCGGCGGTCGCGCTGGGTGGCGAGATGGGACGTCGGTTCGCCGAATTCGATTGGGCTGCACACCCATTGGGCTCCCCTGAGCACTGGCCCGTCGAGATGCGCACCATGGTTGCGACGACGCTGACTTCGCGGTTTCCGATCGTGCTCTGGCTGGGGCCGCAGGATCTGTTCTTGGTCTACAACGACGCCTACGTTCCGATTTTCGGTGACCGTCACCCGGCGTCGCTCGGGCGGCGCGGCCGCGAAGTGTGGTGGGACATCTGGGACCAGATCGGGCCCATGCTCGACAGTGTCATCGCCACCGGGAAGGCCACCTGGTCCGACGACTTGATGCTGCCTATCGTCACCGGTGGCCGCCGGCAAGAACGGCGCTTCACCTTCAGCTACGGCCCGCTGCTGGGAGATGACAAGGTACACGGCGTATTTGCGGCGGTCAGCGAGACGACCGAGCGGGTCTTGAGCCAACGCCGCATGCAGGTGCTCAACGCGGTCGGGTCTGCGGTGATGGAGACCCGAACGATCGACGACGCGGTGGCCGCCGCGGTTGCGGTGTGCGCCGAGCAACCCGCCGATCTGGCGTTTGTCGCCGTCTACGTCAGCGACCCGCAGAGCGGGGACATCACGCTACGGGGTACGACATCTTCGGTGCGGTCGTTGTTGCCGAGCTCTCTGGCGGCGGTGACCGAGTTCCATCCGACGGGGCGATCGCGCGGTGAAGCGCACGTCATCGACGACGTCGCAGCGGTGATTCCCGGCATTGGCGCATTGGGCGACGACTGCCCTGAGCAGGCGCTTGTGTTGCCGGTGGGTGAGGAGGCGACGGCCGGGGCGTTGCTGATCGGACTGAATCCGCGTCTGCGGTTCGACACCCAATACCGCGGTTTCTGCGAACTACTCGCCGACCAGCTCTCCTCTGCTTTGGCCTCGGCGGTTTCGTACGAGCAGCAACGACAGCGAGCCGAAGCGCTAGCCGAACTCGACCGCGCCAAGACAGCCTTTTTGACGAATGTCAGCCACGAGTTCCGCACGCCGCTGACCCTGCTGCTTGGGCCGCTCGAGGATGCGTTGGCCGAAGCCGAGCCGGAAAGCGTGCTCGCCGAGCGGCTCAGCACGGCCCGGCGTAATGCCCAGCGACTGCGGCGCTTGGTGGACTCCCTGCTCGATTTCTCCCGGATCGAAGCCGGCCGGGCCGCCGCAAGGCTGGTGTGCACCGACGTCGGCGCACTGACCGCGAACATCGCCTCGTCGTTCACCGAACTCTGCCAGCGCGCCGGACTTGACCTCGTGATCGACTGCCCGCCGGTGCTGGCCGACATCGACCCGGACATGTGGGAGACGATCATCCTCAACTTGCTGTCCAATGCGGTGAAATACACGATGCAGGGCACGATTTCGGTCGAGGCGCGCAGCGACTCGGAAGGGTGCCGCATCAGCATCCGCGACACCGGTGTCGGTATCGCCGAGGACGACCTGAAAAGGCTGGGGGAGCGCTTCTTTCGCGCCGACACCGGCCGCGGACGCAGCGTGGAGGGCACCGGGATCGGCTTGTCGCTGGTGCGCGGGCTCGTCGAGCTGCTGCACGGAACCGTGGAGATCGACAGCGAACCGGACGGCGGCACCACCGTCACCATTTGGCTGCCCCTGTCGCTCGACAGCAGACCCGTGGAGCATGTGCCTGCCGGGCTCGAGGACAACCCCTACGTCGTGGAGGCAAGCCAGTGGCTGGCGGGAGCCCGGCTGCCCGACGGATCCTCGGAGCGACGCCGCGAGCTGGTCCTGGTCGCCGACGACAACGCCGACATGCGCGCTCATCTGCAGCGCGTGCTATCCCCGCACTGGGACACGGTTTTCGTCGCCGACGGCAAATCGGCGTTGAACGCCACCCGCGAGCTCCGCCCGGATGCGGTGGTGACTGACGTGATGATGCCGGAGATGGACGGGTTCAGCTTCGTTGCCGCGATTCGCGCCGATCCGGAGCTGGCGGCGACTCCGGTGTTGATGTTGTCGGCCCGGGCCGGCGCCGAAGCGGTCAGCGAAGGCTACGCCGGCGGCGCAGATGACTACCTGCCCAAACCCTTCCGCTCCCAGGAGCTCATCGATCGGCTCGCGGCGCGGTTGTCGGCGGCCGCCCGTGAGCGCGCGAGTCAGCGACAGCGGGAAGCCGAGGTGCGACGGGCCGCCGCATTGGCCGAACTCGACACGGCGCTGGAGTCCGCCGACTCGGTAGCCGAAATCCTCGAAGCGCTGTCTGGTTTATCGCTCGGTGGATCCGAGGCTCCCGCGGTGATCTCGCTCGGTGTACTCGACCGGCAAGCGAAGATTGTGCGATTCGAATTCGCCGGTGCGGTTCCCGCGGAGTACCGCGACCGCTACCACGTGGCGTCGTTGGACGCGCCGCTGGTGCCGGTCGACGTCATCAAGACCGGCGAGCCGATGATCATCCCCGACACCTTCGCTCTGCCCGCGCGATATCAGCACGTCGTGCAGCAAACCGAAAGCGGTGTCCGCGCCTGCGTCAGCCAGCCGTTGCGCGATCACGGTGGTCGCGTCATCGGCTCGCTGGGGTTGCTGTGGGCAACCCCGCGGCAGTTCGACCCGGTCGAGCTCGAGTTGTTCGCTCGGATGGCCCAGCACACCCAGTCGGCGCTCGACCGGATTTGCGCCCTGGAGCGGGAGCGCCATATCGCCGTCGAATTTCAAGAACAACTTCTCGACCTCGACCGTGGGCAGACGGCTGCAGTGGTTGCGGCCGTGTACCAGCCGGCGGCGGAGGCGATGCGGGTCGGCGGCGACTGGTACCTGGTCACCCCGCTCGACCGCCCCGGCAGGGTCGGCATATCTGTCGGAGACGTGGTCGGACACGGGTTATCCGCCGCGATTGTGATGAGCAGGCTGCGCGCCGCAGTGGCGGCAACGGCCCTCACCCATTCCGATCCTGCAGCGGTGCTGGGCGTCTTGGACCGCTATGCGGCGACGGTTGAGGGTGGGCGGTGCGCGACGGTCACCTACGCCGTCGTCGACGCAGACAGCGATATCGGGACCGCCACACTCAGCTACACCAGCGCTGGCCATCCCTATCCGCTGCTGGTACCGCCGGACGGTCCGCCGGTTTTCTTGCAGGCCGGTCGACGTCCGCCGGTGGCCGCAGGCGCGATCCCGGCCGCCTACAGTCCGGCGCAGACCGAGCTGGCGCCCGGCAGCCTGATCCTGCTCTACACCGACGGGCTGATCGAACGTCCCGGTGACACGCTCGACCACGGATTCGCTCGGCTGCGGCAGGCGGTTGCGCACTGCGCGGACCGGCCGGTGGGCGATATCTGTGCGCAGCTGCTTGAGCGGATGTGCCCGCCCGGCGGCTACACCGACGACGTCGTGCTGCTGGCGCTGCGGCCGCGCCACAGCACCGCGCGGAGCATGGCCACCGTGCTGCCCGCTGAGCCGTCACGCATCCGCGAGGCACGCCTGCAGCTGGGCGGCTGGCTGACCGGCATCGGTGTCGACCCGAGCCGCAAGCACGACATCGTGTTGGCGACCGCTGAAGCGGTCACCAACGCGATCGAGCACGGCAGCCACTGCGATGCCCGCCGAACGGTGTCCATCGAGGCGTTCCTGCGCGGTGACACCGTGGCCGCGACCGTCAGCGACTCCGGTCAGTGGTCGGGTGATTCCGCGGCCAGCCTGCGCAATCAGCAGGGCGGTCGAGGTCTCACCCTGATCAACGGACTCGCCGACCACGTCGACACCGTCCGCAGCGCGCACGGCACTCGGATCACCTTGCGGTTCGACCACGCGGCGCAGCGGTAGCGTCAGACCTCTTCCATCGCTTCGCCGAGCTGCTCGAGGAGCTTGTTGTGGTGGTTACTGGCCATGATGTGTCCGGCGGCGATGACCAGGGCGACCGGCCAGTCGATGAGCTCGAACATGGCCAGCGCCGCCAAGCCGCCGTAGTAGGCCAGCTGCTCGGGCCGCGGAACTTCTACTTGGCCCACCACGGGAACATTCACCATGAACGACTCACCGCGGCGTATCTGTTCGACCGCCTCACTTTGCGATGTACTGCGCCGCGACTTCCTTTCAACCATGATTCGCCTTTCGGTAACTAAGGATTTGCCGTCGAGCCGGGTGCTCCGGTCACTGTCG